>NZ_JASISO010000052.1:0-31328 GCF_030063135.1 Streptomyces sp. G-G2
CAGCGGCCGTTCCTTCACGCGACGTTGCTCGACACCTCGAAGCGTGAAGAACGGCCGTCCCGCTGTCCCCGGAACGAACCAAGATCAGCAGGTCGGGTGACCAGCGAGGTTAAACAAAAAGCTGAGGCCGGTAGGGGCCCGCGCCGTGCATGGCCCGGCTCCGTGGACGACACCGCGTCGCGAACCCAGAACGGCAGCCCCTCCCCTGGTCTCATGCCTCCCGGGGCGATGAGACCCGCCGCACCCACCGCAGGCATCCATCGCCATCCCCACTACCACTACCGGCGCCAGTGCCGGTGCCAGCGGTCGGGTGAACTGTCCTTGGCCGAGAGGAACATGATGAGCATGTAGGTATCCGTCCCGTTGCGCGAAGCGGCATTTCATGACCTGTTCAACAGGCCGGTACGGTCGCGTTCATGGAATGGAACTTTCAGACGGCCGAGGAACTCACTACTGCCTTACGTGCCGGTGACGTGACCTCGGCGGAACTGACCGACCGGGCGATCGCCCGTATCGAACGGGACGACAAGGCGATCAACGCGATCTGCGTGCCGGACTTCGATCGTGCACGGGCGGCCGCGCACGGCGCCGACCAAGCGCGCGCCCGAGGTGAGGACCGGCCGCTGCTCGGCATTCCGGTGACGGTCAAAGAGTCCTACAACATCGCCGGGCTGCCCACGACATGGGGCATGCCGCCCCACCGGAACTACGTTCCGACCGAGGACGCGGTGCAGGTTTCGCGGCTCAAGGCCGCGGGCGCGGTGGTGCTCGGCAAGACCAATGTGCCCTTGGGGCTGCAAGACGTACAGAGCTTCAACGCGATCTACGGCACCACCAAGAACCCGTGGGATCACGATCGCACACCGGGGGGATCCTCCGGTGGATCGGCGGCGGCCCTGGCGTCCGGATTCGGCGCGCTGTCCATCGGCTCCGACATCGCCGGTTCGTTGCGCACCCCCGCACATTTCTGCGGTGTCTACGCGCACAAGCCGACACTCGGGCTGGCGGCGAACCGCGGAATGGTCCCGCCGCCCTCGCCGGCCTTGCCGACCGACGGTGACCTCGCCGTCGTCGGTCCGATGGCGCGCACTGCCCGCGACCTCACGCTCCTGCTCGACGTGATGGCCGGGCCGGACCCGCTGACGTTCGGTGTCGCGTACGGCGTGACGCTTCCTCCCGCGCGCCACGAGCGGCTCCGCGACTTCCGGGTCCTGGTCCTCGACGAGCATCCGCTCATCCCGACCGGGTCCGCTGTGCGGGCGGGCCTGGACCGGGTGGCCGACGCGCTTGCCGACGGCGGCGCCCGCGTCGAACGGCGCAGTCCGCTGCTGCCCGATCTGACCGAAGCCGCGATCCTCTACACGCAGTTGCTGTTCTCGGGCTCCGTTGCGCGTTTTCCCGTCGAGGCCTACGAGCGGCTGCGGATCCGCGCCGCCCAACTGAGCGCGGACGACCAGAGCCTCGATGCGACGCGGCTGCGCGGCATGGTGCTCAGCCACCGCGACTGGATCGAGGTGAACAGCCGTCGTGAGCTCCACCGGCACGGCTGGCGGCAGCTGTTCGCCGAGTTCGACGCCGTGGTGTGTCCCATCACGCCCACGCCCGCGTTCCCGCACGACCACGACCCCGATCCGATGGGACGCCGGATCGACATCGACGGCGTCGATTACCCGTACTTCGACCAGCTCGTCTGGGCCGGTCTCGCCACCATGCCCGGCCTGCCCGCCACCGCCGTACCAACGGGCCTGTCCCCCGAGGGTCTTCCGGTGGGAGTGCAGCTCATCGGTCCGATGTTCGAGGACCGCACCCCACTGCGGCTGGCCGAACTGATCGAGCAGGAGATCGGCGGCTTC
Organism: Streptomyces sp. G-G2; assembly: GCF_030063135.1. Taxonomy (GTDB): domain Bacteria; phylum Actinomycetota; class Actinomycetes; order Streptomycetales; family Streptomycetaceae; genus Streptomyces. The sequence continues at coordinate 1,854 of NZ_JASISO010000052.1, forward strand.
CAAGTACCGAGGTAGGGGACCGCACTTCGCCGCGGAACCAGTCGAGGTCGGCGAGTTCGGCTGGTTCGGCTGGTTCGGCGATTGTGTCGGTGGTCGCCTTTTCTCAACGTTCGGCCACCTGTCGTTCCGATGCTCTTCCGGCATGATGGCGTCCGCGGCGGTGATCGCCTATTGCATATGTTGACATAGGTATCGAGTCATATTTATGCTGACTGCATGCCTCCCACCAGCGCGTCCGCCCAGGACATCAGCTCCGTAGCCTCCGGGCTCGCTGCTGTCCTGCCCGCGCTGAACCGGGCACTGGACCGACGCCTCGCCCAGGACTTCCCGCACGCGGAGCCCTCCAAGAACCAGCTGGCACTGCTCCGGCTGGTCGGCGATCGCACCGGCATCACCGTGCGCGAGGCCGCCGAGGTCCTGCTCATCAAGCCGAACAATGTCAGCGCCCTGGTCTCGCAACTGGTCGCCGAGGGCCTGCTGGAACGGCGGCAGGACACCGCCGACAAGCGCGTCGCGCACCTGCACCTGACACCCGAGGCGCTGCGCCGGGTCGCGGCGATCGAGCGACTGGTCCAGGGCTATGTCACCGAGGCCCTGCGTACCCTGTCGGACGGGGACGTCGCGGCCATCGGCTCGGTCGTGTCCGCGCTCGCGACGCTCCCGGGTCGGATCACCCCCGCCACCGACTGAGTCGGACCCTGCGGCCGGGCCACCCGTATGCGTGTGGCCGCCGCTTTCGCCATCCCCTTTGAGAAACAAGGCACCTTCATGTCCTCCACCCGTGTGGACCGCTCCACCCTGCCCGCAGACTCCCCGCCGGACTCCCCGCCCGACGCTTCGCTGGAATCCCCGCCGGACGCCCCGCGGGGCCGACGCGCCAAACCCTGGCTGACGCTGATAGCCGTGGCCTTCGGCCTGTTCATGGTCGGCCTGGACGGCAGCGTGGTCTCCATCGCCAACCCCGAGATCGGCCGGGACCTGCACGCCTCCACCGCCGACCTGCAGTGGGTCACCAACGCCTACCTGCTGGCGCTGGCCGCCGCGCTGATCCTCGGCGGCAAGCTCGGCGACCGCTTCGGACGGCGCACCTTCTACATGATCGGCGTGGCCGGCTTCACCGCTTCCTCGGTAGCCATCGGCCTGAGCGGGTCGATCGACGGCGTCATCGCCTTCCGCGCCCTCCAGGGCCTCTTCGGCGCCCTGCTGATGCCCAACACCCTGGGACTGCTGCGCGCGGTCTTCCCGCCCAAGAAGTTCGGCATGGCGGTCGGCATCTGGGCCATGGTCTCCTCGGTGTCCACCGCGCTGGGGCCCATTGTCGGCGGCCTGCTGGTCGAGCGCGTCAACTGGGAGTCCGTGTTCTACATCAACGCCCCCATCGGCGTCATCGCTCTGGCCTTCAGCGCCTTCGTGCTGCCGCAGAGCAAGAACTCCACCGGCCACCACCGCTTCGACATCCCCGGTGTCGTCCTGCTGGCGCTGGGCATGCTGATCCTGGTCTTCGGCGTGGTCAAGGGCGAGGGCTGGGGCTGGGCCTCCGGCACGACCCTGGGCACCCTCGCCGCCGGCCTGGTCGTCCTGGCGCTGTTCTGCTGGTACGAGACCCGCATCGATCACCCCCTGCTGCCGATGCGGCTGTTCCGCAGCCCCGCCCTGACCATCGGCGCCGTCATCACCGCGATCAACTTCTTCGCGCTGCTCGGCGTGATCTTCTTCGTCATGCTCTACCTGCAGAACGTCCGCGGCATGACACCGGTTCAGGCCGGGGTGCGCACCCTGCCGCTGAGCCTGGCCTCGGTGGTCGCCTCACCCCTGGGCGCCAAGCTCACCGAGAGGTTCGGCGCCCGGCTGACCATGCCCCTCGGCATGCTGCTGCAGGCGGGCGCGGCCTTCGGGATGCTCGGCTGGGGCGTGCACTCCTCCTACGCCGCCATGTGGCCGCCGTTCATCGCGCTGGGCCTGGGCGTGGGCATGGTGATGGCCGCTTCCTCCGAAGCGATCGTGGGCAACGCCCCGGTCAAGGACGCCGGGGTGGCCGGCGGCCTGCAGGCCACCGCGCTGCAGATCGGCGGCGCACTCGGTACCTCGGTCCTGATCTCCCTGATCAGCAGCCGGGTGAGTTCGACCCTGACCGGTGAACTCACCTCCGCAGGCGTACCCGCACCCATGGCACACGGCCTGGACGCGGCCAAGGACGCGGTGGCCATGGGAGTTTCGCCGGTCTCCGCCACCATGCCCTCGCAGCTCAAGTCCGCCGTGGTCGAAGGCAGCGGGCAGGCCTTCATGAACGGTGTGCACACCGCCGCCCTGGTCACCGGCGTGCTGTGCCTCCTCGGCGCAGTCGTCGCCGTGGTCGGTGTACGGCGCAACCCCGAAGCGGGCCGCCACTGAGGGCTGGCGGCCCAACGGCCCGGTCGGCGGCAGGGGATCACCTGGGGAGGTAGGCCCGGGCCCGCCGACCGGGCCGTTCCGCCCCAGCGATTCCGACCCCCCCGCGTGAGCCGAACGCCCGTAGATCTCGCTGCGCTCGGCCGTCCTGGCAGGCACCCGCCCGCCCGCAGAGCCCTGGGACGTGACGAACACGCGGTGGAGCTGGAGAAGAGGCAGCTGTAGAAGAGGCGGCTGCAGAAGAGGCAGGTGTGGCCGCGGGAGGTGTGGCCGCGGGTAGAAGCCTCACGACGGCCCGTGGGGGCTGGATCCTCTTCGCGGACGAAGCCGGGCTCTCCATGACAGCCCCCCGCGCCTGCACCTGGGCTGGTGCGGGCCCGCATCCATCCCAGCGCCCCGAACGTGGTGGTCCGGGACACCCTCAACACCCACCTGACGTCCGGCACGACACACTACGAGCGCGAGCGCACCCGTGTCCGCGTCCGCGTCCGCGGCGAGAAAGGCATCCGCTGGGGCGACCGACCGCTGACAAAGGTCTGCGGTTTCACCACGGCGCGCTACTCGGCCATCTCCTCGGGAGAACGGTGGCTGACCTTCTTCCCCGCTTCGGTCTCGACCAGGGTGCACGCGCCGATCCAGTCCCCATCGTCGGGATACTCCCAAGTGGTTGCGTCGTTGAGCAGCGCGGGGAGCTGATCACGAGGGATCAGCTCTCCGGGCTGGAAACCGTCCTTCCCGGCCGGGGAGGTCCACGCCGCGACCCGGCGGGCCTCGATCCATCCACGATCGATGAGAGCGAGCAAGATCCCTGCCAGCTCATCGAGCGGCCGGGACTGGTCGGCTTCGTCGAAGTCGCCCCAGACCCCAGGCAGAATGTCGATCTCGTACGCACTGACCATGAAGGCTTCCTCGGCGGTGGTCAGCGCGTCCCACTCATACGTGCTCACCCGCCGATCATTCCAGATCAGCCTGGTGGACCCTCCTGACCCCGCAGCTGATGGAGCGCCTCACGCGGCAGCTTCCGTACTGGCGACGACGCACGGAATGACCTGGCCCGCCAAGCCCGGGACGGCTCCGTCGACGTGACGGGTCAGCCGCGTGCCACAGGCCCGACGACAGGCACACCTCAGTCCCACCGGGACGGCGGGGCTCCCAGGGGGGACGCCGGGCGCCTGCTCCTCATCGTCCTCGTGGAGTCAGGCGGGGTCCGGGCCGCGCAGGGGCCCCAAGCCGCCGCCGACCGGGGTGGAGGCGAGCTGTGGCGGCCGAGCACGCTGAGGTCGCGGTCGAGCGGGAACGGGCGGGCGAGACCGGGCAGCCGATGGTCGAGGCTCGCGGACCGGGCGTCAGGGATCGGGGGATCTTCCGGATCAGCCGCTCGCCGTCGTCAAGGCCGCGCGTGCGGTGGTGAGGATCTCCTCGGAGATCGGGGAGTCCTTGGTCGCGCGGGCCAGGACGAGGGCTCCGAGCATGGTGCACAGCCGGGTGATGCCCTCCTGGTCCTCGGTGGCGAGCGCGTCGGCGAAGGCGCGTACGCCCTCGGCATAGACGCGATGAGCCTCCTGAGGGCCGCGCGCGCGCCCCATGTCGGCGGCGAGCCCGGCGGCGGGGCAGCCGTCCGCCGCGTTGTCGCGGTGCTCGACGGAGAGGTAGGTGTCGATCAGCTCCCGCTGCGCGGCCTCGCGCTGTCCGGCGTGCCGCTCGAGACCGGCCGTGTGGAGCTCGGCGAGTTCGCCGAAGGCGTGCGTGGTGGCCTCGTCCATGAGCGCGGCTTTGGAGGCGAACTGCTTGTAGAAGCCGCCGTGGGTCAGACCGGCGGCCTTCATGAGGTCGGCGACGCTGACGTGGGTGCCCTGCTCACGGAACAGCCGGGAGGCCATCTCCACGACCCGCTGCCGGTTCTCCTTCGCCTGCGTCTGTGACACGCGGCCCATGAGCCACCTCCCAGTTTGATGTCGGTTGCCATCTATCCTAGACTCCAGATTAGATTGCAGTCATGATCTAAATGTCGTCCGGCGCTCGGTCGACAGAGACGCAGGGAGCGGACATGGAACTCAAGGACGCGGTCGCCGTCGTCACCGGAGCCAACCGAGGACTGGGACGCCACATGGCCGCCCAGCTCCTGGAGCGCGGAGCCACGGTCTACGCCGCGGCCCGCCGCCCCGAATTGGACCTGGCCGGTGTCATTCCGCTGCGCCTCGACCTGGGCGACGAGGCATCCATCCGGGCCGCGGCGCACCTCGCCTCCGACGCGACGCTGCTGGTGAACAACGCGGGGATCTCCACCGGCACCCCGCTGATCGGCGGCGACCTGGACACGGTGCGCCTGGAGATGGAGACCAACTTCTTCGGTCCCCTCGCCGTCACCCGGGCCTTCGCCCCGGTCATCGAGCGCAATGGCGGCGGCGCCGTGCTCAACGTCCTGTCCGTCCTGTCATGGCTCCACCCCGCCGGCCTCGGCGCCTACGCGGCGGCCAAGGCCGCCGCCTGGGCCATGACCGACGCCGCCCGCGAGGAGCTGGCACCCCGCGGCATCACCGTCTCCGCGCTGCACGTCGGATACATGGACACCGACATGGCCCGTGTCATCCCGGCTGACCAGAAGGCGGACCCCGCCGACGTCGCCGCCCAGGCCCTGGACGCGATCGAGCGGGGCCTGCCCGAGATCCTCGCCGACGACGTCACCCGGCTCGTCAAGCAGGGCCTGGCGCTGACTCCGAACCAGACGTGAGCGCGCGGCAGACGAGAAGGGCGGAGACGACGATGAGGGCCTTCATGGTCGAGCGCTACGGCGACCGATCCGGGCCGCCCGCCGCTGAGGCGCCGCAACCGCACCTGGGCGCGGCGCACGTACGGCCGGGCCAGAAGGTCCTCGTCCACGCGGGCTCCGGCGGCGTCGGCACCATCGCCATCCAGGTGGCGAAGCACCTGGGCGCCCACGCCGCCACGACCACCGGCGCGGCCAACATCGACCTGGTGAGGAGCCTGAGCGCGGACACGGTCATCGACTACGGACATCAGGCGTTCGAGACGGTCCTGCACGACTACGACATCGTCCCCGGCTTCCCGTTCGAGGCGACCCGGGAAGCGCTGGACTACGTCGGGGAGGGCCGCGCGAAGGCCGGGAAGGTCGTCGTCAGCATGGCGTGACACAGCCGCTCGAAGGCCCGCGCCGACTGCCGGCCGGCGCCCCGCACGCCCGGAGAACCACCACCGGAATGATCAACCTTCAAGGAGTCATGATGACCACGAACCGTCCGGTAGCAATCGTCACAGGAGCGTCGTCCGGTATCGGGCAAGCCGCCGCTCTCTCGCTCGTCGGCGCCGGCTTCGAGGTGGTCGGCACGAGCCGCGACGCCTCCAAGGTCACCCCGCGCGACGGCGTGACCTTCCTCGACCTCGATGTGACCAGTGACGCGTCGGTCACCACGCTGGTCCAGCGGGTCATCGAACGGTTCGGCCGGATCGACGTACTGGTCAACAACGCCGGCATCGGCTCGACAGGCGCCGCCGAGGAGACCTCCCTGGCCCTGGACCAACACGTCTTCGACATCAACCTCTTCGGTGTCATCCGCATGACGAAGGCCGTCCTGCCGCACATGCGGGCCCGGCGCCGCGGGCGCGTCATCAACATGTCGTCGATCTACGGGTTCATCCCCCAGCCCTACATGGCCGTCTACGTCGCCTCCAAGCACGCGGTCGAGGGATACTCAGAGTCCCTGGACCACGAGGTCCGCGAGCACGGCGTCCGGGTCCTCCTCGTCGAGCCCGGCGGGACCAACACCGCGTTCGAGGGAAACATCGTCCAGCCCGACGCGCCGCTGCCGGTCTACGCCGAACAACGCCGCGTCACGGACCAGGTGGTAGCGCAAGCGGTCAAGGGCGGCGACGCCCCCACCACCGTCGCCCGGGCGATCGTCAAAGCGGCCACCGCCCCCAAGCCGAAGCCGCGCTACACCGCCGGCCCCTTCGCCAGGCGTCTCAGCGTGCTGCGCCGCCTCGCTCCGGCGCGGGTCTTCGACCAGCAGATCCGCAGGTTCAACAAGCTGCCGGGCTGAGCCCCCTCGCGGGCCAGTTGACGGGTCGTCCGCACGAACAAGTCCCCTATCGAGAAAGGGATCTCAAGTTCCGTGCCCGGGGGCGACACTCCCGCTACCTCGCAGTTGCCCCGTCCCGGCGCGGGCCTCCGGCCGCTCGCCTCACGAAGGCAGTGCCCGACGACACGGCTCAAGGCCCCACTCATCGGCGCGAGTTGGCCGGGCGCGGGACAACCCGACCAGGGTCGCCCCCGTGGAGACGACGAACGACCCCGCCTCTACGATGGACCGATGAATTCGATCAAGCAGTTCCAAATCACCTTCGACTGCGTAGAACCTGAGCGCGTCGCTCGTTTCTGGCGCGAGGTGTTGGGGTACGTCGTACCGCCGCCGCCGGACGGGTTTGCTACGTGGAACGATTTCGATCGCGCACAGCCGCCTGAGCACCAGGGTCCGGCGTTCGCGTGCATTGACCCCTCGGATGGGGGCCCGCGACTGTTCTTCCAGCGCGTTCCCGAAGGCAAGGTCGTCAAGAACCGGCTGCATCTTGACGTGCGGGTCGGCACCGGACTAGTGGGTGAAGAGCGCCTCGCCGCACTCGAGGCCGCATGCGAACGACTGGTCGCGCTCGGCGCGGTACGCGGGCAGCTACTGCTCGCTGATGACGACAACGAGTCCTGCCTCGGAATGCAGGACATCGAGGGCAACGAGTTCTGTCTCGACTGAGGGGCCGCGAACGCGCCGCATACGATCGGCCGATGGAAGACACCGTCATACTGCACGCGGGCGCGACGCCGTGCGCTCCCGCCCTCGTTCTTCGCCCCTGGCTCATGGAAGACGTTTCCGCGCTCGTCGTGGCGTGCCGGGATCCCGCACTGCGCCACTGGACGAGCACTGTCGTGGAGAGCGACGCTGACGCGGTCCGGTGGGTGCGGGCCCAGCAGCGGGGATGGGCGGCGGGTGACCAGTTCGGCTTCGCGCTCCTTGAAAGGCACCCCGACGCGGCCCAAGGGCACCTGGTCGGCCACGTGGTCCTCAAGGACGTGGCACCCGGCAAACCGTCGGCCGAGGTGGGTTATTGGACCGCGGCGCACGGGCGGGGGCGGGGTGTGGCGCCCCGCGCTCTGGATGTCCTCACCGGCTGGGCCTTCGACACCTTCGTGGCGGACGGGCTGGAGCGCCTGGATCTCCTGCATCAGGTGGACAACCTGGCTTCGTGCCGCGTGGCACAGAAGAGCCGTTACGACGTCGACAGAGTCCTTCCCGCGGCGCCGCCCGCCTTCCCCCTCGACGGCCATCTGCACACACGGCGCAGGGATGCCTGAGGGCCCCTCGTCTTCCGCGGATCGGGTGAGGCGGTCATGCCGCCGGGGTCCCGGACAGCTCGACGAGGTGGCCGTGTTCGAGAGCGGGGTCCGCAGGGGCGTGCCCTGACCACCGTGACCCGCCCTGACCACCGTGACGGGCCCCGGCCGCTCACGCTGGCCTGCGGCCCGACGTCCCTCGCGGGCCGCGGGCGGAAGCGCCCGCCACCACTCCTATAGCGCACTTTCGTTCGGGACACCACTTCCCAACACATCCGATGCGGCCGAAATCGAGCGGAATAGGAGTTCGAATTCCCCTGCCGCACAAGGGTCGGTACGCCGTCGACCTCGCGCTACACCGCCGCCCACCGTGGGCGGAGCCTCGCCCGCGCCGGAATGCGGCGCCGCCAATGGCGCGTATCAGGTCCTCCGGTCCGATGAACTCCACCGAAAGCACGCGTGCCGACAGTTGGGCGTAGTTAAGCTCCCGCCCACCGGTCAGAAGATCTCTTCTTTCGATGGTTCGAGGACGCCGATGGAGCAGAAAAACATTCCCCCCGAAGCCGCACGCCCGGAGGTGGGTACGAGCCGAATGCTGGCTGCCGTCGCGGCCGTCGCGGCCGCTTGCCTGGTCGGGGCGCTCGCTTCCTCCTCGGAGCCGGTCCGCACCGCCTGGATCGGCGTGGGCGCCGCCTGCACCGCCGTGGTCCTCGTCGAAGCGCTCCGGCGCGGTCGCGCGCTCACCGCCCGGCGCGCCGAACTCGTGGCCCTGCGGCACACCCTGTCCCGGCAGGAGACCGAGGCCGTGCGCCTGTCCCAGGTGGTGCTGAGCGAGGCCATCGAGCGGCTGCGCAAGGGCGAGCTGCCCGAAGACGTGCTGACCTCCCTGGGCGGCCGCGGCGGACAGGGCACCCGCTGGGGCGACGACCGAGACCTGACCCCGCGCTTCAGAGCCGCCCTCCAGGCGGTGCTGGCCCAGGTCATCGACACCGTCGACAACGAGGAGAGCCTTCGCGACTCGGCCCAGCGGGCCTTCGTCAACATCGCCCGCCGCGTTCAGGCGATCGTCCACCAGCAGGCGCAGGAGATGCGCGAGATGGAGGACCGGCACGGCCGCAACCCCGACGTCTTCGGCGACCTCCTGCGCCTCGACCACGGCAACGCCCTGATCGGGCGGCTCGCCGACTCCATCTCGGTCCTCGGCGGGGCGCGTCCCGGCCGCCAGTGGAGCCGGGCCGTCACCCTGTACAGCGTGCTGCGCGGCGCGATGTCGAGGATCATCGACTACCAGCGGGTGGAACTGCACTCGGTGACCGAGGTCGCCGTCGTCGGTCCGATCGTGGAACCGCTGATCCATACCCTCGCGGAACTGCTGGACAACGCCACCCGGTACTCACCGCCGCACACCCGGGTCCACCTCACGGCCGTCGAGGTGCAGTCGGGCATCGCCGTGGAGATCGAGGACGGCGGCCTCAGCATGAGCGAAGAGGCCCGCAGGCGCGCCGAGAGGATGCTCGCGCAGGCGCAGTCCGGCATCGACCTCAACGACCTCGGTGAGACGCCGAGGCTCGGCCTCGCGGTCGTCGGCCGGCTCGCGCAGGCGTACGGGTTGCAGGTCTCCCTGCGCTCCTCCGCGTACGGCGGCGTCCGCGCCGTGGTCATCGTCCCGCAGCACCTGATCACCATGGCCTCCGCGGCGACGGGTCTCGCCCACGGCATCGGCTCCTCTTCGGGGCCCCGGGCAGTGGCCCCCGCACCGCGCGAGCGGCCCGGCGGCGACCGTTCGTTCGGCGGGCCGGTTCCGGCTCCGGCTCCGGTACCCCGGCCGGTGCCCGTCACCGGTGGCCCGGCCGCCGACCGCACCGCGGGCGCCCTGCCGCAGCGGCGCCGCAAGGACCGTGCCACCACCTCCGACGCCCGGCCGGCCGCGCAGCCGCGGTCGGCGCAGGACCCCGGCCCCGGCATGTGGCTGGAGGCGTTCCACAGCGGACTGGCCGGCGGGCCCGGCCACGACGCCGAGGACGCCCAGGACGCGTCGGGTTCAGCGACCAAAGGGGCGTAAACGATGATGACTCAGCGAAGCAGCATGGACTGGATGCTCAAGGACCTGGCCGCCGGAGTGCCGCAGACGCGGCACGTGATCGTACTGTCCGCGGACGGGCTCTGCGTGGCGCAGTACGGGGCCGAGACCGACACGGCCGACCGACTGGCGGCGGCCTGCGCGGGCCTGCAGAGCCTCGCCGGCGCGGTCGCCGCCGAACTGCCCAGCTCCGAGGGCAGGATGCGCCTGGTCGTGATCGAGATGGACGGCGGGTTCTTCTACCTGATGGCCGCCGGCGACGGCTCCTTCCTCGCCGTCCTCGCCGACGAAGGGGTCGACGCGGGCCTGATGGGCGCACAGATGCGCGCCCTGGTGTCCCGGATGGGGGATCACCTGAGCAGCCCACCGCGACATGACGGGCAACCCGCGTGAGTGAACCGCCCGCAAGCTGGGAGGACGCCAGTCCCGAACGGCTCTACGTCATCACCGGTGGACGCAGCGGACCCTCCACCGCCGTCCACCTGGACCTCGTGACCCTGGTCGTGGCCAAGGTGGCCGCCCGGCCCGAGATGCAGCCCGAGCAGGCGGCCATCCTGCGGATGTGCCAGTCACCGCTGTCGGTGGCCGAGATCGCCGCGTACGCCGGGCTGCCCGTCAGCGCCATCACCGTGCTGGTCGGTGACCTGATGGCCGCTCGGCGCGTGCAGGTGCGCCCGCCCGTTCCCGCCGCACAGCTACCCGACCTTGCTCTGATCGAGGCAGTGATCGATGGACTTCAGAAACTCTGACGCGCCCGCCGGGCCGCGCGACGCGGACATACTTCCGCAGACGGCCGCGGCCGCCGTCAAAGTCGTCATCGTCGGCGGCTTCGGCGTGGGCAAGACCACGATGGTCGGCGCGGTCAGCGAGATCAAACCGCTGACCACCGAGGAGACGATGACGCGGGCCGGGATCGGCGTCGACGACACCCGGGGCGTGGCGCGCAAGACCACCACGACCGTGGCCATGGACTTCGGTCGCATCAGCGTCAACGACGAGCTCGTGCTGTACCTGTTCGGGACACCCGGGCAGGAGCGCTTCTGGTTCCTCTGGCGCGGGCTCTTCGAAGGCGCGCTCGGTGCGGTCGTCCTCCTCGACACCCGCCGGCTGGAGATCAGCTTCGACGTCATCGGACGGCTCGAGGAGCGGGGCGTCCCCTTCGTCGTGGCCGTCAACTCCTTCCCCGGCGCGCCCGACCATCCGCTGGAGGACCTGCGCCAGGCCCTCGACCTGCCCCCCGCCGTCCCGATCGTCGTCTGCGACGCCAGGCGACGCGACTCGTCCCGCGATGTCCTGCTGACCCTCATGCGCTACCTGCACTCCCAGGCAGCGACCCTGGAGGCAATGTGAGCACCTACCCCACCCCTCCGCCCGAGTGCCCCGCCCACACGGCGGGAGCCGGGGGCGGCCTGTACCGCCTCCACGGGCCGGAGGCGCAAACCGACCCCCTGGGGCTGTACGAGAAGCTGCGGGCCGAACACGGACCGGTAGCCCCCGTGCTGGTCAGCGGCGACCTGCGGGCATGGCTGGTCCTCGGCCACCGGGAGAACCTGGAGGTGGCGCGCACCCCCTCCCGCTTCGCCCGCGACCCCCGGGGCTGGCGCGACATGAAGGAGGGCAGAGTAGCGCCCGACACCCCGCTCGGCCCGATGGTCACCTGGGTGCCGGTGTGCAATTTCACCGACGGGCCCGTCCACGAGCGGCTGCGCGGAGCCGTGGTGGAGTCCCTGGAGCGCTTCGACAAGCGCGGTCTGCGCCGCTACGTGACCCGCTTCGCCAACCAGCTCGTCGACCGGATCGCGGGCGACGGGTACGCCGATCTGGTGGCCGCCTTCTCCGACCAGCTCCCCATGCTCGTCATGACGCAGCTCGTCGGGGCGCCCGACGAGCACGGGCCCATGCTGGTCAACGCGGCACGCGACATGCTCCAGGGAACCGCGACCGCCCTCCAGAGCGACCGCTACGTCACCGCCACGCTGGAGCAGCTGGTCGCGGAGCGCAAGGCCCGGCCCGCCCGCGACCTCGCCTCCTGGCTGCTCGAACACTCCGCGAACCTGAGCGACACCGAAGTGCTGATGCACCTGCGCGTCGTACTGATCGCGGCGTACGAGACCACCGCCAACCTGATCGCCAACACGCTGCGGACCGTACTGACCGACCCGCGCTTCCGCGCGAGCCTCTCCGGAGGCCACATGACCCTGCCCGACGCCCTGGAGCAGGTCCTGTGGGACGACCCGCCCATCAACACGATCATCGCGCGCTGGGCCACGGGAGACACCGTGCTCGGCGACCAGCAGGTGAAGGCCGGCGACATGCTCCTGCTCGGCCTGGCCGCGGGCAACGTCGACCCGCAGATCCGGCCGGATCGCGAGGCCTCCGTCCACGGCAACCGCTCCCACCTGGCATTCAGCAGCGGACCGCACGAGTGCCCCGGCCAGGACATCGGCCGCGCCATCGCGGACACCGGCATCGAGGTCCTCCTGGACCGGCTGCCCGACCTCCAGCTCGCGGTCGACGCGAGCGAACTCCAGTGGCGGGGCACCCTCATGTCGCGCCATCTGCTGTCGCTGCCGGTACGGTTCGCCCCGCGCTCGGCGCCGGAAGCGCAGCCCCAGCCCCAGGAACCGGCCGCGCAACCCGCACACCCGCCGCGGCACGCGCTGATCCCGCCGCAGCCGACCCGGGCGCCCACCGCCGCCGCCCACCGGCGCGGCGTCAGCTGGTGGCGCCGGCTGCTCGGTCGCCGCTGAGTCCGATCCGCGCGCCCGGGGCCCCGGCCGCACTTGCCGGGGCCCCGGCCGCACTTGCCGGTCAGTCGCGCACCTGCCGCCACCAGGAGGCGAGCGCCGGCACGTCGGGCGGCCCCATCCGGGTGTCACTGGGCGCGTCGGCGAACCGGATGTCGAACCGGGCTTCCGCGAGCGGGAGTTCGTACCGGTTGCGCGGGCTCGCGTAGCGGGGCGCCCGGCTCTGCCACCCGATGCAACCGGCTACGTAGTGCCCCAACGCCACCAGATGACGGCGCAGTTCCTCGTCCGCGTCCTGTGCCAGTCGCCCACGCAGCGTGGTGAAGAGGACCATCACCCGGTCCCGCAGGGCCACCGCGAGCGGTACGGCCTCGGCGGGTGAGCAGTTCTCCTGATGGGCGAGGACGTTGACGAGGTTCACCTCGCGCGGCTCCAGGTGGTCGTCCTTGTCGTAGGAGAACAGGTCGTTGTCCGCGCTGACGACGAAACCCGCCGCGTCCGTCAGCGCCGTCAGGGCGGGAGAGCAGAGCACGTCCGGCGGCAGCCGGTCCCCGCGGGCGACGTCCGACCAGGTCAGCGAGAAGCGCGTACCGTTCGCCAGCGGTCCCATGGCGACGAAGTCGTTCAGCGCCGGCATGGTCCCCGTCTCGGCCCGCGCGGCCCGCCAGGCCGCCCCCAGCAGCCAGTCCCGCGTCCCCTCGGTGAACCTGCGCAGCTCCAAGGGGGTGAGCACGGCATGGGTGCGCCGCACCAGGTCCACCAGCGCGCGGGTCATGGGCCCCTCCGGCAGCAGGGACACCCCGGGGTCCTCGATGGTCCGCAGGAGCCGTACACCATGCTCGACGACGGCGCCCGTCCCCACCTCGTCGGAGCCCGAATCCTGCCAGTCGTCCACGGCGTTGGCCCAGTAGTTCCATTGGGTGAACAGCAGTACGGCCTCCTCGTTCCCGGCGGGGATGATGCGGCAGGAGAAGTCGGCGCTGTGGGTGGCGAGACCCCATGCGCGCTCCACCGGATCGGGGTACAGGCCGAAGGAGTCCAACCACTCGACCGCCCGGGCCTCCACCCGCTTCGCCCCGGGATGGACGAGGTCGCGCTCCACCGGGCAGTAGAACGCGGGCAGGTGCGTACCGAGCAGAGAAGGACGCACAGCCGGCGGGGCGGGGCGCGTGGTCGGCGCGGAAGGAGAGGCGCCGGGTGCGGAAGGCCGCGGGCGCGTGGTCATCGGCCTCCCCCGATCCGGAAGCGCAGCAACCGCGTCTCCACCGCGTGGTCGCGCCAGAGCCGGAGGAACTTGCTGTGCGCGATCGTCGACTGCTCCAGCCGTTCGCCGCTCCAAGCGCCCGGCTCGCCGCCGGCCCCCGCCCGCAGCCGGTCGAGTTCGGCGGTGTTCCACGCCATGGACTGCACCCAGAACTCCGCCACGGAGTCCGTCACGTCCTCGTCCCGCATCAGCTCGAAGCCGGCCGACTCGGCCGCGGCAAGGTAGTCGTCCCGCGTGGCCAGTCGCGTTCTGTAGTAGCCGTCTATGAAGTCGGACCACTCGGTGCGGCACAGGAAGTGCTCCTGGATCCCGAACCATCCGCCGGGCTCCAGCGCCCGGCCGACGACCTCGAAGAGGCGGGCCCGGTCGGTGTAGCCGCTGCTCTCGTTGGCGTAGGCGGCGTCGTAGGCATGGGTGGCGTCCAGGTCGTGCACATCCGCCAGTAGGGGCTCCACCCGGTCCCCGACCCCGGCCTCACGGGCGAAGTGCCGCACGATGGGGACGTGTTCCGCCGCGACGGTGAGGCCGGTGACCGACGAGCCGTGCTCCTGGGCCCAGTAGAGCGACGTGCCACCCAGGCCGCAGCCGATGTCCAGGACCCGGCGGGGCGGCGCCTCGTACGCGCCCCACGAGCGGGCCGCGTGCCCGACGATCCGCTCCTGTGCGTCGAGGAGCCGCTGCTTCAGCGTGCTCTGGGAAACGGTGGCGGGCGCCGGGGGGCCGTCGGGGTACAGGCCCACATGGAAGTGGACTCGCGGACCCGGGCCGTACTTCTGGAGGATCTCCCCGGTCTTGCGGCTGTAGTAGAGCCGCACGGGATCGTCCGCGGCTGAGCCCTGGTCGCCGCCTAAGGACGACACGGGTGGTATGACGCGCATGAGATGTCCGCCCTCTCGTGGGGTCGGGCTGGTCTCCGGGACGCGCTGGCGCCGCTCTCATCGCGTCCGGACCGGCACACTGTTGAAGCACGGATCATCGTGGCACCTGGTGGGCCCCACGTCAGCCCACTGGGCACGACGGAGCGGTTCGAGTTGCTCCGGCGTATTCACGGGAGCGCGGGCGCGCAGGACCGCCACCCCGGCGTTTCGCGCCCCCCGCTCCTGCCCCGCCCCAGGTGGCGCGGGGTACGCCGCTCGCACCAAGCGGCCCCGCGCGGCCCCGGCGCGCCGCGCGGCACACCGGCGCGGCGGCGCACGGGAGGGTGCGGGTGCACGGCGGGGCGCCCCCTGCCATGTTTGTCTTCCTGCATGGAGATCTCCGCAGGACGTCCTTTTCCCCTCGGCGCGACGCATGACGCTTCGGGTACGAACTTCGCCGTGTTCTCCGACTGCGCCGAGAGGGTCGAGCTCTGCCTGATCGGCGAGGACGGCGCCGAACAGCGGATCGCGCTGCCCGAGGTGGACGGCGGCGTGTGGCACGGCCGGGTCGCCGGCGTCGGCCCCGGGCAGCGCTACGGCTACCGCGTCCACGGCCCGTGGAACCCGGGAGAGGGGCTGCGCTGCAACCCGGCCAAGCTGCTGCTCGACCCGTACGCGAGGGCCGTAGACGGCCAGATCGACGGGGACCCCGCCCTGACCGGGCACGACGCCGAGGACCCGGACCGCCCGGACGGGCGCGACAGTCTCGGCCACGTACCGCTCGGCGTCGTCACCGGCGGAGAGTTCGACTGGGAGGGGGACGGTCCTCCCGGCCGCGCCTTCCACGACTCGGTCATCTACGAAGCCCACGTCAAGGGCCTGACGAGCCGCCACCCGGACGTGCCCGAGGAGCTGCGGGGCACCTACGCCGGGGTCGCGCACCCCGCGGTCGTCCAGCACCTGCGGGAACTGGGCGTCACGGCCGTCGAACTGATGCCGGTGCACCAGTTCACCCAGGACGGCTTCCTCACCGACCAGGGCCTGTCGAACTACTGGGGCTACAACACCATCGGCTACTTCGCCCCGCACAACGCCTACGCGTCCACGGGCAGCCGGGGCGGCCAGGTCACCGAGTTCAAGGCCATGGTCAAGGCCCTGCACCGGGCGGGCATCGAGGTCATCCTCGACGTCGTCTACAACCACACCGCCGAGGGCAATGACAAGGGCCCCACCCTGTCCTTCCGGGGCATCGACAACCCTTCCTACTACCGCCTCGTCGACGACAGCCCGGCCCACTACTTCGACACCACCGGCACCGGCAACAGCCTGCTGATGCGGCATCCGGCCGTCCTCCAGATGATCATGGATTCGCTGCGGTACTGGGTCACCGAGATGCACGTGGACGGATTCCGGTTCGACCTCGCCGCCACCCTCGCCCGCCAGTTCCACGAGGTGGACAAGCTCTCCGCCTTCTTCGACATCGTCCACCAGGATCCGGTCATCAGCCGCGTCAAACTCATCGCGGAACCTTGGGACATCGGCGAAGGCGGCTACCAGGTCGGCAACTTCCCCGCCCTGTGGAGCGAGTGGAACGGCCGCTACCGGGATGCCGTCCGCTCCTTCTGGCGCGGCGATGAATCGTCCCTCCCCGAGTTCGCGGCCCGGATCGCCGGCTCCGCCGACCTCTACCAGTCGGACCACCGCCGCCCCCGCGCGGGCATCAACTTCATCACCACGCACGACGGCTTCACCCTGCGCGACCTGGTCTCGTACAACGACCGCCGCAACGAGGCCAACGGCGAGGACGGACGTGACGGCGAGAGCGACAACCGCTCCTGGAACTGCGGCGCGGAAGGCCTCACCGACGATCGGGACGTCCTGACCCTCCGCGCCCGCCAGCAGCGCAACATGCTGGCCACCCTGTGCCTCTCCCTGGGGGTGCCGATGATCTCCCACGGCGACGAGCTGGGCCGCACGCAGCAGGGCAACAACAACGTGTACTGCCAGGACAACGAGCTCTCCTGGATCGACTGGGACCTCGACCCGGGGAACACCGAGCTGCTCGCCTTCGCCCGGCGGGCCCTGACCCTGCGCAGGGACCAGCCCGTCCTGCGCCGCCGCCGCTTCCCGCAAGGAGCGCCCACGGACGCGGCCGCTCCGGAGGCCGACATCGTATGGCTCGGGCCCGACGGCACCTGCATGACGCAGGAGGACTGGGAGCGCCCCGGGGCCCGCAGCATCACCGTCTACCTGTGCGGTGACCTGGAGACCGAGGGCACGGCCTCGGCCACGCGCCCGGACTCGCTGCTGCTGATGTACAACGCCGCCGACGAGGAGACCACCTTCCGTCTCCCGCCCGCCGCTTACGGCGAGACCTGGACGGTGGCCCTCGACACCGCGCTGGAGGGCGACGACGCCGGCGACGAGAGCGAACTCAAGGCGACGGCGGCGACGGCGCTGCCACCCCGGAGCATGCGTGTCCTGCGCCGCCGGGCCGCGAATCCGTGAGCGCCGCCCGGCCGGAGCGGGGCGGGGCGGGCCGCGGTTCGGTGTCGGCGTCAGCGTCGGCCTCGATGACATACGCGGACAGCCGGCCGCCGGGGGCCACTCAGCGCTGTGTGGCGTTCGTCCGGTGGAGGTGGGCCTCGATCAGCGCGGTGGTGCTCTCCGGCTGTTCGATCTGCGGAAGGTGACCCGCCTTCGGGACGATCTCCAGGCGGCCGTTGCCGAAGGCGTCGGCGTAGGCCGCACCGTAGGCGGGGGTGACGATGCGGTCGCTCTCCCCCCAGATCAGGAGGGTCGGCACCTGGACGCTTTTGAGTCGGCGCAGCAGTGTGGGGTCGTGCATGTACGGAGCACCCGCGAAGGTGGTCATGGTGGCCATGTTGGCTTGCCGGCCCGCCAGTTCGGCGGGCGGCCGGCCGGTGGGGTCGACGTAGTAGCGGTCGGGGTCGTGCCAGGAGTGCTCCGCCACCCCGCGGGCGTCGAGGGCGAAGAAGTCCGTGATCGGCTCCGTTTCGATGCGCACGCCGACGGCGTCGATGAGGACGAGGCCGGTGATCATTCCTGCGGTGTCGCGCGTGGCCATCTCGGCGGCGATCCAGCCGCCGAGTGAGGAGCCGATGACGAGGACGTCGTGCAGTCGACGGTCGCGCAGGTGCCGTAGGTAGGCAGCGGCCAGGTCGTGGATCGCGGTGAGCCGCTCGGGGCGGTGGGTGCCGTCCCAGCCGGGGTGTACCGGCGTGATGGTGTGGGCCGCGTGGGAGAGGTGCCGGGCGAGGCCGGCGACCGTGGCCGGGCCCCCGCCGCCGTGCAGGAGGAGGACCGGCCTGCCGTCCCCGGCCTCGGACATGGTGAGGGTCAGGTCGGCGTACTCGTCTGTCGTGCTGTTGGTAGACATGCCCTCACCCTAACTAAAGATCTTTATATAAGCTAGCTTGGTTCTCGCGTAGACTCAGTCCATGCATGGAGAGCTGCAAGAACTTGGCAGAGCGGTCAAACAGGCCCAGTACCGGCAGCACCGGGCACTCGACAGTGCGCTCTCAGCGGTCGGCACCACGCTGGCCCAGTGGGACGCGTTGCGGGCGATCAGCCGCTCACCCGGGGCATCGGCCCGCGAACTGGCCGCGGCGACGTTCCAGACGGAGCAGGCTTTCGGAGCGCTGGTCGGCCGCCTGACGGCCCAGGGCGTGGTCGAGCGCCGACCGGGACACGGCCGGCGCATCGAGCACCACCTCACGCCCGCCGGTGAGCGACTCCTGGCAGTCGGCCACAAGGTCGCCGACGAGGTGCTCGCCGTCTGCTTCTCCGCGTTGCCCGACGCGGATCGCGCGGTCCTGCGCGCCCTGCTCCAACGGCTCACCACGGAACCGGCCGCGTAGGCCCGACCCGCCCGTGACGTGGTGGCGGGAGAATCGTTAAGGACGTCCGCCAGTAGGTGTTGAGCTGGGGGTCGAAGCAGTGCAGGCACGGTTCGCCCCGATCATGGAGTCTCTACGCTTCATGATCACCGGGGGATCCGCGCCTGCCGTCCCATCATGCATTCTCGACCCGATCCGCGACCAGTTCCTAGCCCTGCTGCCCGTGCGTGAGGACCGTCATCCGTGGGGCTGCCACAACCCGCGCATCAGTGACGCGGTGGTTTTCGACCGACTCGTGCAGGTCCTGATCTTCGGCTGCGGATACGAGCGGGCGGCCGACCGAGACTGCTCCGCCACCACGCTGCGCCGCCGCCGCGACGAGTGGGTCGCCGCCGGAGTGATGGAGACGCCGAGGCTACTCGTTCTCGCCGCCTACGACCGCATGATCGGCCTCGAACTCGACCAGCTGTCCGCCGACGGCTGCATCGCCAAGGCGCCCTCCGGCGGCGAATGCGCGGGCAAGAGCCCTGCCGACCGGGCCAAACAAGACATCAAGCGGTCGCAGTTGACTGACAGTCAAGGAATACCGCTGGTTACCGATCCAGCCCCGGCCAATACCCGCGACCACACCCTGCTGCCCGCCACCCTCGACCGCTTCGCCGATCTTCAAGCATCCCTGGGACCACTTCCCGAGCACCCGCGGCTGAGCCTGGACGCCGGATACGACTACACCATGGTCCAAGACCTGCTGGCGAGAGGGATCACCGGCCAGGTCGCCAAGCGCGGCGCGAAGACTCCCATTCAGGCCGGCGGGCGATGGGTGGTAGAGCGCACGAACTCGTGGATGAACGACTTCGGCAAGCTCCGCCGATGCACCGAGCGACGAAAAGCTCCGATCGAGTTCTTCATCACCCTGGCCAGTGCCATCATCACGGTCCGCTGCCTCATCCGATGAGCCTGGACCCTCTACCGCTGGGACACCCGCCCCCGGAGTCCCCGCATCCGATGACCTACTGATGGGCGCACTAAAGAGCCGAGAATCTTAAAGAAAGCCAAAGGGTACGTTGACATTCTCATGTGTCAACGTACCCTTTGACATATGCGACTGAGCGATCCGAAGGCGATCCGCGCCCTGGCCCACCCGATCCGGCTCGACCTGCTGGAGACTCTCGGCAAGATCGGTCCGGCGACGGCTGCGAGCTGCGGGCGGGTGCTGGGTGTGTCCCAGGCCAGCTGCTCCTTCCACCTGCGCCAGCTGGCCAAGTACGGCTTCGTCGAGGACGCCGGGCCGGGCAGCGACCGGCGCGAGCGGCGCTGGCAGGTCGCCGACCGGCAGATGCTGCTGGCCGACAGCGCGCAGGTCGATCCGCTGGTGGCGCAGCAGCTCAGCCGGGTCGTGGTCGAGCGCGAGGCCGCCCGTGCGCTCGACTGGGTGGGCCGCACGCTCGGCGAGAGCGCCCAGTGGCGAGACGCGGCCCGGGGTATGGCCGCCACTGTGCGGGTGACAGCCGTTGAGGCCGCCGAGATCAAGGCGCAGTGGCGCGCGATCCTGGCCCCGTACCTGACGAGGGACGCCGCCCAGGTCCAGGGCGCCGCCCCAGACGCACACGCCGACGACCGGCGCCACGTCCGCTACTTCATGGCGGCCTCGCCGCTTGCCGACACGGACCTGGGGGACAGCACCGATGACCACTGACAACACGGTCGACTTCACCCGCAACGCGCCGGTGACCGGCAGCCTCGACGTGCACTGGAACCACGGCGCGCGCTCCAAGGCTGACGGCGCCGAGCCGCTCATCCAGGTGCACGCCTACGACGAGCACACCTTCGTCCTGCGCCAGAGCAAGACCGTCAACTACGAGGCGCCCTTCATCTACCTGCTCTTCGGCAACGAGCGGGCCCTGCTGCTGGACACCGGGGCCACCGCCGACCCGGCCCGCTTCCCGCTGCGGGCCACCGTCGACGAGTTGGTGGACGCCTGGCTGCGCGAGCACCCGCGCCCGGGCTACGAGCTGGTCGTGGCCCACACGCACGGGCATGGCGATCACGTCGCCGCCGACGCCCAGTTCGCCGACCGGCCCCGGACCACGGTGGTGGCCCGGGAACTGGAGGCGGTCCAGGAGTTCTTCGGCTTCACCTCCTGGCCGCAGGAGACCATCGACTTCGACCTCGGCGGCCGAGTCCTGGAGGTGATCGGTTCGCCGGGGCACCACCGGGCGGCCGTAACGATCCACGACCCGTGGACGGGCATACTGCTCACCGGCGACACCATCTACCCCGGTCGGCTCTACGCCTTCGACTTCGCAGAGTTCACCGCGACCCTTGAGCGACTGGTGGACTTCACGCAGACCCGGCCGGTGACTCACGTCCTGGGCTGCCACATCGAGCTCACCGCCCGTCCGGGCGTGGACTTCCCGCTCGGCGCGCGGTACCAACCAGACGAGCGCGAGCTGCAAATGACGGTGAATCAGCTGATCGCGGTCCGGGACGCGGCACGGGCGGTCGCCGACCGACCCGGGGTGCACACCTTCGATGACTTCATCCTCTTCAACGGGCCGTGCGCCGGTGCGTAGCTCCGTCTGACGGCCCGCGGCCTGGTCCACAAGGCGCACCGCGCCCTCTCGGTGCCCTTCCGTCGGTGACGGCGAGTCAACGCGGCCGCGCCCACGAGGCGTCACTGGGTGCCATGAGGCGCCCGCGGAAGGGCCCAGCAGCAGGGGTCGGGTGAAGGAGTGGCGTCCAGGCGGGCGTCGTGCCGTCGCGACGCCAGCCCCCTACTGGCGGACCCTCTAAATCAGCCGTCGCCGAAAGAATGCACCCGTCTCCTGACGGTCGGCGCCCTCCCGGGGGCCGGGAAGCACCCCCTCCCCGCTTCCCGGCCCCCGGGCACGCCCGCTCCTGCTGGAGCGGCCAGCCTCCCACCGCCTGGCCTACCGGCGAGGGGGCCGTGTGAGCCTGTACTGCATGGCGCGGCACGCGGGCGCGCGTGATGACGCGGGCGGCGTTGTCGGGGCTGACATCGAACAGATGAGACACCAGCCGCTGCTGCCGCTGCCGCTGCCGCTGCCGTTGCCGTTGTCGGTGGCTCTGGTGTCGCCGCGCGGGTTGCCCCGGATCAGGAGCGGTCGAAGCCCCAGGTCTGGAGCACGTACGGCCTGCCCTTCTCCTCGCCCTTGATCAACGGCACGTCGAGGATCCGGAATCCGGCGCTGGTGGCCACGGCGACGCTGGAGGCGTTCTCGGCCTCCAGCTCCAGGATCACCTGGTCCACGCCCAGGTGCTCGAAGGCGTACGCGGCCATCACCCGCACCGCTCGGGCGGCCAGCCCTTGGCCCCGGTGGGCGGGGCCCACCGCGTAGCCGAGCTCCGTGCCCTCGGGAGCGCGCTTCAGCATCACCTCGCCGAGCGGAGCGCCCCCGTCGACGGTGATGGCGAGCAGGAGGGCCGTACCTTCCGTACGGAGCTGCCGGGCCCGGTCCAGCCGGGTGCGGGCGGCCTCGGCGTCGAAAGGGGAGACGATCGGCGTCCAGTGCGCGATGTCGGGGTGGTCGAACAGCGCGGGCATCGCGGCCAGGTCCGTCTCGGTCCAGTCGCGCAGGACCAGCCCCTCCACCGTCAGCTCGACACGGTCGGGAAAGGACGGCGTGGCACTGCTCATGCGGGGGGACCTCCGTGGCCGGTACGAGACGAGGCAGGATATCCGGGAGCTGGGCGTCGGTTCACCGGATTTTCCGGCAGAGGGCGTGGGGAGCCGGTGCCGGCCGCCCCGATAGGGCGGAAGGGGACCGGGTATACGGGTGTCATGGACGGAAAAGTCTGGCTCATCCTGGCCGCCGTGGTCGCCACGGGTCTCGCGATCGGCGCCGCCGTGCTGCTCGTCAGGGTCTTCGCGGCGCGGCGGCTCCTGCTCGACGCCGGAATCCCGCTGCGTGACAAGGCCTTGTTCTGGGTCGCCGTCGTGTACACCGTCTCGCCCTTGGACCTGATCCCGGACCCGGTGTACCTGGACGACATCGGGGTGCTGCTGCTGGCCCTGCGCTCCCTGCACGCGGCCGCCGCGCGCCTGCCCGGCGGGGTGAAAGCGCCCAGCCCGGACACGAGCGCCTGAACGCCCTGCGAGCGGAGTCGTTCGCGTCCGTTCCCTCATGGGGCCGCAGGCGAGGGCCCGGCCGTGAGTTGCTCGGCCAGTTGAGTGCGTCGCCGCACACCGAGCTTGTGGAAGCCGCTGGTCAGGTGAGTGCCGACGGTGCGGCGGGGCAGGTCGAGCAGCGCTGCGATCTCCGCGTTGGAGCGGCCCCGTGCGGCCAGTTCGCAGATTCGGCGCTCGTCGGCCGTGAGGACGCTGACACCGGTCGGGCAGGTGGACGAACTGGACCACTGGCTCGACACCGGCCTGCTGCGGGTGCCCTACCTGCAACTGGTCACCGCGGACGGGGAGGTGCCGCTTCCCCGGTTCTGTCCGCCGCGTACCCTCCTGGGCTGGGCCGAGCACGGTTACGTGGACGGCCCTGTTCGACAGGTCCCGCTGACGCCGCGCCGCCCGGCCATCGCAGAGGGCGGCCGACCGCGCGCTCTCGACTGCTGGCGCCGGGCCGCTTCGTCCGTGATCACTATCCGGACGAGTGTCGGTGAAGGAACCGCGGCGGGCCGCGCGGGGTACTACGGTCTCGCATGTCGAACACGAGAGGGACGGGGTGGTCGGGTGTTGGCGGAAGGTTTGACGGCACTGGCAGCGGCGGGAGGCGCCGCGGTGGCACAGGCGGCGGGGACGAGTGCCTGGCAGGGACTCCAGCAGGCGGTCGCCCAGTGGTTCGGGCGGGGCGACCAGGCGCGTCAGCGAATCGAACTGGAGCGGCTGGACCGTTGTGCGGCCGTACTCGCCGAGGCACAGGACGGTGGCGAGGCGCAACGAGCGAGAATCGGCCAGCAGGGCGCCTGGCAGGCCCGGTTCGAGCACGCGTTGGAGGCCCTCGGCGAGCCCGAACGCGAGCAGGCCGCCCTGGTCTTGCGCGCTCTGCTCGACGCGCACGCACCGGCGCACGGGGTGTCGGCGCCGGGCGGTGGACAGGCTGTCGGCGGGAACGTGGACATCCGGGCCGATCGCGGATCCGCGGCGGCGCTCCAGATGCGCGACGTCAACGTCGCGATCCCTCCGATGCCGGGTCCGCAGCAGGGCTGAGCGGGCTCGGCGGTGGTCAGGCCCCCCACATCACAGCAGACACCGTCATCACGGCCTCCAGCGGCGGGTTCGCGGTCGGGCATGCCAACAGCATCACGTACTACGCTCCCGCAGGAGTACCGCGGGCCCCCGGTGAGGAAGCCACCGGCCCCGATCTCCGGCTCGACGCGTATCTGCGAGCCGTCCGGTGTGCCGCCGAACAGCACCCGTACGCCGGACTCGCCGTTGAACTCGACGCGCCGCCCCTGGGCGACGTCTACGTACCTCGGCGGGCCGAATCCCGTTCCGGGCGCGCTCGGGTGACCGCCGAGCACGTCTTCGGAGCTGCCGGGAGCCGCCTGCGAGTCCTCACGGCCGGCCCGGGGCACGGAAAGTCGACCCTGCTGCGTCATCACCTGGCGTCCGCCTGCCGTCATCTACCGCAGCGGGGAACGGACACGGCCAGGACGGCGGACGCTGCCGCGGTCCCGGACGCGGTCCCGGTGCTGGTCCACGCCGCTGGACTGATCGCCTCGCCGCTCCTGGCCCTCGCCCTGGCGACAGCGGTGACCGCGGCGCTCGGCCCGTTCGGGCTGCGCGAAGCGCTGACCGAGGACTTCTTCCGCCGCCGCCCGCATCCCGACGCGCCCTGGCTGGTGATGATCGACGGACTCGACGAGGTCCCCGACCGCACCACGCGGCTGTCGCTGCTGGACCGGCTGTCCCGGGAAGCGGGGCAGAAGGACTCGCCGTACCGGTTCCTCATCGCGACCCGGCCGTTGCCCCGTGGCGAGCTCGAGCGGCTGGGCCCGACCGCCGACCACTTCGGCTTGCGGCCCTATACCGACGCCGACGTGCGCACCTACGCGGAGAAGCGCTTCAGCGGGCTGCCCGACGCCGATCGCCATGTCAGGACCTTCACCAACGGCATCCTCCGGACCCGCCTGGACGGCCTGGCCCGCATACCGCTCATGGCCGCCATGCTGTGCCACCTGTACACAGCCGACGTCGACCAGCCTCTTCCCGAGGGGCGGACCGGGGTCTACCGGTCCTTCGTCGAGCTGCTCTACGAGCAGAACGTCCACAAACGTGTCGGTGTCCTCCACGACGAGGCCATCAACGCTCTGACCAGCCGGTACCAGATCCCGCAGGACCGCCGGGCAGTGCAAGGGGCCGCGGAGCGCGCCCGCGAGAACCTGCCTCGTCTCATCGACCACCTGGCGCATGAACGAATCGGCGGAAACCCCGATCCGGCCACCGAGATCCTCGCCGCGCACCCGCTCGCACGGTGCCCGGCAAAGGTCAAGCCGCCGCTCTGGCATGCGCTCCTGGCCGATCTGCTGCGGGCCACGGGCCTGTTGGTCGGCCAGGGCGACGACGTCGACTTCCTGCACCGCACGCTGCTCGAGTACCACGCCGCGCGTCACGTCACCGGCGACGATCAGGCCCGCGTCCAACTGCTGCACCGGCTGTTCCACATCCGGCGCCTGCGCGACAGGCTGCCCTGGGCGGCACGGCCGGGCCCCGCCGCAGGCCAGGTGGATCCGCTGGATCTGGACGCGTCCTACCTGGGCTTCCTTCTTGACGCGCTGCTGGTCCCCGGCGACTCGATCGCCACCGCCACGCTTCGGGCCCTGGAAGGCCTCGTCGCGCCCCCGGGTATCACCGGGTACCACCTGCTCAAGGCGCAGCTCCAGCTCGGCAGCAGTTTTCCGCGGCAGACCACCGCCCGCTGGCTGACCGTCTTCGCCGACAGCCCCGTCCTGGATGACCGCAGTCGTGTGGAGGCGGCGTGGGACCTCGCCGAACTGGACGGCCACCCCGATGAAGGCGCCCGGCTGCTGGCCCGTCTCGCCCGTGACCGCAGCCTCGACTCGTACGGTCGCGGGTGGGCCGCCGACGTGCTGGCCGGGCTGGACGGGCACCGGGAGGCGGGAGCCGCGCTGCTCGTGCAGCTCGCCCTGGACCCCGCGATGGCCCCGGAGGCCCGCATCCTCGCCGCCCGGGACGTGAGCCGGCTCGACGCACACGAGGGCGACGGCGCCCGGCTGCTCACCGAGTTCGCCACGGCTGCCGGAACGGAGGACGACCTCCGCAGTGAGGCCGCAGCACACCTGGCCGAGCTGGACGGGTTCCAGGAGGCCGCGGCCGGGATACTGCTCGGCATCGCCCAGTACGGCGACGTGACTGCCGCCGCATACCTCGCCGGGATGGAGGGGCCGCAGAGGGAGGACGGCATCGGCCTGCTCGCCGCGTTCACTGCGGACCCCGACGGGGATCCGAACGACCGTGTGCGTGCCGCCCAGGCTCTGGCCGAGGTGGACGGCTGCCGCGCTCGGGCCATCGAGCTGCTGACGGACTTCGCCCGCGAGGCCGTACCGGGGAGTCATACGCTGCTGGTCGCCGTCGAGGCGCTCGCCGAGTTCGACGGCGAACGGGCCGCTGAACTGGCCCTGCCCGTCGCCCTTGGGGGCCGCTGCCATCCACACAACCGCCTGCGGGCCCTGCACGTGCTGGCGTACTCCCCAGTGCACCAGGGAAAAGCAGCCCGGCCGCTCGCCGCCCATGCGGCCGACCCCGCTGCGGAGGCACATCACCGCGTGGACGCCGCTCGAACGCTGGCCTCGCTGGACGGGCACCGGGAGGGGGCCGTCGCCCTCCTCGGCGAGATCGCCGAGAACACAGCCGTGGATCCATGGGACCGCATGCTGGCGGCCGCGGCGCTGGCCGAACTCGGTGAGGACCGCTCGGCGGCGCTCCTCACCGCCTTCGTCGCGGACCCTGCGCTGCGGGCGGACGCCCGCGTCCAAGCCGCCCGCGCGCTGGCGCAGTTGGACGGGCACCGCGCGGCAGGCATAAGGCTTCTCTCCGCGTTCGCCGACGACACGGCAAGCGGCGCGGCGGTCAGCCGGAACGCCGCGGTCTCCCTCACCACCCTCGGTCTCTACCGGATCCGACGGTGACCCGGCCGTTCAAGCGAGCGGACGTGCTCCCGGGACCCCCTCCCGCGCGGCACGTACGCGTCCAGGCCCTTCCCCCCGGAGCGGACCGGGCCGGGGTCGACGCTCGTCGGAGGGGAGCGGCTGCCCCGACGAACCCCCAACACGCGCCGACCGGGCCCACTCCGCCCCACCGGCGCGCAACGGGCTAGCAGGCGGGGACCGTCGACTGGTTGGTGACGTAGGACGAGTGGACGAAGGCCCAGACCGGCACCGAACCTCCCGCGTAGTTCACGTAGGCGTAGAACCACCGGTTGCTGGAGTAGTTTCCGGTGGCCCATCCTCCGTCCTTATAGCAGGCCACGTAGGAGGCCTGGCCATTGGGATTGCGCCAGCCGTCGGACGTCACCCAGCCGATGAAGTCCGAGGAGACCGCGTACGGTGCGTTGCGGGCTGCCGCACCCGCCTGGACGGTCATGATCGCGTATCCGCTCGCTTGCGCCGTCGGGGCGATCACCGCCGTCGTACCCAGCGTCATGCCGACGGCCGCCACGGTGAAAATGGTGCGCTTCCATCTCGTTTGCATGGCCAAACTCCCTCGCTCGCATCCGGGTTCTTGCTGCGTGAGGAAAACGGTACGAAGGCTATGGCGACGGTATGGCGACGGTCATGAGAAGGGGGCGAGCGTGTAGGCCGAGATGACTCCCTCCCCGAAGGGCTCGACGACGACCCGCACCTTCACGCCGCCATAGGAGCCGTCGACACGGAAGCGGGCGGGGACGGCCCACTCCACATCCGGGAGGTTGTGCCAGGGGTTGAACAATGTCCCCGGCTGCCGGCCGAAGTCATCGCCGCCGCGGGTCCATCGGGATGACGGATCGGAGGCGACCGCCTGCACCGCCTGGAAGATCTTTTCGTCGGTCCAGTCACTCGGAAAGAGACTTTTCCCGAGATTGCGCGCAGCGGCTCTCCCGGAGTGCAGTTCCGCGATGTGATCCATACGAAAGGGCGACAGATAGCTGGCGCGGCTCCGTAGTTCCGGAGTGATCTCAGGCCCGTCCTCCTCGTCCACCGGGACTTCTTCCCAGCCTCCGAACCTTCCCGGCAGCGCGTCCCGACCGGTGGCCTCGTGATCGTAGATATTCCTGGGGTGGTAGGGCTCCTGATCGTCCGTCATCCGGCCCACTCCCGAGTCGTGGCGGCAGCTACGGTGACACTATAAGGTGCCCATATGGACGCTGCGGGGCATATTCGCACCTTGCTCGCCGAGAATCCCGCCTACCGGCACCGGTGGATGACGCACACTCATCGCCGTCGGAAAGGCGAGGTCAGTTACTCGGGCATAGCTCAGGTCGTCGCGCTCCATTTATGGGAAACCGGATTGCGGTCGGACACCGATCGCGATCTGCCGAGGAGACTGCGCGACCGCATCCGCCAGGCCTTGCGCGGTGAGCAGCTCACACATGAGACGGTGACGTGGCTGACCGAATCCTTCTGTTTTTCCACGGAAGACACAGCGGCGGTCTGGGACGCTTTCGCGGGGCGCAGTTCGATCGACCTGGGTGGCAACGGGGTCTCCTTCACCCTGCGCGATCCTCCGGTGCCGCTCGTACAGCCGCAGCTCCATCGAACGACGGCACTCTTCTCGCATTACCACCTGGGGCCGGACCGTACACTCCACAGAACAGACCACAGCCATGTTCTGGTCGCACTGGAGGACGGGGTCGACTCGTACGCCTACAGTCCCCGCGACTCAGTCGAATCCGTCGAGTCGGTAATCGGCGGGACCTTCGCCGGATTCCAACCGAGCAGCCCTGGTTTCGTCGGGGTGAAGATCCTCCTGGAGCGCGTACTGCGGAAAGGACAGTACGCCTCACTCCAATACTCGACAATCCACCGGGCCACACCGGAAGCCTGCACCGACCTGCGGCGGGCCGCACGAAGGCGAATCGACAACGTCGACATGCGCATCACCTACCACGAAGCGGTCCCGAGCAGGGCGTGGTGGTGTGCGTGGGGCGCCTACAGTGCAGGCGAGCTGGTGCGGGAAGTGCGGCTCGAAGCAGGCATCCAGGGCGAACTGCACCAGTTCTTCCCCTCTCTCGAACAGGCAGTGGTCGGCTTCCGATGGGAGTGGTGAGCAGGGGCGATGCCCGGGGCAGTTCGAGCGTCGGCCGAGTACGCGAGTCCGCGGCTCACGATGGTGCGTGGAGTCGGGCCCGTCACGCAGGCGTCGAAGCTCTGGGTGAACGGGGTGGCTCTCCCCCGTCATCTCGAACCACTGAAGGTTCGCTGTGCCGCACGTCTGCCACCGGCTGCCTCGTCAAGCCGCCTTGCATGGCTCGTGGTCGGCGGCCAGGTATCCGCCGCGCCTGCCCCGGTGCACACGTCCGCGATGGCGGCGGTGGCCGATGAGGGTCCTGGTTACGCGATAGAGGACTTCGGGTACCCGAACGCCGACACGGACACGGACACGCAGATGAGGAGGCCACCCCTCGGCTCGTCGAGGGGTGGCCTCCAGCGCGGTGCGGCAGGCTCTCGGGCTCACCTGCACATCGAAACCCGCGAGGGGCTGTGGGGGTGCGAGGGGAGACGAGCCGCGTCACCCTCGGGATCGGACAGCATCAGAGGTGCTCGCGAGTGGGAGGGGGCGCTGCGACGCCACGTGTCAGGGAAGTTGGATCGCGTTCCAGTCCCAGTGCGCAGAGGCCGGGACCGCCGCGCTCGCGGTGAACGGCTGGATGTGACCAGCCGCATCAGCCAAACCGGTGAACATCTTGATCGACCCATCACCGAAGCGATACATCATGCCCAGGTCAGCACGACGGTCACCATTGAAGT
>NZ_JASISO010000052.1:31428-58722 GCF_030063135.1 Streptomyces sp. G-G2
CCCGATCGAACCGTCAGCGTAGTGGTACGTCATGATCGCGTCCGACCGGCCGTCACCATTGGCGTCCCCGGCCTGGAGCTCGATCGCGTTCCAGTCCCAGTGCGCAGAAGCCGGAACCGCCGCGCTCGCGGTGAACGGCTGGATGTGACCAGCCGCATCAGCCAAACCGGTGAACATCTTGATCGACCCATCACCGAAGCGATACATCATGCCCAGGTCAGCACGACGGTCACCATTGAAGTCACCCGAAACCAGCTTCATCGAAGCCCGGTCCCAACTACCCACCGGAACCTTGTACCCCAGCGTGAAGTCACCAAAGCCACCAGCCGAGTCACCCAACGACGTGTAGAACCCGATCGAACCGTCGGCATGGTGGTAGACCATCGCGGCATCGGACCGGCCGTCACCGTTCAGATCGCGCTGCGTGGCCGTGCGGACCGTGTCCTCTATCCAGGGGGAGAGGTCGTCGGTGCGGGCGGAGATGGCGCCCGTACGCGCCTCGGCCGCGGGGGCGCCAAGGCAGCCGCCCTGCCAGGAGCGGGAGTTGATGCCGATCAGTTCACCCGCGGCGTTCAGGAGCGGCCCGCCGGTGTCGCCCTTGCAGAGAACGTCAGCGCCCTTGCCGGTGATGGCGTACGCAGTGGGGTCGACGGTGCCGAGGGTGAAGGTGCCGGCGTGCGGCTTGTCCGGCACCCATTCGGTCTTGGTGCGGCCGAACCCGACGGCGGTCAGCTCTGTTCCAGTGGCCGCGGCGGCAGTGGCGCGCGTGATGCCCGCGACGCCGACCGCGGGGGCCGCGAGCCGCGCGAGGACCAGGTCACGGTCGGTACGGGGCACCAGGTCGATGACCTCGACGGCCTTGCCGTCACTGAAGGTGGCGGTGGTCTTCAGTGCGGGCTTGCCGCCCGGGACCGGCGTGCCCGGGGTGGACGCGAAGCAACTGGCGGCGGTGGCGATCCATGTCAGGTCGACCAGGACTCCGCTGCACGAACGGGAGTTGGCCTCGTCGCCGATGTTCAGCTTCACCACGGACGTACGGAGTCCGGCGGCGGCTTCCGGGCCGGTGACAGCGGCGGCGGGGGACGAGGTGACCAAGCCGGCCGAGACCGCTATGGCGGAGACGAGCAGGCCGCTGATCCGCTGTGTGCGCGGACGGGAAAAGGACATGTGTGTTCCTTCGGTTGAGCAGGTGCGTGGGAAATCGGCCGAGAGTCCGTCTCCGGGCAATTTCACCGGCCGTGGAGAACTACCGCGCGCCCTGCCGGCCTCATGGTGGACAGAATTCCGGATCCGGTGCGCTGGCACCGGAGTCGTTATCTCCAGAGTCGCTGCCTGGTACTGCGCGGGTGTTACTTGGCCGTGCGGATTTCCATGAGCATGAAGTCGCGGCCCTGGTCGTCGGCGCTCTCGCCGACCGGTGTCCAGGCGTTCTTGTTCACGTCGAACTTCTTCTCCTCGGCACCCGTGGTCATGTCGACCTGGGCCGAGTAGCTGTTTCCCTTGACCGCGAAGACCGCGGGTATCTCCAGGGTCAGGTAACCCGTGGCGCCGGTGACGCGGAAGCAGATCTTGTCGTTCGTGCGGGACCAGACCTCCAGCAGGTCGGGTGCGCTCGCGCAGTCGGCCAGCGTGATGTGACCGTCGCCGCGCTTCAGCGTGATGTGCTGCTCCGCGAGGATCTTGTCGGCGTTCGGATAGCCGAAGTCCTCGATCGCGTAACCAGGGCCTTCGTCGACGACCGCCTTCAATGCGACGCCGTCCGAAGCAGCCCCGCCGGCCGCGCCGCCGACAACGGCGAGCCACGCCAGGGCGCCCGCGCCCATGGCCGCGCCAGCCGTACGGAGCATGGTCTTACGTGCCTTCATCACTGTCCTAGTCGTCGGTTCGGGAGATTCCCGAAACATGTGTCAACGTGGAGGTGAAAGCCGCCGTACAGGAAAAGGAAAACGAACCCTAAAAAAGCCCGTCGCCCGCGGAAGTCCCCCACTCCACGGAAAAATCGTAACTGCCCGGCTGGATGTGCCTCACTTCTCCCAAAGAAAGGCATGGCGAACGACAAGGGGAGGGCAACCCCTGGAGCCGAACGTATAGAATCACTCGAACGCCAATGGAGTCAACGCGCGCCACGCGACGTGGGCCAGATCACCATCCCACGTCCCGCGGTGCCGGAATTTGAAATTCCATTTCCTCGCTCGGAGTACGGTATTCCACATAAGGGAAGCGCGGGGGCGCACATCTGAATTCTGGGCGTATGGTTCTCACACTCCGACTCTTCCGCGCGGGGTCGCGGTGCGATGCGGGGCGCTCACCCGGCTGTGGCAGGGGTGCTCGCGACGCCGGAGCGCGCACGAGGAAACTCCTGTGCGCCGGCTCGCACACCTCTGCGATCATCCCCGAATGACGCACCGTCTCGAATCGCTGGTCATCCGGCACACCCACCGCCTTCCCCTCCCCCAGACCCCTGCCGGAGACGGAGGCACCGCGGCACGACAGTTCGACGCGGCGCTGTCGTCCGTGGGCTTCAAGCTTTCGGCGGAGCTGCTGGAGCGGCTGTCGGGGCAGGCCGAGGACGCGGTCGTGCACATCGCCGAGTGGACCCTGCGCACCGTGAGCGAGATGGTGGGCGACCACGCCCGGCACAACTCGTACTTCATCGACTTCCCGGCGAACGTGCCGGACACCGAAGAGTTCTGGATGCGGTGTGTGACGAAGGCGCTCGGTGACGACGAGTCGCGCGAGGACGTGCTGTCACAGCTGGCCGACGGGGTACTGAACCTGCTCAGCCTCCCCGCGTACGGCCGCTACCAGCACACCTACGAGGAGATGCTCGCGGCGCAGGACGAGCTGATCGCCTCGGCAGGCGACCGGGTGACCGTCCTGCATCTCGGGCGGGAGCTGGACGACGAACTCAGCGACCTGTACAGGGCGTTGGCGGGCAGCACGACGCCGCTGGGCGAGGACCACCTGCGCGACCTCAAGGCCCTCGCCGAGCGGTGCGCGCCGGGGCCCCAGCCGGAGTCGATCCCGGTCCGGGAGAACCGGGCGGTCGTCAACGAGGCCCGCCTCGCTGTCGGCGCGGACCTCCTGCTGGACACCGTCACCGATGTGCTGCGGCTGGCCTGCGCGTTGTCGGGCGGCGATGTGACGCTGCGAGAGCGGACCCGGTTCCGCGCGCTCTCGCGGCCTGCCCGCCGTGCGCTGCTCGCGGGCCTCGACGCCGTGGTCGCGGCGAACCCCGCCAAGCTGGCCGATGTGCACGCGCACCGCGAGCCCTTCAAGCGGCTCGGCGAGCGCCTGCACCCGCACGAGTACCCACGCTGGCCGCACGCCGCCGATGTGTTCGCCGTAGCTCGGGGCGAGAAGGAGGCGCGGTCCTTCGACAGCCGTGTCGAGAAGCTGCTCGACGAGTTCGACATCCTCGGTGCGGTGCGGTTGCTGACGTCCGCTCCCGGCAAGCTGTTCCGCACCCTGGACCTCCTGCTGCGTATCGCCGCCGGCCAGGAGGAGCGGGACGCGGTGGTGTCCGCCGCGGTACGGGCCGCTCCCGAGGTCTCCGGCCGCGTCGTGCTCTCGGTCCGCGAGCACGTCCAGAACCGGGATCGGGAGTCCGACGAACCCCGGGTCTTCATCAACCGCCGGGGACGCGGCTGGGTCACCCCTGACCTGCGGTCGCCCCTCCCCATCGCCGACCGCGATCGACTGATCGCCGCCCTCGACGCCGAGGTGCGCCGCAGGCTCCCGGCGCCGGGTCGGCTGCTGCTCGACCCCGCCGTCCTCGACGTGGCGCTCCCGCTCAGCGGCAGGGCGAGCGCGGCCGGGCTCGGCGTACTGCCGCGAGGCTCGCTCTCGGCGGTGGACGGCGAACAGCTCCGTTTCTTCGTGTACTGGAAGGAGGCCGAGAGCCGGACCGATTACGACCTCTCCGCGCTGCTCCTCCACGCCGACTACAGCGCCGACTGCTGGCTCTCCTACACCTCCCTCAAGGCTGTCGGGGGTGAGCACTCGGGCGATGTCACCTCGGCTCCCGACAGAGCCTCGGAATTCATCGACCTGTCCCTGGACCGCGTGCGCAGCACGTTCATCGTTCCGCAGGTCAACATCTACGCCGGCGAGGGCTTCGAGGAGGTCGAGGAGTCGTTCTTCGGTTTCATGCTGCGCGACGGTGAACAGAAGGGCCGGCCGTTCGAGCCGCGTACGGTGCGGATGAAGTCGGAGCTTCGCGGTGGGGGTCGAGTGGCGCTGCCGCTGGTGTTCCGGCGCGAGGACGACGGCCAGTGGTGCGCGAAGTGGCTGCACTTGTATCTGAAGGGCATTTCGTCGGCCAACCGGGTCGAGGAGAACCAGCTGTCGGTGTCCAAAGTGGTGCGCGCCGTCGTGGAGCGCGAGCATCTGACGGTGCGCTATTTGATCGACCTGATGTCCGGCGCCGCCGCGGCCGTCTTGCGGGAGTGGTCGGCAGGCATGAAGGGCTCCGGGCGCGAGTTGAGGACTCAAGCGCGGCGCGGAGCACCTTGAACGACGCGGCGCAGCCGCTCTCGCGGGCCAGCGCGGCGGCCCGGATACAGCGGGAGCGTAGCAGCGCCGCCCCGTTTCGCCTCCGGGCGCACCCGAACGGCCCTCCCGGCTTCGCGACCAACGACAACGGGAGGGCCGTTTGCCGATCAAGACATGGTCACCGCGCCTTCGGCACCTCGGAGATCAGCCCACCTGCACCCATCACATCGCCACGCTCATCCGGAACGGCGTACTCCGGCCCTCGCCGTCACCATCCAGAGCGACCATTGGACGCTCGCGTCTCGACACAGACGATCACTTCGTCCGCTCGGCGACGCCTGGGGCGCTTTCATCGAGCCAGCTCGGTCGCGCGGGCGGCCCCGGCAGATCGGGATCGGGATCAGTCCACTCGTTTCCCCAGGCGACCAAGGCTGCGAGCACCGGTACCAAGGCGCGCCCCCTTTCGGTGAGGAGGTACTCGAAGCGGGCGGGTTTGAGGCTGTACTGCGTGCGCATGAGGACGCCCGCGGCGGTCAACTCCGCCAGCCGTCGGGCGAGCGTGTTCTCGCTCATCCGCAACCGATCGCGGAATTCGTCGAACCGGCGGGCTCCACCGAGGGCTTCACGCACCACCAGGAGCGCCCATCGTTCGCCGATCACGTCCAGTGCTCGGGCGGCGGGACAGTTGTCGAGGGCGAGGGGCGAACGCATGTCCTCAGCCTAGCGGCTTCCATGATGGAAGCCGTCAAGGAGGGGTGCTTCCAGATGCAGAGACTTCGTCAGGTCGGTATCGAGGTCGCCCGTGGGGTGTTCCGTTTCGGAGACGGCCATGTCAACTGGTACGTCATCGAGCAGGAGGGCGCGCTGACTGTCGTGGACGGCGGTATGCCCGATCACTGGCCCGCACTGATGGACTGGCTGAAGAAGCGGGGGCAAGGTCTGGAGGCGGTTCGGGCCATCGTGCTCACCCATGGACACGCCGATCACCTGGGCATCATCCGCCGGCTTTCCGACGCCACCGGCCGGCCGGTGCACGTACACCCGGACGACGAGGCTCAGGCCAAAGGCGCCGGACTCCACATCCCTCCCCGCCGTATTCGACGAAACGTGTGGAAACCTCACGTCTTTGCCCTCACCGTGAACTGGGGACGCGCGGGCCTGTTCACCGTCCCACCGATCCTGCATGCCGAGTCCTACGCCGACGGCCTGCGCCTGGACATACCGGGATCGCCTCGGGCGATCCACACGCCCGGCCACAGTCCGGGCAGCAGCTGCCTGCTGCTCGCCGACCGCGATGTCCTGATCACGGGAGACGCCCTGGTGACCCTCGACGTCGTCACCGGCCGTCGTGGCGTCGGGATCATGCCCGGCACCCTCAACGACGACCCCGAACAGGCATTGGACAGCCTGACCTCTCTGGCCGGAATCACAGCCACGACGCTGCTGCCCGGCCACGGCGAGCCCTACTCGGAAGGCGTGCCCACAGCTCTCGCGGCGGCCCGTCGACACGGCATCGACTGGAGGAAGCCGACGGCAGGCGCCCACGGCCACGCCCATTGACCGCAGCCCGTCCTGTCGAGCCCTCCGAGAGACCACGGATCTCCATCGGGCCATGTGTTGGTTCCGTAGCCGCCTGCACGCCCGCTGGGTGAGGCCGGCGTGGGCGGCGGCGGTTGTGCTCGTCGTTCTTGTCGGTGACGCGGGCGGAGGTCTCCTCACCGAGCTTGAGGTAGTGACCCAGAGTCGCCAGGCGCTTGTGCCGGGACTTGGCTCGGAGGTCTTCCGCGGGCTGGGGTCCCCGTAGTGGGGTGGGAAACTGGCGGAATAGGCCCAGTAGTCCTAGCTCGGACACCAGGGAG
Source organism: Streptomyces sp. G-G2 (assembly GCF_030063135.1). Classification (GTDB taxonomy): domain Bacteria; phylum Actinomycetota; class Actinomycetes; order Streptomycetales; family Streptomycetaceae; genus Streptomyces. The sequence continues at coordinate 37,782 of NZ_JASISO010000052.1, forward strand.
CAAGTAACTCATCGGTAGGTTCCGGAGGCTCAACCTCTGCGGCGGGCGGCGGGGTCTCGCTCGGCTACGTGCCGGGCGACCGCATCGACGCCGGGGCGGGCGTACCGCTCCAAGGAGCGGACGGAGGCGTGGCGGGAGCGTGCCAGCAGCATCGGGGTCGAGGTGCCGTTCTCGGCGTCGTGTGTGAGGGCACTGTGACGGAGCCGGTGGAGTGTCCAGCCGTCCAGGTCCGCGATGGCCTCAGGTGAGGCGAGCGGGTTGGCCAGCAGCCGGGTGTTCTCCTCGAAAATTTCCTCGGCCCGGCGGTAGGAGAGCCGCGCCCGGCCGGTCTCAGGGCACACGTCGAGCGTCGGCGTTCCGGCGGGGGCCTTGCGGTCGGTGAGGAACAGCGGGCCGCGGGTGCGGCGGGCGATGAGGCGGGGCAGGAGCTGGGCGGTGCCGGACTGCCAGTGAATCCACTCCGTGGCCCCGCCCTTGGCGGTGATCCTGCCGCGCTTGTCCTGCGGGTACAGGTCTTCTACGTTCAGGCACAGCACCTCGTCGGCCCGTGCGGCGGACTCGTAGAGCATCTTCCACTGTGGACCTGTGGGACGGCGGGGCGGCCCCGGACGAGCCCGTGACGTACATCGGTCTGGAACGTCCCGAGGGGCTGCACCCGGCCTCCCGCGTCATCACCCTTCAAAATCTCCGCGACGTGATCCCGGGCTGAGTGCTAGCGTTGCCCAAGGCGAGGCCATGAGAGGGCTTCCTTCTCAAACTCCTCTGATATCAAGTTCTCTCGCTTTCCTCGCCCTCGACATCGCTCCGGGCGGTGCCCGCGCTCACCGCGCGAGCGCCGCCCGAGCCGTCTTTGAGGACCTGTTTCCGCGGCCGATGAGCTGTTCGGCAGCCGTGACGAGGCCGGGGAGGTCTTCCTGGACCGGGGCGGCACCCGGCCCGGTCGTCGCGGCCCCTGGAGCGTGAGGAACGCCGGGACGCGTGAGGCAGACCGCCCAGCACCGGCATGCCGAACCGGCAACAACGCTCGCCGCGCCCGCGCTGCTCCTCGCACGATGGGGCACCGATCTCGGCGCGGGGCAGGTCGAGCATCGTGGATCGCCGCCCTGTCCGCCTGAAGCCGCCGGAGGGACGGTCCCTGCCGAGTCCACCCCTGCCCGGTAGGAGCGACGCGAGCCCCGCTTCCTCATGACGTACAGGGCCCGGCACGCGGACCTGAGAGCCGCAAGCGGACGAGGGCCTGACTCGTTTGCCCGCTCCGCGTGGTGAGGTCCTCCGATGTCGCGCATTCTTACTAGGTGTAAGCACCCCCTTGCATGCTGCGACACGCGTGGGCTTGTAGCGGCATGGCCGCCGAGGCGGCAATCAGACGGAGCGATCCATGAGTGACCACGCCATACCCCAGGCCGGAACCGAGACCGAGACCGAGACCGACGCCGGGGACGAACGGGCACAGGTCCGGGGCGCCGCGGCCCCGCAACCCGCACCACTCCCGCCCTCCTGCACACCTCCCACTTCCCCGCCGCCGGATGTGGGCGGCGACCCGGGTGAGGTGGCGCCGGCCGTCGGCAGCGCCGACTGCCTGCACACCCTGCTGGAAACGGCGGTGACCTGCCGGTCCGTGGACGAGGTAGCCGACCTGGTGACGCTCCTGCGGCAGTCCGGGCAGGTTCCCGACGCGGCGGACCAGGCCTTGCGAGCCGCCGCGGTCAGCCGTCCCATCAAGGACGTCATCTCTCTCGCCGTACTCCTCGCCAGGGATGACGAACCGCAGCGCCACGGCTCGTCGGAGTCCCAACCGGAACTCCAGCCTCCGTCGGAGCGGATGTTCCAGCCCCAGGCCCCCTTCGCGTCTCAGCCTCCCTGCGCGGCGGAGACCGAACCCGGCCGGGGGCATGGAGCAGAACCGGAGCGCCGAGTCCCGTCACGAGGCTTCCTGCAGCGCGCCGACCGCTCGTCGCGGGGGGCTCCGGGCACGGGCGCCTCGGGGAGTCTGACCGACCGGGGCCTGCGGTGGCCCATAGCGGTGGCCCTGGTCCTCTCCGCGCTCCTGTACCTGCCGCGCGACCTCTCCCGCTTCCTCGTTCACGGCGGCCTGGTGGCCTGGCTCCTGCTGGGCTTGGCGGGCGCGGGTCTGGCCCTGGGTGTGCTGGTGACGGTGCGGGACCGCACCTGGGTGTGGTCCGCCACGGTCGTGACCGCGGTCGGACTCGTGTCGATCCACGCCCTCGCATCCGTGACGGAGCTCAACCTCTTCGGCGGCGCGGGAGGCGCCCTCCTGCCCCTGCCGTCGAGCGCCTCGATGATCGCGGCCTGCCTTGCCGCCGTCCTGTCCGCCATGGCCCTGCTCTACCGCTCGGACCGGCCGCGGCCCGCACCCGGCCGGCCTCTCGCCCCGCCCGAAGCGGTGCCGGATCGGCTGGACGCACGGTTCGTCGAGCCGATGGCCACCCCCACCCGCGAGCTCGCTTACGAAGCGGAGGTCACCGGGCCGTAAGGCGGCGGACCCGGGCTTGATCGAGTGAAAGGACCCCCTGCGCGCCCGCACGAATACGGCGGGCGCGCAGGGGGCTCCCGCCTGCCCAGGGTCGTCCGCCGGGCGCCGGGCCGCCGGGCCGAGCAAGTGGGGGGCGGCAAGCGGCGTGAACAACCGCCTGGGCCTTGGGACAAGAGAACTGGGCTGGTTCGTTCGGCCGCCGGATGATCGTTGAGGTGAGCCCGCGCGCGTGCTATTTTTTGTGAGCGATCGTTCAACTATGGAGGTGGCCGTGGGCCGCAGACAGCTCTGGGACCACGCAGAGGTCCTGGCCTCAGCCATGCGGCTGTTCCGCCGCCAGGGGTACCTCGGCGCCTCATTGCGGGACATCGAGGAGGCGACCGGGCTGCATCCGGGCAGCCTGTACCGGGTCTTCGAAAGCAAGGACGGCCTGTTCCGCGCCGCCCTGGACGCTTATAACGACCAGGTCGTCCGAGGTCGGGTCCAGGACCACCTCCTGGACTCGGCAGACCCCGTGGCGGGCATCCGGTCGTTCTTCACCTCGGCGTTCGAGACCGGCACCGATCCCGATCCGGGCTGTCTGCTCACCAACACCGCCGTGGAGTCCTTCACCGTTCCGCAGGCCGCCGACGCGGTCCGCCGGGGGCTGGAGACGATCGAGGCGGGCTTGGCCGAAGCCCTGACGCGCGCCCGCGCCCTGGGCCTGCTGCCAGCGGATCTGGACGTCGAGATGTCGGCAGCCCACCTCCTGGCGCTCTACCAGGGCCTGTTGGTGCTGGTCCGGGCCGGCACGCCCCTTACGAAACTGCACACGATCACCGACGGCGCGATGGCGTCGATCGGCCCCGAGAAAGAGGGACAGCGATGAGTGACTCACAGCAGCTCTGGGAGAACTACGCGGCGTGCTGGTCGGCCCACCCCGGCGACCGGCTCGCCGCGCTCGGCACGGTCGCGGTCGACGACGTCGCCTACCGGGACCCGGGCACGGAGGTCGGCGGCCTGACCGAGCTGGCCGCCTACATGAGCGGATTCGCCGGCGCCTTCCCGGGGCACCGGTTCCGCATCGACGAGGTACTCGACCACCACGACCGGTCGCTCGCACGCTGGACCCAGCTCGGCGAGCAGGGCGAACCCGCCATGGCGGGCGTGAGTACCGCGCTCCACCGCGAGGGCCGTCTGGCCGACATCACCGGGTTCTTCCTGCCCGCGTAAACGGATCCCGCGCCCGCGCCGAGCACATCCACTCCCCCACGCGGGCGCGGCCGCGTACGGTGCTGACGGTGGTCGGCGGTGACGCGCGACACAGCTGCCGCAGCGCGCCGAGCGGGTGGTGACGTCATTCCCCGTACAGGGCCGCCAGCCTGTCCCCGAAGGGCGTGACGTCCTCGAATGCGTCGGCCGTCGCGCGCTTCTGCCCGCGGCCCCCGGACAGCTGGTCGGCGAGCTCACCGGCCGCGCGCTCGATGCGGGATACGAGGCCGTCGGTGTTGCCCCAGTCCTCGGACGCCGCGTAGACGGCGGTCGGGACGACGAGTGCCCGCAGGTACGCGAAGAGGGGGCGCAGTGCGTGTTCCAGGGCGAGGGAGTGCCGGGCGGTGCCGCCGGTCGCGGCGATGACGACCGGCGTTCCGGTCAGGGCCTCCTTGTCGAGGATGTCGAAGAACGACTTGAACAGCCCGCTGTAGGACGCGGTGAAGACCGGCGTCACGGCTATCACGCCGTCGGCGCCGGCGACCGCGTCCAGGGCGTCCCGCAGCCGTCCGACGGGGAAGCCGGTGGTCATGGCCGTGGCGATGTCGACGGCGAGGTCACGTAGTTCGACCGTCTCCACCTCCGCCGTGACGCCCCGGCCGGCGAGGTGCCGTTTTGCCGCCCCGGTCAGGCGGTCGGTCAGCAGGCGGGTCGAGGAGGGCCGGCTCAGGCCGGCCGTGACTGCGACCAGTCGCAGCGTGCTCATGGTGGGTCCGCTTTCCTGGGCGAAAGGGGGAAGGGGGGAAGCGAGGAGGCTAGGGGCCGGCGGTCAGGGTGTGGCGGGCGCCTTGGCGTCGCGCGGCGCGACGAGCGAGGCGTGTGTGGGCGCGTCCGGGACGCCGACGGGCCGGCCGATGGCGAACTCCTTGCGCAGGACCGGTACGACGTGCTCGCCGAGGAGGTCGATCTGCTCCAGTACGGTCTTCAGCGGCAGACCGGCGTGGTCCACGAGGAACAGCTGGCGCTGGTAGTCACCCGCGTATGCGCGGAACGACAGGGTCCGCTCGATGACCTGTTGGGGCGAGCCGACGGTGAGCGGCGTCTCTCGCGTGAAGTCCTCCAGCGACGGGCCGTTGCCGTAGACCGGGGCACGGTCGAAGTACGGGCGGAACTCGCGGATCGAGTCCTGGCTGTTGGCGCGCATGAACACGTGACCGCCGAGGCCGACGATCGCCTGCTCCTCGGTGCCGTGGCCGTAGTGGGCGTAGCGGCGACGGTAGAGCCGGACCATCTTCCGGGTGTGCTCCTCGGGCCAGAAGATGTTGTTGTGGAAGAACCCGTCGCCGTAGAACGCGGCCTGTTCGGCGATCTCCGGGGAGCGGATGGAGCCGTGCCAGACGAAGGGAGCGACTCCGTCCAGCGGACGCGGAGTCGAGGTGAACGACTGGAGCGGTGTACGGAACTTGCCCTCCCAGTCCACCGAGTCCCGGCGCCACAGCTGGTGCAGCAGCTCGTAGTTCTCCAGCGCCAGGTCGATGCCGTCCCGGACGTCCTTACCGAACCAGGGGTAGACCGGCCCGGTGTTGCCGCGCCCCATCATCAGGTCCACGCGGCCGTCGGCCAGGTGCTGGAGCATGGCGTAGTCCTCGGCGATCTTCACCGGGTCGTTGGTGGTGACCAGGGTCGTGGATGTCGACAGCAGGAGCTTCTGGGTCCTGGCGGCGATCCACCCGAGCATCGTGGTCGGTGAGGAGGGGACGAACGGCGGGTTGTGGTGCTCACCGGTGGCGAACACGTCGAGACCGGCCTGCTCCGCGTGGAGGGCGATGGTGACCATGGCCTTGATGCGGTCGTGCTCGGTGTCCGTCGTGCCGGTCATGGGGTCCTCGGTCAGGTCACCCACGGTGAAGATGCCGAACTGCATCCCGCTCATTCTTCCCGCTCCCTATTAGTTGAATCTTGGATTATCCATGCGTGGTAACCGAGGACCCCAGAGCTAAATTCCCGGGGTCAGGAGGAGATGAACAGCTCGTCCTGCGGGTCGACGTACGGCTGAAACAGCGCCGCCGGCCGGTTGAGGTAGATGTCCGAGGCCCGGTCGATCACTTTCCACACCCCCGCACGCCGCTCGAACCGGTCCTGGTGGGTGCTGGTCGACACCACGCCCTCGGCGCCGCTGGTCGCCCTCTACACGTACGCCCTCATCGGCCCGACGGGCACGAGCGGGCCCGGGCGCTCGCCGAGGAAGCCCTGGACGCCGCCGGGCGATGGGGGCGCCGCGGCCTCTGGGCATGACCTGGCGCGATGCCCCCCGGCCAGCAACGCGTGGCACCCCTGGAAAGAGCCGTGGGCTTCCTGGAACAGAGCGAGGCCAGGATCGAGCTGGCGACGGCGCTGACCGAGCCGACGGAGGCCTGCACCGCGGCCGGCGACCCCGGGCGCTCCCGGGCCCTCTTCCAGCGGGCGTGCGAGCTGGCCGTACAGTCGGAGGCCGTACTGCTCCTGCGCCGTGTGGACGCGTGCGTACGTCGCGAACCGGCTGAGCCGGCGGAGCCCACGGTCACGCGTTAGTGGACCTTTAGGACCGTGTTAGGGCCGGGTTAGAGCCACGGCGCACGCTTCTCGAGCAGGGCAGGACCCCTCGGGGGCGGCTACCGCGGAGTCCGACCCGGCCCGCCGCACCCCGTCCTGGCGGGGCCGATGACGCGACCGCCGCCGGCCCCGCCAGGTGAACCGATCGGAGACCCCCGTGCCCGAGATCATCGACAACCTCGGCGACCGCCTGCCCCGCCTGCGCGCCTGGGCCGAGGCCCAGCCGCTGGCCGTCCTGATCGACGTACCGATCGCGGCCGGCCGGCGCGAGTGCTGGTACGGACTGGGCATCGACACCGCGGAACCGGAGCTGATACCCGGTCTGGACGATTCGCTCGTACAGGAGTTGGGCCTGCGGTACCTCCCCCGCTGGAATTCCGGGCTGCTCGTCGAGTGCGACGCGGGCGTGGGCATCGAGCAGCACGTGGACCCGGCCTGCTTCGACGAGTGGGGCGTCACGGTCAGCCTCGGCGAAGCCCGCTGGATCGAGGGCCGCGGCGCCGACGTCACCACGACGGCGCTCCACGACGGGGACGTGCTCCGGTTCCGCACGGCCTCGGCGCACGGCATGGAACCGGCGAGCCATCCCCAGTACTCGCTGCTCTTCCGCACGATCCTGCCGCACTACACCAACTCCAGCGCCCTGGCGCGGCGTTGAGTACCTCTTGGCACCACGCCGCTGCGGCGGCGCACGGGCTCCATGGCGGCCCCGGGGCCGCCGCCCGACGCCGGGGCGGGGCCACGCACTCACCCGTGGCACAGTGGGCGGATGACGACGCATCGTGGGGAACCAGCCGATCACCCGGCCACCGAAGTCGCGGCATGGGCGGACGATGACGTCGTGCACGGCGACCTGCTCGCGGCGAAGGCGCTGCTCTACGATCCCTGCGGGTTCGCCTGTTCGCGTCCGGTGGCCGAGGCCGAGAGCTCCGCGTACGCCGCCCACGGATTCAGCGTCGGCGGGCTGACCGTCCGGTTCCGGGTGGCCAAGGTGACGCCCACCAAGGTGGGGCAGTTCGTCACCGTGTGGAAGAGGTCCGCGGGCGGCCCCATCCAGCCGTTCGACAGCACCGATGCCATCGACCTCTTCGTGATCAGCGCTCGCGACCCGCACCACTTCGGGCAGTTCGTCTTTCCCATGGACGCGCTCCGGCGGCACGGAGTGGTGGCGGTGGACGGGCGCGGCGGGAAGCGGGCCTTTCGCGTGTACCCGCCCTGGGTGACCACCACCAACCGCCAGGCCGCCCTGGCGCAGGCATGGCAGCTCGGCTATTTCCTGCACCTGCCCGAGGACGGGCCCGTAGACGTCGACCGCGCCCAGGAGCTGTACCGGGCCGGCGGCGCGGCGTAGGCCCGGTCGCCAAGGTGACGCTCGACCCTACGGGCCGGGCCCCGATGGGGATCCTCGCTGCTCTCCGGCCTCCTCCTCTGGTGAACACACGAGACCGTGGGCCGGCGCGGCCACGACGGGCAGCTGGCAGAGGGGAAGGGGTGTCGCACTACCCGTTCGGGGGAGCACGACCATCATTCCCCCTGATGTGGTCGGTACGGAACACGCGGCACCGTCGTGTACGCCATGACAACGCGGGCGAGCGAGGGTTACATGACACAGTCGACCGAGACGACAACGCCGCCGGGGTGGGCTACCAGAGCCGGATACACAGCGTGTCTGGCACCGCTGATCGGATTCGTTCCCTTGCACGCACTGTGGGCTTTCGGGGTTCCCGTGTGGGCGTACGAGAACCTGGTCGTACCACGCCCGGACTTCACCGAAGCGGCGCGTGGCGTAGCTCCTCCCGCCTCTCCTCGCGCCTCTCCCCGCGCAGTCGGTCAAACGGGAGCCCCATGAGGGTTCCGGCGCCCACCAGCGCCCGCGGCGGTCGCACGGGTGGGCCGTTCGGGCGGGCGCGCGGGATCACCGAACGCCCCTGTGGCCGGTACCCGTTGTACGCGACGACCGGCCGCGCACTGGGCCATTACCAGACCGGCGCACAGACCCGGCGCGTCGCCGAGCTGATGGACGCCGCCCCCGGAGCCCTTCGTGCAGGTGCGCCCCGACACCGCGGCGGGGGCCCGGCTGGCCGACGGGCAGCTCGCCCGGATCGTCTCCGCCCGCGGCGGCGCGAAGGCGTCAGTACCACTGGAGCCCGGCTGTGGACCGACACCGTCTTCGTGCCGTTCCACATCCCCGGCGCGGCCCGGGCCAACCTGTTCACCCACGCCGCGCTCGACCCCGGAGCGGGATGCCCGAGTTCAAGGTGTGCGCGGTACATCTGGAGGCGGCCCATCGACCCGCCCCGCCGACGGAGGGGCCGGGAGACGGAGGGCTGGGGCAGAGGCGGGGACCGTGGTCGTCGGCTACGGGCCCGCGGCGCACCGGCTGGTCGATCGCCTCGGCCATCACGGGCCGCCCCGCCCGGCGACCGTCCTCGGTGCGGAGAGGGAACCGGCCTGCAACCGGCCCCTGTTGACGGCCGTGCTGGACGGCTCGCCGCCCGCGCGGGCCCTGCGGCTGCCCGAACCGCCGCTCGGCACGGTGGTGCGGCTCGGCGTCCGCGTCGTCGCGGTCGACCGGCGGCGCCGACTGGTGCACACCGACGACGGCGCACTCCGAGGGGCCGACAGTCCGGGTCCGCACGGCAACGCGGAACTGCGGCTCACGGACCGGCGCGACCGCACAGCGCGGGAGAAGGCCACCAAGGACGCGTCGTCCTGACGCCGAGGGCCTCGGCGGAGTCGACCGGCGTCCGGTGCGCGCTCGAACGAGGTCGACTTCGACGAGATCACGACGGCTCGCGCGCACGCCGAGCCGCGGGAGGGGGCGGCGGCGTTCCGCCACGGTGCGAAAGCGCCGCCCGCCCTCTGTCCCAGCCCTCTGTCCCCGCTCCTGCTTCATCTATCGACATTCGATAGATTTCCATCGCAACTCGATGGAAGGATGGGTTATAGGAAAGCTGACCGTGCGTGCGCTGCGCGCCGTGCTCGTGGTGGTGCTGACCGGCACCGTGTTCGTACAGGCGTCGATGGTGTGGGCCCTGGCCACCGACCCGGAGGACGGGTCGCTCCCGCTGACCCCGCTGCGCGTGGTCACGATCCTGGGCGTGGTGTCGGTCCAGGTCGCCTTGGTCTGCGTATGGCGGCTGGTGGCGATGGTGCGACGCGGAACCGTGTTCTCCCACGCCGCCTTCCGGTACGTGGACATCGTGATCGGCGCGATCGCGGCGGTGGCCCTCGTGTGGTTCACGGTCACGGCCTCAACGCGCCGGGCCAGCGGGAAGACCCGGGCGTCACCGTCATCATGGCCGGGATCGGCGTGGCCATCATGGGGGTCGCCCTCATCGTGCTCGTCCTGCGGATGCTGCTCGCCCTGGCCGTCGCGCGCGACGTCGAAGCGGCCCAGATGCAGGACGAGTTGGACGAGGTGATCTGATGCCGATCGCCGTCGACATCGACGTGATGCTGGCCAGGCGGAAGATGTCCGTGGGCGAGCTCGCGGACCGCGTAGGGATCACGCCCGCCAACCTGGCGGTACTCAAGAACGGCCGCGCCAAGGCCGTGCGCTTCGCGACGCTCGCCCCACTCTGCGAGGTGCTCGAGTGCCAGCCGGGCGACCTGCTGCGCTGGGAGTCCGATGACAGCGCGGACGGATGACGCGCCCCAGGGGGGGCGGGAAAGGCCTGGCACCACCGGCACGTGACACCGGCCACGGCCGTGGCGAGATCCGCCGCGGCATGGTGTGCACGGTGAACGGCCCGCTCTCCCCCCTTGCCCGCCAGGCCTCGGGAGGCCTGGAACGGCCAAGCGGGCCGTGCGGTGGCCGAGCTGACTTCCTGGGCAGCCAGGCCGTAGCACCGTTTCATGCTGATGTCCGCGTGGGGCCCGTGCACCCCGACGCCCGCCGCGCCCGCCGAGCAGGCCGGGCAGGCCGTTCACGGCCCGTGGCGAACGTTAGTGGAGTGTTAGCGGGATTCGTCACCATGGGTCCGCTGCGATCACCGGCCCACAGCGGCCGGCGTCGCGGCGGCGTGGCGGCGAGGAAACGCCGCGCGCGGATTACCTGCAACGGACCCCCGAATACACGTCGTCCGGAATGCGTCATTCATAGAGGGAACGATGAGAGCAAGAATCGCCTTCACCGCGGCAGCCGCGGTACTGGCCGTCGGTTCCGCTGCCGCGGTCACCATCGCCAACGCCTCCGCCTCGGAGGACACCGGCCTGGCCATGCCCGCGTCGAGCGCCACAGGGCAGCCAGGGACCGCCGCCCCCACTCTCACGGGGACGCCCAGTTCCACCGCCACTCCGGAACCGGGCAGCACAACCACGCCACCCGCGGAACCGGGCAGCACGACCACACCGCCGACACCGCCCGCACCCCCGGCACCGAGCAAGACGTCGGGACCGTCCCAGACACCGGCGCCGAGCACGACAGCGAAACTGCCGCCGCATGACTACCACGGAAAGGCGGCGTACTACGACGTCGGCCGGGGGGCGTGCGGCAAGGTCAGTCGTCCCAGCGATTTCGTCGTCGCGCTCAACTCCGCCATGTTTGGTTCTGGATTTCCGAGCCCCACCTGCGGAAAGAAAGTCAAAATCACGTACAAGGGAAAGTCCATCACCGCGACGGTCCTTGACGAGAGCCCGGGCGCGGCAGGCCAAGGTCTCGAACTGTCGAAGGGCGCGTTCGAGGCACTTTCCCCCCAGAGCGAGGACCCGATCAACGTCACTTGGCGTTTCACGAACTAGTCGACTCCCTCCCCTGTCCCTTGGGGCGCGGCAGGGTCCCGCCACACGGGGCCTCGGAACGCTTCAAGAGCCGTTGCTGACCCGCCTGGCCGCGCTCGTACGAGGGCGTCGCAGCGGCTCACATCTGTGACCGTCATCCGGTCCGCAGTGCGGGCCACCGGCCCTCCTGCCCCGGCCCTCGCGCTGGGGACGACAGCCCGGCCGGGGCTGGCGCGCAGTGGGGTGGCTGGAGTGCTGGCCGCTTCGCGAAGCACCCCGCGAAGGGGGAACCGGTACCAGGGATGGAAAGTCCTCTGCCCTGCCCTGCTCTGCCCTGCCCTCACCTCACCTGACCGCCGTCCGGCCGAGCCGCACCACTGCTCGGCCGGACGGCGGTACGCCACGCGGCGCGGCTGCGGCCTACTGTCCAGGCGCCAGCACCGGGCTGTTGTGATAGGCCGCGATCAGCCACTGGCCGCCCCGCTTCTCGAGGACCCAGGTCACGTTCACCTTCCCCGTCTCCGCCACCTCGGTCTGGCCGGCGAACAGGATGCCGGATTCACTGACGACGATCGCGCCGTCCCTCCCGACGAAGCGCATGCCGAGCTGCTTGTTGACGGTCGAGGTGCCCTTGAGCGGCCCCTCGAAGCTCAGGGCCATGTTCTTGCGGATCACCTCACGGCTGTCGCGGAGCGAGCCCGTCATGATGGCGGTCGCGTCCTCGGTGTAGTTGGCGACCATGCCGTCGGCGTCGCCGGCTTCCCACGCCTTGTAGGAGTCGACCAGTACGGCCCTGATCGCGGCCACGTCTTCCGCACGACTGTCTGACATCGGTTCTTCTCCCTTGTGACCGGTTCGCCCGGGGTATCCGGCGAGCTCGTCAGTACATACCGGCGGCGGGACCGAAACTCATCGCACGCCGGTAAAGACGATGTCCGGGCTCCCTGCGAGCGGGCCGGCCTCCTCGTCCGGGCCGGCTCCGGCGTGGCGGGGCCGAGCACCGTGGGAGGTCAGCGGGCGAGAGAGACGGCGAAGGGCTGGAAGCCGCGGCGGCGCAGGATGTGGGGTACCACCAGGACCATGGCCTCGGTGGCGCGTGCGGTGGTGATGTCGCCGAGGTCCTCGATCCATGCGGGCTGCCAGCCGAGGTCGCCGAGCAGGCCGGTGACGGTCTTCTTCGCCCGCTCGTCGTCGCCCGAGACGTAGGCGGTCGGCGGGGTGGTCAGGGTTTCGGGAGCGGTCATGACCACGTACAGCATGGTGTTGAGGGTCTTGACCACACGGGTGTCGGGCAGAGCGGACTGGAGTTGCTCGGCAAGGCTGCTGCCTGGATAGCACAGGTCGCCGGGCAGGCCGTCGCCGGTGTCACGGGTCGCGTTGGAAACGTCGATGAGGACCTTTCCGGCGAGTTCGGCGCGCAGGTCGGTGAGGCGCTCCAGGGCGCTGTCACCGGGCGTCGCGTTGATCACGAGGTCCGCGGTGCGGGCGGTGGTGCGCTGGTCGGCAGAGGAGACGCGGGGGCCGACGCCGCCCACGGGCGGTGTGGTCTCGTCCCGCGTGCTCCGGCGGCCGAGGACGACGTGGTGTCCGCTCATTGCGAGTTTTTGGGCGAGGTTCCGGCCGACGCGGCCGGCGCCCAGGATGCCGATGGTGGTCATGAGGTGATGCTCCTTGGTGTGTCGCCTGGGGAATCGAGAGTGGGGGCCGCTGTGTGTGGTCAGGCGACTGCGTGGTCAGGCGATCGACGCGTGGACCTTGAGGGTGGCGGCGTGGATGCCGGGCGCGGCGGCCAGGAAGTCGCGGCTGCCCGTGCTCCAGGGCGCACCCGCCAGGTCGGTGACGACGCCTCCGGCCTCGGCCACCAGCAGGGCGCCGGCCACCAGACCGGAGCGGACGTCGGAGAACTGCCAGAACGCGTCCATGCGTCCAGCGGCGACGTGGATGAGCTCCATCGTGGCGGGAACGGACACGCGTACGACGAGACCGGCTGTGAGCATGGCGGCGACCGAGTCACCGATCCGGCGGAAGGTGCGCTCGTCCTCGCCGGGCCTGGCCTGTCCGGTGCCGATGAGCGCGGCGCCCAGGTCGGTCTTGGCGGACACCCGCAGGGGTCGGCCGTTGAGGCGGGCACCGCCGTCGGCTACGGCGGTGTAGGTGTCGCCGGTCAGCGGCAGGTGTACGACGGTGAGGACCGGCCGGTTGTCGCTGACCAGGGTGGCGGTGACGGCCCAGTCGGGCATGCCGTGGACGTGGTTGATGTTGCCCTCGGCTGGGTCGACGACCCACCACTCGCCGGGCGGGAGCGCGCCCCCGGCCAGCTCGTCCTCGGCCCACTGCGATCCGGGCCGTGCCCGCGAGAGCGGCTCCCGGAGCACTCCCAGCACCGCGTCGTCGTTGGCGTGGATCTCGTCGACGACCTCGCTCAGGCTCACGCCCCGCGCGTACGGGGTGTAGCGCTCGCGCAGCGTCAGGCCGGCGGTCTCCACTGCGGCTGTCACGTCGGACATCAGCGTCGTGCCGGCGTCGAAAGGCATGGCTGTGCTCATGGTGCTCTCCCCGGATTCGGTCGATGCGGTTGCGGCGGTTGCGGCTCGTCTCGCCCCGCACCTCGAAGGTAGGACGCCTCACCGTTAACAACAAGTGCATGCTTTTCACTCGTAGACTTACTCGCATGCAACTGGATCTGAATCTGCTCACGGCATTGGACGCACTGCTCGAAGAGGGCAGCGTCGGCGGCGCCGCGGCCCGCCTCCACGTCACGGCGCCGGCGATGAGCCGCTCCCTGGGCCGCATCCGCAAAGCCACGGGTGACCAGATCCTGGTCCGCACCGGCCGCAGCATGGTCCCCACCCCTCGCGCGCTGGCCATCCGCGCCCAGGTCCATGCCCTCGTCCAGCAGGCACAGCACCTTCTGTCCACGCAGCAGGAACTCGACCTGGCCTCCCTGGAGCGGGTGTTCACCCTGCGCTGGCACGACGCCCTGACCGCCGCCTGCGGCGCGGACCTGCTCGCAGCGATCCACCGCCAAGCCCCCGGCGTCCGGCTGCGGCTGCCCGCCGAATCCGGCACGGACTCCCCCGAGCTACGACGGGGTGAGGTCGACCTCGAATCCAGCTCCAGCCTGCCGACGCTCCCCGACATCCGCCACCGCCTCGTCGGCCGCGATCAGCTCGTCGTCGCCGTCCGAGCCGGCCACGCACTCACCGAGGGCCCGTTGAGCCTCGAGCGCTACGCGGCCGCCGAACACCTCACCGTCTCGCGGCGCGGACGCCTGCGCGACCCGGTCGACGACGCCCTGACCACGGGCGGATACGAACGCCGCGTCGTCGTGGCCGGGCCCACCGCCGCCTTCGCGCTGCAACTCGCCCCCGACACTGACCTCGTGCTCACCGTTCCGGACGCGGTCACCCGCGCAGCCCGGGACCAGCTCGGCCTGGTCACCCTGCCCTTGCCGCTCAAGATGCCCGCCATCCCGCTGTACCTGGTGTGGCACCGGCGCCACGACAACGACCGCGCCCACGCCTGGCTGCTCGATCTGGCCACCGACACCGTCCAGGCCCTGTTCGCGCGGCCGGTCAACTCCCCACTGGCGCGGAGGGACTGACAGCCGTTCGCGCAGTGCGACCACGGGCCGGTAGGCGGATCTCGGCCTGCCCTCGTCGAACGGACATGACCGACCGGCACCCCGCGAACGCACCGCGACCCTGGGCACCAGCATCCTCGTAAGGCCAGAGCGAGCCCGCGTCAGCGATCGCGGTACCGCACCACCACCCGGACCGCATCGTCCGCGCCGACGACCGGAGCGCCGACCGTCCCGCGCGGCCCGAGCATCCGTGCCACAGCCCACGAGGTGCGGGAACGGAGCCGTGCCGACGGTGCGGGGAGAGCCCGGGTCCGCCTCACCCAACACCGTTTCCACATCCACATCCACTGCCAGGGGCACGGACAGTGTCCCGGTGGGTGCCAGCGGCGACGCTCAGGTGCCGGGGTGGGTTCGCGCCGCCGTTCTCGCCTGCCCTTCCCACGGCGGCGGGGGGCCCGCTCGGCGTATGAGCCTCACCAGCCGCCCCCCGCCAGCGTCGTGGAAGACTCCCTGAAGCTCCAGTGGCCCAGGCCCTCTTGTGCCCGTGCGGCGCGGCGGCTCAGCCTGGCAGCATGACCACCAGACCGCACTTGTGGCGGCGCCACGGCGCCGTTCTCGCACTGGCCGCCGCGCTCGCGCTCGGGCTGAACACCGGTGCCTCGGCGGCGAGTCCGCCGGAGGGAACCGTCCGCTACGCGGGCGCCCCCGGAGCCGTCGCCGGCAGCTACCTCGTCATCCTGGACCCGGCCCGCGCGAAGTCCCTTACCACGAGGGCCCGGAACGTCGTCGAGCGCTCCGGCGGGAGGATCAGCCGCACCTACGACTCCGCGCTGAACGGATACTCCGCCCTGCTGACGGAGCGCCAGGCCCGTCGGCTCGCCGCGGATCCGGCCGTCGTCCAGGTGGCGCAGAACCGGAAGCTGAAGCTCGACGCCACCCAGCCGGACCCGCCCTCGTGGGGCTTGTCCCGGTTCGACCAGCGGCGCCTGCCGCTGGACACCTCCTACACCTACCCGGACTCGTCCGGCCAGGGCGTCACGGCGTACATCATCGACACCGGCGTCCGCATCACACACGAGGACTTCGGCGGCCGCGCGTCCTACGGCTACGACGCCATCGACAACGACAACGACATGATCGCCGACGACGACCACGGACACGGCACCCACGTCGCCGGTACGGTCGCGGGCTCGACCCACGGCGTGGCCAAGCAGGCGAAGATCGTCGCTGTGCGGGTGCTCGACTACACCGGCCAGGGCACCACGGAGCAGGTGGTGGCGGGCATCGACTGGGTGACCCGCAACGCGGTGAAGCCGGCGGTGGTGAACATGAGTCTGGGCGGAGACCCCGACGACGTGCTGGACGTCGCCGTCCGCAATTCCATCGCCACGGGGCTCACCTACGCGGTGGCCGCCGGCAATCAGGGCATCGACGCCTCGGGCCACTCCCCCGCCCGTGTCCAGACGGCGCTGACGGTGGGAGCGGTCGGCGACTACGACCACCGGGCCTCCTACTCCAACTACGGCCCTCTGGTGGACCTGTTCGCTCCCGGTGACTCCATCTCCTCGGCCGCGTACTTCTCGGACGACCGGTACATGGACATGTCCGGCACCTCGATGGCCACCCCGCACGTCACCGGAGCGGCGGCGCTCTACCTCGCCACCCACCGAACGGCGACCCCGGCCCAGGTCGGCGCGGCGCTCACCAGCTACGCGAGCACCGGATCGGTCATCGATCCCGGCACGGGCTCCCCCAACCGGCTGGTGTACAGCGGCGGTTCGGCGCAGCGACCGGCGGGCAAGCGGTTCGCGAACACCACGGACCTCCCGGTGGCCGATCTGGCGACCGTCGACTCCCCCGTGACCGTGAGCGGGGTGACCGGCAGGGCCCCGGCGGACCTCGATGTCGAGATCGCCATCAAACATCCGGACGTGGGCGACCTGCGGATCGACGTGATCGCCCCGGACGGCACGGCCTACCCGATCAAGGACGAGTGGGAGGCGTGGATCGAGACCGACTACACCGTCGTCTACGCGATCAACGCGTCCTCGGAGACCGCGAACGGCGGCTGGCGGCTCCGCGTGTTCGACACGCGGAGCGACCACACCGGCTACATCGACTCATGGGCGCTGCGTTTTTGATCCCTTGAAAGAGTGGGAGCGGCCCGTCTTCTGCTGGCCGGTGCCGGCGTGGGATTCGTGCTGGCCGGGCCGGCTCCCGCGTAGGTCAAGGAGAACCAGCACGTCCTGGGCGCCCTGCTCATCATGGGAGCGGGCACCATCGGTCTCGTTCTGGCGGCCTTCGTCCTGACCACAGGCGTCGCGGCCGCCCTGCGGTGGGGCGCCGGCCTGCTGGGCACGGCAGCGCTCAGGGCATCGCCCGTCGTACGGGCCGTGTCCACGAGGAGGCGACGCCGACCAAGCACCTCAGCCACGCCGGTTGAGAGTTCCGGCCGGATCGGGCGCCGGTCCGCCCTTCCCGGCACCGGGCGGCTGCTGCGGCGCCGCGGTAGCCCGCACCCCCGTGCCGGGCTACCGCAGCGGTCGTGGGGGCTCGTCAGAGCCATCCGGGCGGGGCCGCGCCCAGGTCCGCCTCGACGCGGCTACGGGCGCCGAAGCGCTTCATCAGGGTCGCCGTGGACCGGCCGACCGTGCTCGGGCATGCGCCCAGCTGGTGACTGACCGCCTCGTCGGCCATACCCCGGCTCAGCAGCCGCAGCAACTCCCGCCCGGGCGGCGTGAGTCCGGCGCCGACCGTCGCACGGGCGGTCGCAACCGAGCGGCCGAGCGGCCTCCCGGACCTGTTCGAAGAGGGCGGTGAGTGAGCGCCGAGACGAGCGCCGGGCAGCGGCAGGACGACGGCCCGCGCGCGGGTGTCTGCGGGGTCCGGCGGTACCAGGACATGGGCCCGGTCGACCAGGATCATCCGCAGCGGGAGGGCGGACACGGTGCGTACGCCGCCGCCGTCGGCGCCGCTACCCCCGCCCCGGCCGCCGCCGTCGGCTCCGTCCGGGCCCGCTCCGTAGCGGAGTTCGGAGATCGTCCGGGACACCCTCCAGTGGCTTTCGCTGATCTCCCCCTGCCGCCGGTCGAGTAGCAGGCAGGCCTCGACGAACCGGCCCAGGGCGCCGCGTACGGCGGACTCGTCCTGCTGGAGGTGCTGCGTGGCGAGGCGATCTGCTCGACGCCCCGCCCTTCGGGACGGGTAGCCGTCAGCCGGTAGGCGGCTTCGGTGGCCGGATCGAACCCGAGGGCAGCGAACAAGGTGTTTCCTCCGTGGGGGACGAGGAGCCGTGGGGGACGAGGAGCCGTGGGCCGAGCCTCGCAAGAACCGGCGGCCGCGTCTTGTCAAAAACGGCACGCCCCGGTGTCGCCCCCCGGCCCGGCCCGTCCCGCACCCGGCCCGTCCCGCGTCCGCCCCTACCCCGACAGCATCACGCTGCTGATCCGCCCCGGCACCCGGTCCAGGACCGAGCCCGGAGGCAGTCCGCCGCGCAGTTTCACGAACCGCGAGGGCGCGAGTCCGGTCATGGCCTTCAGGTCGCGGCTCAGATGTGCCTGATCGTGGTAGCCGCAGACGGCGGCCACCTGCGCCAGGGACGTCCCCGCCGACATCAGCCGCAGGGCGTGCTGCATCCGGAACACCCGTGATACCCCCTTGGGGGACAGACCCACCTGCTCGCGGAACCGGGCCCGCAGGGTGCGGGCGCTCCATCCGGTCTCGGCGGCCACCCCCGACAGCGATCCGCCGTCCGTCCAGAGCCGCCACAGGGCGCCGCGTACCTCCGGTGAGGGGTGCGGACCGCCGTCCAGGCGCGCGCAGAGCACCTCGTCGAGCAGGGCGAACCGCTCCTGCCACGCGTCGAGCTGCTGGAGCCGGTCGGGCAACGACTGCCAGGTCGCGCCGAGTACGTCCACGAGGTCCACGTGCGCGTCCTCGAAGTACGCCATCGGGAGCCCGAACAGGCGGTACGCCCCGAGCGGGCTCATGTTCACCTCCAGGCCCCGCACCGCACCCGCGTGCACGCCGATCGCCGGGACGGTGCGCGGGCCGCTGACCATGGCCCGGGAGGCCTGCCGCGGCGGGGCCGCCGCCGGATCCTCCGTACGCGAGATCCACAGGCCGTCGGTGAAGGTGAAGACGAGGCTCACGAAACCGGTGGGCAGTTCCAGGCGTCGACGCGGCGCGTCGAACCACGTGTGGAAGCCGATGTAGTTCGCGATGTACGGGCGCAGGGCGGCGGTCGGGCGGCGGCGCACCGAGCCGGACGCCGCCCGCTGGGGCGCTACCTCGGCCAAGGCCTTGCCGTGCACGTCGAAGGCCTCCATCTCCGCGCCCTCCACCTGCTGTTGCCCAGCCGGTCGCAGCGCGCGGTGCTCGGATGATGACAGGCCCGGGGTGGCGGTGGCCAGAGCCGCCGCCCGTGACACCCAGCGACACCCGGCGTTCAGGACCACTTGCTCTCACCCTCCGAGCCTTCCGGGGGGACCGGTGCGCGGCGATGCCCCTGCCGCAGCCGACGAACACCGGCTGAAATCAGTCACCTGTCCCCGTAGAACCCGTCCGTCGTCAGCGTTCGATGCGGACCGGTCCGGCCTCCACGTCGTTGCGCTGCCCGGCCTCCGCGCCGGCCCCGGTCCCGGCCCCGGTCCCGGTGTCGTTCGCGTGGCGCTGGCGCCAGTAGGGATTGTCGTGCGGGAGTTTGCTGGAGACCCGTCCGTACATTCCGAAGGTCATGATCAGGAGGCCCATGAGGAAGCTGAACACGACATTGCTCATCCCGAAGCCGAGCACATTGGCCGGCCGGTCGAGCACGAAGAGGTGAGCGAAGCCGCTCAGCACGAACAGTGCGCCGATGATCATGTTCAGGGACGACGCGACGTTCCCTCCGATGATCGCCCCGACGACGAGCGCCAGCCCCACGACGAGTGAGATCGCACTGAGCGTGGTGTTGGTCGTCATGCCGACGATGTGCCGGCCGGAGGTGTCGAAGGGGCTGAGCAGGTCCGCGAAACCGAGGCCGCTGAAGGCCAGGAGGATCAGTCCGCAGACGAGCGCGCCGTAGCGGTACACGCCCGCGAGCTTGTGGTCGAGGGGGAGTTCGTCCTCTAGCTTCATGCTTTTCGCCTTTCGGCTACGTTTCCCCGAAGCGTTCAGGGATACGGCGGGAGACCGTTCCTTGAATGTAGGGCCGTCCTTTTATCCTGTCCATTTGCACCGTTTATGCAACGGTTTGCGAATAGGCCAGCCGGACGGGGCCACGCAGCGGGTTCGCCGCCCGCTCCGGACCCGGATGCAGGTGTTCCGTATCGCCGCTCGCGCGTCGCGTCCTTCCTCGCCCCGCCTCCGGAGGAAGGTGTACTGCATCCGCCGGGCCATGCGGCGCGGAAGAAGGACGTTGGCGCGCGGGGCTGGAGGCCGAGGGGTGAGCTGGGACGCTGATGTGACCGTGGTCGGGGCGGGGGCCGCCGGGCTGTCCCTGGCGGTCCGCCTCACGGAACCGGTCACCGCGGGGACGCGGGCGCCGCGCGTCGTCGTGGTGGAGGCTCCCCCGGGCCCGCTGCGTCCGCCCGAGCGGACCTGGTGCTACTGGGAGGCGGGCGCCGGGGCGTACGACGAGATGCTGACCGCGAGTTGGGACAGGCTGCGGGTGTACGCCCCGGACGGCGCCGTCATCGACCGGCCGCTGGGGCCGTTGCGGTACAAGATGCTGAGGTCGGACCGTTTCGAGGCGGGCATGACCCAGCGGCTCGACGCGTACGGGGTCGAGGTGCGGCCGATGACCGTGGAAACGGCCCGTGACACCCCCGGCGGAGCGGTGGTCCGGGGCCGCGACGCCTCCGGGGCGCCCGCGGAGCTGCGGTCGCGGCTGGTCTTCGACTCGCGTCCGCCGCGGCGGCTGCCCGCGGCCAGGACCACGCTGCTCCAGCACTTCCGGGGCTGGTTCGTCCGCACGGCGAGACCGGCCTTCGACCCCGGGACGGCGACGCTGATGGACTTCCGGCTCCCCCAGCCGCCCCGGGGGCTCGCCTTCGGCTACGTACTGCCGCTGGACCGGCACGAAGCGCTGGTGGAGTACACGGAGTTCTCCCCCGCCACCGTGGACGACGCGGCGTACGAGCGCGCCCTGCGCCATTACTGCGGCACGCTCCTCGGGCTCGGCGAATACGTCGTACGCGGGCGTGAGCAGGGGGTGATCCCGATGAGTGACGGCCGTTTCCCGCGCCGTACCGGGCGACGGGTCTTCCTCGTCGGGGCCGCCGGCGGGGCGACGCGGCCGTCCACGGGCTACACCTTCGCCGCCATCCAGCGCCAGAGCGGCCACCTCGCGGCGGCGGTGCGGGCGGGCCGTTCCCCCG
>NZ_JASISO010000053.1 GCF_030063135.1 Streptomyces sp. G-G2
GTGGTAGGCCTGGTTCCAGCGGATCTCCTTGATGAACTGGCGGATCGTGGTGTCCGCGTCGATGACCAGCAGCTCGGTGCCGAGGATGTCGGCGAGGTCGCCCAGCTCCTCGGTCCCGATCGCGCTCGACAGCACGGTGTGGTGGGGCGCGCCGGCTGTCAGCCACGCCTCGGTCGAGGTGCGCAGGTTCGGGCGCGGCTGCCAGACCGCGCGCGCGACGGGGAGGTTCGGCAGCGGTTCGACGGGCTCGACCACGTCGATCTCGTTGGCGACGAGGCGGAACCGGTCGCCCATGTCGGCAAGCCCGACCACGACGGCGGGACCGGTCCGGGCGTCGAAGACGAGGCGCACCGGGTCCTCGCGGCCGCCGATGCCCAGGGGGTGCACCTCGCAGGACGGTACGTCCGAGGCGATGGTCGGGCAGACCTCCAGCATGTGCGCGCCGAGGATCAGCTCCCGCCCCGGCTCCAGGTGGTAGGTGTAGTCCTCCATGAAGGAGGTGCCGCCGGGCAGCCCGGTGGACATCACCTTGAGCGTGCGCAGCAGGGCGGAGGTCTTCCAGTCGCCCTCGCCGCCGAATCCGTAGCCGTCGGCCATCAGCCGCTGTACCGCGAGGCCGGGCAGCTGGCGCAGTCCGCCGAGGTCTTCGAAGTTGGTGGTGAAGGCGTGGAAGCCGCCGCCCGCCAGGAAGCCGCGCAGGCCGATTTCGATCCTCGCGGCGTAGCGCAGTGAGTCGTGCCGGTCCCCGTCCGCGCGGAGCTCGGGCGCGAGGCGGTAGGTGTCCTCGTATTCCTTGACCAGTTCGGTCACTTCGGCGTCGGCGGTCGCGTCGACGGCTTCGACCAGGTCGTTGACGCCGTAGGTGTTGACCGAGACGCCGAAGCGGAGCTGGGCTTCGACCTTGTCGCCCTCGGTCACGGCGACGTCGCGCATGTTGTCGCCGAATCGTGCCAGTTTGAGGCTCTGCAGCTCGGCGCGTCCGGCCGCGGCCCGGGCCCAGGAGGCGATCCGGGCGGCGACCGAGGGGTCGCTGACGTGTCCGGCGACGGTCTTGCGGGCGACGCCGAGCCGGGACTGGATGTAGCCGAACTCACGGTCCCCGTGGGCCGCTTGGTTCAGGTTCATGAAGTCCATGTCGATCGACGCCCAGGGCAGTGCGACGTTGGCCTGGGTGTGCAGGTGGAGCAGCGGCTTGCGCAGCGCGTCCAGGCCCGCGATCCACATCTTCGCCGGGGAGAAGGTGTGCATCCAGGCGATGAGGCCGATGCAGGCGTCGTCGGCGTTGGCGTCCAGGCAGATCCGCCGGATCGCGGCGGCGTCGGTGAGTACGGGCTTCCAGACGATGTTCACCGGGATGTCGCCGTCGCCGAGCGCTTCGGCGATCCGCCGGGACTGCTCGGCTACCTGACGCAAGGTGTCGTTGCCGTACAGTCCTTGACTGCCGGTCAGGAACCAGACCTCGCGGCCCTCGATTGCCTTCTGTGCCTTCATGGGGGCGTGAGTCTCCTTAGTGCCTGTTTCTGAACCCCGTCACAGCAGGTCAGGGGCTATCAGTCTGAAATGAGAGCTTTGGGTGTGCGTTCGGGGAACGGTCACGGTGACCGCTCGCCGAACGGAAGCCGACGAGGCTCACGTGACGTGAGGGGAAGATGTGGCGTTCGCCGTGGCGCTGCTCATCAGCAGTGTCATCCAGAGGCCCCGAAGAGCCTGACAGCTTGATCAATCTCAAGTTGGTCACCACCAACTTGGTCCAGGCGCCGCCTGCTACCAAGCTACCGAACTCCCTGGCTCTGGGGTTCAGAAACAGGCACTTAACGGGCAGCGGACTGCTGGCCGTACACGTTCTGGTAGCGGTGGTTCAGGCGGTCGATGTCGTCCTGCGCTATCGGCAGGGGTTCGCCGAGCTGGCGGGAGATGTGGACGGTGCGGGCGACGTCCTCGCACATCACGGCGGCCTTGACGGCGGCCTTGGCGTCCTTGCCGATGGTGAAGACGCCGTGGCTTTTCATCAGGACGGCTGGTGAGCGGTGGCCCTGGAGGGTCTCGACGATGCCCCGGCCGATGGAGTCGTCGCCGATCAGCGCGAAGGGGCCGACGGGGATCTCGGCTCCGAACTCGTCGGCCATGGCGGTCAGTACGCAGGGCACCGCCTCGCCGCGCGCGGCCCAGGCGCTCGCGTACGTCGAGTGGGTGTGCACCACTCCCCCCACCTCGGGCATGTGGCGGTAGACGTAGGCGTGCGCGGCGGTGTCCGAGGACGGGGAGTGGTCGCCCTCGACGACCTTGCCGTCCAGGTCACAGAGGATCATGTTCTCGGGCGTCAGCTCGTCGTACGCGACGCCGCTCGGCTTGATCACCAGCAGCTCCTCGCCGGGGACGCGGGCGGAGACGTTGCCGGCCGTCCAGACGACGAGGTCGTAGCGGACCAGTTCCTGGTGGAGGTCGCTGACCTGGCGGCGCAGCAGATCGATCGGTGAATTCATGGTCAGACCTCGCTCGTCCGGGCGGCGGCCGGGGCGGCCTTCGGGTCGGCTTGTGCGGCGGTCAGCGCCGCGTTGCGCAGGGCGCGGAGGCGGTGGAGGAGCTTGTCGGGGCCGGTGCCGAAGTGGTCGTGCAGGGCGCGGTACTCGGCGTAGAGGAGGTCGTACGCGTCGGCGCGCGCGGTGTCCGGCTGGTAGGCGCCGCGCCACACCCGGCCCATGGCGGCGGCCGCGGTGCGTACGTCCGGGTGCGCGCCGGCGGCGACGGCGGCATGGATGGCGGAGCCGAGGGCGGGGCCCTGGGCGGATTCGGCGAGGGAGACGGGGCGGCGCAGCACGTCGGCGTAGATCTGCATGAGCAGGGGGTTCTTCTTCAGCCCGCCGGTCACGATGAACTCGGTGACGGGGACCCCGCCCTGCTCCAGGGCGTCGACGATGGTGCGGGTGCCGAAGGCGGTGGCCTCCAGCAGGGCCCGGTAGATCTCCTCGGGGCGTGTGGTGAGGGTGAGGCCGACGATGACGCCGGAGAGGTGGTGGTCGACCAGGGTGGAGCGGTTGCCATTCATCCAGTCGAGGGCGACCAGGCCGTGGCCGCCGACGGGCTGGTCGGCGATCTTGCGGGAGAGCAGCTGGTGGAGGTCCTCGCCGGTGGATTCGGCCTCGGCCAGGTAGGCGGTCGGCACGCCCTGGCGCAGCCACCAGGCGAAGATGTCGCCGACCGCGCTCTGCCCGGCCTCGTACCCGTAGGCGCCTTCGACGATGCCGCCGTCGACCACTCCGCAGATGCCGGGGACGTCGGCGAGGGCCGCTCCGTTGACGACGTGGCAGGTGGAGGTGCCCATGATGGCGAGGAGCTGCCCGTTCTCGACGGCCTGGGCGGCGGGGGCCGCGACGTGGGCGTCGACGTTGCCGGCGGCGACGGCGATGCCCTCGGGCAGGCCGGTCCAGGCGGCGGCCTCGGCGGTGAGGGAGCCGGCCCGGGATCCGAGCGGCGAGAGCGGGTGCTCGAGGCGGGTGCGCGCGAAGTCGGCGAAGTCGGGGTGCAGGGCGGCGAGATAGTCCTCGCCGGGGTACTGGCCGTCCTGATGGATGCCCTTGTAGCCCGCCGTGCAGGTGTTCCGGGTCTCCACGCCCGCGAGCTGCCAGACGATCCAGTCCGCGGCCTCGATCCAGCGCTCGGTGGCGTCGTAGGTGTCCGGGTCCTCCTCCAGCACCTGGAGCGCCTTGGCGTACTGCCACTCGGCGGAGATCCTGCCGCCGTACCGGGTGATCCACTTCTCGGAGCGCAGGTGGGCGAGGTGGTTGATCCGGTCGGCCTGGCTCTGGGCGGCGTGGTGCTTCCAGAGCTTGGGCCAGGCGTGCGGGCGGTCGCCCAGCGCCGTCTCGGCGAGCGGGGTGCCGTCGGCCCGTACGGGCAGGACGGTGCAGGCGGTGAAGTCGGTGGCGATGCCGATGACGGCGGCGGGGTCGATGCCGCTCGCGGCCACTGCGGCGGGGACGGCGGTGCGCAGCACCTCCCGCCAGTCCTCGGGGTGCTGAAGGGCCCAGTCGGGTGGCAAGGGCCGACCGGTGGTGGGGAGTTCATCCTCGATGACGCCGTGCGGGTACACGTGGACGGCGGAGCCGACCTCCTCTCCGTCGCGTACGCGGACCACCACGGCCCGGCCGGATAGGGTGCCGAAGTCGACACCCACGACATGGCTCTCCGTGGTCTGGGTGGGAGGAGTCACGGTCTTTCACATCCTTTCGTGCGGAGCCCGAGAGGGCGCAAGGGGCGCCGCCGGGGCGCCGCTCGTGATTGTTAGCGTTAACAAATTACCTGTCAAGGGCGAGCCTCCCGTCAGGCGATCAGACCTTGCGGCGGCCGGCGCTCAGGCGCTGCAGCAGGATGAAGGCGAACAGCAGGCCGCCGACCACGATCCTGGTCCACCAAGAGCTGAGCGTGCCCTGGAAGCTGATGACGGTCTGGATCAGGCCCAGCACGAGCACCCCCAGCGCGGTGCCGAGCAGGTACCCCGAGCCTCCGGTCAGAAGCGCCCCGCCGATCACGACGGCCGCGATCGCGTCCAGCTCCAGGCCCACCGCGTGGAGCC
This sequence comes from Streptomyces sp. G-G2, assembly GCF_030063135.1. GTDB lineage: Bacteria > Actinomycetota > Actinomycetes > Streptomycetales > Streptomycetaceae > Streptomyces. The sequence continues at coordinate 4,574 of NZ_JASISO010000053.1, forward strand.
CGTATCCGGAGAGCATGTAGAAGGTCAGCAGCACTCCCCCGAGCGCCGAGCAGAAGCCGCTGACGGCGTACACGGCCATCTTCGTCCGCGCGACCGGGAGCCCCATCAGCCGGGCCGACTGCTCGCTCCCGCCCAGCGCGTACACGTTCCGGCCGAGCCGCGTGTAGTGCAGGACCACGAAGGCGATCACCAGCGCACCCACCGCGATCAGCGCACTGGGCGAGACGAACAGATCACCGGGGAGGGCGATCCTGGTCTGGGCGAAGGCCGTGTAGGTCGGGTCGGTGATGGAGATCGAGTCGATGCTGATCGTGTAGCAGAGGCCACGGGCCAGGAACATTCCGGCGAGCGTCACGATGAAGGGCTGGATCTCGAAGGAGTGGATCACCCATCCCATCGCGAGCCCGGCGCCCGTCCCCACCACCAGGACCAGCGGGATCACCAGCAGCGGCGGCCAGCCGTGCTGTTCCACCAGCCAGGCGGAGATCATCGTCGACAGCGCGACCATCGCGCCGACCGACAGGTCGATCCCTCCGGTCAGCACCACGAAGGTCATCCCGATGGCGACCACCAGCAGGAAGGCGTTGTCGATGAGCAGGTTGAGCAGCACCTGCCCGGAGAAGAAACCGTCGTACCGGACGGACCCGGCGCCGAACATCGACACCAGCAGGGCCGATGTGACCAGCAGCGGGACGTACGCACGGCCACGGGCCGCCGAGATCACGCTCATGCCCCCACCTCCGTTTTTTCTGCCGCCAGCGGACGCGGCTTCGTGCCGCGCCCGGCCCGGGCCCGCCGGCGCGCGGCCTTGGCCCGGAAGGCGGGTGACTGGATCAGGCAGACCGCGATCACCACGAAGGCCTTGAAGACCAGCGTGGTCTCCGGCGGGATGCCGATGGTGTAGACCGTGGTGGACAGGGTCTGGATGATCAGCGCACCGATCACCGTGCCGCCGAGCGAGAACCGCCCGCCGGTCAGCGCGGTGCCGCCGACCACCACGGCGAGGATGGCGTCCAGCTCGATCCAGAGCCCGGCGTTGTTGCCGTCCGCGCTGGAGACGTTCGAGCTGATCATGAGCCCGGCGACCGCGGCGCACAGCGCGCTGAAGACGTACACCAAGGCGATCAGGCCCATCGCCCGGATGCCGACCAGGCGGCTGGCGACCGGGTTGCCGCCGACCGACTCCAGCAGCAGCCCGAGCGCCGTACGCCGGGTCAGCAGCGACGTCAGCAGCGCGACCGCGCCCGCGAGCAGGATCGCGAACGGCATGGTGAGCCAGTAACCGCCGCCGATGAGCTTGTAGGGCTCGCTGGTGACGGTGACGATCTGGCCGTCCGTCACCAGCTGGGCGACACCCCGGCCGGCCACCATCAGGATGAGGGTGGCGATGATCGGCTGGACACCGATACCGGCCACCAGCAGGCCGTTGACCACCCCCAGGACGAGGGCCACCGCCAGGGCGATGACGACGGCGCCGAACACCGTACCGGGGCTTCCCGGGTCGGCCGCCCCGCTGATGTGCAGGCAGGCCAGCGCCCCCGCGATGGCGACGGTGGAGCCGACCGAGAGGTCGATTCCACGGGTCGCGATGACCAGTGTCATGCCCAGCGCCACCAGGATCAGCGGAGCGCCGAAGTGGAGGATGTCGATCAGGCTCCCGTACAGGTGTCCGTCCTTGATCCGGATCGCGAAGAAATCCGGAGTGAACACCACGTTGGCCAGCAGCAGGACCGCGAGTACGGCGGCGGGCCAGAAGAGGCGGTGCTTGGTCATGACCGGGCTCCGCTCGCGATCGTCGCCATGATGTGCTCGGGGGTGAGCGAGCCGTCGTTCGGCAGTTCGGCGACCAGCCGGCGGTCCCGCAGCACGCCCACCCGGTGGCTGAGCCGCAGCACTTCCTCCAGCTCGGCCGAGATGAACAGCACCGACATGCCGTCCTGGGCCAACGCGGCCACCAGCTTCTGTATCTCGGCCTTGGCGCCGATGTCGATGCCCCGGGTCGGCTCGTCCAGGATCAACAGCTTGGGGTCGGTGATCAGCCAGCGTGCCAGCAGTACCTTCTGCTGATTGCCTCCGCTCAGATGGCGTACCTGCGCCTCGGGGTTGTCCGGGCGGATGTCCAGTGACCGGATCCAGTGCAGCGCGATCTCGTCCTGCTTGGCGCGGGAGAGCGGGCGCGTCCAGCCGCGGGCCGCCTGCAGGGCGAGGATGATGTTTTCGCGTACCGTCAACTCCGCTACCAGTCCTTCGTTCTTGCGGTCCTCCGAGCAGAAGGCGATCCCGTACGAGATCGCGGTGCGCGGGGTGCGCAGCGCGACGGTGGCGTCCTCGATCCGCACCGAACCCCCGGTACTGCGGTCGGCGCCGAACATCAGGCGGGCCGCCTCCGTGCGCCCGGACCCCAACAGGCCTGCAAAGCCAACAACTTCACCGGGCCGGATGCTGAGGTCGTACGGCTCGATCGCGCCGCTGCGACCCAGGCCGTCGGCGCGCAGGAACGGCACGGCCGTGTCCGGTGCGGCGCTCTCGCGCCGGGCGGTGCCCGACAATTCCTCCAGGCTCCCCAGTTCGCCGCCGATCATGCGGGCGACCAGTTCGACCTGACTCAACTCGCTGATCGGGTACTCGCCCTCCAGCTTGCCGTTGCGCAGGATGGTCATCCGGTCGCAGATCTCGTAGATCTGGTCCAGGAAGTGCGAAACGAACAGGATCGCCACACCCTGGTCGCGCAACCGGCGTATCACCGCGAACAGTTGCAGCACCTCGTCGCGGTCCAGGCTGGAGGTCGGCTCGTCCAGGATCAGCACCTTGGCCGACACGTCCACCGCCCGGACGATCGCGACCAGTTGCTGGACCGCGATCGAGTAGCTGCCCAGCGGGGCGGTGACGTCGATGTCCAGGTCGAGGTCGGCGACCAGCTCGGCGGCGCTGCGACGGAGGGCCGCCCAGTGGATGAGTCCGAGGCGGCGCGGTTCCCGGCCGATGAAGATGTTCTCCGCGACCGACAGGTTCAGGCAGAGGTTGACCTCCTGGTACACCGTGCTGATCCCGGCCTGCTGCGCTTGCAGCGGGCCGGCGAAGCGCACGGGCCGGCCGCTCAGCGCGACCTCTCCGCCGTCCGACTCGTAGACGCCGGTGAGAACCTTGATCAGAGTGGACTTGCCGGCGCCGTTCTCACCCATCAGGGCGTGCACCTCGCCGGGGAAGATCCGGAAGTCGACCCCGTCCAGCGCCACCACGCCCGGGAACTCCTTGCGGATCCCGCGTACTTCCAGGACCGGTTGCTGTGCAGGGTGCGCAGGCATCCGCCCCTCCTCTCGTGGTCGAGACCGGGGCCGGCCGGGTCGGTCCGGACACAGCCCCTGGTCACCGGGCCGGTCAGTACTGGCGGGTCGGCAGGGCGGCCGCGGCCTGGTCCTGGGTGAAGACGCCCTCTTCGGTCTTGATCCGGCGCGGCACCTGCTCACCGGCCTTGACCTTCTTGATCAGGTCCATCAGCTGGTCGCCCAGGAGGGGGTTGCACTCGACTACGACGTTGATCTTGCCCCGGCTCATCGCGGTGAAGGCGTCCTTGACGCCGTCGACCGAGATGATCTTGATGTCGGTGCCGGGCTTCTTGCCGGCTTCCTCGATGGCCTGGATGGCGCCGAGGGCCATGTCGTCGTTGTGTGCGTAGAGCACGTCGATCTTCGGCTGGGACTTCAGGAAGGCCTGCATGACCTCCTTGCCCTTGGCGCGCGTGAAGTCACCGGTCTGGGAGGCCGTGACCTTGAACTTGGCGTCCGTCTTGATGACGTCGGCGAAGCCCGATTTACGGTCGTTGGCCGGGGCGGAGCCGGTGGTGCCCTGCAGCTCCACGATGTTCACCGCGTCACCCTTGCCCTGGTACTCCTTCACCAGCCAGTCACCGGCCTTCTTGCCCTCCTCGACGAAGTCCGAACCGAGGAAGGTGGCATAGAGCGACTCGTCCTTGGAGTCCACCGCGCGGTCCGTCAGGACGACCGGGATGTGGGCGGCCTTGGCCTCCTTGAGCACGGTGTCCCAACCCGACTCGACCACCGGCGAGAAGGCGATGACGTCCACCTTCTGCTGGATGAACGAGCGGATGGCTTTGATCTGGTTCTCCTGCTTCTGCTGGGCATCGGAGAACTTCAGCGTGACCCCGGCCTTCTTGGCCGCGTCCTGGACGGACTTGGTGTTGGCCGTGCGCCACCCGCTCTCCGCGCCGACCTGGGAGAAGCCCACGGTGAGCCGGCCGCCGGAGCCCTTGCCGTCGGCCGGGCCGCCGCTCCCGGAACCACAAGCGGACAGAGTGGCGATCATCGCGCCGGCGACGACCAGGGCCGCAGCAGCTCTCTTGGACATCTTGGGATCCTCTCGAGTGGGGAGTCCGCCTCCCCCGCGGCCGGATTGGCCGCGGGCAGATCGGCAGGGCAGAGCCGACCGGCGCGGGAGGCGGTGGGGAACACCGTCGGGGCGATGGGCGCCCGGTGCGGCACTGGTGCAGATGGCGATGCGGTCCGCGTGGTCCGTGTGAACGGGATGGTGCGGCGCCGTTTCGCCTGAGTGAAATTGTTAACGCTCACAATTTGTGGGACAAGAGGGCCGTCGTCCCGTTACCCAATCTTGACCACCCCCCGGGCCGTGCGGGCCCCGGCCACCCGCGGACCACGTACCACGTACCACGTACCACGTACCACGTACTAGTGTCCTGCGCCGGAAGTTCCTAGGTAGTTCCGGCTGAGCCGCGGGCGGTCAACGCGCCTGGTCGGCGGCCGGAGCCTAGAGGCCGGGACGAGGCAGATCTACCAACGGATTACTGGCGCAGGACACTAGCGGCGCGCCACCGGGCCGGCACTGCGGCGCAGCACCATCTCCGGCGAGATCAGCACGTGGCTGCGGGTATGGCCGACGCCGGTCAGCTCCTCCACCAGTAGCTCAAGGGCCCGGCGCCCCAGCTCGCCGAAGTCCTGACGCACGGTGGTGAGGGGCGGGGCGAAGTACGCGGCCTCGGGAATGTCGTCGAACCCGACCACGCTGATGTCGCCCGGAATCGCCCGGCCCGCCTCGTGGAACGCGCGGAGCAGGCCGAGGGCCATGTGGTCGTTGGCGCAGAAGACCGCCGTGACCAGGGGATCCTCGGCGATCCGCAGTCCGGCCTCGTACCCGGACCGCGCGCTCCAGTCGCCGCTCTCTACGGGCGGCACCTCGGCGCCGCAGGCCTCCAGGGCCCCCCGCCAGCCGTCTTCCCGGGTCTTGGTCTCCAGCCAGCCGGGCGGGCCGGCGACGTGGTGGACGGTGGCGTGGCCGAGGTCGAGCAGGTGTCGGGTGGCCGCCCGCGCGCCCGACTCGTTGTCGACGGCGACCATCGGCACGCGGGACTGACTGCCCGACCCGACCGCGACCACCGGCACCGCGCTGGACACCTTCGCCACCGCGCTCACCGCCGAGATCTGCGGCGCGATGACGACAATGCCCTCCACGCCCTGATCACGGAGCCGGTCCACCGCCTCCTGCACGGAACGGCTGTCCAGCGAACGCAGGCTCGCGACGCTGACGAAGTACCCGGCACTGCGCGCGGCCTGCTCGATCCCGTCCAGCATCGAGGCGGGCCCGTACAGCGCGCTGCCGAAACTCACCACACCGAGGGTCTGGGAGCGGCGGGTGACCAGCGCGCGGGCCGCCGAGTTGGGGCGGTAGTCCAGCTCCCGGATGGCGGCGAGCACCCGGTCCCGGGTGTCGGGCCGGACGTGCGGTGCACCATTCAGCACCCGGGACACGGTCTGGTGGGACACTCCGGCGACCCGCGCCACATCCGCCATCACAGGCTGGCGGGACTCCGGCTCGGTGCTTTCAGTTCCCACTCAAGGCCCCCTCATCGGTCGTACCAATACGGATCACAGCCGCACGGCAGAGACTACGACAGTCTCACGAGTGCTCCCGGGATTGTATTTGTTCGCGATCACAGGCCCGCACCAAACCCGCTCCCCGGGGCGGCCAGGACGTGTCCGATCGATCAGGTGACCGCTCTGTGCCGCCGTCGTTGATGTGGGCATGGGGCGGGGTGATCTGACGGATGGGGAGTGGGAACGGCTGCGGCTGTTCCTGCCGGTCGGCAACAGGCGTTGTGGCACGCGGCGGGACCACCGGCAGTGATCGACGGGATTCCGCACCGGGCGCGGACCGGGGCGCAGCGGCGTGAGCTGCCGGAACAGTTCGGGCCATGGGAGACGGTTTACGAACGCCACCGACTGCGGTCGGCCGACGGAACATGGGAACGTCTCCTCCAGAGGTCCAGGCCGCGGGTGACGCCGCGGGTGAGATCGACTGGGACATCTCAGTGGACTCCACCACCGTCCGAGCGCATCGGCACGCGCCTGGCGCACGCACCGACCCGCCGTCGTCCCCCGGACCAAAGGGGGTCGAACTGTCAGGACACCAGGTCAAAACCGCCTGCAGAGCCTTCACACCAGACTGGTGGAGGTGGTGCGGGAGGTGAGGGCCTGGGCCGCTCGCACGGTGGGTCCACCAGCAAGATCCACCTGAGCGCCGACGGCCGCTGCCGCCCGCTGTCCCTGACGACGCGGTATCCGCACGCCATTCCGGAGACCGACAGCCAGGCCGCCCGCCTATGCAGGGGATCACGTGGCGGACGGGAGATCTCGCCCACGTCGTGTCGAACGGCGGCGCTCCGAGGTCCTGCGTGGCAGGCACGATCTGCTCCTCGCCGAAGGGCTGGTCGTCGGCCTCCGACTCCCCCACGTCGACGACCTGCCAGCCGCCCCTCTCGCTCGGCGAGGGAGGTGGGCGAAAGCCCGGCGGGTGGGTTCCTGGGGTCCGCGAGCACCCCGTCATGGAACGCCTCGTAGAGCCCCTGGGCCCATTCCGCACCCCGATGGTAGATCAGGAAGGCCATCGGCTCCTCGTTTCCTCAGCGGAGGGGGAGAGGGCGAGATGTCCACCAGTGACGCTGTGTAAGCGCCCGGGCGGCAGCGAGCGGTGACACCCCCCTGCGGCATCGGTGACCGGAATCTGGCCAGTGGCGGCGCCGCGGTCGGCGACGGGACCACCACGGCGGCGTACTGGGCGACCAGCACCCCCGGGGCCACCCAGGGACCCGAGAGCCCCTTCACCGGGGTCTCCTCGCACGCGGACTGCTGGCGGGCAGCGCCGTCTTCTCGATGGCCGGGGCGGGCGTGACGGCGGCGTCTGCGTCTGAGCGCCCTGCACCCCAGCCGGCCGGCCGGACCGTCAGGCGAGCGGGCCCCTCACGGAATCCGAGGAGCCCGCCCGCGTGCGTCGCGCGGTCGTGCTCGGCCACCGAGAAGGCCCCGGCCTTGTGTCTGCGGTGGTCGTGCGGGACCGCCGACACCAGGACCAGCCGGATCAGCGCCGGGTCAGCCGGAGCGGGAGGCCCGCCCCGGTGCGGACCGGGGTGGATCGGTAGCCCTCGGCGTCGACCGTCACGGTGGCGAACTCGCCCCGGAACGGGAGGCCGCCGATGACCGGCACCAGCACCTCGCGTCCGAGCCCGCAGGTGTCGGCCGGCCTGACGGAGAGCCGCGCGCCGCGTCCGAGTGCCACCTGCCCTCGGACGCCCGCCCCAAATGACGACGGGCTGGACGACCCGGCGAATCCCGGCTTCCTGGACTCGGTCGGGCGCGAGCAGGACTCCTCGGTCCACAGCCGGACCGGTGCCATCGACCACTGGCGCCAAGCGGTGCGCGACCTGCCCAACCGCCTCTTCGTCCCGACTCGCGACGAGGAGTGCGTCCACCACGGCGTGGGGTCCACCTCACCGACCGGCTGCGCATCCTGCTCCCGCTGGCCGCCCACCGCCACCGGACCTCCCCGTCCGTGGTCTACCACGCCCTGATCCTGGGCCTGCTCGCCGCCCAGTCGGGCGCCCGCGCGCCCTCGTCCGCAGCCACTTCGCCGGACGCTCCCGCGAGGAGGAGCGGATCGTCGGCTGCTACGGGGCGGAACCGGCCGGTTCCGCCCCGCACCCGCTGAGCGGTTCGGGCTCAGCTCCAGGGTTGGGCGACCAGCCAGCTGGTATCAGCACTCCAACTGGTGCTGCTGTCCCAGCTGTTGGATCCTCCGTTGGCGGCGACGTAGACCGAGTGGTTGTAGTGGCGCAGGTACTTCGTCAGGTAGTTGACCGACTGGAAGGAGTAGCCCGTCCCGCTGTTGCCGGCGGTGGGGCAGAAGGTGGCGTCCTGGGCAAACAGGCTTCCCCCGTCGTCCACGCCGAGGTGGAGCTCGAAGTTGTAGTGCCGCAGGAACCGGCCGGGCTCGGCGACTGACTCGAAGGTGAGGCAGGAGCTGTTCGCAAGCCCGGCGCGGACGGTCCACGTGGCATCGGCCTTGAGGGCGGACGAACTCGAGGAGCTGACGGCCGAGATGGCGACCTTGTCGTCCGCGTCGTCGTGGGAGAGGTATTCGCCGGTGCAGCACGTGGTGGTGGCTCGCAGCGACACGTGCGAACCCGGGTTCAGCGTGCCCGTGCCGGTGGCGGCGCTGCTGTATCCGGTGGCAGCAATGTTGGCCTGGACGGCGTTCTCGGTGGTGTCCGAGGGGTAGCCGGAGGTCATCACACCCTCGTAGAAGGTACCCGCCGAGCCCTTGCTGTTGTCGCCGCCGATGCCGAGGATGATCGCGCCCTCCTTGTGCATCGGGTTGTAGCCCGCCGCGTTGGGCCGGGGCCCGCTGTAGTACGTGGACAGGCCGCCCGACTGGGCGTTGCCCGCGCGGATCGCCCACTGGTTCGGCGCGCCCTTGACGATCGCGGTCAGGAAGCGGTTGCTGACACTCGGGTCGTTGGCGTTGTAGCCGGCGTTCACCCCGGAGAACAGGCCGTTTTCCAGGTCCGCCATCACCCACGGCCCGGCGCCGGAGCCGTACCCCCAGACCTTGATGTTGCCGAAGTAGATTGCCTCCATGTGGCCGTTGCCTGTGTCGTTGCTGCTGGTCTCGGCGTTGCCGTAGTCGAAGCAGCAGCCGCCGTTGTAGTGCGTTCCGTCCAGGACCGCATACATGCCCTCGGGCTGGTCGCTGACCGCGATGCCGTTGGTGTGGTTGTTGCGGTAACCGGTTCCGGGCGCGATGTAGACGCCGTACGCCTTGTGGCCCCCCACCGTGACCGGGGCCTCGACCGCGTTGGCCAGGTTGTCCGGCCCACCGGCCGCCCCGCCGGCGGGCGCCTGGGTGAGGTGGTTGCCCTTGCCGGACTGGTCGTAGAGGACGGTGATCACGCAGCTGGTGCCGGCGCAGAAGGCATCCTGCGTGGCGGCGTTGGCGTACCCGCCTGCGCTCAGCACGCCGATGTCCATCACGGCGCCGTCCGACGCGCGCTTGACCTGGTAGAGCGCGCCACTGTACGAGGCGTACAGGGCGCGGGTGGTGCTGTGGGCCGCCACACAGGGCGTACCGCCAGCGGCGTAGATGTCACACGGCCCCTGCGTGGCCGCCTGCGAGGTGGCGGCCGTACCGGCGAGGACACCGGCGGTGAGTGCGGCCGTCGCCCCGGCCGCAAGAAGGGTACGCCGAGCACGGCGGATCAACTGATGGAAGGCCATGGAAAGCTCCTGCACGGGTGAGGGAAAGAGCTTTGTGAGCGCTAACATTTCCCGTTTCGAGCGAGGCAGACCGAAATCCTCGAGGGGTGGGTGAGCGGCTCACGTCAAGTGGCACTCACTATCGCCACCGGCTGACGTGACGTCAAGACATGATGCAGGCCCGTCCAGCACTCGCCACGCCGTCGAGGCGATACGGCGAAGGCCCAAGCGTGTCGTCGCATCGCCGCCCTGACCGGCCGGGCCACTCTGCGGGCCGACTGCGCTCAGCCCCCTGGACACGGTGGAGGCGTCGAGGCTATAAACGTGGCACCTGTTGACGGCAGGTGTCGCGGTCTCCGCGCCCCGGCGGCCCTTCGACGCCACCCGCACCGCTCGCTGCCCGCTCCGCCAACCAGGCCCCCCTCATGGCCCTTTTGAGTCACTCTGGTCTGAATCGCCTTGTTAGCGCTAACACTTGGGGTGTCCGCCTCCTCCCCTCCACCCGGAAGAAACAGGTTTCGCGATGTTGCCTCCTCCCCTGAGCCGCCGCAATCTGCTCAAGGCAACCGGTATTCTGGTGCTCGCACCGGCCGCCGACCTCGGTCTCGCCCCAGCGGCCGCCGCGGCGGCCGCCGTCGGAGTCCCAGCGTTGCCGTTCGACCTCGGCCAGGTCCGGCTCACCGCCGGCCGGTGGCTCGACAATCAGAACCGGACCCTGGCGTACCTGCGCTTCGTCGACGTCGACCGCCTGCTGTACAACTTCCGCGCGAATCACCGGTTGTCCACCGATGCGGCTGTCGCGCCAGGCGGTTGGGACGCCCCGGCGTTCCCCTTCCGGACTCACGTGCAGGGGCACTTCCTCAGCGCGTGGGCCCAGGCCTACGCGGGACTGGGCGACACCGTCTGTCGCGACAAGGCCGCGTACATGGTGGCGGAGCTGGCCAAGTGCCAGGCCAACAACGCCGTCGCGGGATTCGTCCCCGGCTACCTCTCGGGCTTCCCCGAGACGGACTTCATCCAGCTCGAGTCCGGCACGCTCAAGAACGGCAACGTCCCCTACTACTGCGTCCACAAGACCATGGCCGGCCTGCTCGACGTGTGGCGGCTCATGGGCAGCACTCAGGCCCGGGACGTACTCCTGGCGCTGGCCGACTGGGTCGACCGGCGCACCGGCGGGCTCGGACACACCCAGATGCAGGCGCTCCTGGGTGTCGAGTTCGGTGGCATGAACGAGGTCCTGGCCGACCTCCACATCCAGACCGGGGACGCGCGCTGGCTCGCGGTCGCCCAGCGCTTCGACCACGCCGCCGTGTTCGACCCGCTGGCTGCGGGCCAGGACCAGCTGAGCGGCCTGCACGCCAACACCCAGGTGCCCAAGTGGATCGGCGCCGTCCGCGAGTACCGGGCCACCGGAACCGCGCGCTACCACGACATCGCCTCCCACGCCTGGGCGATCTGCACCACCGCGCACACCTACGCCATCGGCGGGAACAGCCAGGCCGAACACTTCCACGCTGCCGACGCGATCTCCGCCTACCTGACCAACGACACCTGCGAGCTCTGCAACTCGTACAACATGCTCAAACTCACCCGTGAGCTGTGGCAGTTGGACCCCGGACGGGCCGCGTACTTCGACTTCTACGAGCGCACCCTGCTCAACCATGTCATCGGCGCACAGAACCCCGCCGACCCGCACGGGCACGTCACCTACTTCACCCCGCTCAAGCCCGGCGGCCGCCGCGGCGTGGGCCCGGCCTGGGGCGGCGGCACCTGGAGCACCGATTACGACACCTTCTGGTGCTGCCAGGGCACCGGAATGGAGTCCAATACCAAACTGGCGGACTCCGTCTACTTCCACGACGGCGCCACCCTCATCGTGAACCTGTTTGTGCCAACTGTCCTCACCTGGGCCGAACGGGGCATCACGGTCACCCAGTCCACCTCGTACCCTGCGGAGGACACCACGGCGCTGCGGGTCACCGGCAGCGCCGACGGCACGTGGTCGATGCGCATCCGCATTCCGGCCTGGACATCCGGTGCCACCGTCAGCGTCAACGGCGCGGTGCAGAACATCGCCACCACCCCGGGCAGCTACGCCACCGTCACCCGCTCCTGGACCTCCGGCGACACGGTGACCGTCAAGCTGCCCATGCGCACCGCGCTCCGGGCCGCCAACGACAACTCGGACGTCGCCGCGATCACCTACGGTCCGGTCGTCCTGTGCGGCAACTACGGCAGCACCGCCCTGACCGCCCTCCCGGTCCTCGACCCGGCGTCGATCACCCGGACCGGCACGACCGGCCTCGCCTTCACCGCGACCGCCAACGGCTCGCCCGTCAGCCTCACCCCGTTCCAGGAGGCGCAGGGCTTCAACTACACCGTCTACTGGAGTATCAGGAGCGCCGGATTCCGCCTGGTCAACGCAGCCAGCGGGCTCGTGCTCGGCATCCGGGACATGTCCGGCGCAGACGGTGCGCCCGCCCTCCAGTGGTCCGACTCCGGCACCGCCGACCACGACTGGGTGCCCGTGGTCGACGGCACCGCGCTGCGCCTGCGCAACGCCAACAGCGGCAAGGTCCTGGGCGTGCAGAACATGTCCACCGCCGACAACGCCTCCGTGCTCCAGTGGTCGGACAACGGCACCGCCGACCACCGGTGGTCCGTCACCGAGGCGGCCGATGGTGCGTACGGACTGCGGAACGCCAACAGCGGCAAGCTGCTCGGAATCGCCGGCGCCTCCCTCGCCCAAGGGGCCCTGGCCGTGCAGGTCCCGGACACCGGCTCGCCGACCAGCCGGTGGCTGTTCGTTCCGAGTGGCACCCGGCGCATCCAGAACGTGGCCGGCGGGCTTGTGCTCGGCGTGCTGAGCATGTCGACCACCGACGGCGCGCCGGCGATCCAGTGGAGCGACAACGGCACCGCGGACCACCTGTGGACCGCGGTGATCGACACCGGAGGCTACCTGCGGCTCAGGAACTCCAACAGCGGCAAGGTACTTGCCGTGGAGGGCGGCAGCACGGCCAACGGCGCCAGGATCGTCCAGTGGACCGACGACGGAGCCGCCGACCACCGGTGGCGCCTACGACACGGCGGCGGCGACACCTTCCGCATCCAGTCCGCCGTCAGCGGCCGCGTCCTCGGAGTCTCCGGGGCCTCCACCACCGAAGGAGCCCAGGTCGTCCTGTGGGACGACAACGGCACGGCCGACCACTTCTGGCGCTTCATCTGACCGGATGATCTCTGCATGGAGCAAGCGGTACGACGTGTGCGAGCCCGGGCCCGTGTCGATCACCGCTACCGTCGCCCCCCCACCCCCCCACCACCAACCCGCTCAACCAGCAACTGTTCGGCAACACGTACTCCTTCGCGACGCTGCGCTGCGCCGTGGAAATCCACCGTGCCGACAACGTGGACCGGGCCGCCCACCCGACCGGCTCGGCCCACGTGTTCTGCTACTACTACGCCGTCCGGCAGCCGAGCCGGCCGGGCACCATCGTGGTGCGCAAGCACGTGCTGGGCACCACCGGGGCACAGCCATTCACCTTCGACGGCCACCTCTCCTACAACCCTGGCGGCCTCTTCCAGTCGGCCGCCGGGCCCGGCTCCGACGGCGAGCAGACCTCTTCCAGCGCGCGGCGACCACCGAGACCAGGCCGCCGTGGACCGTGCAGGAGCAGGTGCCTGACGGATGGACCATGACCGCGCTCGCCCGCATCTCCGCCAACGGCACCAGTACCAGCACCAGCACCAGCGGCACCCGGGAGTCCGTCGACCTGACCGCCGCCGGCACGGTCACTTGCGCCTACACCGACGCGCCGAGCGACAGAGTCGCCGCTCACCCTGCTGAAGCAGACCGGCGGCGGCACGGGCGGGCCGTTCGGCTTCACCACCGAGGACGGCACCGCGCTCGGCCAGGCCCCCACCACGCAGCAGGACGTCCCCGCCGCCGCTGGTACGACCTACCGCGGACTCGTGCGGTCGGCCGGCGTCGACCTGCACGCCGTCTGCCCGTCAGGCCTCCCCCGGTGACCGTGCTGCACCTGACCTTCACCCTGCCCTCCGGCCAGACCGTCACGTCCGACTGGAACACCACCATCACCCCGGTCGGCGGCCAGGTCTCCGCCAAGAATCTCAGCTACAGCGACCCTACCGCCCCCGGCGGGTCAACCTCCTTCGGGTTCCAGGCCAACCACACCGGCAACGCCGGAGCCGCCACCCAGATCAGCCTGAACGGCACTCCCTGCACCACCGGCTGACAGCCACTCCCCCATGGGGCCCGCACCCCCCAGCCCCCACGAGGCGCGGGCCCTTCGGCGGGGGGCTGGGGAAGCCGAAAGCACAGCAGATCATCTCGGATGTCCGCCGAACTGCCGACGCTCCTGTGGACGTTGGTTCCGCTTCACGAGAACGGCCCGGCCGTGCAGAAGTTCTTGACAGTCGATTCCGCCCCGTGCTTTTCTCCCTTCCAGACACCGGATGTACATGTTTCAAATTGTTAACGCTCACAACTCGCTGGCACCCCAGAACGCGCGCTCCGGCGCCCCACCTCAGAGAGCGGCGCGTCGACCGACAGCACGGCTCTCGGGCGGGACCAGGCACCGTCCTGGACACGCACCGGCCGCCCTGCCCGGCAGGAACGGCTGGGCCGAGTACGCGCTCGCACGGCCGTCAGGACGAGGCGCCGGCTCCCGACCGGTGCGCAGGCATCCCCCACACACAAGGAGAACGATCCGTCATGCCATGGCCCAACAAGCAGCGCCGTCTCCGCAAGGTCCTGACGGCGGCCGCATGCATGGTCGTCAGCTCGGTAACGGCCGTCACCGCGAGCACCGCGGCCCATGCCGCCGGGGCGACCACGCTGGGTGCGGCAGCGGCCGGCAGCGGCCGCTACTTCGGCACGGCAGTACCCGCGGGCAAGCTCGGCGACTCGATGTACTCCACCATTCTCGACCGGGAATTCAACATGATCACCCCGGAGAACGAGATGAAGTGGGACGCCATCGAACCCTCGCGCGGGTCGTTCAACTTCGCCGCCGCCGACTCGATCGTCAGCCACGCCACCGCGCACGGCCAGCGCACGCGCGGCCACACCCTGGTCTGGCACTCCCAACTGCCCAACTGGGTGAGCTCCATCACCGACGCCAACACCCTGCGCAGTGTGATGAACAACCACATCACCACCGAGATGACGCGCTATAAGGGCAAGATCTACGCCTGGGACGTGGTCAACGAGGCCTTCGCCGACGGAAGCACCCAGCACCGCAGCTCCGTGTTCCAGAACCTGCTGGGCAACGGCTTCATCGAGGAGACATTCCGCACCGCCCGGAACGCCGACCCCTCGGCCAAGCTCTGCTACAACGACTACAACATCGAGAACTGGTCCGACGCCAAGACCCAGGGCGTCTACAGCATGGTCAAGGACTTCAAGTCCCGCGGCGTACCCATCGACTGCGTCGGCCTCCAGAGCCACTTCGGCACAGGCGGCCCGCCGGCGAGCTTCCAGACCACGCTGTCCAACTTCGCCGCACTCGGCGTGGACGTCCAGATCACCGAGCTCGACATCGCCCAGGCGTCCACCACCGCGTACACCAATACCGTGCGGGCCTGCCTCAACGTCGCTCGCTGCACGGGCATCACGGTCTGGGGCATCCGCGACAGCGACTCGTGGCGCACCGGTGAGAACCCGCTGCTGTTCGACAACAGCGGCAACAAGAAGGCCGCCTACGGCGCAACACTCACCGCCCTGGGCGGCAGCGGCAGCGGCACGCCGGGCGGAGGCATCGTCTCCGGCACGGTCTACACGCTCTCCGCCGTGGCCGCCGGACGCGTTCTCGACGAGCCCGCGGGACAGAACGACAACGGCACCCCGCTCCAGGTCTGGGACGCCAGCGGTGCCTCCAACCAGCAGTGGCGGGCCGGCCAGAACGGCGACGGCTCCTACACGCTGACCAACGTCGCCAGCGGCCGGGTACTGGAGGAGCCGGGCAACCAGACGGGCAACGGGACGCGGCTGCAGGTCTGGGAACCCAACGGCGGCGCCAATCAGCGCTGGCGGGCCGGCCAGAACAGCGACGGCTCCTACACGCTGACCAACGTCGCCAGCGGCCGGGCGCTGGAGATCCCCGGCGGTCAGACCGCCAACGGCACTCCCGTCCAGATCTGGGACTCCAACGGCGGCGCCAACCAGCACTGGCAGTTCAGGTGAGCCGAGCCGCGGGGCGAAGGCCTACGCCAGATCGCCTCGCCCCGCCCCGCCGGGAAAACCGCCGCGAGCCGGCCGCGTGACAGCTCCATCCGTTCACAAAGGAGGTCCCATGCGCAGACGAAGTTCCAGCCGCAGGCATCTGTCTGTGGCGCTCACCGCCGTGGTTGCGGCCGTGGCGGCGTTGGTGGCGACGCTCGTCGCCAACCCGGCTCAGGCGGCCACCAGCGGCGCCCTGCGCGCTGTGGGTTCCGGTCGGTGTCTCGATGTGCCGAAGGCCGGCCAGACCGACGGCACGTACCTGCAGATCTACGACTGCTCGAACGGGACCAACCAGCTGTGGACGTTGACGTCCGGCAACCAGCTGACCGTGTACGGCAACAAGTGCCTGGATGTTCCGGGCCACGCCACCACGGCCGGTACCCGGGTGCAGATCTGAACCTGTAGCGGCGCCGCGAACCAGCAGTGGCGGGTGAACTCCGACGGCACGGTGGTCGGAGTGGAGTCCGGGCTGTGCCTGGACGTCAAGGGCGCCGGTACGGCCAACGGCACCGCGGTGGAGGTCTGGACGTGCAACGGCGGCGGCAACCAGAAGTGGACCGCGCCGGCGCCGACGGGCGGCACGTGCGCCCTTCCGTCGACGTACCGGTGGACGTCGACGGGTGCGTTGGCGCAGCCTGCGAACGGGTGGGCCGCGGTGAAGGACTTCACCGACGTGGTGTACAACGGCAAGCACCTGGTCTACGCGTCGAACGTATCGGGATCGTCGTACGGCTCGATGATGTTCAGTCCCTTCACGAACTGGTCGGACATGGCGTCGGCAGGCCAGAGCGGGATGAGCCAGACAACGGTGGCGCCCACGCTGTTCTACTTCGCGCCCAAGAACATCTGGGTGCTGGCGTACCAGTGGGGTTCGTGGCCCTTCATCTACCGCACGTCGAGCGACCCCACCAACCCGAACGGCTGGTCCGCGCCGCAGCCGCTGTTCACCGGCAGCATCCCCAACTCAGGCACTGGCCCGATCGACCAGACCCTGATCGCCGACGGCCAGAACATGTACCTGTTCTTCGCCGGTGACAACGGAAAGATCTACCGGGCGAGCATGCCGATCGGGAACTTCCCGGGCAACTTCGGCTCGTCGTACACGACGGTCATGAGCGACTCGGAGGACAACCTGTTCGAGGCGCCGCAGGTCTACAAGGTCCAGGGGCAGAACCAGTACCTCATGATCGTTGAGGCGAAGGGTGCGAAGGGGCGCTACTTCCGCTCGTTCACGGCCTCCAGCCTGAACGGTTCGTGGACCCCGCAGGCCGGCAGCGAAAGCAACCCCTTCGCCGGCAAGGCCAACAGCGGTGCCAACTGGACCAACGACATCAGCCACGGTGACCTGGTCCGCAACAACCCCGACCAGACCATGACGATCGACCCCTGCAACCTGCAGCTCCTCTACCAGGGCAAGTCCCCCACCGCGAGCGGCCCCTACGACCAACTGCCCTGGCGGCCGGGTGTCCTTACCCTGCAGCGCTAACCTGCCCGGTCCACGGTGATCGCGATCGGGTGGCGCCTGTCGGCGCGTAGACGAGCGGTTTACGTCGTGGGCACTCCACCTGCTGACCGATATTCACCGCTTCGAGGAGCCCCAGCCGTGCGTCGGCCGGGGCTCCTCACATTTTCCGCCGGCCCGCCTCCCGTCCCGCACCCAGCGGGCGGCCCCCATCGGCTCTTGAACCTGGAGACACGTCGACTGACACCGACTCGACAGCGACATACATCCCATGACTAGCCTTGCGTTATCGCTAACAACGCCCGGATTACGATCCAATCGAAGATTACGCCACAGATTCATCGGACCTCCCTCTTGTCCGCCAGGTTTCGGGCTCGTAAAGTCCTCGGTACCGCGAGCCACCCGACGACAACGGCGCCGGGGCGGGTCCGCCAGTCCCGGACGGCTCGCACTGCGCCGTCGCGCTGCGTTCCGCGGCCGCCGGCAACCAGGGAACCGTCGAGGACGGCCCCCTGCCGGGCGACCACACCGGCGAGCGGCCCAACGATCAGCAGCACCCCTCATTCCAGGAGCCGCACATGTCCCCTCACCACCTGAATCGCCGTCAGCTGATCCGGGCCGCCGCCATTGCCGGGGGCGCCGTGGCCTTCGGCCTGCCCCAGATCGTGCTGAGCGACACCGCCGAGGCGTACTCGGTGCCCGCCAAGATGGCCTGGTGGTACCAGGCGCGCTTCGGCATGTTCATCCACTTCGGGTCCTACAGCCACCTCGGCCACGGCGAGTGGGCCTTCTCCTCCGAGAACTGGACCAAAGCCACCTACCAGCCCCAGGTGTCAGCACCCTTCAACCCCACCGGCTTCAACGCGAACACCATCGCCGACCTCGCCCTGAACGCCGGCATGAAGTACCTGGTGATCACCGCGAAGCACCACGAGGGCTTCGCGATGTACAACTCGAACGTGGCGGGCTTCACCGACACCGCCGGCACGCCGTACAACCTCCCCGAGTACACCGTCTACCAGAGCGACCTGCTGGCCGCTCTCAAGAACGCCTGCGACGCCCGCGGCATCAAGTTCGGGCTCTACTACTCGATCATGGACTGGAGTCACTGGTCCCAGACCATCAACCACCGCACGACCTACACCGACATGGCGTCGATGAGCGCCCGCTCCTCCTACATCGGCGACATGAAGGCGCAGCTGCAGGAGCTGCTCACCAAGTACGACCCGGCCATCCTGTGGTTCGACGGCGACTGGGGCGGCAACCCCGCCTCCCCCACCCTCACCGACTGGTGGACCTCGGCCGACGGAATCGACCTCTACAACTGGCTCATCGGCATCAAGCCCAGCCTGATCATCAACGAGCGGGTCAAGCGGGACGTGGGGCTCGGCGACTTCGCCTGCCCGGAGCAGACCGTGCCCGCCGAACCGCTCGGCCGCCCCTGGGAGACCTGTGCCACGATGAACGGCGCCTGGGGGTACGCCTCCTGGGCCGAGAACTCCTACAAGTCCGTCCGGACCATCCTCCAGGAGTTCGTCACGGTGGCCTCCCGTGACGGCAACTACCTGCTCAACATCGGCCCCAAGGGCGACGGCACGCCCACCCCGGGCTCGGTCACCATCCTCCAGGGGCTGGGCGGCTGGATGGCCGACAACAGCGACAGTATCCACGGGACCAACGGCAGCCCGTTCACCGCCGAACCGTCCTGGGGGAAGCTCACCAGGAAGTCGGGCAAGCTGTACGCCCACGTGTTCAGCTGGCCGAACAACGGCACACTGCAGATTCCGCTGGTCCACAACACCATCAACCGGGTCTACCTGATGAGCAACCCCACAGCCTCGCTCTCCTACTCGGTCAGCGGCGGGAACCTCAACGTGTCGGTGCCGGCCACCGCCCCCGACGCCAACGACTCGGTCGTGGTGGTCGAGGTCAACGGGATGCCGGCCGTCGTCGCCGACGGCGTCTACCAGCTGGTGTGCGCACGCAGCGGCAAGGCCCTCGACAACGGCAACACCTCCACGTCCGGTGGCCAGGTGATGCAGTGGACCGTCAACGGCGGCATGACGCAGCAGTGGACCCTGACCGGCCTGGAAGCGGGGCGGTTCAAGCTGGTGTGCTCCCGCAGCGGGATGGCCCTCGACAACGGGAACAGCACGACCGCGGGCAGCACGCTGGTCCAGCAGCCCTACAACGGGAGCGACCGGCAGCAGTGGAGCATCCTCGCGCTGGGCGGCGGCTACTACCAGCTCACCAACCGGCGGAGCGGGATGGCCCTGGACAACGGGAACGGCACGGTGGACGGCCAGTCTGCGATCCAGTGGAACGTCAACTGGGGCAGCCAGCAGCAGTGGCGGCTGGTCAAGGTCGGCTGAACCGCGCCCGGTCGAGATGAGCGGCAGGGGAGGCGTCCCCTGCCGCTCATCGGTGTTCACCGGGCCGGGACGAACCCGCCCCAGACCGCGGCGGGGCCACCCTGCCCGTGGGCGTCGACGCGGTAGCTGTCGCCCGCGGCGATGCGCGCGCCGGTGGCGTGGTTGAACTGGGCGGCGAACTCGTGCTGCCCGGCAGGCACGGTGAGGCCCGGCTTGAGCACCCAGCGGTAGACCAGCGAGCCGCCGGCCGCCTTGACGGTGACGGTGAAGTCCTCGCTCGGCAGGGTCCGCCAGCTGCCGGTGTTCTGTACGTTGCCGGTCAGCGCGATGCGCAGTTCCACGGTGAGAGAGGTGAGCGGCTGGGTGGTCCTGAGGGTGACGTTGTTCTGCTCCCAGTACACGGTGCTGTGCGCGTCCACCGAGCCGGCCGACCGCAGCGGCCCGTTCTGGACCTGACCGGCAGCCGAGGGCGTCGGGCGCGAGCTGCTCGGGGGCACGGCCGGGGCCGCACCGGGGCTGGTGGCAGCGTCCGACGGCATCGTCGACGTGGTCGGAGGGGACGGCACGGTTGGCGACGGTGTGGCGGGCGTGGTGCTGGGCGTCGTGGCGGTGCCCGACGTGGGCGGAGTGTGGACGATGCCGGCGACGGCGAAGCCACCGGTCGCCAGGATGCCGACCGCGGCCAGGCCGGCGAGGACGACCTTCGGTCCCGACCTGGCGAGCGGGCGCGCGCGGTGCCGGATGGCGGGGCCGGCCACACCGCGCTGGGCGCGGGCGAGCATCCGCGCGCGATCCGGCTGGTGGGCCTCACCGGCCTCCCGCAGCCGACGGGCGATCTCCTCGTTCACCGGTTCCTCCTCCCTGCCACCAAGTCGCCGACCGCTCGTGCACCCAGTATCGCTTCCAGCTCGGCCATGCCCTTCGAGGTCTGGCTCTTCACCGTGCCGACCGATATGCCCAGCGCCGCCGCGGTCGCCTTCTCCGACAGGTCGAAGGCGTGGCGCAGCACCACGCAGGCCCGCTTCCGGAAGGGCAGGCGGGCGAGCGCCGCGCGCACGTCCAGCACGGCCGCAACGTCCGGCCCCTCCAGCTTCTCCGGACTACGGGACCAGAACAGCGCGATCCGACGACGCTCGCGGACCGCGCTGCGGATCCGTTCGAGCGCCATGTTCGCCACCACGCCGCGGGCATAGGCCAACGGATGGTCGGCGCTGCGCAGCCGGTCCCAGCGCTGCCACAGGGCGACCAGGGCGTCGGCTGCCAGGTCGTCGGCCGCATCGGTCTCTCCGGTCAGGAGGTGGGCCAGGCGGGCGAGCTCGGCGTAGTGGCGTTCGAAGAAGTCGTGAAACTCCGCGGACGTGTCATCGAGGAGCATGTCCCTCGGTCGTCCTCTCCCTGCATTGTGCGCGTTAACAAGAGGGCGCAGCATAACAAGACCCGACCTCGGATCCGGACGGCGGTCGCCCCAGGCTTCGGGGTGGTGGCGGCACGCGGGCGGGCTGGTCAATGCCGGGCGAACTGGACGCTGGTGGGCTGCGCGACGTCAGGTTTTATGGCGATGCGGTCGACGGTCAGCTGTTCCCCGTAGATGTCCGTCATGCGAATCGGCCCGCCGCAGCCGGTGCCATCGGTGGAGAGGAAGTGGTTGAAGTCGGCACGTGGCAGCTTCCGCCAGCCGTCCCCGGCTCGGACTTCGAGCGTCGCGAGCGGGTTCCGATGCCCGATCACCTGGATCCCGCA
Organism: Streptomyces sp. G-G2; assembly: GCF_030063135.1. Classification (GTDB taxonomy): domain Bacteria; phylum Actinomycetota; class Actinomycetes; order Streptomycetales; family Streptomycetaceae; genus Streptomyces. Next base: position 25,949 of record NZ_JASISO010000053.1, read on the forward strand.
CCACCAGCGGTTGGAACCGGTCTTGTAGCGGACCGAGACGGTGCCCACCGCCTCGGGGCTCAGCAGCTTCCAGGTGATCGGGAGACGGCCCACCGAGAGTTCGGCGAGCTTGGCGAAAGCCTGTTGACTGAGGTCGATTTGGCCGGGTGCGCAGGGCAGTGGGCAGACGTTGACGATCCGGACCGTGAGGGAGGCCCCATTGGCGGCGTGGATCTGCACGTACGCCCCGCACGCCTTGGCCACCTCGTAGTCGGTGAAGTTCATCGCCGCGACCATGAGGTCGTCGGACGGGCCGTACAGGCAGGAGCCGTTGCCGTCACCCGCCGCGTAGGCCGTCGCGACGCCGTGGTAACTGACTCCGGGCTTGATCCGGCCGGGCGAGGCCGCTACCGCGGACGCCGGGCTCGTGGCACTGGCCACCGGGGGCGTCACACCGGCCGAGACCGAGGGTGACGGCGCGGCCGAGCTCGGCGGCGGCGCGGAGGTCGGCGCTGTCGGCTGCCCCGCCGCACCCGTACCCTCGGCGGCATCGGACCCGGCAACCGGCGGCCTGCTCGCCGCAGTGGCCCCGGCGGACGGGTCGAGGGCCCGCCCGGCCATGGCCCCGCCCCCGGTGGGGGAGGTCAGGACCACACACACCAGCACCCCCACGGCCAGCAGCACCAAGGGAATGCCCGCGATCAGCCCGCGCCTGCGCCACGGCTGCGGAGCGGCGTGCTTCGTTGCCTTCATGCCCATCCATTCGGTCGTTCGAGTCGGTGGTTCGCTCCCCAGTTGCCACCGCGCCGGGAAAGGTTGCCGCTCGCCACCGAGCCGTCGCCCTTCAGGTGCCACTGCCGGCCGGCCTGACCGGGAAGGTGTTCCAGCTCTACGTCCACGACGAAGCCGCCGTGGTAGCGGCCGGACGGGTCGAGGATCACGGTCGCGGACGACGAGTCGACCGGACGTACCGTCAGATCCTGCCCGTCACAGCTGCCACACCACGGGCAGACCGGCGGCGGCGCCGTCGGCGGAGTAGTCGTGGACCACGTCCAGGAGCTCTGCCATCCGGGCCTGCCAGGTGACGTTGACCGGCAGCTTCTCCAGCTCGGCCAGCAGCCGGGCGTAGTCCTCGCACTCGAGCAGGTGGAAGATCTCGGTGCCGCTGCGCCAGATGGTCCACTCGGTGACGCCGGCGGCGCGGATGGCGGCGGTGAGTTCGGCGGGGACCTCGCGGTGGGCGGCCTCGTACTCGGCGATCCGGTCCTCGCGGACACGGGTGTGCAGGGCGACTCTCATGGCGACTCCGGTTCGACGATGACGACGTGCAGGGTGCGGGGGCCGTGCACACCCTCGACTCGATCGAGTTCGATGTCGCTGGTGGCGGACGGGCCGGAGATGAAGGTGAGGGGGCGGGTGGGGTCGAGGCGGGCCAGCGCGTCGGGGACGTCAGCGGCGATCTGTTCGGCCCGGATCACGCACAGGTGGTAGTCGGGGACGAGGGAGAGGGCGCGTCGGCCCTGCCCGGGGCCGGCATCCAGCACGATGGTGCCGGTGACCGCGATACCGCCGGCGGCCAGGGTCACGACACCGTCGAGCCGGTCCAGCTCCGGGACGGTGAGCGGCTCGTGGTGCCACTGCCGATCGGAGTCGGGCGGCAGCAGCTCGGCCGGGAAGCCGGTGGGCAGTGCCAACTGCCTTACTGCCCGACCGGCGAGGGCGGCCTCGATGGCGGCGGGCAGGCCGGCGGGGTCGGTGCGGGTGACGGCGGCGCGGTAGTCGGCGACCCGCTCGGCGAACAGGCCGACCACGTCCTCGCCCGGGGACAGGTGGCTGCGACGGTAGGCGCGCGGGATCGGCGCGTCCTCGGCCGGGGTGTCGGCGAGGGCTGCCCTGATCCGTCCCAGGATGGCCTCACGGCTGCTCAACTTCGCTCTTCTTCACGGTTTTTGCGCCACCAGCCGCGGAACGACTCGGTGGGCGGGGCGGGAGTGTCGCGGGTGTCGGTCCAGCCGTGCAGCGGTCCGGGGATCCGACCGATCCGTCCGTCGCGGGCCAGCACCTTCCCGCCGAGTGCCGCCGCCTTCTGGGCGGCGCCGAACAGCCGCGGCGAGTCGAGCACCTTGCCGGCCGCCTTCATCGCCAGCGCCTCCACCGTGTGGCCGCCCTTGGCCTCGACGACTTTGGCCCGCAGGTGGGCGAGCACCTCCGGGATGTTGATCTTCACGGGGCAGGCGTCGTAGCAGGCCCCGCACAGGGTGGAGGCGAACGGGAGCGAATCGGCACTGCTTTGATTGTCACTGCCGATGCCGACCAGCTGTGGGGTGAGTACGGCGCCGATCGGCCCCGGGTAGACCGAGCCGTAGGCGTGCCCGCCGGTGCGTTCGAAGACCGGGCACACGTTGAGGCAGGCCGAGCAGCGGATGCAGCCGAGCGCCTGGCGGCCGACCGGGTCGGCGAGGGTGTCGGTGCGGCCGTTGTCGAGCAGAACCAGGTGAAAGCTTGACGGGCCGTCACCTTCCGTGGTGCCGGTCCAGGCCGAGGTGTACGGGTTCATCCGCTCCCCCGTTGAGGAGCGCGGCAGCAGCTGGAGGAAGACCTCCAGATCGCTCCAGGTCGGCACCACCTTCTCGATGCCCATCACGGTGATGAGCGTCTCCGGCAGCGTCAGGCACATCCGGCCGTTGCCCTCGGACTCCACCACGAGCACGGTGCCGGTGTCGGCGCAGGCGAAGTTGGCTCCGGAGACGGCGACCTTGGCGGTGAGGAACTTCTGCCGCAGGTGCCGGCGCGCCGCCTCGGCGAGCTCGCGCGGTTCGTCGGTCAGCCCCTCGGGGGCGGGCTGTCCCCAGTGCCCCATCTCGGCGCGGAACAGGTCGCGGATCTCCGTTCGGTTCTTGTGGATCGCCGGGACCAGGATGTGCGAGGGGCGGTCGTCGCCCAACTGCACGATGAGCTCGGCCAGGTCGGTCTCGTAGGCGGTGATGCCGTGCTCCGCCAGGTGCTCGTTGAGCCCGATCTCCTGGGTGACCATCGACTTGACCTTGACCACCTCCGACTCACCGGTGGCGCACACCAGTTCGGTGACGATCCGGTTCGCCTCGGCCGCGTCGCGCGCCCAGTGCACGGTGCCGCCCGCCCTGGTGACCGCTTTCTCCAGCTGAACCAGGTGGCCGTCGAGGTGACGGGCCGTGTGCTGTTTGATCGCGGCGGCCGACTCGCGCAGCTCCTCCCAGTCGTCGAGTTCGGCGGCCACGGCGAGACGCTTGTCACGGATCGTGCCGGTGGCACGCTTGAGGTTGGCCCGCAGCTGGGTGTCCTTCAGGGCAGTGCGGGCGGCCTCGGGAAAGGCCGGGGAACCGAGCCAGACCACGCCGCGGTCGCCGGGAGTGCTCATCGGGCGGCTCCTTCCGAACCGGCGAGGATCTCGGCCAGGTGCATGGTCCGCACGGCGCTGCCCTGGCGGGACAGGCCGCCACCGATGTGCAGCAGGCAGGAGTTGTCGGCGGCGCACAGCACCTCGGCACCGCTGGCCCGGACCGCGTCGGTCTTGTCGGCGAGCATCGCGGCGGAGGTGTCGGCGTTCTTGACCGCGAAGGTGCCGCCGAAGCCGCAGCAGGAGTCGGCCGCGGGCACCTCGACCAGTTCGATGTCCCGGACCGCGCTCAGCAGTTCGTAGGGGCGCTCGCCCAGGTGCAGTCCGCGCAGCGAATGGCAGGTGGGGTGGTAGGCGACCTTGTGCGGGAAGCGGGCGCCGACGTCGGTGACGCCCAGTACGTCGGTCAGGAACTCGGTGAACTCGTGGACCCTGGGCACGAGGTCGGCGACGTGGCGCTGGAGTGCCGCGGGTGCGTACTGCGCGGCCAGCACCGGGTGGTTCTCCCGGACCATGCCGGCGCAGGAGGCGGACGGGGTGACGATCGCGTCGTAGTCGGCGAAGGTGCGCGCGAAGCGGGCGACCAGCGGGACGGCGTCGGGGCGGTAGCCGGTGTTGAAGTGCATCTGGCCGCAGCAGGTCTGCTCCTGCGGGAAGTCCACCGTGTGGCCCAGGCGTTCCAGGACCTCGACCACGGCACGTCCGGTGCCGGGGAAAAGCGTGTCGTTGAAGCACGTGATGAACAGGGCGATCCGCATCAGCGCACCTCGTCAGGGGTCGGAACCTCGGGCGGCAACAGCCCGAGGTCCTTCAGTTCGGTCCACAGCGGGGCCGGCACCGGGTGCCGGACCATCGCGGCCGCGTCCTCCACCTCGGCGGCGCTGCGGGCACCGACCAACACGCTCGCCACGGCCGGGTGGCCGAACGGAAAGCGCAGCGCGGCTGCCCGCAGCGGCACCCCGTGGCGTGCGCAGACCGCTTCGAGCTGCAGGGCACGGTGCACCAGCTCCTGCGGCGCCGCGGCGTAGTCGAAGGTGGCGCCGGGTTTCGGGTCGGCCAGCAGGCCGGAGTTGAAGGCTCCGCCGACGACCACGCTGACGCCACGTTCGGCGGCGAGCGGGAGCAGCTCGGTGAGGCCGCGCTGGTCGAGCAGGCTGTACCGGCCGGCCAGCAGGACCACGTCGAGGTCGGTCTCGCGCACGAAGCGCGCGGGCAGCTCGGCCTGGTTCATGCCGATCCCGATCGCGCCGAGCATGCCCTCGTCGCGCATCCGGGCCAACGCCGGGTAGGCCTGACTGAGCGCTTGCCCGGCATGGTCGACCGGGTCGTGCAGAAACGCGATGTCGATCCGGTCCAGGTCGAGCCGGTTCAGGCTCTCCTCGATCGAGCGGCGCACACCGCCGACGCTGAAGTCCCAGCGCCGACGGTGGGTGGCGGGCACGGCGAAGCCGTTGGCCAGGTCGTCACCGCGAGCTCCCGGGACCGGTTCCAGGAGGCGCCCGACCTTGGTGGATATGACGTACTCGTTCCGGGGGTACGAGTGCAGGGCGCCGCCCAGGCGGCGCTCGGAGAGGCCGAGCCCGTAGTGCGGGGCGGTGTCGAAGTAGCGGATGCCGGACGCCCAGGCGGTGGCCACCGCTTCCTCGGCATGCGCATCGATGACCGGGGCGAAGAGGTTGCCCAGGGCGGCCGCACCGAAGGCCAGCCGGCTCACTTCGACCGCGCTGCGGCCGAGCGTCGTCACGGTGCGGGCTCCGGTCGCAGGCGCAGCCCCGCCATCCCGCCGTCCACCGCCAGCGCCGTCCCCGTGGTGCTGCCCGCGGCCGGCGAGGCGAGGTAGGCGATGGCGGCCGCCACCTCCTCCGCGGTCACCAACCGCCCCGTGGGCTGACGGGCCTCCAGCGCGGCGCGCTCGGCCTGTGGGTCGGCGGCCGCGTCCAGCAGACGGCCGACCCACGGCGTGTCCACCGTCCCGGGGTTCACGCAGTTCACCCGGATGCCCTCCCGCACGTGATCGGCCGCCATCGCCAGCGTGAGCGAGAGGACCGCCCCCTTGCTCGCCGAGTAGAGGGCGCGCTGTGGCAGACCTGTGGTGGCGGCGATCGAGCAGGTGTTCACGACCGCCGCGCGCCCGGAGTGCCGCAGGTACGGCAGGGCCGCACGCGTGGTGCGCACGATGCCGAGCACGTTGACGTCCAGGACCCGGTGCCACTGCTCGTCGGGGTTGTCCTCGACGGTGCCGGCGGCGCCGATGCCGGCGTTGTTGACCAGGATGTCGATCCCGCCGAGGGCCTCGGCCGCCCCTTCGACGGCCGCGCGCACGGACTGGTCGTCGGACACGTCTGCGGTGTACCCGCGCAGTGGGGCGGGCGTACCGCTCGGGTCCAGGTCGAGCACGGCGACCCGCGCGCCGCGCTCGCCGAGCAGTTGGGCGGTGGCCAGCCCGATACCGCAGGCGCCGCCGGTGACGAGCGCCTTGAGCCCGTCGAGGTCGCGGGTGGTCATGCGGTCAGCTCCGTTTCGGCGAGGGCGGCCCCGGCCAGGTCGGCGGCCCAGAACGAGCCGTGCGGGTAGACGAACGTGTCGATCGCGCCCTGGTGCATCTGCGCGGAGAAGCCGGGCAGGGTGGGGGCGCGGTAGTGTCCGGCCTCGATCACCACGGGGTCCAGGAAGTGCTGGTGCAGGTGGTCGACGTACTCGATCACCCGGTCATGGGAGGTCCCGGAGAGGGCGACGTAGTCGAACATCGACAGGTGCTGGACCAGTTCGCACAGGCCCACCCCGCCCGCGTGCGGGCAGACCGGCATACCGAATTTGGCGGCCAGCAGGAGGATCGCCAGGTTCTCGTTGACACCCGCGACCCGGGCCGCGTCCAGCTGGAGCACATCGATCGCACCGGCCTGGAGCAACTGCTTGAACACGACCCGGTTCTGCACGTGCTCGCCCGTGGCGACCTTGACCGGGGCGACCGCCCGCCGGATGGCCGCGTGCCCGAGCACGTCGTCGGGGCTGGTGGGCTCCTCGATCCAGTACGGGTCGAACTCCGCGAGCGCGTTGGTCCAGTCGATCGCCTCGGCCACGTTCCAGCGCTGGTTGGCGTCGATGGCCATCCGGATGTCGGGCCCGACGGCGGCGCGGGCTGTGCGGCAGCGACGGATGTCGTCGGCCAGGTCGGCGCCGACCTTCAGCTTGATCTGGGTGAAGCCGTCGGCGACCGCCTCTTTGGCCAGGCAGATCAGCTTCTCGTCGGAGTAACCCAGCCAGCCCGGCGAGGTGGTGTACGCGGGGTACCCGCTCCGCAGCAGTTCGGCGGCCCGTTCGCCGGCACCCGCCTTGCCCCGGCGCAGCAGCTCCATCGCCTCCTCGGGGGTGATCGCGTCGGCGATGTAACGGAAGTCCACCTGGGAGACCAGCCACTCGGGCTCCGCATCGGCGAGCAGCTGCCACAGCGGCTTGCCCTCGCGTTTGGCGGCCAGATCCCAGGCGGCGTTGACCACGGCGCCGATCGCCATGTGCATCACGCCCTTCTCGGGGCCCAGCCAGCGCAGTTGGCTGTCACCGATCAGGTCCCGGTACAGCGCCCCCGGATCGGCGCACAGCTCGGCCACCGGGCGGCCCACGACGTGGCCGCGCAGCGACTCGATCGCGGCGACCTGCACGTCGTTGCCGCGGCCGATGGTGAAGGTGAAGCCGTGGCCCTCGTGGCCGCCGTCCGAGGCGCGCAGCACCAGGTAGGCGGCCGAGTAGTCCGGGTCGGGGTTCATCGCGTCGGACCCGTCCAGCTCCCGGGAGGTGGGGAAGCGGATGTCATAGGTGTCGACGGCGGTGATCCGCACGGTGGAATCAGCAGACAACGGGGGGCCTTTCACGCGTTGGCGAAGGTCTGGCGCTGGGTGCCGAGGCCGTCGATGGACAGCTCGACGGTGTCGCCCGCGCGCAGGTACGGGGTGCCGGGCAGGCCCAGGGCCACGCCGGCCGGGGTGCCGGTGTTGATCACGTCGCCGGGATTGAGCACCATGTACTGGCTCAGGTACCAGACCAGGTGATCGACGGCGAAGACCATGTGCTTGGTGTTGCCCGCCTGCCGGACCTCACCATTGACCGCCAGCCCGAGAGCCAGGGCCTGCGGGTCGGCGATCTCGTCGGCCGGCACGAGCCACGGACCGAGCGGGTTGAAGCTCTCGCAGGACTTGCCGAGGTCCCACTGCCCCGAGTACTCCAGCTGGAACTCGCGCTCGGAGACGTCGTTGCTGATCGCGTAACCGGCGATCACCCCGGCGGCGTCCTGCGGCGAGGACAGGTAACGGGCCTGACGGCCGATCACCACCGCGAGCTCGACCTCCCAGTCCGTCTTGACCGAACCGCGCGGGATCAGCACCTGGTCGTACGGGCCGACCACGGTGGCCGGGTCCTTCAGAAAGACCACCGGACGCTCCGGGATCGCCGCCCCGGTCTCCTCGGCGTGGTCGCGGTAGTTGAGCCCGATGCAGACCACCTTGCCCGGCCGGGCTACCGGGGCGCCCACCCGCAGGCCGGCTGGGTCCAGCTCCGGCAGTGTGCCCGCCGTGAGCGCCTGACGGACCCGCTCTACGCCGTCCCCGGCGAGGAAGCTCCCGTCGATCTGTTCGGTCAGACCCGACAACGCATACGTGCGCCCGTCATCGGTGAGGACCGCAGGCGTCTCCGCAGCGGGATCGCCGAGCTGAATCAACTTCATGTGCGCGTCTCCTTGTCGCTCCGAAGGCCACCGCCTCCATCGCTGAACACCTCTCGCGGTACCGGTCTGCCCGCAGTGCGTCGCTCCGGACGACTGGGCACTGACCCCGCGAGATACATCCGATCTATCGGCGCCCTCCGACCATACGAGCAGCATCCCCGCTATCGCAAGAAGTCCTCCGATGTCTCTTCTCGCATCTCGCACCGACCCTCCCCCGCTCTCCGTGTGAGCAGCTGGCACAGGTCGCGGGCTGCGGCTCGTCACTCGAATATCACGGTGGAATTCATCAGAGGTCTCCTCTTGTCAGCTTTGTTTCAGGCTCGTAAGGTCCTGCCTACCGCGATCCATCCGATGACTGCGGGAGATGCTCCGCCGCCAGCTCGGCAACAGTGCTCCCGGTTCTCGCACCCACACACCGGCTGCCGCGGCCGCTTCACCGCTCCCCTGCCTCACAGGACCCAGGCCTTCCAAGGAGACCAAGCACCATGAAGCCTCGCTCCTCCAGAATCGCGGCCGCGGCCGCCACCCTCGTCGTGCTGGCGGGCTTCGCCACGGCCTGCAACCGCGGCAGCGACTCGAGCTCCGCCGCGTCCGGTGGCGGGAAGCCCAAGATCGGCATCGACCTGCCCCGCGCCGACTCGGACTTCTGGAACTCCTACGCGCAGTACCTCAAGTCGGGCGTCTCGTCCGAGGGCCTGAACATCCTGCCGGTGAGCAACTCCGGCAACGACGTCACCAAGCTGGTCGCCAACGTGCAGATCTTCCAGAACACCGGCGCCAAGGCGATCGTGATGGCCCCTCAGGACACCGGCGCCATCGCCACCACCCTGGACGCGCTGGCCGCCAAGAAGATCCCCGTGGTCAGCGTCGACACCCGCCCGGACCAGGGCCAGGTGTACATGGTGGTGCGCGCCGACAACAAGGCGTACGGCACCAAGGCCTGCGAGTTCCTGGGCAAGCAACTCGGCGGCAAGGGGAAGGTGGCGGAGTTCCAGGGCTCGCTGGACTCGATCAACGGGCGCGACCGCTCGCAGGCCTTCGCCTCCTGCATGAAAAGCCAGTTCCCCGGCATCCAGGTGATCGAGCTGCCCACCGACTGGAAGGGCGACGTGGCCTCCGCCAAGCTGCAGTCCACTCTGGCCGCCAACCCCGACCTGAACGGCATCTACATGCAGGCGGGCGGCGCCTTCCTGCAGCCCACCCTGGCCCTGCTGCAGCAGAAGGGTCTGCTCAAGCCCGTCGGCCAGCCCGGCCACATCGCCATCGTCTCCAACGACGGCATCCCCGCCGAATTCGACGCGATCCGCCAGGGCCAGATCGACGCCACCGTCTCCCAGCCCGCCGACCTGTACGCCAAGTACGCGCTGTTCTACGCCGAGGCCGCCGCGGAGGGCAAGACCTTCCAGGCCGGCCCCACCGACCACCAGTCCACCATCATCTCGCTGCCCAACGGCCTGGAGGACCAGCTGCCCGCCCCGCTGGTGACCAAGGACAACGTGGACGACACATCCCTGTGGGGCAACAACGTCGGCCACTGACACACACCGATCCCCCGCGAGCGGCGAGCCCTCGAACCCCTGCCCCGACGGGGGCTTGCCGCTCGCGGGCACCTCCGCGGAAAGGACCCCAGCCGCCATGGCGGACCCCAGCCCCAGCCGGGCCCCCGTCGTCCAGGCCGACGGGATCAGCAAGCGCTTCGGCGCCACCGTCGCCCTCAGCGACGCCCGGATCACCGTCGCCCCCGGCGAGTCGCACGCCCTGGTCGGCCGCAACGGCGCCGGCAAGTCCACGCTCGTCTCCATCCTGACGGGCCTTCAGCAGCCCGACACCGGCATCCTGCGCTTCAACGGCGAGCCGTCACCGGCACCGGGCGACACCGTGGCGTGGCGGGCCCGGGTGGCCTGCGTCTACCAACGCTCCACCGTGATCCCCGCACTCACCGTCACGGAGAACCTGTTTTTGAATAGACACAGCCTGGACCGGCAGAGTGACAGGACGCTCCGCCCGATCAGCTGGAAACAGCTGCGTCTCCAGGCTGCCGAGCTGCTCGCCGAGTACGGCGTGGACGTCGACCCCACCGCCCGAGCCGAGCAACTCACCGTCGAACAGCGCCAGTTCGTGGAGATCGCACGGGCCCTGTCGTTCGGTGCCCGGTTCATCGTCCTGGACGAACCGACCGCCAAGCTCGACGCCCGCGGCATCGAACGCCTCTTCACCAAGCTGCGCGAACTCCAGCAGCACGGCGTGGCCTTCCTCTTCATCTCACACCACCTCCAGGAGGTGTACGAGCTCTGCAGCACGGTCACCGTCTACCGCGACGCCCGGCATGTCCTGACCGCCCCGGTCGCGGATCTGGGCCGACTGGCACTGGTGGAGGCGATGACGGGTGAGCGCGCAGAGGGCACCGGGCCCGTCTGGTCGGTGGGCAACCGCACGACGGCAGCAGGCAGTGCGCTGCTGGAAGTGACGGGCCTCGCCCTGCCCGGCAGCTACCAGGGCTGCTCGTTGACCGCGCACGCCGGTGAGGTGGTGGGCCTGGCCGGCTCGGCCGCCAGCGGGAACGTCCAGCTCGGCGAGACCCTGGCCGGGTTGCACCGTCCGCACAGTGGCACGATCACCGTCGCGGGCCGCCAGGTGCGCACCGGCCGGGTCCCGGCCTCGCTCGCCGCCGGCATCGGCCTCGTTCCCGAGGACCGGCACATCCAGGGCCTGATCCCGCAGCGCAGCGTGGCCGAGAACGCCACCCTCACCGTGACCGACCAACTCGGCCCGTTCGGCTCCGTACTGCCCTCGCGCACCCGGGCCTTCGCCGAGCGGATGATCACCGGCCTGGACATCAAGACACCCAGCCACGCCACCCCCGTCGCGGCACTCTCCGGCGGCAACCAGCAGAAGGTGGTGATCGCCCGCGCCCTCGCCACCGAGCCGCACGTCCTGGTCGCCATCCGCCCCACCAACGGCGTGGACGTCAAATCCAAGGAAGCCCTGCTCGGCACCATCCGCCAGGTGGCCGAGGCCGGCAGGACCGCCCTCATCGTCTCCGACGAGCTCGACGACCTGCGCGCCTGCGACCGGGTGCTGGCGATGTTCCACGGCCTGATCGTCGCCGAGTTCCCGGCCGGCTGGCGCGACGAACAGCTGGTCGCCGCCGTGGAAGGCATGGCCGACCCCACCGAACCGAAGGACCGTCATGACACCCACTGACCTCGGCCGGCGCCCGGCCACGCTCGCCCCGGCCACCGGCGGTCGCCGCTTCGACCTGGCCCGCTACCGCGACCTCTCGCTCGTCCCGGTCCTGCTGGTCCTCGGCCTCATCGGCTTCGCGGTCTCGCCCGCCTTCCTCACCACCGACAACCTGCTCGGCGTTGGCCAGCAGGCCACCGAGCTCAGCCTGCTGGTACTGGCCGAGGCGCTGATCCTGATCGCCGGACGGATGGACCTCTCGCTGGAGTCCACCATCGGCGTGGCACCGGTGATCGCGATATGGCTGGTGCTGCCGGACCACGGCGGGCGCTTCAACGGCATCGGACTCTTCCCGAGTTGGACCGCCATCCCGCTCTGCCTGGCCGTCGGGGCGCTGATCGGGGCGGTCAACGGCTTCCTGATCCTCAAGCTGCGCCTCAACGGATTCATCGTCACCCTCGGTGCCCTCACACTGTTGCGCGGCCTCCAGGTCGCCATCTCCCAGGGCCAGTCCATCGTCAATGTGCCCTCCTCCTTCCGCTACCTGGGCAGTGCGAGCTGGCTCGGCGCCCCGGCCGCGATCTGGATCTGCGCGCTCCTCTTCCTGCTCGGCGGCTGCGCGCTGGCCTGGCTCCGCCACGGGCGGGCGCTGTACGCGATCGGCGGCAATGCGGAGGCCGCACGCGCGGCCGGCATCCGGGTCGACCGGATCACCTGGACCGTGCTGATCCTCGGCGGCACCCTGGCCGCGTTCGCCGGTGTGCTCTACTCCGGCCACTACGGCTCCCTCTCCGCCGAGCAGGGCAACGGCTGGATCTTCCAGGTGTTCGCCGCCACCGTCATCGGCGGGGTCAGCCTCAACGGCGGGCGCGGCACGCTCTTCGGGGCCCTGACCGGCGTACTCACCCTCCAACTGGTGGTCAACGTCATGACCCTGGCCGGAGTGCCGCCGCTGTGGAACCAGTTCCTCAACGGCGCGATCATCATCGTCGCGCTGATCATCTCCCGCTTCGCCTCCGGCGAGAGGCAGGAGTAGCCGCGGGCCCCGGGCCCGCACCCCAAGCCGCCGGAGTGGCGCGGACCAGCAGGTCGGGGTACTCGGATCGGTCCGCTCCGGCACCAGCCTTTCACCAGCGCCACGGAGAGAGCAGCGTCATGACGGTCACCGACCAGGCCATTGAGAAGATCAAAGAGATGATCGTCGGCGGTGCGCTGCAGCCAGGCTCCCGACTGCCCGCCGAGGCGGAACTCGCCGACCAGTTGGGCCTGTCCCGCAGCTCGCTGCGGGAGGCCGTGCGCGCGCTGACCGCGATGCGGATCCTGGTCACCAAGCAGGGCGACGGCACCTACGTCTCCGGCCTCGAGCCCCACCTGCTACTCGAATCCATGGCCTTCGCCGCCGACGTCTCCCACGGCCACTCGACTCGCCAACTCCTCGAAGTACGCCGAATGTTGGAACCGCAGGCGGTTGCGCTGGCGGCTGGTCGGCTCACCGACCGTCAGCTCGCCGACCTGCGTTCCATCCTCGACCGGTGTACCGGCGCCATCACCATCGAGGAGTTCATCAAGCTGGACATCGAGTTCCACCGCACCATCGCCGACTCCGTCGGCAACCCGGTCCTCTCCACCATGCTCGGCATCCTCTCCACCCACACCCAGCGCCTGCGCATCGTCCGCGGCACCAGCCACGCCACCTCCCGCGAGCAGACGCACCGCGAACACGAAGCCATCTGGCGCGCCCTGTTCGCCCGCGACGCACAACTGGCCTCCGGTGCCACCGCGGTGCACGTGGCCGCAGTGGAGGACTGGCTCGCCGACGGCACCCCGATCGACTCCGCCGCTCTCGATGCGGCCCCATGGCGGTCCGCCCCTTGAATCTTGTCCGGGGGCATCGCCGCCGAGCACCTGAACGTGCCGCCGCTCACGCAGTCGGCCTCACAGTGCCTTCCGCAGCCACTCCACCACGCCGCTGACGTGCACCGTGGCCCGGGCCTTGGCCGTCTCCACGTCGCGCGCGGCCAGCGCGTCGAGCAGCCCGCGGTGCTCGGCCATGGTGCGCTCCACCGCCTGCGCCTGCGTCACGCCGCGCCAGATCCGGGCCCGGGCGGTCCGGTGTGCCAGCGAGTCCAGCAGCGAGGCGAGCACGGCGTTGCCGCCCGCCCGGGCGATCAGCCGGTGGAACTCCAGGTCGTTCGCCACCAGCTCCTCGACCGTCGAGTCCGTCCCGAGGCCGTCGAGCAGCTCGGCCATCTCGGCCAGCTGCTCGTCGGTCGCCCACTGGGCGGCCATCCCGGAGGCGGCCGACTCCAGCACCGCCCGCACCTGGAACAGCTCCACCACCGACTCGTCCTGGTGCAGGTCCAGGATGAAGCTGAGCGCCTCCAGCAGCAGCGACGGCTCCAGGCTGGTCACGTAGGTGCCGTCACCCTGCCGCACGTCCAGCACGTTGAGCAGCGACAGCGCCTTCACCGCCTCCCGCAGCGAGTTCCGCGAGAGCCCCAGCTGCGCCGCCAGATCGGGCTCCTTGGGCAGCCGGTCGCCGGGCTTGAGACGGCCTGAGAGGATCATCGCCTTGATCTTCTCGATGGCCTCGTCCGTCACGGCCACGTCAGTGCCTCCCAGTACTCCGATGTCCGACCTGTCATTATGCCCGTCGCCTGACCGGCTCGGCCGGTCGAGCCGGTCGGCCGGTCGAGCCGGTCGGCCGGTCGAGCCGGTCAGGCGATGGGCAACCGGGTCGGGTCGGCGATGATCTGCCGGGTCGTCATCAGCGCCGCGCCGAGCAGCGCGCCACGCCGCCCCAGCGCCGAGCAGCGCAGGGCTTCCGGCGGCCAGGGCCGGAGCGTGACCCGGACGGCCAGCTCCGCGCGGACCGCCGGCAGCAGCCACTCGGCGAGCTCGGCATGGGCGCCGCCCAGGACCAGGCCGTCCGGGTCGATCAGGTTCACCGCCGAGGCGAGGGCGAGACCCAGGGCGCGCCCCGCCCGTTCCAGGGCCCGCAGGGTCGCCGGGTCCCCGGCGCCCGCCCGATCGGCCAGCAGGGCGACCGGGTCGCCGGTCCCCGTAAGCCCGGCCTCGCGCAGCACCGCCGCCTCGCCCGCGTACTGCTCCAGGCACCCGCGCGCACCGCAGGGGCAGGGCACGCCCTCCGGGTGGACGGGGATGTGTCCGAGCTCGCCGGCGAAGCCGCGGGCACCGCGGAACAGCTGCCCGTCGACGATCAGGGCGGCGCCGATCCCGGTCCCGGCGGAGACGTGCACGAAGGTCTCGGCACCGCGCTCGGCCTGCCAGTACTCGGCCAGCGCACCGAGGTTGGCCTCGTTCTCCGGTACGGGCACGATGGCCGGGTCGGGCCAGCTGTCGGCGGGGCGGACCGCGTGCCAGCCGAGGTTGGGGGCATGCTCGACCAGGCCTTGCCCCGCGTTCGGCACCACCCCGGGCACGGCCAGCACGCGGCCCTCGACGCGCAGTCCGAGCCCGGCCGCCTCGGCCTCCGCCTCGGCGCCCAGCGCGGCGACCTCCGCAAGCACCTGCCCGGCCGGGCGGCCCGCGTTGGCCCGCTCCACCCGGCGCCACACCCGGGGTTCGCCGCGCAGGTCCACGACGCACGCGCCGAGGTGCGTGACGCCGACCTCCAGTCCGAGGCCCGCTGGTCCCCGGTCGTTCACGGCCAGCGCCCGGCCGGGTCGGCCGACCCGGCCGCTGGGCGCGGTCTCCGTCTCGGTCAGCGCGCCACGGCCGATCAGCTCGTCGGCCAGCGAGGAGACGGCAGCCCTGGTCAGCCCGGTGCGCCCGGCGACGTCCGCCCGGGAGAGCGGGCCCTGCGAGGCGACCGTGCCGAGGACCACCGCGAGGTTCCGCCGGCGCATGTCCTGCTGCGAGGCCGGCCCGCCCTCCGGGTTCCTGAACGCTTCGCCGACCGCCACCTCGCGCCTTCTCTCCTACTGATCCCGCGTCGGGGCGCCCTGCAACGCCCCCGCCCGACGCAGGGTATCCGTGATCCTCTCAAGGGCCTCTCCGTCCCGTGCCACCGGCTCCAGCAGCAGGCCGTCGGCGGTCCGCCAGCGGCGGGCCACGGCGTCGGCCGGCTCACCGGTCAGCAGTGCGGCAGCCTGCGCGGCGGCGCCGAGCGCGACCAGTTCCTCGGCGGCCGGCACCTGGACCGCGCGGCCGCTCAGGCGCAGCACGGTCCGCTGCCAGGCCCGCCCGCGGGCGCCGCCGCCGATCAGCAGCAGCGGTACGTCCCGGTCGGGGCTCTCGCCCGCCGCGCGCAGCACGTCGTCCAGGGCCGTGAGCAGGGAGTGGGCGGCGCCGTCGTAGGCGGCCTGGAGCAACTGGCCCGGTGTGGTGTCGTGGCGCAGGCCGTGCACCAGACCGGAGGCGCCCGGCAGGTCCGGGGTGCGCTCGCCGTCGAGGTAGGGCAGCACCACCACCGTGCCGCCGTCCTCGACCTCCTCGCGGCCGCGGCCGAGGAGCGCGGCGAAGCGATCGACAGCCAGGGCGCAGTTGAGCGTGCAGGCGAGCGGCAGCCAGCCGCCGAGGGCGTCGGCGAAGCCGGCGACGGTACCGCGCGGGTCGGTGGGCCGGTTCCGGCCGACGGCGTAGACGGTCCCGGAGGTGCCGAGGCTCAGCACCGGCTGACCGGGCATCAGGCCGAGCCCGAGCGCGGCGGCCATGTTGTCGCCGGTACCCGTGGCGACCAGCGCCCCCTGACGCAGCGGCAGACCGGGGCGGACAAGTCCGGCCCGAACGCCGGGCGACAGGACCGGCGGCAGCAGTGCGGGGTCGAGGCCGATCCGGTCGAGGACCTCCCGGTCGTAGCCGTCCGGGCCCCACCAGCCGGTTCCCGAGGCGTCCCCGCGGTCCGTCGCCGGCTCACCGGTCAGACGCTCCGTGAGGAAGTCGTGGGGTAGCCGGACGGCCGCGACCCGGTCGGCGGCGGCAGGTTCGTTGGCGCGCAGCCAGGCCCACTTGGCGGCCGTGAAGGCGGCGGTCGGAACGCTGCCGGTGCGGCGGGCGATCTCCTCCCGGCCGAACTCCGTCCGCAGCCGCGCGGCCTGGGGTGCGGACCGGACGTCGTTCCAGAGCAGTGCGGGGCGGATCGACCGGCCGGCCGCGTCGAGGGTGACCAGGCCGTGCTGCTGGCCGGCCACCGACACGGCGGTCGCGCGGTTCGCCCAGCCGGTCTGGGCCACCGCCTCGCCGAACGCCACCCACCACTGTTCGGGGTCGCTCTCACGTGCGGCGCCGTCGCTGACCGTGTGCGCGGCGCGCCCCTCGCCGAGCACGGACCCGGTGTCGAGATCGACAGCGAGGGCCTTCGTGGACTGGGTGGAGCTGTCGACTCCGATCACAACTCGCTGCGCTGCCATGCGTTCCTCCATCGGGGGGGGTTCCTTCCCGTGCCTCGGCATACTAATTTGTTTTTTGCCATTACAAACACCCTTTCCAGGCAGTGATCGGAGCCCCCAGTGACCAGCGACCCCCTCGTCCCGACCCCGGCCCACAGGTTCACCTTCGGCTTGTGGACCGTCGGCTGGCAGGGCCGGGACCCGTTCGGCGACGCCACCCGGCCGGCCCTCGACCCGGTCGAGACCGTGCAGCGCCTCGCCGGGCTCGGCGCGTACGGCGTCACCTTCCACGACGACGACCTGATCCCGTTCGGCGCCTCGGAGTCCGAGCGCGAGCACACCGTCAAGCGGTTCCGCTCCGCCCTGGACTCGGCCGGCCTCAAGGTGCCGATGGCCACCACCAACCTGTTCACCCACCCCGTCTTCAAGGACGGCGCGTTCACCGCCAACGACCGCGACGTGCGCCGCTACGCGCTGCGCAAGACCATCCGCAACATCGACCTGGCCGCCGAGCTCGGCGCCTCGGTCTACGTCGCCTGGGGCGGGCGCGAGGGAGCCGAGTCGGGCGCCGCCAAGGACGTGCGCACCGCACTCGACCGACTCAAGGAGGCCTTCGACCTGCTCGGCGAGTACGTCGAGCAGCAGGGCTACGACCTGCGCTTCGCCATAGAGCCCAAGCCCAACGAGCCGCGCGGCGACATCCTGCTGCCCACCGTCGGCCACGCCCTCGCCTTCATCAACGAGCTGGAGCGGCCCGAGCGGGTCGGCGTCAACCCAGAGGTCGGGCACGAGCAGATGGCCGGGCTGAACTTCCCGCACGGCATCGCCCAGGCCCTGTGGCACGGAAAGCTCTTCCACATCGACCTCAACGGCCAGTCCGGCATCAAGTACGACCAGGACCTCCGGTTCGGCGCCGGCGACCTGCGCCAGGCCTTCTGGCTGGTCGACCTGCTGGAGTCCGCCGGCTACGAAGGCCCCAAGCACTTCGACTTCAAGCCGCCGCGCACCGAGGACATCGACGGCGTCTGGGCCTCGGCGGCCGCCTGCATGCGCAACTACCTACTGCTCGCTGAGCGTTCCCGCGCCTTCCGGGCCGACCCCGAGGTCCGGGCCGCGCTGGTCGCGTCGCGGCTGCCCGAACTCGCCGTCCCGACCGCCGAGGACGGCCTGGCCGGCCTGCTGGCCGACCGTACCGCCTTGGAGGAGTTCGACGTCGAAGCGGCCGCCGTCCGCGGCATGGCCTTCGAGCAGCTGGACCAGCTCGCCATCGAGCACCTGCTCGGTGCCCGCTGAGCGAGTGAACGCCGCTACCCGGGTCGTACGGTCCGCACGACCCGGGGGCGGAGCAATCGCCGACTGGCCATCCCCGCGCCGGCCGGCCCGCCTCGGCTTCGGGAACAGGCCGGTGTTTGGTAGGAGCAGCTGCGCGGTACAAGGGTCGGTCGCCGGTCGATGTGGCGCCGCGTGACCGTTCCGTCATGAACCGAGGCCGTGAAGGCGGCAGGGCCCGGGAACGACGACGGCCCCTGCCGCCGGGGGCGGGGCAGGAGCCGTCACATGAATTCCGGCCCGGGGGGAGCGAAGGGCCGGGGGCACGTGTCGCCGCTCTCAATGCCTGGTGCTGCACCGGGTCACGCCCTTTGGGACGTTCGGTCAGCAGGCGGCTGTTGAGGCCGTCGGGGCTGTCGGCGTTCCCCTCGTCGAACCAGTAGTCGCCGGCCGCGAGGTAGCGGAAGGAGTGCTCTCTCGTCCCGGGCAGCGCGAGGGTGACCACCCGGGTGCCGTCGCTGCGCGGCGTGAGCGCGTGGGTGCCGGGCTGCAAGTCGTTGAAGTCGCCCACCACGCTGACCGGGCCGGGCGGGGTGCCGGCGGGCAGGACGAAGGTGACCTCGGTGCGATCCTTGCGCGGCGTGCGTTCCATGGCGGTGCACTCCTGACGGCAGGCGACGGGCGAGGATCTCGCTCATCCTCGGCCACCCCGCGAACGGTCCGCATTCCGACGCAGCCGCCCCGTCTCGCGACATCACCCTTACGCCACGGTCCGTAGCGGAAATAGTGCGGTGCGCAACCATCCGTGTGAGCGTGAGAAAGAGGAATTCCTAACCCCCGCATCAGAGGAGTCGCCGTCATGGGCGGTACGCAGGACAAGCGCCAGGAGCCGGGCAAGGGCCGCGAGGAGCAGGAGCGCCCGCTGCGGCCCGGCCAGGACCCGGTCCACCCCGAGCCCGGCCAGCCGTCCCGCGGCAAGAGCCCCGAGGAGACCAAGCGGCGCCGCGAGGACAACCCGCTCCACGAAGAGCGAGACCTGCGCGACGAAGAGCTGTAAAGCAGAGCAGTACCCCGCGCACGCAGAGCCCCGGCCGGTTCACAGTCGCCCCGGCCGGGCTCTGTCATGTCCCGCCCATCGCCGACCGGCAGGCAGGGCCGCCTGCTCCGCCTCTCCGGCGAGCGTCAGGAAAACGAGAAGTACGCCCGTGCAGCCGCCCTGTTCCGTGCCGTCGAGGCGGCTTGGCGGGCGGCCGGGGGCGGAAGTCGGCGTGGGCCCCGGAAGACGACCGTCCGGAGCCCACCCTCAGCTGACCCGTGCCTCGGGATGCTGAGGGAATGGGCCGCCACAATGCTGGCTGCCGCACCCCCGGCCCGGGCGGCTCGCCGTAGGGCGGCCAGTCATTGCCTCCCCCGCAGGAAGCAGTCGTCCTCCGGGGAAGGGGCCGCGCAGCTGGCTGCTCGTCCAGGGCTACCTGGGTGAGCCCGGCCCGTGGCAGGGTGACGCCGTGCAGAAAGACTCGTTGATCATTTCTACACGGCGAATGCGTTCGCCCGCCCGGCCGTGGCAGTTCCGCGGCTGGTAGATGGTCCCGAGCCGGAAGTAGAGCGCCTGTGGCGGTGAACGGAAACCCCACCGTCAGAAGACGCCGGCTGGGCGCGGAGCTGCGCCGGCTCCGTCTGGCCAGTGGCTTGACGAGTATGCAGGTGGCCGAGCAGCTGTTGATCTCCCAGCCCAAGATCAGTCACTTGGAGAACGGCCGCCGCGTCATCAAGCCCCGTGATGTGCGGGACCTGTGCGCCCTGTACGGGGTCACAGACCCGCAGGTCGTCGACTCGTTGATGCGGGCGGCCGGCGAATCGGACCGGCAGGGCTGGTGGGTCGCCTTCGGCGAAGTCCCCTACGCCGTCTACATCGGCCTGGAGACGGCAGCCTCCTCCATCCGCTCCTACGAGCCGCTGGTGATCCCCGGCCTGCTGCAAACGCCCGCCTACGCGGCCGGCGTCATCGCGGAAACGATCCCTCAGGCCACGCCTGAACAGATCGCCACGCGCCTTGAGGTACGTCTGCGCCGTCAGCAGCGGATCCACCACCCGGCCCGCGCCTTGCGCTTGTGGGTTGTGCTCGACGAATCAGCACTGCGCCGTGTGGTCGCCAGCCCCGCCATCATGCGCGATCAGCTTGAGCACCTGAACTACCTCAGTACCCAGCCGCACATCACCGTGCAGGTCCTCCCGCACGGCGCGGGAGCCCATCCGGGCATCTTGGGGCAGTTCTCCATTCTGCACTTCGCGGATGCTCCCGGGTCGGGGACGGTGTATCTGGAACGGTTCACCAGCGACCTCTACCTGGAGAAACGATCCGACGTCGAGCGCTACAGCGTTATGTACGAACGCCTTCAGGCCCAGGCCCTGAACCCGGACAGCACCCGCCGGTTCATCAGCCGTGCCGCCGAGACCCACACCGGGTAGCGGGCGCACACCCCTGAGCGCGGCGTATCGCCTGACCAGCCCCGCTGGCCAACCAGGAGTCAAACGCATGGCCGCCTAGGGATCCATTCACCTGGCCTGCCTGCGAACCTTCCGGGCTCGCTGGCCAAGCGTCGATCAACGTCTCAGCTGGCCAAGTTGGTGCCCGCGCGTCAGCGAGCCTCGCACCCGTCCGGGGGAACGCCGCGCAAGGATGGGGCCCTGAGGGCCCCGGCGCCCCAGGCGGGAGGAGAGCGCATTGATCACCACGGACGTCCAGCGGCACGGCACGGTCTTGGTCAGCATCACCGGGACACTCGACGAGGACGCGGGCGCGGCGCTCGGGCGGGCGCTGGACGACGTCACCGCTGACGAGCGGGACCTCATGGTCGACCTGCACGGCGCTGTGTCCATGGATTCCGGCGGTCTGCTCCACCTCCTGGCCCTGCACCGGCGGGCGGAGAACCTGGGCCTGCGCGTCCTGGTCGTCGGCTGGCAGCCCCAGCCCCAGCAGCTCATGGCAGACGTCGCGGGCATCCGCGGCCGCCACTCGGCCACCGGCGAGCGGTACGCCGTGGCGGGCTTTCGCCGGCTGATCGAGGAACGGGCGCAGCGCGCACGAGACTTCTCCCCCGACTCGTCCATCCGAACCTGGGACCAGCATCCAGCCCGGGCTGCTTGAACAGCCTCCCGCCGGGCCAGCGGCCCGCTCACCCTTGCCGGACGGTCGAGGCCCTGACCGTGGCGGCCAGGCGGCGGGTCAGCACGCGAGTGGTGCTGCCGTCGTCCTCACTGATGTCCCGGACGTGCTCGAAGCCGATCCTGTCCAGCAGGGTCAGCGAGACGCCGTTCGGTGCAGCTACGGTGGCGTGCACCTCGGTCAACGCGAGAACGTCAAAACCGTAGGCCACGACGGCCTGGGCCAACTCTGTCCCCAGACCCGATCCCCACGCCGCCGGAGCCAGCGCATAGACGATCTCGTGGCCCCCGACCACATCGGTCGGTTTGATCTCGGCATGCCCAATCAACAGGCCCTCTCTGCGAACGGCCCAGACATCTTACAGGTTCTGGGCGTAGACCTTCGTGAAGATGCGCCCGAACAGGGCCCGGTCCTCTTCCTCGGAAGCGGGACCGTCACCCATCCACTGCGACACCCGCACATCCTGGAACAGCGCCACGAAGCCCTCTTCGCCCTTGCGGGTATAGGGGGCCAGGAGCAGGCGCTCGGTGCGCAGAATCGGGGTCCTGAACAGCGACGCTACCCACCCGACGTCAGGCCCGGCAAACCCCTTTCACCAGCGCACACTCCGACTGGCTCGGCCCCGCCGCCACAACACCGGCGATCGCCGTCCGCGCCGAGCAATAGCCTGGGGCGATTACCAGGTCGGCCATCCGAGACAAGCCACTAGCACGGCGGCCCGGTCCGTTCCTCACACAGACGGTTCCCACTCCTCGGGGCCGGCACCCCGCCACTGCACGAAGCCGGGGTCAGTGAGGTCCACGTCCTCGGTGTTCTCGAGCCCGGCCGCGGCGAGGAAGACGCGGATGTCGGCCGGGCGGTGGGCCACCCCGATGGTGGTGCCGTCGTAGCGGACCCGGCGCCAGCCTTGTGCGTCCGGCGGTAGACGATCAACTTGCCGGCCATGCGCCCAGCCTCCGCTCCGTCCGCTCCTTTCAACAGGGAAACGTCACACCTCTCGGCTCGGTGGAAGGACAAGCGGCAACGGACGCAGCCGGATCGACTACCCGTCGCTGGGTGCCTTTCAAGTTCGTCACACGCGAGTGGTGTGCTGCTCCAGGATGGCCCGCAGCTGGTGGAGGCCCTCGGCCTCGCGCACGCCCCGCTTGGGCAGGACACCGAGGTACATGATGTTGGGGTCCCGGCTGAGCAGGACGAAGTGGCCGGCAGTCTCCCGGTAGCCCTGGAAGACGGACCACTTCAGGACCAACGTGCTGTGTTCGGTGCGGCAGATGATCCCGGCCGAAGACACGGTGGCGCGGTACTCGCCCTGCCATCCGACGAGCCGCTGCACACTGGCGGCCTGTAGGCGCGGGTACCCCCACACCACCAGAATGGCGAACAAGAACAGAACGGTCGAGACTACGTCGAAACTCCCGCGACCCACGGTGGAGAGCAGCCACTGCCCTACCCACAGGGTGAGAAACACACCCCGCAGCAGCAACCCGGTCCGCTTGATCCGCTCGCGGACCCGCAGGCCGACCAGTGTGTCGGCAGACTGAGGTCGGTACACCAGCTGGACCGCGGTCTGCTCGTCCACGACGTCGTCAGAGGATTGTGCGCTGTTGTTCGTGCCTTCGGCACCGCGGCCCTCGGTCATGATCCCTCCCCGGTACGAAGACCTGCGGATCCTATCGAACCTTAGTGCTGGGGCAGACGGCCGCCGTGGCGGGGCAGGTGGCGGTCGAGTATGCCGCGCAGCCGGTTGGTGTCGTCCCTGCCCATGGCGCGCTTGGGCAGATAGTGCGCGACGAGCAGGTACGGCGCGGGCGTCAGCAGCACGAATCCGGCGGCGGTCTCCACGTACCCGCCTAGGCTCCGCCAACCCCGGCGCGTCTCCATGTGCGTACCCGTAAAGCACACAACGTCGTTGGAGTCGGCGACGGTCACGGTCCAAGGCCCCAGCGGGGCGCCCATCTTGGCATGCCGCGCGGCCAGGACGCCCGTCCTGACAACGAGGCCGAACAGGCTGCCAAGGAAGGCGCCTCCCGCTGCCAGGACGCTGTCGGCGAGCAGCCACACCGCCACTGCGAAGAGCACCGGCAAGAGCAGCGCTTGCAGCCGGCCCTTGATCCCCCGTACCCGCCCGCGTGCGTGGAACGCGTCGGACCAGTCCGGCTGCCCCAGCTCATATCTCAGCTCGACGACGGCACCCGCCGCTGCGCTCAGCCCTTCTGTCACGACCCCTCCCGGTGCTGCTCGGTGACGAGCCATGATCCTATCGAGCGAGCCGCCCTCAGCCCAGGTCGAGGACCGTCAGGCCATACGACACCACGAGTTCAACCTCAGTAACCGCATGAGACATACAAGAAGGGACGGCAACTGCCGCCCCTTCTTTCACCTATTCGGCCGTCATCGGCTCTGCCGCTCACAGCTCCCACCCTCGGCTCAGACGCCGCTCTCAGCCCGACTCAGCCCAACTCTATTTGGAGCTAGTGTGCGGTACCTAGCAACCCTAGGGCTTGATCTTCCGCGTTTAACGAGCACCGGCGGTGATGACAGCCGTCCATTTGGTGCCATCGGTGGTGTAGACGGCGCCAGCGTCAGTAGTTGTGCAATCCGTAAAGGCATTGCGGTGACCATCTTGCGACCATGCGTCGATCGCGGCCTGCGGCGAGGCGGAGCCCCCGCCTCCAGCTTGGATCTCACCTATAGAGCTGCCGGTCCAGCCATTGGCGGCGGCGCGGGACCCCGGGGTGGAGCCGTCCGAACCGGTATGCCCGTCTTTCGTGCCGTTTTGCATTATGTCGTCGGCGTGCGACTGCGCCGCAGCTTGCAGCCCGGGGTTCGACACCCAGGCGGGGCACCCGTTCTTCGCTCGTTCAGCGTTGGCTGCGTCGAGCATTCCGCCGTCACCTGCCCGGGCCAGTCCCGCACCGAAAAACAGAATCATCAGTGCCACGGCGGCGGCAACGACTGCGCTCACCGCCCACGCGACCAATTTGTTGTTCCGTTCAGGAGTGGTGGCCATAAGGTGTCCCTTTCCCGCTCTGTGGTTCGCGAGCGGCCTGGCCTTTTGAGCTGTGAGCGGGCTATCCGCCCCAGAATCTGCTTGGAGTGCCACGGCCACCGTGGCACAGGTGGAGATCAGCCGGCCCAGGCCTCTGATGTGCCACATCCTGGCCGTCGCCTCGCCCAAGCAAGCCGCAATCAGGCGCGTAACCCCGGGGTCGTGTCGAGATCGATCTCTCCGAACAAGCCCAGGACTAGCCAGTCCCCGCCCTTACGGCTCGCGCCGCGGTGGCCCGTACCGTCCACCGGACATCCGTCGTGGGCGGGGATCGCCCCGGCTCACCCGGAGCGTACGCTCGGCCTGCCGATGATCACGCTGCCGCTGGCGACGGGGGCGAACACGGCCGGCCCGCGCGGACCTTCGCGGCGAGGGCCGCCGGGCCCCTGGCCGGGCGGCCGTCCGGGGACGCGCAGGCCCCCGGGGGCTCACCAGAACTGGCGGAGGTTGAAGCTCCGCAGGGAGACGTGGCTCGACGGCTCGGTCGAACTCCTGGCGTAGAGCACCGGCATCGCCGTCCGGGCCGATCCGTACGCGGCGTTCCACGCGAGCCACTGGTACGCGTCCCATCCCCGCTCCATGCCGATTCCCACGCTGTCCCTGCTCAGCGTGGTCAGGGCCAGTCGGTGGTGGAAGGCGACGTCGTACCGGGCCCGGACCTCCAGCGGCTGCCGCTGGTGCCGGTCGAACCAGTGGAGCGCCGACACGGCGCGCTCGCTGGGGTTCTCGGAGGCCGCGTGGACCGCGAGCAGGTGGTCGAGGTCGTGCGGCTCGTTCCGGGTGAACCGCAGCATCGTCCCCTTCGCCGCCTGAACGGCCGAGTCCAGCGTCCCGCCGCTCCTCCAGCGCGGCTCGCCGGGCGCACCGGACCAGTCCGGGCCGAACGCTCGCGCCATGTCACGCTCGACCAGCTCGCTGAAGGGATCGAGCGGCGTGAACCGGAACTCCGTGTCCGAGAGGGCGCTGTGCCGCGTCAGCAGCGCCCGTATGTCGTCCGCGTGCTGGTCGAGCGTGCGCAGGAGGTGCTCCATCCTGCCGTCGAGCGCGTACCGCGTGAAGACGAGGGAGTGCACGGTGCCCGCGGCCCGGTCGGTGGCCGTCTGCTGGGACACGTTCACCGTCCGCCTCCGGGCGAGCGAGTTGTCGAGCAGTGAACTGACGAACGCCACCATGCGGCGCGAACCCGTCCGGTCGACGTGGGCGGGCAGCGCGGGGTCGCCCACGCCGGCCCGGTGCGCGCACAGCCCGATCTCCACGTCGAGGGCCTGCCTGTCCTCCAGCAGCGCCGAGAGGAACCGCGCGCCTTCCAGGTAGCGGTTCGCCTCCGGGTTGAACGTGTCGCCCTGCCGGCTGAAGCGGAATCCGGCGATCATCGTGGGGACCAGCGCCAGCATGCGCGGGACGGTGAGGGCACTGCGATCGGCCCGCGGGAGCCGGTCCAGAAGCTCGCGCGCTTTGATGACCTCCTGCCGGGCGGCGATCTGCCCGCTGCACGCGTAGATCGCCGCCCCGATGGCGGCCTCCCACCGGCTCGGCCGCTTGAGGGCCAGCGGATGGATCTCCGCCATCGCGTCCGGGGAGGGGAACTCGGCGTCGACCGACTCGGCGTCCTTGCGGATGCCGCACAGCTCCGCCATCTCTCGCGCGTCGATCTTCGAGCCGTTGTAGCGGCTGAGCGCCTGGGACCTGGAGTAGTCCCAGAACGCGATCTCTTCGGCCATCTCTCTTCTCTTCCTGCTGACGATCTCTACGGGCGCCCACCGCTCCGGTGCACGGCGGCGGCCGGCCGGCGCCGTGTTCTCCGGCCGTTCTCAGGCCCCTGGGCCCTCTCCCGCCGGGAGGAGCGGGCCGATGGCGCGGCGTACGGCGGACAGGGCGACGGCCGCGGCCACCGCACCGGTGGCCAGCAGGGCCCACGGCCACCGGGGGCCCAGAGCCAGTGCCGCGGTCAGCGCCAGCGGGGCGATCGCGGAGCCGACCCCCCAGGACAACTGGTGCAGGCCGAGGTGGCGGCCGGGCGTGTCCTGGGGGGCCATGCGGACGGCCACGACGTCGCTGGTGGGGGCGTGCATCAGTTCCGCCGCGGTGAACACCAGTACGGCGAGGGCGAGCAGGGACAGGGCCGCCGTCCGCGACAGGCCGCTCGCCGCACCGAAGAGCACGGCCGCCGCGGCCCAGACCAGCGCCGCCCGTTGAAGGGTGCGCAGGTGCTCGCGCCGTTCCAGGTACCGCACCACCAGGGACTGTCCGACCGTCACCAGCGCGGTGTTCAGTGCGAACACCGCGCCGACGACCCAGGCGGGCTGGTGGAGCCCCTGGACGACGTAGAGCGGCACGAGCACCGGAAGCGCCGCGCAAACGACCACGAGCACCGTATTGGCCGCCACCATGGTGACGTACGCCCGGTCGGGCCGGGGCCGGGCCGCGCGGCGCCCGGGCAGCGCCGGCACGCGACCGGCGGACGGGCGCCGCCCGGTGTGCGGCAGCAGGGCGATCAGGACGGCGGCGAGGACGTAGCTGGCCGCGTTCGCCGCCAGGACCAGCCGCAGGCCGCTCTCCCCGTGCCCGGCCAGGACGCCCGCCGCGAGGCCGCCGACCGCCATCCCGACGTTGCGCAGGGTGCGTTCGAGGCCGTACCAGCGGATCAGCTCGCCGGGGTGGCAGCGGCGGGCGAGGAACGCCCGGTTGGCGGGCCAGAACAGGTTGTCCCCGAGCGCCGCGAGCGTGGCCGCGAGGAGCAGCGTCGTCGTGGAGCCGGTCGACGCATAGACGAGGAAGGCCGTCGCGCGCAGTACGTGGGCCGCCTGGACGAGGGGCACCGGGCCCCACCGGTCGATCAGCGGCCCGGACAGTGGCCCCGCGGCCAGGGCGGCGGCCCCGGCCACCGTCAGGAGGGTTCCGGCGGTGGTCGCCGTCATGCGGTCCTGCCACGTCAGGTAGAGCAGCAGGAAGGGCAGCGCCAGGCCGCTGCCCGTGCTGTCGATCACCACGGCGGCGAGCAGGCGCCGCTGACCGTCCAGCCGGGGCAGGCCGAGCGCCGTGCTCAGCCGCCCCGGCCGCGGCGGCGCGGACGGCGGCGTGCTCATCGCGAGGTGACCTCCCGGGGCGGCCGGCGGCGCGGTGCCTGGAGCGCTACGGACCTCACAGCTCCGCCATCGCGTTGCCGAGGTAGTTGGGCAGTCGGGACAACTGGCCCTGGAGTTCGTCCAGGTCCACGGGGTAGCTCTCCCGGTAGCGCCGGGTCACGGCCTCCACCTCGGACCACGTGCTCGGCATCCTGCCGTCGTTGTAGCGGGGCGCCAGCTGGTCGTACAACTTGGTGCCGGGACGCAGGAAGAGCTGGTTGAGCCCGAAGTAGCCGGGCAGGTTCGTCGCCCAGTCCAGCAGGTCCCCGTTCTGGCAGGCAGGATCGTCGGGCAGGCCTATGAGGATGAAGGCAAACGGCGTGATCCCGGCGTCCTGCAGCTTGCGCACGGCCGCGTTGGTCACCCCGGGCTTGATCCGCTTGCCGACCGGTGTGTCGGCGATCCCCGGGGACTCGGCGCCGAGCCACATGCCCTTGCAGCCGGCCCGGGCCCACTGCTCGACGTCCGTGCGCAGTACCACCTCGGCCCGGCTCTGGCCCGTCCAGCCGATGCCCTGCCCGGTCAGGCCCCGGCACAGGTCCTGGTAGTAGGTGGGGTGGAGCCCGAAGACGTAGTCGAGGAAGAAGATGAAGTCGACGTCGCGTTCCCGCATGGCCGCGATCTCGGCGAGGGTGCGCTCCACGGGCTGCGGGCGCATGCGGGTGCCGAACGGCAGGTGGCAGAAGGTGCAGCCGTACGTGCAGCCGCGCACCCCGAGTACGATGCCGCACGAACCGCGTTTCACCTGGCCGTCCATGAACACCTCGGCGGTGTAGGAACTCAGGTCGAACAGGTCGTAGGCGGGCAGCGGCCACTGCTCGGGGGCGAGCTGCGGATAGCTGTCGGCCAGCGGCATCACCGGCAGCGAGGGCAGACCGGCGGCCAGGTCGCGTACCGCCTGTACGGCGGCGGAGTCGGTCTCGCCGCGCGCGACGTAGTCGACGCCCAACTCGGCGCGGGTGGCCTGCGGCATCTGGGTGGCGTGCGGCCCGCAGGCGATTAGGGTCGCCCGCGGCCACTGCTGACGGGCTCGGTCCACGAGCGCCTTGACCGGGTCCAGTACGAGGGGATAGCACTGGGCTCGGTCGGCTATGGCGGTGATCACGACCACGATGTCGGGGTCGCCGTCGGTGTCGGGCGGGGTGTCGGCGAGGCGGTTGTCCCACACCGACACGCGCATGCCCTCGGCGCGCAGCGCCGCGCCCGCGTTGGCCGCGTCGAGGGGCAGCTGGAGGAATTCACGGTCGAATTCGTCATCGGGAATGGCGAAACAGACGTGGGTCATACGAGGCTCCCGGGCGGGTTCGTGGGCGCGTGAGGGCGGGGACCTGGGGACACGGGGCGGGCCGGAGCCCGGTCGCCTTCGGTCCCGCCGCCGCAGCGCCGTGGGATGTGGGGAAAGGGTGCGTGCGCGACGGGGCGCTCGAAGCGAGGCGGCGCTCCGGCACGCGGGGGTCCGTGGACGGTGGGGGCCCGGTGAGGACGCGGTGGACCCGGCACCGGAACCGGCGTGCGGCAGGCCCGTCGGCCGACGGGTTCACCGTCCGTCGCTCCGGCCGCGTCGGGGTCCATTCCGTCATCTCCACCTTTCTCGTCATGGACCGGGCCACCGGCCCCACCGTGGACCGGACTCCCGTACGGAAGCGGCCGGCACACCGGCCCCGTCATGGACGGGGCATCGGCCCGGCGGCGCCCGGCACACCCGCGGGGAGCGGCCGGCGCCCCTCCGCGAGGCGGGTATCCGTGCCGGACGGTGATGCGGGAGGCCGACCGCACCTGGGCTGTCCCGGCACGGCGACCCTACGAAGACCGGCTGCCGCTCCCCCAGCCCCTACGACCCCTACCACCCCCTACGGGGGGCCCGGCGGGAGGGCGGCGCGGACATCCCGCGACGCGCGGAGCCGGGAGGGCCGGTCGGCCTCCGCCCCGTCCCAGCGACGCGCTGCGCGCCGTAACCGGGGCCGCGGTTGCCCGCCGCACCCCCACCGCGCGACCACCGCACCCCGCCGCGCGGCCCCGCCCGTTGGCCGGTAGGGGGTGGTAGGGGGTGTAGGGGCTGGGGAGCGGCGGACGATCTCCATAGGCTCCCGATGTGCCGACCGGACCCCGTGCGGCCCGACCGCAGCCGGGGCCTCCGGCCGCCGGCTCCAGGACGCCGGCACCCGGCTCCCGGCCCCCGGTTCCGGGCCCGCGAGCCGTCGCTCCGTCTACGCCCCCCGTGCTCGGCACGCCCCTCGGGAGGGGGGCGCCGACTGCTCTCCGACGGTGTACCGGACGCTCCGGGCCGATGGCCCGATCCACGACGAGAAGAGGTTGAGACGATGACGTTGGTTGAAGGAGAGTCCAGGGGTGTCGCGGTGGAGGACGGCGCCCCGGCGTGTCCCGGCGCGAACCGCTACGAGATCCTCGACGGTCGTATGACGCCTCACGATGTGGACGAGACGGTCCGTTCGGTACTGCGGGGGGAGGGCGTACCACTTCAGGAGCCCGCGGAACGGGGGCCGGGAGACCTGCTGATCGACCTGGACGGCACCGCCGTACGGCTGTCCAGCCGGCTGGTCGCCGGTGCCGCCCCGGACACCCTCGACGCCGTCGTCCCCGCGGCCGCTCGCACGCGGGTGCTGCTCTCCGCCTCCGGACCGCTCTCCGCGCGGGCCGGGGCCGTCTTCGACCGCGTCGTCGAGGCGCTGACCTTGCGCGGCCAGTGCTACACCGACGCGGAGGTCGAGACGATCGTGGGGGGCATGCCCCTGGTCGCCCGCTACGCCACCGAGGAGCCGGCCTTCCGCGACTGGGCGCTGATCTTCCGCGACCACTACGTGGAGAACAGCGTCGGCTTCCTGCTGGGCATGGAGCGCGCCGGGATCGACCCGGAGTGGATCTTCGCGCTCTCCAAGGGCGACCGGACCCTGCACCGCGACCGCGTCCACGCCTGGTTCCTGCACCGTGGCTACCGGAGCGACACGCTGGACAACTCGGTGATCAACGGCTCGGCCGACACCACGGCGCGCGCGTACGCCCTGGCGGCCAATGAGCGGGTGGACGACTTCGTGCGCCAGGCGCACGCGGCGGGTCGCAAGGTCCTGGTGATCGACGACGGTGGTCTGCTCGCACAGGGCTACGGAGCCGAAGGCGTCCTGGAGGACGGCGTCGACGGCGCCCTGGAGCTGACCGTGAGCGGGCTGAAGCGGATCGCGGGCGCCCCCGGTCAACTGACCATCCCCGTGCTGAACATGGCGCGTTCGCGGCTGAAGAGCATGCTCGGCTACAACGAGATAGCCGATTCCTGCGTACGCCGGCTGCGCGCCATCCTGCCGGGCGAGAAGTTCATCGGCCGTCACGTGCTGCTGCTGGGCTACGGCACGCTGGGTGGCCGGGTGGCGCACGCGCTGCGTGCGCTGGGCTGCCGGGTGGCCGTGGTGGACACGGAGATCCTGGCGCTGATCACGGCCGCGGAGCACGGGTACGAGACGTACACCAGCGTGGGCGAGGCACTGAGCGCCCACGCGCCGTTCCTGATCGTGGGCAACACCGGCGAGCTCGCCCTCACCCACGACGACCTGCCGCTGCTGCCCGACGGTGTGTACCTCGCGGGCTTCGCCACGAAGGACTTCAGCCTGCTCAGCGAGGGGTTCGACGGACTGCGGTCCACCGTGGTCCCCCAGGTCGGCGTCCGCCACACACTGCCCACCGGCACCACGGCCACCCTGCTGGGGGACGGGCGCTCGCTCAACCTCTACGAGTACGAGGGCATCGCCAACCGGGGGTACGACGCCTACCGCGCGGGCACCCTGATCGCGGCGAAACTGCTGTGCCGCGAGGCGGACACCCTCGCCCCCGGCATCCACCTGGAGCCCGTGGACCGGGAGATCGACGAGGCCGGCCTGTTCGCCGCCTACTACGCCGAGTACCTGGCCTCCGGTGCCCGTCGCCCGGCCGCCCCGGCCGCCCCGGTCCCGGTGGTCCGGTGAACCCCCGCACGTCCGGGACCCGCGTGTGCGTCATCGGGTACGGGGCCGCCGGCCGGCTGCACCAACGGCTGCTGAGCGAGCTCGGGTTCGACGTCAGCGTGGTCGACCCGGCCCCGGGCGCGGTGCCCAGCGCGATCTCCGTCTTCGACGGGGTCGAGCAGGCCGCCCGCAGACCCGTCGACGTCTGGTCGGTGTGCTCGCCGACCGCGACCCACATCGCGATGGTGGCCGAGGTGCTGGCCGTCGACCCCGCGGCCCGGCTGCTGGTGGAGAAGCCCGTGTGCCGCACGTGGGAGATCCCCGAGCTGAACGCCTTGCTGGACCGCCACCCCGAGGCCCGTCTGGTGGTCATGGACCAGTACCGGCACTCCCGGGCGATGACCCTGCTGCGGACCATGCGGCAGGAACTGGCGCCCCAGCACCCGCTGCGGGCGGTCCGCGTCGGGTTCGGGAAGGACCGGCGGGCCGACATCGCCGCCGGCCGGTTCGTCGACCACGACTACGGCATCTTCGGCTACGAGTGGCTGCACATGCTGGCCCTGGTGCGCGGCGCGCTGCCGGCGGAGTCGTACGACCGCTACATGGGCACCACCCCGCAGGCGGGCGCCCTGCGGGTGGCGGCCGACCCCGAGCTGACCAGTACCGCCGCGCACGAGCGGGCCGTGGCCGACGGTGTGGACATCGAGCTGTACTCCACCATCGTCGGGCCCGACCCGTCCGGGCAGGTCTCCGTGCCCGCATGGTTCGACCTGCCCCCCGCGGCCGGTGAGAGCAGGCAGCGCCATGTCGACGTGCTCGCCGGGCCGGTGCGCTTCGGCCTGGACCTGGACCCGGTGACCCTGCCCCTGGGCACCCGGCTCCCGCGCAACACCCACCGGCTCACCGCGGAAGGGCCGGGGGTGCGCCGCGAGTGGCTGATCCATGACTCGCCGCTGGACAACGCCCTGCGCTGGGCGGTGGCGGCGCTGCTGTCCCCCGCCGGCCCGCCCGGCCTCGACCTGCGGGGCGCGGCGCGCATCGGGCTGCTGGCCGAGGCCGCCCACCCCGCCCGGCCCGCCCGTCGGCCGCCCTCCGTCCGTACCTGACCGGCTGCGGCCCGACCGGCTTGGGTGTGGCGGCTT
>NZ_JASISO010000054.1 GCF_030063135.1 Streptomyces sp. G-G2
CAGGAGAGCCGGCGGGGGTGGTGGGGCCGGCCGGGGCGGTCCCGGACGCGGTGGCGCCCGTACCGGCGACGACGAGGCGTTCGGCGTCTTCTTCCTCGGTGACCGCAGCGACGGCGGCTCCGGCCGTCACGAGGTCGCCCGGCAGGGACAGCGCGCCCACCCGGCGGCGTTCGCGCAGCCCGAGCACGTAGGCCAGGAAGAAGACGCACAGCAGGCCGACCGCCAGGGCCGGGATCATCGGTACGAAGATCTCCGAGGCGTCGAGCTTGAGCGCGGTCGCGGCGCGGGCCGTCGGGCCGCCCCACGGCAGGGTGTTCATCACGCCGTTGGCGGTGGCGGCGACCCCGGTCATCACCACCAGACTGAGACCGAGCCGCTTGTAGAGCGGGTACATCGCCGACACCGTGATCATGAAGGTGGTCGAACCGTCCCCGTCGAGCGAGACGATCGCGGCCAGCACCGCCGTACCCACCACCACCCTCATCGGGTCGGCCTTGCAGAAGCGCAGGATGCCCCGGACGACCGGGTCGAAGAGGCCCACGTCGATCATCACGCCGAAGTACACGATGGCGAACATCAGCATGGCTGCGGTCGGCGCGAGTTTGCCCACGCCGTCGATGACGTAGTCGCCCAGATGCGCGCCCTTGCCGGCGAACACGCAGAAGAGCGCGGGGATGAGGACGAGCGCCGCGATGGGCGACATTTTCTTCATCATGATCAGGACGAGGAACGTCGCGATCATGGCGAAGCCGAGGAAGGTCAGCATGGTGGGAACGTAGGCGTCTCCCGGTAACCCCAACAAGACGTCGGCGCGTGAGCAATACGAGCAAAACCCCAGCTCAGGGCAGGGGGGTCAGTTCCACCGGGAAACCGTTGAGCACGGCGGTCCCCGACAGCGGGTCGAGCCGGGAGCCGTCGAGCAGCTGGTTGACATTGACTCCGGGCACGGTGGCGGCCACACCGAGCCGCGCACCCTGCCGGTCGTGCCCCCAGCCGTGCGGGAGGCTGACCACCCCGGTGCGGAGGGTGTCGGTGACCTCGACCGGAACCTCCAGGCTGCCTCCGTCGGCGGTGATCCTGGCCCGTCCCCCGTCGGCGAGCCCGAGGCGTCCGGCGTCATCGGGGTGGATCTGCAGGGTGCAGCGGTTGGAACCTCCGGTCAGCGCCGGGACGTTGTGCATCCAGCTGTTGTTGGACCGCAGGTGGCGGCGGCCCACGAGTACGAGGGCGGTGGGGCGGTCGGCGAGCGCTTCGCGCAGCCGGGGCAGCTCGGCCGCGATCGGCTCCGGCAGCAGCTCGATCCTGCCGCTGCGGGTCTTGAGCAGGCCCGGGAGCCGGGCGGTGAGGGGACCCAGGTCGACCCCGTGCGGCGCGTTCCGGAGGTCTTCGAGGACGAGGTCGTACGGCCCCAGGCGCAGCATCATGTCCAGCCTGCGCTCGGGCCCGTCGTGGCCCGCCGGCATCCGGACCCGCGACTGCGGGTCGGTGCCGGAGCGGGGGGAACGGGGATCGGTGGCGGCCCGCGCGAGGGTGTCCGCGATGACGGCTTCATCCACGGTTCGGGGATCGGCTCCGTGCCGCCCGGAGACGGCCAGGATCAGTCGCGCGTGGATCTCGCACTCGTCCATCCTCCCGGCCTCCAGCGGGATGGCGGCAGGTGAGTAACGGGCCTGGTTGCGCACGGCGAAACCGTTGAAGGCGAAGTCGAAGTGCGCGCTCTGGGCGGGCGGCGGCGGGGGCAGGACGACGTGGGCGTGGCGCGAGGTCTCGTTGAGGTACGGGTCCACGGAGACCATGAACTCCAGCCCGGACAGCGCCCGGTCAAGCCGGTCCCCGTCGGGCGCGGACAGCACCGGGTTGGCGGCGACGGCGATCACCACCCGGATCTGCCCGTCCCCCGGGGTTTCGATCTCTTCGGCGAGCGCGGCCATCGGCAGTTCACCCTTGGCCTCGGGGTGGCCGGAGACCCGGCTCGACCAGCGGCCGAGCGCGAACCCCCGCCCTGGGCCCGCGGGCCGGGGCGCCGCGGCGGTCGCGGAGAGCGGGAACATGGCGCCGCCGGGGCGGTCCAGGTTTCCCGTGAGGATGTTCAGTACGTCGACCAGCCAGCTGGCCAGGGTTCCGTACTCGACGGTGCAGCTGCCGATCCGGCCGTAGACGGCGGCGCTCGGGGCGGCGGCCAGTTCCCGGGCGAGCAGCCGGATCTCCTCGGCGGACAGGTCACAGGCGGGTGCGACCTCTTCCGGTGTGAACGCGCGGAGGGCTTCGGTGAGTTCCCCGATTCCCTCCAGATGTTCCAAGAGCGTGCCGGGGTCGGTGAGTTTCTCGGCGAGCAGGGTGTGCGCGAGGGCCGCGAGGAGCAGGGCGTCGCTGCCGGGGCGCGGCGCGAGGTGGCGGTCGGCGAGGCGCGCGGTGCGGGTGCGGCGCGGGTCGACGACGACGAGGGTGCCGCCCCGTGCGCGCAGCGCCTTGAGCCGCCCGGGGAAGTCGGGTGCGGTGCACAGGGAGCCGTTGGAGTCGACCGGATTGGCCCCGATGAGCAGCAGGAAATCGGTGCGGTCGAGGTCGGGCACCGGGATGGCGAAGGGGTCTCCGAAGAGCAGGCCGCTGGAAACGTGCTTGGGCATCTGGTCGAGAGTGCTGGCGGTGAAGAGGTTCCGGGTGGCGAGGGCCTTGAGGAGGAGCGGCGGGTAGAGGGCCCCGGCCATGGTGTGGGTGTTGGGGTTGCCGAGGACGACCCCGGTGCACTGGGGCCCGTACCGCTCGGTGAGCGTCGGGACGGCGGCGGCGATGGCGTCGAAGGCCTCGTCCCAGGTGGCCTCCTGGAGCGTGCCGTCGCGGCGGACGAGGGGGGTGCGCAGCCGGTCCGGGTCGGCGTCGAGGGCGCCGAAGGCCGCTCCCTTGGGGCAGATGAACCCGCGGCTGAAGATGTCGTCGCGGTCACCGCGGGCGCCGGTGACCGCGGCGCCCTCGATGGTCAGGGTGAGGCCGCAGGTGGCTTCGCAGAGCGGGCAGATACGCAAGGCGGTACGGGGCATGGGCCCTCCTGGGGACGGCAGGCTGCGGCGGCACGCGGGCGGCCCGAGCATACCGACCGGTACGGAGGTTGGGGAGACCCTGGCGCGAGCGAGGAAGAGGCGCGCCGAGCGGAAGGCGGCCGACCGAGAGCGGCCGACGGAGAGCGGGTGGGGATCAGTCCAGGACGCGGGCGAGGTAGGCGTGCATCATCGCGCGGGTCTCGTCGATGATGTCCGGATCTCCGGCCGGGGCCACCCGGAAGGCGAGCTGGACCAGCGCGTCGGTGGCCTCGACGGCGACCAGGACGGTCCGCCGCAGCGCGGGATCGGGTACGCGGCCCAGGTGCAGGCAGAACAGCTCCGTCAGGCGCGCGGCGACCAGGTCATTGGGGTCGGCGGTGTCCGCGACCTCGCTCGACGGGGGCGCAGGCACGCCGAAGTCGACCAGGGCGAAGCCGGGGACGCTGCGTTTCATGGCGAGGTACTCGTCGAGGACCGCGTCGACCGCGGGCCGCCAGTGAACCTCGGGGAGCGCGGCGAGCCGGGCCGTGATGCCCTCGGCATAGCGGTCGAGGTTGCGTTCGGCGAGGGCGTAGGCCATGGCTCGCTTGTTGCCGAAGAACCGGTAGACCGAGCCGATGGGGACGCCGGCGCGGAGGGCGACGGCCCGGGTACTCAGGTTCTCATACCCGGTCTCGTCGAGGAGTTCGGCGCAGGCGTCGAGGATCCGGGCGAGCCGGTCGGCGCTGCGCTGCTGGATCGGGGCGCGGCGCAGGGGGTGGGCGGGAGGCACGGAGTCCATCATGCCGGTCCTGGGTTCTCAGTTCAGCAGGAGGCTCAGACCTCCGATGGTGTACGTGATCATCAGCGTGAGCAGGGGCAGTTGGCCCGCGACCGCCCGGGCGGGCGGGAAGAGGCGTACGGACCGGTCGTGCGCGGATACGACGCCGAGGACGTGGCCGGTGACGACGGCGACGACCTGGAGGGCCGCGAGACCGCCCGGGTCCAGGGGTGGGGCGGGCGCCGGGACGTGGTCAGCACCACCCGCAATGATCACTGTCCGTGACGATTCGGTGACGAACAAGGAGAAATAGTGGGCTGTGAGGTAACCGAGAGCGATGGGAAGGAGGGAATGCGCGAAAGCGGTCAGGGGGCTCGGGAGCGGGCCGGAGACCAGGCGGGTGGCCGCCGCGCACAGGCAGTAGAGGGCGGCGACCAGGGTGATGGAACCGAGGAGTCCGAGCGCGGCCGCGGGGGTTCGGCCGAGGGGGGAGGTCTGGATGGTGTTGATCCACGAGGGGCTGTCGGAGAAGCCGTCGTAGGCGGTGGATCCGAGCAGGACGCAGACGGTGGCGACGAGTCCGGGTCGCTCGGGTGTCGCGTCGAGTCCGTGGAAGGGGTTACGGAGGACGAGGCGGCCGTCGTTTCGACGACCGAGGGGGGAGAAGCGGGCCAGAAGGGTGGAGTAGGCCTCGAAGGGGTCGCCTTCGGCGAACCACGATTCGCCGAAGCGGGCCGCGAGGCCGAGTTGCACGGTGGCGTATACGGCCAGGGCGATCAGGAGGGTGGTGCGCGAGGCGGGGTCGGGTGAGACGAGTTCGAGCCAGGTGAAACCGAACAGGCCGATGGCGGCGGGCCAGAGGCCGAGCCGGGACGGAAGGAGGTGGACGGGCGGCACCGGTCTGGCGGGCCGGAGGCGGTGTAGCAAGCGGTGGAGGGTGCGCAGCGGGTTGAGCAGGCGCCAGGCGGGGCCGAGGAGGAGGGAGGCGGGGACGAGACCGACCCAGAGCAGGACGTAGACGGCGCCCGGGGCGGGGTTGCGGGCGGGGTCGTCGGGACCGAAGAGGAGGTGCGACAGGACGAAGAGGGCGGCGGCGAGTCCGAGGACGCGCAGCGCGGTCCGGGTGGTCGGCGCGTCGGCCACCCGCTGGACGGCGGTGGGCAGCGGACGACCCGAACGGTCGCCCCGGAAGCGGGAGGTGGACCAGAGCAGACCGAGCGCGAGAAAGGAGACGAAGAGCGCGGCGAAGGCACCGGCGAAGGCGTAGAAGGGGGAGATGGGCAGGTCGTGCTGGGAACCGATGCCATGGGCCAACGTGGTGAGCGGATCGGCGAGGGCGCCCGGGCCCCCGGCCGGGACGACGCCGGGAGCGGGACCCGCCGCCGGGCCCGGCCCCGGGAGCGGCACCCCAGCCGATGCCCCAGCCGACAGCAGGGGTCGCACCAGGGCCGATGCCAGGGGCGGCGCCGGGGTCATCGGACGAGGAGTTGGGTCAGGACCAGGTCGGACTCGTGGGTCTCGACCTCGAAGAGACCCGTGCGGTCGACCGTGAGGATCAGGGTGGTCTCCTGGCCTGCGGGGAGCGGCAGCTCCTTGTCGTAGCCGTGGACGTGCAGGGTGTCCGCGCGGTCGCTGGTGACCCGCAGGGCGACGCGTTCGCCGCGCTTCAGCTCCGTCCGCCCGGGGGCGGGGGTGACCTTGCCGTCATGGACGGTGATGGTCACGGTCCGGTCGGCCGCAGGCGTGGGCGGGGCGGGCGGCTGGGCGGGGGGCGGCTGCTGGGCCGGGGGTGCGGTGGTGCCGTGGTCGTGGCCCGCCTGGTCCGGGGCGGGCGCGGCGAGCTGGGCCGTGGACTCCACCGGCTTGCCCGCGACCGCCCAGGCGGTGTGGTCGTCCGCGTAGAGGCGGACGGTCAGGGTGTGTGCGCCCTGGGGCACCTGGGCGGCGGACAGGTGGTACCAGGAGCCGTACAACCGGGCCAGTTCGTGGCCGTCGAGCAGGAGGTGGGCGTGGCCGCCACCTGCGAGCGCGGCGCCGCCCACGCTGTCGGGGGTGAAGCGGAAGTCGCGCACCTCCAACTGGAGGTTCCAGCCGTCCTCGCTGTCGGGGCGGACGGCGAGCTTGACCTCGGGGGCACCTTGGGACGGGACTTGGCGCAGCCGGTGACCGGCCTCGTCCTGGGTGTCCAGCAGGGTTCCGACGCTGCCGGAGGCCTGCTGGTGGGTGGTGCCGGGTTTGTGGTGGGTGGTGGCCCGCCCGCCGCAGCCCGCGGCGCCGGCCGCGGCGAGCAGGGCCAGTACGGCCCAGGTCGCCCCGAGCCGGGCCCGGCGGTCCCGCACCGCCCGGGCGGGCGTCACGCGACCCGTCGGCCCGGGCGGCGCGGGGGGCGTGCGGTGCTGGGCGGGAGGCGTGTGGTGCTGGGCCAGGGTCATGCGGCGCCGTCCAGGGTGGGGCGGGGGCCCGCCGGGACGGGCTCGCGGTCCTCGTCGGAGTCGCCGCCCCCGCCGGGGACGGTGGGGGCGCGGGCGGGGCCGGGGCGGCCGGAGGCGACCACGGCCCACAGCACCCACACCACCGCCACCAGTGCGCGGATCCACGCGGGGCTCAGCGGGATCCACGGAATCATCAGCACGGCCTTGTCGAAGCCGTCGAGCAGGGTCAGTGCGCCGAGCAGCAGGGTCAGCCGCGCCAGCCAGGGGCGGTCGGCCCGGAGCACGACCCCGGCACCCGTCCACCACAACCCGAGGAGGAACAGCGCGAGCACGGGCACGAAAGTGCTGGTCAGCGTCATCGTGGACCCGGCCACGTCCAGGGCCAGCCCGGCCAGGCCCAGCAGCGAGGAGAGCGTTCCCCGTCGCGACACGCGCAGCCTGCGCCACCACAGCGCCCCGCCCGCCAGGGCCAGTACCACCGCGACGGACAGCGCGATCTGGGTCTCCACCCGCTCCAGGCCCCGGGCGCCGTACCAGTCGCAGCCTGCCGGGAGTTTGCGTGCCTGGACGTTGTAGTCGGCGCAGACCAGCAGTTGGGCCAGCTTGACCGGTTCCCCCACCAGCCGGGCCGAGCCGCCCGAGACGGCGCCGCGCGCCTCACCGCACTGCGGGAGCGTGCCCGGGGTGGAACCGTCGGGGCCGTCCTGCCAGCAGTTGCCCCTGCCCTGGCCGTCCCACCACACGTCCGCGCCGTTGGGGCGGGAGGCGCCGGACTTGTCCTTGCCCAGGATGTTCCCGGCGTAGCGGTTGTGGTGGGAGGTGTCGGCCTGCTTGCTCCAGGCCGGCTCGCCCCGGATGAAGGCGGGGACCGCGCTCAGGAAGAACCCGGCGCGCCGGTGCCCGTAGACCCAGTTGTTCTCGTACACGTTCCAGTTGCCGCCCGCGGTGATGATGCCGGTGCCCGGCGGCATGGAGATCTGCGGGCAGACGACGCCCTGTTCGTAGCCGCGGTCGACGGGGGCCTTGGCGCAGGTGCCGTCGGCGACGTACGGGTAGAAGTCCTCGTTGTTGTCGTGGATCAGGTTCCGCTCGAACAGGGCGTGGTTCTGCGGGAGTCCGGGGTGGCCGGGGAAGGCGCTGTCCATCGAGGCGCCGCCCATGTTGCCGTCGAACTCGTTGTCGTGCACCCACACCGAGTCGCCCGCCGTACCGGAGTAGCCGACCATGTTGTGGTGGCTGCGGCAGCCGGTGATCTCGATGGAGTGGCGCGGGACGTCGTAGCCGCGGCCGTCGTTGATGTCGGAGGCGCTGCCGGGGTAGATGCCGGAGTCGCCGTTCCCGTAGGACTCGCAGTTCTTGTACAGGCCGTGGTCACTGGCGAAGGTCAGGAAGCCGTACTCGTCGTTCCAGCGGGTGAGGACGTCGTCGATGACGAAGCCGTCGCCCGCCAGGACGTACAGCGAGTTGAAGGTGGTGCGCTGCGCGGTGAAGTTGCGGAAGTAGATCCCGTCGGACTTGTCGGCCCGGATGGCGTTCAGCTTCTGGTATTTGGCGTCGATGACGACGTCCTGCCGGGATGACCCGGTGCCCTCGATCTGGAGGTTCTTCTTGCCGAGGATGGCGACGAGGTTCTGGTTGTGGCGGCACCGCACCTGCTGCTCGTAGGACAGGATCTGGTAGCCGAGCGAGGAGTTGGGGGCCTTCAGGGACGCGCACTCGCCGGTCGGTTTGGGCAGCGAGGGCTCTTCCTCGTACAGGCCGGGCAGGATCGCGATGTTCATCCCGGGGCGGTCGACGGCGTCGACGGCTTCCTGGAGGTTGCGGAAGCCGTTCTTCTCGCACCGGTCGTAGAGGGCGAGGTTGCGCAGTTTGAGGGGCTCCGGGAAGCCGGCGGTGCGCCGCTCGAAGTCGGGGCGGCCGGTCTTGCAGACGAGCAGGTCGGGTTCGCCCGTGCGGTACTCCGGCACGCTTCCGGAGCCGTCGGGGAGGGTGATGGGGCGTTCCTCGTGGGCCTGGGCGGCGGGCGCGGCGGCGAAGAGGGCGAGAAGGGTCAGGAAGGAGAGGAGGGAGAGGAGGGCCGGGCGGGCGGCGAGGAGCGCCGCCGGCACGGCAGGGAACCTGCGGGTCCACGACATGCGCGAGAGAGTAGAGCAATGTTCATGTTTTCGGATCCCCTCGCGCACGCATCCGCTGGACGGGTTCCGCCCGACCCTCCCCCGCCACCCGCCGCGCGTGCCCGTTGACGTCGGGGCCGGGGAATCCTACTGTCAACCATAGGATTCCTTCGACTGAGCGGGAGCAGCCATGAGCGAGCAGGCCAGGAAGACGGCGGAGGCGCTGGAGTACCTCACCGGCTTCGGGAACGAGCACAGCTCGGAGGCGGTTCCCGGCGCTCTGCCCGTCGGCCGGAATTCGCCCCAGCGCGCCGGGCTCGGCCTCTACGCCGAGCAGCTCAGCGGCAGCGCCTTCACCGAGCCGCGCCCGCACAACCACCGCTCCTGGCTCTACCGCATCCGCCCCTCGGCCGCGCACCCGCCCTTCGCCCGGGTCGACAACGGCAACCTGCGCACCGCGCCCTTCACCGAGTCCGTCCCGGACCCGAACCGCCTGCGCTGGAACCCGCTGCCGGCCCCGGCCCCCGGCACCGACTTCGTCGCCGGACTGTGGACCCTGGGCGGCAACGGCGACGCGACGCAGCGCACCGGGATGGCCATCCACCTCTACGCCGCCGACACCTCCATGACCGACCGGGTGTTCAGCGACTCCGACGGCGAGCTGCTGATCGTCCCGGAGCAGGGCGGCCTGCTGCTGCGCACCGAGTTCGGCCTGCTCAGCGCCCGCCCCGGCGAGGTCGCCCTGATCCCGCGC
Organism: Streptomyces sp. G-G2; assembly: GCF_030063135.1. Taxonomy (GTDB): domain Bacteria; phylum Actinomycetota; class Actinomycetes; order Streptomycetales; family Streptomycetaceae; genus Streptomyces. Next base: position 9,099 of record NZ_JASISO010000054.1, read on the forward strand.
GGGATCCGCTTCCGCGTGGAGCTGCTCGACGCCACCGCCCGCGGCTACGTCTGCGAGAACTACGGCCGCCCCTTCGAACTCCCCCACCTCGGCCCGATCGGGGCCAACGGCCTCGCCGCCGCCCGCGACTTCCAGGCCCCGGTGGCGGCGTACGAGGAGGAGGACCGCCCGGTGGAGGTGGTCAACAAGTTCTGCGGGAACCTCTGGGCCGCCACCTACGACCACTCGCCCCTCGACGTGGTCGCCTGGCACGGCTCGCACGTTCCCTACGTCTACGACCTGCGGCGCTTCAACGTCCTGGGCAGCATCAGCTACGACCACCCCGACCCCTCGATCTTCACGGTGCTGACCGCCCCCTCCGACACACCGGGCCTGGCGGGCGTGGACTTCGTGGTCTTCGCCCCGCGCTGGCTGGTCGGCGAGGACACCTTCCGGCCGCCCTACTTCCACCGCAACGTGATGAGCGAGTACATGGGCCTGATCGAGGGGGCCTACGACGCCAAGGCGGAGGGGTTCGTTCCCGGCGGCGGCTCCCTCCACAACATGATGTCCGCACACGGCCCCGACCAGGAGACCTTCGACCGGGCCAGCGGCGCCGAGCTGAAGCCGCAGAAGATCTCGGACGGCCTGGCCTTCATGTTCGAAACCCGCTGGCCGGTCACCGCCACCGCCCGGGCGGCGGGCGCGGATCACCTCCAGCCCGCCTACGACGACGTCTGGCGGGGGCTGGAACGGCACTTTCGCGCCTAACATCGCAGCACGCCGCCCTTGTCCACCCGTACGGAGAACCCGCCCGTGACCGCCTTCGCCCCCGACTCCGTGGTGCTGAACCGGAAGCTGCCGCTCTGGTACCAGGTGTCGCAATCACTGCGCGCCTCGATACTCGGGCGCACCCCGGACGCGACCTTGCGCCTGCCCACCGAGGAGCAGCTCGCCGGGCACTACGGAGTGAGCGTGCTGACCATGCGCCAGGCCCTCAAGGAGCTGGAGCAGGAGGGCCTGATCAGCAGGCACCGGCGGCGCGGCACCTTCATCGAGCCCGGGGCGCGGCGCGGGGCGCCGATCCGGCTGCTGGGCTCGGTCGACGCGATCGTGGCCCAGCAGTCGGGCGAACGTACGACGATCCTCGGCCACGCGCGGACGCCGGTGCCCGCGGAGCTGCTGGAGCATTTCCCGGACCTCGCGGAGGTGGTGACGTACCGGCGGCTGCGCCACGACGGGGAGAGCGGCGAGCCGACGAACTGGGCCGAGAACGCGGTCCGTCCGGAGCTGGCCGAGGCGGTGGACCTGGCCGATCTGGAACGGTGGCCGATGACCAAGGTCCTGCGGGACGTGGTCGGCGTACGGATCAGCCGGATCACGGACACCGTCGAGGCCCGCCTCGCCGACCCGCCCACCGCCGAGCTGCTCCAGGTGCCGCTGCTCAGCCCGATCCTGCACTACACCGGGGTGACCTACGACGAGGACGGCCGGGTGGTGGACGTGGCCCGGATCCGCTATCGCGGTGACCGTTTCTCGTTCACGGTCACGATGGACGCGCACTGAGCTTGTTCTCTGTCTACCAAGATCTTCCAGGCTTGCCCATGGCCTTGAGAGTCTCGGGGCGTTTGACGGTCTTGCCGACGTCATAGCCGGGTGCCTGGTGTTTGTTCTTGGCGCCGGGTGGTTGTCCGGGCCCGATGCCTGTGGCGTTGGGACACGGGCCGGGCAGGCGAGGTGAGCGCGGATGCTCCTGAACCCCCGGCGGACCCGGGCCCGTACTCCGCGGTCGACCAGCGTGCGGCGTCGGATGCGGTGCCTCGCACGGCGGAGGGTCGTCCTCATGCCGGGTGCATTCGGGCGATCCGACAACGCGGCGAGGCGCCGTGGCCGGCGTCGCGCGCCCGCCGGGGATCACGGACAGCCCTTGGCGCCTCCGACGGGACGGACGGCCTAGTGCCGCGTCAGGCAACGTTCGCCCCGTCGCGACGCCCCGCACGCACTCTCGCCGCACCGGCCGAAAGCCCACGTACGTCCAGTACAAGGGCTTCCGGCCGGCCCGCCCGGAGCACGCACCGGAGGCCGTTCCTCGACGGGCAAACATTGCCTGACGCGGCACTAGCATCGGTCGGTGTGAGCGATGACGTACCTCTGCTGGACGAGCTGGTCCCCTGGTCCGTGGGTGGGCTGCGGCTGGGCCGGGACTGGGTGGCCGCGCCCGACGCGGGGTCGTTGCGGGCCCGTTGGGCGGCGCTGACGGCCGCCGAGGACGCCGAGCGGGAACGATTGTTCAGGCCCAGCCGGTCCCGGCGGCCCGCCGCCGGGGCGGCCGCGCTGCCCGGTCAGCGGTCGGCCACCGGCCGGTTCGCGCGGGAGCCCGGCGCTTGTCCCGACCCCGTACGGGTGCTGTACGAGCCCTTCGACGAGCAGTGGCTGCTGCCGGACCAGCGGCTGATCGACCTGGCCCGGCCGGAGCTGTGGCGGGTCCTGGACGAGCACCAGCTCTTCCTCGTCGAGCCCCCGGGCCTGCCCGGCCCGCTGGTCACCGCGCACCTCCCCGCGGGCAGGCTGGGCCGGATCCGTCCGCTGCACCGCCGCCCCGGGGGCGCCGAGCCCAATCTGGCGCCGGGTCTGCTGCCGCTGCTGGGCGAGCGCTACCGCGGCTGGGTGACCCCGGAGGACGTCCTGTGCTGGATCCTCGCCGCGGGCCGCCCGGGCCCCCGGGGGTACGAGGTCCCGCTCCCGGCCGACCCGGAGCGCTGGCGGGCCGGGCTGGAGCTGGGCCAGCGGCTGCTGACCGTCCAGCTGCGCGGGGCGCGCGGGGCGCAGCCGCCCCGGCTGCCGGCCGGGCGCCGACCGTTCGTACGCTCGGCGGTCTCCGGGTGGCCGCCCGGGCTCTCGTACGAGGCGGAGGGCGAGACCCTGCTGTTCGGGGCCGGGAGCATCGCGCCGGTCCCGGCCGGGGCGTGGGAGTACGAGGTGAACGGCGTGCGGGTACTGGAGCGCTGGTTCACCGCGCGCGGCGCGCACCGGGAGCCGGAGGCGGGGGGCCTGGCCGCGCTGGGCCCCACCGAGTGGCCGCAGGTGTGGACCTCGGAGCTGCTGACCCTGGTCACCACCCTGGCCCTGCTGGCCGACCTGGCCCCGGCCCGGGCCGCGTTCGAGCCGGGGCCCGCGCTGGCGGGCGCCGCGCTGCGGGCGGCCGGGGTGCTTCCGGTACCGCGCTGGGCCCGGCGCCCGGCGTCGGTGCTGGACCACCAGGAGGAGGGCCCGGACGGCCAGTTCGCCCTCCCGCTGTGAGGCGGCCCCCGGCCCGGGAGCGAGGGCCGGAGGACCAGGGGGGTGACAGGGAGGGGTCCGGCCCGGTAGGTACCGGTGTCATGCACCGTGACAGCGACACCCCGCGCCCCGGCACCCCGCACCGGCCCTCCCCGCTCCCCCTCCCCCTCGACGGGATCACCGTCGTCGCCGTCGAGCAGGCCGTCTCCGCTCCCTTCGCCACCCGCCAGCTCGCCGACCTCGGGGCCCGGGTCATCAAGGTGGAGCGCCCCGACGGGGGCGACTTCGCGCGCGGCTACGACACCGCCGCCCACGGGCTGGCCTCCCACTTCGTCTGGGCCAACCGCGGCAAGGAGTCGATCGCGCTCGACCTCAAGGACCCGCGCGGCCGGGAGGCCCTGCACGGCCTGCTCGCCGGGGCGGACGTCTTCGTGCAGAACCTCGCCCAGGGGGCCGCGGCCCGGCTCGGGCTGGACGCGGCCGCGCTCTGCGCGCGCTACCCGCGGCTGGTCGCCGTGGACATCTCGGGCTACGGCGCCCAGGGACCGTACGCGCACAAGCGGGCCTACGACATGCTCGTCCAGTGCGAGGCGGCCCTGGTCTCGGTCACCGGCACCCCCGGACAGCCGGTCAAGGCGGGCATCCCGGCCGCCGACATCGCCGCGGCCATGTACGCGTTCTCCGGGGTCCTCGCGGCCCTGCTGCGGCGCGCCACCACCGGGCTCGGCGGACCGGTCGAGGTGTCGATGCTGGACGCGCTCGCCGAGTGGATGGGCCACCCGCTGCACCTGACGATGCACGGCGGCGAGGAGCCCGCCCGGACCGGTCTCGCGCACGCCGTGATCGCACCGTACGACGCCTACCCGACCGCCGACGGGGACCGGGTGCTCCTGTCGGTGCAGAACGACCGCGAGTGGCGCCGGCTCGCCGAACAGGTGCTGGAGCGACCGGAGTTGGCCGAGGATGCGGCGTACGCGACGAATGCGGCGCGCACCGCGAACCGGGAGAAGACCGACGCGGTGGTCGCCGAGGCGCTGGCCCGGTTCACGGCGGCCGGGGCACTCGCGCGGCTGGAGGCGGCCGGGATCGCCTGCGCCCGGCTGAACTCGGTGGCCCAACTGGCCGGGCACCCGCAGCTCGCCGCTCGGGACCGCTGGCGGGAGATCGGTTCACCGGCAGGGCCGCTGCGGGCCCTGCTGCCGCCCATCGGCCTGCCGGGCGGCCCGGAACCGCGGATGGGCGCGGTTCCCGCGCTCGGCGAGCACACCGACGCCCTGCTGCGCGCCCTGGGGATGACGGGCGCGCAGCTCACGGCGCTGCGCCGGGACGGCGTGATCGCCTGAGGCCGGGAACCGGAACGACCGGGGAGAGACCGATCGGGTAAGGCGTTGACCGGGTACGGCGTTGACCGGCGACCGGGTGACGGGCGGCCGGGTTGACCGGGGACAGCGTTGACCGGAGCCGGGCCGACCGGGGCGGTCACCGGCGCGTGGTGCGGATCCGGCGACCGCCGCAACGGCCCTGGATCCGGTGGCAGTTACGAGCGGCGGCTGCCGAAGAGTGTGCGACGCAGCCGCCGCAACGGGGCGAAGAGCGAGACGCGCGCGCTCCGGCTCCGCTGGACGTGCGTATGGTCGCGCGACGTCAGCTCACGCATCAGCAGCGTCGCCTCGATGGCGTCGCAGTGCGGGACGGCGGGTCCGCCCAGCACGGCGAGATGACGGTCGAGGCGCGAACTGGTCGCGCTACTGCCGCAGGTGATGGCAGGCACGCGAGGCGGCCTGCTACGCATTGCTATCTGTTCCATGTCTCTCCCCACCCGTACGAGGGCACCCGGCCCGGGCAGGTTAACCCTATCGCCCTCGCGTCGCAGTCGGGTATCCCGGTCGCGTGAATTACCCCTTCGGCGACCCCAGTTGACGATTACTGAGCGCAGTCGTCCATCACTCTCCGAAGTGATCCCGCGTCAGAAGGGTGGCGGGGACCGCCCGGACGTGCGAGCCCGCGAGTTGCGACGCGGCGGGAGTCACACGGCGGCCGATCGGTTAACTTGGAGTGATCATCCCGTTACCCGAACGAGGGGGCCCGCGTGAGCGGAGAGCCGAGCGGCGACGAACGCGTGGTCGCGGGGCGGTACCGGCTGCTGGGTCCGCTGGGCCGGGGCGGCATGGGCGTCGTCTGGCGGGCCCGGGACGAGGTCCTGGGCCGCGAGGTGGCCGTGAAGGAGGTCCGGGCCCCGGCCGGCCTGGACGAGGCCGAGGTGCAGCGCATGTACGCGCGCCTGGAGCGGGAGGCCTGGGCCTCGGCCCGGGTCACGCACCGCGGGGTGGTCACCGTCTACGACGTGGCCACCGACGGCGGCCGGCCCTGGATCGTGATGGAACTGGTGCGCGGGCTCTCGCTCGCGGAGATGCTGGAGGCCGACGGCCCGCTGTCCCCGCAGCGGGCCGCGCACATCGGCGAGCAGGTGCTGTCGGCGCTGCGCTCCGCGCACGAGGCGGGCGTACTGCACCGCGACGTGAAGCCCGGGAACGTCCTCATCGCCAACGACGGGCGGGTGCTCCTGAGCGACTTCGGGATCGCCCGGCTGGAGGGTTCCGCCTCGATCACGATGACCGGGGAGGTGATCGGCTCCCCCGAGTACCTGGCGCCGGAGGCCGCGCTGGGGGCCGCGCCCGGACCCGGGTCGGACCTGTGGTCGCTGGGCGTGATGCTGTACGCGGCGGTGGAGGGCAGCACCCCCTTCCGCCAGGACTCCCCGATCGCCACCCTCCAGGCCGTGGTGGAGCGGGAACTGCCGCCGCCGCGCCGCGCCGGAGCGCTGGAGCCCGTACTGGAGGGACTGCTGCGCAAGGACCCGGCGCGGCGGCTGACCGCGCCGGAGGCGGCGCGGATGCTGCGGGTGGTGGGCGCCGGCGGGACCGTACGGTCGGAGGGCGGGCCGGTGTCGGGGCCCGATTCGCCGACGGCGACCGCGCACCACGGCGACCGCGCCGGGGGCTCCCCCGGGGCCTTCTCCGGCGCCGCGGCCGGCCCGTACGGCTCCCCCACGCCCGCGCTGCCCGCGCCGCAGCCGCGGCGGGAGTCCGGTCACGGGCCCGCGGACCCCGCGCCGCGCACGGGGGCGGGTCTGGTCCTCGCCTTCGGCATCGTGGTCCTGCTGCTGGTGCTGGCGCTCCTGGGCTGGCTGCTGTTCGAGGACCGCGCGGGCGGCGGTCCGACGGGCGGCGGGGCCGCTTCGCCGAGCGCCTCCCCGGTCACCAGCGGCCCGGCGCCCTCGGCCACCACCCCCTCGCCCAGCCCTTCGCCCAGCCCGTCACCGAGCGCCTCGGCCACCCCCGCCCAGAGCGTCACCCTCGCCGTGCACGCGGTGCGCGGCCGCTACTCCGGTCCGTGCCCGCCGCCGGAGGCCGCCGCGCCCGCCTTCGCGGCGACGCTGTCGGTGGTCCGTACGCCGGTGGTCGTGGAGTACCGCTGGGCCACCCGCAGCGGGGTGAGTTCGGCGCCCGACTGGCAGGCCGTCACCTTCGACGCGGGCGGCCCGACGGCCCGGGAGCTGAACTTCACCGAGCTGAGCCACCGGCCGGGGACCACCCTGGACGACGCGGTCCGGCTGGAGGTGCGGCGGCCCGGAGCGGTCACCTCCGACTGGGTGGACTTCTCCGTGACGTGCGAGGAGGAGACTCCGACGAGCGGAGCCTCCTCCCCCGGGCCGTCCGGTTCACCCGGCGCGCCGGGCCGGCCGGTCGGTCCGGCCCCGACGCCCTAGATCACGTGCCCCGTGGCGCTCAGGCCGCGCTGGTGAAGACCGGCAGGTAGCCGCTGGACTGGCCGGTCGCGGTCGGGTGGTAGGACTCGCCGATGTTGGCCCAGTTGAGGCTGTGCAGCCATTCGCTGCTGGTGCAGATCTCGTGGCCGGTGAAGGCGCTGGTGACGGAGGCGAAGCTGAATCCGTGGTTGGCGGCGCGTTTGGCGAGCGCCGCGTTCAGGTAGTCGGACGCGCCGTCGATCGCGGCGCGCTTGCCTTCGGACAGCCCGGCGAGGCAGCTGCCGTTGAGCTTGTAGAAGCGGGGGTAGCCGAGGACGACGACGTGGGCGTTGGGCGCGCGCGAGTCGATGGCGCTGTACACCTGGTCGAGCTTGCCGGGCAGGGTGGAGTCGACGTAGGCCCTGGCCTGGTCGACCCGGGTGATGCAGGTGGCCTCGGACTGGAGCACACAGGTCTGCATCACGTCCGAGAATCCGGCGTCGTTGCCCCCGACGGTGAGGCTGACGAGGTCGGTTCCGGTGTTCAGCGGGGCGAGCTGGTTGGCGAGGACATCGCCGGTACGGGCGCCCGAGCAGGCGGTGAAGGCGAAGGTCTGGGGCGCGTGCGAGGCGGCCCAGAGGGCTGGGTAGGCCCGGCTGGTGCGCTTGCAATCGCCGCTGGAGCTGTCGTAGTTCCCGGATCCGACACCGGAGGAGTACGAGTCGCCGAGCGCGACATAGCCGAAGTCCGCCTGGGCGGCGGAGGCCTGACCGGCGCCGAGCAGTGCGGCGCCCGCGGCCAGGAGGAGTGACGAGGTTAAAGCGGCAAACCGTGACAATCTCATGTACGGCTCCTTGTGGGGGTTTCCTGTCCGTTCTGTGGTACAAGGAGCTGGGGCCCACTGGAAGTGTTCATGCCAAGAATGTTCGGGGTGGAGTTCCCGCCGGAATCTTCACCACGGGGGTGTTTGAAGAGGGAAGTCACCCACCCGTTCCGGCGAAACACGGGTGCACAGGGGCACTTCGTGCCGGATCATGGGCGCCATGCCAGCCAACCCTCATGACGCGCTGCCGATCCGGCTCAACGTCGACGACAGCGACTCCCCGTCGGACGTCGTCGACGCGCTGTTCCTCGGCCGGTTCGCGTCCGGCGAGCAGCCGTACTCGCACAGCGTGTCCATCGAGCGGGTCAAGGCCGGGGCCAGCCTGGTGCCGCCCGCGGCCACCGTGCTGCGCTCCGCGCGCGACTCCGACCGCAGCGCCACCCTCGCCGAGGGCGAGGGCTGGACCATGCTCGTCTCCCGCTGGAGCCGCGGCGCGGACGTCACGGTGACGGCGGTCAGCGAAGAACTCGCCTCCACCGTGGTGGGCGAGGCCACCGAGGGCGTGCAGGACGAACCCGAACCGCAGCCCGAGAACGTCACCATGGGCTTCTGGTACGTCTCCCCGCGCCGGGGCCCGTACCGGACGACCCGCCAGATCGCGGCCGGTACCTGGGCGGAGGTGCGGCCCAACTACACCGCCCCGGTCGCCGGGTCGCTGGACCGGCTGATGAAGGTGACCCCGGACGACATCGCGGGGCGGCTGCTGCTGCTCCACGGGCCGCCCGGGACCGGCAAGACCTCCGCGCTGCGCACGCTCGCCCGCTCCTGGCGGGACTGGTGCCAGGTGGACTGCGTACTCGATCCCGAACGGCTGTTCAACGACGTCGGCTACCTGATGGACATCGCCATCGGCGAGGACGAGGGCACGGCCAAGGGCCGCTGGCGGCTGCTGCTGCTGGAGGACTGCGACGAGCTGATCCGCGGCGAGGCCCGGCACACCGCCGGGCAGGCCCTGTCACGGCTGCTGAACCTGACGGACGGGCTGCTCGGCCAGGGCCGCAACGTCCTGGTCGGGGTCACCACCAACGAGGACCTGGAGCGGCTGCACCCGGCGGTGGTCCGGCCCGGGCGCTGCCTGGCGCGGATCGAGGTGGACAAGCTGACGCACCGGGAGGCGGTGGACTGGCTGGGCACCGACGAGGGGGTGCCGCGCGAGGGCGCCACCCTGGCCGAGCTGTTCGCGCTGCGGCGCGGCGCGGGCCCCGGCTCGCTGCTGCCGCCGCAGGCGCACGGGCCCGACGCGGGGCTGTACCTCTAGGACCCCCGCGCACCCCCAGGACCCGCCGCTCTCAGCTCCCGTACCGCGCGCGCAGGGCGGTCACGGCGGCGGCCTCGGCCGCCTCCCGGGTGAGGCCGAGGCGGTGGGCGCGCTCCGCGTAGGTCTGGGCCGCCGCCGAGGCCTCGCGGGCCGGGGCGTCGCCCGTGGCCGCGATGAAGGTGCCGTTGCGGCCGCGCGTCTCGATCACCCCGTCGGACTCCAGCGCCCGGTAGGCCTTGGCGACCGTGTTCGCGGCCAGGCCCAGCTCCTCCGCGAGCCCGCGCACCGTCGGCAGTTTGAAGCCGGCGGGCAGCCGGCCCGAGCGCGCCTGCCGGGAGATCTGCGCGCGCAGCTGTTCGTAGGGGGCGGCCGCACCGGCCGCGCCGTCAAGGGTGAGCTTCAGGTTCGTCGAGGTCACGGGCCCGATTGTCGCCCATCGGAGGGTAATTCGGAGGCGGGCCGCGGAGCGCCGCACGTAGCGTCGCGCTCATGACCGTTCTGATTCGCGACCTGCGCCCCGGTGACGTGGCGGACGCCGAGGCCGTGGTCCGGGTGCGCCGGGCCGCACTGCCCTTCATGATCACCACTGTTGAGGGCGTCGCCTTCGAACTCGCCTCCGCCCACCCCGACCGGCACTACCGCCTGCTGGTCGCCGAGACGGCCGACGGCACGGTGGTGGGCAGCGCCCAGGTGGGCGTCGCGCACGACAGCCCGGAGCCGGGTCAGGCCTTCCTCAACGTGTACGTCGACCCCTTGCACCGGGGTCTCGGAGCGGGTGGCCCGCTGGCGCGCGCCGCGGAGCACCACCTCGCGGCGCGGGGGGCCACCGATGTGTTCGCGTGGGTCCTGGACGAGCCCGCGCCCCGCGCCTTCGCCGAGCGCCGGGGGTACCGGGCCAGCCGGAGCGCGTACTTCCTGCGCCTGGACCTGACCACCGCCGCCCTGCCGGAGCTGCCGGGCGCCCTGCCGACCGGGGTCGAGCTGCGGACCGCCGCCGCCTTCGAGGCCGATCCGCGGCCCCTGTTCGAGGCGGACGCGGAGACCTCCTGCGACGAACCGGGCGACGTGGCGACCGAGATGGACGACTACGACGGCTGGCTGCTGCACATCTGGCGGAGCCCCGCCCTGGACCGGGAGCTGAGCACCGTGGTCCTCGTCGACGGCGCGGTGGCGGCCTTCACCGCGGCCCACACCGACGGGGCCACCCGCTACGCCTCGGCCATGACCGGCACCCGGCGCGCCTTCCGCGGCCGGGGGCTGGCCAAGCTGGCCAAGGCCGCCTCGCTGCGGCGGGCCCGGGCGGCGGGGTACACGGAGGCGTTCACCGGCAACGACACCGCGAACGCCCCGATGCTGGCGGTCAACAAGGGCTTCGGGTACGAGGTCTGCGCCGCCGAGGTCCGGTACACGAAGAAGCTGGCGCCGCGGGACCCGGGGACCGTGACCGTCGCCCTGGTCAAGGGCGACCGGACCAAGATCCGCTATCGGGCCGCCCTGCTGGCCGACACCGGTGCCCGGATCTCCGTACGCGCCCCCTGGGCGGCCCCGGGCGTGCGCGACTTCGGCTTCGTCCGCTTCGAGCCGGGCGACGTATTCACCGAGCACTTCTGGCGGGACCGCTGGTACGCGGTCAAGGAGGTGCGCGGCGCCACCGGTGTCCTCAAGGGCTGGTACTGCGACATCACCCGGCCGGCCGTGATGAGCGACGGCGAGATCCTGGTGGAGGACCTCGACCTCGACCTGTGGGTCTCGGCGGACGGGTCGGACGTACGGCGCCTGGACGAGGACGAGTTCGCCGAGAGCGGCCTCGCGGGGCGCGACCCGGAGGCCGCCATGCGGGCCGTGGCGGCCCTCGACGCGCTGGAGCGCCAGGCCCGTTCGGCGGCCGGCCTGGCCGCGCTGCTCGGCTGAACCGCGCGGGTGGACCCGTGGACGGGGGCGTTCCTGTGGGCCCGCTTAGCGCGTCCTTAACTGCGCCCTAAGGATCGCCCTCCGGGGCCCGAAGGCCTCGGAACGGGCGGTTCCAGTGGCTAGCTTGGGCGAGCCAGGGAGGGCCGGAGGCGGCGTCGTCACCCATCGGGAGCGGCGCCACCCAGCCCGGTCCACCGGCCGTACCCCCGTACGCCCCGCCCAGAGGAGTTCCATCCATGTCCGCACGCCGCCCCAGCACCGCCCCGCGCACCGCCGCCCGTATCGCCGCCCTGGGCCTGGCCCCGCTCGCGGTGGCCGCGTACACCGCCTCGCCCGCGGCGGCCCACGGCTCGATGACGGACCCGGTCAGCCGGGTGGCCGCGTGCTACGCGGAGGGGCCGGAATCACCCCGGTCGGCGGCGTGCAAGGCGGCCGTCTCGGCGAGCGGCGCGCAGGCCTTCTACGACTGGAACGCGGTGAACATCGCCAACGCGGCGGGCCAGAGCAAGTCGCTGATCCCGGACGGGCAGTTGTGCTCGGCGGGCAACAGCAAGTACAAGGGCCTGGACCTGGCCCGCGCCGACTGGCCCGCCAGCCCGATGGCGGCGGGCGCGCACACCTTCCGGTACAAGGGGACCGCCCCGCACAAGGGGTCCTTCGAGCTGTATGTCACGAAGGACTCCTACGACCCGTCGAAGCCGCTGAAGTGGTCCGATCTGGAGGCCACGCCCTTCGCGAAGGTCAGCGACCCGGGCATGCGGAACGGCGACTACGTGTTCTCCGCCGCCGTCCCGAAGAAGACCGGCCGCCACCTCATCTACAGCGTCTGGCAGCGCTCGGACAGCCCGGAGGCCTTCTACTCCTGCTCCGACGTGGTCTTCGGCAAGGACAGCGGCGGGAGCGGCACCGGGCCGACCGCCGGTCCCGCCGCCTCCGCGCACCCGGAGGAGGGCGCCACCGGGAAGCCCGGCTCCAAGCCGTCGGCGGGACAGGTCCCGGCGGATCCCGCACCGGGCTCCGCGCAGGACCCCGCGAAGGCGCCCACGGACGAGCAGATCGCGGCCGGGGCGGACAAGTCCACGGTCGAGCACAGCGGTCACGGCGACAACGACCCGAAGACGAACGGGGCGTCGGCCGTCCCGGTCACGTCGCAGAGCCCGGCGGACGGCAATCTCGCCCAGACCGGCGGCGACGGTGCGACCCCGATGATCGCGATCGCCGGGGCGGGTGCGCTCGCCGCCGGTGCGGCCGTGCTCTTCGGCGTGGCCCGTCGCCGGACCACCGCCGGTCGTCACGGCCGCTGACGGCCCGCGCTCCCTTCCTGCTCAGCGCCCCGCGGACCGCTCGCGCGTCAGTCGAAGACCGACGCGCAGGTGGTCCGCCGCGCGTGCTGCGGGTCGAGCGCGTTGGCCGCCTCGTGCCAGGCGATCCGGTCGGTCAGGCCGATCGCGACGTGCTCGGAGAGGTCGACTCCGCACAGGTCCTGGAGCAGGACGTTGTGTACGTTCGGCCCGTCGAGGAACTGGGTCCGGTACGGGGTGACCACCTCGTCGAACTTGGTCGTGATGACCGTGTACGCGACTCCGGGCACGGTGTCGCCGCCCGCGTTCAGCTTGGTGATGAAGGGCGAGCCCGCGATCTGGTCGGCCAGCCCCGGGGTGGCGGAGCTGATCAGGTCCCCGGCCCCGGGGAAGTAGGGCAGCAGCTGGGTGAGCCCGAGCAGGGTGGTTCCGTGGTTGTCGGGGGCGATCCCGACCATCGCGTTGACCTTGGCCGCGCCGCCGAGGAACTTCAGGTAGTAGTTCGGCATCATGCCGCCCTGCGAGTGCCCGACGATGTCGGTCTTGGCGGCGCCGGTGGAGGCGAGCACCTTGTCGACGAAGACGTCGAGCTGACCGGCGGACTTGTCGATCGGACCGAGTCCGTTGAAGAGGGGCACGCCGGGCAGCTGGCCGTAGTCGAGGGAGTAGACGCAGTATCCGCGGTCCACGAGGTACGGCGCGAACCCGAGCCAGTTGTCGATGGAGTTGCCGAAGGTGCCGTGGACCAGCACCACGGGGCGCGGGTGCGCGGCGGAGGGCTTGCAGGACCAGTTGTTCCACCCGCTGTACGGGGCGGAAGCCGCCTGCGCGGACCCGGCGGGGACCAGGGTGGCGGCGGCGAGTGCGAGGACGGCCAGCGAGCGGAGCAGGCGTCGTCTCCAGGGCAGCATCGAGTGATCTCCTTGCGGGTCAAGGGGAAAGAACGTGGGGGAGTCCCGTGATCCGGATCACATGGGGGTGCTGCTGACGCCAAATTACGGGCGAGTAGCAAGACTTGGAAGTTACGCGTCAGTAAAGAATGCGTGTCGCACGGCGAACGGGTTCACCCGCGGCTCGCGCGAGGGGTTCCGGCCGGGCCGCGTGAACAGGCCGCGCGGTTCAGGCCGCCAGGCTGCCGCGGGCTATGGCGGACGGGCCGAACCTGGCCCGGATCCGGTCCGTGACCGCCTCCAGCCTGCGGGCCTTCTCGTCCTCGGGGTCGAAGGTCAGCTGGTGGACGGCCCGGGTGGCCGGGGCCAGTTCCTCCGCGCGCAGGGAGAGCGCGCGGACCCGGGCCCGCTGGAGACCCAGGGACGCGTGGACGGCGTACGCCGTGGCGGTCAGGGTGGCCGAGTGGGCGGTGGGTTCCGGCAGCACGCGGGTCCGGGTCACGGTCGTGCGGTCGGCGCAGCGCACCGTGAGGGAGAGCGCGCGGCAGACCTGGTCCCGGGCGCGCAGCCGGGCGCCGATCTCCTCGGTGAGGGAGAGCAGGGCGCGGCGGTGGCGTACGGGGTCCAGCTCGTCCCGGCCGAAGGGGCGCTCGGCGGCCAGTGAACGCGCGGCCGCGCCGGGCAGCACCGGGGTCCGGTCGATGCCGTGGGCCCGCTCGTGGACCTCCCGCCCGGCCCGGGGTCCCAGGATCCGCCGCAGGGTCGCGGGCGGGGCGGCGGCGACCCGGCCGATGGTGTCGAGACCGTAGGAGCAGAGCACCCGGGCCGCCTTGGGGCCCACTCCGGGTAGGGCCGCGACGGGCCGCCCGGCCAGGAACTCCCGTACGGCGGCGGGCTCGTCCGGGATCAGCAGGGTGCGCCCGGGTCCGGCCGCGCGGGCCGCCAGGGTGGCCAGCATCGGGTTCGCGGCGCCGCCGAGGGCGCACTCGGCGCCGTACAGGGCGAGGGCCCGGACCCGGATCACGGCGGCCAGTTCGGCCGCGTCCCGCCCGAAGTAGCGCAGCGCGCCCCGGACATCGGCGAGGGCCCCGTCGGGCGGCAGCGCCTGGACCACCGGGGTCAGGGCGCCCAGCAGGGTGAGCAGCCCGGCGTGGGCGGGCGCGTCGAGCGGGGCTCCGTCGGCCCGGCGGAAGCGCAGGCACAGCACGGACCCGGCGGGGTCCGCACCCGGGTTCATCCCGCGCTCCCCGGACTGGAGTGCCAGAGCTTGCGGCCGGTGGCGGGGCCGGTGCCCGGGGGCTGGAGGTCCGCCCAGGGGTGCATCTCGTACCCGTTCGGCAGCGTGATCCGGCGGCCGGGGGCCGGTGCGGCGGACGCTTCGGCGGGGGCTTCGGCGGGGGCCTGACCGGAGGCGGACGGTGTGGCGGGCGCCGGTACGGCGAGGGCGGCCGCGACCGCCTCCAGACCTCCGGCGGAACGCAGTTCGGCCAGTTGGGCGAGGTTCCAGGCGGCCTCGCCGACCACGCTCAGGCTCTGCGGGCCGCGCCGCTGGACCACTCCGCGCACCAGCAGCAGGAAGGAGTGGAAGACGGTGTGGGCGCACGCCACGTGGCTGTCGTCGAAGAAGGCGAGGTCGACCAGGCCGGTGCCGTCGTCGAGGGTGGTGAAGATGACCCGCCTGCCGGAGCGGATCGGCGGGGTCTGGGTGGCCGCCTTGGCGCCCGCGACCAGGACGGTCTGGCCGTGTGCGGCGGTGCGCAGGGCGCTGGCCGGGAGCACGCCCAGTTCGGTCAGGAAGGTGTGGTGGTCGCTCATGAGGTGGCGGGAGGCGTCCATGCCGAGGACGCCCAGCTCGGCGCTGAGCCGTTCGGTGTCGTCGAGGTCGGGCAGGCCCACGGAGGCGGTGGACAGCCCGCCGTCCAGGGGCAGTTGGGGGCCGTGCGCGCCCTTCGCCCGCTGGGCGCCGTGGAGTTCGGACAGGTGCAGGAGCAGGTCCCGGCGGTTGGCGCCGAAGGCGTCGAGGGCGCCGACCTGCGAGAGCCGTTCGGCCACGGGGCGGCTCGGGCGGGCCCGGTCCCAGAAGTCGCGCAGGGAGGCGTAGGGCTGTCCGGTCTCGATCCGGGCGGCCTCGGCCTCGCTGATCCCGTGGACGTCGGA
This sequence comes from Streptomyces sp. G-G2, assembly GCF_030063135.1. Lineage (GTDB taxonomy): Bacteria > Actinomycetota > Actinomycetes > Streptomycetales > Streptomycetaceae > Streptomyces. The sequence continues at coordinate 24,505 of NZ_JASISO010000054.1, forward strand.
CAGTGCGAGACGCAGTCCCCAGCGCGCGGCGGCGCCCGTACCGGACACCAGTTCGATACGGTGGGCGGCCGCCGACCGGTTCACGTCCAGCGGCAGCACCGGCACCCCGCGCCGGCGCGCGTCCGCGAGCAGCAGCCGCTTGGGGTACATGCCCGGGTCGTGGGTGAGCAGCCCGGTGTAGAAGGCGGCCGGGTGGTGCGCCTTGAGCCACGCGGACTGGTAGGTCGGGACCGCGAAGGCCACGGCGTGCGCCTTGCAGAAGCCGTACGAGCCGAAGGCCTCGATGATCTCCCAGGTACGGGCGATCACCTCGGGCCGGTAGCCGTTCCCGGCGGCCCGGGCCGCGAACCAGACCCGGATCCGGGCCTGCGAGTCCGGGTCGGAGAGCCCGCGCCGCACCCGGTCGGCCTCGTCGCGGCCGCAGCCGGTCATGATGTCGACGATCTCGATGATCTGTTCGTGGAAGACGACGACCCCGTAGGTCTCGCGCAGCGGGCGCGCCAGGTCCTCGTGCGGGAAGCGGACCGGGGCCCGCCCGTGCCGGGCCTCGATGAAGGGGCGGACCATGTCGGCGGCGACCGGTCCGGGCCGGAAGAGGGAGATGTCCACGACCAGGTCGTGGAAGGTCGAGGGCTGGAGCCGCCCCACCAGGTCGCGCTGGCCGGGCGATTCGATCTGGAAGCAGCCCAGCGTCTCGGCCGAGCGGATCAGCGCGTACGTCGCCTCGTCGCCCGGCGGCACCTGCGCCGGGTCGTCCAGGTCCAGCTCCTGCCCCGTACCGCGCCGGATCTCGGCGACCGCGTGCGCCATCGCCGACTGCATCCGCACCCCGAGCACGTCGAGTTTGAGCAGCCCGAGGTCCTCCACGTCCTCCTTGTCGAACTGGGACATGGGGAAGCCCTCGCCGCTGGTGGGGACCACCGGCGTACGGGCGAGCAGCGAGGCGTCGGAGAGCAGTACCCCGCACGGATGCATGGCGATCCCGCGCGGCAGCGCGTCCAGCGCCTCGACCAGCTCCCAGAGCAGCTCGTGCGATTCCCCGCGTACGCCGCTCAGTTCGGGGAGTTCGGCGAGGGCCGCGCGGGCGTCCCGGGCCCGGATGTGCGGGAAGGCCTTGGCGAGCCGGTCGGTCTCGGCGGGGTCCATGGACAGGGCCGCGCCGACGTCACGGATGGCGTGGCGGACCCGGTAGGTCTCGGGCATGGCGACGGTGGCGACCCGCTCGGTGCCGAAGCGGCCGATGATCCGGCGGTAGACCTCCAGGCGGCGCGCGGACTCGACGTCGATGTCGATGTCGGGCAGGACGCGGCGGCGCTTGGACAGGAAGCGCTCCATCAGCAGCCCGTGCTCGACGGGGTCTGCGTGCGCGATGCCGATGAGGTGGTTGACCAGGGAGCCCGCGCCGGAGCCGCGCGCGGCCACCCGGATCCCCATCTCCTTCACGTCGTCCACCACTTGAGCGACCGTCAGGAAATACGAGGCGAAGCCGTGGTAGGCGATGATGTCCAGCTCGTGGTGGAGCCGCTCCCAGTACCGGGGGCTGTTCGCGTGGACGCGCAGCACCATGCCCGCCGAGCACCGGGAGGCGAGCACCCGCTGGGCCGTGCGGTGGGCGGCGCCGACGAGCCGGGGCTCGGGGAAGTGCACCTCGCCGATGCCGAGGTCGTCCGCCGGGTCGACCGCGCAGGCCTCGGCGGTCTCGCGGGTGGCGTCGAGCAGGGCGCGGGCGCCGGACGGGCCGAGGCCCGCCGCCCGCGCGATCCGGTCGGCGGTCGCGGCCATGGCGGCGGGGCCCTTGAGCCAGCGCTCCCCGCTGTCGAGGCCGCGCCGGGGGTCGACGGGGACGAGCCTGCGGGCCGCGTCCAGGACATCGGCGACCCGGCCCCCGCCCTGGTCGGCGTAGCGCACGGCATTGCTGAGCACGGCCGGTACGCCCTGCTCGGCGGCGAAGCCGACGGTGCGGGCGGCGAGGCGCGGCGAGCCTGGGCCGGCGCCCGGGCGGCCGTGGTCGACGGCCTCCAGGCGCAGGGCCTCGCCGTAGGTCTCCCGCCAGGGGGCGAGCAGCCGGGCGGCCCGGTCGGGGCGGCCCGCGGCCAGGGCCCGGCCGACCTCGGAGTCGGGGCCGAGCAGGACGTGCACCCCGCTCGCGCCGCGCAGGGCGTCCCAGGGCAGCAGCGGGGAGCCCCCGTGGGTGGCGGCGTGGGCGTGGGCGGCGGTGACCATCCGGCACAGCTCGGCCCAGCCGGTGGCTCCGTCGCGGGCGAGGAAGAGGGCCCGGGAGGCGGACTCGTCGATGAAGGCGCCGCCCTTGACGGGGGTGCGCGGGCGGTGGGAGACCTCGGGACGGCCCGCACCGGAGCCGCGCGCGGCGGCGGGGGCGGGGACCGGGGCCACGGCCAGTCCGACGCCGAACAGGGGCCGGATCCCGGCGCGTTCGCACGCCTTCAGGAACCGGACCGCGCCCGCGAGGGTGTCGCGGTCGGTGAGCGCGAGGGCGTCCATGCCCCGGTCGGCGGCGCGCTCCGCGAGCCGTTCGGGGTGCGAGGCGCCGTAGCGCACGGAGTACCCCGAAACGGTGTGCAGATGCGTAAAACCAGGCATCCGCGGCCTCCTGCCTCGCTTGATGCGCCCGACTGAGGCGCCCGACACTCCTCTGACCTCCCCCGCTCTCCACCATAGAGCAATTCGAATATACGTGCGAAACACGTGTTCGATCATCCATTCGGCCCACCCCTGCTGCGCCCCGGCTCCACCCGAACGAGCGTGAAGCCATGACCCAGCCCACCAACGCGGCCGCAGGTCCCTCGGGCGGCGCCCCAGGCACCTCCGGCGGCTTCCTCGCCGAGATCAAGGACGCCGTGACCATCAGGGCAGCCCTGCTGGTCCTGGGGGTGCTGGTACTCCAGCTCGCCTTCATCACCTCGTACGTCGGCGCCTTCCACCACCCGAAACCGAGCGAGATCCCGCTCGCGGTGACCACCCCGGCCGCCCAGCTCACCGAGCGGTCCGTGCAACAGCTCGCCGCCCTGCCCGGCAGGCCTCTCGCCCCCCGCGCGGTCCAGGACGAGGCCGCGGCCCTGCGCCAGATCAAGAACCGGGAGGTGGACGGCGCGCTGATCGTCGACCCCTCCGGCACGACCGACCGGCTGCTCGTCGCGGGCGGCTCCGGGGCCTCGCTCTCCCAGGCCGTCGAACAGATCGTCGAGCTGACCGAGAAGTCCCAGGGCCGCACGGTCCGGGTCGTCGACGTGGCCCCCGCCGCCGCGGGCGACGCACGCGGCCTCAGCTCCTTCTACCTGGTCGTCGGCTGGTGCGTGGGCGGCTACCTGTGCGCCGCGATCCTCGCCATCAGCGCCGGGGCCCGGCCCGCCAACTCCGCCCGCGCCGTCATCCGGCTCGGCGCGCTGCTGCTGTACTCCATCGCCGCCGGACTGCTCGGCACGGTGATCGCGGGCCCGGTCCTGGGCGCGCTGCCCGGCAGCGTCTTCGGCCTGTGGGGCCTGGGCACCCTGGTCGTCTTCGCGGTCGGCGCGATCACCCTGGCGTTCCAGGGGCTCGCGGGGGTCGTCGGCATCGGCCTGGCGATCCTGCTGGTGGTCGTCCTCGGCAACCCGAGCGCGGGCGGCGCCTACCCCTACCCGCTGCTGCCGCCGTTCTGGAAGGCCATCGGGCCGGTCCTGCCACCGGGCGCGGGCACCTACGCCGCCCGGTCCATCGCGTACTTCAGGGGCAACGACGCGGGCCCAGCGATGCTGGTCCTGGCCGGATGGGCCGTACTCGGCTCCGCGGTGACCCTGGCCTGCGCGATCTTCCACCGGGGGCGCCCGGGAGCGGCCGTGGGCAGCGGCCTGCCCGATGAGGAGGCCGTCCGATGAACGATCCGCTGGGGCACCACCCGGCGGGCGACCTGGCGGGCCGCGCCTTCCGGGACCGCCAGGGGCCGGTGGCCCAGTCCGCCTCCGTCAAGCGGATGGAGCCCAGCGCCCAGGCGCAGCTGGGTGCGCTCGGCCTCACCGGCTTCATCGTGGTCACCACCATCGCCACCGGCATCGACGCGGGGATCTTCCCCGAGAAGCTCGCGCACTCCGTGCTGCCGCTGGTCGGGTTCTTCATCGGCGGGCTCGCCCAGCTGCTGGCCGGACTGTTCCAGGCACAGCGCGGTGACACCTGGCACGCCACCGTGTTCGGGGGCTTCGGCCTCTTCTGGATGGCCAAGGCCTGCCTGCTCCAGTGGGTGCTGCCCGCCACCGAACCCGCGCTGCGCGGGGACGTGAGCGGGCTGTTCACGCTGCCCTGGGTGTTCGTGGTGTTCGTCCTGTGGCTGGGCAGCTGGCGGATCCACCTGGTGCTGCTGTCCACCTTCACCTGTGTGCTCGTCGTGTTCATCGCCATGACGGCCAACGGGTTCACCGGGGAGGTGATCTGGAACCGGATCACCGGCTGGGCGGGCCTGCTGGCCTCGCTCGGGGCCCTGTACCTGCTGGCCGGGCAGATCCTCGCGAGCACCTGGGGCCGCCCGGTACTGCCCATGGGCCGGTTCCTGGCCCCCGAGGAGCACCCCGAGACCTGATCCCCGAGCGCGGAGCGGCCTCCCCCGAGGACCTCGACCGGGCCCGCGCCCTGCTCACCCGGCACCTGCGGCGCGGCTGAGCCCCCGCCGGGCCCCGGCCGACCGCCGGGTCCGCCGGGTCCGCCGGGACTACGCGTGGCGGTGGACGACCTCGCCCGCCACCACGACCGTCTCGGCGACCGTGCCCGGGATCAGGTCCACCGGGACGGCGAGGATGTCCCGGGACAGGACCACGAAGTCCGCCGCCTTGCCCACGGTCAGCGAACCCCGGTCCGCCTCCAGGAAGTTGGCGTGGGCCGAACCCATCGTGTAGCCGTGCACCGCGGTGGCCACGTCCACCGTCTCCCCCGGCTGCCAGGACTCGCCGCCGTCCAGGGGGCGCCGGGTCACCGCCGTGTAGATGCCGATCATCGGGTCCATCTCGGCGACGTTCCAGTCACTGGAGAAGGCCAGCACCGCGCCCGCCTCGTGCAGGCTCCGCATCGGCCACGCCTTGTGCCAGCGCTCCTCGCCCACGTTCTCCGCCCAGTCCTGCCCCGGGCCCGCGATCTCCGGCGCGCAGTGGCGCGGCTGCATGCAGGCCACCACCCCCAGCTCGGCGAAGCGCGGCACGTCCGCCGGGTCCAGGCATTCCACGTGCACCACCTGGTGGCGGGCGTCGCGCGGGCCGTTGACCGCCCGGGCGTGCTCGACCGCGTCCAGGACGGTCCGGATCCCCCGGTCGCCGGTGGCGTGCACGAAGCACTGGAAACCGCGCGCGTCCAGCGTCGCGAGCAGCTCCGCGAACTCCTCGGCGGGGTAGAAGGTCTCGCCGCGGTGCGCGCCGCAGCCGGTGTAGGGCTCCAGCAGGGCGGCGGTCCGCGGTTCCACCACGTCGTCGATGTACAGCTTCAGGGGGCCGACCCGCAGCCGGTCCCCCGCGTACATGCGGGCGGTGGCCGCGAAGACGTCGAGTTCCTCGTCGGTGGTGCCGCGCGGGTGGAAGAGCGCGGCGACGATCCGCGAGCGCAGCCGACCCTCGGCGCGGGCCCGCTCGTACAACTCCAGCTCGTCCAGGGAGTTCTGGGGCTCGACGACGGTGGTGATGCCGTAACCGATCGCGTCGTCCAGGCTCTTGGCGAGCCGCCCGTACTGCCGGTCCGGCGAGGCCCACGGCACGCCCAGGTCGCGCAGCGCGCGGTGGCCGTCGCGGGACAGCCCCTTGATGGCGAAGTCCTTCACGAATCCGGTGGGTTCACCGCTCCGCGGGTCCACCGCGGCGGTGCCGAAGGGCAGGTCCGTACGGTCGCGGGAGACCCCGAGGCGGCGCATGGCCGCCGTGTTCAGCCAGGCCGTGTGGACGTCGTACGACAGGACGACGGCCGGGACGTCCCCGGTGACCGGGTCCAGGTCGGCGGCGGTGGGCATCCGGCCGCCGGGGATCGCGGAGTAGTCGAAGGCCTCCGCCTCGATCCACTCGGCGTCCGGGTGGGCCTCCCGCCACTGCCCGATCCGGTCGAGGGTGGCCTCCAAGGTGCGGACCCCGGCGAGCTGCACGCAGGCGTCGTCGGAGCCGAGGCGTACGTGGTTGTGCGCGTCGATGAACCCCGGCAGCACCAGCCGCCCGCCCGCTTCGATCCGTTCGGTGGCGGGCCCGGCCCACTCCTCGGCCCCGGCGTCCGGGCCGACCCAGACGATCCGGCCGTCGTACACGGCGAGGGCCTCGGCCTCGGGCAGGTCCGGGTCCACGGTGTGGATCCGGGCTCCGGTGAGCAGCAGGTCGGCGGGGACGGGACGGGGCATGGCGTGGTGCTCCTGTGCAGAGGGGGCGGACGAGGCCGTGGACGAGGGGGGTGGACGAGGGGTCAGGCGGCCGGCGCGGGGACGTACGCGGGCATCCGGCGGGCGAGTGCCCAGTAGGTGAGCCCGGAGACGGCCGAGCCGAGCAGGGTGAGGTCGGCGCCGCCGAGCGGGGCCACCAGCGGGCCGGTCCACAGCTCCGAGTCGCAGGTCAGGGCGGCGAAGGCCATTCCGGCGAGGAGGGCGGTCATGCCCGCCGGGTGGCAGCCGGAGCGGTACCAGTAGGCGCCCGCGCTCCCGGCGTGCAGGGCGTCGGCGTCGTAGCGGCAGCGGCGCATCAGCATGTCGGCGAGGAACACCCCGCCCCAGGGGGCGAATACGATGATCAGGAGGGAGAGGAAGGAGAGCCCTGGACGTGCCCGCCCGGGCCTCGGAGCTGCTGGCCCTGCTGGACGGGCTGAGCACGCGGGTGGTGCTCGGGCAGCCCGGGGCGGACCGGGCGCAGGCCCTGGAGCGGGCCCGCTCGGCGGCGGCGCTGCTGATCCCCCCGGCCTGACGGGAGCGGGGCACGCGCACAGCCCGCCCGGGTCTCAGCGGCCCGGGCGGGCCGTTCCTCCTCGGCCAAGGCTTGCGGAGAGGGTCACTTCTTCTCGGCGGCCCTCTCGGCCGGGGCGCCCTCGGTGGTGCCGTAGTAGGCCTGGCGCATGAGCTGCTTCATGTCGTCGATCATCGGCATCCGCGGGTTGGCGGGGGCGCACTGGTCGGCGTAGGCGTTCATGGCCTGGGTCGGCAGGGCTTCGATGAAGGCCCGCTCCTCGACGCCCTCCTCGGCGAAGGAGGCGGGGATCCCGCACGCGGCGCGCAGCTCCTCGACGGCCCGGGCGTAGGACTCCACGCCCTCGGCCGGGGTGGCGGCCGGCAGGCCCAGCATCCGCGCGATCTCCTGGAACCGTTCCGGGGCGCGGTAGACCTCGGCCTTCGGCCACGGGGTGGCCTTGTGCGAGACGGTGCCGTTGTGCCGGATCACGTGGGGCAGCAGGATCGCGTTGGTGCGGCCGTGGGCCACCTTGAAGGAGTTGCCCAGGGTGTGGGCCATGGCGTGGACCAGGCCGAGGAAGGCGTTGGCGAAGGCCATGCCCGCCACCGTGGAGGCGTTGTGCATCTTCTCGCGCGCCTCGGGGTCGCCCGGCCCGTCCAGGACGCAGCGTTCGAGGTTGCCGAAGATGAGCTTGATGGCCTGGAGGCACAGGCCGTCGGTGTAGTCGTTCGCGTACGCGGAGACGTAGGCCTCGGTGGCGTGCGTCAGGGCGTCGAAGCCGGAGTCGGCGGTCACCGTGGCCGGGAGGCCCATCGACAGGACCGGGTCGACGATGGCGACGTCGGGGGTCAGCGCGTAGTCGGCGAGCGGATACTTCTGGGCCGCGGCCGGGTCGGAGATGACGGCGAAGGGGGTGACCTCGGAGCCGGTGCCCGACGTCGTCGGGATGGCGACCATCTTCGCCCTCTCGCCGAGCGAGGGGAACCTGTAGGCGCGCTTGCGGACGTCGAAGAACTTCTCCTTCGTGTCGGCGAACTCCACCTCGGGGCGCTCGTACATCAGCCACATGACCTTCGCGGCGTCCATCGGTGAGCCGCCGCCGAGGCCGATGATCGTGTCGGGCTCGAAGTCGCGCATCATCGCGGCGCCCGCCTGGACGGTCGACAGCTCCGGGTTGGGCTCGACGCTGTCGATGACCTGGATGGCGACGGCCCCTTCGCGGGCCTGGAGGATGTCGGTGACCTTCCGCACGAAGCCCAGGGCGACCATCGTCTTGTCGGTGACGATCGAGACGCGGCTGATGCCGCCCATCTCACCGAGGTAGCGGATGGAGTTACGCTCGAAGTAGATCTTCGGCGGGACCTTGAACCACTGCATGTTGTTGTTGCGCCGGCCGATCCGCTTGACGTTGATCAGGTTGACCGCGGTGACGTTGTTGGACACCGAGTTGTGGCCGTAGGAGCCGCAGCCGAGGGTCAGCGAGGGCAGGAAGGCGTTGTAGACGTCGCCGATCCCGCCGAAGGTGGAAGGGGAGTTGGCGATGACACGGACCGCCTTGACCTTCCTGCCGAACTCCTCGACGAGGGCCTCGTCCTCGGCGTGGATGGCAGCGCTGTGGCCCAGACCATGGAACTCGACCATGGCGGCGGCCAGTTCGAGGCCGTGCTCGGTGTCGGAGGCCTTCAGGGCGGCCAGCACCGGGGAGAGCTTCTCGCGGGTCAGCGGCTCGTTCTCGCCGACCTCGTGGCACTCGGCGAGCAGGACGGAGGTGTCCGCGGGGACCGAGAACCCGGCCTGCTCGGCGATCCACCGCGGGGACCTGCCGACCACCGCGGCGTTCAGCTTGGCGCCGGAGGCGTCGGCCGCGTAGGCCGTCGTACCGAAGACGAACTGCTCCAGCTTGGTCTTCTCGGCCGCGGTGACCACGTGGGCGCCGAGCCGCTTGAACTCGGCCAGGCCCTGCTCGTAGATCTCCTCGTCGAGGATGACGGCCTGCTCGGAGGCGCAGATCATGCCGTGGTCGAAGGCCTTGGAGAGCACGATGTCGTGGACCGCGCGGGCCAGCTTGGCGCTCTTGTGGACGTACGCCGGCACATTGCCCGCGCCGACGCCCAGGGCGGGCTTGCCGCACGAGTAGGCCGCCTTGACCATCGCGTTGCCGCCGGTCGCGAGGATGGTGGAGACCCCCGGGTGGTTCATCAGGCCGCTGGTGGCCTCCATGGAGGGGACGGTCACCCACTGCACGCAGTTCTCCGGGGCGCCCGCGGCGACGGCGGCGTCCCGCACGATCCGGGCGGCCTCGGCGGAGCAGTTCTGCGCGGAGGGGTGGAAGGCGAAGATGATGGGGTTACGGGTCTTCAGCGCGATCAGGGCCTTGAAGACGGTGGTCGAGGTGGGGTTGGTGACCGGGGTCATCGCGCAGACCACGCCGACGGGCTCGGCGATCTCGGTGATGCCGTTCAGCTCGTCCCGGCGGATGACTCCGGCGGTCTTCAGACCGCACATGGAGTTCACGACGTGCTCGCAGGCGAAGAGGTTCTTGACGGCCTTGTCCTCGAAGACGCCGCGGCCCGTCTCCTCGACGGCCAGCCGGGCCAGCTCACCGTGGCCGCTCAGGGCCGCCAGCGAGGCCTTCTTGACTATGTGGTCGACCTGCTCCTGGCCGAAACCCTCGAACCGGTCCAGCGCGGCGAGCGCTCCCTGGACGAGCGCGTCCACCATCTCGTTGGCCTGCATGGCAGGAACTCCTTCATTGCGAGCCGTTTTCCTGATGCCTCAATTCGACACCCAAAAGCGGAAGGAACCCCGCCGAAAAAGCCCTTTCCGGGCGGGCCGAAGGTCCGCTCAACGCCGCGCGCGCCCCCTTCATCTGGCATCTGACCTGCACATATGCCAGGGACCCAAAGACCCCCGCACACTTGTGAAAACATTCACAAGAATTTCCGGGAGAGTGCGCCCTACCGCACTCCTCCCCCAGCGAGCACAATCACCAGGACGGCTCACCGTCGACCGTGAAGGAGGGGACGCGTGCACAATCGGGTGCGCACCGCGGACGGACGGCAGCTCATGGTGGAGCGTTTCGGCGACCCGCGCGGCAGGCCGGTCTTCCTGCTCCACGGCACCCCGGGCAGCAGGCTGGGCCCGGCCCCCCGGGGCATGGTCCTCTACCAGCGCCGGATGCAGATCATCGCCTACGACCGTCCCGGCTACGGGGACTCCGACCGGCTGCGCGGCCGCTCGGTCGCCGACGCCGTCCAGGACGTGGCCGCCATAGCCGACGCCCTCGGCCTGGAGAAGTTCGCCGTGGCCGGGCGCTCCGGGGGCGCCCCGCACGCCCTGGCCTGCGCGGCCCTGCTGCCCGACCGGGTCACCCGGACGGCGGCCCTGGTCGGCCTCGCGCCCTGGGACGCGGACGGCCTCGACTGGTTCGACGGGATGACCGCCTCGAACGTGCGCGAGTACACCACCGCCTCCGTGGACCCCGAGGAACTGGCCGCCCGGCTGACCCCGCGGGCCGCCGCCATCGGCAAGGACCCGGGACGGCTGCTGGACGAGCTGCGCATCGAACTCACCGACAACGACCGGATGATCGTCGCGGACGCGGGCCTGCGCTCCATGCTGCTGCGCAACTTCCGCGAGGGGCTGCGCAATTCGGCGGACGGCTGGATCGACGACGCCCTCGCGCTGTGCAGCCCCTGGGGGTTCGAGCCCGCCGACATCCGCTGCCCGGTGATGATCTGGCACGGGGAGCAGGACGTGTTCTCCCCCGTCGGGCACTCCCGCTGGCTGGCCGAGCGGATCCCGGGCGCCACCGCCACCATCGACCCCGGGGCGGCCCACTTCGCGGCCCTGCGCGCCCTGCCGGGGATCCTCACCTGGCTGCTGCGGGACCTGCCCCGGACACCGGAGCAGCACCAGCGCCCGGCCTGACGGCGAACGGTAGGGGGCGCGTGGAGGGCCGGAAAGGGAAATGCGTCACTCTTTCTATAGAACGCCTGACCTGGCGTCATGTCCCGGTTGCCAAGAGGGCGTGAAAGAGTAAAGTCCCGCTTGACACGAGCAAGACGCTCTTGTCAATCCCCCGCCCATTTCACATGGCCCCCTCAAGGACGGTGTCGTGAACACTTCCGCAACCCCCCCGACCAGCACGGTCAAGGCCCGCCGGGTCCCGCTCGCCCAGATCGACGTTCGCAGCGCTTCTTCCGCCGTCGCGCTCGGGCGAGTGCTGCGAGAGGAATCCGGTCGCATGGTTCAGGCACCGATCTTCAACTCTGCGCTCTGACCGCGAAGTAGGCGCTCTAGACTGGTGGAATGACCGGCCTGATCGCTTTTCGCGAGATCGTCCTCAAGGTTCACAGCAGATGCGATCTTGCTTGTGATCATTGCTATGTCTATGAACACGCAGATCAGAGCTGGCGAGCCCGGCCGAAAGTGATCTCCCCCGAGGTCATTGCACTTACCGCGTCGCGGCTCGCCGAACATGCCCGTGATCATGCAATCCCCTCCGTCACGGTGATTCTCCACGGAGGGGAACCCCTGCTGGCCGGCCCCGACCGGCTGCGGCTGGTGTGCGAGGAGTTCACCCGGGCCCTCGCCGGAACCGCCGCGCTGGACCTGCGGATCCACACGAACGGCCTCCAGCTCAGCCCCCGTTACCTCGACCTCTTCGCCGAGTTCGGCGTCCGGGTCGGCATCTCCCTCGACGGCGACCGCGCCGCCAACGACCGCCATCGCCGGTTCGCGGACGGCCGCACCAGCCACCCCCTGGTCCTCGCCGCCGTGGCCCTGCTGCGTTCGGCCCCCTACCGCCACCTCTACCAGGGCCTGCTCTGCACCGTGGACGTGGCCAACGACCCGGTCTCCGTGCTCGACGCCCTCGTCGAACTGGCGCCCCCGCGAGTGGACTTCCTGCTCCCCCACGCCACCTGGGAGACTCCCCCGGCCCGGCCCGACGGCGCGCCCGACGCCTATGCCCGCTGGCTGCTGCGGGTCTTCGACCACTGGGACCGGCTCGGCCGTCCGGTGCCGGTACGCATCTTCGACTCGCTCGCCTCCACCCTGCGCGGCGGACCCAGCCTGACCGAGTCCCTGGGCCTGGCGCCCACCGACCTCGTCGTCGTGGAGACCGACGGGAGCCTGGAGCAGGTGGACTCCCTCAAGAGCGCCTTCGAGGGCGCCGCCGCCACCGGTTTCGACGTCTTCTCCCATACGTTCGACCAGGTCGCGGCCCACCCCGGGGTGCGCGCCCGGCAGCTCGGCCTGGCGGGCGTCAGCGAGGAATGCCGCCGGTGCCCCGTCGTACGTTCGTGCGGGGGCGGGCTCTACACCCACCGCTACCGCGCGGACAACGGCTTCGACAACCCCTCGGTCTACTGCGCCGACCTGCGGGAACTGGTCGACGGGGTCGAGGGCCGGACCGGCGCCGAAGCCACCGCCGTCGAGCTCGTGGACCCCGCCGAACTGGCCGCTTCCCAGCACCAGTTGACCCGGGTGCTGCTGGCCCGGCTGCACGCGGAGCTGACCGAGTTCGCCCCCCGCGCGGGCGGCGGGGCCGCCTGGGCGCGGGCCTGGGAGCTGCTGGGCGCGGTGGAGGGCGCGGGCGGGGCGGGCTCCGACGCGCTGGACGCCGTACTGGCCCACCCCTACACCCGTACCTGGGTGCTGGCGGCCCTGGAAGGGGCCCAGGAGGGGCGCCCCGACGGGCCGGAAGCGGCGCTGCGGCTGGGCGCGCTGGCCGCCGCCGCCGTACTGCGGGGCGGGCTGGAGCTGTCCGCCGAGGTGGCCTACCGGGACGGCGAGGTGTACCTGCCGACGCTGGGGCTGCTGCGCCTCGGGGAGCCCGGGACGGACGGCCGGGCCACGCTGCGGGCGGCCGAGGACGGCTGCACGGCCCACGACGGCCGTTCCGCGCACCGGTTCGGCCGGGCCGCCGGGGACGCGCGCTGGCAGCCGCTGCGGTCCTGGTCCCCGGGACCGGAGGGTCCGGCGCTGGCCCTGGACGACCTCGACCCGTACCGCACCTGCTTCACCCGCCCGCCCCGGCTGCGGCTGGGCTCCGGGGAGGCCGAGGAGTGGCGGGAGCGGCTGGGGGCTGCCTGGGCGCTGCTGCACCGGGCCGTGCCGGATTTCGCCCGGGCGGCGGCCATCGGGCTGACCACCCTGACCCCGCTGGCGGGCGGCCCGAGGGCCGTCGACCGGGGCGAGGCGGGCCGCCACGGCCCCGGCGCGCTGGGCGTGCCGTACGCGGCGGGGGTCGGGGAGACCGCCCTGGCGCTGCTGACCGGGCAGCGGCGGGCCCGGCTGCGGGCGCTGACCGAGGTGGCCGACCTGTACGCGCTGGACGGGGAGTGGGAGCACCCCTCGCCGTGGCGGGAGCGGCCGGTTCCGGTGTCCCGGCTGCTGGCCGACGTACACGAGCGGGTCGCGGTGGAGGCGTACCGGCGGGCCACCGAGCCGCGCTACCCGGCGGGCACGGACCGGATCCACCGCGCGCTGGACCGGCTGGCCGGGGCGGCCGAGCTGACCAGCACCGGCAAGCGGCTCGTCGAGGAGCTGCGGTGGGAAGTCAAGGCGGTCGACGCGTGAGCGGCGGCGGCGCCCAGGACCCGCCCGCACCGCACCGCACCGCGCCGCACCCGTCCCCTCCTCCGGCCCCGGTCCCGCGCGCCCCGGCCCCGGCCGCCCCCCTCAGTACGCTCGCGCTCGCCGTGCGGCTGCGGCTGCTCGGGGTCCGGCCGGGGGCCCGGCTGCTGGTGCACGCCTCCCTCGGCGGCACCGGGCTGCGCGCCGAGCGGCTGCTGGCCGCCCTGACGGGGGTGCTCGGCCCGCGGGGCACCCTGGTGGTGCCCGCCTTCACCGCGTCCAACTCCCGTACCTCCAGCGCCCACCTGGCCCGGATCGAGGGCCTGGGCGAGCCCGCGGTGCGGGCCTTCCGGGACCGGATGCCCGCCTTCGATCCGGCGGGCACCCCGAGCGAGGGGATGGGCGTCTTCGCGGAGGCGGTGCGCACCGCGCCGGGGGCCGTGCGCAGTGCCCATCCGCAGACCTCTTTCGCGGCGCTGGGCCGGGACGCGGAGCGTTTGTCGGCGGGACACCGGCTGAGCTGCCATTTAGGCGAGGAGTCGCCGCTGGGAATGCTGTGCTGGGAGGGGGGCCAGGTACTGATGATCAATGTGGGATTTTCCGTCTGCACCGCTTTCCATCTCGCGGAGTACCGAATTCCGAAGCCCCTCTTGCGCATGTACGAGTGTGTGGTGAAGGTGAACCATCCGGGGCGGCGGCAGGGGGAGGAGTGGACGGCATACGAGGACGTCGCGCTCGACGACAGTGATTTCGCGGAGATCGGCCGCGCATTTCCCCCGTCCCGGGTAAAGAAGGGGCAGCTGGGAGGGGGTACGGCCATGCTCTTCGGGGTTCCGGACGCCGTCGATCACGCCGTTACCTGGATGACCGAAAACCGACGCTGATTGACTGAACCATGAGGCGATGTGGCGGAGCAGCTCCGGAATGATGTTTCTTCGCTCCACATCTTCGGGACGGGGGTCGTGTGCCCGCATCAGTGCAGCCGTACTTTTTTCTCAGTTATGCGCATACGCCGAGGTTCGGGGCCGGGGGGCCCGACCCGGACATGTGGGTCGAGCGGCTCTTCCGTGACCTCTCCAGCCACGTCATGGCGCTCACGGACCTGCCCGCGGGTTCCGACGCCGGATTCATGGACCGCGAGATACGCAGCGGCGAGGGCTGGTCCGAACGGCTCGGCGCGGCACTGGCCACCTGCCGGGTCTTCGTCCCGCTCTTCTCGCCGCGGTACTTCGCCAGCGAGATGTGCGGAAAGGAATGGTTCGCCTTCGCGCACCGCACCATCCAGCGGACCGCCGTCAGCGGGCAGCCGGCCGAGGCCATCGTGCCCGCCCTCTGGGTCCCCGTACCGCCCGCCCAGTTGCCCGGTCCCGCCGAACGGCTCCAGTTCAACCACAACACGTTCGGCGAGCGCTACGTCACCGACGGGCTCTACGGACTGATCAAACTGCGGGGGTACGCCGAGCAGTACGAGCGGGCGGTCTACGAACTGGCCAAACGGATCGTGCTCGTCGCCGAGACCGTGCGGCTCGACATCAGCCGCCCCATGGACTACCGGGTGGTGCCCAGCGCGTTCGGCAGTCCCGGGGGCGCGGGCGGCCCCGGCAACTCCGCCCGCAGCCTCCATGTCACCGTGGCCGCCGCCACCCGCCACGACCTGCCGGAGGGCCGCAGCCCCGAGTACTACGGGGACACCGCGCTGGACTGGAACCCGTACCACCCGGTCGCGCAGCGGCCCGTGGCCTACGTCGCCGAGGACCTGGTGCGCTCCCTCAACTACCACACCACGCTCGCCTCCTTCGACGACGAGGCGGGGCACTTCGACACCAAGCAGCCGCCGACCCGCCCCGAGATCCTGATCGTCGACCGCTGGGCCGTCGCGGACGACCTGCGCCGCCAGCGGCTGGCCGCCTTCGACCAGGACCCGCGGCCCTGGGTGAGCGTGGTCGTCCCGTGGAACCGCTACGACCACCAGAGCCGCGCCCAGGAAAGCGAGCTGACGGACCGGCTGGAAGAGACCATGCCGGTGAAGATGAACCAGGGGCGGATCGCCTGCCGGGCCGCGGCCAACGGGGTGGCCAACATGGACACCCTCGGCCAGATCCTTCCGCAGGTGGTCGAGGCGGCCGCCCAGCAGTTCCTGAGACACGCCCAGGTCTATCCCCCGGCGGGCGGCGCGCACACCGAACGGCCGCGGCTGCTCGGCCCGATGGGGATGGGCGCGCCACCGGCGCCGCCGCCCGCGCCGTTCCCGCCCGACACCGAAGAGCACCGCGCCGAAGAGCGCCGCGCCGAACAGCACGGCACCGAACAGCACACAGCCGCAGAGCGCCACGCCCGCACCACCGGGCCGCAGCAGCCGGACGCCGACGAACCGACCAACCAAGCGGGGGACGCGGATGACAGCCAGTCGTGACGGACGGATCGTCACCTTCTATTCGTACAAGGGCGGTACCGGCCGCACCATGGCGCTGGCCAACACCGCCTGGATCCTCGCCGCCAACGGCAAGCGGGTCCTCGCCGTGGACTGGGACCTGGAGGCCCCGGGCCTGCACCGGTTCTTCCACCCGTTCCTGGACCCCTCCACGCTCGGGGCCACCACCGGGATCATCGACCTGATCAGCGAGTACGCGTGGGCCGCGACCAGCCCGGCGCAGCGCGCCGACGACTGGCACAAGGACTACGCGCGGATCCAGCCGCACGCCGTCTCGCTGACCCCGGAGACCCTCGGCTGGGAGTTCCCGGACGGCGGCACCCTCGACTTCGTCTCGGCGGGCCGGCAGAACCGCGAGTACTCCGCGACCGTCTCCACCTTCGACTGGGACAACTTCTACGACCGCCTGGGCGGCGGCCACTTCTTCGACGCGCTGCGCGACGACATGAAGCGGAACTACGACTACGTGCTGATCGACAGCCGGACCGGGCTGAGCGACATCGCCGACATCTGCACGGTCCACCTGCCCGACGTGCTGGTCGACTGCTTCACCCTCTCCGACCAGTCCATCGACGGCGCCGCCTCCGTCGCCCGGCAGATCGACGAGCGGTTCAACGACCGGGGCATCAAGATCTACCCCGTCCCGATGCGCATCGACGAGGGCGAGAAGGAGAAGGCCGACGCGGGCCGGGCGCTGGCCCGGATCAAGTTCGACCGTTTCCCCAGCGGGCTGGGCGGGGACGAACTCACCGCCTACTGGGGCGCGGTGGAGATCCCGTACCGCCCCTACTACGCCTACGAGGAGACGCTGGCCACCTTCGGGGACGAGGCCGGGCTCACCAACTCCCTGCTCTCCGCCTTCGAACGGCTCACCGCCGTGGTCACCGAGGGCGAGATCACCTCCATGCCGCCCATCGGCGAGGAGGTCCGGCTGCGGATCCGCGACGCGTTCACCCGGCGCCGGCCCACCCTGCCCGCCGACCTGTTCCTGTCCTACGTCGCCGAGAACCGGATGTGGGCCGACTGGATCGAGTCGGTGCTGACCCGCGCCGGATTCCGGGTCGTGCCCAAGGACGTGTCCGCCGAACGGCCGCCCGCCCCCGCCCCCGCGACCGCCCCCGGGGACACCCTCGGCGGCGCCGGGATCAGCGTCGACACCGCCGCCCGGACCGTGGTGCTCCTCTCCAACGCCTACCTCAAGTCCGCCCGGGCGGTGGACGTGTGGGCGCGGGCCGCGGCCGAGGACCCGACCGGCGGGCGGCGTCAGCTGGTGCCGCTGCGCGTGGGCGACGTACGCCTGAGCACCCCCTACATCGACCGCAATCCGGTGGACCTCTTCCGCCTCGACGAGGTGCACGCCACCACCGCCCTGCTGCGCGCGGTGGAGCGGCCGATGGCCCTCAACGACGGGATCAGCAGCGCCACGGCGCCCGGCCCTCGCTTCCCCGGGACCGTGCCGAAGATCTGGAACGCGCCGCCCCGCAACCCCGGCTTCACCGGGCGCTCCATCGTGCTGGAGCGGATGCGCGACCAGCTCGGCGGTGGCATGGCCGTGGTGCTGCCGCAGCCGCAGACCCTGTACGGGCTCGGCGGGGTCGGCAAGACCCAGGTGGCGCTGGAGTACGTGCACCGGTTCATGGCGGACTACGACCTGGTGTGGTGGATCTCCTCCGAGCAGACCGACGACGTGGTCGCGGCCCTCGCGGAGCTTGCCGTCCGGCTCGGCGCGCAGACCGGGGAGGACATGGCGGCCGCCTCGCAGGAGGCGATCGACCTGCTCCGGCGCGGGGTCCCCTCCTCGCGGTGGCTGCTCGTCTTCGACAACGCGGACGACCCCGAGGCCCTCAAGCGGTTCTTCCCGCCGGGCGGCCCCGGGCACGTGCTGGTGACCTCCCGCAACCAGAGCTGGTCGCAGTACGGTGACGCGCTGCCGGTGGACGTCTTCCTGCGCGAGGAATCCATCGAGCACCTCCAGCGGCGGGCCCCCGGGCTCACCACGGAGGACGCCGAGCAGGTCGCGATCGCGGTCGGCGACCTGCCGCTCGCCGTCGAGCAGGCCGGTGCGTGGATCGCGGAGACCGCGACGCCCGTGTCGGCGTACCTGGAACAGCTCGCCCAGCAGGCGGCCCGGGTACTGGCCCTCAACCAGCCCCCCGGCTACCCGGAGCCGGTGGCGGCGACCTGGAACGTGTCCATAGAACGGCTGCAGAGCCGCTCCCCCGCCGCCGTGCGGCTGCTCCAGCTCTGCGCGTTCTTCGCACCCGAGCCGATCTCGGCGAACCTCCTCTACAGCAAGGAGATGATCGACGCCCTCAAGCCGTACGACTCCTCGCTCCAGGAGAAGCTGGTCCTGGGCCGGGTGATCCGGGAGATCGGCCGGTTCGCGATGGCCAAGGTCGACCAGGTCAGCAACAGCATCCAGGTGCACCGGCTGGTGCAGGCCGTGATCCGGGCCCAGCTGACCGAGGAGGAGCAGCGCGAGGCGCGGCACGCGGTGCACCGGATCCTCGCGGGCGCCCGGCCGGACGACGACGAGCCGATAGACAACCCGGAGACCTGGCCCCGGTTCAACACCATCTGGCCGCACCTGACCCCGTCCGAGGCCCGCTTCTGCAAGGAGCCGGAGACCCGGCGGCTGCTCATCGACCGGGTCCGGTACCTGTGGAAGCGCGGTGACTTCAAGGCCGCCTTCCAGCTGGGCGAGGAGCTGCGCGAAACCTGGAAGGACACCCTCGGCAACGACGACCTGCAGTACCTCTACCTGCGCTTCCACCTCTCCAACATCCTGCGCTCACAGGGGCGGTTCGTGGAGGCGAAGGAACTGGACGAGGTCACCCTGGAGCGCCAGCGCACCGCGCTCGGCCCCTCCCACCCGCACACCTACATGACCACCAGCGGCCTCGCGATGGACCTGGGCACCCTCGGCCGGTACAGCGAGGCGATGGAACTGGCGACGGCCGCGCACGAGGGCTTCAGCCAGATCTTCCACGAGTCGCACCCCCGGACCCTGGCGGCCGCGAACAACCTGGCGCTGAACCTGCGCATGGTGGGGCAGTACGCCCGGGCCCGCGAGATCGACCAGGAGGTCTTCGACCGGCGCACCGAGGTGCTCGGCCCGGACCACCCCTACACTCTGTCCTCGGCCCAGAGCCTGGCCCGCGACCTGCGCGAGGTGGGCCGCTACGACGACTCGGTCCAACTGCTCAGCCGCACCTACGAGATCTACAAACGGCAGCTGGGCCGGGCCTTCCCCGGCACGCTGGCCGCCGCCAAGTCCCTCGCGGTCTCGCTGCGCCGGGCGGGCGAACTGGAGGACGCGCGGCGGCTGACCACCGCCACCCGCAACCGCTACCGGGCCAAGTACACCTCGGTCAACCCCGACCTGCTGGCCTGCGAACTCAACCTGGCCGCCGACCTGTTCGCCACCGGGGACGCGGCCGCGGCCCGGGACCTGGCACAGGAGGTCGTCGACGAGTACATGAAGGTGCCGGGCGAGCGGCACCCGTACACCCTGGCCGCGATCAACAACCTCGCGGTGTTCCACTGGGGTTCGGGGGCGGCGGAGACCGCGGAGTCCATGCTGCGCCACGCCATCCGGCAGCTGCGCGAGGTCCTCGGCGACAACCACCCGCACACCATCTTCGCCCACCTCAACCTGGCGAACACCCTGGCCGATCTGGGAGATCCGGAGGGCGCCCTGGAGCTGGAGCGGATGGCGGTGCTGCGGCTGCGCGAGGCGCTCGGCGCGCACCACCCCGAAACCCTGGCGAGCGCCTCGAACATGGCGGTCAGCCTCGATTCGATGGGCCGCAAGGAGGAAGCCGCGCGGGTCCGCACGGAGGCGGTGAACGAGCTGACCAGACTCCTGGGCGAGGAACACGGCCTGACCCGCTACGCACGCGACGAGCGCCGGGTCCACCGGGACCTGGAGCCGCTGGCGGTGTGACCGCCTCCGGGCGGGGCGGCCGCCGGGGACCGGGCAGTTCCCGGCGGCCGCCCCGCGCACCACCCGACAGCAGACTGGGGGGGTTCGCTGTGACCGACAGCATGACCTTTCGAAACGAAGACCTACCGGCCCTCTTCCACCACACCGACCAGGCGGCGATCTCCCGGCAGCGGGAGTCGACGCAGGCCACCCGCGCCCAGCTGCTGCTGCTCGTGACGGCCGCCGCGGCGGGCGCGCTGCCCGCGGCGACCCGGCTCGGGTCGCTGCACCTGTTCGGGCTGCTGAGCGCGCTGGCGTACGCGGGCGTGCTCGGCGTGGGGGTGCGCGCCACCCGGCGCCGGGCCCGGCCGCAGTGGCAGCTCAACCGCAGCGCGGCGGAGTTCATCAAGTCCCTGGCCTGGCGGTACGCCGTGCACGGGGCGCCCTTCGGCAGTGACGTCCCCGACCCGCGCCAGGTGTACGGGACCCGGCTGGAGGCGGGCCTGGACGAGCTGCGCAAGATGGGCTGGGAGGATCCGCGGACCACCGGGATGGTGCCGGAGGGCGGGGAGATCACCGGGGCCATGCACCGGCTGCGGGGGCTGGACTACCGGGTGCGGCGCGAGACGTACGTACGGGACCGGCTGATCGAGCAGCGCAAGTGGTACCAGCGCAAGACGGAGGTGTCGCGGCGGGCCACCGCCGTGTGGTCGTGGTCGATCGTCCTGCTGACCTGTGTGGCGCTGCTGTTCGCGCTGCTGGGGGCCGTCGGCTCGGGCCCGGGGACCCGGCTGACCGGGCTGCTGAGCGCGGCGGCGGCGGCCGGGATCGCCTGGAACGAGGTGCGCCGCCACCATCCGCTGATCGAGGCGCACACCCTGATCGAGCAGGACCTCTCCGCGATGATGGTGGTGATGCAGACGACGATCACCGAGACGCAGTGGCCGTCGGCGGTGTACGAGACGGAGCGGTACGTCTCCCCGCAGCACACGGACTGGCTGGCGCGGCACAGCAGTTGAGCCGCCGCGCCGCGGACGGCGCGGGCGTCGTACGGGACGGTCAGTCCCGTACGACGCCCGCGCGCCAGAGGACGGTGACCGGTTTCCCGAGGGCCCGGGCGTAGGCGACGATCTCGCCCGTGCCGCCGTGCCCGCGCGCCGGAAGGCCGTCCCAGACGGCCACGAGCCGGTCGCAGCTGTCGGCGATGAAGGTGCCCGCCGCGTAGTACGCCTCGTCCGTGGACCGGGCGAAGCCCAGTCTGATCTCCTGGGCGGCCAGCCGCCGCAGCCGGTGGTACCCGGCGAGGGACGCGCCGTCCTCGAAGGTGGCCTCGTAGTCCCCGCTGGGGATCACCACGGTCAGGTCGGCCCCGCACTGGAGGGCGATGTCGGCGAAGAGCTGGTCGGCCCCCTCCGCGAGGCTGGAGAACGCCTCCAACGGGCCCCGGTGGCCCCGGAGTACGCTCCGCAGCCCGGCTTCGACGTGGGCGAGCGCCTCGCCGGGAATGGACCGGTGGCCGGTCACGCCGATGCGTTTCATACACAAGCCTCCCCCGTGACAGCCCGAACACCCTGGACATCCTCCCAGAAGGCGGGGGGACGTCCAGGGTGCGCACAGGGGGCGCGCGCAACGGCCGCGCCCGGGCGGGGGCCGTCAGTAGACGCTGACCCCGTAGGCCGCGAGGGCCTCGGTCACGGGCTGGAAGAACGTCGTACCGCCGCTGGAGCAGTCGCCGCTGCCGCCGGAGGTCAGGCCGATCGCCCGGGTACCGGAGTAGAGCGAGCCGCCGCTGTCGCCGGGCTCGGCGCAGACGTTGGTGCGGATCAGGCCGGAGACGATCTCGCCGTTGCCGTAGTTGACGGTGGCGTTGAGGGCCTGCACCGTGCCGCTGTGGATGCCGGTGGTGGAACCCCGGCGGGTCACGGACATGCCGACGGTGGCGTTGGCGGCGCTGGTGATGTCCTGGCTGCCGACGGTGCCCGCGTGGGCGAGCGAGGTGTTGTCGTAGCGGACCAGGCCGTAGTCGTTGCCGGGGAAGCTGGACCCGACGGTGGCGCCGATCGTGGTGGTGTGCGAGGTACTGGTCCACCAGGTGCCCGCGCCCTGGGTGCAGTGGCCGGCGGTCAGCAGGTAGTAGGTGCTGCCGCTGCGCACGTTGAAGCCGAGCGAGCAGCGCCAGCTCGACGCGAGGATGGGGTCGCCGCCCGAGATCAGCTTGCTCAGTCTGCCGGGGGTGTGCTCGACGCGCAGGGCCCCGGAGTCGGCCCCCGCCTCGTGCTTGATTCTGGCGAGGTCGGCGCCGGAAACGGTGGAGTCGGCGGTGACCACGAGGGTTCCGTTGGCGGGGTCGGTGTACCAGGCGGTGCCCGCGACGTCGGCGCGCTGTACGGAGGCGCCGACGGCGGCGAGCCGGTCGGCGCTCAGGCCGCCCGAGGACGCGTCGGCGTCCGCGCTCGCGCTCGCCGGGACGGCGAAGGCGGCGACGGCGGCCAGCCCGGCGGCGAGCACGGTGAGCCGGGTCCGCGTACCGATGCGGACGCGACGGGCGACGGGGGTGTGGGTGGGGGGGTTGTGCTTGAAGCTCATTTCTCGTCCTCCCGGAGGGGATCGGGGCTCGGCGGACCGATGGGTCTGGCCGTGCACCTGACAAGCACTGATCCGGAGTCTCGTGGTGTCAGATACCGGCAGCAAGGGCTGATTTCAGCCTCCGTTCTCCGGCCGCGACCTCGAACGGCAGGGTGTTGCCGGGCGGCGGCAACGGACAGATGAAGTGATCGGCGAAGGCGCAGGGCGGCAGCAGCGCGCGGTTGAGGTCGACCGTGACCGAGCCGTCGGCGGCCGGGATCCCGGGCCGCAGGAAGCGGAACCGGTAGCTGCTCCGCCCGCCGGAGGCATCACCGAAGACGGCCCACAGACTGCCGTCACCCTCGTCCACGGCCACCTGGAGGGTGTGCGGGGCGCCCTGGAACGTGAAGCTCAGTTCGCCCCCGAGGCCGAGGCCCCGCGCGGCGCCGTCGGCGTTCTCGACCTGGACGGTCCGGTCCTCGGCGTACGGCCGGAAGCGCCCCGGGAGCGCGTACGCCGGGTCGTACGGGGTGGCCTCGATGCCCGCGAAGGCGCGGCGGTCCGGGGAGTCCGGGTCGTACACCCGGACCGCCCAGGCCCCTTCCCGGCGGATCACCACGAGCCGGACGGCGCCCGCGGCGAGCCGGGAACCGGACGGCGGCCCCGCGTCGGCGGCGAGCACCGCCTCTCCGTCGAGGGGCTCGCCGCCCAGGGTGACGCCGTCGGCCGGGGACGCGGTCAGGAGGACGGCGCCGTCCGTCTCGCGCCACAGGCCCGGAACGGCCGGAATTCGACCTTCCGGGTAGTCGGCGAGCCAGTGCGTTCCCATGAGGGACAAGGGGCCGTAGGGAGCTGACACCGCGTCCACCCGGTGCTCGTGCCAGCGTTTCCAGGCGGCGGACGCATCGGATGCGCCCGTCGGGGCAGGTGCCTCAGATGCCTCAGGACTCATACGGTCAGATTTCCATACCGGCACCGCCCACGGGTGGCACCGGCATCGCAAGGTACGCCGTACGGACCTGTCCTGACGTGTCCTCAGCAGCCGCAGTCACACCCGCAGTCGCAGCAGTCGCATCCGTCGCAGCAGCACCCGTCGCACCCACCGCAGTCGCAGTCGCAGTCGTCGCACCAGGCGTCCCGCTTCTTCCGGGACCAGGGACCCTCGTGGTCCGTGCAGCACAGCTGGCAGGTGCAGAAGAGCCCGATGGCCACCGCGCAGCCCGCCAGGATGCCCCGGCGCGGCTTCTGGGGCGGCAGCCCGCCGAAGCCGCCGCCGCCCGGACCTCCGGGACCGCCCGGGCCCATCGGCGGGGGCGCAGCGGGCCCACCGGGTGCGGTCGGCCCGTAGGGGTTGCCGCCGTAGGGGTTGCCGCCGTAGGGGCCGGACCCCTGGGGGCCGCCGCCGAACGGATTCCCCGTCCCCGCGTCCCAGGCGGGCGGCGCCGAGCCGAAGCCCTGACCGTGCCCCTGCCCCTGCCCCTGCCCCTGCCCCTGACCCTGACCGTGGCTCTGGCCGTGCCCGGCCGACGCGGCGCCCTGGTGCCCGCAGGAACTCGTCCCGAAGGCCCGGTCCACCGAGGTCCGCAGCTCGTGGACCAGCAGCCGGTGCGTGAGGCCCGCGTCCACGAACTCGGCCTCCCGCAGCGCCAGCCGTATCCCGTGCAGCGCGTCGTCGCACAGCCGCCGGGCCTCGGTGAGCGACGTCCCGGTCGCGGTCAGCGGGTTCCAGGCACCCGCCGCGGCGTCCGCGGCCTGGTCCTCCACCGCGTCCAGCAGGTGCGCGAGGCGCCCGAAGTACCGGCCCGCCTCGGCGAGCGCGGGGGCGTTGCCTGGCCGCCCGGCCAGGGTCGCGGTATGGGCGAAGGCGGCGGCCGTGGCGGTCTCGGTCGGCTCGGTCACGCGCAGGACCGGGGTGCCCGGTCCGGCGAGGGCCTCGATGCCGCCCTGCCGGTCCACCGCGTCCACGAGGACGGCCGTGTCGAAGCCGAGGGAGGCCCCGGTACGGGCCCCGGCCCGGTCCCAGCGCCGGGCCACGGTCCGCGCGGCGGCGGCCAGCGGAGCGCGCGCCAACAGGCCGTCCCGGTCGGCCACGTGGTCCCGTACCTTCGCCGAGGCGAGCACCAGGGAGACGGCGGCGGCGAGCCGCGCGCCCTCCCCGTCGGCCACCGGAGCGGTGCGCATCCCGCGCAGCGGGCAGGGACCCGCGGTGCGCCGCGCGCCCGGGGCCGGAGCGGACTGAGCCTCCGTCAGAACGGAGACGAGCAGCCCGTCGTAGTTGGTGACGACTCTGGCGAACTGGCCGTGGTCCCCGCGAAGTGCCAGGCACAGTCCGCAGAGATGGGCCATCCACTCCGTCTTGAACCGGTCTCCGAGCCGGTGGGCGCAGGGTCTGACAATGCCGAACAAGTGGTTCCCCCGTGTGTCAAGCTCGTACGTGCGGGGCATCGTATCGAGCCAGGCCCTTCACCCGTACGTCCCATGCGGTCACCCGGTCGGATGCAGCGGTCGTATTTTCACTCAGCTGGCTGCGGCACACGCTGCGAACCGTGGCCGCGCACCGGATGTTCTGCACCAGTACCGTCACGAAACCCCTGCGCGGCGACTATCCACTTGGCGCGTTGTCAGCATCATGGTCGACCATAGGGACGCGGAGAAGAAGTCAGATCAAGCCCCGGTGAAAGGAGGCGTCCATGGGTTCGGTACGCAAGGCGAGTGCCTGGCTGGGTCTCGTTGAGGACAGCAACGACGAGCGTTACTACGACGACGAGTACGCGGAGGCCGCGGCACAGGGTTCCCACGCGGGTGGAGTCGAGCGGGAGCAGTGGGTCACCGACCCGCGCGTCCAGGTCGTGTCCGAATCGGCTGTCGAGCAGGGCCGGCGCATCGCCACGGTGACCCCCGACGGCTTCCGCGACGCGCGCGGCATCGGCGAACTGTTCCGCGAGGGCGTGCCCGTGATCGTGAACCTGTCGTCGATGGACCCGGGCGACGCGAAGCGCGTGGTCGACTTCGCGGCCGGGCTGACCTTCGGCCTGCGCGGCTCGATCGAGCGGGTGGCGACCAGAGTCTTCCTGCTGACCCCGGCCGACACCCAGATCGTCAGCGGCGAGTCCGGCGGCCGCACCCGCGACTTCTTCAACCAGAGCTGAGCGGGGCGCTCGCCGGTTCCCTCCGGTCTACCGGAAGGCGTCGAGACCGGTGAGTGCCTTGCCCAGGACCAGTTGGTGCATCTCGACGGTGCCTTCGTAGGTGAGCACCGACTCCAGGTTCGTGGCGTGCCGCATGACGGGGTACTCCAGGGAGATCCCGTTCGCGCCGAGGACGGTCCGCGCGGTGCGGCAGATCTCGATCGCCTCGCGGACGTTGTTGAGCTTGCCGAAGCTGATCTGCTCCGGCCGCAGGGTGCCCGCGTCCATACGGCGGCCCAGGTGGTGGGCGAGCAGGATGCCCTTGTGCAGTTCCAGTGCCATGTCCGCGAGCTTGGCCTGGGTGAGCTGGAAGCCGCCGATCGGCTTCCCGAACTGCTCGCGCGTCTTCGCGTAGCCGAGCGCCGACTCGAAGCTCGCGCGCGCCGCGCCCATGGATCCCCAGATGATCCCGTACCGGGCGTGGCTGAGACAGCCGAGCGGCCCCTTGAGGCCGGTCACCTCCGGAAGCACCGCGTCGGCGGGCAGCCGTACGTCGTCCAGGACCAGCTCGCTGGTGACCGAGGCGCGCAGCGACCACTTGTGCTTGATCTCGGGGGCGGAGAACCCGGCCGTGTCCGTGGGGACGGCGAACCCCCGGATCCCCTCGTCGGTCTGCGCCCAGACGACGGCGACGGCGGCGACGCCGCCGTTAGTGATCCACATCTTGCGCCCGTTCAGCACCCAGTCGGTGCCGTCGCGCTTGGCGTACGTCCGCATCGCGGCGGGGTCGGAGCCTACGTCGGGTTCGGTCAGGCCGAAGCAGCCGATCAGCTCACCGGCGGCCATGCCGGGGAGCCAGCGCTGCTTCTGCTCCTCCGAGCCGTACTTCCAGATCGCGTACATGGCGAGCGAGCCCTGTACGGAGACCAGCGAGCGGATGCCGGAGTCGGCGGCCTCCAGTTCCAGGCAGGCCAGGCCGTACTGGACGGCGCTGGCGCCCGCGCAGCCGTAGCCGGTCAGCGACATCCCGAGCGCGCCGATCGCACCCAGCTCGCGGGCCAGCTCGCGGATCCCGGGCAGCTCGCCGTTCTCGTACCACTCGGCGATGTGCGGCAGGACCCGGTCGGCGGCCCAGTCCCGGACGGTGTCCCGGACCGCGAGGTCCTCGGGGCTGAGCAGCTCGTCGAGTCCGAGGGGGTCGGTGGGGACGAAGGGCGTTTTCGACGCGGACACGGAAAGCCTCCCGGCGGGCCTGAGAACAAAACCTAGCGCCGCAAGTTTCAACCCCACCCCCACCCGAGGTCCACCCCCACCCCCTCAAGCCCGCCCCCCTC
>NZ_JASISO010000055.1 GCF_030063135.1 Streptomyces sp. G-G2
CCCCTCAACGGGTTCGCGCTGGCCTCCTTGCTGGTCGGGCTGCTCTGCTTCCCGCCGCTCGGGGTGGTCTTCGCGATCGTGGCCCTGGTGCAGATCGGGGCGAGGAAGGAGCGGGGCCGGACCCTCGCGATCGTCGGCCTGCTGGTGTCGGTGCTGGTGTCCGGTGTGCTGGTGTTCGCCGCCGACCGGCTGGTGGAACCGGTGCGCGAGCGGCTGGCGAGCCTGGACGACCGGGGCGCGGCCGGTACGGGCCGTGCGGGCGCCGCGGACGAGGAGGTCGAGGGCGACGCGGTGGGCCTGGAGGACGTCCGGCCGGGCGACTGCTTCAACGTGCCGGGCGGTGACCTGCTCGCCGACGCGCCCCTCGTCTTCGAGGTGCCGTGCGTCCGGCCGCACCACGGCGAGGTGACGGCTTCCTACCTCGCGGACCCCGGAGCGTTCCCGGGCGACGACGCGCTGGCCTCGCGGGCGGAGGAGCGGTGCTGGCAGGCGCAGGACGCGTACGCGATGGACACGTGGGCGCTGCCGGACTTCGCGGAGATGTACTTCTTCGCTCCCTCCGGCGACGAGTGGGCCGAGGGCAGGCGCAGCGTGCTGTGCGTGCTCGGCACCACCGAGGACGAGCAGCGGGGCAGCCTCAAGCGGGACGCGACGATGCTGACGGCCGGGCAGGTGTCCTTCCTGAGCGCGGCGAACCGGCTGGACTCGGCGCTGACCGCGGCGCCGGTGACCGACCTGAAGACCTCGCTGACCGAGTACCGGGCCTGGGCCGTGAAGGTGGAGGCGGCGATGGGCGGCGAGGCGGCGGCGCTGAGGACCTCCGAGGCGGAGGCTCCGGCCGAGGCACTGCTGCGCGAGGTCGAGGCGGCCCGCAAGGAGTGGCAGACGGCGGCGCGGGCGCAGCGGCCGGAGGAGTTCCGCGCGGCCTGGAGCCGGGCGGTGGGGGCGACCTCGGTCGAGACGGAGCGCAAGCTGCGCGGGGCGCTGGGGCTGGCGACGAGGGTGCCGTCGTGGCTGGAGGATTCGGACGGATCGGACTCGGGCTGGCTGGACGGGGAAGGCTCCGGCTCGCAGGCGGTGTAGTCGGCGGGGCCGAGCGCGGGGTCAGTGGTGTAACGCACGGTAACGGAATCGAGTGACCTGGCTTCATCACTTCGAGTGAAACTCTGGCCCTTGCTTGCGATGTACAACCGTAGGTTGCCAGGCTGTAGCTGTCTGTCAACCTGATGGGAGTGGCTAGTGACTTTCGGTGAGCAGCCGGCCTATCTTCGCGTCGCCGGGGATCTGCGACGGAAGATCGTCGATGGGTCCCTGCCCCCGCACGCGCGGCTCCCCTCGCAGGCCCGTATCCGCGAGGAGTACGGCGTCTCCGACACGGTCGCCCTGGAGGCCCGCAAGGTCCTGATGGCCGAGGGCCTGGTCGAGGGCCGGTCCGGCTCAGGGACGTACGTCCGCGAACAGCCGGTGCCGCGCCGGGTCGCCCGGGCCGGCTACCGCACGGCGGGTGCCTCCACCCCGTTCCGGCAGGAGCAGTCGGACACGGGTACCCGCGGCACCTGGGAATCCAGCAGCGAGCAGACCGAGGCCCCGGCCGAGGTCGCGGGGCGCCTGGGGATCGAGGCGGGGGACCGGGTGATGCGCACGCGCTACGTGTTCCGCGACGCGGGTGAGGCGATGATGCTGTCCACCTCGTGGGAGCCCCTGGCCGTGACGGGCCGGACGCCGGTGATGCTGCCGGAGGAGGGGCCGCTGGGCGGGAGCGGGGTGGTGGAGCGGATGGCCGCCATCGACGTCGTCGTGGACAACGTGGTGGAGGAGGTCGGTGCGCGGCCGGGGCTGGCGGAGGAGATCCTCGCGCTGGGCGGGGTGCCGGGGCACGTGGTGCTGGTGATCGGGCGGACGTACTTCGCCTCGGGTCGGGCGGTGGAGACCGCCGACGTGGTGGTCCCGGCCGACCGCTACCGCCTCGCCTATCACCTGCCGGTCCGCTGACCCGGGCGGCGTGACGCCGCGGTGAGGCGGAGGGCTGCGGTGCAACCCGCGGGCGGCGCCGGAAGGTGACGGCCCGTCACGCGCGGGGCCCGGCCCCTCCCCCTCCGACTGGCCGGCCTGGTGCCGCCGTTCCCCGCGCCGCCGTTCCCCGCGCGGCGATTCCCCGCGCGGCGATGACACCGCCGATGCCGCCGCCGATGACCGCCGCGCACCTGGCCTGAACCGGCGTGCGCGGCTCACTCGTACGCATGGCCGGATGCATACGCCTCCGAGGTACCTCTTCGTGAAAAACCGTATCCGCTGAGTAAAGGTCGGGCGTAAGCTCGGGCATATGCGCAATGCGGTTTCCTGGGCGGGTACATCGGCGGAGGGTGAAGCGCGATGAACGACAGCGGTGCCCTGCTCCCATGGCTGGTCATACGGCAGGACGACAACGGCAACCGCTACCGGGTGGGCCGCTACCCCACCCGCGCCGAGGCCCAGAAGGTCGTCGACAGCCTCGACGACCGAGGACACAAGCAGCTCTACTGGGTCGAGCGGATCGGTCAGAACGCCACCACGATGAACTGAACACGGGCGTGGCATAGGCTCCGTCCATGACTGAACGCGTGGTCGTGGGCGGAGCCCTTTGTCATGACGGGCGCCTGCTGGCCGCCCGGCGCAGTGCGCCGCCCGAGCTGGCGGGCCGCTGGGAACTTCCGGGCGGCAAGGCCGAACCGGGTGAAACCGTCCCCGAGGCCCTGGTGCGGGAACTCCGCGAGGAACTGGGCGTGGAGAGCGAGGCCCTGGAGCGGATCCCGGGCGAGTGGGCGCTGAAGCCCGGCCTGGTCCTGCACGTGTGGACCGCGCGACTGCTCTCCGGTGAGCCCGCGCCCCTGGAGGACCACGACGAGCTGCGCTGGCTCGGCCCGGACGAGCTGGATTCGGTCGACTGGCTCGACCAGGACCGCCCGGCGGTCGCCGAGGCGGGCCGCCGTCTGCGCGCGGCCGTCGCCCGCTAGGTCTCCGCTGCCTGTCGGGGCGGTCGGGGGCGGTCGGGGCGGGAGCACCGGGAGCGCCGGGGGGCGCGTACGGCTCACGGCGTAGGCCAGGTGCACCACAGTGCGCCGGTGCCTGAGGGTCTGATGGTACGGCGCCGCAATTATCGGGTATGTCGCTATTAGTCCCTATCTCGTCCCTCCTCGTCGCTGACGAACCGGACTGGGGTCCGCTGCTGGCCCGGGAAGTGATCGACGTGATCGACACAGACGGTGAGTGTGCCGAATGGGACTTTCCCGCAGAGCCCGGCGCCGTCCGCACGGCCCGTCACGCCGTACGCGGAAAGCTGCGTTCCTGGGGTCTGGACTCCGTCGGTGACGTGACCGTCCTCCTGGTCAGCGAGCTGGTCACCAACTCCCTGCGGTACGCTTCCGGCCCGATCGGGGTCCGATTGGTACGGCATGATCCCGCCACCGGGAATTCCTCCCGGGGCCCGGCGCTTCTCGTGGAGGTTTCCGATCCGCTTCCGGATCCACCCCGTGAGCGCGTCGCCGCCCCCGACGACGAGGGCGGCCGCGGCCTGCACCTGGTGGCGGTTTCGGCCCAGCGCTGGGGGACCCGGCACGGGAAGTCGGGCAAGACAGTGTGGTTCGAATTGGCCCTGCCTGGTGAGTAACAAGGTGAAGGGTCTCTGACGATCACCTTGCGTGGCTTGAAATGAACGAGACCGTGCTGTGATCGTGAACGCCGTGCCGAGCGTGCCCGTGGTGCTGAATACTGCGGTCATGGCCGGTCCGGTTGCAGTGAGCTGGAGGGGACGGTCGCGTGAGCGAAATACCTGCGCAGGCACATCAGGCCCCTGTGCCGAGGGAGGCATGGCACGACTCCCTGTGGCACAGCAGCCCGCCTGGCTCGATATATGACTACATAAAGGTCGCATCCTTCTCGATCGGGCCCGACGGCCTGATCGACCAGTGGAGTCTGCGCGCCGAGGAACTCTTCGGGCTGACCGCCGCCGAAGCGGCGGGACGCGACCCGGTGGACGCCTTCATGCCCCCGGAGCTGCGCGCGGGCGCGCACCGGAGGGTCGCCGAGATCCTCGACGGCAAGGAATGGACCGGCCTGATCCCCTTCCGCATCCCTGACGGGGACGGTGCGCACGGGGTGGCTGAGATCTATGTGATGCCGACCGAGACCGCGACCGCCGAGCGGGCCGCGCTGTGCGTCGTGGTCGACGTACGCGCGCTGCGCCGGATCGAATCCGATCTCGCGGCCTCCCAGGCGATATTCGGCCAATCTCCGTTCGGCTTCCTGCTCTTTGGTACGGACCTCACCGTGCAGCGCGCCAACCGCCGCTTCGCCACCGTCTTCGGCGGCGACGCCGAGGAGCACCGCGGCCGCACCGTCCACGACTACCTGCCGCCGCACGAGGCCGACCGGATGGCCGCCGCCCTGAGCCGCGTCCTGGAGACCGGGGACTCCGTCACCGACCTCCGGATCACCGGCGCCGCCCCCGGCAGCCGGGAGCACCGCCACTGGTCCATCAACCTCTACCGGGTCCACGGAGGCACCGGGCAGCCCATCGGCGTCGCGGGCCTCGGCACCGATGTCACCCGCCGTCACCTGGCCGCCCGTGAGGCCGCGGGCGTACGCCGCAACCTCGCCCTCCTCAACGAAGCGGGCCACCGGATCGGGAACTCCCTCGACCTGGAGACCACCGCCCGCGAACTCCTCGACGTCACCGTCCCCGGCTTCTGCGACCTGGCCGCCGTCGACCTCTACCAAGGCCTCCTGCTCGGCGACGACGACCGCGACCGCCCCGCCCGGCCGCACGGCCCCGGGGTCCCCTCGCTCCCCGGGGGCGGCCCCGGGCGCGCTCCCTCCGCCCCGCTGCGCCGGGTCGCCTTCGCCTCCGCGGTCTCCGACGCCCCGCTGTCCGGGCCCGGTCCCGGCGCGCTGGTCGCCGTAGGGGAGGTGCACAGCTATCCGGCCGGCTCGCCCGGCACCCTCGCCCTGCGGACCGCCCGGACCCGGCTGCTCGACGGGAACGGACCGGACGACCTCGTCCAGTCCACCCTCGTCGTCCCGCTCGTCGCGCACGACACGGTGGTCGGGCTGGCCCAGTTCTCCCGTACGAAGGGCAGCGAGCCCTTCGGCGAACGCGACCGCGCCGTCGCCGTCGAACTCGCCGCGCGGGCCGCCGTGTGCATCGACAACGCGCGGCTCTACCGGCGCGAACACGAACGCGCGCTGATCCTCCAGCGCAGCCTGCTGCCCCCCGGCGACCCCGCCGCCGCGGGCCTCGACATCGCCTGCCGCTACCTGCCCGGCAACGCGGCGACCGAGGTCGGCGGCGACTGGTTCGACGTCATCGAGCTGCCCGGTCACCGCACCGCGCTCGTCGTCGGCGACGTCATGGGCCGCGGCCTGCGGGCCGCCGTCGCGATGGGCGAACTGCGCACCGCCGTAAGGACCCTGGCCCTGCTGGACCTGGAACCGGCGGAAGTGCTCACGGCCCTGGACGAGGTCGCCCGCGGCCTCGGCACCCCCGGCGGCTCCCAGCAGGCCTCGCGGGCCGCCCTGCAGTCCCGGGACGCCGACCTGTCCGAGGTGTACCTCGCCACCTGCGTCTACGCCGTCTACGACCCGGTGACCAGGCGCTGCACCATCGCCAACGCGGGCCACATGCCGCCCGTCCTGGTCGAACCCGCCGAACCCGGGGGGCCGCCCCGGCCCGCGCTCCTGCTGGAGGTGCCGACGGGGATGCCGCTCGGGGTGGGCGGCGAACCCTTCGAGGAGGTCGAGGTGGAACTGCCCGAGGGGGCCCTGCTCGCCCTCTACACCGACGGCCTCGTCGAATCCCGCGACCACCCGCTGGAGGAGGGGCTGCGCGGACTGCGGGAGGCTCTGGCGGATCCCGTCCGGCCGCTGGAGGACGTCTGCGACCACGTCCTGACCACGCTCGACACCCGGCACGGCGAGGACGACATCGCGCTGCTGATGGCCCGGGTCCAGGGCCTGCCGCTGGACGCCGTCGGCGACTGGCAACTGCCGCGCGAGGCCCGCTCGGTGGGCCGGGCGCGGGAACTGGCCCGGGCGAAGCTGCCCGCGTGGGGGCTGGAGGGCCTGCTCGACACCACGGAACTGCTGGTGAGCGAGCTGGTCACGAACGCGCTGCGGTACGGGGAGGGCGAGATCCGGCTGCGGCTGCTGCTGGACCGGACCCTGGTGTGCGAAGTCTGGGACGCGAACCTGGCACAGCCGAGGCGGCGGCGGGCCCGGGACACGGACGAGGGCGGGCGCGGGCTCCAGCTGGTCGGGCTGCTCTCGGCCGGGTGGGGGACGCGGCGCACCCACCGGGGGAAGACGGTGTGGTTCGAGCTGCCGTTGCCGGGGGTGGTGGGGCAGGGAGCCACCGAACTGTCGGCGGAGCAGCTCCTGAGCCTGTACGGCTAGGCCGGCCGGGCGGGGCCGGGCCGGGGGGCCGCCGCTTCCGGGGCTCCGCCCCGCACCCCGCGTCCCGCGCCCCGAACCCCGCCCCGCACCCCGGGTCCCGAACCCCGCCCCGCACCCCGCGTCCCGAACGCCGGCGGCCGGGCACGCTCCCGTCGGCGCCCCCGGAGGGTTCAGGCCGAGCCCGCCTTCAGGGCGGCCAGGCGGGCCTCGATCTCCGAGGTCTTGCCGAGGTCGTCCAGGGCCTCGAACTGGGCGTCCAGGGTGGACGCGGCCAGTTCCTGCTTGCCCAGGGCCATCGCCTCCTCGCGCCGGACCTTGTCCTCGAAGCGGTTCAGGTCGCTCGTCGGGTCCATCACGTCGATGTTCTTCACCGCGTCCATCATCGTGTTCTGCGCCTGCGCCGTCCTCGCGCGCGCCACCAGCTCGTCCCGCTTCGCCTGGAGCTCCGTCAGCTTCGACTTCATCGACGTCAGCCCGGACGTGAGCTTGTCCACGACCTCCGTCTGCGCGGCGATCGTCGGCTCCGCCGTCTTCGCCTCCTTCTCCGACTGCATCTGGCGGCCCAGCGCGACCTTCGCCAGGTTGTCGAACGTGTCGGCGTCGGCCACGCTGCCCGCCGCCCGCAGCTCATCGGCCTTCCGGCTCGCCGCGAGGGCCTTGCCGCCCCACTCGGCGGCCGCGTCCACGTCCTCCGTGTGGTCGGCCTCCAGCATCCGCAGGTTGCCGATGGTGGTCGCGACCGCCTGCTCCGCCTCCGAGATGTTGTTCGAGTAGTCCCGGATCAGCTGGTCCAGCATCTTCTGGGGGTCCTCCGCCTGGTCCAGCAGCGCGTTGACGTTGGCCTTCGCGAGCTGGGTGACGCGGCCGAGGACGGTCTGCTTGCTCATGGGTGCCTGCTCCTTGTGAGGAAGAACGGGTGACGTCAGAAACGGCCGCCGCCGCCCATCCGGCCACGGGTGCCCCCGCCGCCGTACGAGCCCGGGCCGCGCCCCCCGCCCCCGCCGCGGCCCCCGCCCCGGCCGCCGCCGAGGATCTCGCCGAGGATGATCCCGCCGAGCACCGCCCCGCCCATGCCGCCCTGCTGCGGGCGGCCACCGCCATACGGGTCCTGGTAGGCCCGTACGTCCGCCTCCGCCAGCTGCTGCGCCTGCCGGGCCAGGGAATCCGCCTGCTGCGCCTCCGCCAGCGCGGCCGCCGGGTCCGAGCCCGTCACCGCCACCGACCGCTCCAGGTGCCGCTGCGCCTCCGCGAGCCGGGTGCGGGCCTGGCTGCCGACCGCCCCGCGGCTCGTGGTGACGTAGTCCGCCGCCGCGCCGATCGCGCTGCGGGCCGAGAGCAGGGCCTGGTCCAGCAGGGCGGCCGCGCGCTGGCGGCCGGTCTCGCGCTCCCGGGCTCCCGCGAGCGCGTCGTCGAGGGCGGCGTCGGCCTCCTCGATCCGGCGCAGGGCGTCGATCGGGTCGTACCGGCCCGCGCCCTGTTCCTCCCGTACGTCGGCCAGGACGGACTCCGCCCGGCCGATCCGGCCCCGCAGGTCCGCCGTGGAGGTGCCCGCCGCGGTGCCGGTCAGCAGGCCGCGCGCGTCCGCGAGGTCGGTCTCGGTCTCGTTCAGGGCGCCGGTCAGCTTGCCCGCCGCCTCCGCCAGCTCCTGCGCGCGCCGCTCCACCGCGTCCACCAGCGTGGACGCCTGGTCGACGGAGCTCTCGGCGGCCCGTACGTGCACGGCCGCCTTGCCGTTGTCCCCGCCGTCGACGGCCGCGCGCGCCTCGCCGAGGCTGGTGGTCGCGAACAGCAGCCGGTCCTTGGCCTGTTCGGCGTTGGAGGCCACGGGCGCGGACGCGGAGTCGGCGTACCGCCCGGCCAGGGCCGTCAGCGTCGCCTCCGCCGTGGAGGTACGTCCGGTCAACGCCCGGAAGTGCGTCTGTACGGTCTCCAGCGCCTGCGGGGCGTTCTTCTCCAGCGCGCGCAGCTGGTCGAACCCGGCCGACTCGGCGTCCAGGCGGCGGCTGGCCCCGGTGCAGCGGGCCACGATCTCGTCCAGCATCCGGCGCCGGGTCGCGTCGTCCTCGGGGAACGCGTCGTCGAGCTGCTGGCGCAGCCGGAAGGCGTGCGTCAGCTCGTCCTTGGCGTGGGCCAGGGCCTCGGTGAAGGGGCCCACGGCCGTCTCGCCGAACTGGGCGGAGGCGAAGCCGAGTTCCTCGGTGCTGGTGCGGACCGCGTCGTCGGTCTCCACCAGCAGGGCCTTGGCCCGGGCGTCGAGATCGGTCAGCGGGAGCCGCGGCGGGCCCTGCTCGCCCCAGCCGGACGAGGCCGTCGTACCGCGGTCGGGGGCGCCCCTGCGCCTGCGGCGGCCGTACGCGAACACGCCGAGCGCGCCCGCCGCGCCGACCGCGATCACGGGGAGCACGTAGTCGCCCGCCCCGCTCCCGCCGTCCGCCGCGCCGCCGGGGTCCGCGACTCCGGGGGTGATCGCGGGGACCGGGACGGGAAGGCCGCCGAGCACGGCGTCGTACCCGTCGGCCGCGCCGATCGCCGCGCCCGCCCAGTCGTTCTCCTTGAGGGCGGGCTCGATGGCGGTCCGCGCGACCGCCGCCAGTTGCTCCTTGGTGAAACCGGAGTCGACGTCGGCGGAGTACGCGTACTGCCGGGCCCCGGTCGCGACGGCGAGCAGGACGTCGTTCTGCCCGAGCCCGTTGCGCTGCGCGGTGGCGTCGGCCCAGCTCTGGGCGGAGCGACCGGAGAAGTCGCGTACGTACGCCACGAACAGCTGGATCCGCCGGTCGGCGTACAGCGTGTCGAGGGCGGCCGCGACGGCCGGCGCCCGGTCGCCCAGGGCGCCCACCCGGTCGGTGATCTGACCCCGCCGCGACAGGGCGACGGGATCGTCGGCCCGCGCGGGCGGGGCCCCGGCCGCGCCCCAGCCGCCGAACGCCAGGAGCGCGGCGGCCAGGGCCAGCACGGTCCGCAGGGGTATCCGGGCGGTGGCGCGTGTCGGGGTCCTGCTTCTCGGCGGGATCACATTTCGGAGGTTATGGGGGGATCCCGCGGGGCGCACCCGGAGACCGGGCGCCCGGGGGCTGCGGGTTCGGGCTCCCGCAGCCCCCGCAGCCCCGCAGCCCCCACGCGTCCCGCGGGCTCAGCCTTTGCGGCGGCCGATCTTCGAGCCCAGCCAGACCAGCGGGTCGTACGCGCGGTCAACCACCCGCTCCTTCAGCGGGATCAGCGCGTTGTCCGTGATCTTGATGCCCTCGGGGCAGACCTCCGTACAGCACTTGGTGATGTTGCAGTAGCCCAGCCCGTGCTCCTCCTGGGCCGAGCGCTTGCGGTCCAGCCCCTGCTCGGCGGCCGCGTCCAGCGGGTGCATGTCCAGCTCCGCCACCCGCATCAGGAACCGCGGCCCCGCGAAGGCGCCCTTGTTCTCCTCGTGGTCGCGCACCACGTGACAGGTGTCCTGGCACAGGAAGCATTCGATGCACTTGCGGAACTCCTGCGAACGCTCCACGTCCACCTGCGCCATCCGGTACTCGCCCGGCCCCACCCCTTCGGGCGGTACGAAGGCCGGGACCTCCCGCGCCTTCGCGTAGTTGAAGGACACGTCCGTCACCAGGTCCCGGACCACCGGGAACGCCCGCAGCGGGGTCACCGTGACCGTCTCCTCGGGGGTGAAGGTGGACATGCGCGTCATGCACATCAGCCGCGGTCGCCCGTTGACCTCCGCACTGCACGAGCCGCACTTGCCCGCCTTGCAGTTCCAGCGGACCGCGAGGTCGCAGGCCTGGGTGGCCTGGAGCCGGTGGACGATGTCGAGGACCACCTCGCCCTCGTTCACCTCGACGGTGAAGTCCCGCAGCTCACCGCCCTCCGCGTCGCCCCGCCAGATCCGGAATCGCGCGTCGTAGCTACTCACTCGTACAGCTCCTCTTCGGCGAGGTACTTGACCAGCTCTTCCTTCTCGAAGAGCGCGAGCAGGTCCGGGCGGACGGGTTCGGTACGGACCCGGGTCAGCGCGATCCGGTCGGCGGCCGGATCGGCCGGGGCCGGGGCGACCGGGCGGCACAGCAGGTTCACCGGGCGCCAGGCCCGGTCCATGGCCGGGCAGTCCTCGCGGGTGTGCCCGCCGCGGCTCTCGGTGCGCTCCAGGGCGGCCCGCGCCACGCACTCGCTGACCAGCAGCATGTTGCGCAGGTCCAGGGCCAGGTGCCAGCCCGGGTTGAACTGGCGGTGCCCCTCGACCCCGGCGCGGGCCGCCCGGGCGCGCAGCCCCGCCAGCCGCTCCAGCGCCTCGGCCATCTCGCCCGCCCGCCGGATGATGCCGACCAGGTCGTTCATCGTCTGCTGGAGCTCCTGGTGGAGGGTGTACGGGTTCTCCGCGCCCTCCTGCGCGTGGAAGGGGGCCAGCGCCTCCTCGGCCGCCTCGTCGACCCGCTCCTGCGCGACCACGGGCAGGGCTCCGCCCAGCTCGGCGGCGTACCGCGCGGCGTGCAGACCGGCGCGCCTGCCGAAGACCAGCAGGTCGGACAGGGAGTTCCCGCCGAGCCGGTTCGAGCCGTGCATCCCGCCCGCGACCTCGCCCGCCGCGAAGAGGCCCGGCACCCCGATGGTGGCCGCGGTGTCGGACTCGACCGCGATGCCGCCCATCACGTAGTGGCAGGTCGGGCCGACCTCCATCGGCTCGGCGGTGATGTCCACGTCCGCCAGCTCCTTGAACTGGTGGTACATGGAGGGCAGGCGGCGCCGGATCCGCTCCGCGGGCATCCGGGTGGACACGTCCAGGAACACCCCGCCGTGCGGGGAGCCGCGGCCCGCCTTGACCTCGGAGTTGATGGCGCGGGCCACCTCGTCGCGGGGGAGCAGCTCGGGGGGACGCCGGTTGTGGTCCGGGTCCTCGTACCAGCGGTCGCCCTCCTCCTCCGACTCGGCGTACTTCTCCTTGAAGACGTCCGGGACGTAGTCGAACATGAACCGCGTGCCCTCGCTGTTGCGCAGCACCCCGCCGTCACCGCGCACCGACTCGGTGACGAGGATCCCCTTCACCGACGGCGGCCAGACCATGCCGGTCGGGTGGAACTGCACGAACTCCATGTTCAGCAGCGGCGCCCCGGCGAGCAGGGCCAGCGCGTGGCCGTCACCGGTGTACTCCCAGGAGTTGGACGTGGTCTTGAAGGACTTCCCGATCCCGCCCGTGGCCAGCACCACCGCGGGGGCCTCCAGCACGAAGAACCGGCCCGACTCGCGCTCGTAGCAGAAGGCCCCCGAGACCCGCTCCCCGTCGTTCGGGCTGTGGTCCTTCAGGCTGTGGTCCTTCAGGCTGTGGTCCTTCAAAATCCGGGTCACCGTGCACTCCTGGAAGACCTTGAGCCGGGACTCGTAGTCCCCGGTCTCCTTGAAGTCCTCCTGCTGCAAGGAGACGATCTTCTGCTGGAGGGTGCGGATCAGCTCCAGGCCGGTCCGGTCGCCCACGTGCGCGAGCCGCGGGTACTCGTGGCCGCCGAAGTTGCGCTGGGAGATCCGCCCGTCGGGCGTGCGGTCGAACAGCGCGCCCCAGGTCTCCAGCTCCCAGACCCGGTCGGGCGCCTCCTTGGCGTGCAGCTCCGCCATCCGCCACTGGTTCAGGAACTTGCCCCCGCGCATCGTGTCGCGGAAGTGCACCTGCCAGTTGTCGCCCTCGTTGACGTTGCCCATGGAGGCGGCGATGCCGCCCTCGGCCATCACCGTGTGGGCCTTGCCGAAGAGGGACTTGCAGATCACCGCGGTACGGGCGCCCCGCTCGCGGGCCTCGATCGCGGCCCGCAGCCCGGCGCCGCCCGCGCCGACCACGACCACGTCCCACTGCTGCCGTTCCACTTGAGCCATCTCAGAAGATCCTCGGGTCGGTGAAGGCGCCGCTGGCCACCAGGTACACGTAGAAGTCGCAGAGCGCGACGCTGATCAGGGAGGCCCAGGCCAACTGCATGTGGCGGGCGTTGAGCCGGCTCACCCAGCCCCACAGCCGATAGCGCACCGGATGCTGGGAGAAGTGCTTGAGCTTGCCGCCGATGATGTGGCGGCAGGAGTGGCAGGACAGGGTGTAGGCCCAGATCAGCGCGATGTTGGCGAGGAACAGCACCGAGCCGAGACCCATGTGGCCCCAGGCGTAGTGCTCGTCGCGGAAGGTCAGCACCGTGTCGTAGGTCAGGATGCCCGCGACCGGGACCGCCGCGTAGAAGAAGTACCGGTGCATGTTCTGGAGGACCAGCGGGAAGCGGGTCTCGCCCGAGTACGCCGCGTGCGGCTCGGCGACCGCGCAGGCCGGGGGCGAGGCCCAGAAGCCCCGGTAGTAGGCCTTGCGGTAGTAGTAGCAGGTCAGCCGGAAGCCGAGCGGGAAGATCAGCACCAGCAGGGCGGGGGAGAGGCCCCACCAGCTGCCGAAGACCTCCCAGTTGGGGCCGCCGCGCATCTCCCGGCAGTTCTCCGCGAGGCACGGGGAGTAGAACGGGGAGACGTACGGGGCCGCGTAGTAGTCGGCGTTGGCGAAGGCCCGCCAGGTCGAGTAGACGATGAAGGCGAGCAGCCCGGCCGCGGTACCGGCGGGGGCCAGCCACCACCGGTCGGTGCGCAGGTGCCGGGCGGCGATCGCGGCGCGGGAGGCGCCGTGCACGCCGGTCAGGGGGCGGGGTGGTTCCGTGCCTGTGGCCAAAGGGGACTCCGGGAGGAGTGGAGGGGTGGCCCAGGAGACCCGGCCGCCGGGAGGCGGCGGGCCTGATGGGGAGTGCGCGCCGTGCGCCGTGCGACTCAGGGGGCCCGGCGGTCGCGGGAGCCGAGGCCCTCGTCGTCGGAGTCCGTCCACAGCGAGCTGTCGTACGGGGTGTCCGGGACGAGCACGATCGCGCCGTCGCCCGGCGCCCCGGGGGCCGCCGACGCCTGACGGGCGACATCGCGCTCCAGTCGCTCTACCGAGCGGACCAGCTCGTTCAGATTGCGTCGTACGGCGGTCAAATCGTCCTGAAGGGACATGACTTGCCCTCACTTCCGCAGGTTGCGGTGGCAACGCTCATGTGCGCCTGCGAGTGTCGCGCCTCACCTCCCCGCTTGTGAAGGGAAGTGACGCCATTGCGGGCGCGCGGGCGTGAACCACGCGCCCCTCGCCCTCCCCCTCGCCCCCCTCCGGCATCCCTCGGACGGAGTAGTCCGGCCCCGTTCCGCGCTCCGGATTGGTCCGCACGGGTGGGGTTCGCGGCGTGGCGCGGGGCCACTGCCCACGCTCCGGTGGGCGGTCGATTTCAGTGGGTTTCGTACCGGTGTGATCAGCTCCATATACGGCCATACGTGATCAAGTCCCGCCCCGCTCAGCCCCGCCCCGCCCCGGAGGTACCACCCATGTCCCAGAGAAGGCGCAGGTCCTTGGCGCTCCTGACCTCGGGAGTCCTCGCACTGCCGCTGCTGGCGGGCTGCGGGGCCGATGACGACGGCGGCCCGGCCGCCGCCGGTCCGGACATCTCGGCCGCCACCCGCGACCGGGTGGCCGACGGGGGTGCGGTGCGCTGGGCCGTCGACTCCCTCCCGGAGACCCTCAACACCTTCCAGGCCGACGCCGACGCCACCACCGGCCGGATCGCCGGGGCGGTCCTGCCGCACCTCTTCGTCATGGACGGAAAGGGGCGGCCCGCCGCCAATCCGGACTTCCTGGAGAAGGCCGAGGTCATCGAGCGCGAACCCAAGCAGGTCGTGCTCTACAAGCTCAACCAGCAGGCCGTGTGGAGCGACGGGCGGGAGATCGGCGCGCCCGACTTCGTGGCCCAGTGGCGGGCGCTGAACGGCAAGGACTCGGCGTACTGGACGGCCCGCAACGCCGGGTACGACCGGATCGAGAAGATCGAGCGCGGCGCCAACGACCTCGAGGTCAAGGTCACCTTCGCCAAGACCTACACCGACTGGCGCTCGCTCTTCAGCCCGCTCTACCCCAAGCAGGTCACCGGCAGCCCCGAGGCCTTCAACGAAGGCGCGCGCGGCGCACTCAAGGTCACCGCGGGCCCCTTCGGCCTCGGCGCCGTCGACAAGAAGGCCGGCACCGTCGCCCTCTCGCGCAACCCCCGCTGGTGGGGCCGGCCCGCCAAGCTCGACTCCCTCGTCCTGACGGCCGTGCCCCGGGCAGAGCGCCCCGCCGCGCTCGCCGCCGGAAAGCTCGACCTGGCCGAGATCGACCGCACCGGCGCCGACCGCATCGCGCTCGCCCACCGGGACGCCGGGCAGTCGAGGGGCGGCGCTCCCGCCCACGGCCCCGGCGCCTCCGTGACCGCCGCCCAGGCCACGCTCTCCTGGGCGCTCGCCTTCGGCGCCGACGAGGGCAAGGCCCAGGCCGAGCAGGAGACGCGCAAGAAGAACACCGAGGCCGCGTCGGCGTACGCCGACCAGCAGAAGGCCCTGCGCTCCTTCACCGTGCGCAAGTCCCTGGAGCCCGCCTACACCCAGCTCGCGATGAACGGGGCCTCCGGTCCCCTCTCCGACGAGCGGGTCCGCCGGGCCGTGGCCCGGGCCCTGGACCGCCAGACGCTCACCGAGATCGTGCTCAAGCCGCTGGGCCTGCCCGCCCACCCCGTCGGCAGCCACGTGGCCCTGGCCGGGCAGCGCGCGTACGTCGACAACAGCGACGCCCTCGGCGGCCAGGACACCCAGGCCGCCCAGGCCCTCCTCGCCGACGCGGGCTGGCGCAAGGGCGGCAAGCTCACCGAACCCGAGGGCGCCAAGGCGGGCTCCGAGAGCGACAAGAAGGACGACGGGAAGACCCCCGCCAAGCCCGCCGCCCCCGCCGCGGCCCCCGGCGCCGCCGCGGACGGGGACGGCACCGGCAACGACGGCCTCTACATCGTGGGCCAGGACGACCGCAACGGCGCCCGTCCGCCCGCGGCCCTGAACCCGGCCCTGCGCCCCGTCCCGCTCCCGGCCCTGCGCCCCGGCGACCGCCCGGCCCGGCCCGCCGACGAGAGCGCCCACCGGCCCGAGGGGCCCGTCGAGCCGCACGCGGGCGGGGTCCCCGAGGGCGAGTACCGCCACGCCCCCGACGGCGAGATCGTCGACGCCGACCGCTTCGCCGCGGGCGTTCAGCAGCCCTCCCCGGTGCTGGCCGCCGTACCGCTGGCCGAACAGCAGGAGGCCGCGCTCCTCGCCCAGGCCGCCCGGGCCGCCCAGGCCGCGGTCGCCGTCGACGACGGCAAGCGCAGCCCGGCCCTGGACGCCGAGATGGCACCGGCCGAGGACCAGGCCGAGGGCAAGGCCAGCCCGGCCCCGGCTCCGGCCAAGCACACCGTCCGCACCTCCGGCGCGATGCTCGCCAAGGACGGCAAGCCGCTCACCCTGCGCTTCGTCCTCCCGTCCGGCCCCGGCTCGGAGGCCCTGCGCACGGTCGGCGAGCGGATCTCCCAGATGCTCCAGAAGGTCGGGGTCAGCACCGAGCTGACCAAGGTCCCCGACGAGAGCTTCTTCAAGGACCACATCGCCTCGGGCCAGTACGACCTGGCCCTGTACTCGTGGCCCGCGACCGCCTTCCCGGCCACCGACGCCCGGCCGATCTTCGTCAAGCCGGAGCCCGCGGCCGACGGTTCGCTGCTCGTCGAGCAGAACT
The DNA here is from genome assembly GCF_030063135.1 of Streptomyces sp. G-G2. Lineage (GTDB taxonomy): Bacteria > Actinomycetota > Actinomycetes > Streptomycetales > Streptomycetaceae > Streptomyces. The sequence goes on from NZ_JASISO010000055.1 coordinate 16,022, forward strand.
ACACCCGGGTCGGCACCGACCGCATCGACCAGTTGTTCGACCAGGCGCTCGGCGAGTTGGACGAGGAGCAGTCCCGCGAGCTGATGCGCAAGGCGGACGCCCGCATCTGGGCGGCGGCCGGATCCATCCCGCTCTACCAGCGCCCCGAACTGGTGGCCGCGAAGCCCTCCCTCATGAACGCGGGCGCCTTCGGTCTCGGCGCCCCCCGCTTCCAGGACATCGGCTGGGCGAAGCCGGCGGGCGCGGCGAAGGAAAAGACCGCCAAGAAGAGCTGACCGGCACCCCAAGGACGGGTGAACAAGCTCAGAAGTGACTCAAGTCCCTTGCCCGCCGCCGACCCGGCGGGCAAGGTCGTAGATACCCATTGACCCGCACGAACACCGGCCGGGACCCCCCACCCCAGACCCGGCCCACGGCGCTCCGGCATGCTGTTCCGCTCAGTCGTCCAGCCTCTTGACAGACCCCCCGGCAGGCAGTTCCCGCTGCGCCACGTACGATGGGGTAAGGCCGTGGCAGGTTTTTCCGCCCGGCGGGCGCGCGTGCCGACCGTACGCGACGCCATCCACGATTCCGGGAGAAGCGCCGCCAGTATGACCACGCGCCACGACATTCGTAATGTAGCCATCGTCGCCCACGTCGACCATGGCAAGACGACCCTCGTCGACGCCATGCTGAAGCAGGCCGGTGCCTTCGCCGCCCACCAGCACCTCGACGACCGCATGATGGACTCGAACGACCTGGAGCGCGAGAAGGGCATCACCATTCTCGCGAAGAACACGGCCGTCAAGTACCACCCGAAGGAGGGTGGCGCGCCGATCACGATCAACATCATCGACACCCCGGGCCACGCCGACTTCGGTGGCGAGGTCGAGCGCGGTCTGTCGATGGTGGACGCGGTCGTCCTCCTCGTCGACGCCTCCGAGGGCCCGCTGCCTCAGACGCGCTTCGTGCTCCGCAAGGCGCTGCAGGCGAAGATGCCGGTCATCCTCTGCATCAACAAGACCGACCGTCCCGACTCCCGGATCGACGAGGTCGTCAACGAGACGTACGACCTCTTCCTGGACCTGGACGCCACCGAGGAGCAGATCGAGTTCCCGATCGTCTACGCCTGTGCGCGTGACGGCGTGGCCTCGCTGACCAAGCCGGAGGACGGCACCGTCCCGGCCGACAGCGAGAACCTGGAGCCGTTCTTCTCCACCATCCTGTCGACCGTCCCGGCCCCCGAGTACGACGAGGCCGCGCCGCTCCAGGCCCACGTCACCAACCTGGACGCCGACAACTTCCTCGGCCGCATCGCACTCGTCCGCGTCGAGCAGGGCGAGCTGCGCAAGGGCCAGACCGTCACCTGGATCAAGCGCGACGGTTCGCAGTCGAACGTCCGCATCACCGAGCTGCTCATGACCGAGGCGCTCACCCGCAAGCCCGCCGAGGTGGCGGGCCCGGGTGACATCTGCGCGGTCGCCGGTTTCCCCGACATCATGATCGGCGAGACCCTGGCCGACCCGGAGAACCCGATCGCGCTGCCGCTGATCACGGTCGACGAGCCGGCGATCTCCATGACCATCGGGACGAACACCTCCCCGATGGTCGGCCGCGGCGGCAGCGGCAAGGGCGCGGACGCCAAGTCCGTGGTCAAGGACCGCAAGGTCACCGCCCGTCAGGTCAAGGACCGTCTGGACCGCGAGCTGATCGGTAACGTCTCGCTCCGCGTCCTGGACACCGAGCGCCCCGACGCCTGGGAGGTGCAGGGCCGCGGTGAGCTGGCGCTGGCCATCCTGGTCGAGCAGATGCGCCGCGAGGGCTTCGAGCTGACCATCGGCAAGCCGCAGGTCGTCACGCAGGTCGTCGACGGCAAGGTGCACGAGCCGGTCGAGCGCATGACGGTCGACGTCCCCGAGGAGCACATGGGCGCGGTCACGCAGCTCATGGGCATCCGCAAGGGCCGTATGGACAACATGTCGAACCACGGCTCCGGCTGGGTCCGCATGGAGTTCGTCGTCCCGTCCCGAGGCCTCATCGGCTTCCGTACGGAGTTCCTGACCAACACCCGCGGTACGGGCATCGCGCACTCGATCCACGAGGGCCTGGAGCCGTGGTTCGGCGAGCTGAAGACCCGTAACAACGGCTCCCTGGTCGCCGACCGCGCCGGTTCGGTCACGCCGTTCGCGATGATCAACCTGCAGGAGCGCGGCGTGCTGTTCACCGCCCCCGGCACCGAGGTGTACGAGGGCATGATCATCGGCGAGAACTCGCGCGCCGACGACATGGACGTGAACATCACCAAGGAGAAGAAGCTCACCAACATGCGTGCGGCTTCCGCGGACAACACGGAGAACGTGGTGCCCCCGCGCAACCTGTCGCTGGAGCAGTCCCTGGAGTTCTGCCGCGACGACGAATGCGTCGAGGTGACCCCGGAGGCCGTCCGCATCCGCAAGGTCGTTCTGGACCAGAAGGAGCGCGGTCGTACCTCTTCGCGCGCCAAGCGGTAGTTGCCGCCTGCGTCATCGTTTGTGAGTCAGCCCCTGCGTTCACGGCCTCCGTGAACGCAGGGGCTGTTCGCTTTTGTCAAGCGGATTATCTCGTTCTGGTGTCCGTATATCGGTCGTCACACTCCGGAAGACGCACTAACCGTCCGTTTCGCGGGTGTCTGTCTAGGCTCACTTTGTCCGCATATCGGGCTGCTGACCTGTACTGATGTTGTCAAAACGAGACCCTTTAAGTGTGGTTTACGGGTCCGCTGTACTTAATAGTTGGCAACAAGCTCGGGTCAATGGGTCACGCACTGTGGGGAGTGTCGACTCACGAGCACACTGTGGGTAACTCGTCGCGAAAACGCTGTCAGGGGTGTCAGCGTGCGACCGGGTGCCCCGTCTTGTACTGACAAGTGGACTCATGAGGAGGAAACCCATGCGTGGTGCCAAGAGCGCCAAGTGGGTCGCGGGTGCGGCAATCATTGCCCTGTCCGTGACTGCCTGCGGTGGTGGCGGGGACAAGAAGGCCGATGCGGGTGCCGCTGGCGGTACGTTCCGTCTCGGTATCACCGAGCCGACCGCGATCGACCCGTTTAACACGCAGGAGTCTGAGGGCGCCCTGGTCGCGCACAACCTCTTCACCGGCCTGTACACCGCCACCCCGGACGGCAAGCTGAAGCCGGCTCTGGCCGAGTCGTTCACCACGAGCGACGACGGCAAGACCTGGACCTTCAAGATCAAGGCCGGCACCAAGTTCACCAACGGTGAAGTGGTCGACGCCGAGTCGTTCATCCGTGGCTGGACCCGCACCGTCGCGAAGGCCTCCGCCTCCGACGTGGCGTACCCGATGGACGGAATCGCCGGTTACAAGGAGCTCAACGGCGGCACCAGCGACAAGTTCGCCGGTCTCACCGCTCCGGACGCCAACACGCTGAAGGTCGAGCTGTCCGCGGCTGACTTCGAGTTCGACAAGAAGACCGTTCACACGGCCTTCAGCCCCGTTCCGAAGGCCGCCGGCGCCGCCAGCAACAAGGCGTACAACGACGCTCCCATCGGCAACGGCCCCTTCAAGATGGAGGGTTCGTGGCAGCACAACAAGTCCATCACCATGGTCCGTAACGACGACTACGGCATGGAGAAGGCGAAGCTGGCGAAGGTCGAGATCTCGATCCTCAACTCCGCCAACGCCGCCACCCTCGAGTACCAGGGCTACCAGTCCGGCACCTTCGACTGGGCGCGCATGCCCACGCCGCAGCTGCCGGTCGCCAAGGCCAAGTACTCGGCGAAGAAGCAGTGGATCGAAGCCGACACCTCGGGTATCAACTACCTGGTCGTCTTCAACCAGAACGCGCCGATGAACAACGTGGACGCGCGCAAGGCCATCTCCTACGCGATCGACCGCGAGGCCATCGCCAAGGGCGTCTTCCAGGGCATGCAGAAGCCCGCCACCTCCGTGCTCCCGCCGTCGTTCGCGGACACGTACACGGACAACCTCTGCACCTCCTGCATCAAGCAGGACAAGGACAAGGCCAAGGAGTACGCGGCCAAGGGCAACCTGAAGCCGGGCACCGTCCTGGACTTCGGCTACAACACCGGTGGCGGCCACGAAGAGTGGGTCCAGGCCATCGCGCAGCAGCTGAAGGACGTCCTCGGCCTTGAGGTCAAGCTGAACGGCAAGCCGTTCAAGGAGGCCCTGAGCCAGCAGCAGGACAAGGCGACCGCCGGTATCTGGCGTTCGGCGTGGGGCGCGGACTACCCGACCCCGGACAACTTCCTGTTCCCGCTGCTCGACTCCGGTTCGATCAACGAGGACCCGGCGACGGGCAAGGCCCAGGGCGACAACCGCGGCCGCTACAACAACCCGAAGTTCGACGACCTGATCACCAAGGCTCGTGCCACCAAGGACCCGGCCGCTCGCGCCGCGGTCTACAAGGAGGCCGAGAAGATCGCGGTCGAGGACGACCAGGCGCTCATCCCGACCTGGAAGCGCACGCAGTACCGCCTCGCCAACACGGACAAGTTCACCAACATGAACATGGACTTCTTCGAGGACCCGAACCTCGCGGAAATCACCGCCAAGTAGGCGTGCTTCTTCACCAGTAGGTAGGCGAAGGCTGTGGAGGTCGAAGTAACTTCTTCGGTCTCCACGGCCTTCGCTCAGTCCCGGGCGCACCCCTCATCTCTCCCGTTCCGCGCCCGGATGCGGCCAATCTCCCGATCGGATGATGCCGCCAACCCCCACGCTCAGTATGTGAAGGAGGCATCGTGGGCAGATATGTGATCCGGCGGCTCGGACAGATGGTGGTCGTCCTCTTCGGTGCGACGATTATTCTCTTTGGCTGTCTCTTCGTGCTCCCGGGCGACCCGGTGGGTTCGCTCGGCGGTGACAAGGCCCGCGACCCGGCGGTCGTCGAAGCGCTCCGTGAACGCTATGGACTCAACGACCCGCTGCCGGTCCAGTACGGCCACTTCGTCACGAACCTCGTACAGGGCGACCTCGGTGAGGACTTCACCCAGCGGCGCCCCGTGACCGAGGTCCTCCAGCCGAAGCTCGTGAACACCGCCGAGCTGGCGCTGCTGGCCATCGTTCTCGACATCGCGATCGGCCTGTTCGCCGGCCTGATCGCCGCGCTGTTCAGATACTCCTTCTGGGACGTACTGATCACGCTCCTGACCACCATGGCCGTCGGCTTCCCGTCCTTCGTGATCGGCATGGTCTTCCAGAAGGTCTTCGTGATCCAGCTCGAATGGGTCCCGCTGATCTCGGACGGCACGTTCAAGTCGATGATCCTTCCCGCCTTCGTGCTCGCGATCCTCGACGCCGCGCTCGTGGCGCGGCTCATGCGCGGCACCATGCTGGAGGTGCTGAAGGCCGACTACGTCAAGACGGCCGTCGCCAAGGGCCTGCCGCGCCGGACCGTGCTCGTCAAGCACGTCATGCGGAACTCGATCATCCCGGTCGTCACGTACCTGGGCATCTCCTTCGGCTCGCTGCTCGGTGGCGCGCTGATCACCGAGGCGATCTTCAACTGGGACGGCATCGGGCTCGCCCTGGTGCAGGCGGTCCAGCAGCAGAACAACCCGATCATCATCGGCGTGGTGACCTTCGGCGTCGCCGTGTTCGTGCTGCTCAACCTCATCGTCGACCTCTTGTACGCGGTCCTCGACCCCCGCATCCGCCTCGCCTGATCCCAGGCAGCCCGTTCTAGGAGTCATACCCATGACCGAGCTCACCAAGAGCACATCGGTGGCGGGGGACGCGACCGCCGCGGCAGGGGGCGCGAAGGCTGTCGAGGCCGAACCCGCCATCGCCCGCGTCACCCAGTGGGGCGAGATCCGCCACCGCTTCCTCGCCAACAAGCTGGCGGTCGTCGGCCTCGCGCTGGTCCTCGGCCTGTTCGCCGTCGCGGCCTTCGCGTCGCTGATCGCGCCGCACGACCCGTACGCGCAGGACCTGACCAACACCCTGCAGTCTCCCGGTGGCGATCACCTGCTCGGTACGGACTCGCTCGGCCGTGACCAGCTCTCCCGCATCATCTACGGCAGCCAGATCGCGGTCATCGTCGGTCTCGCGTCGATCTTCCTGGCCTGTGCCATCGGCATCTTCATCGGCGCCCTGGCCGGCTACTTCGGCCGCGCCACCGACTCGGTGCTGATGCGCATAGCCGACGTCTTCTTCGCGTTCCCGCTGCTCATCGGTGCCATCGTGATCATCATCGCGATGGGCCGAGGTGTCACCCCGGTGATCATCTCGCTGGCCGTGTTCTCGTGGCCGACGGTCGCCCGTCTGCTGCGCAGTTCGATCCTGTCGGTCCGTGAGGCCGACTACGTGCTGGCCGCTCGCGCCCTCGGCGCGGGCACCAACCGGATCATCACCCGTCACATCCTGCCCAACTCCATCGCCGCCGTCATGGCCTACGCCGCGTTCAACGTCGGCGGAGCCATCGTGGCCGAGGCGTCGCTGTCCTTCCTGGGCGTCGGCGTCAGCCCGGAGATCCCGGAGTGGGGCAACATGCTGGCCGGCGCCAAGGACTTCATGGGTGTCAAGGACTACCTGTGGACCTACCCCAGCATCGCGATCGTGCTGACCGTCCTTGGCTTCGTTTTCGTCGGTGACGGGCTCCGCGACGCCCTCGACCCGAAGCTGCGCTAGAAGGGCGGCACCACAATGACTACTTCAAGCGTCACCGCAGAAGTGCCCCACCAGAGGGCATCCGACGCCGATGTGCCCGTCCTCGAAGTGCGTGATCTGCACGTCGAGTTCAAGACCCGCGAAGGCGTGGTCAAGGCCGTCAACGGCGTCAACTACAGCGTCTCCTCAGGCGAGACGCTGGCCGTGCTCGGCGAGTCCGGTTCCGGCAAGTCCGTGACCGCACAGGCCATCATGGGCATCCTCGACTCGCCCCCCGGGCGGGTCTCCCAGGGCGAGATCCTCTTCAAGGGCCAGGACATCCTGCAGCTCCCGGAGAAGGAGCGGCGCAAGCTGCGCGGTCCGAAGATGGCAATGATCTTCCAGGACGCGCTCTCCGCGCTGAACCCGGTGTACTCCGTCGGCAACCAGCTGGGCGAGATGTTCCGCGTCCACCAGGGCATGTCGAAGAAGGACGCCAAGGCGAAGTCCATCGACCTGATGGAACGGGTGAAGATCCCGGCTGCCCGCAGCCGCGTCAACGACTACCCGCACCAGTTCTCCGGCGGCATGCGCCAGCGCATCATGATCGCGATGGCGCTCGCCCTGGAGCCCGACCTGATCATCGCGGACGAGCCCACCACGGCGCTCGACGTGACGGTCCAGGCCCAGGTCATGGACCTGCTGGCCGACCTGCAGCGCGAGTACAACATGGGTCTGATCCTGATCACCCACGACCTCGGCGTGGTCGCCGACGTCGCGGACAAGATCGCCGTGATGTACGCGGGCCGCATCGTCGAGCAGGCTCCGGTCCACGAGCTGTACGGGCGCCCCGCGCACCCGTACACGCGTGGTCTGCTGGACTCGATCCCGCGCCTGGACCAAAAGGGCGAAGAGCTCTACGCGATCAAGGGGCTGCCGCCCAACCTGCTCAAGATCCCGACGGGCTGCGCCTTCAACCCGCGCTGCCCCAAGGCGCAGGACATCTGCCGCACCGAGTCCCCGGCCCTGCTGCCGGTGACCGAGCGCGACGGCATCGAACTGGTCGGCCGCGGCAGCGCCTGCCACTTCTGGGAGGAGCAGATCCATGGCTGAGCTGGGCAAGAAGGACGACGCCGTGGAAGACGCCACCCCGAGCCTGGCCGAGGTCGAGGTCGTCGACGCGGCGACCGAGCAGGCGGCCGTGGCCGCCATCGAGGCGCCCGTGGACCGCGGCGAGCCGATCCTGCAGGTGCGCGACCTGGTCAAGCACTTCCCGCTGACCCAGGGCATCCTGTTCAAGAAGCAGATCGGCGCGGTCCGCGCGGTGGACGGGATCTCCTTCGACCTCCACCAGGGCGAGACCCTCGGCATCGTCGGCGAGTCGGGCTGCGGCAAGTCGACCGTCGCCAAGCTGCTGATGCTGCTGGAGACCGCCACCTCCGGTGCGGTCTTCTACAAGGGCCAGGACATCACCAAGCTGTCGGGGAAGGCCCTCAAGGCCGTCCGCCGCAACATCCAGATGGTGTTCCAGGACCCGTACACCTCGCTGAACCCGCGCATGACGGTCGGCGACATCATCGGTGAGCCGTACGAGATCCACCCCGAGGTGGCTCCCAAGGGCGACCGGCGCCGCAAGGTCCAGGAACTCCTGGACGTCGTGGGCCTGAACCCCGAGTACATCAACCGGTACCCGCACCAGTTCTCCGGCGGCCAGCGCCAGCGCATCGGCATCGCCCGCGGCCTCGCGCTCAACCCGGAGATCATCATCTGCGACGAGCCCGTCTCGGCGCTCGACGTGTCGGTGCAGGCGCAGGTCATCAACCTGATGGCGAAGCTGCAGGACGAGTTCAACCTCTCCTACATCTTCATCGCGCACGACCTCTCGATCGTCCGGCACATCTCGAACCGCGTGGGCGTGATGTACCTCGGCAAGATGGCGGAGATCGGCAGCGACCAGCAGATCTACGACCACCCGACGCACCCGTACACGCAGGCGCTGCTGTCCGCCGTGCCGGTGCCGGACCCGACGGCCCGCGAGGGCCGCGACCGGATCATCCTGTCGGGCGAGATCCCCTCGCCCGCCAACCCGCCGTCGGGCTGCCGCTTCCGCACCCGCTGCTGGAAGGCCGAGGAGAAGTGCTCCGTCGAGGAGCCGCTCCTCGCGATCCCGGAGCGCTTCAAGGGCCAGGACACCCTGGCCGCGCACGAGTCCGCGTGCCACTTCGCGGAGGAGAAGGCCGTCCTGGCCTGACCCCCCCCGCACGCCTGGCGCCCGGTACCGGAACGTCCTTCCGGTGCCGGGCGCTTTCGCGTACCCGGCCCGGTACGGTCCCCCGGACAGGGGAAACCGCTTTGCGTGCCCGCCACCGGTCACGCGACAGTGGAGCGATGCTGACCGTACGCCCCGCAGGGCCCGGAGACGCCGGTGACATCTGCGCACTGCTGAACACCATCGACCGGATCGAGATCGGCAGGCCGGAGACCGGTCTGGGCACGGTCGAGGCCGACCTCAACCACCCCGACGTCGATCTCGCCACCGACTCCTGGCTCGCCTTCGAGGGCGGCAGGCTCGTCGCCTACGCCCTGCTCTGGACGGACTCGGGGCCCGGCCGGATCGACTCCGACCACTACGTCCTGCCCGACCGGCAGGCCGCCGGGGCCCGGCTGCTGGAGCTGATGCGGACCCGGGCCCGGGAGAAGGCCGACGGGGCGCCCGGGGCCCGGCTGCGGCTCCAGCTCAACGTCCGGCCCACCCTGGACCTCGCCCTGCTCGCCGGGTCCGGCTGGCGCACCGTACGCCGGTACCAGGTGATGACCCAGGACCTCGCCGCCGGTCCGCCGCCGGCGTCCGCCCACGCTCCGGCGCCGCCCGCCGGGCTGAGCCTGCGCCACTGCGCCGCCGACCCGGCCGACCCCCGCCGGGCCCACGCCCTGATCGAGGACGCCTTCGCCTCGCACTTCGGGCACGTGGAGCGCGCCTACGAACCCTGGCTGGACCATCTCGACGCCCGCGACCTCGACTGGTCCCTGGTGTGGCTCGCGAGCCTGCCCGCCCTGGGCGATGTTGGCGTCCTCCTGACCCGCGACGACCGTACGTCCATGGGCTGGCTCAGCCACATCGGCGTACGGGCCGACCAGCGCGGCCGGGGGATCGGCGGCCACCTGCTGCGCCACGGCTTCGCCGTCTACGCGGGGCGCGGCCGCGACACCGTGGGGCTCGGCGTGGACACCGGCAACGAGACCGGCGCCCTCGCCCTGTACGAGCGCCACGGCATGCGCACGCACTACGCGGTGGACACCTGGGAGCTGCCGCTGCGCTGACGGCAGCCGGGGTGGCGGCCCGCGTGCTGACGGGGTGACGGCCCGCTGCTGACGGCCCGTCCACCCGCAGGGGTGACAGGCGTCCCCCGGGCGTGTCCAATCGGACGCGCTGGGAGTGCGGGGGCCCGCCCATGGGGTGACATTGGGTCTCCAGTGAGTCTCGGGAGCCAAGGAGGCACTCCATGCGCGGAGCCACCCACGCCAAGTGGGCCGCTTGTGCGGTTGCCGTCGCCCTCACGGCGACGGCCTGCGGCGGCGGAAGCGACAGCGGCGGAGGAGGCGGCGCCGGCATCGTCAGCTCCTCGTGGGGTGATCCGCAGAATCCGCTGGAGCCCGCGAACACCAATGAGGTCCAGGGCGGCAAGGTCCTCGACATGCTCTTCCGGGGTCTCAAGCGCTACGACCCGAAGACCGGCGAAGCCAAGAACGTGCTCGCCGACACGATCGAGACGACCGACAGCCAGAACTTCACGATCACGCTGAAGGACGGCTGGAAGTTCAGCAACGACGAGCCGGTCACGGCCCAGTCCTTCGTGGACGCCTGGAACTACGGCGCGGACGTGCGCAACAAGCAGAACAACGCGCCGTTCTTCTCCGACATCGTCGGCTACGCCGATCTGCACCCGGAGTCCGGCGACCCCAAGGGCAAGACGATGTCCGGCCTGGTGGTCAAGGACGCCAAGACCTTCACGGTCGCGCTCAAGGAGAAGTTCTCCACCTGGCCCGACACCCTGGGCTACCAGGCCTTCTCCCCGCTGCCGAAGGCCTTCTTCACCGACCACGCCGGCTGGCTGAACAAGCCGGTCGGCAACGGCCCGTACACGGTGGACTCCTACACCAAGGGCACGGCGATGAAGCTGCGCAAGTGGGAGGGGTACACGGGGGCGGACAAGGCGCAGAACGGCGGTGTGGACCTCAAGGTCTACACCGACAACAACACCGCCTACACGGACCTCATCTCCGGCAACCTCGACCTCGTCGACGACGTCCCGGCGCAGCAGCTGAAGAACGTCAAGAAGGACCTGGGCGCCCGGTACATCAACCAGTCGGCCCTGATCATCCAGACCCTCACCTTCCCGCTGTACGACGCGCAGTGGGGCAAGGCGGGCATGGAGAAGGTCCGCCGCGGCGTCTCGATGGCGATCAACCGCGACGAGATCACCAAGCAGATCTTCCAGGGCACCCGCACCCCCGCCAAGGACTGGACCTCCCCGGCCCTCGGCGACAAGGGCGGCTACTCCGCCACCGCGTGCGGCGACGCCTGCACGTTCGACCCCGCGCAGGCGAAGAAGCTCATCGAGGAGGGCGGCGGCCTGCCCGGCGGGAAGATCACGCTCACCTCGAACGTGGACACGGGCTCGCACCGCGAGTGGATGGACGCCGTCTGCAACAGCATCAACAACGCGCTGGGCAAGGGCGCGGTCTGCACGGTGAACCCGGTCGGCACCTTCGCCGACTTCCGCAACCAGCAGAGCTCCTTCAAGCTGACCGGCCCCTTCCGCTCCGGCTGGCAGGCCGACTACCCGCTGATCCAGAACTTCCTGGAGCCGCTGTACTACACCGGCGCCTCCTCCAACTACGGGAAGTTCACCAGCAAGGACTTCGACAAGCTGATCGACGAGGCGAACCAGGAGGGCGACGCCGCCAAGGCGATCGTCAGGTTCCAGGACGCCGAGAAGATCCTCGCCGAGCAGATGCCGTCCATCCCGCTCTGGTACCAGAACGGCAGCGCGGGCTACTCGGAGCGCGTCTCGGACGTCGCCCTCAACCAGTTCAGCGTGCCCGTCTACGACCAGATCAAGGTCAGCTGACGTCCCACCAGCGCCCGGGCCCGCCGCCACCGCTGTCACCCCCCGGTGATGCGGGGGCGGCGGGTCCGCCGAAACCCCGGAGGCCTCCATGGGACGGTACGTGATCCGGCGGCTGCTCCAGATGATCCCGGTGTTCATCGGCAGCACGTTCCTGATCTTCTTCATGGTCTACGCGCTCGGTGACCCCGTCGCGGCGCTCTTCGGCGACAAGGCCCCCGACCCGGCCACCGCCGCGCGCATCCGCAAGGACCTCTTCCTCGACCAACCCCTGTGGAAGCAGTACCTCCACTACATGGGCCAGATCTTCCAGGGAGACTTCGGGACCGCCTTCAACGGGCAGAAGGTCACCTCCCTGATGTCCACGGCCTTCCCGGTCACCCTGCGCCTGACCATCGTCGCGATCGTCATCGAGGTCCTGGTCGGCATCACCCTCGGCGTGGTCAGCGGCCTGCGCCGCGGCAAGGCCGTCGACCACACCCTGCTGGTGCTCACCCTGGTCGTCATCTCGGTGCCGACCTTCGTGACGGGGTACCTGCTCCAGTTCCTCCTCGGCGTGAAGTGGGGCTGGGTCCGGCCCACGGTCTCCCCGGACGCCCCCTTCAACGAGCTGATCCTGCCCGGCATCGTGCTCGCCCTGGTCTCGCTCGCCTACGTCACCAGGCTCTCGCGCACCTCCATCGCCGAGAACGTCAAGGCCGACTACGTCCGCACCGCGGTCGCCAAGGGCCTGCCGCGCCGCCGGGTCATCACCCGCCACCTGCTGCGCAACTCGCTCATCCCGGTGGTCACCTTCATCGGCACCGACATCGGCGCCCTGATGGGCGGCGCGATCGTCACCGAGCGCATCTTCAACATCCACGGCGTCGGCTACCAGCTCTACCAGGGCATCCTGCGCAACAACGCCCCCACCGTCGTCGGCTTCGTGACCATCCTCGTGATCGTCTTCCTGCTGGCCAACCTGCTCGTCGACCTGCTCTACGCGGTCCTGGACCCGAGGATCCGTTATGCCTGAGCCCGAGCGTTACGATCCCCTGCGGGCCGGGGACCGGGAAGCGATCGCCCCCACCGGACAGGGCGGACCCATGGATCTCGCGCTGGAGGAAGCAGAGAGCCTGGAGAAGGCCCTGGGCCCCGGACCGGGCGCCACCGGCCCGCGGGAGAAGGCCCGGTCGCTGTGGTCCGACGCGTGGCAGCAACTGCGCCGCAACCCCGTCTTCATCATCTCCGCCCTGCTCATCCTCTTCCTCGTCGTCATCGCGATCTGGCCCCAGCTGATCGCGAGCGGGGACCCGCTCACCTGCGACCTGTCCAAGTCCCAGCAGGGCCCGGCCTCCGGCCACCCCTTCGGCTTCGACACCCAGGGCTGCGACGTCTACACCCGCACCGTGTACGGCGCCCGCGCCTCCATCACCGTCGGCGTCTGCGCGACCGTCGGCGCGGCCCTCCTCGGCTCGTTCCTCGGCGGCCTGGCCGGGTTCTTCGGCGGCTGGGGCGACGCGCTGCTCTCCCGGGTGGCCGACATCTTCTTCGGCATCCCGGTCGTCCTCGGCGGCCTGGTCTTCCTCTCCGTGGTCACCAGCACCACGGTCTGGCCGGTCGTCGGCTTCATCGTGCTCCTCGGCTGGCCGCAGATCGCCCGCATCGCCCGCGGCTCGGTCATCACCGCCAAACAGAACGACTACGTCCAGGCCGCCCGCGCGCTCGGCGCGAGCAACAGCCGGATGATGCTGCGGCACGTCGCCCCCAACGCGATCGCCCCGGTCATCGTCGTGGCCACCATCGCGCTGGGGACGTACATCGCCCTGGAGGCCACCCTGTCCTTCCTCGGCGTGGGCCTGCGCCCGCCCACGGTCTCCTGGGGCATCGACATCTCCAACGCCGCCTCGCAGATCCGCAACGCCCCGCACATGCTGCTCTACCCGGCGGGCGCGCTGAGCGTGACCGTGCTCGCCTTCATCATGCTCGGCGACGCGGTGCGCGACGCCCTCGACCCCAAGCTGCGCTGAGGAGTGGGCACCATGCTGCTCGAAGTCCGCGACCTCCATGTGGAGTTCCGTACCAGGGACGGGGTCGCCAAGGCGGTCAACGGGGTCACCTACTCCGTCGCCGAGGGGGAGACGCTGGCCGTGCTCGGCGAGTCCGGTTCCGGCAAGTCCGTGACCGCGCAGGCCATCATGGGCATCCTCGACATGCCCCCCGGCCGGATCGCGGGCGGCGAGATCCTCTTCAAGGGCCAGGACCTGCTGACCATGAAGGAGGACGCCCGCCGCAAGATCCGCGGCGCCGACATGGCGATGATCTTCCAGGACGCGCTGTCCTCGCTGAACCCGGTGCTCAGCGTCGGCGCCCAGCTGGGCGAGATGTACGAGGTCCACCGCGGGATGTCCCGCAAGGACGCCCGGGCCAAGGCCGTCGAACTGATGGACCGGGTCAAGATCCCTGCGGCCAAGCAGCGCGTGGGGGACTACCCGCACCAGTTCTCCGGCGGCATGCGCCAGCGCATCATGATCGCCATGGCGATGGCCCTGGAACCCTCGCTGATCATCGCGGACGAGCCCACCACCGCCCTCGACGTCACCGTGCAGGCGCAGGTCATGGACCTGCTCGCGGAACTCCGGCGCGAGCTGAACATGGGCCTGATCCTGATCACCCACGACCTCGGCGTGGTCGCCGACGTCGCCGACAAGATCGCCGTGATGTACGCGGGCCGGATCGTCGAGGCCGCCCCGGTCCACGAGATCTACAAGGCACCAGCCCACCCCTACACCCGCGGCCTGCTCGACTCGATCCCGCGCCTGGACCAGAAGGGCCAGGAGCTGTACGCGATCAAGGGCCTGCCGCCCAACCTGCTGGCCATCCCGCCCGGCTGCGCCTTCAACCCGCGCTGCCCGATGGCGCAGTCCGTCTGCCGGGGCGAGGTACCGCCGCTCGCGCGGGTCGCCGAGGACCGCAGCAGTGCCTGCTTCTTCTGGAAGGAGTGCCTCGGTGCCTGAAGCGATCCTCGAAGTCACCGACCTGGTCAAGCACTACCCGCTGACCCGGGGCGTCCTCTTCAAGAAGCAGGTCGGCGCGGTCCAGGCGGTCGACGGGGTGTCCTTCTCGCTGACCCGGGGCGAGACCCTCGGCATCGTCGGCGAGTCCGGCTGCGGCAAGTCCACGGTCGCCAAGATGCTGGTCAACCTGGAACGCCCGACGGCGGGCGCGATCTCCTACAAGGGCGAGGACATCACCAAGCTGTCGGGGAAGGCCCTCAAGGCCGTCCGCCGCAACATCCAGATGGTGTTCCAGGACCCGTACACCTCGCTGAACCCGCGCATGACGGTCGGCGACATCATCGGTGAGCCGTACGAGATCCACCCCGAGGTGGCTCCCAAGGGCGACCGGCGCCGCAAGGTCCAGGAACTCCTGGACGTCGTGGGCCTGAACCCCGAGTACATCAACCGGTACCCGCACCAGTTCTCCGGCGGCCAGCGCCAGCGCATCGGCATCGCCCGCGGCCTCGCGCTGCGCCCGGAGATCATCGTGGCGGACGAGCCGGTGTCCGCGCTGGACGTCTCGGTGCAGGCCCAGGTGGTCAACCTGCTGGAGCGGCTGCAGGACGAGTTCGACCTGTCGTACGTGTTCATCGCGCACGACCTGTCGATCGTCCGCCACATCTCCGACCGGGTGGGCGTGATGTACCTCGGCCGGATGGCCGAGATCGGCACCGACATCCAGATCTACGACCACCCCACGCACCCGTACACCCAGGCCCTGCTGTCCGCCGTCCCGGTCCCGGACCCGGAGGCGCGCAAGCACCGCGAGCGGATCATCCTCTCCGGGGACGTGCCCTCCCCGGCCGACCCGCCCTCGGGCTGCCGCTTCCGCACCCGCTGCTGGAAGGCCGAGAACCGGTGCGCGCAGGAGGTGCCGCTGCTCGCGGTGCCGCTGGAATTCCGTACGAAGGAGGGCGAGGAGGAGAGCCAGGCGGCGCATCCGTCGGCCTGTCATTTCGCGGCGGAGAAACCACTCACGCGGCCCGCGGGGTGAATGGGCATTCGGCGCGGACACGCCGTCGCGTGGAATTCATCCCGATGTTTCCCCGTGTTCGCACTGGTCAGAGACGTGCTCATACGGATGAGTGTTCGGACTGCCGGAAGAATCGATTCCCCTTTGGGGATCGGGGCGATTGTGACCTATGCGCAATTCATCCGATCTCCCGTCCGCCATGCAACTGGCTTAACATTCAGGCAACTTGACCGTCTCGGCGACGAGATCCGGGCGGGGGAACCTGTTCGCCGTACGGCGTCGTGCGGGTGCCGTCAGCGGGCCGACCGGGCGTGTGCCCGGTCGGCCCGGCTCACGAGGGCGCCCGTGCTCCCCCGTGTGCGCGGCGTGCGCCCCTTGTGCTGCTGGTTCTCGATCGATGCGCTGGTACGGATAGTTATGATCCGTAGCGCACGGTGGGTATGACTCCCGCCGAGCACGCGAATCGATTCGATGTCCGCTCGACATGGAGGTGAACCGCCGTGGCACTCTCGATCTCGGCCGTGGTGCTACTGGGGATCGTCGTCTTCCTGCTGGTCCGGAAGTCGGGTCTGAAGGCGGGGCACGCGGTGGTCTGCGTCCTGCTGGGCTTCTACCTGTCCAGCTCTTCGATCGCTCCCACCCTCAGTCAGCTCACCACCAACGTGGCGGGCATGATCGGTGGCCTCAAGTTGTAGGGCGCCTCGTAGGGTGACCCCATGAACGGTCTTCCCGCCCGTCGTCTGCTGTTCGTGCACGCGCACCCCGACGACGAGTCGATCAACAATGGCGTCACCATGGCCAAGTACGCGGCCGAGGGCGCCCACGTCGCGCTGGTGACCTGCACGCTGGGCGAGGAGGGCGAGGTCATCCCGGCCGCCCTCGCCCACCTGGCGGCCGACCGGGACGACGCCCTCGGCGCGTACCGGATCGGCGAGCTGGCCGCCGCCATGGGCGAGCTGGGCGTCACCGACCACGGATTCCTGGGCGGCCCCGGCCGGTTCCGGGACTCCGGGATGATGGGCGCCGAACAGAACGCCCGCCCCGGCTCCTTCTGGTCCGCCGACCTCGACGAGGCCGCCGGGTACCTCGTCGAGGTGATCCGCCGGGTCCGTCCCCAGGTGCTCGTCACCTACGACCCCGACGGCGGCTACGGGCACCCCGACCACATCCAGGCCCACCGGGTCGCCTCCCGCGCCGCCGGGCTGGCCGCGGACCCCGGCTTCGGCGCGGATCTCGGGGCGCCCCACGCGATCGAGAAGGTGTACTGGAACCGGGTCCCGCGCTCGGTCGTCGAGGAGGGCTTCGCCCGGCTGCGCGCCGAGGGCGGCAAGGGACCCTTCCCCGGCCTCGCCCAGCCCGACGACGTACCGGGCGTGGTCGCCGACGAGCGGATCACCGCCGAGATCGGCGCGCTGGACGGAGAGCCCTACGCGGCGGCCAAGGCCGCCGCGATGCGCGCCCACGCCACCCAGATCGCCGTGGACGGCCCCTTCTTCGCGCTCTCCAACGACCTGGCGCAGCCCCTGTTCGCCCGGGAGTACTACGAGTTGGTGTCCGGCCGCTCCGGAGCCCCGGCGGGGCAGCGCGAACGGGACCTCTTCGCGGGCGTCTCCGGCGGCACCGGCGCATCCGGCCGCTCCGGCGGAACGGGGGCGGGCGCGTGAGCGGCACCCTGAACCCGGCCCGGATCGCCGCCCTGCTGGGCCTGCTGGTCCTCGGCGCGCTGACCGCAGTGGCGGGCTGGCTCGTGGTCGACCTCTGGTTCCCCGGCGGCCTCGTCCTGGCGCTGCTGGCCCTGCTGGGGCTCTTCCTGGCGGGCCGTCTGGTCATCGGCACCGGACTCGGCGTGGGCGCGCCCGTCCTCGGGTGGTTCCTCATCTACGTGGTGCTCGGGGTCCCGCGCGCCGAAGGGGACTTCCTGCTCACTTCGTCGGGAACCGGGATGTATGCCTACCTCCTCGGCGGCACCGTCCTCGCTGTGATCTGCGCCACCCTGCGCGGGCCCGTCGGGCGGCCGGTTTCGGCCGGGAGGCCCGGTAGGTGACGTGCCGTTGGGCGCTACGCCGGGACGCGCGCCGGGGGTTGTGAAAACGCCCGGCACGCCCCCTTTGCCCCATGCGCCGGACCCTCCGGAGAACCCGGTTGCCCCAGGTGGTCAGTTGCGCCCCGGCGGCGGCCAGTATGGTGGACGGGCCGCCGAGCTGCCCGCGCACGGTATGACGGGCGGCGGAGCCAACCGGGAGAACCTGCCTTGAGTCGTGAAACTGACAGTTCGTCCTCCGGGCCCCAGGGCCGCGGTGGAGCCGCCTACCCGTCGGGTACGCCGCCGTACGGAACCGGCCAGTATCCGTCTACGGACACCGCGGGGAACGCCCCGGAGGAGAAGCCTGTGAGCCCGAAGCCGTCCACGCCCGCCGCGGACTCCGATGGACCCAAGACCGAGACGACGCTGACGACCCGGATCCGGATCAACATCCCGGGTTCGCGGCCGATCCCGCCGGTGGTCGTCCGCAAGCCGGTCGGCCCCGCCGGGGAGCAGGGCGCGGCCGAGCCGCCGACGCCCGAGCCGTCGCGGCCCGCCGACGGCGCCGGCGCGCCGTACGGGCGTTCCGGCGCGGCCCCGGCCCCGGGCCGCCAGCAGCAGCCGCCGCCCGCTCCGGGTTCCGGCGCGCCGGAACCCGGAGCGGGGCCCCCGAGCAACTGGTTCGCCCCGCGCAAGGCCGGCCCCGGGGACGCCCCGGAGCCCGGCATGGGCCCGGCCACCGGACGCCCCGCCCAGGGCCCCGGCCAGGCGCAGGGCCCCCGCCAGGGTCAGGGCCCCGGCCAAGGGCCCGGCCAGGGTCAGGGCTTCGGCCAGGGGCCCGGCGCCGGTCAGGGTCAGGGCCCCGGCCCCGGTCAGGGCCCCGGTCAGGGCCGCCCCGGGCTGCCCGCGCGGCCCGGACCGGTCGCCCGTACGAGCGGCCCCGGCGGCCCCGGCGCGGGCTTCCCGCCCGGCGCCCCCGCCCGGCCCGGTCCGGCCGGCCCGCCCTCCAACGGCTCCGGCTTCGGCGCGGGGCGCCCGGCGGGTCCGCCCGCCCCGCCCGCCCCGTACGGCGCCGGCCCTGACTTCGGGGGCCCGTACCAGGGCGGCGCCCCGGCCCCCGCGCCCGGCTACGGCGCCGGTAGCGCCGTGCCCCCCGCGGGCCCGACCACCGGCCCCGCGCACGGGACGGTGCCCGTGGGCGGCCCCCCGCTGCTCGACGACGACACGGCCAACTTCGCGGCCGCCCAGTGGCCCGGCCCCCAGATGAACGGTTCCGGTGGCGCGCCCACCAGCGCCCTCCCGGTGATCGACCCGATGCGCGCGCCCGGGTTCGCCGCGCCGCCGCCCCCCGGGCCCGTGCCCGCGCCCGCCGCGCCCCAGGGCAAGAAGGGCAAGCCCGGCAAGCAGTCCAAGGCCGCGGCCCAGGGCGCCAAGCCCGCCAAGAAGGCGAAGAAGGGCCGCTCCAAGGTGGCCCTGCTCGGCGGCGGGCTCTTCACCCTGGCCGTCATCGCCTACGGCGCCGGACTCCTGCTCAACCACTCCGACGTGCCCAAGGGCACCACCGTCTTCGGCCTGGACATCGGCGGCAGCCGCGACGAGGCGGTCACCAAGGTCCAGAGCACCTTCGGGCCCCGCGCCACCGCCCCGATCAAGCTCACCGTCGGCGGCAAGCAGGTCGAGCTGAAGCCCGAGAAGGCCGGGCTGACCCTCGACGCCCAGACCACCGTGCGCAACGCCGCGGGCAGCGACTACAACCCGGTAACCGTCATCGGCTCGCTGCTCGGGCAGCAGCGCGTGGCCGAGCCGATCCTGCCGACCGACGACGAGAAGCTCCAGGTCGCGCTGGAGGAACTCGCGGGCACCGCAGGGTCCTCCGCCGAGGGCACGATCAAGTTCGAGCCGAACAAGGCCGTCGCGGTACCCGGCAAGGCGGGCACCACCCTGGACGTGGACGCCTCGGCGGCCAAGGTCAAGGAGGCCTTCCGTACGCAGGTGGGCACCGGCGCGGCCGCGCCCGTGGAGCTGCCGACCGCCAGCCGGGCGCCCGTCGTCGACCAGGTCGAACTCAACCGGGCGATGAAGGAGTTCGCCGAACCGGCGATGTCCGGGAACGTCACGGTCAAGGCGGGCGACAAGTCCATCGACTTCGGCCCGGCCAAGTCCCTGCCCAAGATCCTGAGCATGCAGGCCGTCAGCGGCAAGCTGGTCGAGAAGTACGACCTCGAAGCGCTCAAGGAGCTGTACGGGAACCGGTTCGACGGGGTCCTGATCACCCGAGGCACCGGCGCCAAGACCGCCGTCACCCCGCAGGACGTCGCGGGAGCCCTCGGCAAGGCGCTGCGCGGCAAGACCGCGGCCGAGCGGACCGTCACGATCGACACCAACCCCAGCTGACCGGCCCTCCCGACAGCGAAACAGCGGGCCCCAGCCCCTGTCCGGATGCTCCGGGCAGGGGCTGGGCCATGGCCGCGTCAAGCAGTGTCATGCCCGGCGCATGACATCTGTCAGCTCGCACCCACGACACGGGACACTGCCGGGGAGACCCCCGCCCGGGACATCCTCGGTGCATGACGACGACCACCACGAAGAGCACCGGCACCGCCGCGGTGCGCTTCGACAACGTGACCAAGAGCTACGGCGCCGTCCGCGCGGTCGACGGGATCTCCCTGGAACTGCACCCGGGCGAGACCGTCGCGCTGCTGGGCCCGAACGGGGCCGGAAAGTCCTCCACGCTCGATCTCCTCCTGGGCCTGCGCCCCGCGGACACCGGCTCCGTGACGGTCTTCGGCGGCGCCCCGCAGCAGGCCATCGCCGCCGGCCGGGTCGGCGCGATGCTCCAGAGCGGCGGTCTGATGGAGGAGGTCACCGTCCGCGAGCTGGTCACCCTCGGCTGCGCGCTGCACCCCCGGGCCTACCCGGTGGACGAGGTGCTCACCCGGGCCGGGGTCGCCTCCATCGCCGACCGCAAGGTCAACAAGCTCTCCGGCGGCCAGGAGCAGCGGGTCCGCTTCGCCCTCGCCACGGCCGGGGCCAACGACCTGATCGTCCTCGACGAGCCCACCACCGGCATGGACGTCACCGCCCGCCAGTCGTTCTGGGCCACCATGCGCGAACAGGCCGACCAGGGACGTACGGTCCTGTTCGCCACCCATTACCTGGAGGAGGCCGACGCGATCGCCGACCGCGTCATCGTCCTCCACCGGGGCCGGGTCCTCGCCGACGGCTCCGCCGCCGAGATCAAGGCCAAGGCCGGCGCCCGCAAGGTGTCCTTCGACCTCACCGAGCCCTTCGACGAGGCACGGCTGCACGAGTTGCCGTTCCTGACCCGGCTCGACGTCCACGGCTCCACCGTCAAGCTCCAGTCCCGCGACGCCGACGCCACCGTCCACGCCGTCTACGGCCTGGGCCTCTACCCGCGCAACCTCGAAGTCGCCGGGCTCGGCCTGGAGCAGGCATTCATCGCCCTCACCGAGGCCGAGGAGGCCGCCGCATCATGAACACGCTCGTCAAACTCGAAATCACCCGCGCCCTGCGCAACAAGAAGTACCTGTTCTTCACCGTCATCTACCCGGCCGCGCTCTTCCTGATGATCGGCGGCACACAGAGCGGCACCACGAAGGTCTTCGGCACCGACCTGACGATGCCCGCCTTCTACATGGTCGCCATGGCCTCCTTCGGCGCGCTGACCGCCGTCCTCGTGGGCCAGAGCGAGCAGATCGCCAAGGAGCGCGAGAAGGGCTGGGTCCGCCAGCTCCGGCTGACCGCCCTGCCGGGCCACGGATACGTCCTCGGCAAGATCGCCAGCGCCGCGATCCTCTCGCTGCCCTCGATCGTGGTCGTCTTCCTGGTCGCCGCGATCCTCAAGGGCGTACGGTTCGACGCCTGGCAGTGGGCCGCCCTCACCGGCTCCATCTGGGCGGGCAGCCTGGTCTTCGCCGCCCTCGGCGTGGCCATCGGCTACCTGGTCAGCGGGGACACCGCCCGACCCGTCGTGATGATCATCTACTTCGCCCTGTCGATCCTCGGCGGCCTGTGGATGCCCACGACGGTCTACCCCCAGTGGCTCCAGGACATCACCCAGTGGCTGCCCACCCACGCCTACGCCGGACTCGGCCAGGCCATCGAACTGGGCGGCGCACCGCACGCCAAGGACGTCGCCATCCTCGCCGTGTACTTCGTACTCTTCGCGGGAGGCGCCGCCTGGCTCTACCGCAAGGACACACTGAAGGCGTGAACGTGACCCGCGCGAAGACGGACCGGACCGCCGCTCTGGAGAGCGACGGCCTCGACCGCATCGGACAGCCCCCCGAGAACCGTCGCCAGATGGTCGTGAAGTCCCTCTGGGTCGGCATCTGGCTCTTCTACCTCAGCGCCCCGGTGACCGACCTGATCAGCGGCGGCCACGGCGTCGTCGCCGTGATCCTCGGCTCCCTGGGCCTGGTCACCTTCGTGGGCTGGTACCTGACCCTGGTCTTCCGCACGGTCCGCCAGTTCGCCCGGCAGCGGGTGCTGCTCTCGCTGGCCGCGATGTCCGTACTGGCCGCGGTCCTGTGCCTGTGCCTGGGCCGGGAGTGGCTGGTCCTGTTCGTGTACGTGTCGGTGTCGGCCGGGGCCGCGCTGCCCGGGCCGCTCTCGCGCTGGGCGGTACCCGCCGCGACCGGGCTGCTCGCGCTCACCGCGACCGTGGTGCCGGGCGGGGGCGACTTCCTGGCGGGCCTCCTGATCCCGGCGTTCCTCGGCGGCTTCGCGATGGTCGGCATCCGGCAGATGATCGCCACCACCGTCGAGCTGCGCCAGGCGCGGGCCACGGTGGCGCAGCTCGCGGCCAACGAGGAACGCCTGCGGATGGCCCGCGACCTGCACGACCTGCTCGGGCACTCGCTCTCCCTGATCACTTTGAAGAGCGAGCTGGCCGGGCGGATGCTGCCGGACCATCCCGACCGGGCGGCCCAGCAGATCACCGACATCGAGCAGGTCAGCAGGCAGGCGTTGACCGACGTACGGGAAGCGGTCAGCGGTTACCGGCGGCCCACCCTGCCCGGCGAACTCGCGGGCGCCCGGACCGCGCTGACCGCGGCGGGCGTCGTCGCGGACCTGCCGTCCGCGGAGCCGGACGTGGAACTGCCCGAGGAGACCGAGTCCGCGCTCGCCTACTCGCTGCGCGAGGCGGTCACCAACGTGGTCCGGCACAGCGGGGCCAAGCGGTGCACCGTCACCCTGGCCGTCCGCCAGACCCTGGCCGGGCCGATGATGGAGCTGAAGGTCACCGACGACGGGCAGGGCAGCCCCGGAGAGCCCGGCAACGGGCTGACGGGCCTGACGGAGCGACTGGTGGCGGTCGGCGGGACGCTGACGGCGGGTCCGGCCTCCTCGACGGGCAACAGGGGTTTCCGGCTGACCGCGCAGGTCCCCATAGGATCGCCGTCATGACCTCACCGCCGATCCGGATCCTGCTCGCCGAAGACCAGTCGATGGTGCGGGAGGCCCTCGCGGCGCTGCTCGGCCTGGAGCCGGACATCGAGGTGATCGCGCAAGTCGCCCGCGGCGACGAGGTGTTGGCGGCGGCCCGGGCGCACGACGTGAACGTGGCCCTGCTGGACATCGAGATGCCGGGGCTGACCGGGATCGAGGCGGCGGCGCTCCTGCGGGACGGGGTGCCGGGCCTGAAGATCGTCATCCTGACCACCTTCGGCCGTCCCGGGTACCTGCGCGGTGCGATGGAGGCGGGGGCCTCGGCCTTCCTGGTCAAGGACGCGCCCGCCGCGCAGCTGGCGCAGGCGGTACGGAAGGTGCTCGCGGGGGAGCGGGTCATCGACCCCACGCTCGCGGCGGCGGCCCTGGCGGAGGGGGCGAACCCGCTGACGGACCGCGAACGGGAGGTCCTGCGGGCGGCGGAGGACGGCGCGACGAACGCGGAACTGGCGGCCAGGCTGCACCTCTCGCAGGGCACCGTCCGCAACTACCTCTCGACGGCGATCCAGAAACTGGCGGCCCGCAACCGCCAGGAGGCCGTGAGCGTCGCCCGGGAAAAGGGCTGGCTCTAGGGCCGTGACCGGTAAGGCGCACCGGGTCGCGGCGCCCGGCACGCGCCCTCGCCGCACCGGCCGAAAGCCCACGTACGCCCAGTACAAGGGCTTCCGGCCGGGCCGCCGAGAGCACGCGCCGGACGCCGCTCCTCGACGGGCAAACATTGCCTGACGCGGCACTAGTTCAGGCGGGCGCGAGCGGCTTGGGCTTCGGCTCGGATGCGGGCCGCCGCGTCCTTGTCTATCGCGTCCACGACCACCGCGTACCCCTCCAGCTCCACCGCACCCTCCGTGTAGGAGCCCCGCTCCACCAGCACCCGCGCCCGCTCGTACCGCAGCGCCGCCGGGTGGGAGGGGAGGAGCAGCGCGAGGTCCAGCGCCCACAGCGCCACCCCGGACTGCTCCGGCCGGGTCGAGGCCCAGGCCCGGATGTTGTTCAGGATCCGCAGGACGATGTCCAGGGTCCTGGCGGCCAGCCGCGGCCCCTCCGCCAGCTCCGCCGGACCCGCCCCCAGCGAGGCCCCGCTCGCGAAGGGGTCCACCACGACCCCCTCCTCGGGGTCCCCGAAGCCGACCACGAAGTGCCCCGGCAGCGCCAGCCCGTACACCGGCGCCCCCGCCCGCCGCGCCACCTCCAGCCACACCACCGACAGCAGGATCGGCAGCCCGCGCCGCCGCCGCAGCACCTCGTGCAGCAGGGAGGACGGCAGCCGCTCGTAATCGCCCGGGGTCCCGTGGAACGCCATCCGCCCGCCCAGCAGCTCCGTCACCGCCGACGCCCAGGCCCGCGCCCCCCGCAGCCCGTAGGGCAGCAGCCCCGCCAGCCGGTCCAGCTCGATCTGTGCCTCGTCCACGGCCCGCTGGTCCAGCGCCGGATCCGCCTCGGCCGCCAGGTACAGGCACAGCAGTGCCAGATCCGGCCGCTCCGCCCGGGCCTCCGCCGCGAACTCCTCCCTGAAGCCCATCAGGCCGCCCGGAAGTGGTGGTAGGCGTGGTGCGCCGCGAAGCCCAGCCGGTCGTACAGCGCCCGCGCCCCCGCGTTGTCGCTCTCCACCTGGAGCCACGCCGCCGACGCGCCCTCCTCCAGCGCCCGCCGTGCCAGCGCCGCCATCACGGCCGTGGCCAGCCCCTCGCGCCGGTGCGCCGGATCGACCTCGACCGCCGCGAACCCGGCCCACCGGCCGTCCACCCCGCACCGCCCGATCGCCCGGCCCGCCACCTTCGCGAACCACACCGACGGGCCCGCCGACAGCACCCGCCGGGCGACCGGGGCGAGGGCTCCCGTACGCCCGTACCGCTCCAGCCACTCCTCGTCGCACTCCCGGGTCAGCTCGACGCCCCGGACGTCCGCGTCCACGTCGCCGACCGGCGCCAGCGAGGCGATCCGTACCTCCGCCGAGACCTCACGGGTCCAGCCGAGCCGTTCCAGCTCCGCGCAGAGCGGTTCCTGGGTGCCCAGCGCGCCCGTCGCGGCCTGCACGTACGCCGGGAGCCCCCGCTCCGCGTACCAGGCCGTCACTCGCGCGAGTGCTTCCTCCACCGGTACGCCGGGTTCGCCGAGCGGCAGCGCGGAGTTGGCCCGCCGGGTGAATCCGGCGGCCGCCCGCAGCGTCCACTCCCCGAGCGGCTCGCTCTCCAGCGGCTGCCAGGCCCGCGCACCGGCCCGCGTCAGCTCCTCGAAGGTGGCCGCCGGACCCCGCCGACGGGCCGGTGCGGGGGGCACGACCTTGCCCGCGACCAGCAGGGATTCCGCGATGCGGACGCTCTTGCCATTCTTTTGTGTGATCAGCAGCACACCGTCGGTCCAGGATGTGAGCACCCCGATCGTGTCGGTGTAGGTGACGGACCCTCCCGAGGCAGTCTCCACCCGTCGTACAGATACCCGTTTCCCCACGTCAGCGTGGGTGATACGGATTTCCATCAGTGCGCCGGCAGTGATTTCCACAGCTGTCTCCGCCCCTCCTGTTCGGATCGTGCCCGGGAACGGAGATACTAGATGCGGGCATCGACGACGCCGCGCTCCCGCGCGATATGGAAGCCCTACCGAGGAGGAACGAGAGCGTGACCTACGTCATCGCGGAGCCTTGTGTCGACGTCAAGGACAAGGCATGCATCGAAGAATGCCCCGTCGACTGCATCTACGAGGGCCAGCGGTCCTTGTACATCCACCCGGACGAGTGCGTCGACTGTGGCGCCTGTGAGCCGGTCTGCCCGGTCGAGGCCATCTTCTACGAGGACGACACTCCGGAAGAGTGGAAGGACTACTACAAGGCGAACGTCGAGTTCTTCGACGAGCTCGGTTCGCCCGGTGGCGCCTCCAAGCTCGGCCTGATCGAGCGCGACCACTCCTTCATCGCCGCGCTGCCGCCCATGAACGGCGAGCACTGACCGTCTTAGGCGGGCGCGTTCCTCGGTCCCGTACGGCGATTGCGCCGCACGGGACCGAGGTGTTTTCCGAATCCGGTAGACCAGTACGGACATCAGTGCACAGACCGGTACGCCGAGCACGCAGAGAGAGAGCAGAGACCACCGTGGCCGCAGTATCCGCTCGTCTTCCCGCCTTCCCCTGGGACAAGCTGGAGCCGTACAAGGCAACCGCTTCCGCCCACGCGGACGGCATCGTCGACCTCTCCGTCGGGACCCCCGTGGACCCGGTGCCGGAACTGATCCAGCGCGCCCTGGTGGCTGCCGCCGACTCCCCGGGCTATCCGACGGTGTGGGGGACGGCCGCGTACCGCGACGCGATCACGGCGTGGGTGCGCGGCCGCCTCGGCGCGAGCAACGCCGGGCACCGCAACGTGCTGCCGGTGGTCGGCTCCAAGGAGCTGGTGGCCTGGCTGCCGACGCAGCTCGGCCTCGGCGCGGGCGACAAGGTCGCCTACCCCCGGCTCGCGTACCCGACGTACGAGGTCGGCGCGCGGCTCTGCGGCGCCGAGCCGGTGGTCTACGACGACCCGACCGAGCTGGACCCGGCCGGGCTGAAGCTGCTCTGGCTGAACTCCCCGTCCAACCCGACCGGGAAGGTCATCCCGAAGGAAGAGCTGATCCGGATCGTCGCCTGGGCGCGCGAGCACGGGATCCTGATCTTCAGCGACGAGTGCTACCTGGAGCTGGGCTGGGAGGCCGAGCCCGTCTCCGTGCTGCACGACGACGTGTGCGGCGGCACCTACGAGGGCCTGGTGGCCGTCCACTCCCTCTCCAAGCGCTCCAACCTGGCCGGATACCGGGCAGCCTTCGCCGCCGGTGACGCCGAGGTGCTGGCCGAACTGCTGGAGATCCGCAAGCACGGCGGCATGATGACCCCCTCGCCGGTGCAGGCCGCGGGCGCGGCCGCGCTGGGCGACGACGCGCACGTGCGGGAGCAGCGCGGCCGGTACGCCGCCCGCCGCGAGGCGCTGCGCACGGCCCTGGAGGGCCACGGCTTCCGCATCGAGCACAGCGAGGCCAGCCTGTACCTGTGGGTGACCCGGGACGAGCCCTGCTGGGAGACGGTCGAGTACCTCGCCCGGCTCGGCATCCTGGTCTGTCCCGGGGACTTCTACGGCGAGGCGGGCGCGAACTTCATCCGGGTCGCGTTCACGGCGACGGACGAGCGGGTGGCCGCGGCGGTCAAGCGCCTGGGCTGAGGCCGGGGCCCGCGCCCGCGCGCCGAGCGAGCCCGAAGGGGCCGGGAGTTCGTGCTCCCGGCCCCTTCGGCGTCCGTGCGCCCCGCGTACGGGCGTCAGCCGCCCAGGGGCAGCGCGCCGAGCGGCAGTGACTGCACGGGGGCGAGGGCCGCGGCCCCGGGGACCCCGTCGGTCGGCAGCGCGGAGGTGGGCAGCGCGGAGGTGGGCAGCGCGGAGGTGGGCAGGGCGGGCGCCGGGAGCGTGGAGGCCGGGAGCGCGGTGCCGGGCGCGGGGGCACCCGGCAGGCCCGAGGTCGGCAGGCCGCCCATCAGGTTCCCGGTGAGGCCGTCCGTCGGCAGGCCGCTCTTGCCCGCCGCGCCCGCCGCGCCCGCGGTGTCACCGGCCACGGTGCCCGCGGCACCGGCCACGCCGGTCGCGCTCTCGTGGGCGGTGGGGATGCCCTTGGCGGCCGCGTTGCCGCCGACCGCGCCGACCGCCGGAACGGCGGACTCCACGGCCTTGCCGCCGGTGGCTCCGGCCATGTCGGCGCCCTGCCGGGCGGTGTTGTCCACGGCGTGACCGAGGCTCGCGCTGTCCAGGGCGGTCAGCGAACCCAACTGGGGGGCGGCGGCCTCCGGGCCCACGGCGCTCGCCGAGCCGGCCGCGCCGATCACGGGCGCCGCTCCGGCTGCGAGCAGCAGTGCGGCGCGGGCGATCCGGCGGGTCAGGGGGAGGGTCATGGTGCTCCTAAGCGTCGTCGTGCGGGCTGAGTACGCCGTGCACAACGCCCGTAGGGGCGTCCCGAGTTGCGGAGCAGGTGGGTAAAGGCTTGGCAACGCGTCGTTTTATCGGCTTCGGTGACAAGCGCATCAGATGCGTGGTGACCTGCGGGTTCGCCCCCGCTGCGCACCGGCGTGCGCCGCATCGCGCGATCCCCGCGCGAGTGACACCCCGTACTGGTGACCGGGCCGGTTCAGCGGTTCAGCGGGGCGACGAAGATCCGTACGTCGTCCGCGCCCGCGTTGCGCGCGTCGCCGTCACCGGACGCGCCCGGCGGCTTGTCGATCCACCGCCCCTTGTTCTTGCCCGCGATCCACGCCTTGTTGTCGTACGAGACCCGCTGGACCCCCAGGTCGGAGGCGTGCGCGACCGCCCAGTTGGCCAGCTCCCAGCCGCGGCGCTGATCGGCCGGACCCCGGTGGTCCTTGCCCGAGACCGCCATCGTGACCTCGGAGTCGTCGGCGGCCGCCGGCGCCGTCCTGACCGGGGAGGCGGGCGGCCCCGCCTTCGGCGCCAGCGCGGTCCCGAACACCTTCACCAGCTCCGCCTTGACCCGCACCGCGTCCCCCGTGGCCTGCGGGAGGGGACCGCTGCAGGACAGGGTCCCCGGGGCGCGCCCCGTGAAGGCCGCCGCGAGGAGGACGGCGTCCGGCTCGTGCTTCGCGTACGCGTCCGGGAAGCCACTGCGCTGCACCTTCTGCGCGGCCACCGTCAGCGGGAGGTCCGCGTAGTCGGGCGCCTCGTCGAGGAGGCGGTCGTAGAAGATCCCGGCCGAGTAGACCGGGTCCATGATCTGCGCCGGAGTGCCCCAGCCCTGGGAGGGCCGCTGCTGGAAGAGCCCCAGCGAATCCCGGTCGCCGTGGTCGAGGTTGCGCAGCGCCGACTCCTGCAGGGCGGTGGCCATCGCGATCGTCACCGCCCGCTCCGGCATCTTCCTGGCCGAGCCCACCGCCGCGATCGTCGAGGCGTACCGGGCCTGTTCGAGGCTCATCGCATACGAGCCGCCCGTGCTCCCGCCGCCGCGCTCCGCCGCCGTCACGGTGCAGTGCGGGGCGCCGTCACCGCCCGTCGACTCGTTCTGCACGATGTAGTAGCCGGCGAGCCCGAGCAGCACGAGCAGCGCCGCCGCCAGCCGGAACGAGCGACGTCTACGACGCGCTCGGTGAGGGTTCTGCTCGGTCTCGAACACGCGGCCCACCGTACTTGAGCCGTCCGACCCGTCCATCGGCCGGACGGTCCGGCCGAGCCGCGGGCAGGGGGCATTAGGGTCAGAGGCATGTCCGAATCCGAGCTGGACCTCACCCTGGACGCTGCCGAGCTGACCGCCCGGCTCGTCGACATCCCTTCCGTGAGCGGCGACGAGAAGGTACTGGCCGACCTCGTCGAACACGCCCTGCGCGGTCTCCCGCACCTCACCGTCGACCGCTTCGGCAACAACGTCGTGGCCCGCACGAGCCTCGGCCGCGCCGAGCGCGTCGTCCTCGCCGGACACCTCGACACCGTGCCGATCGCCGACAACGTCCCCTCGCGGCTGGACGACAGCGGGGTCCTCTGGGGCTGCGGCACCACCGACATGAAGTCGGGAGTCGCCGTCCAACTGCGGATCGCGGCCACCGTCCCCGAGCCGAACCGGGACCTCACCTTCGTCTTCTACGACCAGGAGGAGGTGGCCTCCGACCTCAACGGCCTGGGCAAGGTCGCCGAGGCCCACCCCGACTGGCTGACCGGCGACTTCGCGGTCCTGCTCGAACCCTCCAACGCCGAGGTCGAGGGCGGCTGCCAGGGCACCCTGCGGGTCCTGCTGCGCACCTCCGGCGAACGCGCCCACTCCGCGCGCAGCTGGATGGGGTCCAACGCGATCCACAGCGTCGGACCGGTCCTCGCGAAGCTGGCGGCGTACGAGCCGCGCCGGCCCGTCATCGACGGCCTGGAGTACCACGAGGGCCTCAACGCCGTCCGGATCGAGGGCGGCGTCGCCAACAACGTCATCCCCGACGCCTGCACGGTGACGGTCAACTTCCGCTACGCCCCCGACCGTAGCGAGGCCGACGCGCTCGCCCACGTCCGCGAGGTCTTCGCGGACTGCGACATCGCCGAGTTCATCGTCGACGACAGCTCCGGCGGCGCCCTCCCGGGCCTCGGCCACCCCGCCGCCGCGGCCTTCATGGAGGCGGTCGGCGGCCGCGCCATGCCGAAGTTCGGCTGGACCGACGTCGCGCGCTTCAGCTCGCTGGGCGTACCGGCCGTCAACTACGGCCCGGGAGACGCCCTGCTGGCCCACAAGGTGGACGAGCGGGTCGAGACGAAGGCGATCCTGCACTGCGAGGAACGACTCCGCGCCTGGCTGACCTCCTGAATTCCGCTTCTCGTCACCTTTGTGCGCCTACCCTGATCCGAACGATCAGCAGGAGGGAGCACATCATGGGCAACCCTGAAGGCGGCCGGAGGAAGCCGGCGGAGCAGCAGCTGGGCCCCGTACTGCGACGACGCGACCAGGTCAAGGGCGGCAGTACGACGGACCAGCGGCTGCTGGACACCACCGCCGGGCCCTCCGAGTGGGTGCACACGGACCCCTGGCGGGTCCTGCGCATCCAGTCGGAGTTCATCGAGGGCTTCGGCACGCTCGCGGAGCTGCCGCCCGCGATCAGCGTGTTCGGCTCGGCGCGCACGCCCGTGGACTCGCCGGAGTACGAGGCGGGCGTGGAAATCGGCCGGGCCCTGGTCGACGCGGGCTTCGCGGTCATCACCGGCGGCGGCCCGGGCGCGATGGAAGCGGCCAACAAGGGTGCGCGCGAGGGCAACGGGCTCTCGGTCGGCCTCGGCATCGAGCTGCCCTTCGAACAGGGGCTCAACCAGCACGTCGACCTCGGGCTCAACTTCCGCTACTTCTTCGTCCGCAAGACCATGTTCGTCAAGTACAGCCAGGGCTTCGTGGTCCTGCCGGGCGGCCTGGGCACGCTGGACGAGCTGTTCGAGGCGCTGACGCTGGTGCAGACGCAGAAGATCACCCGCTTCCCGATCGTGCTGTTCGGCACGGCGTACTGGAGCGGTCTGGTCGACTGGCTGAAGAACACGGTGATCGCGCAGGGCAAGGCCTCGGAGAAGGACCTGTACCTCTTCCACGTCACGGACGACGTGCAGGAGGCGATCGCCCTGGTGACGAAGGAAGTCGGCAAGTAGCCCGCCCCGGCGGGGGCCCGCCCCGCGCGGCCCCCGCCGGGCTCCGCCTCCGAGGTCGGGCCGGGCCGCGGCGGGCGACGGCGGGCGGTGGCCCTGGACGGACGCCACCTTGGCCTCTTCTTGACGCCGCTCTCGCGTGGATCGGCGCGGGGCGCCTCTCCGGCTTCGAGTGGCTGCGTCGGCCTCCGGCCGTCGGGCTGGTGGCCTTGGTCGTCGTCTCAGGCCAGGCCGCGGCGGGCGACGGCGGGCGGGCGGTGGCCCTGGATGGACGCCACCATGTCCAGGATCTGCTTGGTCTCCGCGACCTCGTGGACGCGGTAGACCTGGGCGCCCAGCCAGGCCGAGACCGCCGTCGTGGCGAGGGTGCCCAGGAGCCGTTCCTTGACCGGCTTGTCCAGGGTCTCGCCCACGAAGTCCTTGTTGGACAGGGACACCAGCACCGGCCAGCCGGTCTCCGTCATCTCCCCGAGCCGCCGCGTGGCCTCCAGGGAGTGCCGGGTGTTCTTGCCGAAGTCGTGGCCCGGGTCGATCATCACCGACTCCCGCGGCACGCCCAGCGCGACGGCCCGCTCCGCGAGGCCCACCGTGACCCGCAGGATGTCCGCCATCACGTCGTCGTACGCGATCCGGTGCGGCCGGGTACGCGGCTCCACGCCCCCGGCGTGCGTGCACACCAGCCCCGCTCCGTGGCGCGCGGCGACCTCGGCGAGCTTCGGGTCGACCCCGCCCCACGCGTCGTTCAGCACGTCCGCCCCGGCCTCGCACACGGCCTCGCCGACCTCGTGCCGCCAGGTGTCCACGCTGATCACCACGTCTGGGTGCCGCCGCCGCACCTCGGCCACGAAACCGACCGTACGACGGGCCTCCTCGACCGCGTCCACGTGCTCGCCCGGGCCCGCTTTGACCCCGCCGATGTCGATGATCGCCGCGCCCTCGGCCACCGCCCGCTCCACGCGCTCCAGCGCGGGCTCGTCGCGGAAGGTGGCGCCCTGGTCGTAGAACGAGTCCGGGGTCCGGTTCACGATCGCCATGATGACCGGCTCGTGGGTGTCGAACTCGCGCTTGCCCAGTCGCAGCATCCCGTGTTTCCTCCTCCGGCGGCCCTCGCCGCCCCGCCTGCGACCTTAACCGTCGTGGGCTCATGGCACGATCGACCTCGTGGTGGCCGCAGTCTCTCAGGGGAGTTGATCGTGTTCTGGTTCTTGCTGATCGCGCTGGTCGTGGTCGTCGCCGGGGTCACCCTCGCGGTGGTCGGCGGCGGTACCGAGGCGGTACTGCCGGATGTGGACCCCGAGATCGTGGCCGACGGCCTGCCGGAGACCCGGCCCGTGCTGCGGGCGGACATCGAGGCGCTGCGGCTGCCGGTGGCCGCGCGGGGGTACCGGATGGCCGAGGTGGACGACGTACTGACGCGCCTCGGCGCGGAGCTGGCCGAGCGGGACGCGCGGATCGCGGAGCTGGAGGCGGCGCGGGTCCGTCAGGGCGCCCCGGCGGGCCCCGACCTCACGAAGGACGACCGGTGACCCCTGTGGCGGGCGCGGCCGTCGCGGGCCCGGACGGGGGCCTGCGGTGCCCGTGGGCGCTGTCCACCGAGGACTACGTGACCTACCACGACACGGAGTGGGGCCGTCCGGTCCACGGGGACGATGCGCTGTACGAGCGGCTCTGCCTGGAGGCCTTCCAGTCGGGGCTGTCCTGGCTGACGATCCTGCGGCGACGGGAGGGCTTCCGGGCGGCCTTCTCGGGCTTCGAGATCGCCAAGGTCGCGGCGTACGGCGAGGCGGACGCGGAGCGGCTGATGGCCGATCCGGGGATCATCCGGAACCGGGCCAAGATCACGGCGACGCTCGCCAACGCGAAGGTGCTGGCGGGGTGGGGCGCGGGGGAGCTGGACGAGCTGATCTGGTCCCACGCGCCGGAGGAGCCGGTGCCGGTGCCGGTGTCGACGACGCAGGTGCCGGCGGTGACGGCGGAGTCGGTGGCGTTGGCGAAGGCCCTGAAGAAGGCCGGCATCCGTTTCGTCGGCCCGACGACGGCGTACGCCCTGATGCAGGCGTGCGGCCTGGTGAACGACCACCTGTCGACCTGCGTCTCCCGCCACCCCTGACCCCACCCGGCCCCCCGGGGCCCGCCCGGCCCCTCTGGCCCCACCGGGGCCCGCCCAGCCCCGCCTGGGGCAACCCCAGCCCCGGCACACCCCCCCGCGGGGCCGACGTGCCGCGCCTGCAGGGCGGTGCGTGCCTCCGGCGGGCCCTCAATCGCCGGGCGGGCTGGATTTGGCCCGGGCGGGCCCTGCCCCGGGACAATCCAGCCTCGCCGGCGTTTGAGGCGCCCCCGGAGGGCCCACAAGTGGCAGCTGCCGGGCATCGCTTGCCTCCGGCGGGCCCTCAATCGCCGGGCGGGCTGGATCTGCCCGCCCGGGCGCTGACGCGTGGGCTGGATGTGGCCCGGGCGGGCCCTGCCGGGCGGGACGTCTTACGACACGCCCTAGATGAATGAGTCCAAGGGGTGTCGTTGCGGTCAGTGGTCGTAGGCGATCAGTGACCGCTTGACCGGCTGCCCAGTCTTGTCGTTGTGCCAGATCGCCGCCGTGAGTGCGAGGATCCGGCAC
>NZ_JASISO010000056.1 GCF_030063135.1 Streptomyces sp. G-G2
GTCGCCGACCAGCTCAACCGCCGCCCACGCAAAACGCTCGGCTGGGAAACCCCAGCCGAGCGCCTGCATAAACTCCTCGCGGCCTAGACAACCGACCACGTGTTGCAACGACCGCTAGAAACCGCCACCGGTGCGGGGGCCTTTCACGTGGGCGCGCGGACCGGCCGCGGCTCCTACCGCAGGCGCGCCATCAGCGCGTGCTCGACCAGCGTGATCAACGCGCTCTTGGCGTCGGCGCGGTGGCGGGCGTCGGTGGTGATGATCGGCGCGTCGGGTCCGATCTGCAGGGCTTCGCGGACTTCTTCGGGGGTATAGGGCTGGTGTCCCTCGAAGCCGTTGAGCGCGACGACGAAGGGGAGGCCGCTGTTCTCGAAGTAGTCGACGGCGGGGAAGCAGTCGGCGAGACGGCGGGTGTCGACGAGGACGACGGCGCCGATGGCGCCGCGCACGAGGTCGTCCCACATGAACCAGAAACGGTCCTGGCCCGGCGTACCGAAGAGGTACAGGATCAGGTCCTGGTCCAGGGTGATGCGGCCGAAGTCCATGGCGACCGTGGTGGTCGTCTTGTCCCCGGTGTGGGTGAGATCGTCGATCCCCGCGGAAGCGGATGTCATCACGGCTTCGGTGCGCAGCGGGTTGATCTCGGAGACGGCGCCCACGAACGTGGTCTTGCCCACGCCGAAGCCACCCGCCACCACGATCTTCGCGGAGGTGGTGGAGCGAGTCGCCCCGCCACCGCCGCTAGAGCTTGCGAAGTCCACTGAGCACCCTTTCGAGCAGTGTCACGTCTGGCTGACCGCCGGCGGATTCGTCCCCGCCGGGCTGATGGATGGCGACAAGGCCCGCCTCCGCCAGGTCGGCGACGAGGATTCGGGCGACGCCGAGGGGAATGGTGAGGAGAGCCGAGATCTCGGCGACCGACTTGATCTCGACGCAGAGTCGGCAGATGCGCTGGTGCTCGGGCAACTGCCCTTGCAGGCGCGAGGGATCGGCCGTCGTGCTGACCAGCGCCTCGATGGCGAGCTGGTAGCGGGGCCGGGTCCGGCCACCGGTCATGGCGTACGGACGTACCAGCGGGTTGTGCGCCTTGGGAGCAGGCGGCTGCGAGGGCCGCTGCGGCTGTTGACGCGGCTGTTGGTGCTGCTGGTGTGCTTGCGCGGGTGTGTACGGCTGCTGCCGCTGCGGGGCCTGCGCCGGTCTGGCGTAGGGCTGCTGCGGGTACTGCTGGTGCTCCGGCGCGGGCCGGTTGCTCGGGGAGGAAGGGAAGTTGAAGCGGTTCTGGTCGTGCCCACCCTGCGGCTGCTGCTGCGCGCCGCCATAAGGATGTCCTCCGTGGGGTGTTGTCACGTTTCCTCCTCCGACTCCAAGAACGCAGTACTCCCTGTGGAACCGCGCCACCGCACCCTATGGTGCGGTGGCGCGAAACGCACTGCTTGTTTGCTAGTTGAGAAGACTGCCCTGCAGCTCCGCACGGAGGTCCGGCGTCAGCACGCTGCCCGCCCGGTCCACCAGAAGGGCCATCTCGTAGCCCACCAGACCGATGTCGCACTCCGGGTGCGCGAGCACCGCCAGCGACGATCCGTCGGAGACCGACATCAGGAAGAGGAACCCGCGGTCCATCTCCACGACGGTCTGGTTGACCGCCCCGCCCTCGAAGATGCGGGAGGCACCGGCGGTCAGCGAGGTCAGTCCGGAGGCCACGGCCGACAGCTGGTCGGCGCGGTCCCGGGGGAAGCCTTCCGACATGGCCAGAAGCAGGCCGTCGGCGGAGACCACCACCGTGTGGGACACCCCGGGGGTGTTGTCCACGAAGTTCGTGATCAACCAGTTCAGGTTCTGTGCCGCCTGGCTCATCGGGCTCACACTAACGCTCCTGGTCATAGCTGTTACTTGACTGCTCCGAACCCGCGGTGCGTCCCTGCTGGACGCCGCGGCGCAGGTTGCTCAGCCTGCCACGGACGTCTTCCGGGGCGCGGGAGACCTGGGGGCCGCCCTGCGGGGTCGATTCCGCCACACCCTCGACCAGGTTGGCCTTGGGTACCCGCCGAGGGAGACCGGACGGGGTGACCCCGCCCGCCTTCGGCTCACGGAGCTTGCCGGCCTGCTGCCAGCGTTCGTCGTTGCGAGAACGCCAGTCTTCGCGGCCGTCAGTTCCCTCCGGCTCCTGCTCCGCTTCAGCGGGCTGCTGCTGACGCTGCGGCCGCTGCTCGAAGAGGGATCCGGTGGACTCCGTTTCCTGCTGTGCCGGTTGCCACTGCTGCTGGCTGCCGCGACGGGGCAGGCCGGCTCCGGTCAGATCGTGACCGGCGTCGGCAGCGGTGTCCGGACGGTCGAAGCCTACGCGGTCCGAAGCCGGTTCGGGAGCGGCCGGTGATTCCGATTCGGTCCCGTAATCCTGCTGGTAGGAGGCCGGGTGGGAGTTCCGCTCCGGCCACTCTGCCTGGTGGGACTGGGCATCGTAGGCACCGTCGTAGGCCGGATCGGCCTGCGTCTGGTCCTGGTACCCAGCTTCCGGATAGGTGTAACCATCCTGCTGGTACGGCGCGTAGCCGGACTGCTCGGGATAGCCGTCCTGGGTCTCGTAGGCGGTGGAGTCGTAGCCCTGCTCGGGCTGCTGCTCGTACCCCTGGTACGGCTGGTAGCCGTGTTCCGGCTGGGGCTCCGAATACTCCTGGGCGGCGTCCTGCTCCGGCGGCGCGTAGCCGGCCTGCGCCTCCAGCGCGGCCCGGCGCTCCCCGCGGCCCAGCGAGCGGCCCACGGGGTCCTGCTGGCGCGGCTGCTCGCCGTCCTGCTCCTCGGAGCCCGGGCGGCGGTCGTACTGCGAATCGTCGAAGCCGAGTTCGGCGGCCGTGCGCTGCGGGGGGCCCTGGTGCTGCGGGTACTGCTGGAGCTGGTGCTGCTCCGGAATGATCTGGGAGACCGTGAAGTCGTCGTCGGGTATGACCTCGCCACCACCACCATGGGTGATCACTTCGGGGAGCATGACCAACGAGGTGGTACCGGCCTGCTCGCCCGAGGGGCGCAGCTGGACCCGGATCCCGTGCCGGTCCGACAGGCGGCCGACCACGAACAGACCCATGCGCTGCGAGATCGCGGCGTCCACGGTCGGCGGGTTGGCCAGCTTGTGGTTGATGTCCGCGAAGTCCTCGGCGGTGAGGCCGATGCCCTTGTCGTGGATCTCGATCATGACGCGGCCGTCGGGGAGCCGGGTCGCGTTGACGCGGACCTTGGTCTGCGGGGAGGAGAAGGTGGTGGCGTTCTCCAGCAGCTCGGCGAGCAGGTGCACGAGGTCGGTCACGGCCTGGCCGTGGATCTCGGCCTCGGAGACGCCCGACAGCTCGACTCGCTCGTACTGCTCCACCTCGGAGGAGGCGGCGCGCAGTACGTCGACCAGCGGGACCGGCTGGTCCCAGCGGCGGCCCGGTTCCTCACCCGCGAGGATGAGGAGGTTCTCGCCGTTGCGGCGCATACGGGTGGCCAGGTGGTCCAGCCGGAAGAGGTTCTCCAGCTGGTCCGGGTCGGCCTCGTTGTTCTCCAGGTCGGTGATGAGGGTCAGCTGGCCCTCGATCAGCGACTGGTTGCGCATGGAGAGGTTCGTGAAGATCGCGTTGACGTTGCCCCGCAGCAGGGCCTGCTCGGCGGCGAGCCGCACGGCCTCCCGGTGGACCTGGTCGAAGGCGCGCGCGACCTCGCCGATCTCGTCCAGGGAGTCGATCGGGATCGGCACGACACGGGTGTCGACCTTGCCCGGGTCGGTGCGCGAGAGCTGGTCGACCAGCATCGGCAGGCGCTGCTCGGCGACGTCGAAGGCCGCACTGCGCAGGCGGCGCATGGAGCGGCCCATCTGGCGGGCCATCATGCCGGCCAGGATGAAGGCGGCGAGCAGGGCCACGACCACGATGGCGCCGTTGGTGATGGCCGCGTTGCGGGCGTCGTCGGAGATGACGATGGTGTCCGCGACGGCCTTGTCGAGGAGTTCCTTCTCGATCTCGGCGTAGCCGTTGAACTTCGCGGTGGCGGCGGCCTGCCAGGCCTGCGGGGTGGTGCCGCCGAGGGCGAGCTTGGTGTTCTTCTCGCCGCTGGCTATCGCCTCGGTCATACCGGTCAGGGCGGAGCCGTTGACGATCGGCGGTGCCTTGAAGGTGGTCCCGTTCTGCTCGGCCTGCGTCTTGGCCTCGTTCAGCTTGTTGGCGCCCAGGGCGGCCTGCTTGCCCATGACCTCCTTCAGCTTCTCCGTGTCCGCCTCGGTGCCGGCGGCGACGTACTCGCCGATCGCGATCTCTTCGAGGTAGGCGTAGGAGGAGAAGGCGACCAGCTGGGCCTTGCGGACGTCCTCGTTCTCGTTCGGACGGACCAGCAGGTGGGTGCCCACGGAGCGCTGGAGCGAGTTCGCGGCCTTGGCCAGCTCGATCGCGTAGACCATGCGGCCGTAGCTGGTGATGTTGCCGGTGCCCAGGCCCAGTTCGTTGGAGAACTGCATCAGGTTGTGCTGGACCAGGACGTAGCCCTCTTCGGTCGGGATGGGCCCGGCCGACTTGGGGAGGTCCTTCTTCGCGGTTTCCGGAGCGGCGTAGGCGGTCTTGCGGATCAGGTCGAGCTTGGGCTCTTCCTGCTGGAAGAGCTCCAGCCGCCGCTGCAGGCCCTGCTTCTTCGGCATGCCCTTCGCGGCTTCGGCGAACTTCTCCCTGGCCGAGTCGGTCGCCGCGTAGGCCTTGGTGACGACCTCGCTCGAGCGCTCGCCCTTGAGGAGGGGGTCGGCGGTGAGGTCGCGTTCGTTGAGCAGGGCCTGGCCGTATTCGGCCGCAGCCTGGACGATGCGGGCGGTCTTCTCGGCGTCCTGGGCCTCGTTCCAGGTGTCGACGGAGCCCTTCACCTGGAAGCCGCCCATGACCAGGCCGACGAGGACCGGGACGAGCAGGATGGCGTTCAGCTTGGTCGGCACGCGCCAGTTGCGGGGCGCGAACCTGCTGGTGCTGCCACCGCTCGCGGGCGCGTCGACGGGGACGTCGAAGCCCGACATCCCCACGCGCGGGGGCGGCGTGAAGTTGCCGCGCGCGGGTTCCTCCGCGGGGCTCGAATTGCTTCGCCTCACTCGACCAACAACCTCTCGGCGGTGCTACTAGCTAGTTCGTTGAATTCCAGCACGGTTAACGGCCGTGTTCCAAACAGTTGAATCCGGCCGTACCGAGAGCCTTATGTACCCCATAATTCGGACATAAAGACCAACCGGCAGGAAAAGTGGGGCGAGTTGTGAGCGGAGTGGTACCGCCCGAACGCACCCTGTGTCCGGCACGTGGTAATTCTCTCTCGAAACGTTATGAAAAGAGAGGGCGGGCCGTGTCGCATGACACAGCCCGCCCTGAACGCGCGGAGGCGGTACTCGTGTTATTTGAGGCGCGCCATCAGCGCGTGCTCGACCAGCGTGATCAACGCGCTCTTGGCGTCGGCGCGGTGGCGGGCGTCGGTGGTGATGATCGGCGCGTCGGGTCCGATCTGCAGGGCTTCGCGGACTTCTTCGGGGGTATAGGGCTGGTGTCCCTCGAAGCCGTTGAGCGCGACGACGAAGGGGAGGCCGCTGTTCTCGAAGTAGTCGACGGCGGGGAAGCAGTCGGCGAGACGGCGGGTGTCCACCAGCACGATCGCGCCGATGGCGCCGCGCACGAGGTCGTCCCACATGAACCAGAAACGGTCCTGGCCCGGCGTACCGAAGAGGTACAGGATCAGGTCCTGGTCCAAGGTGATGCGGCCGAAGTCCATGGCGACCGTGGTGGTCGTCTTGTCCCCGGTGTGGGTCAGGTCGTCGATGCCCGCGCTCGCGCTGGTCATCACGGCCTCGGTGCGCAGCGGGTTGATCTCGGAGACGGCGCCCACGAACGTGGTCTTGCCCACGCCGAAGCCACCCGCCACCACGATCTTCGCGGAGGTGGTGGAGCGAGTCGCCCCGCCACCGCCGCTAGAGCTTGCGAAGTCCACTGAGCACCCTTTCGAGCAGCGTTACATCCGGCGTGCCGCCGGCCTCTCCATTGCCCGGCTGGTGGATGGCCACCATTCCGGCCTCCGCCAGGTCGGCGACGAGGATCCGGGCGACACCGAGCGGCATCGCCAGCAGCGCGGACACCTCCGCGACCGACTTGACCTCGCGGCACAGCGTGCAGATGCGCTGGTGCTCGGGAAGCAGGCCCGACAGGTGCATCGGATCGGCGGTGGTGCTGACCAGCGCCTCTATGGCGAGCTGGTAGCGCGGCCGGGTCCGGCCGCCGGTCATCGCGTAAGGACGCACCAGCGGCTGGTCGCCTTCCGAGTACGAGTCTCCGTACGCATCGGGGTAGGCGGGGGGCGGGGTCATGAATCCTCCGGGCTGGACAGCAGTGGTCAAGGTGCCGTCCGACGGGGCCGGTGGGGGGACGGGATGACGGCCAAACGGCGGTACTGGGTTCCGGGGCGGGGACCCCGGCCCCCCGGTCGGCAGTACCCGCCGACCGGGAGGTGCGGACGTCAGGTGAGCAGGCTTCCCTGCAGTTCCGCGCGCAGGTCCGGGGTGAGGACACTGCCCGCGCGGTCCACCAGGAGGGCCATTTCGTAGCCCACGAGGCCGATGTCGCACTCGGGGTGCGCGAGAACGGCCAGCGAGGATCCATCGGAGACGGACATCAGGAAGAGGAACCCGCGGTCCATCTCCACCACCGTCTGGTTGACGGCGCCGCCCTCGAAGATGCGGGAGGCGCCGGCGGTCAGCGAGGTCAGCCCGGAGGCCACCGCGGCGAGCTGGTCGGCCCGGTCACGGGGGAAGCCCTCGGACATGGCCAGAAGGAGGCCGTCGGAGGAGACCACCACGGTGTGGGACACCCCGGGGGTGTTGTCCACGAAGTTCGTGATCAACCAGTTCAGGTTCTGTGCCGCCTGGCTCATCGAACTCAACTATCGCTCCTGCTGGTAAGTGGGGTCGACGTGGTAACTGCCGGTCGCCGGACCGGGGGTGCCCGCCTGACGGCCCTGCTGGATACCGCGCCGCAGGTTGGTGAGCCTGCCGCGGACGTCGTCGGGCGAACGCGAGACCTGCGGGCCCGCTTGGGCCTCGGCCTGCTGCTGGGCGGTCCCCGCGACGAGGTTCGCGCGGGGCACCCGGCGGGGGAGCCCCGACGTGGTGATCCCGCCCGCGGCGGGCTGGCGCACGCGCTCGGCCTGCCGCATCAGCTCGTCGTTGGGGGAGGAGCGCCAGCTCACGGTCGGCGAGCCGGGCGCGGCGTTCTGCGCGGGCTCGGCCGCGCGCTCCTGGCCGCGCTGGGGCAGCGGCTGCTGCGGAGTGGCGGCCACCGGGGCGGGCCCGGTCGGCAGACCCTGCTGCGGCTGCTGGGGTACGGCCGGTGCCTGGCCGGGGGGCTGCTCGCCCTCCTGGCGGAACCAGTTCGACTCCAGGTTGTCGAAGAGCGGGGTCCGGGCGTCGCCCGGGTGCTGGGCCGGGGGCAGCGCCTCCGGCTGGCGGGCCTGGGGCAGCCCCGGAGCCTCGGCACGGGCCGCCGGTACGGGCGCCCCCGGCTGCTGGTGCTGCGGCTGCTGCGGGTGGCCGTCCTGGTCGCCGTAGCCGCCGACACCGGGGCCGCCGGTGCGCGGGGCCCCGAAGTCGGGCCGCTCGAACTGGCCCGTCCCGGACTGCGGGAAGTCGGGCCGCGCGAACTGGCCGGTGGTGGAAGGGTTCTGGGCGCCCGGGAAGTCGGGGCGCGCGAACTGGCCGGTGGCCGACGGGTCCTGGGAACCGAGGTCCGGGCGGGCGAACTGGCCCGTGGAGCCGGGGTCCTGGAAGCCGCCGGAGGTGCCGGGCCGCGCGAACTGGCCCGTGGTGGACGGGTTCGGCGCACTGAAGTCCGGGCGGGCGAACTCGGCCGTGGAGCCGGGGCCCTGGACCTCGTCGTGCCCGCGGGGAACGTCCTGGCCACCGCGCCGGCCAGGGTCGGCCCCCCAGCTGGGGGTCTGCGGGAGCCCGGCGGCCGCGGCACTGCCCGCGCCCGGAAGCTCCGGACGCGGAGCGCCACCGCGCGGCGGCAGCTGCGGCCGCACCCGCGGGGTCACGGGCGCGTCCTGGCCCGGGGCCTGGCCCGGAGCCGGGGGCTGCGGACGCTCGAAGCCGCCGCCCTGCGGGGACGCCCCGGGGGCCTGACGGTTCTGCGGGGCGCCGAACGGGTCATGCTGACCCTGACCGGCGGTCCCGGAGGTGGTGGGCCCGCCCGGGACGACGCCGGGGCGGCCCTGAGGCTGCCAGCCGCCCGTCGCGCGCCCGGCCCCGGCCACCGGCGCACCGGCACCGAAGGCGTTCGGGCCCTGCGGAGCCTGACCGCGGCCGGGCTGCTGCTGGCCCCGGCCGCCCTGCTGGTTCTGCTGTCCCTGGGGACGCTGCTGGCCGGAGTTCTCACGACCGGGCAGCGCGGCACGCTGGCCGCCGCCGGAGACCTGGCCGCGCTGCGGCGCCGCGCCCAGGGGAGGACGTACGCCCGTACCGGAGACCGCGCCCTGCTGGCCCGCGGCCGGCTGCACACCCGGTCCGCCCTGGCCGCCCGACATCGGGGCGGGCTTCTTGCCGCCCTGCGCCACGTCGACCGGGAGCATGACGAGCGCCGTCGTACCACCGGAGTCGGAGGGACGCAGCTGGATCCGGATGCCGTGTCGCAGGGACAGGCGGCCGACCACGAACAGACCCATGCGGCGCGAGACCGAGACGTCCACGGTGGGCGGCGCGGCGAGCCGCTCGTTGATCGCGGCCAGGTCCTCGGGGGACAGGCCGATACCGGTGTCGTGGATCTCGACCAGGACGCGGCCGTCGGGCAGCGCGTGACCGGTCACCTTGACCTTGGTCTGCGGGGAGGAGAACGAGGTGGCGTTCTCCAGCAGCTCGGCGAGCAGGTGCACGAGGTCGTTGACGACGCGGCCGGCGACGTCGGTGCCGGGCACCGACGACAGCTCGATGCGCTCGTACTGCTCCACCTCGGACGCGGCGGCACGCAGGACATCGACCAGCGGGACCGGCCGGGTCCACCGGCGGCCCGGCTCCTCGCCCGCGAGGACGAGGAGGTTCTCGCCGTTACGGCGCATGCGGGTCGCGAGGTGGTCGAGCTTGAAGAGCGAGGACAGCTGGTCCGGGTCGGCCTCGCGCGACTCCAGCTCGGAGATGAGCGAGAGCTGGCGCTGGATGAGGCCCTGCGAACGGCGCGAGAGGTTGGTGAACATCGCGTTGACGTTGCCTCGCAGGAGGGCCTGCTCGGCGGCGAGCCGGACGGCCTCGCGGTGCACGTCGTCGAAGGCCGCGGCCACCTGGCCGATCTCGTCCCGCGAGTGCACACCGACCGACTCCACGGAGGTGTCGACGTCCTGCGGGTCGGTCTCGGAGAGCTGCCTGACGAGCTCGGGCAGGCGTTCCTGGGCGACCCGGGTCGCGGTGTCCTGCAGACGGCGCAGGGAGCGGATCATCGACCGGGCCATGACGAAGGCGCCGACGAGGGAGACACCGAGGACGAGGAGGATCAGGGCGCCGTTGATGATGGCGTCCT
Source organism: Streptomyces sp. G-G2 (assembly GCF_030063135.1). Classification (GTDB taxonomy): domain Bacteria; phylum Actinomycetota; class Actinomycetes; order Streptomycetales; family Streptomycetaceae; genus Streptomyces. Next base: position 9,540 of record NZ_JASISO010000056.1, read on the forward strand.
GCTGAGACTGGTTCTTCAGCTCGCGGGCCTTCTGCTCCATGTCCTCGAGCAGGGTCAGCTCGATGACCTTCATGGCCTGGAGCTTGGTGTCGTCGGCGTCGTACCAGTCCATCCAGGACCGGTTCTTCTCCTTCGAGAACTGCCCCTCGGTGGTCAGCACGCGGCGGGCGTAGTGGTCGGCGGTGCCGATCTCGCTGTTGCCGTCGCCGAGCGCCTGGAGGAGCTCCTCGGGCTTGCCCTGGTAGACGAGTTCGAAGGTCTTCTTCGACTGGCTCTCGCCGCGCTGGGCGGCCAGGGCGTACAGGCGGTCGTTCTCGCTGAGCTTGCCGGGCTCGGCACCGGTCTCCGGGAGCGCCGCGGCGATGACCGCGCGCTGGATCGAGGCGTACTCCTTGGCGGACGAGAAGGCCGCCAGGGCGCGCGTGCGCTTGATCATCTCCGGGCTGGAGGTGGCCTGGGCCATGTCCTGGGAGAGCGAGAGCAGCGAGACGATCAGGCCGTTGTACTCGGAGACCGTCTGCTGGGCGCCGTTCACGTACGCCTTCTTGCGGATGTCCTCGATGCCCGCGAGCTGACGGCCGATCTGCAGGACGTTGTTGCGGATCGACTTGAGGGTGTCGTCCTTGTCCTGGGCGTTGTCGATCTTGTCGGTCGCACCGGCGAAGGCGGTCGCCGCGGCGTCCGTCTGGTCGCGGACGCCCTGCACCAGGCTGTTGGCCTTGCCCGTCTTGACCACCGACAGCGGACCCGCCGACTTGTCGCGCTCCTCCTGGAGCGCGGCGGCCAGGTTGGTGGCCTGCCGGGTCATCGTCGTCAGCAGCTGCATGTGCTCCAGCTGCGCGATGTCGTTGAGCGAGTCGTTGATGCGGAAGCCACCGAGCGTGGTGGCGGCGACGACCGGCAGGGTCAGCAGCGACACCAGTCGCGTGCTGATGCGCCAGTTCTGCAGGGCGAGCCGGGAGCCGGGCCCACTGGGGGCCTTCGGTATCGCCAGGTCCCGCTCGGCCGACTCGTCCACGGCGGTCTTGCCGCTCGCCTTGGCCTTCGCCTTCGCCTTGGGGCTCTTGCCCCTGCCCTTCGCCTTGGGGGCGGCGGGCGTGTCAGGGCCCGTGCCGCCGGCAGCCGGCCCGCGGTTCTGGGCGTGCTGGGGCGAGGAGCCACGGTCGGTCCCGCTGCGCGGCTCCTGCTCCGCCGCAGCGTCCCCCAGTCCCTGGCGGGCCTGGGGAGACCCCATTCCATCCCTCTTGAAACGTCCCTGCACTAGCTCGCAACCTCTGGACCAGGCGTCCCTCCGGGCGACCGGCGGGACGGTGTCGAGTCGTGGGGCACTGACGGCCCCATGGTGGTCGTCGGTGACCGGCGCGTCTCCCTCTCTGTGCCGCCGCGCTCGGCGCATAGTCGCGCCGCTTGCGCGCCGGCTGATTCCCGCGGCGGTCCCGCGAATTCCAGCACAGTGGCGGATCTCCAACAAGGTGCGAGCGTTCGGCCGGGGAGTCGGTTACGGCTTGTGACAGAGGGGCTACCCGATGTGGAAGCCTTTTCGGTGGAAAGTGGACTTTTGCTGTGCAATCCCTATGACCCGCCGGGTGTCCCAGTCGAGATGATCAGGAGCGGAATGGCGCGTTCAGTGGCGCAATGTCCGTTTTCTGGGGCGGAATTGACTGACCGTTATGACCGTAATGACCGGTCACTGGTGAGCAAACTCACACAGCCGTGGCCATTACTTCTCCGTTCGTCGGGGGATTCAGATGTTTAGCCTGGCTCTTTACAGCGACGGCACGCCCGACAACCGGCGCCCACGAGGTGCGTCCGGCCCCCAAGCGACAAGGGTCCGATACTCCGATGAGTACGCAGAAGACGACGATGATGTTCCGCAACATAGCCAACCCCCGCCGCACCACCCTGGCGCACCTGAAGGACGCCGAGGAGCTGCAGTCGGTCGAGGCTCCGGAGCACTCCGTCGAGCTGCCCACCCAGACGGCGAACCCGCGCCGCACCATCCTGATGGACGCCCCGGTGGCCCCCGCCGCGCCGTAGCCGCGCGAGGTCACCGCGTGAAGGGCCCCGGTCCGCCGCGTTAGCCTGGAGTCCGCAGACTCCGGCCCACGCGGGCCACCCAGCGGACATACAGAGGGGCAGACGCAACACGTGCGCATCGCCAGGTTCTCGATCGACGGAAATGTCGCCTTCGGCGCGGTCGAGGGCGACGCCGCCCCCGGCGCCGAGGGCGGGCTCGTCCTCGACATCATCAAGGGCATCCCGTACGGGGACTTCGAACTGTCCGGAACGAAGGTCCCCCTGGACCCGTCCTCCCGGGACCGGGTCCGGCTCCTCCCGCCCGTGCTGCCCAGCAAGATCGTGGCCATCGGCCGCAACTATGCGGAGCACGCGGCGGAGCTGGGCAACGCCATCGTCGATGATCAAGGCCGCCTGGACGCGCCGATCACCTTCTTCAAGCCCTCCACCTCGGTGATCGGGCCGGGCGACCCGATCGCCTACCCCTCCTTCTCCCAGGACGTCCACCACGAGGCTGAGCTGGCCGTGGTGATCGGCCGGATGTGCCGCGAGGTCCCGCGCGAGCGCGTGAAGGACGTCATCCTCGGCTACACCTGTGCCAACGACCTCACCGCGCGCGACGTGCAGCAGCGCGAGAAGCAGTGGGCCCGGGCCAAGGGCTTCGACGGCGCCTGTCCCCTCGGCCCCTGGATCGAGACCGACCTGGACCCGAGCGACCTGGCCGTCCAGTGCACCGTGAACGGCGAACAGCGCCAGCTCGGCCGCACCAGCGACATGGTCCGCTCCATCGAGGACCTGATCGTGCACATCACCGAGGCCATGACGCTGCTCCCCGGCGACGTCATCCTCACCGGGACCCCGGCCGGAGTCGGCCCCCTCAACGTCGGCGACGAGGTCGCCGTCACCATCGAAGGCATCGGCACTCTCACCAACAAGGTGATCAAGCGTGGTTAACGCACCTGTCCGCGTACGTTTCTGTCCCTCCCCGACCGGCAACCCCCACGTCGGCCTGGTCCGGACCGCCCTCTTCAACTGGGCGTTCGCCCGCCACCACGGCGGTACGTTCGTCTTCCGCATCGAGGACACCGACGCGGCCCGCGACTCCGAGGAGTCGTACGCGCAGCTGCTCGACTCGCTGCGCTGGCTCGGCTTCACCTGGGACGAGGGCCCCGAGGTCGGCGGCCCGCACGCCCCGTACCGCCAGTCCGAGCGCATGGACATCTACGCGGACGTCGCGAAGAAGCTCAAGGACGGCGGCTACGCCTACGACTGCTACTGCACCACCGAGGAGCTGGACGCGCGCCGCGACGCCGCACGCGCCGCGGGGAAGCCGTCCGGCTACGACGGCACCTGCCGTGAGCTGAGCGCCGACCAGGTGGCGGCGTACCAGGCCGAGGGCCGCTCCTCGATCGTCCGCTTCCGGATGCCCGACGAGACGATCACCTTCACCGACCTGGTCCGCGGCGAGCTGTCCTTCACCCCGGAGAACGTGCCGGACTTCGGCATCGTCCGGGCCAACGGCGCCCCGCTGTACACCCTGGTCAATCCGGTCGACGACGCGCTGATGGAGATCACGCACGTACTGCGCGGCGAGGACCTGCTGTCCTCCACCCCGCGCCAGATCGCGCTCTACGGCGCCCTGATCGAGCTGGGCATCGCCAAGGCCGTGCCCTCCTTCGGCCACCTGCCGTACGTGATGGGCGAGGGCAACAAGAAGCTCTCCAAGCGCGACCCGGAGTCCTCGCTCAACCTGTACCGCGAGCGCGGCTTCCTCCCCGAGGGCCTGCTGAACTACCTCTCGCTGCTCGGCTGGTCCTTCTCCAAGGACCAGGACGTCTTCTCGATCGAGGAGATGGTGGCGAAGTTCGACATCCCCGAGGTCAACGCCAACCCGGCGCGCTTCGACCTCAAGAAGTGCGAGTCGATCAACGGCGACCACATCCGCATGCTGGACGTGAAGGCCTTCGCCGAGGCCTGCACCCCCTGGCTGCGCGCCCCGCACGCCCCGTGGGCCCCCGAGGCCTTCGACCAGGCGGCCTGGGAGGCCATCGCCCCCCACGCGCAGACCCGCCTGGCGGTCCTGTCGGACATCACCGCCAACGTCGACTTCCTCTTCCTCGACGAGCCGGTCGAGGACCAGCCCTCGTGGGACAAGGCGATGAAGGGCGAGCCCGCGGCCCTGCTGACCACGGCCCGCGCCAACCTGGAGGCGGCCGACTGGAGCGATCCCGAGGCGCTCAAACAGGCCGTCCTGACCGCGGGCGAGGCCCACGGCCTCAAGCTCGGCAAGGCGCAGGCGCCGGTCCGCGTCGCGGTCACCGGCCGCACGGTGGGCCTGCCGCTCTTCGAGTCCCTGGAGATCCTGGGCAAGGACAAGTCCCTGTCCCGCATCGACGCGGCGTAGGGTCGCCCGTATGCCGATACGCGCGGTGCTGTGGGACATCGACGACACGCTCTTCGACTACAGCGGGGCCGACACGGCCGGTCTCGAGGCCCACCTGGCGCAGGAGGGCCTCGCGGGGCGGTACGGGTCTGCGCGGCGGGCCCTGGAGCTGTGGCGGGCGTACACCGACCGGCACTGGGGCCGCTTCGCCGCGGGTGAGGTCGACTTCCAGGAGCAGCGGCGCGACCGCGTCCGGGACTTCCTGGAGCGGCCCGCGCTGAGCGGCGCGCTGGCGGACGCCTGGTTCGACCGGTACGTCGCGCACTACAAGGCCGCCTGGGCCGTCTTCCCGGACGTGGTGCCCGTACTCGACCTGCTGGCCGGTACCCACCGGCACGGGGTGCTCTCCAACTCCTCCTTCGCCAACCAGGACCCCAAGCTGCGCTTCCTCGGCCTGCGGGAGCGCTTCGAGGTCCTCGTGTGCGCCGCCGAGCTGGGCTGCAGCAAGCCCGACGCGGCCGCTTTCCTGGCAGCCTGCGAGGCCATGGGGCTCGCGCCGGACGAGGTGGCCTACGTGGGTGACCAGCCGGAGATCGACGCGCGCGGGGCGCGTGACGCCGGTCTGGTGGCCGTCTGGCTCGACCGGGGCGAGGGGCGGGGCGCGCGGCCCGGTCCGGCCCCCGAGAGGGTGCACCGGATCACCGGACTCGCGCAGCTTCCTGCCCTGCTGGCCGGGGATACCCGTTTTGGAGCACGGTCAGGCATCCGGTAATGTTCTTTCTGCGCCGCCGGTGCGGGCCGCAAGGTCAGAACGGAAGCGCAACAACCCAAACAAACCCCCGCAAGGGGTTGTGTTTTGGTGGGCTATAGTGTAATTGGCAACACGAGGGTTTCTGGTTCCCTTATTCTAGGTTCGAGTCCTGGTAGCCCAGCGCAGTACAGAAGTAACGCAGTGCTTTGCCCCCGTTGTGTAGCGGCCTAGCACGCCGCCCTCTCAAGGCGGTAGCGCCGGTTCGAATCCGGTCGGGGGTACAGATCCTTCCCGCGAGATCTCCAGGGTCGCACCCGGACGTCTTGATGCAGGATCGCTAGGGCCCCCGTTGTGTAGCGGCCTAGCACGCCGCCCTCTCAAGGCGGTAGCGCCGGTTCGAATCCGGTCGGGGGTACTGTCTAGCTGGTCTAGACCACTATGGGCTATAGTGTAATTGGCAACACGAGGGTTTCTGGTTCCCTTATTCTAGGTTCGAGTCCTGGTAGCCCAGCGCAGCACAAAGCATGCAGGCCCCCGTTGTGTAGCGGCCTAGCACGCCGCCCTCTCAAGGCGGTAGCGCCGGTTCGAATCCGGTCGGGGGTACGTACAGGAGAGGCCCTCCGCGATCATCGCGGAGGGCCTCTTCCGTGTTCCCGGGCACCGTGCGGCGGGGAGCCGTGGGTGGGTACAAATGCGGGCCCGGAGGCGCGCGTTCGGACGTGTGCGGCGTCGTACGCGCCCCCGGGCCCGGGGGAGTGGAACGGAGCGGGGCGGAGCGGGACGGGTCAGGAGCGGCGCAGGGCCTCGCTCAGGCGGGCGGCCGCGTCGATCACGGCCTGGGCGTGCATCCGCCCCGGGTGCCGGGTCAGCCGCTCGATCGGGCCCGAGACCGATACGGAGGCCACCACCCGGTTCGAGGGGCCGCGCACCGGAGCCGAGACGGAGGCCACGCCGGGCTCCCGCTCACCGATCGACTGGGCCCAGCCGCGGCGCCGTACGCCGGAGAGGGCCGTGGCCGTGAAGCGCGCGCCCTGCAAGCCGCGGTGGAGCCGCTCGGGCTCCTCCCAGGCCATCAGGATCTGCGCGGCCGAACCGGCCTTCATCGGGAGCGTGGAGCCCACCGGGACGGTGTCCCGCAGGCCCGACAGCCGTTCGGCCGCCGCCACGCAGATGCGCATGTCGCCTTGACGCCGGTAGAGCTGCGCGCTCTCGCCCGTCACGTCACGGAGGTGCGTGAGCACCGGTCCGGCCGTGGCCAGCAGGCGGTCCTCGCCGGCCGCGGCGGCGAGCTCCGCCAGCCGCGGTCCGAGGATGAACCGGCCCTGCATGTCCCTCGCCACCATCCGGTGGTGTTCCAGTGCCACGGCCAGGCGATGTGCCGTGGGTCGTGCGAGCCCTGTCGCCGCGACCAGCCCGGCGAGGGTGGCCGGACCGGACTCCAGTGCGCTCAATACCAGAGCTGCCTTGTCGAGAACGCCGACGCCGCTAGAGTTGTCCATGAAACGATATTCGCGTCTCACACTGTGAAACGCAAGTTCAATTTTTCCAAGAACCAGCGAGTCTGTATGTACGGGTCCACGAACCACGGGGCCCGAGCCGCCGTCCGCCATGTGGGGTACGGGCGAACCGGCGGCAGGGAATCTCTAGAAGCGCCGACTCACCTGTCGGCCGGAGGGAAAGCGATGGGTAGGACACTCGCGGAGAAGGTCTGGGACGACCACGTCGTCCGGCGCGCCGAGGGCGAGCCCGACCTCCTCTACATCGATCTGCACCTGCTGCACGAGGTGACCAGCCCCCAGGCCTTCGAGGGTCTGCGGGAGGCGGGCCGCCCGGTGCGGCGCCTCGACCTCACCATCGCGACCGAGGACCACAACACCCCCACCATCGACATCGACAAGCCGATCGCGGACCCGGTCTCCCGGGCCCAGCTGGAGACGCTGCGCAAGAACTGCGCCGAGTTCGGTGTCCGGCTGCACTCGCTGGGCGACGTCGAGCAGGGTGTCGTCCACGTCGTGGGACCCCAGCTGGGCCTGACCCAGCCGGGCACCACCGTGGTCTGCGGCGACTCGCACACCTCCACCCACGGCGCCTTCGGCGCGCTGGCCTTCGGCATCGGCACCAGCCAGGTCGAGCACGTGCTGGCCACCCAGACGCTCCCGCTGGCCCGCCCCAAGACCATGGCGATCACCGTCGAGGGCGAACTGGCCGACGGGGTCACCGCCAAGGACCTGATCCTGGCGATCATCGCCCGCATCGGCACCGGCGGCGGCCAGGGCTACATCCTGGAGTACCGCGGCGCCGCCATCGAGAAGCTGTCGATGGAAGCCCGCATGACCATCTGCAACATGTCGATCGAGGCGGGCGCCCGCGCGGGCATGATCGCCCCGGACGCCACCACGTTCGCGTACCTCGAGGGCCGCGACCACGCCCCGGTCGGCGCCGACTGGGACGCCGCGGTCGCGTACTGGGAGACGCTGCGCTCCGACGAGGACGCGGTCTTCGACGCCGAGGTCGTCATCGACGGCACCGTCCTCTCCCCGTTCGTCACCTGGGGCACCAACCCGGGCCAGGGCGCGCCGCTGTCGGCGAACGTCCCCGACCCGGCCTCGTACGAGGACGCCTCGGAGCGCAACGCCGCCGAAAAGGCCCTGGAGTACATGGGGTTGACCGCGGGGCAGCCGCTGCGCGACATCAGGGTCGACACGGTCTTCGTGGGGTCCTGCACCAACGGCCGCATCGAGGACCTGCGCGCCGTCGCGGGCATCATCGAGGGCCGCAAAGTCGCCGACGGCGTACGCATGCTGGTCGTCCCGGGTTCGGTCCGGGTCGCCCTGCAGGCGGTGGCGGAGGGCCTGGACAAGGTCTTCAAGGAGGCGGGCGCCGAATGGCGGCACGCGGGCTGCTCGATGTGTCTGGGCATGAACCCCGACCAACTGGCCCCCGGTGAGCGTTCCGCGTCGACCTCCAACCGCAACTTCGAGGGCAGGCAGGGCAAGGGCGGACGGACCCACCTGGTCTCCCCGCAGGTGGCCGCGGCCACCGCGGTACTCGGCCATCTGGCCTCTCCCGCCGACCTGACCGAAGCCACCGCGACCGCCGGAGTCTGAACCATGGAAGCCTTCACCACCCACACCGGCCGGGCCGTGCCGCTGCGCCGCAGCAACGTCGACACCGACCAGATCATCCCGGCCCACTGGCTGAAGAAGATCACCCGCGACGGGTTCGAGGACGGGCTCTTCGAGGCCTGGCGCAAGGACCCGGCGTTCATCACGAACCAGCCGGAGCGCGCCGGGGCGACCGTTCTGGTGGCCGGTCCCGACTTCGGCACCGGCTCCTCCCGCGAGCACGCGGTCTGGGCCCTGCAGAACTTCGGCTTCAAGACCGTGATCTCCTCGCGCTTCGCCGACATCTTCCGCGGGAATTCGCTGAAGAACGGTCTGCTGACCGTCGTGCTCCCGCAGGAGACCGTCGACACGCTGCTGTCCCTGACCGAGGCCGACCCCACCACCGAGATCACGGTGGACCTGGTCGCCAGGGAGGTCCGAGCCGAAGGCGTCGTGGCCGAGTTCGAACTCGACGACAATGCCCGGTGGCGTCTGCTGGAGGGTCTGGACGACATCTCCCTCACCCTTCAGAACGAATCGGACATCGCGACCTACGAAAGCGGTCGGCCGAGCTTCAAGCCGCGCACGATTCAGGCCTGATCAGCGCTTATTCACCTCGGCTGAACTCGCTTTGACGCCTGTGCCCCTCGCCTTCCGGCGGGGGGCACACGCGTTTGTTGAGGCCCCATGAGGCGACAACTCGCCCCAGATGGCACAATCTGTGCATGGAACGCGACAGTCAACTCCAGCTCTACGGACTTGTCGCGGACCGGCTGAAAGAAGCGCACACAAGGGTGCGCTCACTGCAAGTCCCGGAGGGCGTAAGGATGGCGCTGTCCCGGAAGCTGTTGGTCGTCACGGCCACGGCGAAGCACGATCTCGCCGATGCGGCAAGGCGCCTGGACAGGTTGATGAAGGACCTCGACGAGGGTCGATTCCCTGAAGGCGACTGATGCGAAGGAACTCCGTAACGGCCTACATCGTTGCGGCACTAGGGTGATTAGCCCGTTTCGTGTTTGATTTGCGGTATATATCCGCCTAACGTGCGAAATAAGCTTGAACACATTCGTTCTGGCGAAGTCTCCGAAGGGGAAGACGTTGAACAAGGCGCAGCTCGTAGAAGCGATTGCCGACAAGGTGGGCGGCCGCCAGCAGGCCGCGGACGCCGTCGACGCGGTACTCGACGCGATCGTCCGTGCCGTGGTCGCCGGAGACCGGGTCTCGGTCACGGGCTTCGGCTCGTTCGAGAAGGTCGACCGCCCGGCCCGTTACGCCCGCAACCCGCAGACGGGTGAGCGCGTACGGGTCAAGAAGACCTCGGTCCCCCGCTTCCGCGCGGGCCAGGGCTTCAAGGACCTGGTCAGCGGCACCAAGAAGCTCCCCAAGGGTGGCGAGGTCTCGGTCAAGAAGGCGCCCAAGGGCAGCCTGACCGGCAGCGCTTCCGCGACGGTCAAGAAGGCCGTCGCCAAGAAGGCCACCACCGCCAAGAAGGCGGCGGCGAAGACCGCGGTCGCGAAGAAGACCACGGCGAAGAAGACCACCGCCCCGGTCAAGAAGTCGGCCGCGAAGTCCACGGTCGCGAAGAAGGCCAGCCCGGCCGCCAAGAAGGCCGCCACGGTCAAGAAGACCGCCGCGCCCGCCAAGAAGACCACCGCCACGGCGAAGAAGACCGCCCCGGCGGCCAAGAAGGCCACCGCCGCGACGAAGGCTCCGGCGAAGAAGACGGCGACGCGCAAGGCCACCGCGAAGAAGACCACCGCCCGCAAGAAGTAAGCGAGGCGACGTCACACACGTCGGGCCGGCCCCCCAATGGCAGGGGGGCCGGCCCGCGGTGCTGTCCGGGCCCGGACAGCCCTCAGACGAAGGTCTGCAGGGTGATCAGGGTGATGCGCAGCCCCGCGCCCTCACCCTCGGTCTCGATCCGCACCCGCTGCCCCGCGCGCAGCAGCCGCAGGCCGCCCGCGTCGAACGCCGCGGCCTCGAAGGGCACCGGAGTGCCGTCGTCCAGCAGCACGCTGCCGCCGCGGGTCTGAGAGTCGTACGTGAACGCCGTTGCCTGCATGAGCGCAGCTTAGGCCCTGGCATTCCCCGTACGCCCGGGCCCCGGGCGGTTATCGGGGCTCCGGCCCGACCACGGGGACACCGCCCCGCAGGACGGCCCCGTAGCGGCCGGTCCAGGCGCCCAGGCCCAGCAGCAGGGCCTCGCGCAGGTCCGCCGCCGTATCCACGTCCCGGCGGACGCTGTCGACGTCCCGGAGGGTGATTTCCACCGCGCCCGACGCCGAATGCCGGGCCCGCGAAGGACCGCCGAACGAGGGGCGCAATTCCACGTCCGGCGCAGCGGAAAGCAACGTCGTCCCGATTCCTGCCGCATCCGCCAGGAATGCCCGGGGAAATACCGCCGCTTTTTCGAGCACCCGTAGCAATTCCGGCGGCCGCAGCGCGGGCAGGTCCGCGTTCATCGCGGCCACCGCGGCGCCCGGCCGCAGCGCCCGGACCGCCCGCGCGCCGTGGGCCAGCGCCGCGTTGAGCCCCGCGGCGGGCCGGTCCGCCACGATCCGCGCGCCGAGCGCGGCCAGTTCCGCCCCGGCCAGCGGATCGTCCGTGACGACCACCACATCCCGCACCGCCGCGCAGGCCAGCGCCGCCGCCACGGTGTCCTGCGCGAACGCCAGCGCCAGCCGCGGGCGGTCCGCGCCCGCCGCCGCGGCGAGACGGCTCTTGGCCACGGAAAGGGGCTTGAGCGGGATCACCAGGCTCCAGACGGCGTTCGTGGCCGGCCCCTTCCCCGTCGATACGTCGTGGATGCGTTCTCGCACATACGTCGGCCCATTGTCGCCCCCCTCCCGGACAACCCGGCGGCCCGGTGGCGTGAGCGGGGCGTACGGTGTTCTCGACAGAGACCGGGCCCGGGGAGAGACTTGTCCGCCCGGGCAGGTGCCCAAGCCGCGCACCGGTCCTAGAGGAAGGTGTCCGAGTGTCCCGCCGCAGAATCGGCTTCTGGTACCGCTTGGCCGCGGTCATCGCAAAACCGCCGCTGGTAGTGCTCTTCAAGCGGGACTGGCAGGGAATGGAGAACATTCCGGCCGAAGGCGGATTCATCACCGCTGTCAATCACAACTCGTATCTGGATCCGCTCTCCTACGCGCACTTCCAGTACAACACCGGCCGGGTCCCCCGATTGCTCGCGAAGGCCGCCCTCTTCAAGGTGCCCATTGTCGGAGCGATCCTGCACGGCTCCGGGCAGATCCCCGTCTACCGCGAGACCACGAACGCCCTGGACGCATTCCGGGCCGCCGTGGCCGCGATCGAGCGCGGCGAATGCGTGGCCTTTTACCCGGAGGGGACGCTCACCCGCGATCCCGACCAGTGGCCCATGGCGGGCAAGACCGGCGCCGCCCGGGTGGCCCTGCTGACCCGGGCCCCCGTCATTCCGGTGGCCCAATGGGGCGCGAACCTCGCCGTGCCGCCGTACGCCACGGAGAAGAGGGTCCGCCTCTTCCCCCGCAAGACGCTCCAGGTGCTGGCCGGACCGCCCGTGGACCTCTCCGAGTTCTACGACCGGGAACCCACGCCGGACGTCCTGAAGGCCGTCACCGAGACCATCATGGCGGCCATCACCGAACTGCTGGAGGAACTGCGCGCGGAGACCGCTCCCGCGCAGCCGTACGACCACCGCAAGGCCAGGGTGGAACAGCGGCGCAAGGCCGCGGGGGAGGGCAACAAGTGACACGTTCCGTCAAGGCCGCCGTCTACGGAACCGGTTCCTGGGGGACCGCCTTCGCCATGGTCCTCGCCGACGCGGGCTGCGAGGTGACCCTGTGGGGGCGCCGCCAGGAGGTCGCCGACGCGATCAACACCGGACACACCAACCCGGACTACCTCCCCGGCATCGAACTCCCCGCGAACATCCGCGCCACCACCGACCCGGCCGAGGCCGCGCGCGGCGCCGACTTCGCGGTCCTCGCCATCCCCTCGCAGACCCTGCGCGGCAACCTCGCCGAATGGGCCCCGCTGCTCCCCGCCGACGCCGTCCTCGTCTCCCTGATGAAGGGCATCGAGCTGGGCAGCGCCAAGCGGATGAGCGAGGTCATCGAAGAGGTGGCCAAGGTCCCCTCCGAGCGCGTCGCCGTGGTCACCGGCCCGAACCTGGCCCGCGAGATCGCCGCCCGGCAGCCCGCCGCCGCCGTGGTCGCCTGCGTCGACGGGGCCGTCGCGCAGCGCCTCCAGGCCGCCTGCCACACCCCGTACTTCCGCCCCTACACCAGCACCGACGTCATCGGCTGCGAACTGGGCGGCGCCGTCAAGAACGTCATCGGGCTCGCCGTCGGCATCGCCGACGGCATGGGCCTGGGCGACAACACCAAGGGCTCCCTGATCACCCGCGGACTGGCCGAAGCCACCCGGCTGGGCCTGGCCATGGGCGCCGACCCGCTCACCTTCTCCGGCCTCGCGGGCCTCGGTGACCTGGTCGCCACCTGCTCCTCGCCGCTCTCCCGGAACCACACCTTCGGCACCAACCTCGGCCGCGGGATGACCCTGGAGGAGACCATCGCCGTCACCAAGCAGACCGCGGAGGGCGTCAAGTCCTGCGAGTCGGTGGCCGATCTGGCCCGCAGGCACGGAGTGGACATGCCCATTACGGACACAGTGGTCGACATCGTCCACCACGGGAAGCCGCCGCTGGTCGCGCTGAAGGAACTCATGGGACGCAGCGCCAAACCGGAACGCCGCTGACTCCGTTCCGGTACGCGGACCGGGTACCCTCGGACCGATATGAGCAGCCAGAACTCCCCCCAGAGCCCTGACCAGCAGGGTCGCAAGCCGCGTGTGGCCGTCGTGTTCGGCGGCCGCAGCTCCGAACACGCCATCTCGGTCGTCACTGCGGGCGCGGTTCTGCGCTCCATCGACCGGTCCAAGTACGAGGTGCTGCCCATCGGCATCACCACGGACGGCCGCTGGGCCCTGACGGCCGATGAGCCCGAGCGGATGGCGATCACCGACCGCGGGCTGCCGAGCGTCGAGGAACTGGCCGACTCCGCCGAGGGCACCGTGGTGCTCCCGGTCGACCCGGCCAGCCGCGAGGTCGTCTACACCGAACCCGGCTCCGCGCCCAAGGCGCTGGGCGAGGTCGACGTCGTCTTCCCCGTGCTGCACGGCCCCTACGGCGAGGACGGCACCCTCCAGGGCCTCCTCGAACTGTCCGGCATCCCGTACGTCGGCTCCGGCGTCCTCGCCTCGGCCGTCGGCCAGGACAAGGACTACATGAAGCGGGTGTTCACCTCCTTCGGGCTGCCGGTCGGCCCGTACGTGACCATCCGCCCCCGCGAGTGGGAGCGCGACGAGAGCGCCGCCCGCGCGAAGATCGTGGAGTTCGCCGCCGAGCACGGCTGGCCGCTGTTCATCAAGCCCGCCCGGGCGGGTTCCTCCATCGGCATCACCAAGGTCGACGACCCGTCGGGCCTCGACGAAGCCCTCAAGGAAGCCCAGCGCCACGACCCGAAGATCATCGTGGAGGCGCTGCTGCGCGGCCGCGAGATCGAGTGCGGCGTGCTGGAGTTCGAGGACGGCCCGCGCGCGAGCGTGCCCGCCGAGATCCCGCCGGTCTCCAGCCACGACTTCTACGACTTCGAGGCGAAGTACATCGACTCCGCCTCCGGTCTGGTCCCCGCCCCGCTGACCCCGGAGCAGACCGCCGAGGTCCAGCGGCTCGCGGTCGAGGCCTTCGAGGCCGCGTCCTGCGAGGGCCTGGTGCGCGCCGACTTCTTCCTCACCGAGGACGGCACCTTCGTCATCAACGAGATCAACACGATGCCGGGGTTCACCCCCATCTCCATGTACCCGCGCATGTGGCAGGAGACCGGCGTGGAGTACCCGGAGCTGGTGGACCGCCTGATCCAGGCGGCGCTGCGCCGCTCGACCGGGCTGCGCTAGCCGCCACCGCGCCGCGCAACGACGTACGGCCGCGGAACGACGTACGTACGAGAGACCGCCCGCCGGGTCATGATCCGGCGGGCGGTTCTCAGTAGGACGAGACGCCCTCGGGCACCGACTTCTTGATCGCCGCCGAGAGCGGGACCAGCAGACCGGCGTCCTTGGCGTGCTCCTTGTCCACCGTGACCTCGGTGTACGCGAGCCGCAGTCCGGTGGTGAAACGGAAACCCTTCGCCCCCCGGTCCTCCAGCAGCCAGGCCACACCGTCGACCTCGACGCCGTCCTGAGCCGGATCCGACATCTTGGGGGGCTTGGGGATACCGCACCGCAGTACGATCGCCGAGCCGCCCCACGCGGCGGTCAGGTCGGAACGGGGTGCGGTATCGGTCCGCTTCAGTCCGGCCACCGTGTCGGGGAGCTCCTCGTGCAGCGTGGCACAGAGCCCCGCGACATCGGCGGGCGGCGCGGGCGGGGGGTCCACCCGGGCCCGGGCGGTATCCGGGGAGCAGCCCGCGAGGGCTGCCACGGCGAGTACGGCCACGGGGACGGACAGGGCCGACAGACGGACGGACCGGCGGTGGAGGGACATCACCGGCCAAGAGTAGACGGGGGCTACAGATGGACGACCGGGCAGGTCAAGGTGCGGGTGATCCCCTCCACCTGCTGGACCTTGGCGACCACCATGCGGCCGAGTTCGTCCACCGTCTCGGCCTGGGCCCGCACGATCACGTCGTACGGCCCCGTCACGTCCTCGGCCTGGATCACCCCCTCGATCAGGCCGATCGACTCGGCCACCAGCGAAGCCTTGCCCACCTCGGTCTGAATGAGGATGTACGCCTGTACCACGGAACCTCCAGAGCGGCCGCGAGGATCATTTCCCCTAACCTTCGGGTGGGATGTCCCGGACCCGGGGAGGAAGGGACGCCACGGTACCGCGTCGCCGAGTGCCGCGGGGAGACCCGCGAGCCCGGTGACACGCGCAGCGGGGCGTACGGAGAGCAGAAGTTGACGTATCTGTTGACGGTACCCAGAGCTGAGACGGCTCGCGACCGCAAGCGGACTGGGCCAGAAGGAGCACAGCGATGAAGGGCACTGTCGGCGAGCTGGGGGAGTTCGGGCTCATCAAGGAGCTGACCTCACGGCTGACCACCACCCCGGCGGTCCGGCTCGGGCCCGGTGACGACGCGGCGGTCGTGTCCGCGCCCGACCGGCGGGTCGTGGCGAGCACGGACATCCTGCTGGAGGGACGGCACTTCCGGCGCGACTGGTCCACCGCCTACGACGTCGGCCGCAAGGCCGCCGCGCAGAACCTGGCCGACATCGCCGCGATGGGAGCGGTGCCCACGGCGCTGCTCCTCGGCCTCGTCGTACCGGCCGACCTGCCGGTGACCTGGCCGACCGAGCTGATGGACGGCCTGCGCGACGAGTGCCAGGTCGCCGGGGCCGCCGTGGTCGGCGGGGACGTGGTCCGCGGGGACACCATCACCGTGGCCATCACCGCCCTCGGTGATCTGCGCAACCACGACCCCGTGCTGCGCTCCGGCGCCCAGCCCGGGGACGTCGTCGCCGTCACCGGCTGGCTCGGCTGGTCCGCGGCCGGATTCGCGGTGCTCTCGCGCGGGTTCCGCTCGCCGCGGGCCTTCGTCGAGGCCCACCGGCGCCCCGAGCCGCCGTACCACGCGGGTCCCGCGGCCGCCGGGCTCGGCGCCACCGCCATGACCGACGTCAGTGACGGCCTGGTCGCCGACCTCGGGCACATCGCCGAGGCCAGCAAGGTCCGCATCGACCTGCGTTCGGCGGCCGTGGACATCCCGACCCAGATGCACGACATCGGGCAGGCCGTCGGGGTGGACCCGCTCCAGTGGGTGCTCACCGGGGGAGAGGACCACGCGATCGTGGCGACCTTCCCGCCCGACGTGAAGCTCCCGGCCCGGTGGAAGGTCATCGGGGAGGTGCTCAACCGCTCCGCGCTGCCCCAGGTGACCGTGGACGGCGCGCCCTGGACCAGCACCGGCGGCTGGGACCACTTCGGCCCCGACCCGGCGCAGGAGCCCCCGAGATGAGCGACGGCGGCGCCGCCGAGGGCGCCGGCGCGGGGGCGCCGCCGCTGTGCCTGACCGTCGCCGGATCCGATTCCGGCGGCGGGGCGGGCATCCAGGCCGACCTCAAGACCATGCTCGCGCTCGGGGTGCACGCGATGAGCGTGGTCACCGCCGTGACCGCCCAGAACTCCCTCGGGGTGCACGGGGTGTGGGAACTGCCCGCCGAGGCCGTGACGGCCCAGTACCGGGCCGTGGTGGACGACATCGGGGTGCACGCCGTCAAGACCGGCATGCTCTCCTCGGCCGCGCTGGTCGAGACGGTCGCCGCACTGCTGGCCGACACCCGGGCCCCGGCCGTGGTGGACCCCGTCGGGGTCTCCAAGCACGGGGACGCGCTGCTCGCCGCGTCCGCGCTGGACGCCGTACGCGCCGAACTCCTGCCCCGGGCCACCGTGGCGACCCCGAACCTCGACGAGGTGGCGCAGCTCGCGGGGGTCCGGGTGGAGACCGAGGACGACATGCGGCGGGCCGCCGACGCCATCCTCGGGTACGGGCCGCGCTGGGCCCTGATCAAGGGCGGCCACCTCGCGGCCGGGCACGAGGCCGTGGACCTGCTGAGCGACGGATCCACGGAACTGTGGCTGCGGGCGCCCCGCAACGGCAACCGGCACACGCACGGCACCGGCTGCACCCTGGCGAGCGCGATCGCGGCGGGCCTGGCCAAGGGTCTGGACGTCCCGGCGGCGGTCACCGCGGCCAAGGAGTACGTCACGGGCGCCATCGAGGCGGGCTTCGCCCTCGGCGGCGGCATCGGCCCGGTGGACCACGCCTGGCGCCGGCGCCCGTAGGAACGCCGTGGGGGCCGGTCCCGCGGCGGGCCGCGGAACCGGCCCCCACGGGGACGGCAAGCAAAAAGGCTGGTCCGCCTAGGCGGACCAGCCTTTTTGGCAACCGGAAGGGGCTGCGCTTACGACGACGGGAGGCGTCAGCGCGAGACCTTGCCGGCCTTGATGCACGAGGTGCAGGCGTTGAGGCGCTTCGGCGTCCCATTGACCACGGCACGGACGCGCTGGATGTTCGGGTTCCAGCGACGCGAGGTGCGGCGGTGCGAGTGGGAGATGCTGTTGCCGAAGCTCGGCCCCTTGGCGCAAACGTCGCAGTTGGCAGCCACAGGTCACTCCAAAGACTTCAGATGCACTTACAGTGAAACCGGCGCACCGGAATCAGAGATCTGAAGTGGTTTGCCGGGGGAATGGCCCGACTCTCATCGGGCAACCGGAGCAGCATACAACGACTGCGTCCGTCCAAGAAAACTACCATGACCGCCACGGACCCCGTCCCGGGTGCACCCCGGATCCGGAGCCGTCCTTCGTTACGCTGCGGTGAACCCCCGCCCGCCCAAGGAGGAACACCCGGTGCCGCACGAGCCGCACGCCCTCGACGCCGCCGCGGTGCGCACCTGGAGCTCGCTGACCGTGACCGCACTGGGCCGCGCCCGTGAGGACATCGACGCGATCAACGTCTATCCGGTCGCCGACGCCGACACCGGGACCAACCTCTACCTGACCGCCTGCTCGGCGGCCAAAGCCCTCGACGCCGCCTTCGAGTACCCCGCCGATGTGAGCGAGGGCACAGCGGAAACCGCTGGTGAGGAGGGTGCGCTGGCCGTCGCGGTACGGGCGTACGCGCACGGAGCCCTCATAGGCGCCCGGGGGAACTCCGGGACGATCTTCGCGCAGCTGCTGCGCGGGGTGGCCGACGTACTCGGCGGCGACGCGTTCGGCGGGGAACCCCGCGCCGCGGCCTCCGGCGGACTGCTGGCCGGGGCGCTGACCCGGGCCGCGGAATCGGCGTACCAGGCCGTCGCGCACCCCGTCGAAGGCACCATGCTCACCGTCGCCTCCGCCGCCGCGCGGGCCGCCGAAGCCGCCGCCGGGAACGCCGCGGACGTGGCCCGGGCCGCCTACGACGGGGCCCGCGCCGCCCTCGCCGAGACCCCGGGGCAGCTGGCCGCGCTGGGCCGGGCCGGGGTCGTGGACGCGGGGGGCTGCGGAGTGGTCGCCGTGCTCGGGGCGCTCTGGGAGGCGCTGTCGGGGCAGGAGGTGCCCCTGGAACCGGTGCGCGGGCGGGCCGTCGCCGTCCCCGCGCTCCCGGAACCGTGCCCCGAGGAGCCGGACGGGCCCGCGTACGAGGTGATCTACCTGCTGGAGGCCGCGGACCCGGCCGTCGAGGTGCTGCGCGGACGGCTCGACGGGCTCGGCGACTCGCTGGTCGTCGTCGGCGGCGACGGACTGTGGAACGTACACGTCCATGTCGACGATCCCGGCGCCGCCGTGGAGGCCGGCGTGGTCGCCGGACGGCCCTACCGGATCCGGATCACCCACTTCGGCGACGAGCGGCGCCGCGCCCGCACCGAGCGCGCCCAGCGGGCCGTGGTCGCCGTCGTCCAGGGCGAGGGACTGGCCGCGCTCTGCGAGGAGGCCGGGGCGGCCACCGTGCTCGTCCTCCCCGGCGAACCGCCCGCCGCCGCCGAGATCGCCGCCGCCGTACGGCGCGCGCACGCCCGCGAGGTGGTCCTGCTGCCCGGCGGCGCCGAACAGCGCGCGGCCGCCGCGGCCGCCGCCGAACAGGCCCGCGCCGACGGCGTACGGGTCGCCGTCATCCCCACCCGGTCCGCCGTCCAGGGGCTCGCGGCGCTCGCCGTGCACGACCCCGACGCCAGCTTCGACGAGGACGTGGTCGCCATGACCGCAGCCGCCGGAGCCACCCGCCACGGCGAACTCGCCATCGCCGAACGCCAGTCCTTCACCTCGGCGGGCATCTGCCAGGCCGGGGACGTCCTCGGCCTCATCGACGGGGACGTCGCCGTCATCGGCGCGGGGCTGCCCGAGACCGCGGAGGCCGTCCTGGAGCGCATGCTCGGCTCCGGCGGCGAACTCGTCACCCTGGTCCTGGGCCCGGAGGTGCCGGACGCGCTCGCCGAACGGCTGGAGGCGTACGTCCAGCACGGGCACCTGGCCGTCGACACCGTCACCTACCGGGGCGGGCGGTACTCCGCGCCGCTGCTCATCGGGGTCGAGTAGGGACCTCGGCGGGGTCCAGGGCCCGCGATGTCACAGCCATGGTGTGCAATGAACACGTGCCCGCGCTCGACGAAGACCTCAAGAAGACGCTCGGCCCCGCCACCGCCAAGGTGCTGGCCGAACACCTCGGCCTGCACACGGCCCTGGACCTGCTGCACCACTACCCGCGCCGGTACGCCGAGCGCGGAGAACTGACCTCGCTGGCGGAACTGGCCGACCAGATCGACGAACACGTCACCGTCGTCGCCCAGGTCGCCGACGCCCGCGTCCTCACCTTCAACGGCGGGCGGGGCAAACGGCTGGAGGTGACCATCACCGACGGCAGCGGCAGGCTCCAGCTCGTCTTCTTCGGCGCGGGCGTCCACAAACCGCACAAGGACCTGCTCCCCGGCAGCCGCGCGATGTTCGCGGGCAAGGTCTCCCTGTTCAACCGCAAGCTCCAGCTCACCCACCCCGCCTACGAACCCCTGGGCGTCGAGGCCACCACCGCCGACGCGGTGGACGCCTTCGCCCAGCAGCTGATCCCGATCTACCCGGCCTGCAAGCAACTGGAGTCCTGGAAGATCGCGAAGGCCGTCGACACGGTGCTCCCCACCGCCCAGGAGGCCGTGGACCCGCTGCCGCCCGCGCTGCGCGAGGGCCGCGGCATGCTCCCGCTCACCGAAGCCCTGCTCAAGATCCACCGGCCGCGCACCAAGGCCGACATCGAAGCCGCCCGCCAGCGGCTCAAGTGGGACGAGGCCTTCGTCCTCCAGGTCGCCCTGGCCCGCCGCAGGCACGCGGACACCTTGCTCCCCGCCGTCCCGCGCCGCCCCGCCCCCGGCGGCCTGCTCGACGCCTTCGACGCCAAGCTCCCCTTCACCCTCACCGACGGCCAGGTCGCGGTGTCCCGGGAGATCTTCGACGACCTGGCCACCGACCACCCCATGCACCGCCTCCTCCAGGGCGAGGTCGGCTCGGGAAAGACGATGGTCGCGCTGCGCGCCATGCTCGCCGTCGTCGACTGCGGGGGACAGGCCGCGATGCTCGCGCCCACCGAGGTGCTCGCCCAGCAGCACCACCGGTCGATCACAGAGATGATGGGCGAACTGGCCGAGGGCGGGCTGCTCGGCGGATCCGACCGGGGCACCAAGGTGGTGCTGCTCACCGGCTCCATGGGGATGCCCGCGCGCCGGCAGGCGCTGCTCGACCTGATCACCGGCGAGGCCGGGATCGTCATCGGCACCCACGCCCTGATCGAGGACAAGGTCAAGTTCCACGACCTCGGGCTGGTCGTGGTCGACGAGCAGCACCGGTTCGGCGTGGAACAGCGCGACGCCCTGCGCTCCAAGGGCAAACAGCCCCCGCACCTGCTCGTGATGACCGCGACCCCGATCCCGCGCACCGTCGCCATGACCGTCTTCGGTGACCTGGAGACCTCCGTCCTGGACCAGCTCCCGGCCGGACGCTCGCCGATCGCCACCCACGTGGTGCCCGCCAAGGACAAGCCGCACTTCCTCACCCGGGCCTGGGAGCGGGTCCGCGAGGAGGTCGACAAGGGGCACCAGGCGTATGTGGTGTGCCCGCGGATCGGCGACGGCGAGGACGATCCGAAGGCCGCCAAGGCCGCCGCCAAGAAGAAGGCCGCGGCCGAGGAGGACGGGGACAAGCGGCCCCCGCTCGCCGTCCTGGAGATCGCCGAGCAGCTGGCCGGGGGCCCGCTCGCCGGGCTGACCGTCGAGGTGCTGCACGGCCGGATGGACCCCGCCGACAAGGACGCCGTGATGCGGCGCTTCGCGGCGGGCGAGGTGAAGGTGCTGGTCGCCACCACCGTCATCGAGGTCGGGGTGAACGTGCCGAACTCCACGGTGATGGTGATCATGGACGCGGACCGGTTCGGGGTGTCCCAACTGCACCAGCTGCGCGGCCGCGTCGGCCGCGGCTCCGCCCCCGGACTGTGCCTCCTGGTCAGCGAGATGCACGAGGCCAGCCCCGCCCGGGCCCGGCTGGCCGCCGTCGCCGCCACCCTCGACGGCTTCGAACTCTCCCGGATCGACCTCGAACAGCGCCGCGAGGGCGACGTCCTCGGCCAGGCCCAGTCCGGCGTGCGCTCCTCGCTGCGGATGCTGTCCGTCATCGAGGACGAGGAGGTCATCGCGCAGGCCCGCGAGGAGGCCACCCGTGTCGTCGCCGACGATCCGGAACTGACCGCACTGCCCGGCCTGCTCACCACCCTCGCCGCACTGCTCGACACCGAGCGGGAGCAGTACCTGGAGAAGGGCTGACCAGGAGGTCCCGTACCGGAGGTCCTATCGTGGAGCCGCGAGCATTCCCTGAGCGAAGGACCTCCACATGACCCGCGTGATCGCCGGCAGCGCCGGTGGGCGACGCCTCGCCGTGCCGCCCGGCACCGGCACCCGGCCCACCTCCGACCGGATGCGCGAAGGCCTGTTCTCCACCTGGGAGTCGCTGCACGGCGTCGAGGGTGCCCGGGTCCTCGACCTCTACGGGGGCTCCGGCGCGGTCGGCCTCGAAGCCCTCTCCCGGGGCGCGGCGCACGCCCTGCTCGTCGAGGCCGACGCCAAGGCCGCGAAGGCGATCCGGGAGAACATCACGGCGCTGGCCCTGCCCGGCGCCGAATTCCGGGCCGGCAGGGCGGAGCAGATCGTGGGGCTCCCGGCCGTCGGGGAGCCGTACGACATCGTCTTCCTGGACCCGCCCTACGAGGTCGCGCACGTCGATCTCGCGGAGATCCTGCTCACACTCCGGTCGAATGCCTGGCTCACGGGCGATGCGCTCGTCACCGTGGAGCGCAGCACCAGAAGCGGTGCGTTCCCCTGGCCCGACGGTTTCGAGCCGCTCCGCTCCCGGCGGTACGGCGAAGGCACCCTTTGGTACGGTCGCGCCGCCGACACCTGCGAAGACTCATGATGCCCGTACCGGAGAGCGAGGGACTTCAGTTGCGCCGCGCCGTCTGTCCGGGGTCGTTCGACCCCATCACCAACGGACATCTCGACATCATCGGACGAGCCGCCCGGCTCTACGACGTCGTGCATGTCGCCGTGATGATCAATCAGTCCAAGCAGGGACTCTTCACGGTCGAGGAGCGGATCGAGCTGATCCGCGAGGCCACCGCCGGATACGGGAACGTCGAGGTCGAGTCCTTCCACGGACTGCTCGTCGACTTCTGCAAGCAGCGCGACATCCCGGCCATCGTCAAGGGTCTGCGCGCGGTCAGCGACTTCGACTACGAGCTGCAGATGGCCCAGATGAACATGGGCCTCACCGGGGTGGAGACGCTCTTCGTGCCGACCAACCCGACCTACAGCTTCCTGTCCTCCTCCCTGGTCAAGGAGGTGGCGACCTGGGGCGGCGACGTCTCCCACCTGCTGCCGCCCTTCGTCCACACCGCCCTGATGGAGCGGCTGCACGGCAACTGACGTGCCGTCACTCGCTGTCGGGGGGCCGCGTCGGGGCCGTACAGTCGTCCCGTCCGTCTCAGGAACCGCCTGAGGCCGAGAGAGTGCGAGCCACCGTGGACGTGCAGAAGAAGCTCGACGAGATCGTCGCGTCGGTCGGCGGAGCCCGGTCCATGCCCATGTCCGCCTCCTGCGTGATCAACCGCGCCGAGCTGCTCGCCCGGCTCGAAGAGGTGCGCGAGGCGCTGCCCGGCTCGCTCGCCCAGGCGCGGGAGCTGATCGGCGGGCGCGAGCAGATGGTCGAGGAGGCCCGCCGGGAGGCGGACCGGATCATCGAGTCGGCCCACGCCCAGCGGGGCTCGCTGGTCTCCGACACCGAGGTCGCGCGCCGCTCGCAGGGCGAGGCGGACCGGATCCTCGCGGAGGCCCGCCGGGAGGCGGAGGAGATCCGCGCCGAGGCCGACGAGTACGTCGACAGCAAGCTCGCCAACTTCGAGGTGGTCCTCTCCAAGACCATCGGGTCCGTGGACCGGGGCCGCGAGAAGCTGCTCGGGCGCGGCCCGGGGCTCGACGAGCACGGCTTCTCCGACGCGGAGGCGCCCGAGCGCAGCCACGACCCGGAGGTCCAGCGCCAGCAGGCCGACGCCTACGTGGACACGAAGCTGGCAACCTTCGAAGCGGTGCTCTCCAAGACCCTGGAGGCGGTCGGCCGGGGCAGGCAGAAGCTGCTGGGCCGGGCGCCGACGGACGATCTGGGCGCCCACATGGCGGCCCAGGACGCGGCGGGCGGCCAGCAGTCCCGGACCACCAGCGACGCGGACTTCCTGGCGGGCCTGGCGGAACCGGTGGCGCCGATCGCGCCCCAGCGAGCGCAAGCGCCGCAGGAACCGGTGTACGAGGCCTACTCCTACCAGCAGCCCCAGCCGGGCGCGTACGGCTACCAGGACGCCTACGGCTACCAGCAGGCCCCGCAGCAGCCGGACCCGTACGCGGCGTACCAGCAGCAGCACCAGCAGCCGGACCCGTACGCCGCCTACGAGCAGCCGCAACAGCAGCAGCAGCCGCATCAGCTCGACGAGCAGCAGCAGGCGCAGCAGCACCAGCAGCCCTCGCAGCCGGCCCTCGACGAGACCAGCCTCTTCGACACGAGCATGATCAATCTGGACCAGCTGCGTCAGTACGAACAGGGCCGCTGACGGGCCCCGGCCCCGGATTGGGCTCAGGGCGAAGGGGCGGGTATCCTGGCTCTTCGGTCGCGCGTATGCGATGCGATCCTTGCTGCCCGCAAGCGGCAAAAAGCTCAGCGATTTCTGAAAGCAGGACCAGCCCTGAACACCCACCTCGACCCCCATGACCCCCTCGTGTTCGACACGCACGAGCTGGGTCGGCGTCCTGGTGCGTTGCTGCGGCTGACCCGAGAGATCGTGGCGCCCGCGGACTTCGGTCTCGCGGACGTCATCGGAGTGCCGGACGGCGCGCCGGTGAAGCTGAAGCTCCGGCTTGAGTCGGTCATGGAAGGGGTGCTTGTCACAGGCACCGCCCGTGCACTGGCCGCCGGGGAGTGCGTAAGGTGTCTGGAGGCCGTGGAGCGCGAGCTCAAGGCGGACTTCCAGGAGATGTTCTCGTACCCTGACGCCGACGACCGGGGCCGTATGAAAGCGGAACCGGGCGACGACGTTGAGAATGACGAGGACAGGCTCTTCATCGAGGACGGTTTGTTCGACCTCGAATCAGTGCTGCGTGACGCGGTGGTGCTCGCACTGCCGCTGCAGCCGGTGTGCCGGGAGGACTGCCTCGGACTGTGTCCCGAATGCGGGATCAGTCTGAACGACGACCCGGACCACCACCATGACGCCACCGACATTCGTTGGGCGGCGTTGCAGGGACTCGTCGTGACCGATCAGGACGACGAGAAGGACAACATGAGCGGCGTCGCATCTGACGTCCAGCGCGCCGCCGAGAAGCAGGAGAAGTAGCCGTGGCTGTTCCGAAGCGGAAGATGTCGCGCAGCAACACGCGCCACCGCCGGTCGCAGTGGAAGGCTGCGGTCCCCACCCTGGTTTCGTGCGAGCGTTGCCAGGAGCCGAAGCTCCAGCACATTGCGTGCCCGAGCTGCGGCACCTACAACAAGCGCCAGGTCCTCGAGGTCTGAGCGGCTGGTGAGAGGCGCAATGTCTGAGCTTGCCGGCGGCCATACGCAGGCAGACAAGAACAACGCGGCCTCGTCCCACACGCTTCTGGAAGGGCGGCTCGGGTATCACCTCGAGTCCGCCCTTCTGGTGCGTGCACTGACCCACCGTTCGTACGCGTACGAGAACGGCGGTCTGCCCACCAACGAGCGGCTGGAGTTCCTCGGGGACTCCGTGCTCGGCCTGGTGGTCACGGACACGCTCTATCGGATCCATCCGGACCTGCCGGAAGGCCAACTGGCCAAACTGCGGGCCGCTGTGGTCAATTCGCGTGCGTTGGCCGGGGTCGGGCGTGCGCTCGAACTCGGCCTCTTCATCCGGCTAGGCCGGGGCGAAGAAGGCACGGGCGGCCGGGACAAGGCCTCCATCCTCGCCGACACCCTTGAAGCGGTGATCGGCGCCGTCTATCTCGACCAGGGTCTCGACGCGGCCTCCGAGCTGGTTCACCGGCTCTTTGATCCGCTGATCGAGAAGTCCTCGAACCTCGGTGCCGGCCTGGACTGGAAGACCAGTCTCCAGGAACTGACCGCGGCCGAGGGGCTCGGCGTACCCGAGTACCTGGTCAGCGAGACCGGACCGGACCACGAGAAGACCTTCACCGCTGCTGCTCGCGTCGGTGGTGTCTCGTACGGCATCGGCACCGGCCGCAGCAAGAAGGAAGCGGAACAGCAGGCTGCGGAGTCCGCATGGCGCGGTATCCGCGCCGCCGCGGACGAGGGGATCGCGGCGCAAGCCGCCGCCTCCGCCGCACCGGCTGTCGCCGAGGCTCCGGCCGAGGACGGCGGGGCGCCGACGCCCGCCGATCCGACGCCGACCGCCTGACGCTTCCTTCGGGAGTTTCTCCGCCCGCCACTGCTCCGGCAGTGGCGGGCGGACCCGTTCCCGGGGCCCCGCCGCGGCCGTACCGGGCCCGGCGGTACGCTCGGGGCGAGCCCCACAAGGACCGCCCTCCGAGGAGACACCGTGCCCGAGCTGCCCGAAGTCGAAGTCGTACGACGCGGGTTGGCGCGCTGGGTGGCCGGGCGGACCGTGGCCTCCGTCGAGGTGCTGCACCCCCGGGCGGTACGCCGTCACCCCGGCGGCGGACCCGATTTCGCGGCGCGGCTCACGGGCCGGACCGTCGGCGCCCCGCAGCGGCGCGGCAAGTACCTGTGGCTGCCCCTGGAAGACGGGGACCTGTCCGTACTGGCCCACCTCGGCATGAGCGGGCAGCTCCTGGTGCAGCCCACCGGGGCCCCCGACGAGAAGCACCTGCGCATCCGGGTCCGCTTCACCGACTCGGCCGGGACCGAGCTGCGCTTCGTGGACCAGCGGACCTTCGGCGGCCTCTCCCTGCACGAGAGCGCCCCCGACAGCGCGGACGGGCTTCCCGACGTCATCGCGCACATCGCCCGCGACCCCCTGGACCCGGCCTTCGACGAGGTGCTCTACCACGCGGCGCTGCGGGCCAAGCGGACCACGCTCAAGCGGGCCCTGCTGGACCAGTCCCTGATCAGCGGCATCGGGAACATCTACGCGGACGAGGCGCTGTGGCGCGCCAAGCTCCACTACGAGCGCCCCACCGCCACCCTCACGCGCCCGCTGAGCGGGGAACTCCTCGGGCACGTCCGCGACGTGATGAACGCGGCCCTCGCCGTCGGCGGGACCAGCTTCGACAGCCTCTACGTCAACGTGAACGGCGAGTCGGGCTACTTCGACCGCTCGCTCGACGCGTACGGGCGCGAGGACGAGCCGTGCAGGCGCTGCGGCACGCCCGTGCGGCGCAGGCCGTGGATGAACCGGTCCAGCTACTTCTGCCCGCGCTGTCAGCGCCCGCCGCGCGTCGCGTCGTAGGACTGCCGGGCCGCGAGGACCGGATTCATGCTGCCCTCGACGAAGTGGATCAGTGACAGCAGCCGCTCGGCGATCTCCCGGCCCAGCGGGGTCAGCTCGTAGTCGACGCGCGGCGGGTTCGTCGGCTGCGCCTCGCGGTGCACGATGCCGTCGCGCTCCAGCGCGTGGAGGGTCTGGGAGAGCATCTTCTCGCTCACGCCGTCGACCCGGCGGCGCAGTTCGTTGAACCGGCGCGCCCCGTCGTAGAGGGCGCCGACCGTCAGGCTGCCCCAGCGCCCGGTGACGTGTTCCAGGGTTTCCCGGGACGGGCAGTCGCGCGCGAAAACGTCGAACGGCAGTTCGGCGGATCCGGTGCTTTCGGTGCGGGCGGGGGTCTCCATGACGAACAGGCTACTCCTACGCAGCGCTAACCAGAAGGTTGCACTTCCGAAAAGTTAGTGCTTACCTTCTCTCGACGCACCACCACGTTCCAGAGGAGTTCCACCGTGTCCGCTTCCTTCCCCGCCCCCGTCGTCTCGATCGCCTACCACTCCGGATACGGGCACACGGCGGTGGTCGCCGAGGCCGTCCGTGCGGGCGCCGCCGACGCCGGGGCGACCGTTCATCTGATCAAGGTCGATGAGATCGACGACGCCCAGTGGGAACTCCTGGACGGTTCCGACGCGATCGTCTTCGGGTCCCCGACCTACATGGGCACCGCGTCCGGCGCTTTCCACGTGTTCGCCGAGGCCACCTCGAAGCGCTGGTTCGCCGACGCCTGGCAGGACAAGCTGGCGGCGGGCTTCACGAACTCCGCGTCCAAGAGCGGCGACAAGGGCAACACCCTGGACTTCTTCCAGACGCTGGCCGCGCAGCACGGCATGAACTGGGTCAATCTGGGCCTGAAGCCGGGCTGGAACACCACCACCGGTTCCGAGAACGACATCAACCGCCTCGGCTTCTTCGACGGCGCCGCCGCCCAGAGCTTCTCGGACCAGGGCGTCGAGGGCGTCCACAAGGCCGACCTGCTGACGGCCGAGCACCTCGGCCGCCGCGTGGCCGAGACCACCCGCGTCTTCGTCGCGGGCCGCGCCGCCGTCGCCGCCTGACGCGGCGCTAGAAGCCGAAGTCCTGGGTCCACCAGGGGCCGCCGGAGGCGAAGTGCACGCCGACGCCGAGGGTGCGGTAGTCGCAGTTCAGGATGTTGTCCCGGTGGCCCGGGCTGTTCATCCACGCCTTCATGACCGAGGCGGCGTCGCCCTGGCCCCGGGCGATGTTCTCGCCGCCGAGGCCGGTGATCCCTGCCTTGGACGCGCGGTCCCACGGGGTGTTCCCGTCGGGGTCGGTGTGGTCGAAGAAGCCGCGGACGGCCATGTCCTTGCTGAACGCGCCCGCGAGGGCCGCCAGCGGCGGGTTCGCCCGCACCGGGCCGCAGCCCGCCCGGGCCCGCTCCTGGTTCACGAGCGCCAGTACGGCCGCCTCCTCCGCGGAGTGACCCTCGGCGGGGGCGGGGGGCACGGAGGGCGCCGGGGGCTTGGCGGGCGCCGAGGGCCTGGCGGGCGGCGGGTCGGCGGGCTTCGCCGGGGCCTTCGTCGAGGGCGCGGCGGAGGGCGTGGCCGGGGCTGACGCGGAAGGGGAGGCCGAGGCGGAGGGGGAAGCCGAGGGGCTCGGCGAGGCCGACGGCGACGGCGCGTGCGAGGGCGACGGGGTGGTGGACGCGCCCAAGGCCTCGGGGGAGCGGCCGGAGAGGTTGGCCAGGCCGCCCTGTCCGTCCGTACTGCCCACGCCGCTGTCCGCGCCGTGCCGGGACCCGGAGGCCTCGCTCTTGTCGGCGGCGCCCTGCCCTATGAAGGGGAAGTCGGCGCCCACCGGCACCAGTCCGGTGGTTACGGCCGCGGTCCCGAGGACCACTGCCACGCAGGCGCCCAGCAGGCCGGTGCGCAGGGCGGTGCCGCCGCGCTTGCCGCGGCCGTCGCGCTGCGGCGCGGGGAGTCGGTGGCGTCCCATCGGCGGTGCCTTCCAAGATCAACCTTTACTCACCCAAATGGGTGAGTTCATTGAGGCGCGACTGTAGCCGATGCCACCGCGGGGGCGAGGTGCCCGGAAAGGGATCACCCGGTTAGCGTTCACACATGAACGAACATGTCCGAGTGACCGCGTGGGTGCGCGGCCGCGTACAGGGAGTGGGCTTCCGCTGGTTCACCAGGGCCAACGCGCTGGAGATCGGCGACCTGGTGGGCTTCGCGCTCAACCTCGACGACGGCCGAGTACAGGTCGTCGCCGAAGGTCAACGTGAGAATTGCCACCGGCTGCTCGACTGGCTGCGATCCGCCGACACGCCCGGGCGGGTGGACGGGGTCACAGAGATCTGGGGAATTCCGCGCGGCGGGTATGACGGGTTCGCGATCCGGTGATCATGAACTGATCGGATGTGCATACCGCCGGAACTGCGCATACGTTGCCGAGAGTGGTCATCCGTGGAAGGCTCGAAGGAGCGGATGATCTCCCCGCCCCTTGCCGGGAACGGGCTGCCCGCCGATACAGGGCGTGATCGTGTTGACCGTCAAACTTTTTGGTGAGACGCTGGAAGCCCCGCGCACCTGAGCTGTTTGGCAGTGTTGGCAGTATTGAGCGCAGTGACTGACAGCCACTGCCGGACAACGCGGGTGCGATTCCCTCACGACCCACACCGCTTCGGTCGGTCACTCAGTGTGGAGGACCATCCATCATGGCAAAGGCGCTTCTCGGTTACGTCGGCGGTTCCGATCCGCGACTCCTCGCCGAGATGCGACGGCTTCAGCAGCGCGTCCAGGACCTCGAGTCCGAACTCGGACGAATTCAGTCCGAGAATGACGCCCTGAATGCGGCCGCCGCTCAGCACGGAGACTTGCTGCTGGACAGCATCGACATCGACGTACCCCAGGCGGAGCCTGCGCTCACCTGACCCGCGATCTCGTCGCTTGACTGCCAGCCCTGCCCCGCTCGACTGTCAGCCCCGCTTGATCTGCAAGGGACGCCGCTCCGGCGTCCCTTCTTTCTTTCCGCCGCATTCGCTTTCGCGGTCGTCCGCATCGCCGCTTTCACGTCAGATGTGCCCTGCACCTTCATGGGTGAAACCGAACGTAAAAGGTAGAATCCGGCGGCGTGCACCTCAAGGCCCTGACCCTGCGTGGTTTCAAATCGTTCGCGTCTGCCACCACCCTGCGTTTCGAGCCGGGCATCACCTGCGTCGTGGGACCCAACGGCTCCGGCAAGTCCAATGTGGTGGACGCGCTCTCCTGGGTCATGGGGGAGCAGGGCGCCAAGTCGCTGCGCGGCGGGAAGATGGAAGACGTCATCTTCGCCGGGACCACCGGCCGCCCGCCGCTCGGTCGCGCCGAGGTGTCCCTGACCATCGACAACTCCGACGGCGCCCTGCCGATCGACTACGCCGAGGTCACCATCACCCGGATCATGTTCCGGGGCGGCAGCAGTGAGTACCAGATCAACGGTGACCCCTGCCGCCTCCTGGACATCCAGGAGCTGCTCTCCGACTCCGGCATCGGCCGCGAGATGCACGTCATCGTCGGCCAGGGTCAGCTGGACTCGGTCCTGCACGCCGATCCGATGGGCCGCCGCGCCTTCATCGAGGAGGCGGCGGGCGTACTGAAGCACCGCAAGCGCAAGGAGAAGGCGCTGCGGAAGCTGGACTCGATGCAGGCCAACCTCGCGCGCGTGCAGGACCTCGGCGACGAACTGCGCCGCCAGCTCAAGCCGCTGGGGCGGCAGGCGGCGGTGGCCCGGCGGGCCGCCGCCATCCAGGCCGACCTGCGGGACGCGCGGCTGCGGCTGCTCGCGGACGACCTGGTCACCCTGCGGGGCGCGCTCGACGCGGAGATCGCGGACGAGGCCGCGCTGAAGGAGCGCAAGGAGTCGGCCGAGGCGGAACTGGCCGGAGCGCTGCGGCGGGAGGCCGAACTGGAGGAAGCCGTACGCGCGCTGACGCCCCGGCTCCAGCGGGCGCGGCAGACCTGGTACGAGCTGTCGCAGCTGGCCGAACGCGTCCGCGGGACGGCTTCGCTGGCCGAGGCGCGGGTCAGGAGCGCGACGGCGCCGGTCGAGGAGGAACGGCGCGGCCGGGACCCCGAGGACATGGAGAAGGAGGCCGCCCGGATCCGCGAGCAGGAAGCGGAACTGACGGCCGCGCTGGAGGCCGCCGACCGCGCCCTGGAGGACACCTCGGCGCACCGGGCGGAACTGGAACGGGCTTTGGAGGGCGAGGAGCGGCGCCTGCGGGACGCGGCGCGGGCCATCGCCGACCGGCGCGAGGGCCTGGCCCGGCTGACCGGCCGGCTCGGCGCGGCCCGCTCCCGGGCCGGGGCCGCGCAGGCGGAGATCGACCGGCTGGTGGCTGCCCGGGACGAAGCGGAATCCCGGTCGGTGGCGGCCCGGGAGGAGTACGAGGCGCTGGCGGACGAGGTCGGCGCGCGGGACGCGGGGGAGTCCGTGACGGCCGAGTACGAGCGTGCCCGGACGGAGCTGGCCGCGGCGGAGGCCGTGCTCTCGGCGGCCCGGGACGAGCTGGCGGAGGCCCAGCGGTCCCGTGCGGCGGTGTCCGCGCGGCGGGAGGCGCTGGCGCTGGGCCTGCGCCGCAAGGACGGCACGGGCGCGGTACTGGCGGCCCGGGATCAGCTGGCGGGCCTGCTCGGCCCGGCGGCCCAGCGGCTGTCGGTGGCGCCGGGGTACGAGGTCGCGGTGGCGGCGGCGCTGGGCGCGGCGGCGGACGCCCTGGTCGTGACCTCCCCGGCCGCCGCGGCGGCGGCCATCCGCCACCTGCGCACGACCGACGCGGGCCGGGCGGCCTTCCTGATCGCCCCGACCCCGGTCCCGTCCCAGCCCTCGGCATCGGCGGGCCGGGGTGCGGGTGGCGGAGCCGTAGCGGCGTCGTCAGCGCCGGCCACGGAACCGGATCCTCCGCCGGCGGACCCGGCCGGGGGTGGGGGAGCTACCCCCCACCCCGCCCCTTCCCGAAACCGTGACTTCGCCCCGGACCCCGCGAGCGGCGCGGCGCCGGCGGCCCCGGCCCCGGCCGCCCCCGGCTCCGCCGAGGTCACGGCCCCGGCGGCCCCGGCCCACGTCCCGGGCCCGCCGGGTCCCGCCCCGGATCCGGGCTCCGCCCGGGCGGTCCGGGCAACCGTCCCGGCCGCCCCGGCCCCCGGCCCCGGCCCCGGCTCGGCTCAGGCGGTGGCGACCGCCCCGGTCGCCGGCCTGGCGGGGTCGGCTGCCGCGGGTCACGGCGGGGCTCCGACCCCCGCCGACGTCCCGGCCCCCACCCGGAGCGCACAGGCCCCGGCCGCCATCGGCTCCCCCGACGGCGAGGTCGCCCGCGGGACCGGCGCGGTGGCGTTGACGGAACTGGTCGGGGGGGACGCCGGGGTGCGGCGGGCCGTGGAGTGGGTGGCGCGGGAGTACCTGGTCGTGGCCGGCCTGGCGGACGCCGAGGCGCTGGTGGCGGCGCGGCCCGACGTGGTCGCCGTCACCGTCGAGGGGGACGTGCTCGGGGCGCACCTCGCGCAGGGCGGTTCCGCCGGGGCGCCGAGCCTGCTCGAAGTGCAGGCCGCCGTGGACGAGGCCGACGCCGCTCTCGCCGAACTGGAGACCCGCTGCCGGGACCTGGCCGGAGCCAGGGCGGAGGCCGAGGACCGCCGCCGCCATCACTCCGGTCTGGTCGAGGAGCTGGACGGGCGGCGCCGCGCGGGGGAGGCGGCGAGGGCCGGGGTCGCCCAGCAGCTCGGACGGCTCGCCGGTCAGGCCAAGGGCGCGGCGGGCGAGGCCGAGCGCTGCGCCGCCGCCGCCGCGAAGGCCCAGGACGCGCTGGAGCAGGCGCTGGCCGATGTGGAGGAGTGCGCCGAGCGGCTCGCCGTGGTCGAGGAGATGCCCGCCGAGGAGGAACCGGACACCGGCGTCCGCGACCGGCTCGCCGCTGACGGCGCCAACGCCCGCCAGACCGAGATGGAGGCCCGGCTCCAGCTGCGCACCCACGAGGAGCGGGTCAAGGCCCTGGCGGGCCGGGCCGACGCCCTCGACCGCGGGGCCAGGGCGGAACGCGAGGCCCGCGCCAGGGCCGAGCGCCGCACGGCCCGGCGCCGCCACGAGGCCCGGGTGGCCACGGCGGTGGGCGACGGCGCCCGCCAGCTCCTGGCGCACATCGAGGTCTCGCTGGCCCGCGCGGAGTGCGAACGCGTCGCGGCCGAATCGGCGAAGGGTGTCCGGGAGCGGGAGCTGGGCGAGGCCCGTACCCGCGGCCGCGACCTCAAGGGCGAACTCGACAAGCTCACCGACTCCGTGCACCGCGGCGAGGTGCTCGGCGCCGAGAAGCGGCTGCGCATCGAGCAGGTGGAGACCAAGGCGCTGGAGGAGTTCGGGGTGGCGGCGGCCGGGCTGGTCGCCGAGTACGGCCCCGGTCAGCCGGTGCCCCCGGGTCCGCCCGCCGACGGCGAGGAGGCGGACGCCGACCCCCGTCCGGGGGTCTTCGTACGGGCCGAACAGGAGAAGCGGCTGCGGTCCGCCGAGCGGGCGTACCAGCAGCTGGGCAAGGTGAACCCGCTGGCGCTGGAGGAGTTCGCGGCGCTGGAGGAACGGCACACGTTCCTGAGCGAGCAGCTGGAAGACCTGCGCAAGACCCGCGCCGACCTCCTTCAGGTCGTGAAGGAGGTGGACCAGCGGGTCGAGCAGGTCTTCACCGAGGCGTTCCGGGACACGGCCCGCGAATTCGAGGGGGTCTTCGCGCGATTGTTCCCGGGAGGCGAGGGCAGGTTGATCCTGACCGATCCCGACAACATGCTCGCCACCGGGGTGGACGTGGAGGCCCGCCCGCCGGGCAAGAAGATCAAGCGGCTCTCGCTGCTCTCCGGCGGCGAACGCTCGCTGACGGCCGTGGCACTGCTGGTGTCCATCTTCAAGGCCAGGCCCAGCCCGTTCTACGTGATGGACGAGGTCGAGGCCGCCCTGGACGACACCAACCTGCAACGGCTGATCCGGATCATGGAGGAACTGCAGGAGAGTTCACAGCTGATCGTGATCACTCACCAGAAGCGGACGATGGAGGTCGCCGATGCGCTCTACGGCGTGTCGATGCAGGGCGATGGGGTGTCCAAAGTCATCAGCCAGCGTCTTCGCTGATCCCCGCCCGCTCCACCTTCTGTTCAAGTAGTGAAGCCAGTAGTAGTACGCGCTCCCCCCGGTGGGCCACCAAAGCCAGGTTCAGAGAAGTTCCAACCAGGTCTTGACTTCATAAAATGAACACATAGGCTCGCACCCACTGCCCTTCCTTTCGGGTGGTGGCCGATCTTGAACTGTGCGCCACTGGAAGGAATCACCCCCACCTTCGCCCGTCACCGCAGCCGGGCACGCAGGAGCAGACCTTGACCAGCACAGCGCAGGCGTCCTCGTCAGGCGGCGGACGCGCATCACAGCCCGAACACCTCGGGCACGTCATCTTCATCACCGCGGCCGCGGCGATGGGCGGTTTCCTCTTCGGCTACGACAGCTCCGTCATCAACGGCGCCGTCGAGGCCGTCCGCGACCGTTTCGACGTCGGTTCGGGAACCCTCGCCCAGGTGATCGCCGCCGCACTCATCGGCTGTGCCTTCGGCGCGGCCACCGCCGGCCGCATCGCCGACCGGATCGGCCGTATCCGCTGCATGCAGATCGCCGCCGTCCTGTTCACCGCGAGCGCCATCGGCTCCGCCCTGCCGTTCGCCCTCTGGGACCTCGCCGTATGGCGTGTCATCGGCGGCTTCGGCATCGGCATGGCCTCGGTCATCGGCCCGGCCTACATCGCCGAGGTCTCGCCGCCCGCCTACCGCGGCAGGCTCGCGTCCTTCCAGCAGGCGGCGATCGTCATCGGCATCGCCATCTCGCAGCTCGTCAACTGGGGCATCCTCAACCTCGCCGACGGCGACCAGCGCGGCAAGATCGGCGGGCTGGAAGCCTGGCAGTGGATGCTCGGCGTGATGGTGGTCCCGGCCGTGCTCTACGGCCTGTTGTCCTTCGCCATCCCCGAGTCCCCCCGCTTCCTCGTCTCGGTCGGCCGCATGGAGAAGGCCAAGATCGTCCTGCGCGAGGTCGAGGGCGACCACATCGACGCCGACGCCCGGGTCCGCGAGATCGACAGCGCCATCCATTCGGAGCAGAAGTCAAGCTTCAAGGATCTGCTCGGCGGCCGCTTCGGCTTCCTGCCGATCGTCTGGATCGGCATCGGCCTCTCCGTCTTCCAGCAGCTCGTCGGCATCAACGTGATCTTCTACTACAGCTCCTCGCTGTGGCAGTCGGTCGGCATCGACCCGAGCTCCTCGTTCTTGTACTCCTTCGAGACCTCCGTAGTGAACATCATCGGTACGGTCATCGCGATGGTGTTCGTGGACCGCATCGGCCGCAAACCTCTGGCCCTCATCGGTTCCGTCGGTATGACGGTCTCCCTCGCGCTCGCCGCGTGGGCCTTCTCCTACAAGGACAACAGCGGCGGCGACATCGCCCTGCCGCACGCCCAGGGGCTGGTGGCCCTCATCGCCGCCAACTTCTTCGTCCTCTTCTTCGCCCTCTCCTGGGGCGTGGTGGTCTGGGTGCTGCTCGGCGAGATGTTCCCGGGCCGGATCCGCGCGGCCGCCCTCGGTGTGGCCGCCGCCGCCCAGTGGATCGCCAACTGGGTCATCACGGTCTCGTTCCCGACGCTCTCGGACTGGAACCTGTCCGGCGCGTACGTGATCTACGCGGTCTTCGCCCTGCTCTCGATCCCCTTCATCCTCAAATGGGTGCCGGAGACCAAGGGCAAGGCGTTGGAGGAGATGGGGTAACCATCCCCCGCCAACACCCCCTCTCCTCCGTGGCGCTGCCCCGGCTCAGTCCTTGAGCCGGGGCAGCACCCGTTCGCACAGCAATTCCAGACTGCGCCGGCCCTCGTCCAGCGGCATCCCGCCGCACAGGGGGTGCAGGACGAGGTTGCCCGCCTCACCCGCCTCCCGGGCGTACGCCACCGCCTCGTCCGGGGTCAGGATCCGGTACACGCCCTCCGTGCGCAGCTCCTCGACCGTGTGCGCGCCGGACCGTACCGCCGAGCGGATGTCCTTGGACTGCCAGGACGCGTACATGCCCGCCTCGTGCAGGAAGTGGTGCCCGTACGCCGCCCACGCGCGGTCCGGGTCCTCCGCGATGTGCAGCAGCGGGGTCCGGGCGGCGGGCATCATGCAGAAGCCCTCGGTGCCGTACTCCGCCAGCCGCGCCTGGTAGTACGCCTCCAGCTCCGGCAGGTGCGCGCTCGGGAAGAACGGCAGTCCCAGCCGGGCCGCGCGCCGGGCCGCCGCCTGCGAGCTGCCGCCCACCAGCAGCAGCGGGTGCGGCCGGGTGAAGGGGCGCGGGGTGACCTTCACGGTGCGGCCCCGGAACTCGAAGGGCTCGCCCGTCCACGCCTTCAGCAGGGTCTCCAGCAGCTCGTCCTGGAGCTTGCCGCGCCGGCCCCATTCGACGCCGTGCTGCTCGTACTCCTCGGGCCGGTAGCCGATGCCCGCGACCGTGACCAGCCGGCCGCCGCTCAGCAGGTCCAGGACCGCGATGTCCTCGGCGACCTTCAGCGGGTCGTACAGCGGGCCGATGATCGCCGAGACGGTGACCGCGATCCGGCGGGTCGCGCCGAAGACGGCGGCCGCGAAGGCGAAGGGCGAGGGCAGCCAGTTGTTGTCGGTGCCGTGGTGCTCCTCGGTCTGGATGGTGTCGATGCCGTGCTCGTCCGCGTACCGCGCCATCTCCAGGGCCGCCTGGTAGCGCGCGGAGAGGGTCTCGGGCGTGCCGTCCGGGTCGATGAGGTTGAACCGGGCCACGGTGATGGGCATGAAGAAGTCCCCCTTTCGCCTTGCTGCCCGTAGGACGGGCCGGGCGAAGGGGGACGTTAGCTGACGCAGCATCAGTTGGACAGGGATCCGGCGAGCGCGGGCTCCTCCGCGGCCCCGGCGGGGGCGGCGGGCGCCGACGCGCGCGGGAGTACGGCGTACAGCAGGCCCGAGGTGACGATCCCGGCCGCCCAGCCCAGGCCGTTCTCGCCGATCCAGGTGCCCGCGAGCGGGCCGCCGAACCAGTCGACCTCGGTGAACAGCAGGCCCACGGCCAGGGCCGCCGCCCACGCCGTCATCGCCTGCCAGGCGAAGCCGCCCTTGTACCAGTAGGCGCTGGTGCGCCCGGTGTTCAGCAGCGCCGCCGCGTCGTACGTACGGCCGCGCAGCATGTCCACGCCGAAGACGCCGATCCAGGCGGAGAACGCCACCGCGAGCAGGGTCAGGAACGAGATGAACGACCCGAAGAAGCTGGTCGCCACCACCATCAGCAGGAAGCCGAAGACCAGGCTGATGACGGCGTTGACGCTGACCGCCCAGGCCCGCGGGACCTTGATGCCGAGCGTCTGCGCGGTGAAGCCCGCCGAGTACATCGACATCGAGTTGATCAGCAGCATGCCCACCAGGGCCACGAGCAGGTACGGAACGGCGATCCAGACGGGCAGCAGCTCGCCGATGAAGGACACCGGGTCCTGGGCCGTCGCCAGGTCGGGAGTGCCGACCGCCATGACCGCGCCCATCAGGACCATCGGGATGACGACCACGGCCGCGCCGCCGATCGTCGCGCCGACCATGCCCCGCGAGGAGGCCGTGCGGGGCAGGTAGCGGGTGAAGTCGGGGCCCGAGGGCACCCAGCTGATCCCGCCCGCCGCGATCGTGCCGATGCCCGCGACCATCATCGCGGTCGAACCGGCCGGCTTGTCGAAGACGCCGGACCAGTCGGTCTCGGCGATCAGATAGCCGAGGACCAGCACGCTGAACGCGCCGAAGAGGTACGTGGACCACTTCGAGCAGACGCGCAGCGCGTTGATCCCGAGCCCGGAGACCAGGAAGGTGCAGCCGACGAAGAGCAGCAGCGTGACCACGATCAGAGGGGTGTTCTTCCGGATCCCGAAGAGCAGGTCCAGGATGGTCAGCACGGCGAAGGCGCCGCTGACCGCGTTGATGGTCTCCCAGCCCCAGCGGGCGACCCAGATCAGCGCGCCGGGGAAGAGGTTGCCGCGCTGGCCGAAGACGGCGCGCGAGAGGGCCATGCCGGGGGCGCCGCCGCGCTTCCCGGCGATCGAGATCAGCCCGACGAGCCCGTAGGAGAGGACCGGCGCCGCGATCGCGACGACCAGCACCTGCCAGAAGTTCAGCTTGTTGAAGATCACCAGGCCCGCGCCCATGGTCAGCAGCAGCACGCTGATGTTGGCGGCCACCCAGGTGGGGACGAGTTCGCGGACCCGCCCCGTGCGCTCGCTGTCCGGGACGGGTTCGAGGCCGCGGGTCTCGACCGCGGTCTCGCTCGCGGTCGCTATCGCGGTCTCTATCGCGCCGTCGGCGGGCTCGGCAGACATGCGGTACTCCGTGGGGGAGGGAGGGTCGGCAGGGGAAGTCGTCCATCATCGTAGATTTAAGGCGAAAAGCTCAAATAGAGGCTTACGCCCCTGGGCCTTCCGCCACGGCCCGGGCTGCCGACTGACGGCCGACGACTGACGACTGACGACGTCGGATGGTGCGATGTCGCGAGTTCTGTCCGGGGGAGGCGTCCGTGACTACGCCGGGTTCTCGGTGTCGGCGATCGTCCGGCGCGGAAGGCGGCGCGCGGTCTCCAGGTCGGCGGCACGTTGATCGGCTACCCGTGGTTGTGCACGGGTTCGCCCCGACCACGGCGGACGACCTGGTGACCCTGTCGGCGCTCGCCGGCCGGCATCCGACGGTTCCGCTGGTGGTCAGCCAGCTCGGAGGACTCGGTTCCGATGCCCCGTACGGGGACCCGGCCCTCACCCGGGCGATGGTGGAGCGGGTCACCAGCCCGGGTGAGGTGCGCGACCGGGTGCTCGGCGGGACGATCGCCGCATTGGTCGGGCTTGCCCGAGGCAGGTGGGCCGATCCGTCAATGGCCCCCTGGGTCGCCCCGCGCGGCTCGCGATGGCCCGTACGCGCACCGTCACGGGCTCGCACCGTCACGGGCTCGCACCTTCTGCGGCTCCCCGCCTTTCGTGACCGATACTGGACGGGTTATGGAAATCCTCATCCTTGCCGTAGTCATCGCCCTGGTCGCGGTCGGCGCGATCAGCGGGCTCGTGGTCAGCAGCCGCAAGAAGAAGCAGCTGCCCCCCACGGCGCCGTCGAGCACGCCGACCATCACTGCCCCGCCCGCCGAGCCGCAGGTCGGGGAAGACGCCGCACCCACGAAGGACGAGCCGCGACGCACGATCGAGGAGGTCGCCCTCCCCGATGCGGAGGCCGCCACCGACTCGCCGGTCGCCATCGAGGACCCGGTCGTCGAGGCACCCGCCGCGCCCGCCCTCGACGTCCCCGAGCCCACCGCGGGCAGGCTGGTCCGGCTGCGCGCCCGGCTCGCCCGCTCGCAGAACTCGCTGGGCAAGGGGTTGCTGACGCTGCTCTCCCGCGAGCACCTCGACGAGGACACCTGGGAGGAGATCGAGGAGACCCTCCTCATCGCCGACGTCGGTGTCGCCCCCACGCAGGAGCTGGTGGACCGGCTCCGCGAGCGGGTCAAGGTCCTCGGCACCCGCACCCCGGCCGATCTGCGCGCCCTGCTCAAGGAAGAGCTGGTCGCGCTCCTCGGCACCGACTTCGACCGCGCCGTGAAGACCGAGAGCGGCGTCGACACCCCGGCCGTCGTGATGGTCGTCGGCGTGAACGGCACCGGCAAGACCACCACCACCGGCAAGCTGGCCCGCGTCCTGGTGGCCGACGGCCGCAGCGTGGTCCTGGGCGCGGCCGACACCTTCCGCGCCGCCGCCGCCGACCAGCTCCAGACCTGGGGCGACCGGGTCGGCGCGCGGACCGTGCGCGGCCCCGAGGGCGGTGACCCGGCCGCGATCTCCTACGACGCGGTCAAGGAGGGCATCGCCGAGGGCGCGGACGTCGTCCTGATCGACA
This sequence comes from Streptomyces sp. G-G2, assembly GCF_030063135.1. Lineage (GTDB taxonomy): Bacteria > Actinomycetota > Actinomycetes > Streptomycetales > Streptomycetaceae > Streptomyces. The sequence goes on from NZ_JASISO010000056.1 coordinate 49,229, forward strand.
CGGCGGGCAGGCTGCACACCAAGACCGGCCTCATGGACGAGCTGGGCAAGGTCAAGCGGGTCGTGGAGAAGCACGGACCGCTGGACGAGGTGCTGCTGGTGCTCGACGCCACCACCGGCCAGAACGGCCTGACCCAGGCCCGTGTCTTCGCCGAGGTCGTGGACATCACCGGCATCGTGCTGACCAAGCTCGACGGCACGGCCAAGGGCGGCATCGTGATCGCCGTCCAGCGCGAGCTGGGCGTCCCGGTCAAGCTGATCGGTCTGGGCGAGGGCCCGGACGACCTGGCCCCCTTCGAGCCCGAGGCCTTCGTCGACGCGCTGATCGGCGACTGACCCGGACCGGTACGTTCCGCAGGGCCCCCGCACCCACCTTGGGTTCTAGTGGTTGTCGCAACACCCCAGTTCAGGGGATGCGATGGACTTCCGGATCCGTGAGGTGCGGAGCCCTCAGGGGCGAAAGAAGCTCGCTGAGGAACGGGCTGGATACTTCCAGCTC
>NZ_JASISO010000057.1:0-9011 GCF_030063135.1 Streptomyces sp. G-G2
CTTCAACTCGTCATCGATCCGGGCATAGAGTGCTGTTGCGAGGGTGTTCACGTCGTTCTTCACACATCGACACTGGACGCCCTCGTGCCATGTCCGCAGGCCATCCCTTGGACTCATTCATCTAGAGCCGAGCCCGTCGGAGCCAGTCGGAGCCGGTCAGCTGAGACCCCTGCTGCGCTCGCCGATGCGGTCACCCTGAGGGGTTCCCGCCCGCTTCAGCTCCGCCTTCGTGTGGGCCCCGCCCTTCACCTTGCTCCGCGGTTCACCGTCGAACACGTGGGCCCGGCCCCTCGGGGTCTGGGGCGACTCCAGGGCCTTGGCGACCGCCGTACGGAAATCCTGCTTCTGCTCTTTGCTCATCCCGCCGTCAACTCCCTCGGGAACCACCCAATCGGACCTATGGGGATCGTATGCAGATATGAGGATGAACGCACCCGGACGGGGAGGAGAAGTTCCCACGTTCTCCTTACGGACCCTCCGGCGTCCCCACCGCGTCCCGGACCAGCTCCTCCGGACAGGGCGTCCCGCGCGGCAGCTGGTACTTCGCCGCCACCTGGTACTCCCCCGCCGCCGGAACCAGCAGCTCCGTCCATACGTCGCCCAGCCCGTCGGGCTCCGCCTTGAACAGGCAGCCCGCCGTGTTCGCGTACTCCTTCGGCTCCTTCGCGGCCCCCTTGGGCACCGCCGCGCCGCGGGCCTTGGAGGCTGCCGTCTCCTGCGGCGGCTCCACCGCCTTGCCCTCGGCGTCTACCAGGCCCAGCCACGGCGAGTGCGGAATCCGGACCAGCACCCGGCCCGGCTGCCGTACATCGACCACCCACTGGTCCGCGCCCGCGCGAACCACGGTCGCGGGCCCGGAGACCAGCTCGGTGGGCCGGTCGACCTTGAAGAGCTGCCAGTTCACGTCGCCCCACACCTGCTGGAGGTACGGCAGGCCCTCGCGGACCAGTTTCGCCTCGGACTCGCCGCCGGAGTCGGGTTTGTCGGCGGGCAGCACCACGTAGTGCACGGCCCAGCGCTGGAGCCAGGCCCAGTAGCTCCCGGCCGTGAGCGTGTCGTCGTAGAAGATCGGGTTGCGTTCGAGGTCGGCCTGCCGGTTCCAGCCGCGCGCGAGGTTCACGTACGAGGGGAACGCCGAGGATTCGCGGTGGCTGCTGGCCGGGACCACCTCGACCCGGCCGCGGTCGGCGCCCGCCTTCTGCAGCTGGTCGATCAGCGGGGCCAGCTCGCGGTTCCAGGCGGCCACGGGGGTGGTGCGCACGATGTCGGTGACGCTGTTGGTGGTGATCCAGGCGGTCACTCCGGCGATGGCGACCAGCAGCGCGTACCAGCGGCGCGAGCGCGGCAGCGCGTGCGGCAGGGCCGCGACCAGGACGGCTCCGGCGAACAGCATCGCGAGGCGGGTGACGTTCGAGCCGACCTGGGAATCGATGGCCCAGGTCAGGAAGACGCCGAAGGCGTAGACGCCGGCGGCGATCCGGACGGTCTTCCACCGCTTCGGTACGAGGACGGCGATCAGCACCCCGAACAGGAACGGCAGCCAGGCCGAGCCCAGTCCCATCGGCTGCGTGCCGGAGAAGGGGAACAGCCACGCGGACAGTGCCACCACGGCCACCGGAGGCAGGCCGATCGCGTACGCCCCCGGGCGCCGCCCGCTCAGGAACAGCGCGGCCGCGGTCACCCCGAGGAAGAGCCCGGCCACCGGGCTCGAAGCGGTGGCCAGCGCGGCCAGCACGGCGGCGGCGGCCGCTTTGGCCCAGCGCCGCTCGGCCCATTTGCGGGGCCAGCAGAAGGCCGCGGCGACCGCGCCGAGCGCGAACATCACGCCGAGCCCGAAGGTCACCCGGCCGGACAGGGCGTTGCAGAGCAGTCCGTAGACCCCGGCGAGCGCGGGCCACAGGGGCGCGCGGACGGCGCCCCGGCAGCGGGTCAGGATCAGGGCGAGCAGGGCGGCGGAAACGGTCCCGGCGATCATCATCGTCGTACGGACGCCGAGGAGGCTCATGAGGTATGGCGAGACGACGCTGTAGGACACCGGGTGCATCCCGCCGTACCAGGCGAGGTTGTACGCGGAGTCCGGGTGGCGGCCGACGAACTCGGCCCAGGCGTCCTGGGCGGCGAGGTCGCCGCCGCTGTTGGCGAAGCTGAAGAACCAGGCGACGTGGAGGACGGCGGCGACGGCCGTCGTCACGGCGACGGGGTGGCGGTGGCCGAAGCCGAGCGCGGCCCGGAGGCGGCCCCGGAGCCGGGACCCGGCGCCGTCTCGAAGGGGGCCGGAGCCCGAGCCGGGGTCCGGGCCGGGGTCCTGGGCCGGTGGTATCCCGGCTTCCGCGTCTCCGGACCCGTCGGCGTTGCTCTGTTCCTGGCCCCGCTCAGCGGTGGTCACTGCCGTACTCCCCAACATCCGTCCCGGTCCCAAGACGCGACCCGGCGCCCCGGGGTTGCCCGGGGCGCCGGGGTTGCCCGGGGCGCCGCGATCCCTGTGCCCGTCGCCCTCGTGGGCCGGGTCAGCCGACGCGCGTCAGCTTGCTGCCGAAGCCCGGCGCGACCAGCTCGCGCTGGAGCGCGACCGGCACCTTGACCTGGCTCGCGCCCTCGCCGACGGTCAGCATGCCGACCTGGGTGCCCGCCTTCGCCGTCTGCGGGATCTTCGTACCGCCTTCACCCAGCTTGACGGCAACCGTGAGCGCCGACCACCCGACCGCCTGCACGTCGGCGGTGGCGACGACCGGGGTCCGGCCGCCGAGGCCGTCGTCGACGTAGCCGACGACATCGCCCTTCTTCACGACGGTCGCGCCCTGGAGGGCCTTCTGCGTGCTGAGCATCAGCTGCTTGCTCGCCGCGACCACCGTGTCGATGATGGGCGGCTTGTGCTGTCCGAGGACGGCGCCGACGATCAGCTGATTGGTGCCGCCGACCTTCTTCTGCGCGGCGAAGAGGAGGTTTCCGCCCGCCTTCGTCGTCGTACCGGTCTTGATGCCGAGCGAGTTGTCGAGCGGGACCAGGCGGTTCCAATTGGTCCACGTCTTGCCCGACGGGTCGACCCAGCTGGGCTTGCGCGTGATGTCGAGCAGGGCGTCCATTTCGACGATCTTGAGGCCCAGCTTGACCTGGTCCTCGGCGGTGCTGACCGTGGTCGCGTCCAGACCCGAGGGGTCCGTGTACGTCGTGTTGGTCATGCCGAGTTCCTTGGCGGTGGCGTTCATCTTCGCGACGAACGCCTCCTGGCTGCCGGAGTCCCAGCGGGCGAGGAGCCGGGCGATGTTGTTGGCCGACGGGATCATGAGGGCGGCGATCGCGTCGTACTCCGAGATCTTCTCGCCCTCCTTGACCGTGTCGAGGGTGGACTCGTTGTCCGTGGAGTTGTTCTTCTTGCCCTCGGTCTCGGCCGTCTTGTCGATGTCGATCAGCTGGCCCTTTTCCCCCTTCTTGAAGGGGTGGTCGCGCAGGATGATGTACGCCGTCATCGACTTGGTGACGCTCGCGATCGGTACGGGCTTCATCTCGCCGAACGAGCCGAGCGTGCCGAGGCCCGCGGCGGCCATGTACGCCTGGCCCTCGCTGGGCCAGGGGAGCGCGGGCGCATCGCCCTCGAAGGTGTACGAGGTCTTCGCCGTCATCGTCAGCGTCGGGGCCGGCAGCGGGCGGACCAGCTGCGCGATGCCGAGGACGACCGCCAGCAGCGCGAGCAGCGGGGCGTAGATCTTGACCCGGCGCACGGTGGTGCGCATCGGGCTGGGCGGCGGGGGCGGGTTGTTGGTCAGCTCGGCGAGCAGGTCGAGCGGGGGGCGGGGCGGCAGGGGCTGCGTGGTGGTGCGTTCGCTGCCGGTGAGGGGCTGGGGGGTGCGCTTCGGCTCCGCCGGGGGCTGGAGCTTGGGCTGAGCCTTGGGCTGAGCCTTGGGCTGAGCCTTCGGCTCGGCCTTGGGCTGGCCCTCGCCGCGCAGCGGCACGAAGGTACTGGCCCCGGAGGCGGCGCCCTTGGCCGGTCCCGCCTCGGCGGCGTCCGGGCGCACGGCCCGGAACACGGCCGTACGTTCGTTGTCGGCCGGGGCCGGAGCCTTGTCGGCGGCCTTGTCGGCGGCCTTGTCCGGGGTGCGCTTCACCCACGCGGGGCTGGAGTCCGTGCCCGCCGATCCGGCGGTGTCCCCCGTGGCGCCCTTGCTGTCCGCAGGGGCCTCCGCGTCCGGGCGGACGGCCCGGAACACGGCCGTACGCTCACTGTCCGCCGACGCCGAAGACTTGCCCCCGCCATCGGGCTTGGCGGAACCCTCGCGCTTCGCGGCGGGCGCGGAATCCTTCCGCTCCGCGGCGGGCGACACGTCGGACCCCTCGCGCTTCGCAGCCGGGGCCGGAGTCGCGTCCTCCCCGTCGGCCGTCGGAGCGGCGTCCGGGCGGCCCGTGCGGAAGGTGGCCGTACGGGCGTCGGTCGGCGGGGTCGGGGGCTTCGGCCCGTCCAGGGGTGCCGAGCGACGGGGGTCCGCGGCAGAAGCGGAATCAGATGCCTCGGCGGATTTCGGCTGAGCCGAGGCGGTGCCGGAGCGGGGGCCGCGGCGGAACGCCTCGAATGCGGAGGGCTCTTCGGGAGTGGCAGCGGAATCCTCGCGTACCGCCCGGAACACCGCCGTACGCTCGCTATCCGGGGATTTCGGCGATGAAGCGGAAGTCTTCTCTGGTGCCGGATCGGCATCCTTGACCGGCTTCGGCGACGTCGACGGCTCCGGCGTCGACTCCGGCGCCGCATCCTCGGCCGATGCTCCGGAATCAGAAACGGAATCCGGATCGGGCTCCGGATCGGAATCCGGGTCCGGGTCCGGGGACTCCGATGGGCCCGCCTCGGGATCGGTTTCGTCCGCCGTCGCGACCCACGCCGCAACCGCGGCGCGCAACGGGTCGTCCTCCCCCTGGGGAGCGGCCTCCGGATCCCGGGGACGGAACACCGACTGGCGAGGGTCGGATTCCGCCGCCCCGGGCGCACCCGCGCCTTGCTTTACCGACTTGTCGGGGGACTCGCCCGCCACCAGTTCCTCCTCGATCGCTGTCCGGCCGTCGTCCGCACCGGTGTCCGAACCGTCTAACAGTGTCCCGTCTCGGGGGCATCGCCCCCGTGCTAGACGAGTACGACATACTTGCCGGTTCCCCCACAAAGCGACCAGGCACTCTCGACAGATGAATGTGAGAGGGGTCACCCTGTCACTCATCCACGCGGGGAGGCATGGATGGGCAGGAGCCGCAGAACAATTCCGGAGGAGCTTCTACTGCTCGCCTTGGACCCGACAACGGGAACCACGGCGCAGCCGCAGTCGCTCGACCTCGGCCTGGCCGGGGCACAGCTAGTGGAGCTGGCTCTGGCAGGACGGATAGCCCCAGACGGGGATCGTATCGCCGTGGTGATGCCACGGCCGACAGGAGATCCGACCCTGGACTCCGCACTGGAACTGCTGCGCCGTCGCGGCAGCCCGGTTCGGGCAGTCCACTGGATCGGCGGACCCCGACTGGGGCTCCGCCAGATTTACCTCGCTCACCTGGAGCGTTGCGGCATGGTGCATGCCGTCGCGGGCCAGATGTGCGGGGTGCTGCCGACGACTCGCTACCAGGCGACCGACACGGCAATCAGCCGGGAGATCCGTGCCCGGCTGGACACTGCGATCCGTACCGGTGTACCGCCGGACCCACGGACCGCGGCGCTCGCCGCCCTGGCCCACGCGGTCGGACTCGGCAAGCACCTGTACCCCGGCAATGAGGGGCGTTCGTCCAGGTCCCGCCTGCGGGACCTGATTCGGCACGACCCGATGGGCGGCCTCGTGGCGCACGCCGTGATGGACGTTCAGAACGGTGTGGCCGCACAGCCGCGCCGCGACCGCGTTCCGGCACCGGCTTCGCCGCCGTCCGCCCGCGCGACGGCTACCAGCGTTCCGCTGCAGCCGCGCCGTACGGGCGCGATGGCCCGCGCCGCCGCACATTGATCCACCGCACACCGATCCACCGCTCGATCGCGTCACCGATACACCCCACCGCCGCAACCGGGTCCCCCCAGGACCCGGTTCGGAACACACCGCCTGCGCGCGGGGTGGCGAGGCCGGTCCGACCGGCCCCGCCGCCCCGCGCGTCTGCTTTTCCCCCTCACCGGGGAATCGTTCCCGCCCGTTCCCCAGCGGCGCCGCGTCCTTCGATGGCAGTCTGCTCATCATCAGACACGCAGAGAGACAGTAAGCAAACAGCAAGCAAGCGGAGGTGCCGTAACCGTGGCGTCCAATGTCAACCCCACCGTCCGACGCCGCCGATTGGGCATGGAGCTGCGCAAGCTCCGCGAGGACAAGGGCATGACCGCCGAGCAGGTCGCTGAACGCCTGCTCGTATCCCAGTCGAAGATCAGCCGTCTCGAGAACGGCCGCCGCTCCATCAGCCAGCGCGACGTCCGCGACCTGTGCGAGGTCTACGAGGTCGAGGACCGCCGACTCGTCGACTCCCTGATGCAGATGGCCAAGGACTCCCGCCAGCAGGGCTGGTGGCACGCCTTCGGCGACATCCCGTACAGCGTCTACATCGGCCTGGAGACGGACGCGGCCAGCCTGCGGACGTACGAGCCCCAGGTGGTCCCGGGCCTGCTCCAGACCCCGGAGTACGCCCAGTCGCTGATCCGCGGCGCACTGCCGGAGACCGCGCCCGCCGACATCGAGAAGCGCGTACAGGTGCGGATGCACCGCCAGAAGCGGCTCTCGGAGACCGACAACAGCAACCCCGACGTGGGCCCGCTGCGCCTGTGGGCGGTCATCGACGAGGCGGCGCTGCGCCGTCGGGTGGGCGACGGGCAGCTGATGATCCGGCAGCTTGAGTACTTGATAGAGCAGTCGGAACAGCCGTACGTCACGGTCCAGGTGATGCCCTTCTCGATGGGCGCGCACCCCGGCGTGAACGGCCAGTACGCCATTCTGGAATTCCCGGACGCCTCCGACTCCACCGTGGTCTACATCGAGGGCGTCACGAGCGATCTGTACCTGGAGAAGGCCAACGACGTTCAGAAGTACAGCGTGATGTACGAGCACCTGCGCGCCCAGGCCCTGAATGCGGACCAGACGCGGGAGTTCATCTCCGAAATCATCGACGACCACGCGGGCAAGCGCCGCTAGCGGACGGCCTGCGGTAAAAGTGGAGCAAACCGGGCAGGTGGCGCTGGGCGCCGGTACGGTACACCGTCACCGCCCGGCCACGGAAGACCTGGCCTGAATATGCCATCCGGACGGGTGAATGGCCTCTTCACCCGTCGGGCGGTGCCGGTAGCGTCGATCACGTCAGCCAGGGAATGGGTTGACGCCAATTCGGAGCAACTCGCTGAACCGGGAGAAAAACATGGCTATTCGACTGGGCGCCACGGATAACTGGACGAAGTCCTCCTACTCCGGTGGCAACGGTGCGTGCGTCGAGGTCAAGTCCCCCGTCACCGAGGCCATCGCGGTCCGCGACTCGAAGGTGCAGGACGGTCCGTCCATCGCCTTCGCGCCGGGATCCTGGACCTCCTTCGTCACCGAGGTCAACGAAGGTCGGCTGGGACACCTCGTCTGAACATCACGACGCACCTCCCATCCGACCCGACCATCCCATCCGTACGTGTCGTACCAACGGCACCACACGCACCACATGCACCACATGCACTCCCCGCAGCACTGACTGGAGCCCTCTCGACTGGCCCGCCGTCCTGGCCGAGGGGGCTCGGCCATGCCCCGGCCGGGACGGCCCCGACGGCCCGGACGGCCGGGACCCCGACGGACCCGCCCCCGACGGCCCCGGCCGCTCAGCGCAGCTGGTCGACGTAACGGTCCGTCCCGGGCACGGTCGGGATGAAGGGGGCGACCAGTTCCACCCGGCCCCCCTGCCCCGCCTCCGCGACCAGGGCGTCCAGCCCCTGGAAGCGGTCCCAGCAGGTGCGCGGGTCCTCCTCCAGGAACCACAGCAGGGTCAGCCGGGTGTCGACCCCCTCGACCTGCTTGACGTACGTCATCCGGTCGCCCGGCAGCGGGGTCGGCCGGAAGACCGTCACCATCGCGGCCGGTGAGCCGTGCAACCGCTGCGGCAGGTGCCGCGCGCGCAGCCACTCCAGCAGTTCCGCGCGCCGCTCGGGCCCGTCCGCGTCGATGACCTGGACCACGAGCCCGGCGTAGGGGTGGTCCATCGCGTGATAGTCCCGGGGACCGGCCGCCCCGTCGCGGTAGACGGTCGCCACGTGGTCCTGGAAGGCCGTGAAGACGTGCGTACGGTCCTGGTAGACGCGGCCGTCCCGGTTGAGCCGCTTGTTGATGCCCACGGTCCACTTCATGTGCTCGTCGTAGCGGCCCTCGGTCACCCAGTACGTCGAGATGTAGCACCCGGCGGTGACCGGCTGGGTGACGGCCGACTTCTCCGGGTAGCGCAGTTCCCGCAGTTCACGGGTGGCGACCCAGCGGCGGCCCGCGAACATCCACGGCATGGCCATGGCCCCGGCGTAGTAGTGGTCGTCCTCGTACCAGCGGTTGTAGGCGAACTCGTGGCCCGGGTGCGGTTCGACCATGGTGATGAGCGCGTGCCCGGGGTGGACTCCGTACGGGCCGACGGCCGCCAGGGCCGCGTAGTCGTCGACGCGGCGGTCACCGTCGCCCTGCCGCCCGGGGGCGTGCTGCTCTTCTTTCGTCATGGGAACGGTCTAGCTGATGCCGTGTCAGATGGGGAGGGGTGTGCGGGGCTCCGCTGCGTCCGCCACCTGACCCACGGCCGGATGGCAGGCGCGCCTCCCCTCGCTGAGGGCTGTCGTTCACGCCCCCCACCCCGGCGGCCACCACCGAAGACCTCCACCGCCCCTCCTGGGCCCTGGCCCCCTGCAACCTCTCCCCTGGCCGGGGCCCGGGGAGCGCCTTCAGCCCCGCCGGCGTTTGAGGCGCCTCCCCCTGGCCGGGACCCAGGGCGCCCCCTTCAGCCTCGCCGGCGGTTGAGGCGCCCCCGGAGGGCATGACCGGATCAGCCGGGGTCCGGGCCGGGCCAGT
>NZ_JASISO010000057.1:9021-49644 GCF_030063135.1 Streptomyces sp. G-G2
TTTGAGGCGCCTCCGGAGGACCGTCGAGGGGCGGCCGGGAACCGGGGCATCGGTCCCCAGCCCTCCGGGGGCGCCTCAAACGCCGGCGAGGCTGGATGTGCCCCCGGATCGGCGACCCCGGCCACCGCCGGCGAGGCTGGATGTGTCCCCGGCCAGCCGGGGAGGCTGCGGTTCACCCCTCCCCCCGGGCGGGAAGCGGTGTCGGAGGGGTTCACAGTCCGGCCGCGTCGCCGTAGCCTGACGGGCCGTCAGATACACCGCCCCGCCGGGAGTCCGCATGCTGCTGCAAGGCAAGACCGTCATCGTCTCCGGCGTCGGCGCCGGGCTAGGGCACCAGGTCGCCGCCACCGTCGTGCGCGACGGCGGCAACGCCGTGCTCGGGGCCAGGACCGAGGCCAATCTCGCCAAGTCCGCCGCCGAGATCGACCCCGACGGCGCCCACACCGCCTACCTCCCCACCGACATCACCGACGAGGCCCAGTGCCAGGCCCTGGCCGCCCTCGCCCAGGACCGCTTCGGCCGGATCGACGCCGTCGTGCACGTCGCCGCCTGGGACTCCTACTTCGGCGGCCTGGCGGACGCCGACTTCGGCACCTGGCAGCAGATCCTCGACGTCAACCTCCTAGGCACGCTGCGGATGACCCGCGCCTGCCTGCCCGCCCTCAAGGCCCACGGCGGCTCCGTCGTCATCATCGGCACCCAGTCCGCCGTCGCCGCCCCCTCCGAGGTCCAGCAGGCCGCGTACGCCGCCTCCAAGGGCGCGCTGACCTCCGCCATGTACTCCATGGCCCGCGAACTCGGCCCGGACCGGATCCGGGTCAACACCGTGCTGCCGGGCTGGATGTGGGGGCCGCCCGTGCAGGCCTTCGTCACCTTCAGCGCGCACTCCGAGAACGTCCCGGAGGAGGAGGTACTGGCCCGCCTGACCCAGCGGATGGCGCTGCCCGAACTGGCCACCGACGGGGACGTCGCCGACGCCGCCGCGTTCCTCGCCTCCGACCGTGCCAGGTCGATAACCGGCCAGTCCCTGCTGGTCAACGCCGGTGAGCTGATGCGATGAGGCCCGTCACAGCGGCCGCCGCGGACCGGACCCCGGATCGTATGCTCGCGGTATGAGCACTCCGAGCAACGCTCCTGGCGCAGCCGCACCCGACGGCCCCGGCCCGACCGACAACTCCATGCGCCGCGCGCTCAAGCGGGCGCGCGACGGCGTCGCGCTCGACGCGGCCGAGGCGGCCGTACTGCTCCAGGCGCGCGGCGAGGCCCTCAAGGACCTCGCCGCCTCCGCCGCCCGGGTCAGGGACTCCGGGCTCGCCGCCGCGGGCCGCCCGGGGGTCATCACGTACTCCCGCAAGGTCTTCATCCCCCTCACCCGGCTGTGCCGCGACACGTGCCACTACTGCACCTTCGTCACCGTCCCGGGCAAACTGCGCCGCGCGGGCCACGGCCTGTACCTCTCCCCCGACGAGGTCCTCGACATCGCGCGCCAGGGCGCCGCGATGGGCTGCAAGGAAGCGCTGTTCACGCTCGGCGACCGCCCCGAGGACCGCTGGCCCGAGGCCCGCGAGTGGCTCGACGCGCACGGCTACGACGACACCCTCGCCTACGTCCGCGCGATGGCGATCCGGGTCCTGGAGGAGACGGGCCTGCTCCCGCACCTCAACCCCGGGGTGCTGACCTGGTCCGACCTCCAGCGGCTCAAGCCCGTCGCGCCCTCGATGGGCATGATGCTGGAGACCACCGCGACCCGCCTGTGGTCCGAGCCGGGCGGCCCGCACCACGGTTCCCCGGACAAGGAGCCCGCGGTGCGGCTGCGGGTGCTGGAGGACGCGGGCCGCTCCAACGTGCCGTTCACCACCGGGGTGCTGATCGGGATCGGCGAGTCCTACGAGGAGCGCGCGGACGCGTTCTTCGAGCTGCGCCGGATCCAGCGGGCCTACCACGGCATCCAGGAGGTCATCGTCCAGAACTTCCGGGCCAAGCCGGACACCGCGATGCGCGCGATGCCCGACGCGGAGCTGGAAGAGCTGGCCGCCGCCATCGCCGTGGCCCGGCACATCCTGGGCCCCGCGGCCCGGATCCAGGCCCCGCCGAACCTGGTGGACGCCGAGTACGCCCTGCTCATCGGCGCGGGCATCGACGACTGGGGCGGGGTCTCGCCGCTCACCCCCGACCACGTCAACCCCGAGCGCCCCTGGCCGCACATCGAGGAGCTGGCGGAGCGGACCGCCGCGGCCGGGTTCGAGCTGCGCGAACGCCTCACCATCTACCCGGAGTTCCTGGAGCGCGGCGAGCCCTGGCTGGACCCCCGGCTGCTGCCGCACGTCCGCGCCCTGGCCGACGTACGCACCGGGCTCGCGGACGAGGGCGCGACCGTCGAGGGGCGCCCGTGGCAGGAGCCCGACGGGGGGTTCACCGCCGTCGGGCGCACCGATCTGCACGCCAGCATCGACACCGAGGGCCGCACCGGCGACCGGCGGGAGGACTTCGACCACGTCTACGGCGACTGGGAGGCCCTGCGCGAGGCGGCGGCCCCCGGGATGGTGCCGCAGCGCATCGACACGGACGTGCGCGGCGCGCTCGCGCAGGCCGCCGACGACCCGGTGAAGCTCACCGACGACCAGGCGCTCGCCCTGCTGCACGCGGACGGGCCGGCCCTGGACGCGCTGTGCCGGATCGCGGACGACCTGCGCGCGTCCGTCGTCGGTGACGAGGTCACCTACATCGTCACGCGGAACATCAACTTCACCAACGTCTGCTACACCGGTTGCCGGTTCTGCGCGTTCGCGCAGCGTCGTACGGACGCCGACGCCTACACCCTGTCCCTGGACCAGGTCGCCGATCGCGCCGCCCAGGCCTGGGACGTGGGCGCGGTCGAGGTGTGCATGCAGGGCGGCATCCACCCGGACCTGCCCGGGACGGCGTACTTCGACATCGTGCGGGCGGTGAAGGAGCGGGTGCCGGACATGCACGTGCACGCCTTCTCCCCGATGGAGGTCGTCAACGGCGCCACCCGGACCGGGATGTCGGTCCGCGACTGGCTGACGGCCGCCAAGGAGGCCGGGCTGGACTCGATCCCGGGGACGGCGGCGGAGATCCTGGACGACGAGGTCCGCTGGGTGCTCACCAAGGGCAAACTGCCCACCGCCGACTGGATCGACGTCGTCACCACCGCGCACGAGCTGGGCATCCGCTCCTCGTCCACGATGATGTACGGGCACGTGGACCAGCCCCGGCACTGGCTCGGCCACTTCCGCACCCTGTCCCGGATCCAGCAGGAGACGGGCGGCTTCACGGAGTTCGTGACGCTGCCCTTCATCCACACCAACGCGCCCGTCTACCTGGCGGGCATCGCCCGGCCCGGGCCGAGCACCCGCGACAACCGGGCGGTGATGGCGATGGCCCGGCTGCTGCTGCACCCGCACATCACCAACATCCAGACCAGCTGGGTCAAGCTCGGCGCGGAGGGCGCGGGCGAGATGCTGCGCTCGGGGGCGAACGACCTGGGCGGGACCCTGATGGAGGAGACCATCTCCCGGATGGCGGGCTCGGGTTACGGCTCGTACAAGTCGGTGAAGGACCTGATCGCGATCGCGGAGGCCGCGGGCCGTCCGGCGCGGCCCCGGACCACGCTGTACGGGGAGGTGCCCGAGGAGCGGCAGCGGGTGGCGCTCGCCTCGGACGGGCACCTGCCCGCGCTGCTGCCCGTACTGGAGTGAGGTCGGCGCGCGGGGCCCGGCGCCCGCTCGGGCCGGCCCCCGCGCGTCGCCTCCCGCACGGCGGGTCGGCCGACGAGGAGGTCCCGCTTGAGCCGGCGCGCATGGTAGTAGACGCGTTCGCGATCCGGCCTTTCTGCGCACACTTACGGGCCGCGCGACGGACTCCCTCCGGATTCGAACGACCTGGTCCACTACAGTGCGCGCCAGAGCCAGCGGGGGGATGCACACATGGACGCAGCGGCGGAGAACATGACGACCGGACACGTGATGACAGGTCCCACGACCAGCGGAACCGTGACCACCGGGCTGTGGGGCCGGGTCGAACAGCAGGACTTCCGCAGCCGGGTGCGCGGCGCCCTGCTCGGCTGCGCCATCGGCGACGCGCTGGGCGCCCCGGTCGCCGGGCTCTCCCTCGACGGGATCCGCGAGACCCACGGCCTGGAGGGCCTGACCGAACTCGCCCCGGCCTACGGCAGGCGCGGCGCCGTCACCGCCTCCACCCAGCTCACCCTCTTCACGGTCGACGGTCTGATACGGGCCCACGTGCGCCGCGACACCGGCGCCTGGCACCCGCCCACCGACGTCCACCGCGCCTACCTCCGGTGGGCCGCCACCCAGCACGACTGGGGCCCCGACGAGCGGCGCAAGGAGAACGGCTGGCTCGCCCACGAGGAGTGGCTCTACGCCCGCCGCGGCCCCGACCGGGCCTGCATGACCGGCTTCGGCGACGAGATCCTCGGCACCCTGGAGCAGCCCAAGAACCCCACCGCCCGCGACACGGGCGCCACGGCCCGCTCCGCCCCCTTCGGCCTGCTCGTCGGCTGGGAACCCGCGCTGGTGCTCCAGCTCGCCATCGAGTGCGCCACCCAGAGCCACGGCCACCCCACCGCCTACCTCTCGGCGGGCGCCTTCGCGGTGATCGTCCACGGCCTGACCCGCGGCGACAGCCTCGACCTGGCGGTCCAGCGCGCCCTCGGCCTGCTCGGCTCCCGGGCCGGGCAGCAGCCCGTCACCGACGCCCTCCAGCGCGCCCTGGCGGCCGTCACCCAGGGCGTGCCGTCCGCCAAGATCATCGAATCGCTCTCGCCGGGCGACGGCCGCGACGCCGAGGACGCCCTCGCCGTGGCGGTGTACTGCGCCCTGGTCGCCGAGGACGTCCGCCACGGCCTGCGCCTCGCCGTCAACCACGGCGGCGACTCCACCTCCACCGGCGCCCTGTGCGGCGCCCTGCTGGGCGCCCTGCACGGCGAGACCGCCCTCCCGGCGGCCTGGCTGGCCGACCTCGAAGGCCGCGCCACCATGCTGGAACTCTCCGACGACTTCGCCCTCGAAATGACCCAGGGCCCCACCCTCCACGGCCCCGCGGTCTCCTCCCCGGGCTGGCTCGCCCGCTACCCCCGGGGCTGACACCCCCTCAACAACCGTGCGCGCAGCCCGTACCGTGACCCCACCCACGTCACGGAGGTGTACGTACACATGCCTAGCACGCCGAACGCGCCGGGCCCGCGGGCACCGCGGATCGCCGCCACCGTCTTCCTGACCGACCGGACCATCGCGCCCGTACCGCTCGCCCGGGCCCTTGAGGAGCGGGGGTTCTCGGGGCTGTACCTGCCCGAGCACACCCACATCCCGGTCAGCCGGGACACCCCGGCCCCCATGGGCGGCGCGCTGCCCGAGGAGTACGGGCGGACCCTGGACCCGTTCGTGGCGCTCGGGCAGGCCTCCGCCGTCACCGAGCGGCTCCGGCTGGGGACCGGGATCACCCTGGTCGCCCAGCACGACCCGATCGCCCTCGCCAAGCAGATCGCCACCCTCGACCACCTCTCCGGCGGCCGGTTCACCCTCGGGCTCGGCTACGGCTGGAACGTCGAGGAGGCCGCCGACCACGGGGTCCAGTGGCGGGACCGGCGCGAGCTGGTGCGGGACCGGATGGCGCTGATGCGGGCCCTGTGGGCGCCCGAACCCACCGCGTACGCGGGCCAGTTCTCCAGCGTCCGGGCCAGCTCGGCCCACCCCAAGCCCGTCCAGGCCCCGCGCGAACTCGCCCCCGGCGTAACGCTGCACGGCCCCCGCACCCTGATCGGCGGCGCCGCCGGGCCGAAGCTGTTCGCCGCGATCGCCGACCACGCCGACGGCTGGATGCCCATCGGCGGGGGCGGGCTGACCGAATCCCTGCCCGTGCTGCGCGCGGCCTGGGAGGCGGCGGGGCGCGATCCGAAGGCGCTCCAGGTGGTCCCGTACGCCGTCCGGCCCACCCCCGGCAAACTCGCCCACTACGCGGACCTCGGCATCGACGAGGTGGTGCTCCAACTCCCCTCGGCGGACGAGGCGGAGGTGCTGCGCACCCTGGACGAGTACGCCCCGTACCTCTGAGGCGCCGCTCCCGCGGGCCCGAACAACCCCCGCCCCCACGGCCCTTGATCCGCTTGCCTAGACTTCCCGTCTGAAATCAGCCAGGCGGCCGGAACCACGGCTCGCGGGCGACGGACGCAACGGACGGGGGGGCCGGGATGCGGGACTCCGATCTCGACGTATCGCAGGACGACCTCGGCAGGCTCGCCGACGACCTCGACGCCATGCAGGCGTACCTGGAGGAGCAGACCCGCCGCATGGACGGGGTCGTCGACAGCATCGCGGCGGGCTGGCAGGGCCCCACGGCCACCGCCTACCGCAGCTTCCACCAGGGCGTGTCCGAGGACGCGGTACGCATCCGTCAGGTCGTGATCCTGCTCGAAGCGGCCACCCGGGCCAGCCGGGACGGCTTCACCGAGCAGGAGATGGAGACCCTGGGGCGGCTGAAGAAGATGCAGGGCGGCGAGGACGTGTCGGCGGCGGCGCGCGCGCTGGCCGCGCCCGAGCCCGCCGCGGCGCCCGCGCCGCCGCAGAGCCGCATCCTGGACATGTGAACCACGGGGGATCAGCTACACCATGCCGGAAGACGACCGCATAACCGTCGACTTCGCCACGCTGCGCAGGCTGTCGGGCGAACTCGAAAGCATCCTGAAGACGCTCAACGGGAAGCTCGACGGCCTTTACGACCGCACCACCAAGGTGGTGCTGAGCTGGGACGGCGAGGCCCGTGAGGCCTTCGTCGACGCGCTCGACACGTGGGACCGCTCCGCGCAGGACCTCGTCGCCGCCCAGGCCTGGCTGCACGAGGTGGTCGTCAAGGGCCACCTCAACTACGACGCGGCGAACCGCTCCGTGCTGCGCGGCTGGGGCGGTGGCGCCTGATGGCGGGCCCGAGCACCCCGGGCTCCCCCGCCGGACCGGCCGCCTCCGCACAACCGCCCGGCGGTGCGGGCAGCATCGACGTCAAGCCCACCGACCTGTGGCGGGTGTCGAGCCGCATCGCGCTGCAGCAGGGCATGATGCACACCGGCGCCCGGACCCTGGTCTCCGGCCTGGAGAAGTACCCCGACGCGGGGGGCGCGGGCACGGACGCGGCCCGCTTCTCCCAGGCCTACATGAAGACCGGCAACCGCTGGCTGGAGGTCTGGGGCAAGGGCGTCCTGAGCATCGGCGGCGCCGCCGTCGGCTTCACCGAGACCGCCAACGCCTACTCCGTGGCCGACGCCGCCGCCCACCCCAAGAAGGGCCAGGCCGCCGAGACCCGCCCGGTGCCAGCCGTCACGGACAAGACCCCGGACTACGGCAAGGTCCCGGACCTCAAGTGGGGCGACCACGACGGCGGCGACGACTTCATCCGCAGCGTGCTGGAGATGATCCCGGAGGCGGTCCGCGACATCCTCCAGCCGGTCCTGAAGAAGGCCCTGCGCATCGGCCGCCTCGCCGACGTCTTCCCCGAACCGCAGCAGCACTACCTCAACTCCCTCTCGCAGACCTGGTCGGACACCACGATGTGCCTGGGCCAGGTTTCCGGCTCGCTGACGGCCGAGGTCTCCACCATCACCAACCCGCAGCAGGCCGACTGGGAGAACGCCATGAAGGTGTTCTGCAGCGCCGTCTGGGGCACCTCCGCGTGGGGCAAGAGCCAGCAGGGCTACCAGTGGGCCCACAGCTCCGGGCACGGCCCGGGGGCCACCCCCACCGGCAGCCAGCCCGTGATGACCGTCCTCTTCGACACCGCGATGGAGATCAGCGACATCCTGCGCGAGTACGCGGAGGCCGCCGTCAAGCTGAACCACGAGATCTGGGAAGAGTTCGTGAAGGCCGCGAAGAAGGCGGCCAAGGAGGTCCTGGAGGGCGTGGACCTCAAGGACGGCTTCGGCATGAAGGACCTCAAGGGCCTGGCCAAGGGCCTCGGCAAGGCCGGCAAGATGGTGCTCGACTTCGACATCCAGCTCGTCCTCAAGCTCGACACCGCCGCCATCAACCGGATCGTCGACACCTACACCACCACCCTCAACGGTCTCACCACCCGCGTGGACAACAAACTCCCCGCCCTGGACGAGGCCTTTCTCAGCGCGCCCAAGTTCGAGGCGGGCGTCGCCCGCGCGCACGGCTTCGGCGCCCGCGCGCTGAACGAGTTCAAGCACGAGCAGAAGTGGATGGTCCAGGACAAGGACGGCAACCAGGTCTTCGACCTGGCCAGCAACGAGTACCTCGGCAACGGCCACACCCTCGACAAGCACGTCGGCAAGACCGACGAGCAGCTCGCCCAGCGCCTGCGCGACCAGGCCGACCCGGCCACCCCCACCTGGCCGCACAACAAGCCGAGGATCGGCGGCTCCTCGTCCTTCAGCGACTACGCGCACGCCCAGTCGCTGACCGAGTACAACCTCAAGAACCGCCGCTCCGACATCACCGCGTGGCTCACCGGCCCGCCGCCACCCAGCGACGGCAGCACCAAGGACTTCGTCAGCGCCGCCCCGAACGGCGAGAACAGCGGACGCTACGTCTCCAAGCAGCCCGACCCCGCCCACCCCGGGTCCGGTTACAAGGACAACGGCATCAACGCCAAGGCGGTCGACGTCCAGAACGTCAAAACGGTGCTCCGCTACGATTCCAGGCTCGATCCGCCGTACGTCATCTACACCTCGATGCCCGCGCCGTGACCCGCCCCGACCTCCCTGGACCCCCGATGAACCCCGACACCACCACCCCGGACGAGCGGGCCCCGGACGAGCGGGCCCCGGACGACGGCGCGCACGCGTGGGAGACCGCCGCGCTGCGGCTCCTCGACGACCCCTACGTGTTCGCCGCCGCCGGACCCCGGACTCATGCGGACTGGGCCGAGGACGCCCTCGCCGTGCTGCGGCGCGAGAGCGCCGACCCCCGGGGCTGGACCGTCCTCGACTGGGACCGGGACGGCGAGGAACGGGCCGCGGGCGACCCCTCCTTCCCCTTCCTCCCCGGCCTCACCGCCACCGCGCTGCACACGGGGCTGCACCCCCTGGACGCCCCCGCGGCGGCCGACCTCCTCGCCTCGTTCACGCAGGAGTGGACCTTCGAGACGGCCCCGCTGCACCGCCGTCCCGCCGCCGAGCTGGAGGCCGTACGGGAGGACGCGCGCACCCTGCTGCGCCGCTTCGGCGCGGGCGCGGAGACCACGTACTGGACCACCTCCGCGCTGGCCCGCCCCACCACCGCCCCCGACTTCCTCCAGGGCCCCCTCTCCGGCGGCGGGGCCCGCTTCACCGACTACGCCGAGGAACTCGGCCTGATCGTCGCGGCCCCCGCCGAAGTCGGCGTCTTCTGGTCGTTCAACGCGATCTGAACCAGGCGTCCCGGCCCCCCGCCCCAGGGAGACAATGACCCCATGCTGACCCGTTCCGCCTCTTACCCCGACCGGGAAACCGCCCAGTGGGCCACCCAGCACGTCGTGACCGCCAACGAGCAGGTCATCCACCGCTGGCTGGCCCAGGGCACCCGGCGGCGCCTCACCATCGAGGCCGCCTGGCCCTCCCGCGAGGAGCCGGTCGGGCGCGTGCTGCTCGAAGCGATGCTGCTCGCCGGACACGACCCCGTCGACGTCCGCGCGGCCCGCATCGTCCTGCGCCGTGAACCGGCCGCCCCGCACGGGTTCGTCGTCCACACCACCGTCCCGATCTACCTCTAGAGGCCGACCCGTGTCCATGAAGCCCCTCGAACACGACCGCCGCTACGGCGAGCTGGACCAGGTCATGCGCGCCTACCTCGGCCAGGCCGCCGACGACACCCCCGAGCGGCGCAGCACCGCCCTGGACGCCTACCTGCGCCACACCTGGCACACCCGCCCCTGGGCCATCGCCGAGGCGGAACGCCAGCTGCGCGAGTACAGCCGTAAGCCCCCGGGCCGGCTGCGCCTGAGCCTCGGCGAGTTCTACGCGATCCCCGACACCGGGCTGCCGGAAGCCGCCGTCGGCGCGTGGCTGCTCGTCCTCGCCGACCACCTCAAGGCGAGCGTCGAGAACGGCGACGTACCCCCGCCCGCGACCCCGCAGACCCACTGGGAGTGGCACGCCCGCTTCCCGGAGGCGGGACAGCTGCTGGGCGGCTGGTTCTCCCAGGACATCGTGGAGGAGTTCGCCGACCACGACGCGGCGATCGCGGACTACGCCGCCACCACCGACCCCCACCTCGTGGCCCGTCTGGTCGGCGAACTGAACGAACTGGTCGCCCTCCCCCTGGAGGAGAGCGACTACGCCATGGCGGTGGCCGAACTGGGCATGGAGGTAGGCGTCCCCGAACCCTTCTCCTACGGCGCCTGGCTGAGCCTGCTGGCCGCGGACCTCACGGCCTGACCCGGAGGGGAACGTGGGGCGGAGGTGGGGTGGGGCTTCCGCGGCTTCGCCGCGGGGGGCTTTAGCCTCCGTACAACCCCTCGATCTCGCTCGCGTACCGCTCCGCCACCGCGTTCCGGCGGAGCTTCAGGGTCGGGGTCAGGGTGCCCGACTCCACCGTGAACTCCCGCTCCAGGATGTGGAACGCACGGATGCGGGCCGGGCGGGAGACCGATGCGTTGGCCTCCTCCACCGCCGCCTCGACCAGGGCCCGTACCGCCGGGTGCGTGGACGGCGTACCGGACAGGTCGATGTCCTCGCGGGTGGCCCAGGACGCGATCTCCTCCGCGTCCAGGGTGATCAGGGCGACCGGGTGGGGGCGGCGGTCGCCGACCATCACCGCGCGGGAGACGTAGCGGGAGCGCTGGATCGCGAACTCCACTTCCGTCGGGGTGATGTTCTTGCCCGCCGAGGTGATGATCAGCTCCTTCTTCCGCCCGGTGATCCGCAGGAACCCGTCCGCGTCCAGCGCCCCCAGGTCCCCCGTGCGCAGCCACCCCTGCGGGTCCACCGTCTCCGCCGTGGCCCCGGCGTTCGCGTGGTAGCCCGGGAAGACCATCGGCCCCCGCACCAGGACCTCCCCGTCGTCCGCGATCCGCACCTCGCAGCCCGCGATCGGCCGCCCCACCGTCCCGTACCGCACCGCCCCCGGGTGGTTGAGGCTGATCACCCCGGCCGACTCGGTCATCCCGTACCCCTCGAAGACCGCGATCCCGCACGCCCGCAGGAAGTCCAGGGTCGCGGGCGCGATCGGCGCCCCGCCCGTGAGCGCCCACCGCAGCCGCCCCCCGAAGGCGCCCCGGACCAGCGAGTACAGCGACTTCTCCGCCGCCTCGTACGCGTCCCGCGCCCCCTGCGGCAGCTCCCCGTCGGCCGCGAGCACGCCCAGCCTGACCGCCTCCTCGAACCGCTCCCGGCCGCCCTCCCGGGACTCGGCCAGCGACAGCACCACCGAGTGCAGCTTCTCGAACAGGCGCGGTACGGACGGCAGGTGTGTCGGCCGGGCCTCGGCGAGTTCGGCGATGACGTCTTCGATCCGCCCGCCGAAGTAGCACAGCTCCCCGCCCTCCAGCAGGGTGGTGAACTGGATCAGCTGGGCCAGCAGGTGCGCGAGCGGCAGGTACAGGTACGTCGAGTCCCCCGGCCCGCCCTTGATCAGCGGGAGCGTGGCGTCCTGGATCGCGCCGAGGTTCCCGTGGGTGAGGCGGCAGCCCTTGGGCAGGCCGGTGGTCCCGGAGGTGTAGACGATCGACGCGTCGTCGCCCGGCCCCACCGCCCCTGCCCGGACGTCGAGTTCACGGTCGAGGTCGCAGTCGAGGTCACGGTCGAGGTCGCCGCCGGGACCGCCGTCCCGCCCGGCCCGCCCCAACGTGTCCATCAGCACCACCCCCCGCACCTGCGGCAGTCCGTCCGGCAGCTCCTCCCGCAGCGCGTTCACCCGCGCCGCCTGCGCCTCGTCGTCGCAGACCACGACCACCGACGCGGAGTCGGACAGCACCCACGCCAGCTCCTCCGCGCCCGCCGTCGGGTACACCGGTACGATCACCGCCCCCGCCGCCAGGACCGCGAAGTGCGTACGGGTCCACTCCGGCCGGGTCTCGGCCAGTACGGCGACCCGCTCGCCCGGCGCCACCCCCAGGGCGAGCAGCGCCCGCGCCGACTCCCGTACTCCGGCGTCCAGTTCGGCGTACGTCAGGGTCTGCCAGGCGTCCCCGCGCCGGAAGCGCAAGGCGGTCCGGGGCCCGTACCGCTCGGCGCTCCACCGGGTGAATACCGCCAGCGTGTCCGGTCGCACAGCGTCCATCGGTATCGCCTCCATGGCTACCTGCGGGTACCTGCGGGGTACGCGGCGGGACGCGCCCCCCGCGTACCCCCGACGCTAAGCAGCCGTTCGCCCCCGGCGGCATGACCGGAAGCGTCACCCCCGCTGACCGCAGCGCTCATTGCGGCTACCGTCGGGGCATGGGGAGGCGGACGGTCACCGTGCACCATGTGCGCGCCGTGCTCGCGGGCGCCCGTGCGGCGGGCGTCGACACCGTGCCGCTGCTCCAGGAGGCGCAGATCCCGCCGCTGCTGCTGGGGGACGACCGGGCCCGGGTGACGCCCGCGCAGTTCGCCCGGCTGTTCCGGGCGCTGTACCGGCTCACCCAGGACGAGTTCCTCGGGCTGAGTACGGCTCCCAGCCGCCCCGGCACCTTCGCCATGATGTGCCACGCCACCCTGGGCTGCCGGGACCTGGGGGCGGCCATCGAGCGCGGGGCGGCCTTCTACCGGCTCTTCCCCGGCGGCCCCGAGCTGGCCCTCGACGTCAGCGGCGGGCAGGCCCTGTTCACCGTCCACAACGACTTCGGGCGGGACGAGGAGCGGTTCCTCACCGAGTGCCTGCTCGCCATCTTCCACCGGCTGTGCAGCTGGCTGGTCGGGCGCCGCATCCCGCTCGCCCACGCCACCCTCGCCTATCCCGCGCCGCCACACCGGGAGGAGTACGGCCTGCTCTTCGGCTGCCCGGTCCGCTTCGGCCAGCCGCGCACCGGGGCCGCCTTCGAGGCGCACTGGCTGAGCGCGCCGCTCGTACGGGACGAGGCCGCGCTCGACGCGATGCTCCGGCGGGCCCCCTTCGACCTGCTGTCGCGCCCGGAGTACGGGACGACCGTCACCGAGCAGGTGCGCCGGGCCCTGACCCGGCAGCTGCGGGTCTCGCCGAGGCTGCCGGAGCTGGGGGAGGTCGCGGGGCGGCTCGCGATGTCCCCGGCCACGCTGCGGCGCCGCCTCCAGCAGGACGGGACCTCCTTCCAGCAGCTCAAGGACCACGTACGGCGGGACGCGGCGATCGCCGGGCTGGCCGAGGGCGGGGAGCCGATCGCGGAGCTGGCGGCGCGGCTGGGGTTCTCCGAGGACACCGCCTTCCACCGGGCGTTCCGCCGCTGGACGGGCACCACCCCGGGCGCCTACCGCTCGCGCCCGGCGACGCGGGGGCGCACGGGCGACGAGCCGGGCCGGCCCGCGAGCCTGGAGGCCGATGAGGGGTCGGGTCAGCAAAGCTGAGCTGCCCGGTCAGCGACCTTCCTACCGGTCGGTCACTACGGTCTCCTCACCTACCCCCACACGGACCCCTTGGGAGAGCCGCCCCATGCGTATCCGAAGCACCGCGCTCGCCGCCGTGGCCGCCCTGGCCCTCGCGGCCGGGATCCCCGCGACCACAGCCGCCGCCACGGGCACCCCCACGGAGGCGGGCACCGCCGCCGGCCGCCCCGGCGATGTCGTCGCCAGCGCCCCCTCGTCCTTCCACCCGCTCCCGGGCCAGCCCACCAACACCAGGGCCTGGAAGATCCATTACCGCTCGACCACGGCCGACGGCGCCCCCGACGTGGTCTCCGGCACCGTCATCGTCCCGCAGGACGGCCGCACCGGCCCCCGGCCCCTGGTCACCTACGCCGTCGGCACCGTCGGCCTCGACGACTCCTGCGCACCCAGCAACAACCTCCCCAACGGCACCGCCCTGGAGGCCAACCTCATCCAGCAGCTCACCCTGCGCGGCTGGGCCGTGGTCGTCACCGACTACGAGGGCCTGGGCACCCCGGGCCTGCACACCTACACCGTCGGCCCCTCGGCCGGGCACGCCGTCCTGGACGCGGCCCGCGCCGCCCAGCGGCTCCCCGAGGCCGGGCTGTCGGCGAGCGGTCCGGTCGGCATCATGGGCTACTCGCAGGGCGGCCAGGCCTCCAGCTGGGCGGCCGAGCTGCACGGCTCGTACGCCCCCGAACTCCAGGTGAAGGGGACCGCGACCGGCGGGGTCCCGGCGGACCTGCTCAAGGTCGCCGACTTCAACAACGGCTCCTACGGCTCCGGCCTGATCTTCATGGCGGCGGCGGGCCAGGACGCGGCCTTCCCCGAGCTGAAGCTCGACTCCTACCTCAACCCGGCGGGCAGGGTCCTGGTCGACTACCTCAAGACCAACTGCGTCGCGATCGACGCCGCCGTCGGCTCCTTCAAGCGGATCTCCGACATGACGACGAGGGACCCGCTGGCCCAGCCCGACTGGCGGGCCCGGCTGAACCAGTCCACGCTCGGCCGGACCGCCCCGGCCGCGCCCGTGTACCAATACCACGCGGTCAGCGATGAGTTGATCCCGTACGCCGTCGGCAAGCAGCTGCGCGCCGACTGGTGCGCCAGGGGTGCGGACGTCGACTGGACCACGATCTGGCTCGGCGGCCACGTCACCGGCGTGATCACCCAGTCCCTCGCGGCCGGGAACTGGCTCGCGGACCGCTTCGCCGGGCGCCCGGCCCAGAGCAACTGCTGAGGCGGGCAACTGCTGAGGCGGGCAGCTGCTCAGCCGGGCCACCCCTGAGCGGAGCAACTACCGAACCGGGCTGCGGACATGACGGTCCCGCCGGTCACTCATCGGCGGGGCACGACCGCGTCCCGCTTGCCAGGGCGCCCTCGATGAGGAAGGCGTTCACGCGCTCGCGCACGCACCCGGAGTGCACGTAACCGGTGTGCCCGTCGCCCTTGTAGTCCAGCACCACCGCCGAGCCGAGGCGGCCCGCGGTCTCCTCGGTCCAGCGGTACGGGGTCGCCGGGTCCCCGCGCGTACCGACCAGCAGCATCCTCGGCGCCCCGGGCCGGTCGATGCGGCGGATGAAGTCGGTGCCCCGGGGGCGGCCGTAGCAGGACAGCACCGTCATCAGCTGGTGCTGCCCGAAGACGGGCGAGGCGGCGCGGAACTCGGGCTCCAGACCCGTGATCTCCTTCTGGATCGCGGCCGGAGCCGCCTGCTCCTGGCCCCGGTCGGGGTCGTCGGCGCAGTTCACCGCGACCAGCGCGGCCGCCATGTTGTCCGCGGGCACCCGGTCGGCCGCGGGCTCCGCGCTCCCGTTCCCCGGGGGCGGCGGCGCGTCCGGGCCGCCCAGCTGGAGCAGCCCCGTCGGGTCGTGGTCGCGCTCCGCCATCGTCAGCGCCTCGGCCAGCGCGGGCCAGGACCCGCGCGTGTAGAGGGCGCCGCCGATCCCGGCGGCCACGTCCTGCCCGGTGAAGGCCGAGCCGTCCTGCCCGGCGAGCGGCTCCTTGTCGAGCCGCGCCACGAGCGCGTTCACCCGCTCCTTGGCGGTGCGCGTGTTGGTCCCGAAGACGCAGCCCTTCTGGTGGGTGCACCAGCGCAGGAAGTCATCCAGCGCCTGCTGCTGGCCCTGCGCCGACACGAGCGCCTGCTGGGTGAGCGGTTCGGTCAGGGTGTCGACCCCGTCGAGGACCATCCGCCCGGTCTTCCCGGGGAACTGGGCGGCGTACACCGCGCCCAGCCGGGTCCCGTAGGAGAAGCCGAGGTAGGTGAGCTTCTTGTCGCCGAGCACCTGGCGCATCACGTCCATGTCCCGCGCGACGTGAACGGTCCCGATGTACGGGAGGACGGGGCCGGAATGTTCCTCGCAGCGCTTGACCACCGCGCGCAGGGCGGCCAGCTGGGCCGCCGGGCCGGGTCCGGCCCCGAGGTCGGTGTCGAGGGCGCCGCCGCAGCTGACGGGTTCGCTGTGGCCGACCCCGCGCGGGTCGAAGGCGACCAGGTCGTAGGACTCGCCGAGGTCGGCGAAGCTCTTGGGGTCGGCGGCCAGGGACTCGATGCCGGGGCCGCCGGGGCCGCCGAAGTTCAGCAGGAGCGAGCCGAGCCGCTTGCGGCCGTTGGCCGGGATCTTCGCCAGGGCTATCGTGACGGTGCCCTTGGCGGGGTCGGCGTAGTCCAGGGGCACCGTGAGCGTGCCGCAGCGCATGGCGGCGGGGGCTCCGGGCTGCTCCGTACAGGCTCCCCAGCGCACGCGCTGACCGTAGAACCGCGCCAGTCCCTCACCGTCGGGGCTCGGGCTCGGGCTGGGGCTGGGACTGGGACTGGGGCTGGGACTCGGGCTCGGGCTCGGGCTGGGACCGGCGCCGAGCGAGGCCAGCGCCGCGACGGCGAGGCACACGACGGCGGTACGGCGGGAACGCGATCCGGACCGGTGCACGGCGCCCTCCTCGGCGGCTGCCCCCGGACCACCATAAACGGGCCGTCCCGAACCCGCCTGCGCTCCCGCGCGGCCCCGGGCCGGGCGGGAGCGGCGCCCCGGCGCTAGCGCCGGTACAGCGCCTCTATCTCCCGCTCGTAGTCCCGGGCCACCGCCCCGCGCTTGAGCTTCATGGAGGGGGTGAGGTGGCCGCGCTCCTCGGTGAAATCGCCCGGCAGCACCGCGAACCGGCGGATCGACTCGGCGCGCGAGACCAGCTTGTTCGCCTCGTCCACCGCCTTCTGCAGGTCCGCCCGCAGCTCCTCGTCGCGCACCAGCTCGGGGAGCGGCACGCCCTGCTTCTTGTGCATCTGCCGCCAGTGCGCCAGCCCCTCGGCTTCCAGGGTGATCAGCGCGGTGACGTACGGGCGGTTGTCGCCCACCACCATGCACTGGCCGACGAGCGGGTGGGCGCGCAGCCAGTCCTCCAGCGGCGCGGGGGCGACGTTCTTGCCGCCCGAGGTGATGATGAGGTCCTTCTTGCGGCCGGTGATGGTCAGATATCCGTCGGCGTCGAGTTCGCCGATGTCCCCGGTGGCGAACCAGCTGCCCTCGGGCAGTCCCGGGCCGCTGTTCCAGTACCCGGCGAAGACGTGCCGCCCGCGCAGCAGCACCTCGCCGTCGTCCGCGATGCGCACGGCGGTGCCGGGGAGCGGCCAGCCGACCGTGCCGAGGCGGGGCTGGAGCGGGGGCGTGACCGTGCTGGCGCCGGTCGTCTCCGTGAGCCCGTACCCCTCGAACACCTCGATGCCCGCGCCCGTGTAGAAGGCGGCGAGGCGGCGGCCGAGCGGGGAGCCGCCGCTCAGGACGTAGCGCACCCGGCCGCCGAGCGCGGCCCGGATCCGGCGGTAGACCAGCGGGTCGTAGAGCGCGTGGGCGGCGCGCAGGGCGAGCCCGGGGGCCTTGCCCTCGACGGCCTCGCCGTAGCTCATGGCGATCCGCGCCGCCCGGTCGAAGGAGGCCGCGCGGCCCATCTTCTCGGCGGTCGCGCGGGCGGTGTTGTAGACCTTCTCCAGCACGTAGGGGATGGCGAGGAGGAAGGTCGGGCGGAATCCGGCGAGATCGGCGAGCAGGTCGTCGGTCTGGATGCTGGGGGCGTGGCCGAGCTTGACGCGGGCGCGCAGGCAGCCGATGGCGACGGTGCGGCCGAAGACGTGGGAGAGCGGCAGGAAGAGCAGGGTGGAGGCGGGTTCCTTGCTGACCGCTTGGAAGACGGGGTGCAGCAGGGCCACCGAGTTGTCGGCCTCGGCGAGGAAGTTGCCGTGGGTCAGGACGCAGCCCTTGGGCCGGCCGGTGGTGCCCGAGGTGTAGATGAGGCTGGCGACGGAGTCGGGCGCGCAGCGCTCGCGGCGCTCGTGCACGAGCGCGTCCGGGATCCGTTCCCCGGCCTTGACCAGGCGGGCGAGGGCGCCGGTGTCGAACTCCCACAGGTGAGCGAGGCCGGGCAGGGCGGTCCGTTCACCGCTGATCACGCGGGCCTGGGCGGTGTCCTCGACGGCGCAGGCGACGGCGCCGGAGTCCTGGATGATCCAGCGGGCCTGGTGGGCGGAGGAGGTGGGGTAGATCGGTACGGTGACCAGCCCGGCGGCCCAGCCCGCGAAGTCGAGCAGGGTCCACTCGTAGGTGGTGCGGGCCATGATGGCGAGCCGGTCGCCGGGCCGGAGCCCTTCGGCGATCAGGCCCTTGGCCACGGCGAGCACCTCGGCCGCGAACGCGGCGGCGCTCACGTCGCGCCAGGATCCGTCGCGGTCCTTGCGGGCGAGGACGGGCTCCTCGGGCGCCTGCCGGGCGTTGTCGAACGGGATGTCCCCCAAGGTGCCGCGCGCGGAGACGCCCACGAGCGCGGGCACGGCCGCCTCCCGGACGATCCCGTCGATCACGGTCGTGAGGGGCTCCACCAGCCGCGGGGGCTGCTGCTCGGTTTCCACAGTGCATGCTCCTCAGCCCGACACGGGTGTTACCGCCGGTAATTTACCCATCGGTAACCGTGCCCGGCCAGCCCCTTGCCCCTTTTTTCACGGACGCTCCACTCCGTCGCCGCACTTGGACGGTCCCGGCGGGACGTCGGCGACCCGCCCTAGGCCGCCGCCGCCGACGGCCCGGGAGGGCAGTCCCGGCAGTGACCCGGCCCCGGGGCGCGGAAGGCCCGTTCGCAGCCTTCGCACGTCTGGAACGGGTGCGGTCGCACCACGGGCCCGACAGCTCGGGCCGGTGGGAGTCGCGGCGGGATCTGCTCCCGCAGGCGGTACCCGAGCAGGGCCGCCGGGTGGCGGAGGTCGGGGGGCAGGTCCGCGGCCAGCAAGCGGCTGACGGCCTCGGGCTCGACGCCGCGGTCCAGCCACGCCGAGACCCCCGGCACGAGCTGCTGGACGGCGCGGTCCGAGAGCAGCAGGCGGATGTCGTCGAGCCGCAGCCGCACGAGCAGGTCGAAGGCTTCCTGCCGGACCCGCACCGCGGGAGCGCCGCCGGTGTCACCGTCGGCGTCTGTGTCGGTGCCGCCGTCGGTGTCGTTCGGCGGCGGGGCCGCGGGTGCGGGCTCGGTGTCCGGCTCGGACACCGGGTCCGGCTCCGGGTCCGGCTCCGGGTCCGGCTCCGGCTCCGGGTCCGGCTGCGGCGCCGGGTCCGGGTCGTCGCTTTGGGGCGGGGACGGTACGGGCGGCGGGACCTCGGGAGACGTTCCGCGCGGGTGGTTGTAGGACACCGTGCGAGTGACGACCTGGCCCGTCTCCAGCCGTACGCGGACACGATCCAGGTAGCCGTACGCCTCCAGCTCCCGCAGGGCCGCCGCGATCCGCACCTCGCCCTCGGGGAACCGCTCGGCGAGCCGCTTGATGCCGAGGCGCGTGCCTTCGGGCAGCGACTGGATGTGGGTGGCGAGCCCGATCGCGACCAGCGACATCGCGGGGTGCTGGGCGAGGTGGTTGCCCACCACGACGAAGTGGCTGGCGTGCCGCACGTTGATGTGGACGACACCGGATCGGGGGGTCCCGGCGCGAACTCGGGACGACGCGCGCGAGGGCGCGCTAGGGTGCTGGAGAGCCATTGGGAAGGGTTGTCTTCCTAGTTGGTCAGGCCCTCGTTCGGGATGCCAGTCCCGGCGGGGGCCGTCTCATGTCTGATGTTGTGGGGCGAGCATATGCCCGGCAACCCGCCCGAAATCCAGCCCAGTTGGCACAGTTCACTCGTGTGAGTGAGCGGGGAGCCGGAGGGGTGGGGTTGGTTGGTTTCCCCCGGTCCTTTACGGGGTGACGTCTCGCACGACCGGGTCGTGGGATCCCACGTCACCGTGCCCGAGCCGCCCGGGGACATCCAGCTCGGCCCACACCGTCTTGCGCGGCGCGGGCCCCGGATCCACCCCCCAGCGGTCGGCGATCGCGGCCACCAACACCAGCCCCCGCCCGGCCTCCGCGCCCCCCTCCGCATCGCGGAGACACGGGACCCGGTCACCCCGGGTGTCGACCACCTCGATCCGCAGCACGCCACCGCCCAGCTCCAGCTCGACCTGGAACCCCCGCCCGGACACGCGGCCATGGGTCACCGCGTTGGCCGCCAGCTCGGCCACGACCAGCGCGGGGCCATCCGTCGGCAGACCCCACGCGGTGAGCCGCTCGACCACGAGCTGCCGGGCCCGCCGGGCACCCCGGGGCGTGGCGGCGAGCTGGGCGGCGAACTGACGGGAGGAGTCGCAGATTTGATTCATCACGTCACTCAGCGTGTCGGTGCCCGCCTATCGTGAGAAGCGGCAACGCCCTCGCGTCCCGGCTTTGTCCGGCCCTTGTCCGGCGCTGTCCCGGCTGTCCGGACCGGCCGCCGGGCAGAGGGCGTCGAGAACATCGGGACGTCGGAGGCGGGCGCGCATGAGCGTGGACAGTGCGGGTGACGGTACGGACGACGCGGGCTGGGACGTCGACCCGGAGGACGAGCAAGGGGTGGCGGTACTGGCCGCGTTGGGCCGCCAGCTCAAGGTCTGGCGGGAGGAAGCGGGCCTGCGGGCCGCCGACCTCGGGACGGCCCTCGGGTACGGGGAGGACCTCGTCCGCAAGGTCGAGGCGGGCAAGCGGATCCCGCGCCCGGAGTACCTGGACAGGGCGGACGAGGCGCTGCGGGCGGGCGGGAAGATCGCCGCGATGAAGGCGGACATGGAACAGGTCCGCTACCCGAAGAAGATTCGAGACTTGGCCAAGCTGGAGGCCAAGGCCGTCGAGATCGGGGCGTACGGCAACCACAACATCCACGGACTCCTCCAGACACCGGACTACGCGTCCGCACTGTTCGGGATGCGGCGGCCTGCCTACTCCCGGGACGAGATGGACCAGATACTGGCGGCTCGCATGGCCCGGCATTCGGTCTTCAGGCGGACCCCGGGCCCAACTCTCAGCTTCGTCCAAGAGGAGGTCACCCTCCGCCGCAGGATCGGAGGCACAATGGTGCTGCGCCGCCAGCTCGAACACCTGCTTGAGGTAATCCAGTTCGCGAACGTGGAGTTCCAGGTCATGCCGACCGACGTCGACGAACACGCAGGCATGGGGGGACGTATCCAGGTGTTGAAGTTCGAGGACGGTACGGCCGTGGGCCGGTCAGACGGAGCGTTCCACGGGCGTCCGGTCTCCGACCCGAAACAGCTCCGGATCCTTGAACTGCGCTATGGCATCATCCGAGCTCAGGCGCTCACGCCGCGACGGTCGCTGGCCTTCATCGAGGAACTGCTGGGAGAAACATGATTCACCACCCCGAGCTGGACTGGTTCAAGAGCAGCTACAGCGACAGCAGCGAGGGCGACGACTGCGTCGAGGTGGCCACCACCCCCGCCACCGTCCACGTCCGCGACTCCAAGGACACCCGCATCCCCCACCTCGCCTTCACCCCGCACGCCTGGGCGGGCTTCGTGGCACACGCGTCCCGCCACTGATCCACGCGCCGCAGGGAGAGACATGACCCACCACCCCGAGCTGGACTGGTTCAAGAGCAGCTACAGCGACGGCAGCGAGGGCGATTCCTGCGTCGAGGTGGCCACCACCCCCGCCACCGTCCACGTCCGCGACTCCAAGGACACCCGCATCCCCCACCTCGCCTTCACCCCGCACGCCTGGGCGGGGTTCGTGGCACACGCGTCCCGCCACTGATCCACGCGCCGAACGCACCGCGGCCCCCGCCCGGACGGGGGCGGGGGCCGCGATGGGCGGGTGTGGAGGACGTACGGTCAGACGGCGACCGGAACCTTCTCCTCGGCCGGGGCGACCGCCTCGGCGTCGACCGGAGCCTCGGCCGGGGCCTCGGCCGGGGCCTCGGCCAGCGGGGAGGACGAGGCGGCGGCGTAGGCCGTGCGGTCCAGGATCCCCTCACGGGCGGCGACGATGACCGGAACCAGGGCCTGGCCGGCCACGTTGGTGGCGGTGCGCATCATGTCGAGGATCGGGTCGATCGCCATCAGCAGACCGACGCCCGCCAGCGGCAGGCCCAGCGTGGACAGGGTCAGCGTCAGCATCACGGTCGCGCCGGTCAGACCGGCGGTGGCGGCGGAGCCGACCACGGAGACGAAGGCGATCAGCAGGTAGTCACCGAGACCGAGCTGCACGTCGAAGATCTGCGCGATGAAGATCGCGGCGAGCGCCGGGTAGATCGCGGCGCAGCCGTCCATCTTGGTGGTGGCGCCGAACGGCACGGCGAACGAGGCGTAGTTCTTCGGGACGCCGAGGCGCTCGGTGACCTTCTGGGTGACCGGCATCGTGCCGACCGAGGAGCGCGAGACGAAGGCCAGCTGGATCGCGGGCCAGGCGCCCTTGAAGAACTGGACCGGGTTGACCTTGGCGACGGTGGCCAGCAGCAGCGGGTACACGCCGAACATCACGAGCGCGCAGCCGATGTACACGTCGGCGGTGAAGACGGCGTACTTGCCGATCAGGTCCCAGCCGTAGCTGGCGATGGCGGTGCCGATGAGGCCGACCGTACCGATGGGCGCGAGGCGGATGACCCACCACAGGGCCTTCTGGAGCAGTTCCAGGACGGACTCGGCGAGGGTCAGCACGGGCTGGGCCTTCGAGCCGAGCTGGAGGGCGGCGATACCGGCGACGGCGGCCAGGAAGACGATCTGGAGCACGTTCAGCTCGGTGAACGGCGAGATGATGTCCTTCGGCACGATGCCGGTCAGGAAGTCGATCCAGGAGCCGTGCCGCTTGGGCTCCTTGCCGTCGGCGGCGGTGAGGCCGGTGCCCGAGCCCGGGTTGGTGAGCAGGCCTATGCCGATGCCGATGGCGACCGCGATCAGCGACGTGATCATGAACCAGAGCAGCGTGCGCGAGGCGAGGCGGGCGGCGTTGTTCACCTTCCGCAGGTTGGTGACCGACACCAGGATGGCGAAGAAGACCAGCGGGGCCACGGCCAGCTTGAGGAGCTGGACGAAGATGTCGCCGACCTTCTCCAGGGTGGTGGCCAGCCAGCTGATGTCCTGGCTGCGCGAGAGCCAGCCGAACAGCACGCCGAGGACGAGACCGGTGACGATCTGGGCCCAGAAGGGGAACGTGAAAGAGGCCTTGACGGGGGCCTCGGGGGTCGCGGACACGGACACTCTCCGGAGGATGGTGGTGATGCGGTGCGGCAGCCGAAGGTGGCCGGCCGGGGACCGCTGCTGCGTGCGTGGGGACTGGATCAGCGCTGGATCAGTGACAGCCGATGGATCAGCGACAGCAGCAACAGGCCGCGGACGCGCGGCGGCAGAGATCGACGTGCAGGCGCGCCACGAGCATGGTGCTCATGGCTTCGAGGGGCGCGGCTGTCGTCAACATGTTGAACACGCTAACACTTATCCTTTGAGAATCTCAAAGAAGTGCTTTGACCATCCATGGCGTGAGATGGCGTAGGGCGGTGCGGGAACGCGAAGAGCCCCGGCCCCGCGGTTCTCCGCGGGGCCGGGGCTCTTCGATGTGGTTCGAGGTGCTGTGAGGTGCTTCGAGGTGCCGCGCGCTCCTTACGAGGTATCGCGCGGGACTTCGGGGTTGCTCGCGTCAGTGCGCGCGGGCGGCGTCGTCCGCCGCGTCCTCCTGCGCCCGGTTCTCGGCGAGGCGTTCCTTCGCACCCTCGATGCGTCCGGAGATCTGCTCGGACATCACATCGCGCTGCTTGCGCAGCAGGACGAAGGAGAGCGGCGCGGAGATCACCAGCGCGAGCAGCGCGACCCAGGCGAGGTTGGCGCTACCGAGCGCGGACGGCACGACCCCGGTCTTGACCAGGACCGCGACGAGCGCGAAGCAGCCCACGAAGATGGCCAGTCGCATCGCGGTGTAGCGGATCGTTGCGCTCGGCTTGAGGGACACGGTGACCCCTTCTCTCTGTCTTCGTCGTCGGAGAACGTCGTGTACGTCCGGACATACCCGTCCAGTGAAGCACGCCGGGCCCCCTCACCCGGCCGCCGGGGGTCGGCTCAGCGCAGGGGCAGCAGCATGGTGACGTCGTCGCGGTCGTCGCCCGGTGCCACGCGGATCGCGTCCGGGACCCGGCCGACCTCGCGGTATCCGCAGGACTCGTAGAACCGCTCCAGGCCCAGCCCGCCCCGGCAGCCGAGCCGGATCGCGCCGATCCCGTCGAGTTCCCGGGCGGCGTCGGCGACGGCGGCCATCAGGGCGCGCCCGGCGCCCCGGCGTTGGAGGGCGGGGTCCACCATCACCGTGTACACCCACAGCCAGTGCCGCATCAGCGGGTGCCCGTTGAGGGCGAGGAAGGCGGTCGCGGCCACCCTGCCGTCCGCGTCGCGGCCGACGACCAGGCGGGTGCGGCCGTCGGCCATCGCGGCGAGGTGCTTGAGCAGCTCGGGCCGGACGGCCTCGCGGTCGACGGGCGGTACGAAGCCCACGGCCCCGCCCGCGTTGCTGACGTCGACCCACAGGTCGAGGACGCCCTCGTACAGGGCGGGATCGACGGCCGGGGCGACCGCGAAGGTGAGAGGCGCTCGGGCCGTAATGGTCATGAGGCCAGGCTAGCTATTACACGATGCGTTCGGCAACGACGCGAGGCCCCGGTCCTCGGGCAGAGGACCGGGGCCTTGCGGCCGAGCGGTGCGGCAGCCGGCCGGAGCCGCGCCGCAACCGCGTCAGAGGCGCATCGCCTGCGGCGCGTCGCGCAGTCCGGCGTCCGGACCCGGGTACTCCCGGATGATCTCGTAGCGGGTGTTGCGCTCGACCGGGCGGAAGCCCGCGTCCCGGATCAGCTCCAGCAGATCCTCACGGCCCAGCTTGTTCGGGGTGCCGTAGTTGTCCGCGTCGTGCGTGATCTTGTACTCGACGACCGAGCCGTCCATGTCGTCCGCGCCGTGCTGGAGCGCCAGCTGAGCGGTCTGCACACCGTGCATCACCCAGAAGACCTTGACGTGCGGGACGTTGTCGAACAGCAGGCGCGAGACCGCGAAGGTCTTGAGCGCCTCGGCGCCGGTGGCCATCGAGGTCCGCGCCTGGAGCGTGTTGCGGACCTTGCCGTCCTTCATGTCCACGAAGTCGTGCTGGTAGCGCAGCGGGATGAAGACCTGGAACCCGCCGGTCTCGTCCTGGAGTTCGCGCAGCCGCAGCACGTGGTCCACGCGGTGGCGCGGCTCCTCGATGTGCCCGTACAGCATCGTGCACGGGGTCTTGAGACCCTTCTCGTGCGCGAGGCGGTGGATGCGCGACCAGTCCTCCCAGTGGGTGCGGTGGTCGACGATGTGCTGCCGGACCTCCCAGTCGAAGATCTCCGCGCCGCCGCCGGTGAGCGACTCCAGGCCGGCCTCGATCAGCTCGTCCAGGATCTCGGACGCCGAGAGACCGGAGATCGTCTCGAAGTGGTGGATCTCGGTCGCCGTGAACGCCTTGAGCGAGACCTCCGGCAGCGCCTCCTTCAGTGCGGAGAGCGAGCGCGGGTAGTACCGCCACGGCAGGGTCGGGTGCAGGCCGTTGACGATGTGCAGCTCGGTGAGACTCTCGTTCTCCATGGCCTTGGCCAGGCGGACGGCTTCCTCGATGCGCATCGTGTACGCGTCCTTCTCGCCCGGCTTGCGCTGGAACGAGCAGTACGCGCAGGACGCGGTGCACACGTTCGTCATGTTCAGGTGACGGTTGACGTTGAAGTGGACGACGTCACCGTTCTTACGGGTGCGCACCTCGTGGGCGAGGCCACCGAGCCAGGCCAGATCGTCCGACTCGTAGAGGGCGATGCCGTCCTCACGCGTCAGCCGCTCGCCGGAGCGGACCTTCTCCTCCAGCTCGCGCTTGAGCCCAGCGTCCATGTGCCGGTCGCCTCCTGTGTCTGTCCTGCTTGCGTGCGTACCTGTCCTGCGGAACCCGGACCAACCGTACTCTCAGTGCTCTTCCGGCAGTTCCCCGACCCGGTTCTCCCACTTGGTGGAGAGCACGATGGTGGTGCGGGTCCGGGAGACGCCCTTGGTGCCCGAGAGCCTGCGGATGATCTTCTCCAGGCCGTCCACGTCGTTCGCGCGGACCTTGAGCATGAAGGAGTCGTCGCCCGCGATGAACCAGCAGTCCTCGATCTCCGCGAGGTCGCGCAGCCGCCGGGCCACGTCCTCGTGGTCCGCCGCGTCGGAGAGGGAGATGCCGATCAGCGCTGTGACGCCGAGGCCGAGCGAGGCCGCGTGCACGGTCGCGCGGTAACCGGTGATCACTCCGGCCGTCTCCAGCCGGTTGATGCGGTCGGTGACGCTGGGGCCGGAGAGACCCACGAGCCGGCCGAGCTCCGCGTAGGAGGCACGGCCGTTCTCCCGGAGGGCCTGGATGAGCTGCCTGTCCACGGTGTCCATATACCTGGAGCCTTCCATTATTCGGCGATCCCGCAAGTTTACGTATAGAATCTAAGGCACACAGGGTCAACACCCTGTGAATCTTTCAACAGATCAACGACGATCTGACGATCATCAGGAGTGGTTCACCGTGTACACGATCGAGATGGCCTACGCGCACATGCGACAGCTCCAGGAGCTGGCCAACCGATCCCGTGCCCACCAGCCCGCCGCGGCCCTGCGTGTCGACAAGACCCGCAAGCCCCTCGGTGGAGCCAAGAAGCGCTAGTTCCGGTCCGCCCGGCTAGCCCTCACCAGCGACAGCACCGGGACCGGGAGCACGGGCCGCGCCCAGCTCCCCTTCCCAGCGGCGGTACAGCCGGTGCGGCACCCCTGCCGCGTCCAGCACCCGCCCCGCGACGAAATCAGCCAGATCCTGGATGTGCGTCGCACCCGCGTAGAACGCCGGAGAGGCGGGCAGCACCACTGCGCCCGCCTCGTCCAGCGTCACCAGCGCCTTGAGCGTCTGACCGCTCAGCGGAGTCTCCCGCACCACGACCACCAGCTTGCGCCGCTCCTTGAGCGTCACGCTCGCCACCCGCTGGAGCAGGTCCTTCGACAGCCCCAGCGCCACCCCCGCCACGCACGCCGTGGAGGCGGGCACGATCAGCATCCCCTTGACCGGGTACGAGCCGGACGACGGCCCGGCCGCCAGGTCCCCGGCGTTCCAGTACCGCACCGCGTCCAGCGCGCCCCCGGCCGTGGAATCCGCCCCCGTGCCCGTGAAGTCCGTGAAGGTGCCCGGCTTCCCGTCGGCGCCCCGCTCCAGCCACCGCGCGAGGTCCTCGCGCCAGTGCGCGTCGCGGAAGGCGATCCCGGTCTCGTCCAGCAGCGTGAGCCGCGCCGACCGGCTGAC
This sequence comes from Streptomyces sp. G-G2, assembly GCF_030063135.1. Classification (GTDB taxonomy): domain Bacteria; phylum Actinomycetota; class Actinomycetes; order Streptomycetales; family Streptomycetaceae; genus Streptomyces. Next base: position 36,171 of record NZ_JASISO010000057.1, read on the forward strand.
CACCAGGTCCACGCTCTCCCCCGCCGCGAGCAGCCCGCGCAGCACGGACGCCGCGTACGGCGTCCCCGACGCCCCCGATACCCCGACCACCCAGGGGGTGCGCTCGCCGTCACTCATACATCCGAGCCTATCCGGGAGTCAGAGCGCCAGCCCCCGCACCAGCAGGTCGCCCAGCGCACACACGAACAGCGCGATCCCGATGAAGCCGTTGACGGTGAAGAAGGCCCGGTTCAGCCGGGACAGGTCCTTGGGGGTCACGATCGTGTGCTCGTAGCCGAAGGCGGCCACCACCACGATCAGACCGCTCCAGAAGAACACCCCCGCGTCGGTGGCGAGCGCGTACCAGACCAGCAGCCCGGTGGTGAGGACGTGGCAGGCCCGGGCCCCCCACAGGGCGGCGGGGATGCCGAAGCGGGCCGGGACGGACCGGACGCCCTCCGCACGGTCCGCCGCCACGTCCTGGCAGCCGAAGATCAGGTCGAAGCCGCCGATCCACACGCCGACCGCCAGCCCCAGGATCACCGCGTCCCCGGACCACTCGCCGGTCACCGCCAGCCAGGCGCCGACCGGGCCCATGGCCTGGGCCAGGCCCAGGATGGCGTGCGGGAAGTTCGTGAACCGCTTGCCGTAGGGGTAGACCACCATCGGGACCACCGCGATGGGCGCGAGCGCCAGGCACAGCGGGTTCAGCAGCGCCGCCGCTCCGAGGAAGACGGCCAGCGCGATCCCGGCCCCGGTCCAGGCGGACCGTACGGAGACCGCGCCGGTCACCAGCTCGCGGCCCGCGGTGCGCGGATTGCGGGCGTCGATCTCGCGGTCGATGATCCGGTTGGCGGCCATCGCGAAGGTCCGCAGGCCCACCATGCAGACCGTGACCAGCAGCAGCTTGACCCAGTGGACCTCCCGGTCCAGCTGGAACATGGCGGTGAGTGCGGCGATGTAGGCGAAGGGCAGCGCGAAGACCGAGTGCTCGATCATCACGAGCCGCAGGAACGCCTTCACCTTGCCGGTGGGCTGCGGCACGGGGCCGGATCCGACCACTCCGTCGGCGGTGGTCATCATGCGAGGCTGCTCCGGAACTCTTCGAGGTCGGTCAGTAGCGCGGCCGAGACCAGGCGCCCCAGGTCCAGCGACTGCGGGCCCTGGCCGTCGTGGCCCTCGGGCGGGGTGACCTCGGCGGTCACCGCCCAGCTGTCGCCGTCGGCGGGACGGGCGTCCAGGCGCAGCACGGAGCCGGCCTCCAGGGTGAAGGCCTCGCCGCCCGCCAGCCCGGCGGCCAGCTGCCCGGCGAACTCGTCGGCCTCGATGTCCCGCAGGCCGGGCAGCTCGAAGCCGTCGCCCTCGCCGCTCGCGTCCTCGCTCATCAGGGCCCAGATGGTGCCCGGGCCCACGAACTCCTCCGGGGTGACGCCCGCCGCGGCGGCGGCCTCGCGGATGTCCGGGTCGGCCGGGTCCAGTTCGGGGCGCACGAGGGCGACGTACGCCGTGTCGTCACCGATGAAGAGGGCGGGGCCCCCGGGCTGCTGAACGGGCTGGTTCACAGTCCGTACTCCTTCCAGCGACGGTCGACCAGGGCCGCGGTCGCGGGGTCGGATTCCACCATGTCGGGCCAGCCGCCATCGCGGGTGTAGCCCTCCTCGGGCAGCTTCTTCGTCGCGTCGATGCCCGCCTTGCCGCCCCAGAACTGCTGGTAGGAGGCGTGGTCCAGGTGGTCCACCGGGCCCTCGACGACGGTGAGGTCACGCGCGTAGTCCGTGTTGCCCAGCGCCCGCCAGGACACCTCGTGCAGGTCGTGGACGTCGCAGTCCTTGTCCACCACGATGATCAGCTTGGTCAGCGACATCATGTGCGCGCCCCAGATGGCGTGCATGACCTTCTGCGCGTGCTTCGGGTACTTCTTGTCGATCGAGACGATCGCGCAGTTGTGGAAGCCGCCCGACTCCGGGAGGTGGTAGTCCACGATGTCCGGCACGATGATCTTGAGGAGCGGGAGGAAGAACCGCTCGGTGGCACGCCCCAGCGGACCGTCCTCGGTCGGCGGGCGGCCGACCACGATCGACTGGATCAGCGGACGCCTGCGCATCGTCACGCAGTCGATCGTCAGGGCCGGGAAGGGCTCCTGCGGGGTGTAGAAGCCGGTGTGGTCGCCGAAGGGGCCCTCCGGCAGCATCTCCCCCGGCTCCAGCCAGCCCTCGATGACCACCTCGGCGTGGGCCGGGACCTGGAGCGGGACCGTCTTGCAGTCCACCATCTCGATCCGCTTGCCCGCGACGAACCCGGCGAAGAGGTACTCGTCGATGTCACCCGGCAGCGGCGCGGTGGACGCGTACGTCACGGCGGGCGGGCAGCCGAAGGCGATGGCGACCGGCAGCCGCTCGCCCTTGGCGGCGGCCACGGCGTAGTGGTTGCGGCTGTCCTTGTGGATCTGCCAGTGCATGCCGATGGTGCGCTTGTCGTGGCGCTGGAGGCGGTAGAGGCCGAGGTTGCGGACCCCGGTCTCGGGGTGCTTGGTGTGGGTCAGGCCCAGGTTGAAGAAGGACCCGCCGTCCTTGGGCCAGGTGAAGAGCGCGGGCAGCCGGTCGAGGTCGACGTCGTCGCCGGTCAGCACGACCTCCTGGACCGGAGCGTCGCCCTTCACCTTCTTCGGCGGTACGTGCACCACGGAGCCGAGCTTGCCGAAGGCCTCGCGGATCCCGACGAAGCCCTGGGGCAGTTCGGGCTTGAGCAGGCCGCCGATCTTCTCGCTGATCTCGGCGTAGGACTTCAGGCCGAGGGCCTTCAGGAGGCGGCGGTCGGTGCCGAAGACGTTCATGGCCAGCGGCATCGCCGAGCCCTTGACGTTCTCGAAGAGCAGCGCGGGGCCGCCGGCCTTGTTCACTCTGTCGACGATCTCCCCGACCTCCAAGTAGGGGTCGACTTCGGCCTTGATGCGCTTGAGGTCGCCCTCCCGCTCCAGAGCCCGGAGCAGCGAGCGGAGATCGTCGTAAGCCATACGACCCAGTATCGGCCACGGACTACCCTGGGGGAGTCACCGGGGCCCGACGCGGCCCCGCCACCGTCTTGGGGGTCTGGCTCTCACCGTGCTGCGCTATCTGCCGTTCCTGCTGATCATCGCGCTGACCATCTACGCCTTCATCGACTGCCTGCACACACCGGAAGAAGAGGTCAAGCACCTCCCGAAGGTCGTCTGGGTGATCATCATCCTGCTGTTCTCGATCGTCGGACCGGTGGTGTGGCTGTTCGCCGGGAAGAAGCGCGCCCCCGTCGGCGGCGGCCGGGCCCGGCGCACCCAGTGGGTGGCGCCGGACGACAACCCGGAATTCCTGAAGTCGCTGCGCGAGGAGCAGGACAAGAACGACCCCGACAAGGGCTAGTGCCGCGCCCAGTCAATTGAACACGTTCAAGGCGCCTGACAAGATGGCCCCGTACGCATCCGTACGGGGCTGGGGGATCGGTGTCGCGGTACAGCAGGACCGGTGTGCCCGGCGGCGGTCCGGGCGGCGGCCCCCGGATCGTGGACACGATCCTGCGCAACCTGCTGGCCTACGGGGTGACGGTCGCCGCCCTGCTCGCCATGGCCGGGTGCGACGCGGCCGCCCTGCGGTGAGCGGGGCCCGGAACGCGCACGGGCCGGACCCGAAGGCCCGGCCCGGCGGTGGCGGCGGTCGCGGCGGCGGTCGCGGTGGTGGCTACACCCCGCCGTACGAGTGCTTGCCGTTGAGCAGGATGTTCACGCCGTAGTAGTTCCAGATCCAGCAGGCGAAGGCGAAGAGCGCCAGGTAGGCGGCCTTGCGGCCCTTCCAGCCCGCCGTGGCCCGCGCGTGCAGGTAACAGGCGTAGGCGACCCAGGTGATGAAGGACCAGACCTCCTTGGGGTCCCAGCCCCAGTACCGGCCCCAGGCGTCGTTCGCCCAGATCGCGCCCGCGATGATCGTGAAGGTCCACAGCGGGAAGACGGCCGCGTTGATCCGGTACGAGAACTTGTCGAGCGAGGACGCCGAGGGCAGCCGCTCCAGCACCGAGGTGCGGAACACGCCGGGCTTGCGGCCCTCCGCGAGGTGGCTCTCGTACGAGTCGCGGAACAGGTAGAGCACCGTACCGGCGGCGCCGATGTAGAAGACCGCGCCGCAGATGATCGCGGTGGAGACGTGGATCCACAGCCAGTACGAGTGCAGGGCCGGAACCAGCGCCGCACTGTCGGTGTAGAGCCAGGTCGTGGCCACGCCCAGGTCCAGCAGGACCGTCGTGACCAGGATCAGGCCGATCCAGCGGACGTTCTTGCCCAGCGCCAGCAGCAGCAGGTACGCGCCCGCGGCCACCGTGGAGAAGGTGATCGAGAACTCGTACATGTTGCCCCAGGGCGCCCGCTGCACCGACAGGGCGCGGCTGACCACGCCGCCCAGCGCGAGCAGGAAGCCCAGCGCGGTCAGCGAGATCGCGATCCGGCCGTACAGGTCGCCCTTGGCGGTGCCGCCCGCCGCGCCCGGACCGTCCGGCACGTCCCGGGTGCCGGTGGCGGAGCGGGTGACGACCTGCGGCTTGTCCATGACCGCGGTGCCGCCGGCCTTCGACCGGACCTGCACGGCGGGGGCCTTGGCGGCGCCCGCCGTCAGCGCGTTGGCCGTACGGGCCACCTTGCTGCGGCTGCCGAAGGTCCACTCGGCGATGTGGGCGAAGAAGGCGAGCATGTAGACCGCCATCGACGAATAGATCAGCACATTGCTGGCGTGCGCCAGACTCGTGTTCGTCGCGGCTGCGAGCAGGGTCATCCGCGCTCTCCTTCAACGGTTGCTTCGACAGGGTGGGTGGCGGGCGCGGGCGCGGTCGGCGCCCGCTGGTTCAGCTTGGCGGCGAGGTCCGCCAGCTCCTCGGGGAGCTTGGCGGACTCGCTGCGGCCGAGCCCCGCCATCTCGACGACGGTCACACCGTCCTCGCCGGTCACCGCCCGGACCCAGACGCGGCGGCGCTGGATGAACAGCGACGCGGCCAGACCGAGGATGGCCGTCACCGCGCCGCCGAGCGCGGCGCCGGTGCCCGGCTGCTGGGAGATCTGGAAGGTGGCCCAGCGCTCGATGCCCTCGAACTTCACGGTGCCCGCGCCGTCCGGCAGGGTCATCGTGTCGCCGGGCACCAGCAGCTGGGAGAAGGGGTCGCCGTTCTCCTTCTTGAACTGCCGCATCTTGGCCGTGTCCAGCTGGTACACGTTCTGCGGCAGCCCCGAGTCCACGCCCAGGCTGCCGTGCCAGGCGTTGAGCGCCAGGACCGGGAAGTCGGGGGAGGGGAACTGGGAGACCATCGTGCCCTGCCCCTTGCCCGCGAAGGTCGGCACGAAGCGGGCGTTGAAGCCCAGCTGCTCCTTCTTGCCGTTCTTGTCCTGGTAGCCGTCGGTGACCTTCACGGCTCCGGCGGAGGTCAGGTTGGCGTCCTGGGGCAGCATCGGCACGGCGTCCTTGAAGATCACCTTGCCGCTCGGGTCGGTGACCGAGAGGACCGGCGCGAAGCCGTGGCCCAGCAGGTAGACCTTGGAGCCCTCGACGTCGAGCGGCTTGTTGACCTCGATCTCGGTCTTGGCCGGGGTGCCGTGCGCGCCCTTGCTGTAGGTGACGTACGCCTTGAACTCGCGCGGAGTGCCCTTCGTCGGGCCGCTCTTCTCGTACTCCGCGTCGAACTGGTCCAGGGTGAAGCTGAAGGGCGGCAGGTCGTCCGAGCTGAAGAGGCTGCCGGACTTGAAGTCGTCGTACTGGGTGAGCGTGTTCGAGAAGCCCTTGCCGCGCAGGACCAGCTTGCCGCCCTCGGACTTGAAGAGCTGGCCGGTGGCGAAGGCCACCAGCAGCACGATCAGAGCGATGTGGAAGGCCAGGTTCCCGGCCTCGCGCAGATAGCCCTTCTCGGCGGCGACCGCGTTCCCGGCGGCGTCGGCGCGGAAGCGGCGCGAGCGCAGCAGCTCCTTCGCGTACGAGAGCACCTCGTCCGGGGCCGACTCGGTGCGCCAGGTCGTGTAGGCGGGGAGCCGGTCCAGGCGCCGGGGGGCGCCCGGCGGGCGGCCGCGGAGCTGGCCGACGAACTGCCAGGTGCGCGGGACGATGCAGCCGATCAGCGAGATGAACAGCAGGATGTAGATCGCGGAGAACCACACCGAGCTGTAGACGTCGAAGAGCTGGAGCTTCTCGGCGGCCGGCACCCAGAACTCGTGCTTGCCCTTCCAGATCTCGACCTTCATCGGGTCGACGCGGTTCTGCGGGATCAGCGAACCGGGGATCGAGCCCAGCGACAGCAGGAACAGCAGGATCAGCGCGACCCGCATCGAGGTGAGCTGCCGCCAGAACCAGCGAATCCAGCCGAGCACCCCCATGCCGACGGCGGGGCCGCCCGCCGGTGGGTCCTCCAGGGGCGCGGTGGACAGCTGCGCGGCGGCCGCGGCATCGGTGGCGTCCGCGGCGGCGGAGGCGGCCGAGTCGTGTGCGGGGTCGGGCGCCGCGGTGGGCGCCTTGTCGGTCGTACTCATGTGCTCTTAGTCCTCAGATCCCCACCGTGAAGCCCTGTGTCCAGCTCTGCATGTCGCTGACGATGGTGTCCCACCAACCTGTGACGAGCAGCAGACCGGTCAGGATCAGCATGCCGCCACCGATGCGCATCACCCACGCGTAGTGCTTCTTCACCCAGCCGAACGCGCCGAGCGCCTTGCGGAAGGCGATCGCGGCGAGGATGAAGGGAAGGCCGAGGCCCAGACAGTACGCGGTGGTCAGCAGGGCGCCGCGCCCGGCGCTCGCCTCGTTCAGGGAGAGCGTGTTCACGGCGGCCAGGGTCGGGCCCATGCAGGGGGTCCAGCCGATGCCGAAGAGGACACCGAGGACGGGCGCGCCGATCAGGCCCCCCGTGGGCTTCTTGTGGAAGCGGAACTCCCGCATCGTCAGGCCCGGGATCAGCCCCATGAAGAACAGCCCCATGAGGATGACCACACCGCCCAGCACCCGGGAGATCACGGCCCGGTTGTCCTGGAGGACGTCGCCGAAGTACCCGAACAGCGCGCCGGTCGAGACGAAGACGGCCGTGAACCCCAGGATGAACAGGCTCGCCCCGGCCAGCATCCGCCCGCGCCGGGCCTCGGCCATGTCCGCGCCGGTCACGCCGGTCACGTAGGAGAGGTAACCGGGGACCAGCGGCAGCACGCACGGGGAGAAGAAGGAGACCAGCCCGGCGAGTACGGCGATGGGCAGGGCCAGCAGCAGGGCCCCGCCGAGCACGGTCTCGTTCACGCCGGTCACTTCTCCGCGAGGAGCGGGTCGATCATCTTGCGCAGCTGCTCCTCGTTGACCGCGACCAGGGTGCGGGCGGCGATCTTGCCCTCCTTGTCGAGGACGATCGTCGAGGGGATGGACTGCGCGTTGAGCGTGCCCTTGGGGAAGCGGAGCATCAGCTTGCCGTCGGGGTCGTAGAGGCTCGGGTAGGTGATCCCGAAGTTCTCTTCGAAGGAGACCGCGTTCTGCTTGCTGTTGTCGCGGGTGTTGATCCCGACGAAGGCGATGTCCTTGCCGCCGTCGGACAGCTCCTTGGAGACCTTGGCGAAATAGGGGGCCTCGGCGCGGCACGGCGGGCACCAGGAGCCCCACACGTTCAGGACGACGACCTTGCCCTTGAGGGTGGTCGTGTCGAGCGTCTTGCCGTCGACCGTCTCCCCGTCGAGCTTGGGGGCGTCGGAGCGCTCGCCCTTGGCGACGGTGGAGATGCCGCCCGGTCCGGTCACGTAGTTGCCCCCGGCGGAACCGGAGGACGTGCTGCCACCGGCCGAATCCCCGCAGGCCGTGAGGGTCAGGGCGCCCGTGACGGCCACCGCGGTCAGCAGGATGGCGCGGCTGCTGGTCGAGCGGCGGCTACTTCGACGACGGCGCGCGCGGCTAAGGCTCATGTGAAAAGTTTCGCATGGGCGATTTATGGATCTTGCGCGCCCCCCGGCGCACTGTTCAGGCCGTGGTCAGGAAGGTTTTCCAGCCACCGGCCGGAGGCTGGCCGGGGGCCAGGCCGCGCAGCCTGGCCAGCACCTTGGGATCCTGGACGTCCAGCCAGTCCGTGAACTGACGGAACGATACGAGGCGTACGTCACTTTTGTCCGCCATCGACTTGAGGGCTTCCTCGACGGCGTCCATGTAGATCCCGCCGTTCCAGTCCTCGAAGTGGTTCCCGATGAACAGCGGCGCGCGGTTGGTCTCGTAGGCCCGCCGGAACCCGCCCTGGTAGGCGGCCGCGGCCTGGCTGCGCCAGCCCGGGTAGTTGGACGGCATGCCCCGGGTGGTGTTCTTGGACTGGTTCGCGAGGATGTTGTAGTCCATCGACAACACCTCGAAGGAGTGCCCGGGGAAGGGCATGGACTGGAGCGGCAGGTCCCAGACGCCGCCCTTCTTCTCCGGCCACGTCTGCGCCCCGCCGGGCGAGCTGGCGTCGTAGCGCCAGCCGAGCTTCTCGGCGGTGGGCAGCAGCTGGTCCTGGCCGAGCAGACACGGCGTACGGGCGCCCACCAGCTCCTTCGCGTAGTCGAAGGGCAGCGGTTCGAGATCGGTGAAGCCGGTGTTGGTGCGCCAGTTGGTGACGAAGGACACGGCCTGCTCGATCTCGTTGTGCCAGTCCTGCGGGGTCCACCGGCCGACCGAGCCGGAGCCGCCGCAGAAGTGCCCGTTGAAGTGGGTGCCGATCTCATGGCCGTCGAGCCAGGCCTGGCGCACGCACTTCAGGGTGTTGCGGACGTTCTCGTCCTTGAGGAAGCCGATGTCCGAGGCCCCGACCGGATTGTTCGGCGGCCGGTAGAGGTCCTTCTTCGACTCCGGGAGCAGATAGATCCCGGAGAGGAAGAAGGTCATGCCCGCGTGGTGGTCCTTGGCGAGCTTGAGGAACCGCGGGAAGAGGCCGTTGCCGACCTCGCCCGCGCCGTCCCAGCTGAACACCACGAACTGCGGCGGGGTCTCGCCGGGCTGCAGGGGTACGGGCTTGGGCGGCTGGTGCGGCTGCGGCCCGGTGTCGGCGGTGGAACCGTCGCCGATGAGCTTGACCGGGGGCCCGCCCGGGGTGGGCCCGGAATTGCCGGGCCCCGAGCCCATCCGGGCGTCCCCGGAACCAGAACCGGAACCAGAACCGGAACCCGCGCCGCATCCCGCGATCCCCATCGCGGCCGCGGCGCCGAGCCCGGCTCCCAGCCCGAGCCCGAGCGCACTCCTTCGGCTGACATCTCCGCGGACCTCGCGCATGCAGACCACCTCGCTCTCAGATGTCATATAAACGGACATCCGAACGGAGCGTCAGAGGCGACACGGCCAGGTGGCGGCGACTTGTATGAAATTAGATCAAGTCATGCTGAAACTTGACGAACCACCAGCCGGGACCGGGAGGGAACCCGGCCCCCCACGGGCGGGACTCAGGCGCCGAACGCCTTCGACTTGCCCTTCACCGGCTTCGCGCCCGCGCGCAGGTGCGCCGGAACCAAGTCCCGGGCGGGCTCGCTGTAACCCACCGACACGATCGTGTCGCCCTGGTACGTGAACGACGTCAGCGAGGCCAGCGTGCACTGCCGGCGCCGCGGGTCGTGCCACAGCCTGCGCTTCTCCGCGAAGCTGCGCACGATCCAGATCGGCAGCTGGTGGCTCACGCACACCGCCTCGTGACCGCGGGCCGCGTCGCGCGCCGCGTCCAGCGCGCCCATCATCCGGACCACCTGCTCGACGTACGGCTCGCCCCAGGACGGCTGGAACGGATTCGTCAGGTGCTTCCAGTTCGCGGGCTTGCGCAGCGCGCCGTCACCGACGCCGAAGGTCTTGCCCTCGAAGACGTTGGCCGCCTCGATGAGGCGCCCGTCCGTCGCCAGGTCCAGGCTGTGCGCCTTGGCGATCGGCGCCGCCGTCTCCTGCGCGCGCTCCAGCGGAGAGGACACGACATGGGTGATGTCGCGGTTCTCCAGGTGCTCGGCGACCCGATCGGCCATCTGCCGGCCCAGCTCCGAGAGGTGGTAGCCGGAGCGGCGCCCGTAGAGGACCCCGTCCGGGTTGTGCACCTCACCGTGCCGCATCAGGTGGACGACGGTGATGTCCTTGCTGCTCATGCGGAGCCCTCCGGAGTGGCCTCGGCGGCGGCGCGCGCGGCGGCGGGCAGCGCGGCCGCGATGCGCTCGACGGCCCGATCGTCGTGGGCGGTGGAGACGAACCAGGACTCGAAGGACGACGGCGGCAGGTACACGCCCTGCGCCAGCATCGAGTGGAAGAAGCCGGTGAAGCGGAAGCTCTCCTGCTTCTTGGCGTCGTCGTAGTTCCGTACCTCGTCCTCGGTGAAGAAGACGGAGAACATGTTCGACGCGGTCTGCACGCGGTGCGCCACGCCCTCCTTGCGGAGCGCGTCCGTCACCAGGCCCTGGATCTGCGCCGACACGGAGTCGATCTTCTCGTACGCCGCCGCGTCGAGCAGCCGCAGCTGCGCGAGACCGGCGGCCGTCGCGATCGGGTTACCGGAGAGGGTGCCCGCCTGGTAGACGGGGCCGACCGGGGCCAGGTGCCCCATGACGTCGGCCCGGCCGCCGAAGGCCGCGGCCGGGAAGCCGCCGCCCATGACCTTGCCGAAGGTCATCAGGTCGGGCTTGACGCCGTCCACGCCGTACCAGCCGGCGCGGGAGGTACGGAAGCCCGTCATGACCTCGTCGGAGACGTACAGCGCGCCGTTCGCGCGGCACAGGTCGGCCAGGCCCTGGTTGAACCCCTCGCCGGGGGTCACCACACCCATGTTGCCGGGGGCGGCCTCGGTGATCACACAGGCGATCTCACCGGGGTGCGCGGCGAAGGCGGCACGGACCGCTTCGAGGTCGTTGTAGGGGAGGACGATGGTGTCGCCCGCCTGCGCGCCCGTCACACCGGGGGTGTCGGGCAGCGCGAAGGTCGCGAGGCCCGAACCGGCGGCGGCGAGCAGCGCGTCGACGTGGCCGTGGTAGCAGCCCGCGAACTTCACGATCTTGGCGCGGCCGGTGAAACCGCGGGCCAGCCGGATCGCGGACATGGTGGCCTCGGTGCCGGAGGACACCAGGCGCACCTGCTCGACGGGCTCGATCCGCGCGACGATCTCCTCGGCGAGCGCGACCTCGCCTTCGCCGGGCGTGCCGAAGGACGTGCCGCGGGCGACCGCGGCCTGCACGGCCTCGATCACGGCGGGGTGGGAATGGCCGAGGATCATCGGCCCCCACGAGCAGACCAGGTCGACGTATTCGCGTCCATCGGCATCGGTGAGGTACGGACCGGTACCGGACACCATGAACCGGGGCGTTCCCCCCACGGCGCGGAATGCACGCACCGGAGAGTTCACGCCGCCGGGGGTCACGAGGGACGCGCGGTCAAACAGGTTCTGCGAGACTGGGGCTTCATACGGATACGGGTAGCTCACACCAGCCATGGTCTCAGAGGCCGCGACAGACTTGCGGACGGGCGTTTCACCGCGCCGCCGCGGGGGAGGTCACTGCCATGATGATCAGGCCGCGGGGCGGGGGTCGCGGGGCCGGGGCAGGCAAGACCAGTCGGGTGGAGATATGCAACGCGGTGGCGGACCGGGCGAGGGTACCGACGGCCTGGGGCCCGAGCGTGCGCGCGAAGCCCGCGACGCGTCCCGCGAGGCTGCCCGGGACCTGTCGCGCGACGCCCGGCACAGGGGCAAGCACCGGCGCCGCGGCGCCGACGCGGTGGAGGGCGTACCGGCCCCCGCGGGCGGACCTCCGAGGGGCCGCGGCATGGGCGTGACGTACAAGTACTTCGGCGCCCCGGACGGAGCGACGGCGGCGCGCGTACCGATCTCGATGCGGCCGGAACAGCTCGGCGGCGACGAACTCGGCATGGGCGGCCTGTTCACCAAGATCAAGCCGGAGACGGTGGCGGCGATGGTCCTCACCGGCATCGAGGGCATACCCCTGCACAAGGTCCCGCCGCTGGAACTGGTCGTCCTCCACCCCGACTACGCGGTGGTCAAGCTCCCGATGACGGTGGTCGACCCGCTGCGCGGCGTCGGCGAGGAATCGGTCGGCGCGGCGGCCTTCATCTGGTCCACGGTCCCGGACCGCGGCGGCCCGCGCGACGCGTTCAACGTCTACCAGCTCCTGCACGAGTGGCAGGACTTCTCGCACCGCCTGCACGAGGCGGGGCACCAGCCGTACTGCCTGGTCTGGCCCTGACCGCTGGCGTGGTCCTCGCGCCGGTCCGGCCCCGACCACTGGCGTGACCCCGACCGCGTTCTTTCTCTCTTTGTGAGGCGATTTCCCGATGAGCCTGAGCATCCGCAACCAGATCCCCGGCACCGTCACCTCCGTCACTGCCGGCGAGGCCATGGCGACCGTGAAGGTCCGCCTGGCGGGCGGCCAGGACATCACCGCCGCCATCACCACCGACGCGGTCAAGGACCTCGGCTTCGCCGAGGGCACCGCCGTCAAGGCCCTCGTGAAGTCCACCGAGGTGTCCCTCGCGACCGGTCCGGTCGAGGGCATCTCCATCCGCAACCAGCTCGCGGGCACCGTCACCGACGTCGCCACCGGCGGCGCCATGAGCTCCGTCAAGGTCTCCGTCGAGGGCGGCGAACTGACCGCCGCCATCACCAAGGACGCCGTGGAGGCACTCGGCCTGGCCACCGGTTCCTCCGTCGTCGCCCTGATCAAGTCGACCGAGATCTCCCTCGCGACCGCCTGACCGGCCCCGCAGGGCCGTTCCACCCGTAGGGGGCGGGCCCGACACCGTACGGCCCCGGGCTCACCCCTCCGTCGTTCCGCCGCACGGCGCGCGGGCTCGCACCGGATCGAGCAGCTGCTCGACCGACGCGTGCGGGAACTCCCCTCACCAGGCGCCCGGCGCTCCCAACAACGTTACCGGGAGCCCGACATGGGCCGTAGAACCGGACAACGGGAGGTGGTTCCTCGTACCCTCCTCAACATGGAGATATCGCTGCGGCTGATCCCTTGGTCCGAGGACGACGCATGGCTGTTGACGCGGGCCAACGAGCCCGAGATGACGAAGTACTTGGGGGGACCCGAGTCCGAGGAAAGACTGGCCGACCGTCAGCGCCGGTACATCGCCCTGAGCGCCCAGGACCCCGCCGCCGGGCGGATGTTCCGGGTCGCCCTCGCCACGTCGGGCGAGACCGTCGGCTCCGTGGGTTTCTGGCCGCGCGAGTGGCGTGACCAGGAGGTCTACGAGAGCGGCTGGGCCGTGCTCCCCGAGCACCAGGGCCGGGGCTTGGCGGTGGCGGCGATCGCCGAACTGCTGGCCTACGTACGCGAACACGGCACCCGCCGCATCGTGCACGCCTTCCCCGCCACCGACCACTCCGGCTCCCACTCGGTCTGCCGGCGGGCCGGATTCGAGTCACTCGGCGAGGTCAACTTCGAATACCCGCCGGGCGTGTTCCACCCGAGCCACGACTGGCGCTACACCCTGCCCGCCTGACCCCTCGCGCCTGATCCTGTCCCCTTCCC
>NZ_JASISO010000058.1 GCF_030063135.1 Streptomyces sp. G-G2
CACCCGACCCCGCCAGCGCGAAGCCCAAGCCCCCCGGCCCCCCGCGCCCCCGACCCGCCCCCGGCGCTCAGGCGCGGATGACTTCCACGCCCGCCGCCTCGAAGGCCTCGGCTACCGCCGGTGCCAGGCCGGTGTCCGTCACCAGGACGTCCACGGCGTCGGTCCCGACGATGCGGGCGAAGGCGCGCACGCCCAGTTTGCTGGAGTCCGCCGCGATGACCACCCGGCGGGAGCGCTCGCACAGGAGGCGGTTCACCGCCGCCTCGTCCTCGTGGCGGGTGGTGGCCCCGTCGAGCGCGTCGAAGCCGTCCACGCCGAGGATCGCCGTGTCCACCGAGAGCTGGCCGAGGACGCCCTGCGCGAGGGGGCCGGTCAGCTCGTAGGACTGGGGGCGGGCCACGCCCCCGGTGAGCACCGTCTTGAACTGCGGTCGGATCACCAGCTCGCCCGCGATGTTCAGGGCGTTGGTCACCACCGTCAGCGCGGGCGACCCGCTCGCCCCCGCGCTCAGGTCGGCCCGGCCCGCCAGGGCGCGGGCCACCTCCGTGGTCGTCGTACCGCCCGTCAGCCCCACCACCTCGCCCGGTGCGATCAGGGCCGCCGCCGCCTCGCTGATCCGGCGTTTCTCCGGCGCGCGCCGCGTGGTGCGGTAGCGCAGGGGGAGTTCGTACGACACTCCGTGCAGCACCGCCCCGCCGCGCGTGCGCACCAGCAGCTGCTGCTGCGCGAGTTCGTCGAAGTCGCGCCGGATGGTGGCCGCCGAGACGCCGAGGGTCTCGGCGGCCGGTTCGACCTCAAGCCTGCCGTGCTGGACGAGCAGATCCAGCAGCGTTTGCCAGCGCACCTCCCGGGACATGGACCCCACGGCGGCGTACCCCCTTTGTGTGCTTTCGCTTCTGTGCATTCGGGCTACCCATTGACATTAACTCAGCAGATCACCCCGCAGATGCTTGAAGTTGCGTGAAACTACCCGCTACCTTGCAGAAAAACGCACCACATCGCACTCCACCGCACAGGGAGCCGACATGAGTCATGTCGCGTACGAGCTGACCACGCAACCCGAATGCTGGGAGCGGGCCGCCGAACTGGCGCCGGCCCAGCGGGCCGTGCTCCCCCAACCGGGGGAGCGGACCGCGATCGTGGGGTGCGGGACCTCGTACTACATGGCGCAGGCGGCCGCCGCGCTCCGCGAGGAATCGGGCGCCGGGGAGACCGATGCCTTCCCCGCCTCCGAGTTCCCGCGCCACCGCCGCTACGACCGGGTCGTGGCCCTGACCCGCTCCGGCACCACCACCGAGGTGCTGGACCTGCTCGCGCAGCTGCGCGACGCCGGGATCCGGACCACGGCGGTGATCGGCGACCCGGCCACCCCGGTGATGAGCCTCGCCGACGACCTGGTCGTCCTCGACTTCGCCGACGAGCGTTCGGTCGTACAGACCCGCTTCGCCACCACGGCCCTGACCCTGCTGCGCGCCCACTTCGGGCTGCACAGCCCCGCCGTCGTCGCCGACGCGCGCGCCGCGCTCGCCGAGCCGCTGCCCGAACAGATCGCCAGCCGGGGCCAGTTCACGTTCCTCGGCCGGGGCTGGAGCGTCGGCCTCGCGAACGAGGCCGCCCTCAAGATGCGCGAGGCCGCGCTGTCCTGGTCCGAGTCCTACCCGGCGATGGAGTACCGGCACGGCCCGATCAGTGTCAGTGGGCCCGGCACGGTCACCTGGGCGATGGACGAAGCCCCCGACGGCCTGGCCGAGCAGGTGCGCGGCACGGGCGCCCAGTGGGTGGAGGCCCGCCACGACCCGCTGGCCGAACTGGTACGGGTGCACCGCCTCGCGATCGCCGTCGCGGCCCACCAGGACCTGGACCCCGACCGGCCGCGCAACCTGACCCGTTCGGTGATCCTCACCAGCGAAGAGGGGGCCGTCCGATGAGCCTCGTCCCCGCGGGCGCCCTGGTGCGCGAGGCGGCCGCGCGAGGCCGCGCCGTCGCCGCGTTCAACATCATCACCCTGGAGCACGCCGAGGCCGTGGTGGCCGGGGCCGAGCGGACCCGCCTGCCGGTGATCATCCAGCTCAGCGAGAACGCCGTCAGGTTCCGCGACGGCCGCCTGCTGCCCATCGCGCGCGCCGCCGCGGCCTGCGCGGAGGCCGCGGCGGTCCCCGTCGGCCTGCACCTGGACCACGTCAAGAGCGCCGACCTGCTGCGCCAGGCCGCCGACGCGGGCTTCGGCTCGGTCATGTACGACGCCGCGCACCTGCCGTACGCCGAGAACCTGGAGGCGACCCGTTCGGCCGCCGACTGGGCGCACGCCAACGGCCTGTGGATCGAGGCCGAGCTGGGGGAGGTGGGCGGCAAGGACGGCGCCGCCCCGCTGGACCCGCACGCCCCTGGCGCCCGTACCGATCCGGACGAGGCGCGCCGCTTCGTCGCGGACTCCGGTGTGGACGCGCTGGCCGTCGCGATCGGCAGCAGTCACGCGATGACCTCCCGGACCGCGGCGCTGGACCATGCGCTGCTCGCCCGGCTGGCCAAGGCCGTGGACGTACCGCTCGTCCTGCACGGCTCCTCCGGCCTGCCGGACGCGGAGCTGGCCGCGGCGGTCGCGGGCGGCATCCGCAAGGTCAACATCGGCACCGCCCTGAACGTGGCGATGACCGGGGCCATCCGCGACCACCTGACCACGGCCGATCCGCGCCCGTACCTGACGGCGGCCCGTACGGCGATGACGGCGACCACGGTGGCGATGCTGACGGCGCTGAACTCCTCCCGCCCGGTGGCGGCGGTCGTGCCCGGGCGCTGAGGGCCCGCGGGGCGGCACGGCCCTTCCGGATTTGTGAAACGCGTTCTACTCTACGCCCGCCAGCGACGATGGACCGCGAGACTCCCGGAGGGGCCGTGCACCTCGAATACACTCCTGAGCAGCAGCAGTTGCGCACCGAGCTGCGCGCCTACTTCGCCGAGCTGGTCCCGGAGGACGTCTACGGGCGCTACCAGGACGCCGCCGCGCAGAAGCGCTTCTACCGCGAGACGATCCGGCGGCTCGGGGCCGACGGCTGGCTCGGAGTCGGCTGGCCCGCGGAGTACGGCGGGCGCGGGATGTCGCCCATGGACCAGTTCATCTTCTTCGACGAAGCCGCGCAGGCCGTGGTCCCGCTGCCGTTGATGGCCCTCAACACCGTCGGGCCGACGATCATGCAGTTCGGCACGGACGAGCAGAAGGCGTACTTCCTGCCGAAGATCCTCGCCGGGGAGATCGACTTCGCCATCGGCTACAGCGAACCCGACGCCGGCACCGATCTCGCCGCGCTGAAGTGCAAGGCCGTGCGCGAGGGCGACGAGGAGAGCGGCACGTACGTCGTCAACGGGCAGAAGATCTGGACCACCAACGGCGACACCGCCGACTGGGTCTGGCTCGCCGTCCGCACCGACCCCGAGGCCCCCGCCCACAAGGGCATCACCATGCTCCTCGTCCCCACCGACGACCCCGGTTACTCCTGCACCCTCATCAACACGCTCGCCTCGCACGACACCACCGCGAGCTACTACGAGGACATCCGCGTCCCCGCGAACCGTCGGGTCGGCCAGGAGAACAAGGGCTGGCGGCTGATCACCAACCAGCTCAACCACGAGCGCGTCACCCTCGCGGCCCACGGCACGATGGCCATCCGGGCCCTGCACGACGTACAGCGCTGGGCCGCCGACACCAAGCTCGCCGACGGCCGCCGCGTCATCGACCTCGGCTGGGTGCGCGGCCGCCTCGCCCGCACCCACGCCCGGCTCGACGCGATGAAGCTGCTGAACTGGCAGATGGTCAACGCCGTTCAGGGCGGCACCCTCACGCCGCAGGACGCCTCCGCCGTCAAGGTCTACGGTTCCGAGGCCCGCCGGGACGCTTACGCCTGGCTGATGGAGGTCGTCGGCGCGGCGGGCGCCCTGAAGGACGGCTCGGTGGGCGCGGTACTCCACGGAGAACTCGAACGCGGCTACCGCAGCGCGGTCATCTTCACCTTCGGTGGCGGCAACAACGAGATCCAGCGGGAGATCATCTCCTGGATCGGCCTGGGCATGCCCCGCGTCCGCCGCTGACCCGGCCCCGACGGGTGCTCCGGGGCGCTCGTCCCGACAGGCAAGTCCGCGGCGCCCGACCATGGTTCGGGCGCCGGAGGGCTGCTTCCGGCCCTGGCCTACCATCGTCCCCGTGACCTCCGCGCTGCTCCTCATCGATCTGACGCCCCGCATCATCGCCCTGCCGCTCGCCCCGCACTCCGGTGAGGAGGTGCTGGCACGCTGCCGTCGGCTGGCCCAGGCGTTCCGGGCGAACGGCCGCCCGGTCGTACTCGTTCGAGTGGAGCGGCCGAACGTGACCGAGCAACCGCCCGGCAGCGGCTTCGCCGACGGCCTGGTCCAGCCCGGCGATGCCGTGGTCGTCAAGCGCACCGTGGGGGCGTTCCACGGCACCGGTCTGCACGAGCGGCTGCGCGAGCTGGGCGTGGACACGCTGGTGCTCGCCGGACTGGTCACCACGATGGGGGTCGAGTCCACGGCGCGGGCCGCGAGCGACCACGGCTACGAGGTGGAGTTCGTCGCCGACGCCATGTCGGGCTTCGCCGTGGAGGAGCACGACGTCACGGTGGAGAGGATCTTCCCCCGGTTCGGCGACGTGCGTACTACGGCGGCGTACACCTGAACCCCTGGCACGGGCGGCCGGTGAGCGTCCGCCACGGGAGCCGGTCGGGCCGTCCTACCGGATCGCGGTGCCATCGGGATTTCATCGGTCCTCCCTAGCGTGACCGTGTTCAGGCGCGGGCCTGGACCTCAGGGGAAGGACGGCCCGATGGCGCGGAAGAGGTTCAGAGCGAGGCTGCCGATGGCGGTCGTGGCCGCGGTGGCGGTCATGAGCACGATGGCGGCCACCGGGTCCTCGGCCACCGGGTCTTCAGCCACCGGTTCGTCGGTCCCCGGTTCGCGGGCCGCCGGGCAGGGGCCGGACAAGCCGACGATCCGGTACACCGAGTACGGGATCCCGCACATCATCGCCTCGGACTGGGCGGGGCTGGGCACGGGTTACGGGTACGCCGCGGCCAAGGACAACATCTGCACCCTGGCCGACACCTATCTGATGGTCAACGCCCAGCGGTCCCGCTATCTGGGGCCCGACGGCAGGACGAGCCCCGGCGAGCAGCAGGACACCACCACCAACCTCGACAGCGACCTGTACTTCCAGCGCATCAACGACGACCGGGTGGTGGAGCGGCTGATCGCACAGCCCGCTCCCAACGGGCCGGAGCCCGAGGTCAAGGAGGCCATCCGCGGCTACGTCCAGGGATACAACAGGTACCTGGCCGAGACGGGCGCCGGCAACATCTCCGACCCGGTCTGCCGCGGTGCTGCCTGGGTGCGGCCGATCACCGAACTGGACGTCTACCGGCACGCGCACGCCGAGATCATCATGGGCAGCGCCGACGCCCTGCTGAGCGGGGAGGTGAACGCCGCGCCCCCGGGGGCGTCGGCCGCCGCGCCCCCGGCGTCCTCCCCCGAGGAGGCCGCGGCCAAGATCCGCGACGCGATGGCCGCCGGCCGTCAGCAGAGCATGGGCAGCAACGCTCTGGCCGTCGGTTCCCAGGGCGTGTCCGGGGGCACCGGCATGCTGCTGGCCAACCCGCACTTTCCCTGGCAGGGCAAGAACCGGATGTGGCAGAGCCACCTGACCATCCCGGGGAAGGTCAATGTCTCCGGGGGCAGCCTGCTCGGATTCCCCGCCGTGAACATCGGGCACAACGACGACGTCGCCTGGAGCCACACCATCGCCACGGTGGCTCCGTTCGGGCTGTTCGACGTCCAGGTCGATCCGCTGAACCCGACCAACTACCTGGTCGACGGCGCCTGGCGGCCGATGACCTCGCAGCAGGTCGGCGTCGACGTGCTGCACACGGACGGCTCCATCGGCAGGGTCACCAGGACGCTGTGGTCCACCCGCTACGGCCCGATCACCACGTCGCTCCAGGGCTACCCGCTGCCCTGGGTGGTCAGCGCGCACGCGGTGCGCGACGTGAACATGGACAACCTGCGGGCGTTGAACACCTGGTTCCGCCTCGACCAGGCCAAGGACGTCAACGACGTGGTGAGCACCCTGGAAACCACGGAGGGCGTCCCCTTCTTCAACACCGTCGCCTCCGACCGCAAGGGCAAGGCGCTGTACGCGGACATCCAGGCCACCCCGAACATCACCGACGAGCACGCGCGGGTGTGCCTCACCGAGACCGGCAAGCTGCTGTTCAACCAGTCGCTACGGCTGCCGAACGTACCGCCGGTCTCCATCTTCGACGGCAAGCGCAGCGCGTGCGACTGGCCGGACGACCCGAACGCGGTCGCGCCCGGCCTGCTGGACCCGCACAAGCAGCCGCGCCTGATCCGGTCCGACTTCGTAGGCAACGCGAACGACAGTGCCTGGCTGGCCAACCCCGAACAGCCACTGTCCCTGCCCAGGGTGATGGGCGACACGGCGGCGCCCCGGTCGCTGCGCACCCAGGAGCTGATCCTGACCGCGCAGAACCGGATCAACGGCACCGACGGTCTGCCGGGCCGGGGCTTCACGCCCGAGAACATGCGGCAATTGCTGTTCGCCGACAACAGCAGGGCGGCCGACCTGGCCCTCGACGCCACGGTGACGATGTGCCGGAGCGTCCCCTTCGGGCTCATTCTGGTGGACGGCACACTGGTCAACGTGAGCGAGGCGTGTCCGATCCTGGCCGCCTGGAAGGACCACGACTTCACGGCGGACAGCCGCGGATCCTGGCTGTTCGAGAACTACTGGGCCTTCCTGCTCGGTGGTCAGGCGATCGAGAAACTGCCGTGGCGGGTGCCCTTCGATCCCAAGGACCCGGTGCACACGCCCAATTCGCTGGACCCCGGCAGCTCCGCCGTCCGCGACGCGTTCGGCCGGGCGGTCATCGCGCTGCGCAACGCGGGCATCGCGCCGAACGCGCCGCTGTCGGACGTACAGAAGATCACCCGCAACGGCGAGCAGATCCCGATCCACGGATCGGTCACCGAACTCGGGGTGCTGAACGTGGTCACTCCCGGAGTGGTCAACGGCACGCTGGACATCACCTTCGGCTCCAGTTTCATCCAGCAGGTGCGGTTCACCGCCGACGGTCCGCCGCAAACCTCCTCGGTACTGGCCTACTCCCAGTCGGCCAACCCGAACTCGCCGCACTACACCGACCAGACCAAGCTGTTCTCGGCCGGGCAGTGGGTGACCGAACGGTTCACCGAGGAGCAGATCGCGGCCTCACCGGTCCGTGAGGTCAAGGTCCTGGACTGAGACCGGCCCGCAGGGCGCGCCGGAACCTCCACGACGGCCTCCGGCGTGCCCTTTCACCCGGGTTTCATCGCCGTTCCATACGATTCGCGCCGCGCGACGACAAGAGAACTCACGAGGGGGCACGCTGTGACGAGGAGAGCAAGCCGATGGCGGACAGTGGTGGCATCGATGGCCGCCGTCGTGGCGATGGCCGCGCCGACGGGCTGGGCGCGGGCCGCTGACGGCACCGCGCCGCCGCCGATGGCGAATGGGTTCGGCCTGACCCAGGTCGACACGGCGACGGGCGGTCCCACCAACTTCACCATCACCGTGACCACACCCGAGGTCACGGGCAAGCACCACATCAAGATCATTCTGCCGAGCGGTTACGGCGACGACCCGGCCAGGCGTTACCCGGTGCTGTACTTCCTGCACGGATCTCCCGACGACCCGGTCCAGCAGAACTATCCGGCGCTGACCACCTCGAACCAGATGATCACCGTCATCCCGGACGGCGGCGCTCGGGGCTGGTACGCCAACTGGCTCAACCAGAAGACCCAGGCCGGCGCCCAGAACTGGGAGAACTTTCACCTCAAGCAGGTGATCCCGTTCATCGACGCGAACCTGCGGACCGTCGCCACCAAGAAGGCCAGGGCCGTCGCCGGTGTCTCCATGGGCGGGTTCGGGGCCCTCCACTACGCCCAGGACCGCCCCGACCTGTTCAGCCAGACCGCGTCCCTGTCGGGCGACATCGACCTGTCGGCCAACGCCATGGACCTGCGGCTGGCCGTGGTCGCCTCCCTCATCGACGCCCAGGGCGTCATCTGCGGCTCCTCATCGGGTGCCTGCGACCCCACCAACGACCCGTACAAGCCCGGTGTGGACAGCGACGCCCTGTTCGGTTCGCCCTACCCGGTGTTCAACGCCGACTGGCGGTGGAACGAGGCCGACCCGTCCCAGCACATGGACAGACTCGCCGGAGTCGGGGTCTCCCTCTACGTGGGCAACGGCCGTGGCTCCGCCACCGAACCGGAGTTCTGGCTCGAAAGCGCGTCCAAGCACGCCAAGGACCGCATGGACGCGCTGGGCATGCCCTACTACTACGTCGACTACGGAGACGGGTCCGCCTGGGGAACCCAGTGCAACGGCGGCCACAACGCGGGCTGCTGGGAACAGGACCTCCGGGACCTGATCCCCCGGCTGGAAAGGGCCTTCGCCTCCTGAGCGCAACGGCCGGGGTACGGACCGGGGCAGGGTTTTCGCGGGGCCGCCGCGGGTGTCACTCCGGATCGTTCCGGGTGGTTCGCCCGGCGGCCCCGTCGCTACGTTGTCGACGGCGTCCGCCAGACCGACATCCCGGGGAGCTGTCATGCCGTTGTCCAGCGTCATGGGCCGAGCACCTGTCGGCGTGCTCGGACAACTGGAGCGCAGGGTGCTCCACGGGGTCGGGTGCGGCCTGCGGGACGAGGAGATCGCCGCCGTTCTCGCCGTGCCCGAGAGCGTGGTGGCCACGAACCTGGAGCGGATCCTCGCGAAGCTCGGTCTGCGTGACCGGGCCGCCGCCATCGTCCATGCCTTCGACTGCGGCCTGGTCCTGGCCGACCACGGCCCCCGCGCGCACGCCGTGGCCCCGGTGGCGGGGAGCGTCGTGGGCCGGGCGGCCGGCCCGAGGGTGCGGATCTCCGTACTGGGACCGCTGCAGGCATGGCGGGACGGCAGGCCCGTGAACCTGGGGCATCTGCGCCAGCAGGCCGTACTGGCGGCGCTGGCGCTGTGCGCCGGCCGCACGGTGAGCCGGCGGGAACTGCTCGAAGGGGTATGGGGGATGGAGCCGCCGGTCACCAACGTGGTGCCGGTCTACGTCTACCGCCTGCGCAAGGCCCTGCGCCTCGGCGACGGCCCGGACTCGGTGATCGAGCACGACCGGGGTGGTTACGGGCTGCTCTCCGACGCGGTCGAAGTGGACGTCGCGCACATGGAGCGACTGGTCGCGGACGCCGCGACGGTCGGCCGGGCGGGCGAGGCGGCCGAGGCGGTCCGACGGTGCTCTCAGGCGCTGGACCTGTTCCGCGGGGAGCCGCTGAGCGGCCTGCCCGGGCCGCTGGCCGAGCTGGAGCGGCTGCGGCTCACCGAGCGCAGGATCGCCATCGTGCAGCGGAAGGTGCAGTGGCAACTGCGGCTGGGCCGCCACTGCGAGGCGATCGCCGAGCTGTTCGCGCTGTCGGCGGCGCACCCCCTGAACGAGCCGGTGGCCGCGACGCTGATGCGCGCGCTCGCTCGGAGCGGCCGGCAGGCCGAGGCGCTGGCCGTGTTCGACCGCGCCCGCCGCCGACTGGCCGAGGACCTGGGGGTTGCGCCGAGCGGCATGCTGCGGCGGGCGTACCAGATGGTGCTGCGCGGCGACGAAGCCGGCCCCGGCCCCACCGGAACCAGGCGATGACCGGGCCAGGCATCGGGGGCGCGGGCACGGTGAGCAGCCGCTGAGGCGATCCGGCTGCTCACCCGGCCCACGGGCCGCGCTGGTTACGCGGGGTACCAGGCGCCGTTGTACCACTGCTCGCTGGCGCTGTCGTTGTGGTGGTCCATGTTGAAGTCTTCGGGGTAGTTCCTGATGTGGTTGTTCGGGTAGGTCCAGATGCCGGCGGACTCGTCGCAGACGTAGTCCCAGTGGCAGATCGTCTTGACGGGCACGTTGCCGAAGAACCGGTCGGCACCGGCGAGCGGAGCGCCGATGACACCGCCGAACGGCACGGCTCCGCCGTTGGCTCCGGGCGGGCCCTGACGCTTGGGGTCAGCGATGAGAATGGCGTTGACGTTGTCGAAGCTCTGCCAGTTCTCGGTGACCCAGGTGTGCACCACCGCGGCGCCCAAGGAGTACCCGGCCATCTTGACGTGCTGCCCCGGGCAGGCGGCCCGCTGGTCGCGGACCAGCCGGTTCAGCTCATTGACGCCCGCGCGGGCGCTCGCACCGTTGGGAATCTGGGTGGGGTACCCGACGTGCTGCTGGATGTTGCCGGTGAAGCCGTCGTTGTTCCACGAGCTGCCCGTGCCCCCGACGACGATCGTGTAGGTGCCCTCACACGGAGCCGCCGCCTGTGCCGTGGACTCCTGAGCCACTGACAGTCCGGCGGTCAGCAGCAGACCGGCTGCCGCGGCCGCGATCCTTCGTGTTCGCATGCGATCCTCCCGATGGGGTGGGCCCGCACGTCCGCCGTGTGATGCGGTACGCGGTCGGCCCAGGTGACCGGACGACAGTGGCAGCGGCCGATGACATCCCGATGAAACACGAGCGGTCAGGCCGTCCGGACGGCCTGACCGGGTCATGCACGGGCGGGCGGCCGGGCGGTTACGGAACGGGCTGCTGCTGGGTCACGCAGTGGATCCCGCCGCCGCCCCCGCCGAGGCTGTCGATGTTGAGCTGCTCGACGGTCCGGCCGGGGAAGGCCCGCTGGAGCGTCACCTTGGCGGCGGCGTCGGCGCGGGTGTCGCCGAACTGGGGTGCGATGACGGCGCCGTTGCACACGTAGTAGTTGGCGTAGGCACCGACGAAGTCGGGGTTGGTGGACCGGATGAGGTTGTAGTCGGGGCCCTGGAGCTTGGTGACCGAGATCGGATTCCCCTGGGCTCCGGTGGACGAGGACAGGATCTGGTACTGCTGGCGTGCGTCGTTCGACCAGGCGTCGTTGTCGCTCGCGAGCGGCATCTGCACCAGGCCCTGGCCGCTGGCGAGGAACCTGGACGTGGCGTCCACGTGGTCGTCGGTGATGTCCCGGCCGAGGACGCCCTTGAACCAGATCACTTGGGAGGCACCGAAGGCGGTGCACATGGCCGCCTCGATCTGGGCCTGGCTCAGGTTCGGGTTGCGGTCCGGGTTGATGATGCTGCTGCGGGTGGCCATCAGGGTGCCCGCGCCGTCCGTCTCCACGGCGCCGCCCTCGCCGATGAACGCGGCGGTGGTGAAGGGCACCGCGGCGTAGGCGGCGATCCGCCCGGCGACCAGGGTGTCCTTGGCGTGCGTCTGCTGGTTGCCCCAGCCGTTGAAGTTCAGGCCGACCGTGTCGAGGCCGCCCGCGCCGTTGGTCCGGAAGACCGGGCCGCTGTCGCGCATCCAGCAGTCGTCGACCGGGATCGTGCCGATCACGGTGACGCCGGAGCCGCACGCGCTCTTCGCCTTGGAGACGCTGGCGGCGTTGGCGCACATGATGACCTGCTCGTACTTCGCGACGGTCTTCGCGATCAGGGCGATGTTGGCCTGCACGCCCGCCAGTTGCCTGCCCCAGATGGCCGAGCTGTCGGGCCACGCCATCCAGGTCCGGGTGTGCCGGACCGTGTCGAGCGGTACGGCGAAACCGCCGGCGGCCGC
This sequence comes from Streptomyces sp. G-G2, assembly GCF_030063135.1. Lineage (GTDB taxonomy): Bacteria > Actinomycetota > Actinomycetes > Streptomycetales > Streptomycetaceae > Streptomyces. The sequence goes on from NZ_JASISO010000058.1 coordinate 11,664, forward strand.
CCTCGCGGCGGGCCGGACGGCCGCGAAGGCCTCGCCGCCCACCGCCGCCAGTGCGGCTCCGGCTGCCGTGAGGCCCGCTGCCGTGAGGAACCCCCTGCGGTCCAGCTGCCGGCGCCGCGTTCTGCCTGCCGGGTCCTGGGGTGCTGCGTGATCGTTCATCTCTGTTCTCCGATCAGCGTGGGTGGATCGCGCTCCACCGATGGGCCGGAACGTATGACTGACCGAGCGCTCGGTCAATAATTCTGGCGGAGATGGCCTGCCGGTTTCTGACTGTTCTTGATCGCTCTCGCCCGTGCGGCGGACACGGAGTCGTTAGAGTGGCGCCGTGGCAGCAGACGTGGCGGCAGACGTGACAGACGGCGTCGCGGACGGACGTCCGCCCGCGCCCGTGGCGAAGGCCGGGCGGGCCCCCCGGACCCCCCGGACCTCGGTCAAGGGCGAGCAGACGCGCGCCCGGCTGATCGCCGCCGCCCGCACCCTGCTGGCGGGCGACGGCTTCGCCCGCTTCAGCACCCGCAACGTCGCCGCGCTCTGCGGGATCTCACACGGGATGTGCCACTACCACTTCCACGACCGCACCGACCTGATCCTCGCGGTCGTCGAGGACATCGGGCCCGAGTGGATCGCCCCGATGGAAGCCGCGGTCGACACCCCGGGCCCCTTCGCCGAGCGCGCCGAGCGGGTCATCGCCCTGCTGACGCAGCCCGAGGGACCGGACCTGTCCCGCCTGCACTCCGCCCTCCACTGGTTCGCGCTGAACGACGACCGGGTCCGGGCCGCCGTCGAGGCGGAGTACCGGCGCTGGCGCGACTGCTTCGTCCGCCTGTTCCAGGTGCTCGCCGACGAGCGGCCGGACGCCGACTTCGACCCCGTCCCGCTGGGCCTGGCCCTCGCGGCCGCCGCCGACGGGCTCGCGGCGATCCAGTCCCTGGACTCGCCGGTGGACCCGGAGGCGACCGTACGCGTCCTGGTCACCGGGCTCACCGCGGCGGCCGTACGCCCCTGAGCCCCCGGGGACGCACGCCCGTACCGCCGCTCACAGGGCGCGGCGCGCCGCGGCGATCCCCCTCGGGTCCCAGCCGGGCCGGGGGACCGACTCCAGCAGCAGCCGGGTGTAGGGGTGCTGCGGATCGGCGAGCACCCGGGCGGTCGGGCCCGCTTCGGCGATCCGGCCGCCGCGCATCACGATCACGTCGTCGGTGACACAGCGCACCACACCCAGGTCGTGGGTGATGAACAGGTAGCCGATGCAGGTCTGTTCGCGGATGTCGGCGAGCAGGTTCAGGACCTGCGCCTGTACCGAGACGTCCAGCGCGGCCACCGCCTCGTCCAGGACGAGGACGGCGGGCTCGACCGCCAGCGCGCGGGCGACCGCGACGCGCTGGCGCTGCCCGCCGGACAGCTTGCGCGGCAGGGCGTCCGCCTCCCGGCTGCCGAGGCCGACCTGTTCGAGCAGCTCGGCGATCCGCCGGTCGTGGTCACCGTCGGGGAAGTGCAGCCGCAGGGTCTCGCGCAGCGCCGCACCCACGGTGGTGCGGGGGTCCAGGGACAGGAACGGATCCTGGAAGACCATCTGCACCTCGCGGGCCCGGGCGAGCCGGTGGGCGTTGCCCCGCCGGTGCTCGCCCCGGTCGCGGCCGTGGATCAGCACCCGGCCGCTGTCGGCGTGTTCGAGGCCGACGACGATCCGGGCGGTGGTCGTCTTGCCCGAGCCGGACTCGCCGACGATGCCCAGCGACCCGCCCTCGGCCAGCCGGAAGGACACGTCGTCCACTGCCTGTACGTTCCCGTAGGCCCGGCGCAGGTCGACGGCCTCCAGGACGGTCTTCCTCATCGGTGGTCTTCCTCTCGGGCCGGGGACGGTGGCGCTCTCCAGGACGGTCTCAGCCATGGGCTGCCGCTCCTGCCACCTGGTCACTGTGATGACAGGAGGCGAGGTGGGCCGGGCCGTCCGCGATCGGGAGCAGCTCCGGTGCCTCCTGGGTACAGATGCCGGTCGCGAACGCGCAGCGCGCGGCGAAGGGGCAGCCGGTCAGTTCCTCGCGCAGGCTGGGTGGCCGTCCCTCGATGGCGGCGAGCCTGCCCTGCGGCGCGTCGAGCCGTGGGGTCGAGTTGAGCAGCGCGGCCGTGTAGGGGTGGCGCGGGCGCAGGAACAGCTCGTCGGCGGGGCCGGTCTCCACGATCCGGCCCGCGTACATCACGTACACGCGGTCGCTGATCGCGGCGGCGAGTCCGAGGTCGTGCGTGAGGAAGAGGAGACCGGTGCCGAACCGGTCGCGCAGGTCACCGAGGAGGGCCACCACCTCGGCCTGGGTGGTGACGTCCAGGGCGGTGGTGGGTTCGTCGGCGAGGATCAGCGCGGGGTCGCCCATGAGGGCGGCCGCGATCATCACCCGTTGCAGCATGCCGCCGGAGAGCTGGCCCGGGTACCTGCGCAGCGCGGCGGCCGTCAGACCGACGGCCTCCAGCATGTTCGCGGCCCGTTCGTTCGCCGCCTCCTTGCCTGTGCCCGCGTTCAGCCGCAGGCTCTCGGTGAGGAAGTCGCCGACCCGGCGCATCGGGTTGATGGCGGCCCGGGGGTCCTGGAAGATCATGGCCGCGGTGCTGGTGCGCAGCACCCGCAGCCGGCCGGGGCTCATCGTGAGGACGTCGTCCCCGACGACGCGGACCGTGCCCGCCTTACGGGCCCCGGTCGGCAGCAGCCGCAGCACGCTGCGCGAGGTGAGGGTCTTGCCGGAGCCGGATTCCCCGACCAGCGCGACGGTCTCGCGGGCGCCGACGGTGAGGTCGACCCCGTCGAGCACGGGCCGGGCGGTGTCCGGCAGGTGGAGGCGCAGCCCCTGGATCTCGAGGGTGTTCATCGGTCCCTCCTGGCGACCTTGTCGGCCCAGCGCTCGCCGACGACGTTGAAGGCGACCACGGTCAGCACGATGGCCACGCACGGCACGATCGCCGAGAGCGGATAACCCGACTGGATGGCGGGGTTGCCGTCGAAGACCATGCGGCCCCAGTCGGGGGTCAGGGCGGGGACGCCCAGCCCGAGGAAGGAGAGGCCCGCGAGGTCGATGAGGGCGTAGCCGAAGTTGATCGTGGACTGGGCGAGCACCACGGGGGCGATGGCGAGGATGACGTGGCGCAGACAGATCTGCGGTCCGGAGTGGCCCTGGACCCGGCACGCCTCCACGTACGGGCGCTCGCGTTCGGCGAGGACCAGGGAGCGGGTGAGGCGGCTGACGTACGGGAGGTAGGCGACTGCCAGGGCGAGGACGGGGGCCAGCAGCCCTTCGCCGTAGACCGACACGATCAGGATGGCCAGCAGCATGCCGGGGAAGGCGAAGACCAGCTCGGTGCTGCGGGACAGTACGGAGTCCAGCCAGCCGCCGCGCCAGGCGGCGGCCGTCCCCACGGCGACACCGGCCAGGGTGGAGAAGACGACCACCCCGAGCGGACCGAGCAGGGCGGTGCGGGCGCCCAGGACCAGCCGGGACAGGGTGTCGCGCCCGGAGGCGTCGACCCCGAGGAGGTGGTCGGCGGAGGGACCGGCGAGCGCGTTCCCCAGGTCGACGCTGTTGGGGTCGTACGGCGCGAGCCACGGGGCGAGCAGCGCGACGAGCACGACGACGGCGACGAAGCCGAGGCAGAGCAGGGAGAGCGGGGTACGTCTGGTCCGGAGCCGGGCGAGTCCCGGCCGGCGCAGCAGGGTGGCGGTCATGCGGCCTGCCTCCTGGGGCCGAGGGCGACCCGGGGGTCGACCAGCGGATGCAGCAGGTCGACGACGAGGTTCACCGTCATGAACAGCCCGACCATGATGAGGGAGATGGCCTGCACCGTGGGGAAGTCCTTGGTGGTCGTGGACAGTTCGAGGAGCTGGCCGATGCCGCCCACGCTGAAGGCCGATTCCACCAGGACGGTGCAGACCAGCAGCGTGGAGACGATCAGACCGCCGGTGGTGAGGACGGTGCCCAGGGCGTTGCGGAACACGTGGCGCCGGATCACCTGGCGTTCGGACACGCCCCGGCTCCGGGCGACCGTGACGTGCTCCTGACCGAGGATGTCGAGCATCGCGGCCCGGGTGACCCGGGCGAGCATGCCGATCAGATAGAGCGCCAGCGCGACGGCGGGGAGGGTCAGGTGCCAGAGCATCCGGCCGAGCCCGTCGCCCGTACCGCCGGTGGGGAACCAGTGCAGCCGTACCGCGAACAGCCCCTGGAGCAGCACCGCGGCGAGGAACGACGGGGTGCCGATGGCGAAGGCGGTGGTGACGAGGATCGAGGAGTCGGCGAGCCCCGCCCCGGACGGCGCCGATCCAGCCGAGCAGCAGACCGAAGACGAGGACCAGGACCAGCGCCATGCCGATCAGCAGCAGGGAGCTGGGCAGCCGGTCCGCCAGCAGCCTCGACACGTCGGTGCGGTAGGTGATGGAGCGCCCGAGGTCACCCTGCACCACCTGGCCGAGCCAGCGCAGGTACTGGACCGCGAAGGGGTCGTCCAGGTGGTACTGCTCGTTGATCGACTGCAGGGCCTCCGGAGAGGCCGAGCGGCCGCCGAGCAGGAAACTCGCCGGATTGCCCGGCGCCAGGTACATCGCGCCGAAGATGACGAAGGAGGCGCCGAGCAAGGTGGCCGCCATCTCGGCGAGGCGCCGTACGGCGAAGCTCAGGAAGTTCATCGCGCGGCCGCCCCGACATCGGCGGCCCACGGGTAGTAGAGGTAGGAGATGGTGGTGGGTGCGCCGGTGATCCGCTTGTTCATGAAGACCGCGGTGGGCCATTCGGCGACCGGGATCCACAGGAGCTGGTCGTCGGCCTTCTTCTGCAGCTCGGCCGCCGCCGACATGCGCTCGGCGACGTCGTAGGTGGACCGGGCCTTGTCGGCCAGCGCGTCATAGGCCGCGTCGCTGTAGCCCGCGTAGTTCTGGTACGCCCCGGTCTGGAAGTTGCCGAGCAGGTCCATCGGGTCGGTGATGGAGTCGTAGTACGTCTCGGGGAACATGTCCAGGCCCTCGCGTGCCTGCGGGTCGGTGAACAGCGAGGTGAAGGCGTTCGGGGCGATGGTCTTCAGCTGGACGTTCAGCCCGATCTTGCTGCCCGCGTCCTGGACCGCGGTGGCCAGCAGGGAGACGTCCTGGCCGATCGAGCTGGTGGCGATGGTCACCGTCTTGCCGGTGGCGCCCGCCTCCTGGATCAGCCCCTTGGCCGCCTCGACGTTCTGGTCGGGGGAGGGGAGGCCCTCGAAGGCGGACCTGCGGACGTTCTCGGGGGCCGTGGCCCAGGCGGCCCGGGTGGTCAGCGAGCGCCCCCGCGCACGCGGCCGCGGCCGAACGCCTGACCGCCCTCCTGGAGGGCCTCAGCGTGCGCTGGCTCAGCGGCTCCCTGCCCCTGGAGCACGCCCGCCGACTGCTCAACGACGCGATCGAAGCGGAACTTAACCAGCCCTGAGCGGTCCCCAACACCAGGCGGGGCAGGGCCAGACGGGGCACTAGGCTGCCACCGTGAACCCTTCCGCGCCCGGCGACGCCAACGCCGCCCTCGTCGTCGACGCCCTGGCCGAGCTGGAACGGCCCCCGCTCAGCCTGGACCGTTGGGCCCTGTTCGCCGACTCCGCGCACCGGCTCCTGGCCGGCCTGGTGGCCGGGGGCGCGGCCCTGGGCTGGCTGGAACCGCCCTCGCGGGAAGAGATCATGTGTCTGGTCGGCGACGTGCTGCGGGGAGTCCGGTCGGGGGACGCCTCCTTCCATGTCGCCTATTCGGGTGACCGTATGGTCGGCCTGGGCTACTGGCAGCGCTACGAGCGCCCCACGCATCAGCCGCACGCCGACCTGGAGAAGGTCGCGGTGGACCCGGAGTTCCACGGCCGTGGCATCGGCCGGGCGCTGGCCGAGGCCCTGATCGGGGACGCCCGCGAGGCGGGCATCGAGGTGCTCACCCTGGACGCCCGGGGTGACAACGCTTCCGCGCTGCGGCTCTACGGCTCGCTCGGGTTCGAGGAGTACGGCAGGCTCCCCGACTTCGTCGCCGTCGGGGAGCGCCGTTACGACAAGGTCCTCTGCATGCTGGACCTGCGCCGCTGACCGGCCGGACCGGTCACCCTGTGCACCCTGCGCACCTTCAGAGGAAGTAGAGGCGGCTGAGCGAGACGGACTCGGCGGCCTCCGAGACCAGCGGCTCGCCGTCCAACGACACCAGACCGGTGCCCGGGTGCACGTCGACCATGCCGGTACGGGCGTTGCGGAGCATGTCCCTCGGGCCGATGCCGCGTGTGCCGCGGACGGCGACCCGGCGCCTGCGGGTGGGCATCTGGTCGCCGTCCTGGACGGCGGCCGCCGCGACGAAGGCCACTGAGATGTCGGCCGCGGTGGCGCCGTACGAGCCGATTGGCGGCCATGGCGAACGTACGGCGGACCGTCTCGCCCGCGCGGCCCATGCCCTGGGCGTCGGATGAGGTGATGCCGATGGCGCGCAGGTCGTGCAGGACGTCGAGGCGGGGGTTCGCCTCGAAGAAGTGGAAGTGCGAGGAGACGCTGATGGGGACGGCGGAGGTGTTGTGCACGGGCAGCCGCAGCGCCGGTTCGGTCGGCTGGTAGCCCGCGCCGTCTCCCGGCAGCGCCGCTCCCGGGGCGTCGGGCCCCAGCGAACCCCGCTGGCGGAAGGGGGCCCGGTGTTTGAGGGCCCGCCGGAGGCCAGACGGACACCGGGACGAACCGCTGCGCGAGGCCCCCAGGCGGTCAGGGGCGGGGTCGCGGCGTCGGCCGGTCCGTGCCCGGGGTCAGCCCAGGCGCCTGAGCTCGGCGGCGATCGCCGCCGCCATGAGTTCGCGCGCGTGGTCCAACGGCAGGCTGCCGCTGAGCCAGCGCGAGCTGAGGCCCTCCACCAGCGCCGTCAGCCGCTCCGCGGCCCCGGCGAGCGCCGCGGCCCCCGCCATCGGGTGGACGCGGCCCAGCAGCTCGCCGACCTCCTGCACCCATACGAGCGTGGCGCGGGCGAGGTCCTCGCGCAGGTCGGCGTCGAACACCGCGCTGGCCCGGAGTTCGCCCCAGGCGGTGCTGTTCTCGCGGACGGAGGGGCTGTCCTGGAACTCCAGGAGGAGTGTTTCCGCCAGCTCGCCGCGCGCATCGAGCGGGGCGGCGTCCGGCGCGCGCTCCGTGGTGTAGCGGCCCGCGCGGTCGTTGATGAACTCCAGGGTCGCGCGCATGATCCCGGCGCGGTCCTTGAAGTGGTAGTAGATCAAGGCGGTGGACACGCCCGCCTCCGCGGCCAACTCCTCCACACGCAGGCCGCGCACGCCGCGTCGGGCGATGACCCGCGCGGCGCCTTCCATGATTGCCGTTCGACGATCAGCCACGGAACGACACCCTACCCGGGGCCGCAGACGGGCGGCTCCCGGTCCCGGGCGGCGCAACGGCCGGACGGCGCTGGTCACCGTCGGCGACATCGTGGCCGGCCGGGTCGTGCCGCAGGACGTCGCGGCCTGGTACGTCGGCCGCAGCGCGACCGAGTTCCTCGTCCCCGAGAACAGTGATGCCTCCATCACGCCGGGCGCCGGGCGCGGACTCGCCGACTGCGTCAAGGGCATCGAGAGCCAGCCCGTGACCGCGCTCCCGTTCAGCACGCCGCACGCGGGCCGGACCTTCTGCGTACGGGCGCAGGACAGCCGGGACATCGGGGTCGTGACCGTGCTGACGGCCAGCCCGGGGGAGGGCCCGGTGAAGGTGTCGGTGGACTACTTCCGCCGTCATGGGTGAGGTGTCCGGCCGGCGGCCCGATTGATTGAATATCCAGTCAGTACCACAGTGAGGGGGATGCCGGAGGTGAAACCGTCCGTTCCCGTCCAGTTGATCCGCCCCGGGTCCGCGATCGCTGAATCGCCCTCCCGCGGACCCGGCGCCGACACTGGACCCACGACCAGCCCGGCAAGCCCGCTTCCTGACCTCCGTACCCCGACGAGCCGAGCGGATCCCACGGAGACCACCATTGCCCGGGACCGCAGTCCCCTCCCCGCCCGGCAGGCGCCTGCCGGTGCCCGGGCTGGTGGCCCTCGCCATCGTCGCCGCCACCGCCGTGGGCATCTGGCTCCAGTACGGCGAACGGCTGGCCATGGACACCCGCCACACCGCGGGCAGCAGCTCGGCCACCGACCGGATCGACGTCGACGCGTCGGTCCAGCGGGTGGACGCCGCGGGCCGGGAGCTCACCCTGCGGCTCGTCGTCACCCCCCGCGGCGCGCTGGCGGAGGAGGGCGGGCTCTCCCCGGCGCGGGACCTGGTCCGGCAGACCTCGTCGTCCATCCGGGGAGACCTGTCCTTCAAGGCCCACAACGGATCTCCACCGTCGACGTGCCGGTCACCCTGACGGGTGGATCCATCACCGACTACCCCTTCGACGCGTACGGGGCCCCGTCGAGTTCAGCGCACAGCAAGGGGGACGGAGCGTCCCGGTCCGGCTCGCCCTCGCCAACAACGACGCGCTGTTCACCGCGAAGGCGGATCCCGTCGACGACCCCGGGGCCGCGGTACTGGACCTGACCCTCGGCCGCTCCAACAGCGTGCTCATCTTCGCCGCCTTCATGATGGCCGCGATGTGGGCCCTCGCTCTCGCCGTGCTCGTCGCCACCTGGTTCCTCGTCTCCCGCCGACGGGGACTGGTGTGGCCCGCCCTCGGCTGGATGGCGGCCACGCTGTTCGCCCTCGCGGCGTTCCGCAACACCGCGCCCGGGTCACGGCCCATCGGGTGCGTCCTCGACTGCATCGCCTTCCTGTGGGTCGAGCCGGTCATCGCCTTCTGTGTGGTCACGGTGGTCACCGCCGGGGCCAGGGCCGAATCCCAACCCACGGAGAAGCCTTCCGCCCCTGCCGTCTGACGCCTGCGTCGGCCGTCCGACGCCCGCGCCCCTGGGGCCTGCCAACCGGCGCCCGCGAGGTGACGCCCGAGCGGGCAGGGGCCGGCGCGCGGGGCACGGTTCCTGTGCGTCCGCCCTGAATCCCCGCCGATCCGCGAGCGCGGGGGCCCGTTCACAGCATTCTCAGAGCAAGCTCCGTCACGGTGTGATCCCGTCCCTCCGCACCAGGACAAGGAGCCGCCGCCGTGGCCGCCCATGCCCCGTCCCTGCGCCCGTCCGTCCGCCCCTACCCGTCGGTGGCCCGCCACCTCCCCCTGGCGGCGCGGGTGCTCGGCTATGCCGGTGCGCTCGTGGTCCTCGGCCTCTGGTGGGCCGACACCTCCTCCGTCGTCGGCCCGGCGGGCTGGCTCACCGGCGCCGCGCGCATCACCGGACTGCTCGCCGGATACGCGTGCGCGGTGCTCGTCGCCCTCATGGCCCGCGTCCCCTGGCTGGACCACACGGTCGGCAGCGACCGGCTGGCCCGCTGGCACGCGTCCGGCGGCCGGTACGCGATCTCGCTGATCCTCGCCCACGCGCTGCTCGCCGTCTGGGGGTACTCGCTCACCTCCCACACCGATGTGGTGAGCCAGACCACCACCCTGATCCTGCGCTATCCCGAGATGCTCAAGACCACGGCGGCGTTCCTGCTGTTCCTCCTCACCGCCGCCGTCTCCGCCCGGGCGGCCCGGCGCCGACTGTCCTACGAGACCTGGCAGCTGCTGCACGGCGCGACGTACGCGGCGGTCTTCCTGGCCTTCGGCCACCAGCTCGCCAACGGCGCCGACTTCGTCGGCAACCGCGCCGCCCAACTGCTCTGGTACGCGCTGTACCTGGTCCCGGCCGCCCTCGTGCTCTGGTTCCGCTTCCTCGCCCCGCTGCGCTCGGCCCGCAGGCACCGGCTGCGGGTCGCCGAGGTACGGGAGGAGGGGCCCGGCGTGGTCTCCGTCTACCTCACCGGGCAGCGCCTCGGCGAACTGGACGTACGCCCCGGGCAGTTCCTGCGCTGGCGGTTCCTGACCCGGGGGCTGCGCTGGACGGCGAGCCCGTACTCGCTGTCCGCGCCGGCCGACCCGCGCTTCCTGCGGATCACCGTCAAGGCCCTGGGAGCCCACAGCGCGGCGCTGGCCCGGCTGAAGCCCGGCACCCGGGTCTGGGCCGAGGGCCCGTACGGCGCCCTCGCCCCCCAGTACCCGGAGCGGCGCCAGCCCGGCGCGGAGCCGCGAGCACTGCTGCTCGCGGGCGGCATCGGCATCACCCCGCTGCGCGCCCTGTTCGAAACGCTGCCCGGCGACCTCGTCCTCATCTACTGGGCGCGCACGCCGGACGACCTGGTGCTGCGGGCCGAGCTGGACGCGATCGCCACCGCGCGCGGCGCCCGCGTGCACTACTCCGTGGACCGCCCGGCCGGGCACGCGCTGGCGCTCACCGCGTCCGGCCTGACCACGCTCGTCCCGGACCTCGGGCTGCGGGACGTCTACCTGTGCGGGCCGCCCGGCATGACCGGGGCCGCCGAAACCGCCCTGCGGGAGGCCGGGGTGGCCCGGCCGCGGATCCATCAGGAATCCTTCGCGCTGTGAGACCACCGCGAGCCGTCCCTTCCCATCCGTTCCGTCCTGTGAACACCGCCCGTTCCCCGAGGAGGATCCGTGCGCCGCACGGCCGTCACCACCGCAGCGACCATCGCGGGCATCGCCGCGCTGCTCGCCCTCAAGCCGCACCAGCCGGAGCGTTCCGCCGCATCGGCCCAGGCACCCACCGGCCGGGCTGACCCCGTCACCCCGGCGCCCGGCGCGTCCGGGGCGGGTCGCACCGGCACCTTCACCGGCTCGGTGACCGACACCCGCTACGGCCAGGTCCAGGTCGAAGTCACCCTGAGCGGCGGCAGGCTGACCGCCGTCCGGATCCTCCAGGCCCCGTCCGAGAACCGCCGGGACAAGGAGATCAACAGCTACGCGCTGCCCCGGCTCACCGACGAGGCCCTCGGCGCGCAGAGCGCGGACATCGACACCGTCTCCGGCGCCAGCTACACCAGCGAGGGGTACATCAGCTCCCTCCAGAGCGCCCTGGACGGCTCCCGTGCCTGAGCCCGCTCCCGTGCCTGAGCCCGCTCCTACGGCCGGTCGGCGGCGTCAGCCGCTCCAGCACTCCCCCGCTCCCGTGCCCGGACGGGTCCCCGCTGCCGGACCCGTCCCCGCCCGCACCCTCGAACCCGTCCCCGGCACCGCCCCCCGGCCGGGGCTGCGCCACACCGAGCACGTCATGGGCACCGTCTTCTCCTTCGACCTGCGCCACCGCCCCACCCCCGCCCTCGCGCGCGCCCTGCGGGAGGCGGTGGCCTGGTTGCACCACGTGGACCGGGTCTTCTCCACCTACCGGCCCGACAGCGCCATCAGCCGGATCGCCGACGGCTCGATGCACCGGGCCGACGCCCCGGCCGAGGTCGAGCGGGTGCTGGAGCTGTGCGAACGCGCCGAGAGCGCCACCCGGGGCTGCTTCTCGGCCCGGGCCGGCCGACGCCTGGATCCCTCGGGGCTGGTCAAGGGCTGGGCCACCGAGCAGGCGTACGCCATCCTGCGCGCCGCCGGAGCACCCCGCAGCGCCGTCAACGGAGGCGGTGACATCCGCCTCGGGGGTGAGCCCGAGCCCGGCCGCCCCTGGCGCGTCGGCATCGCCGACCCGCGGCGGCCGGGCCGACTACTGACCACCGTCCAGGGCCGCGACTTCGCCGTCGCCACCTCGGGGGGAGCCGAACGCGGCGCGCACATCCTCGACCCGCGCACCGGACGCCCCGCCCACCGGCTGCTCGCCGCCACCGTCACCGGCCCCGACCTGACCTGGGCCGACACCTGGGCCACCGCCGCCGTGGTGCTGGGCCCCGACGCGCACGACTGGATCGGGTCCCGCCCCGGCTACCAGCTCCTCACCGTCTGCCCCGACGGCACGGCCCGCCACACCGCCCGCTTCCCGCTCGCGCCCCCGCTCGGAGACCAGGGCCGCCTTCGCACCCCGGGCCACGGCCCGGCCTGAAGCACACCGGATCCCCCTGCCGCACGCACCGCCCAGTCGGTACGCTCGACAGCGGCGACGGGAGGCCACCGATGAGCGGAGCGCCGTACGGAGCGGGCGGGGGCGCGCGCGGGGGAGCCGACCCCGGGCTGTACGGGCCCGGCTCCGTGACCTGGCAGTGCCACGGCGACCCGATCATGTGGATCGCCGGAGTCCGGGCGCTGTACCTCCAGGCCCTGCACCCGCGCGCCGTACGCGGGGTGATGGAGAACTCGGACTTCCGCGAGGACGCCTGGGGGCGGCTCATGCGCACCGCCGACTTCGTCGGCACCCTCACCTACGGCACCACCGACGCCGCCGAGCGCGCCGGAGCCCGGGTCCGGAAGATCCACCGGATGCTGTCCGCGACCGACCCCGTCACGGGTGAGCCCTTCCCCGTCGACGACCCCGATCTGCTGCTGTGGATCCACTGCGCGCAGATCGACTCCTTCCTGCACATACTGCGCCGCTCCGGCGTCCCCCTCACCGCCGCCCAGGCCGACCGGTACGTGGACGAGAACCGGACCAACGCCCGCCTCGTCGGCCTCGACCCCGCCGGGGTCCCCGCCACCACCGCCGAGCTGGCCGCGTACTTCGAGGAGGTCCGCCCCCTTCTCGCGGCGGGCGCCGACGCCCGCGCCGTGGACGACTTCCTGCGCGGGCCGCCCGTCCACCCGCTCCTCGTGCCTGGCCGAAACCTGCTGTGGCGGCCCCTGGCCGGGACGGCCTACGGCTCCCTCCCGGCGTACGCGCACCAGCTGTACGGGCGCCCCGCACCCGCCCCGCGAGCCGTCACCCGGCGCCTGCGCCTCACCGGCCTCGTCCTGCGCGTCATTCCCGCACGTCTGCGCTGGCAGCTGCCGCCAGGTCACATCTTGAGAGCGATGCGCCGCATGGGCCCCGGGAGCCGCCCCTCGACGCACGCGCTGCGCACATCAGCGGCCATACTGGACCGGCCGGGGAGGGTGGAGCACGACGACGGGGGCGACAGTAGGACATGGCTGAGTCCAGGCTGATCCAGGGGCGGTACCGGTCGCTCGATCTGATCGGTCGCGGTGGCATGGGCGAAGTGTGGCGCGCCCGCGACGAGTCGCTCGGCCGGCATGTCGCCGTGAAGTGCCTCAAACCGCTCGGCGCCGAACAGGACGCCCACTTCACCCAGGTACTGCGCGAGCGCTTCCGGCGCGAGGCGCGGGTCGCCGCCTCCCTCCAGCACCGCGGCGTCACCGTGGTGCACGACTTCGGCGACGACAGCGCCACGGGCGGACCCCTCTACCTGGTCATGGAGTTGCTGGAGGGGAGCAATCTCAGCCAGCTGCTGGAGGAGAACGACGCCCGCCCGCTGCCCGTCGACGTCGTCGTGGACATCGCGGAACAGCTCGCCGCCGCCCTCGGCTACACCCACGACCAGGGTGTGGTCCACCGCGACCTCAAGCCCGCCAACATCATGCGGCTCACCGACGGCACGGTGAAGATCTGCGACTTCGGGATCGCCCGGCTCGCCGCCGACATCGGCTTCACCGCCAAACTCACCGGCGGCGGTATGGCCATGGGCACCCCGCACTACATGTCGCCCGAGCAGATCGCGGGCGGCGAGGTCGACCACCGCAGCGACCTCTACTCCCTCGGCTGCGTCCTGTACGAGATCGCCACCGGAGCCCCGCCCTTCGACCTCGGCGACTCCTGGTCCGTCCTGGTCGGCCACCGCGACACCGCGCCCGTACCGCCGCGCGAGCACCGCCCCGAACTCCCCGTCCACTTCGAGCGGGTGGTGCTCGACCTGCTGGCCAAGCGGCCCGAGGACCGGCCCGCCGACGCGCGCGGGCTGCACCGGCGGCTGGTCGAGGCCCGGCGTGGTTCCGTCGACGCGCCCGACGGCCCGCCGGCACTGCCCGCCTGGGCCCTCGGGATGACCGCGGGGCGCAAAGCGGGCCTGGAGGCCCGCCCGGCGAGCGGTGCGTGGGCAGTGCTGACCGGCTCGTGGACGGCCGCGCGCCCCGCGGCCCCCGTCCGGGAGCCGTCCGAGGCGCACTCCACCCGGGAATCGGCCCCGCAGCCGGTCCCGGTGCCCGTCCCGCAGCCGGAGCCCGCGCCCGCGGCCGACCCAGCCGCCGAACCCAGCGCCGCCCTGACCGCCGACCCGGCCCCCGGGGACTCGCCCGCGGGGGGCCTCGTACGTCCCTCCGCGCCCGAGGACCCGCGGCTGACCGCGGCGTACGGCCGGGTCAGCCCGCGCCCGCTGAGCCCGGACCACCCCGAGACCCTCGCCGCGGTCTCCGCGCACGCCTTCGCGCTCAGCCGGGCCGGGCGCCCCGCCGACGCGCTGGCCGCGCACACCGAGGTCGCCGAGGGCCGCGCCCGTACCCTCGGCCCCGACCACCCGGACACCCTCGCCGCGCGCCAGGAGACGGCGTACGTCCTGGGCCAGCTCGGCCGCCACCAGCAGGCGCACCAGGTCTACGAGGCGGTGCTCGCCGCCCGGGAGCGGACCATGGGCGCCGACCACCCCGACACCCTGCGCTGCCGCCACAACCTGGCCTTCAGCCTGAGCCGCCTCGGCAGGCTCGCCGACGCGCACCGGACCGCCGAGGAAGTGGCCGCCGCCCGGGCCCGGGTGCTCGGCCCCGACCACGCGGACACCCTGCTGACCTGGTACGAGGTCGGCTACGCCCTGGGGCAGCTCGGCCGCTGGCAGGAGGCCCTGGTCGCCTACCGCGTGGTCGCCGCCGCCCGTGAGCGGATCCTGGGGCGGGACCACCCCGACACCCTCGCCGCCCGCTACGAGGTCGGCATCGGTCTCGGCAGGCTCGGCCGCACCCCCGAGGCCCTGGACCTGTTCCGCTCGCTGGCGCGCGACCGGACCCGGGGCTACGGCGCCGCCGACCCCGAGACCCTGCGCGCCCGGCACGTCGTCGGCGTCAACCTCGGCCGCCTCGGCCGCTGGGCGGAGGCGGTCGCCGAGGCCCGCCAGGTGGCCGCGCTGCGTGCCGAGGCCCTCGGCCCCGAGCACCCCGACACCCTGGTCAGCCGTCGCGAAGTGGCCGTGGGCCTGGGCCGGCTGGGCCGCTGGGACGACGCGCTGCCGGTCTACCGGGAGGTCGCCCGGACCCGCGAACGCGTCCTGGGCGCCGACCACCCGGACACGGTGGCCGCCCACGCGGACGAGGCGCACTGTCTGGAGCGGCTCGGCCAGGTGTGCTACCAAGAGCCATGACCAAGGAGCAGCGGTTCCAGGGCGTGTACGACGCGGTGATCGTGGGCGGCGGGCACAACGGCCTGGTCGCCGCCGCCTACCTGGCCCGGGCGGGCCGCTCCGTCCTCGTCCTGGAACGGCTCGGGCACACCGGCGGCGCCGCCGTCTCCACCCGCCCCTTCACCGGGGTCGACGCCCGGCTGTCGCGGTACTCGTACCTGGTCTCGCTGCTGCCATCCAAGATCGTGCGGGAGCTGGGGCTGGAGTTCGCGGTCCGGGAGCGCACCGTGTCCTCGTACACCCCGACCGCACGCTCCGGCCGTCCCGGTGGCCTGCTCGTCGGCGGCGGCGAGGCCCGCACCCGCGCGTCCTTCGCCCGGCTGACCGGTTCGGAGCGGGAGTACGAGCGCTGGCGGGCCTTCTACGCGACCACCGGGCGCCTCGCCCGGAGGGTTTTCCCCACCCTCACCGAACCGCTGCCCGACCGCGCGGCCCTGCGGGCGCGGATCGACGACGAGGCGGCCTGGCGGATGCTGTTCGAGGAACCGCTGGGCCGCGCGGTCGAGGAGCGCTTCGCCGACGACCTCGTGCGGGGGGTGGTCCTCACGGACGCGCTGATCGGCACCTTCGCGGACGCCCACGACCCGTCCCTCGCCCAGAACCGCTGTTTCCTCTACCACGTGATCGGCGGCGGCACGGGCGACTGGAACGTCCCGGTCGGCGGCATGGGCGCGCTGACCGACGCGCTCGCCGCCGCCGCGCGCGGGGCGGGCGCCGAGATCGTCACCGGTCACGAGGCGCTGCGGATCGACGTGGACGCCGACTCCGCGGTGAGCGGGCCGGTGGAGGTGACCTACCGGACCGACCGCGGTGAAGGCCGGGTCGGCGCCCGCAAGGTGCTGGTCAACGCCTCACCGCGGGAGCTGTCCCGGCTGCTCGGCGAGACTCCGCCCCCGGCCCCGGAGGGCGCGCAGCTCAAGGTCAACATGCTGCTGCGGCGGCTGCCCCGGCTCCGCGACACCTCGGTGGACCCGCGCGAGGCCTTCGCCGGAACCTTCCACATCGGGGAGGGGTACGAGCAGCTGGCGCGTGCCTACGCCGAGGCGGCCACCGGCGAACTGCCCACCGCACCGCCCTCGGAGAGCTACTGCCATTCGCTGACCGACCCCACGATCCTCGGCGCGGACCTCGTGGCGGGGGGCTACCAGACCCTGACCCTCTTCGGACTGCACACCCCGGCCCGGCTGTTCGAGAAGGACAACCGGGGGACGCGGGAGGCGCTGCTCGCCGCGACCCTGGCCCAGCTGGACGCGCACCTCGCCGAGCCGCTCGCCGACTGCCTGGCGCTCGACGCGGACGGCCGCCCGTGCGTCGAGGCCAAGACACCGCTGGACCTGGAGCGTGAACTGGGCCTGCCCGGCGGGCACATCTTCCACCAGGACCTGTCCTGGCCCTACGCCGAGCGGGGCGCGGGGCGCTGGGGCGTGGAGACCCGGCACCCCGATGTCCTGCTGTGCGGCGCGGGCGCGGTGCGCGGCGGCGGGGTCAGCGGGGTGCCGGGCCACAACGCGGCGATGGCCGTACTGGGCCGCTGACCTGCTGATCCGCCGACCCCGCCGGCCCGTCGAGGTGCCTGCCCTACGCGATCGGGTCGATGACCACGATCGGGATCTCGCGGTCGGTCTTGGTCTGGTACTCGTCGTAGGCGGGCCAGTGCTCGACCATCATCGGCCAGGCCGCGGCGCGCTCCTCGGACGTGGCGGTACGCGCGTTGCCCTGCATGATCTTGGGTCCGACCTGGATGCGCACCTCGGGGTGCTCGGTCAGGTTCAGGTACCAGAGCGGGTGCTCGGGGGCGCCGCCCTTGGACGCGACGATGAAGTAACGCCCGTCCTGGTCGCCGTAGATGAGCGGGGTACGGACCGGGTTGCCGCTCTTGCGCCCGATGGTGGTGAGCAGCAGGGTCTGGGTGCCGTTCCAGTGCCGGCCCTCGGCGCCGTTCGACCCCACGTACAGGTTCACGTGGTCCAGCTGCCAGCCGGGCTTGGGGTCGGTCGGGTGGTCCCAGTCGATGTCGGTCATGTGCGGTCTGCCTCCAGGTCGCGACTGTCGGTGTTGAACCGTCAACGACCAACAACGCCCGGGGGTGCGGGGTTTATGCCCATGGCACCCGTGCGGCCCCGGCGCCCCGCCCGCGAAGGGGTGGCCCGATGCGGCGGAACGTCTGCGTCCCCTGCCGGGTACCGGGCAGAATCCGTGGGGGTCCGTCAGGCAGTATCCGCGCCATCACCGCTTGGAGCCCCGGTGTCCTCGCCAGAGATTCCCATAACGCTCACCCCGCAGCAGGCCGTCGCAGGGGTGATCCTCACCGTTCCGACGCCGACCGGCACCGCCCGGCTCAGAATTCCGCCCGCCGCGGACGGGGACCTCGTCCGGGCCCGGGTCGGCGACACCGAGGTGCTGCTGCGCATCCGGGTGGACCCCGGCGCGGTCCCGGGACAGCCGGGGACCGCGCCCGCCAAGAGCGGCCGGGGCTGCCTGATCGCCGTCGGGGTCGCCGTCGCCGTGGTCATCGGGCTGATCGTGGCCAACAGCGGGGACGACGGCAAGAAGGCCGCCCGGCCGTCGCCCGTTCCCTCCTTCAGCGCCTGGTCACTCCCTCCGGTGCCCATCCCCTCCCTCCCGGGCGTCCCGGGAGGGACTTCGGACCAGTCGACGGGCACCTCGGGCGGGGCGGCCGCCACGCCCTCCGAGGCGGCCCCCAGCCCCTTCGACCGGGGGACCTGCCTCAACGGAACGCTGCCGGACTCCACGACGGCGCAGCGCGTGGACGACGTGCGCGAGGTGCCCTGCTCGGCGTCCGACGCGCACTACAAAGTGATCGAGAGCATTCCGGGCACCTCGGACATGAAGCGCTGCAACGCCAACCCCAAGACGGAGTACGGCTTCTCCTACCGCTACAGCCGGGGCGGGATCACCCTCAACGAGTACGTGTACTGCGTGGTCGGGCTCGGCTCCTACGCCCGTTCCTAGTGCCGCGTCAGGCAATGCCTGCCCCGTCGCGACGCGCCGCACGCACTCTCGCCGCACCGGCCGAAAGCCCACGTATGTCCAGTACAAGGGCTTCCGGCCGGCACGCCGAGAGCACGCACCGGACGCCGCTCCTCAACGGGCAAACACTGCCTGACGCGGCACTAGGCCGTCGTTCTACGGCCGGGCGTACGGCCGGGTCATGATCTCCATGTTGTGGCCGTCGGGATCCGCGAAGTACGCGCCCCGGCCGCCGAACAGGCGGTTGACCCGGCCGGGTTCGGCGTGCTGAGGGTCGGCGTAGTAGGTGACGCCGAGGGCTTCCAGCCGGGCGATCATGCCGTCGAACCCCTCGTCGGGCACGAGGAAGGCGTAGTGCTGCGCCTGGATCGGCTCGTCGCGCTTCTCGTAGTAGTCGAGCGTCACGCCGTTGCCGAGGTCGACGGGAAGGAAGGGCCCGAAGGGGGCGCTCGCGGTCAGACCGAGGACGGCGGTGATGAACTCGGCGGACAGCCGTCGGTCACGGGCGTAGACGGCGGTGTGGTCGAGCCGGACGACGGCCGTCGTCGGTCCGGTCGCGTGGTGCTGCTGGGAATGCTGGTGGGTCGTCATATGTGGCTGCTTCTCCGGGCCTTGGATCCACTGGGAAGGCGGCGCGAGGGCGCCGGTCGGGAAGACACGGAGGAAGGGCGGGGCTCTGGCCCGCCTCACGATCACTCGGAGGCCGGGAACCCGCTACGTGTATGGCCCAAGGCCGACCCGGCAGTCACCCGGCAGACCCTACCCACTCGCCGTGAGCGTCGGCAACGTCGACTCCTCCATCGCTCTGGCCCGCGTCGTCATCGCCGTCCGCCGCCCGATCCGACGCGCCTGGGCGCTCCAGCGCTGGGAGCAACGGACGCTCCAGCACATGAGCGGCTGAGCCGGTTGCCGTCCGCTGGTCCTGAGGGGACACGGCGGCGGGCAGCACGAGACGGCCCCCGACATTCAGGGGCGCGCTCAGGTTCGTCGCCGAACGCGGGTGCGCGGCCTTCGGTTCGGCCGAGAAGACGCTGCACGGCAACCCGTGCAAGCACGGGGAGGTGCCGCGGACCGGGACGGACGGCTCGTCGCCGTTCTTCGCCCGGCACCTGAGCTGATGACGGGTCCGGGGCCGGGTCCCGGGCCGCGGACCCGGCTGCCGCCTACGCCGGGTCCTGTGACCCCGTCGGCGTGTCCGGCCCGACCGGCCCGTTCGCCCCGGTGCGGCTCTTGCCGCGCCGGGGCGCGGTGTTGGCGCGGATCTCCTCCGTGGCCGCGCGGAAGGCGGGCGTGGCGCGGGCGAAGTAGTCGAAGAGCAGGGCCTGTTGTTCCGGCGCGTACGTGCTGAGCAGCGCCGCGGTGTGACGGCGGGCCGGACCGACGGCCTCCTCGACTCCCTCCAGGGCGTCGGGCACGGGTTCCGCGATGCCGGACGTGGCCGTGGTGAACGGTCGCGGGGACACGTACAAGGGCGAGCGCCCAGTGAAACTCTCCAAGATCCAGACCTACACGCTGGTCCGGGACGTGGCCAGGGACGGGAACGGGGACGTGGCCAGGGACGGGAACGGGGACGTGGCCAGGGACGGGGCCGGGCAGTGGCGGATCGCCGCCTTCCAGAACACCCGGCGCAAGCCGCTGATGGAGGCCGTGTCCTACCGCTTCGCCCCGGGGCTGGTCCCGGCCGCCGAACGGTGACCGCGTACGTCGAGCGGGCCGGCGCCGGGGCTTCGGGCAGCGGGCTCAGTCCGCCGAGCGGGTCCAGCCCCGCGCGTCGAGGCGGGACGCGTCGGACGGGCGGTCCTCGGCGAAGAGGAGCCGGGTCCGTTCCGATACGCGGATCACGTCCACGTACACCCCGCGTCCCACGTAGCGGCCCGTGGCCTCGTGGCGCAGGCGCAGACGGACCTCGCGTCCCGCCCACTCGGTCAGCGGGGCCTCCAATCGGTGCCAGATCCGGCCCGACCAGCCGGTGGCCGTGCCCCGCGGCCACTGTTCGGGGGTGCCTCCGGTGGTCCGTACCGTGCTGAACGGCACCGGCCGCCACGGAGCGTCCGGCCCGGCGTCGGCGTCGGCCGCTTCGAGGGAGAAGCCGCCCGCGCCCGGCACCGCGTCCCACCACACCGCGCACCGCAGCTTCGCCTCGGCCGTCGCGGGGGTGAGCGGGGGCAGGGTGAGCGTGCCCGAGCCGCCGGGGGTGATCCCGGAGAACCAGGCGGGGCCGCCGTGCCGGGTGCGGACGGGTACCGCGCGGGCGAAGTGGTTGCCCACCGCGACCCGCGGCGCGCTCCCGGCCCGCCAGGTCCGCACGGGGTGGACGGAGTTGCCCAGCAGGACCAGGAACGAGTCCGTGGAGGGGTCCAGGACCAGCGAGGTACCGGTGAAGCCGGTGTGCCCGGCGGAGTGGGGCGTGGCCATTGCGCCCATGTACCAGTGCTGGTAGAGCTCGAAGCCGAGGCCGTGGTCGTCGCCGGGGAAGGCGGTGTTGAAGTCGGTGAAGAGGAGTTCCACGGAGGCGGGCCGCAGGATCCGCTTCCCGGCGTAGACCCCGCCGTCGAGCAGGGTGCGGGCGAGAACGGCCAGGTCCCAGGCGGTGCCGAAGACCCCGGCGTGGCCCGCGACCCCGCCGAGGGCGTGGGCGTTCTCGTCGTGGACCTCGCCCCAGACGAGGCCGCGGTCCAGCCCCGACCAGGGTGGGCGCTGGATTTCGGTGGCCGCCGTCACCCGGCGCCAGGAGAGCGGTGGATTGAAACGCGTGCGGTGCATCCCGAGCGGAGCGGTGATCTCGTCGTGGAGCAGTGCGTCCAGAGTGCGACCGGTGATCCGTTCCAGGATCAGCTGAAGCGTGATCAGGTTGAGGTCCGAGTACCGGTAGACGCTCCCCGGCGTCTCCTGAGGCCGCACCGACCACAGCAGCCTCAGCTGCCCCTCCCGGGTGGCCTCCTGGTAGAACGGCGCCCATGACCGCAGCCCCGAGGTGTGGGTCAGCAGCTGCCGGACCGTGATCACCTCCTTGCCGCCCCCGGTGAACCCGGGCAGGTAGCGCGCCGCCGGAGCCTCCAGTTCCAGCCGCCCCCGCTCCATCTGCTGCACCGCCAGCACCGAGGTGAACAGCTTGGTCAGCGAGGCCAGGTCGAAGACCGTGTCCTCGGCCATCTCGATCCGCTCCGCCGTCGGGAACTCGCGGACCCGGTCGGTCCGGCCGTCGTACTCCGCGTAGCGCACGGCGTACCCCATCGCCCGGTGCAGGGCCACCGTCCGGCCGCGCCCGGCGAGCACCACGGCGCCCGCGTAGTAGGGGTGTTCGGGGGAGGGGCCGAGGAACCTCCGGGCCTCGTCCGCCGTCGCCTCCAGATGCCGCTCCAACAGGCCCGCCTGCCGCGCCGATCCGTAGCGCAGCCGCAGCCCCTGCAAGGCGCGCCGCTCGACGGGATTCCCGCCCGGTCCCGTCCCCGGGGCTCCCGCGGTGCCGCGGCCCGCCGCGCCCGCCGTCCCGCCCGGCAGCGCCGCGTGGACGAGCAGGACCCCGCCGAGCGCGAGCAGCCGGGCCCCGAGCCGCCTGCGGCTCAGCCCACCGCTCCCGGCCCCGTGGCCGTCGCCGCTCCCGTGCCCGTGCGCGGCCCCGTTCCCGCTGCTGCCGCTCCACTCCCCGCCGCTGCTCCCGTGTCCACGTCCCGCGCCGCCCCCGCCCCCGCGTCCGTCCTCGCCCCTGACGGCCCCCGTGTCCTGGCTCATGTCCGGCCTCCTGTCCGCTGTCGCGCGCGCCACCCAGTATCTGCCCGCCCACCCCATCGACCCCGTCACGACCGGCCCGCAAAGAATCTGACACAGCATCAGAAAATCTCTTCCCTCGCGTGCCGCCCTGCGGCATCCTGCCGCCCATGGAGACGGAGCTGAGCAAGAAACTCGGAGTCGAACACGCCATCTTCGGCTTCACGCCCTTCCCGGCGGTCGCCGCGGCCATCACCCGCGCGGGCGGGTTCGGCGTCCTCGGCGCGGTCCGCTACACCGCCCCCGACGACCTCAAGCGCGACCTCGACTGGATGCAGGACAACGTCGACGGCAAGCCCTACGGCCTCGACGTCGTCATGCCGGCCAAGAAGGCCGTCGACGGCATCTCCGAAGCCGACATCGAGGCGATGATCCCCGCCGGGCACCGCGATTTCGTCCGCGAGACCCTCGCGAAGCACCAGGTCCCCGAACTCGCCGAGGGCGAGGCCTCCGGCTGGCGCATCACCGGCTGGATGGAACAGGTGGCCCGCAACCAGCTCGACGTAGCTTTCGACTACCCCATCAAACTCCTCGCCAACGCCCTCGGTTCCCCACCCGCGGACGTCATCCGGCGCGCCCACGACCACGGGGTCCTCGTCGCCGCCCTGGCCGGCACCGCCACCCACGCCCGCCGCCACGCCGAGGCGGGCATCGACATCGTCGTCGCCCAGGGCTACGAGGCGGGCGGCCACACCGGCGACATCGCCACCATGGTCCTGGTCCCCGAGATCGTCGAGGCCGTCGCCCCGCTGCCGGTACTCGCCGCGGGCGGCATCGGAAGCGGCGAGCAGATCGCCGCCGGCCTCGCCCTCGGCGCCCAGGGAGCCTGGCTCGGCTCCCTCTGGCTCACGACCACCGAGGCCGACCTGCACTCCCGCGCCCTCACCGCGAAGCTCCTCGCCGCGGGCTCCGGCGACACCGTCCGCTCCCGGGCACTGACCGGCAAACCCGCCCGCCAGCTGCGCACCGAGTGGACCGACGCCTGGGACGACCCCAGCGGCCCGGGCGCGCTGCCCATGCCGCTCCAGGGCCTGCTGGTCGCCGAGGCGGTCTCCCGCATCCAGAAGTACGAGGTCCAGCCACTGCTCGGTACCCCCGTGGGCCAGATCGTGGGCCGGATGAACAGCGAGCGCAGCGTCCAGGCGGTCTTCGACGACCTCACCCGGGGCTTCGAACGGGCCATCGACCGCATCACCCGCATCGCGGGCCGGTCCGGGCCGGTCCCGAAGGAGGAACCCCAGTCATGACCCAGCCCCCCAGCGGCTCCGGCGGCCCGAAGGGCTCCGCCGCCCCCGCCGCCCCCACCGGCCCCAACGGCTTCTGGGCCCAGGCGAGCGCCGACCCCGACCGCACCGTACTGGTCGCCCCCGAGGGCGAGGAGTGGACCGCCGGGCGCCTGCACGCCGACGCCAACCGCCTGGTGCACGGGCTGCGCGCGGCGGGCCTGGAGCGCGGTGACGTCTTCGCCGTCGTCCTGCCCAACGGCGTCGAGTTCGTCACCGCCTACCTCGCCGCCGCCCAGGCCGGCTTCTACCTGGTCCCGGTCAACCACCACCTGGTCGGCCCCGAGATCGCCTGGATCGTCTCCGATTCCGGCGCGAAGGTGCTCATCGCCCACGAACGCTTCGCCGAGGCCGCCACCGGCGCGGCCGACGAGGCGGGGCTCCCCGCGAGCCACCGCTACGCCGTCGGAACCGTCGGAACCGTCGGAACCGTCGGAGCCATCGGCGGGTTCCGTCCGTACGCCGAACTCCTCGACGGGCAGAGCGCCGAGCCGCCCGCCGACCGCACGCTCGGCTGGGTCATGAACTACACCTCCGGCACCACCGGCCGCCCCCGCGGCATCCGCCGCCCGCTGCCCGGCAAGCTCCCGGAGGAGACGTACCTCGGCGGCTTCCTCGGCATCTTCGGCATCCGCCCCTTCGAGGGGAACGTCCACCTCGTCTGCTCTCCGCTCTACCACACGGCCGTGCTCCAGTTCGCGGGCGCGTCCCTGCACATCGGCCACCCGCTCGTCCTGATGGACAAGTGGACGCCCGCCGAGATGCTGCGGCTGATGGCCGTGCACCACTGCACGCACACGCACATGGTGCCCACGCAGTTCCACCGCCTCCTCGCGCTCCCGCAGGAGGTCAAGGACCAGTACGACGTCAGCTCGATGCGCCATGCCATCCACGGCGCCGCGCCCTGCCCCGACCACGTCAAGCGGGCGATGATCGAGTGGTGGGGCAGCTGTGTGGAGGAGTACTACGCCGCCAGCGAGGGCGGCGGGGCCTTCGCCACCGCCGAGGACTGGCTCAAGAAGCCGGGAACGGTCGGTAAGGCCTGGCCGATCAGTGAGCTGGCCGTCTTCGACGACGACGGCAACCGGCTGCCGGCCGGGGAACTCGGCACCGTCTACATGAAGATGAGCACCGGCGGATTCAGCTACCACAAGGACGAGGGCAAGACGAAGAAGAACCGGATCGGTGACTTCTTCACCGTCGGCGACCTCGGCCTGATGGACGAGGAGGGCTACCTCTTCCTCCGCGACCGCAAGATCGACATGATCATCTCGGGCGGGGTCAACATCTACCCCGCCGAGATCGAGTCCGCGCTGCTCACCCACCCGGCCGTCGCCGACGCCGCCGCCTTCGGCATACCGAACGGGGACTGGGGCGAGGAGGTCAAGGCGGTCATCGAGGCGGCCGAGGGCCACGAGCCGGGCGAGGCGCTGGCCGCCGAGATCCTCGCCCACTGCGAGCGGCAGCTCGCCGGGTACAAGCGGCCCAAGACGGTCGACTTCATCGAGACGATGCCGCGCGACCCGAACGGCAAGCTCTACAAGCGGCGGCTGCGCGAGCCGTACTGGGAGGGCCACGACCGGGCGATGTGACCGGGCGTCAGCGCGCGTACCGGAAGGGCGCCCCCTGCGGGCCGATCGCTCGGGGGTTGCCCGAAACGCCCGGAGATTTTGTGAGATGTTCCACGCCGGGGTCCCGGCGGCGCGCCTTGCGCCGCACCGCGGGGCCGGTTCTGGCAGCGTGGCCGTATGAGTACGGCAACCCGCAGATCCCCCCTGACCGACTGGACACTCCTGGTCCCCGTGGTGGCGCTCGTCGCGCTCGCCTTCAGCTGGGGGCGCGAGCTGCCCTCGTTCGCGGTGGCGCTCGTCGCCCTGTGCCTCGCGGGCGCGGTGCTGGCGGCCGTCCACCACGCCGAGGTGGTCGCCCACCGGGTGGGCGAACCCTTCGGCTCCCTCGTCCTGGCCGTCGCGGTCACCGTCATCGAAGTGGCCCTCATCGTCACGCTGATGGCCGACGGCGGCGACAAGACCGCCTCCCTCGCCCGTGACACCGTCTTCGCCGCGGTCATGATCACCTGCAACGGCATCGTCGGCCTGTCGCTGCTCGTCGGCGCCCTGCGCAACCGGGTCGCCGCCTTCAACGCCGAGGGCTCCGGGGCCGCGCTGGCCACCGTCGCCACCCTCGCCGTACTCAGCCTGGTCATCCCGACCTTCACCACCAGCAAGCCCGGGCCCGAGTTCTCCACCGCCCAGCTCGCCTTCGCGGCCGTCTCCTCGCTGGCCCTCTACGGCCTCTTCATCGCGGTCCAGACGGTCCGTCACCGCGACTACTTCCTGCCCGTGGACACCGCCGCGAAGAAGCGCCGCGAGGCCGCCGGGGAGGAAGAGGAGCACGCCGAGCCGCCGACCGCCCGGGCCGCGATGATCAGCCTCGGTCTGCTGCTGGTCGCCCTCGTCGCCGTCGTCGGCAACGCGAAGGCCGTCTCGCCCACCATCGAGGCGGGCGTCGCCAGCGCGGGCCTGCCCAACGCCGTCGTCGGTGTGATCATCGCCCTGCTCGTCCTGGCGCCCGAGACCCTCGCCGCCGTCCGCGCCGCCCGCCGCGACCGGGTCCAGACCAGCCTCAACCTCGCCTACGGCTCCGCCATCGCGAGCATCGGCCTGACCATCCCGGCCATCGCCCTCGCCTCCGTCTGGCTCACCGGCCCCCTGCTGCTGGGCCTCGGCGCGATCCACATGGTGCTGCTCGCCCTCACCGTCGTCGTCAGCGCCCTGACGATCGTGCCGGGCCGGGCGACCCTGCTCCAGGGCGGCGTGCACCTGATGCTGCTGGCCTCCTACCTCTTCCTCGCGGTCAGCCCCTGACGCCGGCCACCGCCCCACGGCCGGCCGTACGCCGAACCGCGCGCGGGTCGGCGTACGGCGCCGCGGACCCTCAGCGGCGCTCGCGCGCCCAGACCACCCGCAGCGCGGGCGAGGTGAGGATGTCGGCCTCGCAGTAACGGGACGTCACCCAGCGCTCGGCGGAGAACATCCTGGTCTGGTCGGCGAAGTACGGCGAGTTGGGGTTCGAGGACTGGCTGTACGACAGCAGGGTGCGGGCCACCGGGCAGCGGCCGCCGTCCCAGCCGACCGCCTGGATGTGGCTGGAGCCGTGCACGACCTCCGTGTAACCGCCACGGGCCGGGTTCCACACCGTCTCCACCTTGTCCCACACCCCGAGCGCCTCGGTGCCGCCGCCGACCGGGATCCGCTCGCCGTTCCGCACCACGAACTGGTGCTCGCCGAGCGGCGCGGCCAGGGCGATGCCCGCCGCCTTCAGCTCCACGACCGTGTCCGCCAGGGCCCGCCCGATGCCGGGAGCGGACTGGTTCAGGGTCCGGGGGGTCCGGACCGGATCGGCCGCCGAGAACGGCACCAGCCACAGGTCCTTGGCCGCCGTGGACGCCGTCAGCCGCCGCCAGAACCGGTCGAAGAGCAGCGCTCCCCGGCTGGCCGTCTCGGCCGTACGGTCCCAGCCCGCCAGCACCGGGCAGGCCGCCGAGACGTCGACCGGAGAGCCGTCGCTCGCCGTCGCCGTACCGCCCGGCAGGGCCGCACAGGCCTTCGCCGCGTCGGCGGCAGCCAGGTCACCGGCCGGAACCCGGTTCGCGAACTGCTGCTTCTGCAGGTCCGCCACCGTCAGCCGCCCCTTGGCCGCCATCGCCGATACGTCCTCCAGCGCGCCGCGGGTGCGCAGCGACCGAGGCGTACCCGTGTTGCCCCACACCCGTTCGTAGCCGGTCAGCGGGTGCTCCGCGTTGGCCAGCCAGGCGCTGTCGTTGGAGTTCTCGACGTATTCCGCGTCCCGCAGCGTCGGCGCCTTCGCCGGGCCGAACACCCCCGGCTGCACCGCGTCCGGGTCCGAGCCGAGCGCGCAGTCACCGCGCGAACCGTCCAGCACCGCGAGCCCGGCCGACGGGTACGTCGCCCGGCCGAGCGGGGTGGAGCAGCGGGCCGCCAGCTCGTCCGTGATGCGGGGGACGATCTGGGACTGGGTGAAGAGGGTCTTGCCCGCCGAGTCGGCGGCCACCGTGTTGACCCAGGGCAGGCCCTGGGTGCGCCGCTGCGCGTCCTGGATCCCGGCCACCGAACGGGCCTTGCCCATGGCGAGGGCGGTGTCGAAGGCCCGCAGGTTCACCGCGTTGGGGTCGTTCAGCGCGTAGGCCGTGGTCGCGGACCAGGGCAGCGGCAGGCCCGCGCCGAGGGAGGTGACGACCGGGCCGTAGCGGGTGCCCCACTGGGTGCGGCTGACCGGAGCGCCGTCCTTGACCGGGACGTTGACGGTCCGCCGGGTCATCTTCTCGGAGACCCCGTCGACCAGGTACGCGGTCGGGTCCGCCGGGTCGAGGGCGAGCTGGTGCAGGTTGACCGGGGTGCCGGTGGCCACGGTGTGGCTCCAGGCGACCTTGTCGTTGAAGCCGATGTTGACCACGGGGGTGCCGAGCAGGGAGCCCCCGGAGACGTTCAGCTCGCCCGGGATGGTCTGCTGCGACTGCCAGAACCGGCGCCCGCCCTGCCAGGGGTAGTGCGGATTGCCCAGCAGCAGGCCACCGCCGCTCGCGGTGGCGGAGCCCGCGAAGGCCACCGCGTTCGAGCCCATGTCGTAGCTGGAGGTGTCGAAGAGCCGCCGGGCCGCCTCGGCCGCGGCCGCCGGGTCGATGTCGCCGCTGGGCGCTGCCGCGGTACGGGCGGACGTGGCCGGGGGCCGCGCCGCGGTGATCCCGTCGATCCCGCGCCCCTGGCCGCCGAGCACGGCGACCGCGTAGCCCCGGGCCGCCACGTCCACGGTGGTCACCGGGTGGACCCAGGCGGCGCCCTCGCACGCCGGGTCGGTGATCCGGTTCTGCGCCAGCCAGGCGTTGTACCCGGCGGCCCACCCGCGCATCAGCTCCCGGATGTCCTTGCCGGGCCCGGCGGGAGCGGGCGTGGCCAGCAGCTTCTCGACCGTGCCGGACGCCCGGACGCCCTTGAAGTACAGGTCGCTGGAGAGGTTCCCGGTGGCCGAGGAGAGCGAGCCGTCGGGAGCCGCGTCGGGGCCGAACCAGCGCGAGCGTTCCCCGGTCACGGTCAGGAACCCGTCGGCCAGGACGCACACCTGGTCGGCCGCCTGCGCCCAGCCGGTGCCGAAGCCGAGGTCGGCGTAGTCCTTGGCCAGGATGTGCGGGATGCCGTTCTCCGTGTAGCGGACGAGGGCGGACAGCCCGCCCCCGGACGGATGGCGCGCGTCGGGCGCGGAGTCGGCCGAGGCCGCGGCCGGGGGGATCGCGCCGGCCGCGACGAGCAGCGCGGCGCCGGTGAGGGCGACCCTACGTAAGGCCGGGCGGGTGCGGAAACGCAACATGCCTCCCAAGTAGCCTGCGAATAAATGTGGTTACGCGTGAAACTTGTGTGTCTGCTGTGCCCCCACACTCATGCAGGCGAGCTGATGATCTGTCAATGACCCCTGGTGCAGGAAGAAATGAGGATCTCTCCATGGCGCACGTGCGGCACAGCACGGTCGACGGACTCGTACGGACCACCGCACGGCGGGTCCCGGAGCGGATCGCGGTCCGCTACCGGGAACGGAGCTGGACCTACGAGGACCTCGACACGGCGGTCTCCACCGGGGGCGCCCTGCTCACCGGGGGCTACGGACTGCGGCCCGGCGACCGGGTGGCCACCTTCGCCCACAACTCCGACGCCTACCTGATCGCGTTCCTCGCCTGCGCCCGGGCCGGGCTCGTGCACGTCCCGGTCAACCAGAACCTCACCGGTGAGGACCTCGCGCACATCCTGGACGACTCCGGGAGCGCCCTGGTCCTCGCCGATCCGGACCTCGCGGAGCGGGTACCGCCGGGGCCCGCGGTCCGGGCGCTGCGGGACGCCCCCGGCTCCTTCCTGGAGGCACTGGCCGAGCCGGTCCCGTACGAGGCGTCCGCGACGCCCGGGGCCGTGGCGCAACTGCTCTACACCTCCGGCACCACGGCGCTGCCCAAGGGCGCGGTGATGACCCACGAGGCGCTCTGCCACGAGTACGAGAGCGCGATCGAGGCGCTGGACCTGACCGAGGACGACCTGCCGCTGCACTCGCTGCCGCTCTACCACTCGGCGCAGACGCACGTCTTCCTGCTGCCCTACCTCGCCGTCGGCGCCGAGAACACGGTGCTGGACGCGCCGGTCGCCGAGGAGATCTTCGGGCTGGTGGAGGCGGGCCGTGCGGACAGCCTGTTCGCCCCTCCGACGGTCTGGATCGCCCTGGCCAACCACCCCGAGTTCGCGACTCGGGAGCTGGGGGCACTGCGCAAGGCGTACTACGGGGCCTCGGTCATGCCGGTGCCCGTGCTGGAGCGGCTGCTCGCCCGGCTGCCCGGGCTCGGGTTCTACAACTGCTTCGGGCAGAGCGAGATCGGACCGCTGGCGACCGTACTGGGACCGGCCGAGCACGAGGGGCGGATGGACTCCTGCGGACGGCCGGTGCGCCACGTCGAGGCGAAGGTGGTCGACGAGGACGGCGCGGACGTGCCGGACGGGACGGCGGGCGAGGTGGTCTACCGCTCCCCGCAGCTGTGCCAGGGGTACTGGAACGACCCCGAGGCGACGGCGAAGGCCTTCCGGGACGGCTGGTTCCGCTCGGGGGACCTCGCGGTGCGTGACGCGCAGGGGTACTTCACGGTGGTCGACCGGGTCAAGGACGTCATCAACTCGGGCGGGGTGCTCGTGGCCTCCCGGCAGGTCGAGGACGTGCTGTACACCCACCCGGGGGTGGCGGAGGCGGCCGTGGTCGGGCTGCCGGACGAGCGGTGGATCGAGGCGGTGACGGCGGTGGTGGTGCCGCGCGGACACGTCACGGAGGCGGAACTGCTGGCCTACGCGCGGGAGAAGCTCGCCCACTTCAAGGCCCCGAAGCGGGTCCTGTTCGTGGACGCCCTCCCGCGCAACGCCAGCGGCAAGATCCTCAAGCGCGAACTGCGGGACCGCCTCGGCTGAGCCGCTTCCGCTCGCCGGGAGCGGGCCGGTCCGCGTCGGGACACGCTCCTGGGGCGGGGCGGGGCG
>NZ_JASISO010000059.1 GCF_030063135.1 Streptomyces sp. G-G2
GACCCGACCCGGTCCGACGGCCGAGTGACGGTACGAACGCGAGACCCTCCCACGGCGTACGGGTACGCGCGATACCTCAGGGTAGACGCGCAGGCACGGGCCGGAGCGGACACAGGGACCGGAGCGGCATCACGCGAGAACAGGGTTGAGGGGTGAGGGAGTTGTCGATGAAGGCAGTCGGTTGGGCCCGTTCGTTTCCGGTGTCCAACGGCGCCCGCGCGGCGCGTCAGTGGACGGCCGATCACCTCGCCTCCCTGTCGTGGAGCCGCGAGGCCCCGGACACCGCGCACTCCGTCCTGCTCACCGTCTCCGAACTGGTCACCAACGCCCACCTGCACGCCCTCGGCTCCGCCCAGCTCGTACTGACCTGGGACGGCGACTGCTTGCACGTGAGCGTCGCCGATGCCGACCCGCGACTGCCCACGCCGCGGGAACCCGGTTCGGGCGCGACGTCCGGGCGCGGCCTGGGCATCGTGCAGGCCCTCGCCGACGCCTGGGACGTCCACTCCTTCCACGGCGGCAAGGCGATCACCGCGTGCTTCCACCCGGTATTCGGAAACGGCCCCCACACCCGCTGACCACGAACGGGGCAGCGGGAAGAGAGCAGGCAGCGGCATGCGCATCGACCTCTCCGGCAAGACCGCACTGGTCACCGGCTCCACCCAGGGCATCGGTGCGGCCATCGCGTCGGGCCTGGCGGGCGCGGGCGCACGGGTGGCCGTCAACGGCCGGAGCGCGGAGTCCGTCGCCGAGGCGGTCAAGCGCCTGAGCGCCGAGGCGGTACGGGCGCCACGGGCGGCGAGTTCCTCGCCGCGCCCGGCGACATCTCGACGGACGACGGGGCCCGGGCCGTCTTCGACGCGGTCCCGCACGCCGACATCCTCGTCAACAACGTCGGCATCTTCGGTTCGCGGCCCGCGCTGGAGATCGCGGACGAGGAGTGGCGCCGGTACTTCGAGGCGAACGTGCTCACCGCCGTCCGCATGACCCGGCAGTACCTGCCGGGCATGGTGGAGCGTGGCTGGGGCCGGGTGCAGAACATCGTCAGCGACTCGGCGGTGGCCATCCCCGCCGAGATGATCCACTACGGCATGTCCAAGACCGCGCTGC
Source organism: Streptomyces sp. G-G2 (assembly GCF_030063135.1). Lineage (GTDB taxonomy): Bacteria > Actinomycetota > Actinomycetes > Streptomycetales > Streptomycetaceae > Streptomyces. The sequence goes on from NZ_JASISO010000059.1 coordinate 1,111, forward strand.
TCGCGGTGTCCCGGGGCTTCGCCAAGGAAGCCGCCGGGACGGGCGTCACCGTGAACTCCGTACTGGCCGGACCGACGCACACGGGCGGGGTCGAGGACTTCGTCTACGAGCTGGTCGACCGGGACCTGCCCTGGGACGAGGCCCAGCGCGCGTTCATGCGGACGCACCGGCCCCAGTCCCTCCTCCAGCGGCTCATCGAGCCGCAGGAGATCGCGCACATGGTGGTCTACCTCGCCTCGCCGTACGCCTCGGCCACGACAGGCGGAGCGCTGCGCGTGGACGGGACGGGGGCTATGTGGACTCCATCCTTCCGTAGCGTGGTCGTTCCGTACGGCAGCCGCCGTGCGAGCGCCCGCACCAGCCCCCATCAGCCCCCCCCGTGGGCGGACGACGACACTCCCCAGTGGCCGGCCCGGCAGCCTGACGCCCGGCGGCCTGCCGCCCGCGGGTCTGCTACGGCCGGTTCCAATCCATCCGCGCGGTGGCTACGAAGAAGGGGTGAGGCTGCGAGGGCTTCCCCGTCCGTAGGGCAAGGACCCGGAACCCGCAGCGGCCCGCAGGGCTGGATCCCCGCCTGGCGGCGGCGGTCGGCCGTGGGATGATGGAGACCACGTGTGTGCGCCGTAGTCGTGTGAGCGGCGTGTGGTGCGGTGCGCATCGGTGCTCTCGACTCTTCCCCGGCTGAGCCCCCCACCAGCCGATTCGGCCGCCGTGTACGTCCCGGGCCCCCGCGTTCGCCGGAGCCCGCCTCCAGGAGGAGGAATCGCATGACCACCACTCGTATCCGCCGCTCCGCGCTCCTCGCGGCCGCCGCGTTCGTCGTACCGGTCGCTCTGGGTGTGGCGGGCCCGGCGTTCGCCGACGCCCCCAAGGCCGCCGACCCGTACGGTCCGGCCTGTGCTTCGGTGCCCAAGGAGGGCTCCGGCAGCCTCGCCGGGATGGCGAAGGACCCCGTGGCCACCGCCGCGTCCCACAACCCCGCACTGTCCACCCTGGTGGCCGCGGTGAAGAAGGCCGGGCTGGTCGACACCCTCAACAACGCCAAGGACATCACCGTCTTCGCCCCGACCAACGAGGCGTTCGCGAAGATCCCGAAGGCGGATCTGACGAAGATCCTCGGTGACAAGGCCGAGTTGACCAAGATCCTCACCTATCACGTGGTGGGCGAGCGGCTGACCCCCAAGCAACTCACCGCGGGCTCGTTCAAGACCCTTGAGGGCGGCTCGCTGGCCACGGCGGGTTCGGGCTCGACGTTCACCGTCAACGGTCACGCGAAGATCGTCTGCGGCGACGTCCAGACCGCGAACGCGACGGTCAACATCATCGACACCGTCCTCACCCCGATGTGACCGAGTCACCCTGGCCACCGCCCGACCCGCTGCCGCGTCGCCGTGCGAGAACGCACCGGCGGCGTGGTCCGGGCGGCGCGCTCGGCTGAACTCCGGCCGGAGAGCTGCCGGTTCGAACCATGAACGCGAGAACGTCCACCCGGCGGCGGGTCCCGCCTCAGCGGTGGGCCCGCCTGCCGCTCGGCGCGCTGAACGGGCTGTTGGCCGGATGTGCGGCCCTGGCGGTCGCCGAGCTGGTCTCCGCCGTCGTACGACCGCAGGCCGGGCCGGTCATCGCGGTCGGCGGCGCCGCGATCGACCGCACTCCCGCCCCGCTCAAGGACTTCGCGATCCGGCACTTCGGCGAGAACGACAAACTCGTCCTTCAGTTGGGCATCCTGGCCACCCTCGCCGCCCTCGCGGCCGTCCTGGGCCTGATCGCCCTGCGCCACCGCCGGGCCGGGGCCCTGGGAGTCCTGCTCTTCGGAGTCGTCGGCGCCGCCGCCGCGCTCAGCCGGCCCGACGCGGCCGGTATCGCGGACGCCCTGCCCTCCGTCGTGGGAGCCGTCGCGGGCGCGGGGACGCTGTACTGGCTCACCGTCCGCCTCACCACCCCCACCGGCCGCTCCACGGCCCCGCGGCCGGGCGCCCCGGAGGCGGGCGATCGGGAGGCGGGCTGGGACCGGCGCGGGTTCCTCGTCGCCGCGACGACCACGGCGGTCGCCTCGGCGGGCGCCGGAGCCCTCGGCCGGTACGTCAAGGGGGCGGGCGGCCAGGGGGCGGTGGCCTCGCGCGACGCCGTGAAACTGCCCGTGCCCGCCTCACCGGCCGCCCCCGTACCCGCCGGAGCAGCGCTGCGGGTTCCCGGGATCTCGCCGTTCACCACCTCGAACGGCAGCTTCTACCGGGTCGACACGGCGCTCTTCGTCCCGAAGGTCGACGCCACCGGCTGGCGGCTGCGGATCCACGGCAAGGGCGTCTCCCGGCCCCTCACCCTCACCTTCCAGGACCTGCTGGGCCGGGAGCTGATCGAGCGGGACGTCACCCTCACCTGCGTCTCCAACGAGGTCGGCGGCCCCTACGTCGGCAACGCCCGCTGGATCGGCGTACGCCTCGCCGACGTCCTGCGCCAGGCGGGGGTGGAGCCGCCGTCCCGGGGCGGTCCGGCCGACCAGCTGGTGGCCCGGTCCGTCGACGCCATGACGCTCGGCAGCCCGGTCGAGGTCGTCATGGAGGGCCGTGACGCGATGCTCGCGGTCGGCATGAACGGGCGGCCGCTGCCGTTCGACCACGGTTTCCCCGTCCGCATGGTCGTCCCCGGGCTGTACGGGTACGTCTCGGCCTGCAAATGGATCAAGGACATCGAGCTGACCACCTTCGACGCGTACGACCCGTACTGGGCCCGGCGCGGCTGGGCCCAGCAGGGTCCGGTCAAGACCGAGTCGCGCATCGACACCCCCAAGCCCTTCGCCCGCCCGAAGCCCGGCCGAGTGATGGTCGCGGGCGTGGCGTGGGCCCAGCACCGGGGCATCGACCGCGTGGAGGTCCGTATCGACGACGGCCCCTGGAACCCGGCCGACCTGGCGGCACAGGACACCACCGACACCTGGCGCCAATGGTCCTACCCCTGGGAAGCCGCCCCGGGCGGGCACACCCTCTGGGTCCGCGCCACCGACGGCGCCGGGCGGACCCAGACCGGGGATCGGGTCCAGACCATCCCCGACGGCGCCACCGGCTGGCACTCCGTGGTCGTCGGCGTCCACTGACCCGCGCGTGCCCGGAAACCGGGTGCGGGTGGGCTTGCGCCCGTCCCTCGCGGGTCCGATGGCGCCCGTACACGCACCGTGACCGCGGCTCCTCGCCCGGCGCCCCCGCCCGGCGCTTCGCCAGGCGGCGGCTCATCGCCCGGCCCCCCGCCCGGCCTCCCGCAGCAGCCGGGCCATGCCCGTGAAGCCCCGGCGCACCGCGTGCTCGTGGGCGGTGACCCCGTCGAGGTCGGCCAGCTCCGCGTCGGCCCCGGCCGCCAACAGCAGGGCCACGACCTCCTCGTGCCGGGGGCCGCCGTCGCCGAGGACGACCGCCTCCAGCAGGGCGGTCCAGCCGAGCCGGTTGACGTGGTCCACGTCGATGGCGGTCTCGGCCAGTACGGCCCGCACGTAAGCGGTGTGCCCGCGCTCCGCGGCCGGGATCGGGCTGATCCCGCCGAAGCGGTTGGGCTGGGTCAGGTCGGGCCCGGCCGTGAGCAGCAGGCGCATCATCCGCACGCTGCCGGTGACCCCGGTGACCCCGGTGACCAGCCACGGGCTGTCCGCCCGCGCGTCCGCGGCGTCGGGGTCCGCCCAGGCGGCGAGCAGCAGCCCGGCCACCTCCACGTGGTCGGCGAGCGCGGCCAGCAGCAGGGCGGTGCGCAGCTGCGCGTCCCGCGCGTCCACGGCGGCGCCCGCGGCGAGCGCCGCGCCGACGGCGGCCGTGTCACCGCGCCCGGCGGCGTCCAGCAGCGGTCGGTCGTACGGGTTCATGGGTCGTCCCTCCCGGGTCCGGGGCGGGCGGGTACGCCCCGCGCCCGCTCCCGAATCCATGGTGTCCCGGCCCGGGACCCGGGCGGTCCGCCCGGCGGCCGGGACCCGCGGGCGGTCCGGGGGACCGCCGGGTCGGCCGATCGGCCGATGGGGTCGGGGCGGGCCGGGTGGGACGTCCGCGGCTCAGGGATGCATGCGCGCGCCCTTCAGGACCTTGTCCACCGCGTTGCGCGGCCCGTACACGGCCATCCCGACCAGATCGAGCCGGTCCTTGCCCACGGCCCGTACGGCCGCCCGGTTGTCCCGGTCGTTCCCCGTTCCGAACAGCTCCGAGGTGAACACGCCCACCGGCAGTGAACGCGAGAGTGCGCGGCCGTGCGCGGCGGTCAGTGTCTCCCCCGTTCCCTGGAAGACCAGTACCGGCTGACGGAACATCGACAGGTACGGCGTACCGTCCGCGTCCGTGTACGGTTCGCCGATCACCTCCGGAGCCGCCGTGCCGAGCCCGCTCACGAGGAACGCGGTCACGTTCAGGCGCTGCCAGGGCTCCAGGTCCTCCCGCAGGAGCACGGCGATCTTGCTGTCGAAGCGGACGGGCGCGTTTTCGCCCGCGGTACCGGGACCGGCCGTCTCATGGATTCTCATGCTGTGAGACTCCACGCCGCGCGCCGTCCGCGTCTTGTACGTTCTTCGCGTGACGCCCCGCCAGAAGATCTCCGCATGGCGCCCGCCGGTCGCGGGCGTCGTGGAGGTCCTGCACGCGCACTTCACGGAGCACGCGTACCCGATGCACGTGCACGACTCCTGGACCCTGCTGATCGTCGACGACGGCGAGGTCCGCTACGACCTCGACCGCTACGAGCGCGGCACCCCGAGCGACACCGTGAGCCTTCTGCCGCCGCACGTCCCGCACAACGGCTCGCCCGCGACCCCCGGCGGATTCCGCAAGCGCGTGATCTACCTCGACATGACCCAGCTGGACGCGAGCTTCATCGGGGCCGCCGTGGACGGCCCGGACCTTACCGACCCCGTCCTGCGCGGGCGCGTCGGCCAACTGCACACGGCCCTCGCGCACCGGGGCGACGAGTTCGAGGCGGAGAGCCGCCTGGCCCTCATCAGCGAGCGGCTGCGCGGCCACCTGCACCCCGGGCCGGACCCCGCCGGCGCGGTCCCCGGCCGCGGCATCGCCCAGGACCTGCGCGACCTGCTCGACGAGCGGCTGCTGGAGGGCGTCAGCCTGCGGGAGGCCGCGCGAACGGTCCACGCCCACCCCACCCATCTGGTGCGCGCCTTCAGCAAGGCCTTCCACATCGCTCCGCACCAGTACGTGATGTCCCGCCGCGTCGACCTGGCCCGGCGCCTGCTGCTCGACGGCCGCCCGCCGGGCGTGGTGGCGACCGAGGCCGGCTTCTACGACCAGTCCCACCTCACCCGTCATTTCAAGCGCTTCGTAGGCACCACCCCGGGCCGCTACACCCGCCCGTAGGCGGGGGAGCGCGCGGGCCGCGGTCCCCGTCGCGTCACCCGCGCGCGCTGTTCCGCTGGCCGACCGGCGGCGGTCGCCGCTTGCTGGACGTATGAGACAAGGACACCCCACAACACCGACGGAGCAGAGCCTCAGCACCCCGCGGATGGCGGGACTGGTGGGGGTCGTGTTCGCCGTCCTGCTCGCGGCGGCGATCGTGCTCGCCCGGATCGCCCTGCCGGAAGGCGGCGGGGCCGACCAGGTCGAGGTCACCTCCGGCCAGCGGGACGCGGTGACCACGGCCCTGGAACTCGTACCGTTCGCGGGCATCGCCTTCCTCTGGTTCATGGGCGCGCTGCGCGCGCACACCGGGGACGCCGAGGACCGCTTCGTCTCCACCGTCTTCCTGGGCAGCGGCCTGATCTTCGTCGCCTGCCTCTTCGGCGCCGCCGCGGCCGCCGGAACCGTCCTGGACGCCGACCAGCCCCAGCTGTTCGGCCGCCACTTCGCCTACACACTGCTCACCACCTTCGCCATGCGGATGGCCGCCGTCTTCGTCCTCGCGACCTCGACGATCGGCCGCAAGCTCGGGGTCTTCCCGCGTGCGCTGGCCCTGGGCGGGTACCTGGCCGGTCTCGTGCTGCTGGTGGTGGGCTCCTCGCTGCCCTGGTCCGAGCTGGTCTTCCCGGCCTGGGCCCTGATCGTGAGCCTGTACCTCCTGAAGGCGGGCCGCAGGGCCCCCCGTACGCCGTGACACCCGCCCCGGATCACTCCGCCGGCGGTACCGGACGGGCCAGGCGACGCCACGGCGCGCAGGCTGGTCCGGGATGCCGAGGGGGCCACCGAAAGGACCGCACCTTGCTGAGGCTCGTCGTCGATCTCAACCGGTGCCAGGGATACGCCCAGTGCGCATTCCTCGCCCCCGACGTCTTCGCGATGCACGGGGACGAGGGTCTGCTGTACGACCCGCAGGCCGAGGATGCCCAGCGCGAGCGCTTGGCCCAGGCCGTCGCCGCCTGCCCCGTGCAGGCGATCCTCGTGGACGAACTGGACCTGGCCGCCACCGCCGGTTCCGCGTCCACCCCCACCGCCACGTCCACCCCCGCCGGGGAGGCGCCCGATGCCTGACACCGCCCTCGACCAGCTCAAGCGCTCCGGCCGGATCGTCGTCGTAGGCGCTTCCCTCGCCGGACTGCGCGCCGCCGAGACCATGCGGGAGAAGGGCTTCGCGGGCTCGCTGACCCTGATCGGCGACGAACCGCACGAGCCGTACGACCGCCCGCCCCTGTCCAAGGGGGTCCTGCTCGGCCACGCCGCCGCCGAACGCACCACCCTGCCCCGGCGCCGCGACCTCGACGCCGAGTGGCGCCTGGGCGTACCGGCCGACGGCCTCGACATGGCAGCCCGTACGGTCCGGCTCGCCGACGGCGACGAAGTCCCCTACGACCGCCTGCTGATCGCCACCGGCGTACGCGCCCGGCCCTGGCCGAACGCGGCCGAGGGCGAACTCGCCGGGGTCTTCACCCTGCGCACCCGCGCCGACGGAGCGGCCCTGGCCCGGGCCCTGAACGCCAATCCCCGCCGGGTGCTGGTCATCGGCGCCGGATTCACCGGCTCCGAGATCGCCTCGGCGTGCCGCGAACGCGGCCTGGACGTCACCGTCGCCGAACGCGGCGACGGCCCCCTCGTCGGCGCCCTGGGCGGGGTCATCGGAGCCGTCGCCGCCGAACTCCAGCGCGAGCACGGCGTCGACCTGCGCACCGGGATCATGGTGACCGGGCTGGAGGGCGACTCAGCCGGGCGCGTGCGCGCGGCCCACCTCTCCGACGGCACCACACTGGACTGCGACGTCGTGGTCGTATCGCTCGGCGCCCAGCGCAACACCGAGTGGCTGGCCGGTTCCGGACTCGGCGCGGGCCCACGCGGCATCGCCTGCGACGCGGGCTGCCGGGCCTTCGACATCCGCGGGATCGTCACCGACGACATCTACGTGGCGGGCGACGTGGCCCGCTCCCCGCACGCCCTCTTCGGCTACCAGTTCCTGTCCCTGGAGCACTGGGGCAACGCCGTCGTCCAGGCCGAGACCGCTGCCCACAACATGCTGAGCGAGAGCACCGACCGCCGCCCGCACCTGTGGGTGCCCGCGTTCTGGTCCTCCCAGTTCGGGGTGAACATCAAATCCGTCGGTGTCCCCTCCATGGGCACCGAGATCATGATCGCCCAGGGCTCGCGCACCGAGCGCCGCTTCACCGGGGTCTACGGCTACCAGGGCCGGGTGATCGGAGCGGTCACCTTCGACAACTCGCGCTGGCTGCAGTTCTACCAGCAGCAGATCGAGGCCACCGCGCCCTTCCCGCTGCCCTTCACCACGGTCGACCGCCGCCCCGACGGGCAGCGCCCGATCCCCGCCGACTTCCCGGACCCCTCCGTGCCCACGCACGGCCCGACCATCACCCTCAGCGGGTACTCACCGGCCGACCGCCGGATGACGTTCACCCCCGCCGGGCACTGACCCGCACGCCCCCCGGAGGACCCGCCATGACCGACAGCACCCACGGCATCCTGAGTCAGATCCTGGACTACGCGAACCGCGCCAATCCGTACCCGCTGTACGAGCGGCTGCGCGAGACCCCGGTCTTCCACGACGGGGAAGGGCCGTACGTCATCAGCACCTACTACGACATCCAGAGCCTGCTGCACGACCCGCGGCTCAGCTCCGACTCCCGCAATCTGGCGGCGGGCTCCGGGGACCCGCTGGCCGGGAGCGAGGGCGAGGAGGCCACGGCCCTGCCGCCGAGCTTCCTGAAGCTGGACCCGCCGGAGCACGACCGGCTGCGCCGGATGACCAACCGGCCCTTCGGCCCGCCGCACTCCCCGCACCGCGTCGACGGGATGCGGGACGGTCTGCGGGGCATCGTCACCGGGCTCATCGACAACCTCGGCGACACCGCGGAGATCGACCTGGTCGACCAGTTCGCGTACCCGTTCCCGGTGACGATGATCTGCCAGCTGCTGGGCGTACCCCGCGAGGACGAGGCCCGCTTCCACGTCTGGGCCGACACCCTCGCCGCGAGTCTGGACCCCGATCCCGACGCCGATTCCGCCGAACGCGAGCGCGCCACCCACGACTCCCGGATGGAACTCGGCATGTACCTGGCCGGGCTGATCGAGGAGCGGCGCAAGGCGCCCGGCGACGACATGCTCTCCCAACTGGCCGCGGGAAACGGCCCGGACGACTCCATGTCGACGATGGAGCTGCTCAGTACCGCCGCCCTGCTGCTGATCGCGGGCCACGAGACCACTGTGAACCTGATCACCAACGGGATGCTCACACTGCTGCGGAACCCCGACGTCCTCGGGCAGTTGCGGCGGGAGCCGGGGCTGGTCGTGCCCCTGGTCGAGGAACTGCTGCGGTTCGAGCCGCCGGTGCAGCTGCTGCCGCAGCGCACGCCGCTCGTCGACATCGAGGTCCGCGGGGTCACCATCCCCAAGGGCTCCTCGATGTGGCTGATCCTGGCCTCCGGCAACCGGGACCCCGCGCGCTTCAAGGATCCCGACCGCTTCGACCCGTACCGCAAGGACATCCAGCACCTGGGTCTCGGCAGCGGTGTCCACAGCTGCTTCGGCGCCCCGCTGGCACGGCTGGAGGCGCAGCTCGCGCTGAGCGAGCTGGCCCGGCGCCTGGAGAACCCGCGCCTCCTGGAGGACCCGCCGCCCTACCGGCAGAACGCGGTCCTGCGGGGTCCCCGGCACCTGCGGATCTCCTGCGACGGGATCCGCTCCTGACGCCTCGACGTCCCTGACGTCCCCGAGAGCCCCGACGTTCCTGATGCCTCGGACACCCCTGACGCCCCTGACCCACGGCGCGGGGTGCGCCCGGGGCTCACGGGCCCCGCCAGATGTTGGCGAACGCGGCCTTCTCGATGTTCCGCCGCTGGCGTACGGCCTCCAGCTCCATCACCGCGTCGTTGACGACCGCCAGTACCGCCGTGACCTCGCTCGTCACCACCGCGTCACCGTCGCTGCCGTCGTCCGCGTCGCCTTCGTCCTCCCCGGACCGCCCGCCTCGGATCCCGACGGCCGAGGCGAGGGCGGCGAGGACGGGCTCGTCCGCCTCCCAGCGGCTCAGGGCCCGGCGTCGGGCGGCCGAGTCGACCAGTTCCACGCGTGCGGGGCCGAAGGGCGAGCGCCGCCGTTCCCGGGTGAGCTGGCCGTCCCCTTCGAGGGCGCTCTGGTACGCGGCGGAGAGGTCGCGGCCCCTGCGCCACAACCAGTCCTCGACGCTTTCGTACGGAACGTCGCGGGCCAGTGCCGCCGACGCCTCGCCGAGCAGTTGGTCGTCCGACGCCGACCGTGCGCCGTCCGGCACGATGCGCTCGCCGTCCAGGGTGACGGTGTGCGCGCCGATGAGATCGATCAGCTCGGCGCCCGCGAGGGCGAGCGACAGGTCGCCCTGTCCCACGGAACGGTCCGGCCGCGGGTCCATGGCGATGATGAACAGGTCTTTCGCCGTGGTCATGAACGGCTCCCCTCGGGGTCCCTCGCTCGGGATGGTGACAGAGCTACGTCGCACCCAGTATCGCCCCCGCCCGGTGCGGGCGGGGGCGAACCGCGCGGCGTGCCGCTGGGCGTGCCGCCGGCTCCGCCGCCGGACCGCCTGAAGGGACCGGGTCGGCCGGCCGGTCGGGCGCGGCCTCCCGGATCAGCGCCCGTCCGCTCCGACGCCGACCGGGTTCTGCGGGGCGGCGGACGGGCGGCGCGCCGCGATCTGGACCGCGGTGCCGAGGAGGAACCCGTAGACCGTCACCAGGCCGTGGCCGTTCTCCTGGGTGAACCACATGCCCAGGCCGAGTACGGGTGCCCCCAGGGCGAGCAGCAGCTCCTTGCGGCGCCCGGTGTCACGGGCCGCCGCGGCGCCCGCGGAGCGGACGGCGCGCAGCAGCAGGGCGGCCGAGAGGGTCGCGGCGAGGAAGTACGTCGCACCCGAACTTCCCGCGAAATTACGGGGGTCGGCGCTGCCGCCACTCTGACCGAAGAGGCTGTCGATGTGCTCCGGCAGCAGGATCCCCGCGGTGAACAGCGCCAGCATGAGGGGGCCGCCCCAGAACCAGTCGTCGAGCGCCGCGACGGCGGCGAGCGTGGCGAGGTTCCACGCGCCGCCGAGGAGGCCGCCGTTCTGCATGAACACGGAGGTGACGACCCGCCACCAACCGTGCTGGGACGGATCGTTGTCGAAGAGCGCCATCGCGCCCGGGCAGACCAACTGCGTCAGGACTCCGGCGAGGGCGAGCGCGGTCAGCCCGACGGCCGCCCAGGGGACGCGCCGCCCGCGCAGGGTGTCCTGGCCGACCAGCGCCAGCCCGCCGTTGAACATCAGCACCATCAATGCCGCAGTGGTCACGTTGAACAGCAGTGCGCCCATCGTCACCACCCCCCTTCGATATTCGAACCCCGTTTGAATCTGCGGACCAGACAGTAGCGCTGAGGGGCACATTATTCAAACAGCGTTAGAAAATTGTCGTAGGGTGAGGTCCATGAAGCTGACCGCGGAACGGATCATCGACGCCGGAATGGCCGTGTTCGCCGAATCCGGATACCAGGGCCTGTCCATGCGCCGGGTCGCCGAGCGGCTCGACGCCCAGGCGGGCAGTCTCTACTACCACGTGCCGAGCAAGAGCGCCCTGATCCAGCTGATGGCGGACCGGGTGGCCCGGCAGGCGTACGAAGCGGGCAGTGTCGCGCTGAGCGCCCTGGACGCGGCGGGCGCAGTGGACGCGGCGGGCCGCGCGGCGGGCGGCCCGGCGGGCGCCGGGGTGGGCTGGCAGGCCCGGGTCGAGGCGCAGATGGTGACCCTGCGCCAGAGCGTGCGGCGCCATCCCGGCGGCGCGGTGGTGTTCGCCGACAGTCCCAAGGTGCTGAGCGCGGGGGCCCTTTCCCTGATGGAGCGCCTGCTGGAGACCCTGCGGGATGCCGACGTACCCGAGGAGCACCGCGGCGCCGCCGCCGACGCGCTGCTCAGCCATGTCACCGGCTTCGTCCTGCAAGAGCAGAGCCGGCCGCCCGCCGTCGCCGTCACCCCGGAGGAGGCGGCCTCGCTCCACGCACGCTTCCCGCTGACCGTGGCCGCCGCCGCGCACGACGAGGACGAGCAGTTCCTGCGCGGCGTCCGCCTGCTCTGCGCGGGCATCGAGACGCTGAGGACGGCCTGAAGTGGATCTGGTCGACCCGGGCAGGGGTGGACGCCGACCGGGCCGGGCGCCGTCCACCCCCGCTCCGCGGGCCGCGGGCCCCGGTGGCCTGCCCCTCGTGGCGCCTTGCCCGCGCCGTCACCGCCGTGGGGCGCGAGACCTCATTGCGCGGGGAGTCGGCCGCAGAGCAGGTTGCCGGGCTCCGCCGGGTCGTCGCTGATCCAGAACTGGCGCCACAGCAAGGCGAATTCCTCGCGGCTGAGGTGACCGTCGCCGTTCAGGTCGAGCAGTTCGAAGACGCCCGTCATGTCAACAGGGCGCCCGTTCCGTCTCGACGAGCCTGTGGTGTTCCTCCGGGGAGATGACGCCGTCGCCATTGGAGTCCACGGCGTCGAAGACCGTGTAGGCGGTCGCCGTCACCTCCGCGACCATGGCGGGCAGCCTGTCGACGAGGGAGAGCAACTCGCCCATGTCGACCGCGCCGTCCCCGTTGGCGTCCCCGGCCTCCAGCAGGGCCGCCCACCAGCCCATCAGCAGGACCTCCACCCGCGCCCGCAGCTCCGTACCCGGCCCCACCCCCGGCAGTCGCCCCCACCGGGCGACGAGCGCCGCGAAGTCCTCCTGGCGCAGATAGCCGTCACCGTCCGCGTCGAACGCGGCGAACATCCCCCTGAGCTTGCGCTCCTGAAACGCACGGGCCATGAGCGGCCTCCTTCGACGCCGAACCGAACCGTGAGCCGCCGTACGACCGTCCTACGGTCGTACGGGCGGCGCGTCACTGTAGGTCGGACCGAGGGCCCGCCCCCACGGGCACATGTGCGCGAACCGTCACCCCGTTGTCGGTGGTGGCTGAGAGTCTGGACGCATGGACAGGGATGAGGAACTGATGCGCGGCCGGGTCTACGGCCAGGACCACGACGACCCCCGTCAGGGCCCCCGGCCGGGACGGACCTATGCGGAACTGGTCGGCGGCCCGCTCGACGGGCTGCTGCTCGACATCACCGGCTGGACAGCGGACAGGACGGACACCGGTGTCGCCCTCCAGACGGAGCTGGGACAGTTCGGCGCCGGAGGCCGCGCGATGTACGACCCGCGCCCCGTCGACCCGCTCGCGCGCGACCCGCGTCCGGGCGTCCGGCGCCGCTTCGACTGGTCCGGCGACACCCCCTGACCGCCGCCCCAACACCCGCCCGCCCCAACCCCGCCCGCCCCGGCATCCGGCCGCCCGCCCCCCAGCACTTGATCCGGCGGGCGGCATCCTCGAACAGCCCGATCGGAGACCCCGGTGAACCTGGACCTGACCCTCGACCCGCCCAACGGCGTGGGCCCCCTGCGCCTCGGCATGACCTTCGACGAGGCGCGGGCGGCCGTACTCCCGTGGGGCGAGCTCCGGGTGATCGGGCCACGCCAGGGCAGGCCCGCGCGGCGGGCCGCGGGTACCTTCGACGGCATCGGCCACACCGCCTTCTTCGACGAACGCGGGCACCTGGACGCCGTCGAGCTGTGGTGGCCCGGTGAGGGACGGGTGACGGCCACCCGGGTCCTGTTCGCCGGTCACGACGTGTTCGGGGACCCGGCCGAGGTCGTCCTCGACGCGGTGCGCGAGCGCGGCTGGACCGTGACGGCCCCGGACAGCCAGAGTCTGGTCGTGCCCGGCGTCTCGCTCGGCTTCACCCGCCAGACCTCGCAACGGGTCCCGCGCGACGCGAACGGGCGCCCCGTCTCCTTCACGTCCGTGCTCGTCGCCGGGGAGGGGTACTACCACGGGCTGTAGGCGCGGGGCCGTCGGCGACGTACGGGCCGCCGCCGAACGGGGACCGACGGCCCCGAGCCCGGTGTTCCTTCCCATCGGGCGGGTAGCCGCCCCGTATGCCCCGACTCGACACGGCCATCGCCCCTGGACCGACAGCACCCTGCCCCTCCTGGCCCGCGGCTACGCCTGGCTGCCCGACCGGATGCGCGCCACGCGCGGCGGGCCGGTCCGCACCAGGCTGCTCGGTCGGCCCACGATCGCGCTGCACGGCCCGGAGGCCATCGTCTTCTTCTACGACGAGCAGAACATCAGGCGTACCTCGGCCCTCCCCGAACCCGTCCTCGACACCCTTTTCGGGCGGGGGGCCGTGCACACCCTGGACGGCGCCGCCCACCGTGTCCGCAAGGCCCTGTTCCTCGCGCTCCTCAAGGACGGAGCGGGGGTGGCCGCCCTCGCGGACCACGTGGCCGTCCACTGGTCCGAGGCGGTGGGCCGTTGGGCCGACGGCAGGCGCGTCGTGCTCTTCGACGAGGCGGCGCTGATCCTGGCCCGTTCCGTCTGCGCGTGGACGGGCGTACCGCTGTCCGACGACGCCTGTTGGCAGATGGCCGAGGACTGCACGGCCATGGTCGACGGGTTCGCCACGCCGGGCCCCCGGCACCTGCGCGCCCGCGCCGCCCGCGCACGCCAGGAGGAGGCCCTCGCCGCCCTGGTCCGCGTCGCCCGCGAGGGCGAGGAGCCGGCCTACGACAACGGGACCGCCTTCGAGGCCGTGGCCTGGCACCGGGATGCGGACGGTCGGCTGCTCGACCCGCACACGGCCGCCGTCGAGCTGCTGAACATCATCCGGCCCACCGTCGCGGTCGCCTGGTTCGCCTCCTTCGCCGCGCACGCCCTGCACCGCTGGCCGGTCCACCAGGAGCTGCTCCGCAAGGACGGCGACGGGCAGTACGCGCGGGCGTTCGCCCACGAGGTGCGGCGTTTCTACCCCTTCGCCCCGTTCGTCGGCGGACTCGCCGCGACCGACCTGACCTGGCAGGGCGAGACGATCGCGAAGGACACCCTGGTCCTCCTCGACCTGTACGGGCACCACCACGACCCGGAGCTGTGGCACAGCCCCTACCGCTTCGACCCCCAGCGCTTCGCCGGACGTGAGCCGGACGCCGACGAGCTGATTCCCCAGGGTGGTGGCGACCCGGCCCGCGGCCACCGCTGTCCCGGCGAGGACATCACCGTCGCCCTGCTCGCCACGCTCACCGCGAAGCTCGCCGGCCTCGACTTCGACGTGCCCGAACAGGACCTGACCATCTCTCTGTCCCGGGTCCCCACCCGCCCCCGCAGCGGCTTCGTCCTCACGGCCGCGCGGAACTCCCGCGAGCCCCACACCCCGGGCTGACAGCCGTCCCGGCGGGCGAAGCCGGGGGATGCGTACCCGAGCCGTCCCGGGGCAGGCGACCCACCATGAGGCTCTGGCAAGCGGCTGATCCCGGCCCCACCCCGTCCGGCCGTACGGCCTACGTCGCCAGTGCGACGGCCGTCGCCGCCGCGGCCGTCCTCGGCGGCCTGGCCGTGGACCCCGACAGCCGCTGGTACCGGACGCTCCGCAAACCCGCCTGGCAGCCCCCGTCATGGGCCTTCGGCGTGGTGTGGACACCCTTGTACGGAGCGATCGCCTGGGCCGCCGGCCACGCACTGCGGCGGACCGGGGGCACGGAGCGCCGCCGACTGGCCGTCAGTCTGGGCGCGAACCTCGCGCTGAACGCCGCGTGGAACTGGCTGTTCTTCGCACGGAAGAGCCCTGCGGCAGGTCTCGTCGGCACGCTCCTGCTGGACGCCTCGAACCTCCAGCTGCTGCGCCGGGTCCACCGCACCGACCCGCCCGCGGCGGCCGCCCTCGCCCCCTACGCCGCGTGGTGCGCCTTCGCCACAGCCCTGAACGCGGACATCGTCCGCCGCAACAGGCAGCGGCGGCGTGCGTAGCCGACGGCCGCCAGCGCGATCATCCGTCGCGCCGCGCGCCGGGGCCACGCGCCGGGAACACAGGAGGGGTCCGAGGCGGTCGCCGGTCACGAGGGCGGCAGGCCGGGGCAGCCGTGCGGCAGGCCTCAGAGGGTGGTGTGCGGTTCCGTGGGGCTGAGGTAGCGCACGGTGGTCCGTTCGGCGTGCGCGGCGAGCAGGTCCCGCAGTTCGTGTGCGGCGGCCTCGAGGTGGTGGCCGTCGCGGGTGGCGTTCAGGGTTTCGAGGACGAAGGCGACGTCGGTGGAGTCCTCGGTGACGCGGGTGCGGTGGGCGTCGCGGTGGTTCCAGTGCCGGGTGAGGACGCCGGTGGTGTCGGCGTAGATGATCTCGCCGGGCCCGGGGTTCTCGACGGTGCCGGGTTCGCCGAGCGGGGTGAACTCCTCGGTCCCGTCGGCGTAGCGGATGGTCACGTCGCCGATGACGTGGTTCAGGTCGAAGGCGCCGGCGGGCAGGCCGTGGCGGACCGAAACGGTGTTGTAGGAGTCGACGGCCGGACTGATGCGCGGCAGGGCGCCCTTCTTCGCGAATCGGCGGCCGAGCGCGTCGACACTGGGGCGGACCCGGCGGGGGTTCGTACCGAAGGACCGGTAGGCGGTGTGCCACGCCTCGATGCGCGGGTCGCTCTCGTCGGCGGGCTGCCAGGCACCGTCGGCGAGTTGCTGCTCCAGGTCCTCGAGGGCGGCGCGGGCTCCGGGCCAGGGTTCACGGCCGCGCAGGCCGGTGGCGGTGACCAGGGCGATGAGGGTGCCGGGGAAGGCGTCGGCGACGGCGGGGCTGATATGGAAGGCGGTCATGGGGGAGGGGTTCCTTCAGGTCAGGGCGAGGAGGCTGACGGCGACGGCCGCCGTGCCCAGCCCGACGAACTGGGTGCGATGGATGCGCTCGGCGAGGACGGTGCGGGCGAGCAGGACGGTTCCCGCCGGGTAGAGGGCGGTGACTACGGCGACGACAGCGAGGTCTCCGCTGCGGGCGGCCAGCAGGAACAGCAGGTTCGCCACCGAGTCCAGCACACCGGCCGTCGCCGACATCGCGTACGCGGGCTTTTCGGAGCCGAGCCTGCGATACATCAGGCCTGCCGCGGCCAGGGTGACGGCCGAGGAGACCGCCCGGCCGATGATCAGCGGACCTACGCCACTGTCCGAGGGTGCCTGGTGCAGGAAGACCAGTTGCAGGGCGATCACCCCGCCCGCGCCGAACGCGAGCAGCAGCGCCGTACGAGAGGGGCCTGCCGTTCCGGCGCCGTGTCCGGCGCTGACCAGCACGACCGCCACCAGCGCGAGGGGCAGGCCCACCAGGCCCGACAGACCCAGGTGCTCGCCCTGGGCCAGGCCCACACCCACCGGCAGTACGGCCGAGACCAGTGCGGTCACCGGGGAGAGCACGTTCATGGGGCCGATCGCCAAGGTCTTGTAGAGCAGTGCGAACGCGGCGGCCGACGCGACACCGGAGGCGGCGCCCCAAAGCACGGTCTGCGCACTGAAGGACGCGCCGAAGACCGGCCACAGCAGCAGCTCGACCGCCAGCGAGGCCGGAGCGGCGATCATCACGGTGCGCAGGACGTGCGCCGTGCGGGCACCGAGGCCGCCGAGGAAGTCGGCGCACCCGTAAGCCAGGGAACTGCCGAGGGCCAGCAGCAGAGCGAGCACGAGGAATCCCTTAAAATGACAATGGAACGACTGAACCATACAACAAAACGACCGGTCGGCGTCAATCGACCGACCGGACGGTTCAGCGAAATGGACCATGAGAAGAAGGTGATCGGATGACCGAGACCGAGCCCGCCCTACGGGCGCTCGCGCACAACGTCAGGGCGGCCCGCACCCGCGCCGGGCTGTCCCTGGACGAACTGGGGCGGCGCGCCAAGGTCAGCAAGGGCGCCCTGGTCGCACTGGAGAAGGCTCAGGGCAACCCGAACTTCGCCACCTTGGTCCGCCTCGCCGACACCCTCGGCATCTCCGTGTCCGCCCTGACGGAAGGGCGCCCCCAGGAGCGCGTCCGGGTGGTGGCCGCCGACGCCGTCATGCCGCTGTGGAGGGGGGAGCGCGGCAGTGAGGCCCGGCTCATGCTGACGACCGCGGGCCCGGCCGCCACCGAGGTCTGGCGCTGGCGCCTGGAACCCGGCGAGGAGTACCCCAGCCACCCGCACCAGAACGGCGTGATCGAGACCCTCTCCGTCACCGCCGGCCGGATGACCCTGTTCGTCGACGGCAACGAGTACGCGGTCGAGGCCGGCCAGACCGCCACCTTCGACGGCGACGCCGCTCATACCTACCGCGGCGCGGGCACGGGGACCTGCCACCTGATCATGACCGTCCACCTCCCGCCCGGCCCCACCCCCGCCTGACGCGCCCGACCAGCTCGTGGCCCGCGATCGTCGTGCGCGCTGGCGGAGCGCCGGTGGAACTACGCCGCCGCACCCGCGGGGGCCGAGAGGGCCGTGACGGCGAGGGGGAGGGCGGTGTGAACGTCCAGCGCCTGGGCCCCCGTGGCGACTGCCAGGGTGCGGCGCGCTTCGGTGCGGGAGGCGACGACGGCCAGCGCCACTCCGGCGTCGCGGCACCTGCGGTGCGCCCGTACGACGGTGCTCACGGCCGCGGGGCTGACGACGGCGTCGGACAGTTCCAGGACGACGGGTGAGGACCGGTGGGCGTTCAGGACGCCGTCGATCGCCCAGGCGGCCGCGGCGCGGTCGGCGATGTCGAGGTCGGCTCGCACACCGATGATCAGCACACCTCTGTCGGTCACCTTGACGGGCAGCACGGGCACTCCTTCGTCTCTCCACGACCCACACGTAACTTCGTACGGACCCGAGTGCCCGCGTTCGGCGACCGCATGCCTGGTAGGACCCGGCCGCCAGGAACACGGACGCGGGACCCCTCTCACCTGTCTGCGACAGCTGCCCCCTTCGGCTGCTCGGCGAGGAGGAGGCGTGCGGTCCGCAGGGCCGCGTGCGGCGTGCGGTTCCCCACGAGGACGCACAAGGTGTACGCGGCGTCGTCGAGCCGGGCCTGGACAGCGGGGTCGGAGGGCGTGGTCAGGGCGAGGCGGCGCAGCTCGCGGAATCGGGCCAGGTGGGCGCGCAGCACGTCCAGGCCGGGGCGTATCCGCTGCGCTCCCGGCCCCGGTCCCGGCCCCGGCATCGTGCGGGCGGCGACGATGGCCGTGCGCAGCGCCTGCTGTACCGGGTCGTGCGGATCGCGACCGCGGATCAGGGCGAGCACCGCCTCGGCCGCTCGGTGCGCGTCGCCCTCGGTGGCCCGGGCGGTGCGCGCCAGGACATGACGGGCGGTCTCCGTTCCGCACGGCACGAGCGACATGACGACACCGACGGCGCGCGCGGTGTCGGAACGGGCGGCGAAGGGGCCGCTGGGCGGCGGGAGGCGGGGAGGACGTGCCTGTGCTGGTTTCGTCCCGGTCATGGGGCCCACCTCCGTGTTCTGTTCGACTGATCGAGCGGCACGCGTCGCGTCGTACCACGCGCTTACCCGGCCGAGGCGTCCTGATGTCCGCTCGGAGCCCCGGCGTGCGGCGGTCGGCCGTCCAGTACGAGGGCTTCCGGCCGGCCCGCCGAGAGCACGCACCGGACGCCGCTCCTCGACGGGCAAACGTTGCCTGGCGCGGCACTAGTGCGCCTTACGGCGCCCCTCCGGCGGGTCTTGCGGGTCGACGCCCGTGACGGCCGATGCGTCCCGCGTACCACTGGGGCGCCGGGAGCGGCCCTTGGGGCCGGTGTCGCGCATGCCGTCCGCGCCGTCACCGGACGTTTTCTGGTCCTCACCGCGGCTCGTCGTGCTCTTCACGGGCGTGCCGTGCGGGTTTCCCGCCTCCTCCTTCGACACCTTCCGGCCCGGCCCCTTCTCGGGGGCGTACTCGTCGGGGTGGAACGAGCGGTGGGCGCTGGGGTTGTCCTGCTGGCGCGTCGCGTCGACGTCGGGAGACCAGCCGTGCTGCTCCGTGCCCTTGTGGGGGCTGGGCCCGTCCCCGTGCCGAGGATGAGACCTTTCTGACTTCTTGGCCATGGCTCTGCTCGCCCGCCTTTCCGGCGTCGTGCTCGCGGCCCCCGCTTCTCCTCCAGGGAGAACCATGTCCAGCGTAGGCAC
Source organism: Streptomyces sp. G-G2 (assembly GCF_030063135.1). Classification (GTDB taxonomy): domain Bacteria; phylum Actinomycetota; class Actinomycetes; order Streptomycetales; family Streptomycetaceae; genus Streptomyces. The sequence continues at coordinate 20,483 of NZ_JASISO010000059.1, forward strand.
GTTTCCCCTCGATCGCCCGGCTGCCCGTCCAGCCCCTTCAGGAGGGGCGCGGGGCCCGGGGCGGTTCCCCTGGCTGACGTCGTTTCCCTCCGATGTCGGGGGGAAGACGCCGACGCGGTGGGGCACCTGCCGTCCATGGTGCGGCAACCGACGCGTGGCGAAGGAGATGAGCGCTCCGTGCAGACATTTCTTCCCTTCCCGTCGTTCGAGGCGTCGGCGAGCGCGCTGGACGCGCGGCGGCTCGGCAAGCAGCGGGTCGAGGCCCTGCAGGTACTGCGGGGGCTGATCGTCCCGGGCTACGGATGGCGCAGGCATCCAGCGGTGCGGATGTGGGCCGGATACGAGGAGGCCCTCGTCCGGTACGGCCTGGACATGTGCCAGGTGTGGACGGCCGAGGGGCGCGCCGATACCTGTGCCACGACCCTGGTGCGGGATTTCCGGGCGTGGCTGCCAGGGGGGAACATACGCACCCAGAAGCAGCTGTCCGCCGACGGGGACCTGCCGCTGTGGCTGGGCACGCCGGACTTCCACCGCAGCCACCAGTCCGCTCTGGTCCGCAAGGACCACGCCTTCTACCGCGACCTCTTTCCCGAGGTACCGGCCGACCTGCCGTACGTCTGGCCCGGCTCCGACCGGGCTCCGCGGATGACGCCGTCCTGACGGGCCGGGGCGTACGCCCGCCCCCTGCCCGGGTGGCCCGGCGCCCGCGTCAGCCGCGTGCGGACCGCAGGGCCGTGCGGATGGCGTGCGCCGCCCGGATCGCGTCGTTTTCGGCGTGCGCGACCCCCGGCAGCCGAGCCGCCTCCGTGCGCGCCGTCAACGCTGCGCGCACGGAGGTGGGCCCGTCGCCCCAGTGCGTCGGGGACGTGGCGGCGGCCAGTTCGAGGAGCCGGACCGGCTGCCGCTGCCAGCCCAGACTCCTCAGCGAGGTGCCGTTGTGCTCCGCGTGGCGGTGGAGATCGAGGAAGAAGTGCAAGCCGGTCACGTCCATGAAAGGGACGCCGCTCATGTCCAGCACGACCGCGGCGCGCGGGGGCAGCAGGGTGCGTACGAAGTCCAGTTCCGCCTCCACGTCCATGTCGATCTCTCCCGCCGGAGTGACCAGTACATCGCCCCCGGCGGGCACTACGGTGATCTCGAAGAAGGAGTCCATGACGTGGTCCTCGATGCCGTATGCCTCGATGTCCTGAGCCCCTCTACCCGGCATCGGCCCCGGCATTCCCCCGCCGCGCGCGCTGGTGCGGGTCAGCTCCGCGCGAGTTCGGCCAAGGCGTCGAGACGGGTCGGTGTCCAGCCGAGTTCGCGGCGGGCCCGGGCGCCGGTGAATTGCTGGTCGAGTGCGAAGGTCTCGGCGACCGGGCCCATTCGCCGAATGCTCTCCTCGATGGTCAAGGAGTCGATCCTGCCCGGGCACCGGGCGGCCTCACTGAGGGCTCGGGTGATGTCCGCCAGCGGGAGGTTCTGGCCGCCGACCCCGGCGTAGACGGAACCGGCCGGGGCGTTCAGGGCCAGGACGTACAGCTCGGGGATGTCATCGACGTGGACCAGGGCCCAGTGGTTGGAGCCGTCCCCGATGCAGGGCACGGCTCCGGCGGCGCGCCCCGGCTCGACGAAGAACGCCTGCGCCAGCCCGCCGGACCGGCCGTAAACCAGCCCCGGCATCACCATCACCGGGCGCTCTCCGGTGGCGGCCCGGGCGAGTACGCGCTTCTCGTTCTCCAGCCGCCAGGCGGTGATGCGCGGCGGGCTCAGCGGGGCGTTCTCGTCGACGACCCCGTCGGTGTCGCCGTAGACCCACACCCCGCCGGTGTGCACGTAGGGGCGGCCCGCCGCACCGTCCTGCAGCGCCTGCGCCGCGGCGCGGTCGACATCCGCGGTGCCTTCGGTGTAGTCGACACCGAGGTGGATCACTCCGTCTGCCTGGCGGGCCGCCTGCCGGAGGACGTCGGTGTCGGTGAGCGTCCCCGCGACGGGGGTGGCGCCCAGGTCCGACACGGTGCGCGCGGAGTGCTCGCTGCGCGCCAACGCCGTCACCTGGATGCCGTGCCGGATCAGCGACTGGATGGTGGAGCGGCCGATGTAGCCGGAGCCGCCTGTGATGAAGACCTGCATCGCCCTCACGGACCTTTCGGGATGGCGGCGGAAGGTCCGTCGCTCATCCACCCTGGCCCCGTACCGCGGAGGCCGTCCAAGACCTCTTTCGTCAGCGGTGATGCCCTCAGGGCATCAGTGCTGGGCAGCGGCGATCCCGGCGAACTCCGGCAGCAGCGGGGAGTTCCGGTGAGCGCTCCATGCGAGGCAGACCTCGCCCGGGCCGATGTCGTCGATGGGCACCTGGGCGACATCGGCATGGGTGGAGTAGGCCGCGGTCGAGAGCGGCAGGACAAGGACGCCCCCGGATGTCGCGACGTGTTCCAACTTCTCCTCGACGCTGCGGAATACAGGCCGCGGTCCGGCCCCCTCAGCGCCGGTCCGGTCGGGGAGGTCACGCCACTCGGGGACGGCGTCGGGGTCCTGCAACAGGCGTTCAGGGGCCAAGTCCGCGATGCCGATGGACTCTTTGCCCGCCAGGCGGTGGTGCGCCGGCAGGACGGCGACGCGCGGTTCCCGGAAGGCCGGGCGCAACGCCAGGCCGCGATGGTCGACCGGCATCCGTACGAAGCTCACGTCGACAAGTCCCTCGTGCACCGCCTGGACCTGGTCGTCCCAGGAGGTGCGCACCACCTGCACGCTGAGGTCGGGATGTCTGGCGGCGAAAGCCCGCACCGCGCCGGTCACGCTGATCCCGGGCATGAAGCCGACCGTGAACGTCGACGCCCCGTGCGCGGCCTGCTGGACACGAAGGCCGAGCGACCGCGCGGCGGCCAGCAGGGGTCCGGCATCCTCCAGCAGCTGGCGGCCGGCGGCCGTCAGTTCGGTGGACTGCTTGTTCCTCGTGAACACCTGCGCGCGCAGTTCCTGCTCCAGGGCGCGGATCTGCCGCGAGAGCACCGGTTGCGTGATGTGGAGCCGCTCGGCGGCCCGGCCGAAGTGCAGCTCCTCGGCCACGGCCACGAAGTAGCGCAGCTTGCGCAGATCAACATCCACGGCGGCTCCCACGGTTCGAATGGCTTGCCCTCAGGCTAGTGCCGCGTGAGCCAGCGTTTGCCCGTGGCGGAGCGGCGTCAGGCGCGCTCCACCCTCCAGCTGGGGGAGGTGCCGCGCCCGTTCGTCCTCATGCCCCGGTGGGGGCCCGGCGCGTCCGGCGGCCCGCGGGGAGCGCGCCGGACACGGGGGAGGAGGTCAGGTGCTCAGGCGGCAGTTCTGACCGTCGTGGCCGTCGGCGCCCTCGTCGTTGAACCAGTAGTCACCTGCGGCGAGGTAACGGAAGGTGTGCGTCCCCTTGGTGGGCAGCGCGACGGTCACCGCCCGAGTGCCGTCGTCGCGCGGCTCCAGTACGTGGGCCCCCGGCTGCCAGCCGTTGAACGTTCCCACGACACTGACAGGTCCCGGCGGGGTGCCCTCGGGCAGCACGAAGGTGACCTCAGTGGCGTTCTTGCGGTGGCGTCGTTCCAGCACGAGAAGTCCTTTCCATCGATGGACGGGGGCCTGCGGGCCGACGGCCATTGTGGCCGCACGGGCCGGTGCGGGGGCGTGGCACGCCGTAGCGCGGGCTCCGTCACCCGTCCGCTTCCACGGGCGCGCACCTCAGGTCGCCATGGGCAGGCCGACCCGGTCCCGGGCCAGGGACGGCCCGGCTTCGGGTCCGAGCCATTCGACGACCAGGACGGTGGCGTCGTCCGCGAGGCGTCCGCCGTGGTGCGCCATGATCGCCCGCATCAGGCGGCGCAGGGTTTCCGGGACGGGCAGTCCGTCGCTGTGGTGGCGGATGAGGAAGTCGACGAACCCTTCGAGTCCGAACTCGCGTCCGTCCGCGTTGCGGGCTTCGGTGATGCCGTCGGTGTAGAGGACGACGCGGTCGCCCGGCTCCAGTTGCTCCCGGCACAGGACGGGTTCCAGACCGAGGTCCGTCCCCATGGGGTGGGCCGGGGGGCACTGCAGGCGGGTCATCCAGCGGCCGCCCCGGATGACGACCGGTGGGTGATGGCCGCGGTTGACCCAGGAGAATCCGCCCGTGACGGTGTCGAGGTCGGCCAGGATCGCCGTCACGTACCGCCGCCGGTGGAATTCGGTGAGGAGGATCTCCTCGATCGCGACGGACGTCTCGATCAGGCCGAGCCCTTGGCGCCGGTTGCTGCGGCAGGCCGCGACCGCCAGGTTGGCGGTGACCCCGGCGGAGGTGTCGTGGCCCATGGCGTCGAAGATGCCCAGGTGGAGGACGTCCCCGGCGCGCGCGTAGTCGAAGGCGTCCCCGCCGATCTCGTAGGCGGGCTCCAGCACGCCGCCGACCACCACCCGCGGGTCGGCGTAGGTGGCGGGTGGCATGAGGTGCCACTGCATCTCCGCGGCCACGTTCATCGGCCGGGTCCGTACGAGACGGGCGTGGGTGTCGCTGGAGCCCCGCTTACTGACCACCAGGAGCGCCACCAGGGCGGCCAGGAGGTCCAGCTCGTCACGGGTGCTCTCATCATCCGCCGCTGTCACGGCCCGCAAGACGCCCAGGCGTTCGGTGCCGTCCAGCAGGGGCACCCACCACAGGACCCCCGGCTGCTCCCGCTCCGTCTGGCGAAACACCCTGCCGAGCTGGAAGGACCGCCCGGCCATCGTCGTGGCCACCGACAGGTCGCCCTGGCCCCCCGCGGCCGCGTCCTCCGCCGTCCTGCCCTCCGCCGCCTTGCCCTCCGCCCAGTGCCCTCCGTCGTCGGGCAGCGGCCGCAGTACGTCCTCCTGGAGATCGGACAGGTAGATCCCGAGGTCGTGGATCCCGGCCTCGGACGCACAGGAACCTACCTGCGCCAGCATGTCCTCCCACGCCATCAGGTGGCTGGCTCTCAGCAAGCCGCCCAGCATCGCGCACACCTGCCGTACGCGTCCCACGCCCGCCGGTGGCGACTCCCCGCCGTCCGTGCCCACGCCGTCGGCGGTCATCACACGTCGCCGACGGGGTACGGGCCGCACCGTGCCCGCCGAGGGTGATGGAACCGTCCGTTCATGAGGTGCTCCCCGTACGGGTTGCGGTCGGGCGGCAACGCCCGCGGGCGCCGCGCCGACGCGCGGCCGGTGCCGCGTGGAGTCACGCTCCGACGCCGCGACAGCACTGCCGGGCATGCCCGGGACCGTCCCGCGTTCCAGCGGGAATTCGACGCCTCGGGAGCGACAGAACCAGGCTGGTCGATCACTACCAGGCTCCCACATCCGGGCCACCACGGACAGCGCCGCCGTGACCGCCCCGCCCTGCCCCGGGCCGGCACCCCGCGTGCGGCATGAGTGCTACGGACGGGGGCAGGCGCGCCACCGCAGGATGCCGACCGAGGAAGGGGCGATGGCGATGACCGCGCAGGACGACGGCGAGCGGGACAGGGAGCACCCTCGTACTCCGCGTCCGGACCGGAAGCGCCTCGGTGCTCCCGTCCCGGACCAGGGCGCGATGGTGGACGAGCACGGGCGTAGGCCCGGAGTGCCCTCCCGCACCGGGGCCGACGGGGCGCCCCCGCCCGACCCCGAGCGGGTCCGTGAAGCGAACGAGCGGGACGACCCGCAGCGGTAAGGTACGGCCCCGGCAGCGAAGGACGGGTGGACGCCCGGGCGGCGCCCTGATCCCGGCTCGGCGCGGCCGCTACACGGTCTCCCGCAGGTTCAGGACGAGGTCGCGCGGGAGGCCGTGGGTGTCGTGGAGGTAGTGGAGGTCCTCTTCGCTCAGCGGGCCCTGGAAGCGGGGGCGGGCCAGTACCTGTCGGCCGCGCTCCAGGAGCCGGCCGAAGCGGCGTTCCTCCTCGATCAGGACCCGGCGTACGACCTCCGGGTCCTCTCCCTGGCAGAAGTGGTCCAGGGTGTGCTCGATGAGTTCGTCCGGGAGGTCGCCCAGGCCGCGCGACGGGTCGTCCCGCCGGAGCACGGTGAGCACCCGGCGTACCAGTCGGCGCAGGACGTAGCCGCGTCCGGTATTGGCCGGGCGGACCCCGTCGCCGATCACCACGACGGCCGAGCGCAGGTGGTCGTAGACCAGCCGCAGCGACAACTCGTCCAGTTGCCACAGCCCCGGCACGAGACGGCGCCACGGGTCGAAGACGTCGCACTCGAAGACCGACCTGCGGCCCTGCAGCAGTGAGGCCAGGCGTTCCAGGCCGAGCCCGGTGTCGATGTTGCGCTGGGGGAGCGGCACGAGCGAGCCGTCGGGGAGCCTTCGGTGGCGCATCATCACGTGGTTCCAGACCTCCACCCAGCGGTCGTCGCCCGTCGGTGTCGACTCCGGTGGGCTGTCGCCCGTCCACAGGAAGATCTCCGAGTCGGGACCGCACGGGCCGGTCGGTCCGTTGGACCACCAGTTGTCTTCGACGGTGAGCTCCACCGGCACCCCGCGCTCCTGCCACAGCCGCAGGGAGTCGGTGTCCGGACCGCTCTGGTCGTCGCCGCCGAAGGCCGTGGCGTGGATCAGCCCCGGATCGACGCCGAACCCCTCGGTGAGCAGCCCGTATCCCCAGTCCAGGCTCGTCGGGCCCCCGTAGTCCCCGAGTGACCAGGAACCGAGCATCTCGAAGACGGTCAGGTGGGTGCTGTCGCCGACCTCTTCCAGGTCCGTGGTGCGCAAACAGCGCTGTACGTTGACCAGCCGCCTGCCGAGGGGGTGCGGGCGCCCCTCCAGGTACGGGGTGAGCGGGTGCATGCCCGAGGTGGTGAACAGCACGGGGTTCCCCGGGGGCGGCAGCAGGGTCGAGCCGGTGATCCGCTGGTGGCCGCGTTCCTCGAAGTACTCGACGAACGTGCGGACGATCTGATCGGTACTCATGTGCGGGTGCGAGTACGGGTGCGGGTGCGGGTTCACGGGGTGGCTCCTTCGCGTGCGGCGGGGAGGCGCCGGAAGCGGGTCCACACAGCTGGGGAACCGGGGCGGGAAAGAACGCCAGGATCCACGGGCGGACCGTTTTCCGGTCGCCGGTGGACGTGGGAGGGAGGACGTCAGGCGGCGGCAACCGGCGAGCTGGTCGCTCGCGCGGTCGCGGTGATGTTCCGGCCCGTGACGTTCATAGCGCCGAGGGTAACGCGTCCGGTGTCCCCGGGGCGCCCCCTTTTTTTCGTCGTACGCCGCGCTCGTGCCCCCCTGGCCGGACGGTCGCCGACACGCTCGGCGGCGGGGCCGACGTACCGGTCCCGCCGCCGTAGGCCGTCCCCGTGACCGCGCTCAGGAGGCCGTGCTCAGAAGGTCCACCGGGTGTGCGTGTACACCCCGTTGTCCCGCCCGAAGCCGTACGCGGTGGCCGGGGCCACCGCGAACAGCGCCGCGTCCCCCGTGCGGAACGCGTCCGAGATGCCGTGGAAGGTGCCCTCGGGCGAGGTGATGTGGGCCCCGTACTTCGTCTCGAACGCCGTGATCACCTCCTCCAGGACCGCCGGATCGGCAAGCGGCTCCGCCGTGCCCTCGACCACCAGGTCGAGCCCTTCGGTGAGCGAGTTCCCCCCGGTGGTCAGCGCGCAGTGACCGTCGTGGGCGAGGTTCTTGGCCTTCTGCTCACCCGGACCGGTCGAGAAGTACAGCGCGCCGTCGTGCCAGGCGGCGATGACGGGAGTGACGTGGAGTCGGCCGTCCGCCCGCACCGTGGAGACCCAGAAGATCTCGGCGGTCTCCAACTGCCGCTGCGCCCGGGCCCACTCGGTGGCGGTGACGTCCTCGGCGCCGGGGCGGGGGTTGAGCGCGGAGCTGTAACGGGCGTCGAGCTCGGTCGTGGGTTGTTCGGCGGGTCCCTGTGCGGTGTTTCGGGCTTGCACGGCGGATCTCCTTCTGTTCCCGGTCACGAGCGGCCGCCCGCGCGGAATGGGTGGTGTGGTCTGGTCTGGTCTGGTGTGGGGTCGGCGACGGTCCAGGTCTGGGCGGCGAGGGCGGCCCGCGGGGGGTGGCCGGCTCCCTTCGATTCGACCGCGGACACCGATGATCGGCAGCCGCCCGGCTCCGCCCGCCGCCGTACCGCCCCCGGCCGCGGTGTCTCACCCGCATGGCAGCGCGCGGGGCAGACCATGCGGTGGCGTGCGCCCCGGACGACCCGGTCCGGGCACCGCATCGCGCGGACCACGGGAGCCGGGAGGAGGGGGGCCGGAGAGCGGGAATGCGGGAGAGCGGGAGGGCGGGAACGGAGGAGCCGCGGTCCCGGGGGAGATGGGTGATCATGACGCGCTCCGGGTAGCCGCCGCACATGATCACTCTTGGGGTTGAGGAAGAGTACTTGCTGGTGGACCCCCACACCTGGCTTCCGGTACCGGTGGCGGAGGAGGTCGGCGCGGCCGCGGGTCTCGGGGCCGTGGCCGAGGAGGGCGAGGTGCAGCGCGAGCTGCTGCAGGTCCAGATCGAGGTCGCCACTCCCGTCTGCACGGAACTCGACGAGGTAGGAGGACACCTGCTGCGGCTGCGGCACGCGGTCGCCTCGGCCGCGGAGGCCGGCGGCTGCCGGGTCGCCGCCTCGGCCACCGCGCCGCTGAAGGGCTCCGTACCGGTTCCCATCACTCCGGGGTCCAGGTACCAGAAGATGCGGCATGACGCCGGGCGGCTGGTCGACGAACATCTGATCAACGGCATGCACGTGCACGTGGGCGTGCCGGACAAGGACACCGGGGTGGCGGTGCTCAACCGGATCCGGCTCTGGCTGCCGACCGTCCTGGCGATGTCGGCGAACTCTCCCCTGTGGGAGGGGCGGGACACGGGGTTCGCCAGCTGGCGGACCATCGTGTTCGGGCGCTGGCCGGTGACCGGCCCCCCGCCGCACTTCCACGGGTACGCCGACTACGAGCAGCGGGTGGATGACCTGCTGGCCAGCGGAGTGATCGCGGACCGGGGGCAGTTGTACTGGCAGGCACGTCTCTCGGACCGTTTCCCCACCATCGAAGTGCGCTGCGCCGACGTCCAGCTGGCGGCCGATGACGCGGTCATGCTCGCGGGGGTCATCCGGGCGCTCGTGGCCACCGCCATCACCGAGGAGAAGGGGGGAATCGCCGTACCCACGTGCTCCCCCGAACTCCTGCGGGCCGCGGACTGGCACGCGGCCCGCCACGGAACGAGCGGCTCGCTGGTGGACCCCGAGGGGCGTCGGCGCAGCGCCGGTGACGTGCTGTGCATGCTGATGGCGCACATCCTGCCCGCGCTGGAGGAGAGCGGGGACGCCCGCGAGATCACCGCACTCGTCCACCGCCTCCTGCGGCGCGGCACCCCCGCGGACCGTCAGCGCCGCGCCCTGGCCGAGGGGGGCATGGGCGGTTTGGGCGCCCTGATCACGGCGGAGGGCACGCGCTGAGCGCCCGACGGGTGCCGTGGCCCTCGATCAGGCCGTCCCGGTGATGCCCTGCTAGCCGGTGCCGGTGCCGGTGCCGGCTAGTCGGGGTCGGTGTCGGACTCGGCCTCGGCGCCGGGGTCGTCCTGCCGGTGGCCGCGCGCCCCGTCGCTTCGGCGGGCGGACTCCTCCGCGCCGGGTTGCCCCGCCTTCCGCGTCCGCCGGGTGGTGTCGTGTGCGTGCTCGACCTGTGCGTGCTCGTCGCGCACCTGCTCCTCGCGTCCAATCCCCGGCCGCTGGGCCTTGTCCCGCATGTCACCCATGACGTACCTCCTCGCTAGTGCCGTGCGTAGGCGTCTGACCGGGATCGCGCCGGGGAAACGGGAAACCGGAGCGGGCGGCGCCGGCCCGCGTGCATGGGGCGCACCCGGCCGGGCAGGCGCACGGGAACAGGAACCACGGGCCACGGCCCCGCGCGAAGGATGTGAATCAGGTGCGCATCGCCTTTCTGACGGCGACCGAAGGCGTCGAGGAGATCGAACTCACCGACCCCTGGAAGGCCGCCCTCAACGCCGGTTGGAACCCGCAACTGGTCTCGACCGAGGCCGGGCAGGTACGCGCTTACAACCACCTGGACAAGGCCGGAAGCTACACGGTGGACCACGTACTCGCCGGGGACACGGCCGACGCCTTCGACGCGCTCGTGCTGCCCGGAGGCGTCGCCAATCCGGACGCCCTGCGCACCAACGAGCGCGCCGTCGGGTTCATCCGCAGCTTCTTCGAGCAGGGGAAGCCGGTGGCCGCGATCTGCCACGCCCCCTGGACGCTCGTGGAGGCCGGAGTCCTTCCCGGGCGGACGCTCACCTCGTGGCCGAGCCTCGCGACCGACATCCGCAACGCGGGCGGCACGTGGGTGGACGAGGAGGTCCAGGTCTGCCACGGGGGCCCCACCACGCTGATCACCAGCCGCAAGCCGGACGACCTGGAGGCGTTCTGCACGGCGTTCGTCGCGGAGTTCGCCGCCTGAGCGCCCGCCGCTCAGGTGCCGACGTACCCGATCAGCCGGGCGGCCAGTTCGGCCGGGTGCGACAGCGCGGCCAGATGTCCGCCGGGCACCTCGTCCGTGTCGATGCCGAGGCGGTCGAGGGCCACCCGGCGCTGGAACTCCAGGGGGAAGAACCGGTCGCCCGCTGCGGCGATCACGCGGGTGGTCACCCGCGGCCAGCGGTCGATCGCGCAGGGCTGCCCGAAGGCGATGTCGGCTTCGGGCCGCTCGTGGGCGGAACTCGCGGCGGCGACCTCGGGGGGCACGTCGTGCAGGAAGTAGGTGTCCAGGTCGAATTCCGTGGGGTACCCGCCCGCCCTGGCGGCGGCTTCGCGGGCCGCCTCCGACCCGGTGTTGCCCCACCACTGTCCCGGGGTCTCGCCCGGCAGCGGCACCATCGCGTTGACCAGGACCAACAGATGCACGGGCGTACGCGTACAGACCATCGGCGCGGTGAAGCCGCCCATGGACTGGGCCACCACGACGACGTCCTCACGCCCGCCGATGGCCGCGACGACTGCGTCCGCGTACTCGGGCAGCCCGGCCGAACCGTCGGCGCCTGGAAGATCGACCGCGACCGCCTCGTGCCCCGCGGCCCGTACGGCGGACACCACGGGGTGCCAATACCAGGCCGCGCCTCCGGCCCCGGGGATCAGGACGAACACGCTCATGTCACACGCTCCTCACGCGGCGGCGGTGTGCTCCACCGCAGGGGTGACTGCCGGGCCTGGCGAAAGTCATCGGTCCGCCCGGTCCGGGGGCCTCTCCACCGTGGCTGACGCCGTCGACCAAGGCCCGTCAGGGGTGGTCGTGCGTAAAGAACTACGCGAAAATCATCTCGTGTGTTGTCTTGCGTGAAGATGACGTCGCATGATGGAGGAATGGATAAGAGTTCCGAACGTCGGCCCACGTGGACGTTCCTCACCAATCACGCGCGCGTGTTCCTGGCGATCTCACGCGATTCCGGCGTCCGGCTCCGTGATGTGGCGCTCGCGTGCGGTCTCACGGAGCGGACCGTTCAGGCCATCGTCGCGGACCTCGAAGCGGACGGGTACCTGACCCGCTCGCGCGACGGACGGCGCAACCGCTACGAGATCGCGCAAGGCGCCATGTTCCGCCACCCCGCCGAGGCCGGACATCAGGTCGCCGGGCTGCTTCAGCTGCTCGCGGACGACGACTCCGTCCAGCAGACCCGCTGATCCGCAGACCCGCAGACCCGCTGATCCGCTGATCCGCTGATCCGCAGCCCCGTGATCCGCTGATCCGAAGAATCCCGGCCCGGCGGTGAGCGAGGGGGTGTACGGCGCCCGACCCGGGGCAGGCGGGAGCCGATCGCCACGCCTCCCGAAAGGAACCACCTCATGCTGATGGCCCATCCGGCAGTGCTGTCCGGTCTCGTCGAGCGTTACTGGGCCCTGTCGGTCCTGGACGCGGGCGAGGGGACCTCCGAGGTGCGACGCCAGATGGAGGACGTCGTGTACACACTGTGCGTGGCGACGGGCACCTCGAACGTGGATGCCGCGCTGGCCGCCGCCCGCCACCGGCTGCCCGGCGCCGGGACCTTCGACGACTCGGTGCTCACACCCGCAGCCGAAGCGGTCCCGCAGCCCCAGCCCTAGCGTCCCCGCCGGTCCGCGCCCGCAGCCCCCGCCGTCCTCACACCGTCGCGAGGGCGGCGGGGTCGTCGATGAGGGCCCGGCGCTCCTCCTGCGTCAGGCCGCCCCACATGCCGTGGGGTTCCCGTACGTCCAGCGCGTGCCGTAGGCACGCGACCTGCACGGGGCACAGCGCGCAGACGTCCTTGGCCGCCCGTTCGCACGCGGCGCGGTCCTCGCCCCGCGCGCCCGACGCGCGGAAGAACCGGTCCGGCCCCGGTCTCCCGCACGCCACGCCGTCCCGCCCCATCCAGTGCTTCCGGGCTCCGCCGGGCAGCCGTGGCGCCTGGGTCATGTGTACTCCTCACGAGATCCGGGACATTCACCACCCGTGTGGCCACAACACCCGGTCTGAAACCTGCGCCGCCGGGCCGCGGGCCGGGCACCCGGCACGTCGTGCGAACCTTCGCCGTCCGGCGCGCTGTACAGGTACCTCATGGGCAACTCCCTGATGCGTCAGGGGGCTTCACCCGCCCAGACATCGCCAGGGCGCCGGCCCCGCCCGCCGTCCGCACGGGGCACCCCGCTCGTGCCCCGAGCGCGCCCGGCGAAAACTGGGAAAGAGGCCGGTGGGAGGTGTCACGGGGCCTGTCGGCGGGCAGCCGCCCCACATGACGCTAGAGCACCCCGCGCAGAAGCATGAGGAAGGTAAAGTCGGCCGGTTCGAGAGGTTCGCGGAACTCGCCTCCAACTTCACCAGTTCCGCCGTCTTCTTCGTCCTGTGCGTCGTCCTGGTGGCCAATGTCATCGTGGTCCACGGCGCGGCCCTGTCCGCGAGCTGGCAGCACCTCGCGGGCGACGCGGTGTCCGCCGTGGCACTCCTGCTGCTGGCCCTGCTCAAGAACTCGGAACGCCGGGCCGAGCACGCCACCCAGCGCAAGCTCGACGCCATCGCCGCCGCGCTCCTGCGGTCCGACGACGGCGGCTACGCCCGGGCCTTCGCCCACGAGGTCCGCCGCTTCTACCCCTTCGCCCCCTTCGTGGGGGGCCGCGCCGCCCACGACCTGAGCGTGCGGGGCACCCGCGGCCCCCGGGGCGCGATGGTTCTGCTCGACCTCTACGGGTACCACCACGACCCCGAACTCTGGGCGCGTCCCTACGACTTCGACCCCGCGCGCTTCCTGGGCCGCGAGCCCTCGGGCAACGACCTCGTCCCGCAGGGCGGCGGCGCAGGACCTCCAGCAGACGGCGCCCCACCTGGCGGTCGGGTGCGTCGAGCCTCTGCGCGGAGCGCACGTGGTTGCCCGCCCGCACGGTGAAGTCCACGATCTTGCCGGTCCCGGTCCCGGTCCCGCCCGTCCCCTCACCCGGCCCGTCCTCGCGCACCGGAGCGAGCAGGGCGGCCGAGACGGGGATCGCGGGCAGCGTCGCGCACAGGCACGCCCACGGGTCGTGGCCCGCGCCGCCGTCCCCGCAGGCGTGTGGAGGACCGTCGCCCCCACCGCACGGGCAGCCCCGGGGCGCGGGCTCCGACACGGGTCGCGGGGGCTCCACGACGTCCCGGCGTACCCGCGCCCCGCGGCGCGCGGCGACCCGCAGGACGGTCACCTCACGGGCGATGAGCCGCTTGAGCGTCTCGGGGTCCTGCGGGATCAACGGGCTCATCGGACGATCACCGGCTCGGGACGGGCGCGGGGGGCGGCAGCCGCGCACTGGGCAGCGGCCGGGTCCCGCACGCGGACGGTCAGGGGCTGTACGGCGAGGGCCGTACAGGGGGCGGGACGGGCCGGGTGTCCGGCCGCGCGACGTCGGCCACCGGCCGCCGCGGGCACGGTCAGCCGAGCGTACCGGCCGGACGGAGCTCGCGCAGGGCGGGGAGCAGCTCGGCCCGGGCCCACTCCAGGAAGGGCTCCTGGTGCCGACCGCCGACCTGGATGAGGGCGACCTCCGTGAAGCCCGCGTCGACGTACGGACGAACGGCCTCCACGAACTCCTCGACCTCGTTCCCGCAAGGGATGGACTCGGCCACGTCCTCCGGGCGGACGTGCTGCGTGGCCTCGTCGAAGGCTGCCGGGCCGGGCAGCTCCGCGTTGACCTTCCAGCCGCCGGTCGACCAGCGGAACTGCTCGTGGGCGCGCTTGACGGCCGTGTCCCGGTCGGTGTCGTAGCAGACCGGGAGCTGGCCGACCCTGGGCTTTCCGGAGCCCCCGGCGCGGTCGAAGGCGGCCAGCAGCTCGCCCTCGGGCTCGGTGGCGATCACCAGGTCGGCGTGTCGGCCCGCCAGCTCGCAGGAGCGCTCGCCGGAGACGGCGATCCCGATGGGCGGCGGATCCTCGGGAAGGTCCCACAGCCGGGCGTTCTCCACGTCGAAGTACGTACCGTGCCGATTCACGGATTCCCCCGCGAACAGTGCGCGGATGATCTCCACCGCTTCGTCGAGCATGTCGAGCCGGACGTGCGCGGCGGGCCACCCCGGCCCGACGACGTGCTCGTTGAGGTTCTCGCCGGACCCCAGCCCGAGCCGGAAGCGCCCACCGGAGAGCAGCTGGAGCGTCGCGGCCTTCTGGGCCACCACCGCCGGGTGGTAGCGCATCGTCGGGCAGGTCACGTATGTCATCAACGGGATCGTCGAGGTGGCCTGCGCCGCCGCCCCCAGGACGCTCCAGGCGTAGGGGGAGTGGCCCTGCTCCTTCAGCCAGGGGAAGTAGTGGTCGGAGGTGACGGAGAAATCGAAACCCGCCCGCTCCGCCCCCACCACGTGGTCCACCAGCTCACGGGGACCGGCCTGCTCGGTCATCATCGTGTATCCGATTTGCACCATGCGCCGCGCCTTACCTGTCTCGCGCCCCTGAAACGTGCCGCCTCCGGGCCCGGGCGCCACCGGGGGTGTGTGGGACGGGCCGTGCTGGGCAGGCGAGGTCACAAGTCACCAGTTACCGGACACAGAGGGAGCGCGTCGTGACCCACGGAACCGCACTGCCCCACGAAGCCGCCCCCGGGCCCCCCACGGGACCCCCGCGGCCGGAGGCGGACACCGGCCCCACCGCCTCCCGGGTGGCCCTGCGCGTCAACGGAACCCCGCACGTCCTCGTGCTGGACCACCGGGTGACCCTCCTCGACGCCCTGCGCGAGGGGCTGGGCCTGACCGGCTCGAAGAAGGGCTGCGACCACGGCCAGTGCGGCGCCTGCACCGTCCTGGTCGAGGGGCGGCGGGCCAACGGCTGCCTGCTCCTGGCGGTCTCCCTCGACGGCCGCGAGATCACGACCGTCGAAGGGCTCGCCGCAACCACCGGGCAGCCGGACGGCGGGGAGGACGCGGACCTGCACCCGCTCCAGCGCGCCTTCCTCGAACACGACGCCTTCCAGTGCGGCTACTGCACCCCCGGTCAGCTCTGCTCCGCCGTCGGCGTCCTGCGCGAAGCCGCCGAGGGCCACCCCTCGCACGTCACCGCGCCCGAGGCGCTCGGCGCGGACGGACCCGCCACCCTGACCGCCGACGAGATCCGGGAGCGGCTGAGCGGCAACCTCTGCCGCTGCGGCGCCTACCCGGGGATCGTCGCCGCCGTCGAGTCCGTCGCCGGGGCCGCCCGTGAGGGCGTGACCCCGTGAAGCCCTTCAGCTACGTACGCCCCACCAGCCTGCGGGAGGCGGCGGCCGCGCTCGCCGGCCATCCCGGAGCCCGCTACCTCGCGGGCGGCACCAACCTCGTGGACCTCATGAAGCACGGCGTCGAGAGCCCCGGCACCCTCGTCGACCTCTCGCGGCTGCCGCTGGACGAGATCGAGCGGCTGCCCGACGACGCCGGTCTGCGCATCGGATCCATGGCCCGCAACACCGACGTCGCCGCGCACCCACTGGTACGAGCCCACTACCCGGTGCTCGCCCAGGCGCTCCTCGCCGGAGCCTCCGGACAACTGCGCAACATCGCCACCACCGGCGGCAACCTCCTCCAGCGCACCCGGTGCCCGTACTTCCAGGACCTGTCCAAACCCTGCAACAAACGCGAACCCGGCACCGGCTGCGGCGCACGGGACGGTGTCCACCGTGACCACGCGGTGCTCGGGCACTCCCCGCACTGCATCGCCACCCACCCCTCCGA
This sequence comes from Streptomyces sp. G-G2, assembly GCF_030063135.1. GTDB lineage: Bacteria > Actinomycetota > Actinomycetes > Streptomycetales > Streptomycetaceae > Streptomyces. The sequence continues at coordinate 36,575 of NZ_JASISO010000059.1, forward strand.
CATGGCCGTGGCGCTCGCCGCCCTCGACGCCGACATCGAGCTGTACGACGGCGACGGCACCCGGACGGTCCCCGTCACCGCGTTCTACCGGCTGCCCGGCGACCACCCCGAGCGGGACACCGTCATCCGCCCGACGGAGATCATCACCGCGGTGCTGCTCCCCGCGGCCGTCCCCGGCGCCGTCTCCCTGTACCGCAAGGCCCGCGACCGCGCGTCGTACGCCTTCGCCCTGGCTTCGGTTGCCGTCGTCCTCGACCTCGACGGCGGCCTCGTCCGCACGGCGGCCCTCGCGTTCGGCGGCCTCGCCCACCGGCCCTGGCGGGCCTCCACCGCCGAGGAGCGGCTGACCGGCGCCGCCCCCACCCCGGACGCCGTCCGGGAAGCCGTCGAAGCGGAACTGGCCGCCGCGCGGCCCCTGCGCGACAACGCCTTCAAGGTCGGGCTCGCCGGGGACCTCGCCCGCGACGCCCTGGCCACCCTCGTCCGCTCCTGCGAAGGGAGGCGGTGATGCGTCCGCACACCGCACTCGGTACGCCCACCGGCCGCGCCGAGGGCCGGGACAAGGTGACGGGCGCAGCCCGCTACGCCCTCGACCGCCGCCCGCCGGGCTGCGCCTACGCCTGGCCCGTCCCCGCGACCATCGCCCGCGGACGGGTCACCGCCGTCGACACGAGCGCCGCCCTGCGCGCACCCGGCGTCCGCGCCGTCCTCACCCCGTACGACGCACCCCGGCTGGGGTCCTCGGACGACCCCACGCTCCAGCTGCTCCAGGACCTCCGCGTCCCGCACCGGGGCTGGTACGTCGCCCTGGCCGTCGCCGACACCCTGGAGGGCGCCCGGGCCGCCGCGGCCGACGTACGGGTCTCCTACGCGGCCGAACCGCACGATGTCCAGGTCACCGCCGACCACCCCGACGCGTACACGCCCGACCAGGCCAACGGCGGACACCCCGCCCACCGCGAACAGGGTGACCCGGACGCCGTGTTCGCCGCCGCCGACCTGCGGGTGGACACCGTCTACAGCGTCCCCCCGCTGCACAACCACCCCATGGAACCGCACGCCGCCACCGCCGAATGGGACGCCGGGCGCGGCCATTTGACCGTGTACGACTCAAGTCAGGGCTCCGGCCCCGTCCGGGCGGCGCTGGCCGGGCTGTTCGACCTGCCCGAGGACCACATCACGGTCGTCTCCGAGCACGTGGGCGGCGGCTTCGGCTCCAAGGGCACCACGCGCCCGCACGTGGTGCTGGCCGCCATGGCCGCGCGCCACACCGGCCGCCCGGTGAAACTGGCCCTGCCGAGGGCGGACCTACCGGCCACCGTGGGGCACCGCGCTCCCACCCTGCACCGGCTACGGCTGAGCGCCCGCCCCGACGGAACCCTCACCTCGCTGAGCCACGAGGTGACCACGCACACCTCCCGGGTCCGGGAGTTCGTGGAGCAGGCCGCCGTACCGGCCCGCGTGATGTACGCCGTGCCGGACGTCCGCACCACCCACCGCGTCGTCGAGCTGGACGTCCCCACCCCCTCCTGGATGCGGGCGCCGGGCGAGGCCCCCGGCATGTACGCGCTGGAATCGACGATGGACGAACTCGCCGGGACGCTGGGGATCGACCCCATCGAGCTGCGCCTACGCAACGAACCCGCGAGCGAACCCGACAGCGGCCGTCCCTTCAGCAGCCGCCACCTCGTGGAATGCCTGCGGGAGGGCGCCGACCGGTTCGGCTGGGCGGAGCACCGCACCCCGCGCCGCGAGGGTCCCCTCCTGCGCGGAACCGGGGTCGCGGCAGCGACCTACCCCGTGCTCATCTCCCCGTCCACGGCCCGGGCCCGCGCCCACCCCGACGGCACCTACACCGTCGAGGTCAACGCCACCGACATCGGGACCGGCGCCCGGACCGTGCTGGCCCAGGTGGCCGCCGACGCGCTCGGGGTCCCGCTCGCGTCCGTGACGGCGCTGGTCGGACACACCGGCCTGCCCGCGGCCTCCCTCGCCGGAGGGTCCTCGGGCACGGCCTCCTGGGGCTGGGCCGTCCACGACGCCTGCGACGCCCTCGCCGCCCGGCTGGCCCGCCACCACGGTCCGCTGCCGCCAGGGGGCCTCTCCGCCTCGGCGGACACCACCCGGTCGGCGCAGCAGAAATCGCCGTACGCACGCCACGCCTTCGGCGCGCACTTCGCCGACGTACAGGTCGACACCGTCACGGGCGAGGTCCGCGTACGACGGCTGCTCGGCGTCTACGCGGCGGGCCGCATCCTCAACCCGACCACGGCCCGCTCGCAGTTCAGGGGCGGCATGGTCATGGGCCTCGGCATGGCCCTCACCGAACACAGCACCCTCGATCCGGCCTTCGGCGACTTCGCGGAGCGCGACCTGGCGGGCTACCACATTCCGGTGAACGCGGACGTCCCCGCCATCGAGGCGCACTGGATCGAGGAGCACGACAAGCACCTCAACCCGATGGGGAGCAAGGGCATCGGAGAGATCGGCATCGTCGGCACGGCGGCGGCGATCGGCAACGCCGTCAGCCACGCCACGGGACGCCGACTGCGCGAACTGCCCCTGACCCCGGACCGGGTCCGGGCGGCCTGCCGCTGACACCGCCGCGTGGCGGCGCCGGCTGGGGGACGGGCTCTCAGGATTGCGCCGGGTCGTCCCGGAACTCCGCGCACCCGGACGCCGACGTCGCGTCCGACGGGTTGGTTGCGGCCCGGCCGGCCGGGGCAGGCGCGAAGGGCAAGGCACTGGAACGGCAGAAGGGCGAGGTGGACGCGATGAAGCGCGACCCGCAACCGCAAGGAGAACCGCAGGAGCCCCCACCGGAGGGCCCGGAACCCGTACCGGCCGCTACGGACCCGGTCCCC
>NZ_JASISO010000005.1:0-120798 GCF_030063135.1 Streptomyces sp. G-G2
GACAAGCGCCGCGCGGCCCGCCGTACGTCGTCGGCAGCTCCCGCGCACCGGTCGGCGTGTCCCAGGAGGACCATGCGGAACCGTTCGGCCGCCGCGCTCGCGTTCCATCCGGCGTCGGCGGCGCAGCGGGCGAGGCTCTCCGCGTGACGGTCCAGCCGGTCCGCGTCCGCCTGCGCCGGCGCCCCGTACGAGCCGGGAGCGCACCCGTACGCGGAGGCCGGCGCGGAATCCGACGAGCCGTCGCCGGGGCCGTCGAACGGAACGAGGGCCACGACGACGCTCCCGGGATCGAGGCTCTCCGGCAGGCGGTCCGCCGTGAAGCGCGGCGAGCGGAGCACGGGGCGTCCCTCGGCGGTGACCCCGCGGACGACCTCCCGGCCGACGAGCGCGGCGAACCGTGCACCGGCACAACCGGAGGGATGCGGGCACAGGGCCGACGCCGGGTCCGCGCGCTCCCCCTCGCCCCGGCGCACCAGCATGCGCAGGTCCAGGATCTCGGTTCCGGCTTCGATGGTCAGGCCGTCCGCGGCCAGCGGCGCGCGCACGGGGTGCACCGTGGCGGCGAGCGGCGGGTAGCGGTCCAAGGCCTGCTCCACGGCCCACTGCGCGCCCCACTCCAGGCCCTGCTCCACGCCCTGCTCCGATCCCTGCTCCACGGCCCACGCCGCGGCCTCGTCGACCGTCGAGGGGTTCCGCTCGGCAGACCCGTCGCCCGTGCCCGCGCCGAGCAGTGCGAGCGCCTGGAGCGCCGACGTGCCGGTGGCCGTCGACACGAGCGCCAGCGCGTGCGCGACGGCCAGATGGGCCTCCGGGCCGCCATCGCCCCGGGCCAACAGCCGGCCGGCCAGGGAGTCGGGCACCGGATCGGCCAGGTACGGCTCCAGCCGACGTCGTACGGCGGCTGCCCGCGCCTCGTACGCACGGCTGCCCGCGGCGTCCGTGGCCGCCGCGACCACCGTGCTCAGCAGGGTGTCCTCCGTGGCGGCGGGCCCCACCACGACGCGTCGGCTCAGCCGCAGCATGCCCTCGTGCCAGTCGGCCCGGTCCAGGACGCGGTCCTCGCGCCGGGCCGCCAGTACCGGGGTCAGGTGCTCGGCCACCCGCACGCTCAGCCCGTCACGTTCCTCCTCCGTCAGGACGTCCCAGGTGCCGGGCGGAGACACGTGTGGTGAGAGCCCGTACCGGCGCCCGTCGGAGGCGAGACCGGAGGCGGGCCCCAGGACACCCGCTCGATCGGCGCTGCCCAGCAGGCTCGCGGCGTCCGCCCCGGTCAGGGGCACAAGGAACGTGCCGAAGGGCGTGCGCAGCCGCACGGGGCGCCCGGACCGGCTGCCCCGCAGGTGCGTCATCAGCCGGCGGGTCAGCGCCTCGCGGGTCAGTGCGTCCAGACCGAGCGCACGCGCGGGCAGATCCGCCCACGGCAGTCGCCGGGCGATCAGCGCGGCGCTGAACAGGACGTTCTCCACGGGCCACGCCGTCTCGGGGCGCGGCGTCGTCGTGGCCGGGCCGTCGGTACGGGTCATCGGTCGGTCTCCCTCGTGGTCACTTGTCGCGGAGCATGTACGTCTGGTTCCCGGCGACTTCGCCGTCGTACGCCCTGATCAGTTCGTTCACCCGGTCCCGGAGGTGCGTCATCTCCCCGCGCAGGGTGTCGGAGTACGCCTGCGGTGCGTGGGACAGCGGATAGTCGTACGACTCGTCCAGCCAGGTCAGTTCGACCCAGCTGTCGGGGATGTCATTGGGTGAGGCGGGCCCGCGGCCGTCGAGCATCGGGATCACGTCGTGGTTGTTGACCAGGCTGATCACCTGGGTGGTGTGGTCGACCGGGCGCTTGTTGTCGATGGGGGAGCCGAGGGTGACCACGTGCGTGACGCGGTACGTGGACGCCAGGTCGACGTCCATCGCCAGGTTCATCGCCGTCAGCCCGCCCAGACTGTGTCCGACGAACATCAGCTCCGTTCCGGCCGGGACGCCCGCGCGCAGCAGCAACTGCTTCGCGGCGCGGGTGTAGGTCGTGTCGACGCGCACACACCCGTCGAAGGCGCCGATGAGGTCCTGCGGTGTGCTGTTGCTCGGCAGGCCGAAGCTCGTACCCGGCAACAGCAGTACGTACCTGACGCGGCCGTCGGCGCACTCGACCCGCCGGAGCAGCACCAACCCGTGGTTCCCCAGGGCGCCGATGTCGTTGATGTAGCTGACGACGTCGTTGCGGGACCCCGCGAGGATCTTCGTCAGGATGGAGTCCGGCTCGATCCGCTCCGCCCGCCCGGGGCCGGGATTGAGGTACTGGATCAGCGAACTCGGCAGCCCGAAGAAGGGGTCCGTGGTCGGCACCCCTCCGGCGAGCGTCACCCACGAGAAGCTGTCGTTGGCCGGATTCTCGTCGAGCAGCCCCAGCAATGCCAACAGCTCCATGATCACGGGGCTCACGGTCGTCAGGGCGCGGGTGAAGCCCAGCCGCTCGACCAACGCGCGCAGCGCCCGCAGCGCCTCCCACCGGTTCCCCGCCACCATGGCGTCGGTGAGCCGTTTGGCGAGCGGCGAGTCGAGGTTCGGGTGCTCGACCGCCGCCGCCTCGATCCGCAGCGCGAACGCGTCCACGGCCATGGCCACCGCGGCCGGACGGCGGTACGTCACGCTCCCCGCCACCCGCGCCAGCTCCCCGACGAACCCGCCGTTCGAACCGAACGCGAGCCCCGCGGGGTTGGTCAGCGCCTTCGCGCAGGACGCCGCCGTGGCCAGTGCCCAGCCGGGACGGCGTACGGCCGCCAGCCCGACGCGCCAGCTGCTCAACGCGCCGGTCAGCTGCGCACCGGCGCGCCGCGCGGTGAGGGCGGCGTCCGCCAGCAGCACGGACGCGGCGAGCAGGAGTTCGGTGTCGATCTGCCCCGACGCAGGCCCCGCCACCGCGGGGTGGGCTCCGGGGGTGTGCACGTGCGGCTTCGTCTGTTCCGGAATGGGCTGCGCTGCTTCGTCGACCACCTGAGGCGCCACGGTCCTCCCTCTCATCACGGTGCGGCCGCTTCACCGCGTTCCACCTGTTTTCGCCAGGCATGGTGGCACCGAAAGTGATCTACGCCGCGCAGGCGTGAGGCCGGGGGAGGACCGATCCGGCCTCCGCCGCCCCGGGCACGCGTGCCGCGCGAGCGGGGCGGAGCCTGATGGCAGGGGGTGGCGGCCGGACGCGGTCACGCGGAGCGAGCCCCACGGGATTCGCCGCCCCGGGGGATGAGCACACGATCACCGCGTTGACCCGTACCGACCTGGACCCTCTCGCTGCGCCGGTGGCCCGCTAGTGCCGCACTAGGGCCGCGGGGGCGGTGAGAATCGACGCCATGGAACTCATGGACGCGATAACGGCGGTTGCGGGAGTACGGGTGGGCCATGCCCGCGTCGCGGGTGCGGGCGCGCTGACCGGCACGACCGTCGTACTGGCCCCGGTGGGCGGGGCCGTGGCCGCCGTCGATGTACGCGGCGGCGGACCCGGTACCCACGAGACCGACGCGCTCGACCCGCGCAACCTCGTCCAGCGCGTCGACGCGATCGTGCTGACCGGCGGCAGTGCCTACGGTCCGGCCGCCGTGCACGGGGTGATGGGCTGGCTGGAGGAGCAGGGCCGCGGCGTGCGGGTCGGGCCCCTGTCGCACCAGGTCGTGCCGGTCGTACCGGCTGCCGCCCTGCTGGACCTCGGTCGCGGCGGGAACTTCCGGGCCAGGCCCGACGCGGCCCTCGGCCGCGCGGCCGTGGAAGCCGCGGCGGCCACCGCACCGCGAGCCGCGGTACCCCAGGGGTGCGTGGGTGCGGGCACGGGCGCAGTGGCGGGCGGCTTGCGCGGGGGTACCGGATCGGCCGCCGTCCGACTGGAATCGGGTATCACCGTCGGAGCGTTGGCCGTGGTCAATGCCGCTGGATCCGTTCTCGACCCCGACACCGGTGTGCTGTACGGGGAGTTCTACGGAGCGCGTACCGACCATCCGCGACCGTCGGTCCACGAGGCCGCGCAGCGCCGCCTCGCATGGGCGCGGGACGAGACCCGGCGCCGCCGCGACGATCCCGACGGCGCCCACGCTCTGCTGAACACGACGCTGGCCGTCGTGGCCACGGACGCCCGGCTCACCAAGGCCCAGGCCCAGAAGATGGCGGGTGTCGCGCACGACGGCCTCGCACGTGCGATACGGCCGGTGCACCTGATGAACGACGGCGACACCGTGTTCGCCCTGTCCACGGAGGCGTTCGAGGTGCCCGACACCGCCACGATGAACGCGGTCCTGGGGGGCGCGGCCGATGCCGTGATGCGGGCCATCGTGAAAGCGGTGCGCGCGGCCCAGGGCTTCGACGGCCCGGGCGGCGTCTTCCCCGCGTACGCCGACCTGTACGGTCCTGCCACGGGCCGGCCCGGCCAGTCCTGCCAACCCGGCCCGCGGCACTAGCCCGACGGGACACGACGTCGGCCACCTCGTGGCGCAAGGACCCCACGCCTCGCCTCCCCGGGTCGCCCGCTCCGCCTCGCGCCGTACGGGACGCGGGGTGGGGCCGCTACCTGCTCACCGAAGTGTGCGCGGAATCGGTCTCGTTCGCGGTCCCCGCCGGGTTCCGCGGCGCGAGTCGTTCCGGCCGGGGCGCGGGGATGAGGGCGGCGATCGCCGCGGACACCAGGGCGAAGCCGCCGCCCAGCAGCAGGCCGGTCCGGAAGCCGTTCTCGGAGGTGAAGGTGACACCGCCGACCGAGGTGGTCATCTGGGCCAGGACGACACCGATGACGGCGGCGCCCACCGAGGTTCCGAGGGAGCGCATGAGCGCGTTGAAGCCGTTGGCGGCGCCGGTCTCGGCCAGGGGCACCGCGCCCATGATCAGGGCGGGCATGGCTCCGTAGGCGAGGGCGATACCACTGTTCATGACCACGATGGCGAGCATCAGTCCGGGGGCCGTCGCGGACAGCAGCAGCGCGGCGCCGTAGCCCGTGGCGAGGACGACCGCTCCGCAGACGAGGGTGACCTTCGGGCCGCGGGCGTTGGTGAGCCTGCCCCCGAGGGGGGAGACCGCCATCATCGCCAGGCCGCCGGGGAGCATCCACAACCCGGCCGCCAGCATGGACTGGCCCAGGCCGTAGCCGGTGGCCGCGGGGAACTGGAGGAGCTGCGGTACGACCAGCATGCTGGCGTACATGCCGAAACCGATGAAGACCGACGTGAGGTTGGTCAGCAGGACGCGGGGGCGGACCGTGGTGCGCAGGTCCACCAGCGGGTCGGTGGTCCGCCATTCGAACCAGCCCCACGCGGCCAGGACCACCACGGCGGCAACGGCCAGGCCGAGCGTGGTGGGCGAACCCCAGCCCCAGTCGGCGCCCTTGGACACGGTGAGCAGCAGGCACACCAGCCCCATCGCGAGGCCCAGCGCGCCGATCGTGTCGAAGCGCTGCCCCTTGGCGGCGATCGGGACATCCGGTACGAAGGCCAGGATCAGGACGGCGACGGCGGTGGCGAGCGCCGCGGACCCCCAGAACAGGAAGCGCCAGTCGGCGTACTGCGCCACGGCCGCGGAGACGGGAAGGCCGATCCCGCCGCCGATGCCCATCGAGGCGCTCACCAGGGCGATGGAGGAACTGAGCTTCTCGGCGGGCAGGATGTCACGCAGCAGAGCGATGCCCAGGGGGATCATGCCCATGCCGATGCCCTGCAGGCCGCGTCCGGTGATCATCAGGACGGCGCTGCTCGACAGCGCGCACACCACCGATCCGGCGATCAGCGGTATGCAACACACCAGGAGCATGCGCCGTTTGCCGATCATGTCGCCCAGGCGGCCGCTGATGGGGACGCACACCCCCGCTACCAGAAGGGTGGCGGTGACGACCCAGGCGGCGTTGGAGTGGGACGTGTGGAGGATCGTCGGCAGGTCGGCCAGCAGCGGAGTGACCAGGGTCTGCATGACGGCCGCGGTGACTCCCGCGAGCGCGAGTGTCGCGATCACTCTTCCGGTGCGGGGGACGGCCATGAGCGGCTGTGACATCGAGAGTCCTCGGGACGTAGGTCGGGTGCCCGGCCGGCCGGACGGTTCGGGACGTACGAGGTACGGACCGGGCTGCCCGGCGGCGGTGGGCGCGCGATCGGCGCACACCACAAGCAGTAGTCAACTATCAGTTCGAGGCGGACGGCGTGTCAACAAAATCCGAGGGTCGACTACCAGTTGGTATTCTCGGTGGTGTGCCGAACGACAACGTCAAACCCCTGCGCGCTGACGCCGTGCGCAACGTCGAGAAGATCGTCAGCGCCGCACGCGACGTCTACGCCGAGCGGGGACCCGACGCGCCGCTCGACGAGATCGCCCAGCGGGCCGGCGTGGGGATCGCGACGCTCTTTCGCCGCTTCCCGGACAAGGCGACCCTCCTGCGGGCGGTCCTCGACCAGCAGTTCACCGAGGACGTCCTTCCCGTCATCGACCGCGCGCTCGCCGACGAGGACCCCCGTCGCGGCCTGACCGTCGTGATCGAAACCGCCCTGGACTCGGCGGCCGACGAGCACCACGTACTCACCGCGGCACGGAACGCGGGCGTCTTCTCCGCGGAGACCAGCGCCCGCTTCTTCGGCGCGCTCGACCCGCTGGTCGCGCGGGGCCAGGAGGCCGGGGTGATCCGGGGTGACCTCGTGCCCGACGACCTGAAGCGGATCATGAGCATGCTCGTCAGCGTGCTGTGGACCATGGACCCGGCCGAGGGTGGCTGGCGCCGCTACGTGACCCTGGTCCTGGACTGCCTCGCCCCCGCGACGGCCACCCCTCTGCCGAACCCGGCGCCCCCGCTGCTGCGCAGGCAGCAGAGCTGACGCGTGGGTGCACGGCGGGCGGTGGGACGCCGGGGCGGGGCCGTCGGCGGCCGCCGGGGCCGTCGGGGACCGGGGGCCGGACCGCGCCCGTCGGGAAGCGGCGCCCGCTCACCGGCCGGACCCTTCCCAGGTGCGGCCTCGCTTCAGCGCGGCGAGGCTGGGGCCATGCAGAAGCCGCGCCTGGTCGTCCACCCGCCCGACGAGAACGGGTGGCGGAGAATTCGCTACGACGATGTCGCCATCGGTGTGGCCCACCGCCCCTCGGACATCGCGGTGCTCCTGGAGGCGGCCGGACTGGAGAATGCCGAGAGCCTGGACCTCGCCGATCCCGAACTCGTCGAGTGGCGCGGCGCCGGTCCCGAAAGCTGGGCCGAATCCCCGCCGTAGACCGAAGCGGCGCACCTCGGCCGCGCGGCGGCAGCCAGAACCACGGGAACGCCCCGATCGCCCCCACGCACACGCCGCGGCCCTCGCGGCCGCGGCGGCCCCGTCAGGCGCGGCTCTCCGCCGAGTCCGCCTCGGAGCGCTCCTGTGCCGCGCCGCGGGGGAGCAGGAGGGGAGTCGCCAGCAGGAGCACGCCGGCCAGGGCGATGGCCGTCCGAGGGCCGAGCAGGGTGCCCAGTACGCCCCAGAGGGCCGTCAGCAGTGCGGTCGAGGCCTTGGTGGTCACCGCCCACGCGGACAGGGTGCGGGTCACCCGGTCGGCCGGGGTGCGTTCGAGGCGGAAGGTGGCGGAGACGGGGTTGAAGACCCCGCAGCCGAAGATGAGCCCGAACTCGACCCCCATCGCCAGCAGCAGCCCGCCCGTCCCGGGCCCCACGAAGGCCAGGCCGACGGGCCAGACCGCGCGCGACGCCCCGGCCACGACCAGCACCCGGTGTTTTCCGTACCGGGTGGTGAGCGGTCGGGCCAGCCGCGAACCGAGCAGGCCGCCGATCGCGGGCGCGGCGAAGGCGAGGCCGTACTGCCACGGTGCGAATCCGAGCCGACCGAGCATCAGGACGGCCAGTAGCGGCTCGGCCGCCATCACCAGGCCGTTGAACAAGGCGGTGTGGAAGAACAGCGGACGCAGCGTCGCGTCGGTGAGGATGAACCGCCAGCCGTCGAGCAGGTCCCCGGCCCGCATGCGTCGCGCGGCCTTCCGCGGCTCGGGCAGCGGCTCGGGTCCGCCCATCGCACGGATGCCCAGGGCCGAGAGCAGGTAGCTGACCGCGTCGGCCACCAGCGTCACCACCGGACCGAGGAGCCCGATCGCGGCGCCGCCCAGCGGCGGCCCGATGATCGTGGTCGTCCAGGCCGTGGACTCGAACCGCGCGTTGGCGACGAGCAGGTCCTCGGCCGACAGCAGTGTCTTGAGGTACGCGCCGGAGGCGGCGCGGAACGTGATGTCGGCCGCCGCGACGACGACCGAGACCAGCAGGAGCTGGAGGAAGGTGAGCGCGCCGAGCGCGAACGCGGCGGGGACCGTCAGCAGCGCCGCGCACCGCACCAGGTCCATCGTGATCAGCACCGGCCGCTTGGGGCGGAACTCCACCCACGGGCCGAGCGGCACCGCCACGGCCGCGCCCACGGCGGTCCCCACGGAGGAGAGCGCGGCGACTTCGGCCGGCCCGGCGTGCAGCACTTGGATGGCGATCAGGGGGAACGCGCCGAAGGCCAGCCAGGTGCCGAGCGCACTGGTCCCGTACGCGCCCCAGAGCCACCCGAACCGCCGCCCCAGCCGATGCCCGCTCCCCATGCCCACCGCCCCTCGTTCCCATCCGTACAACCAACTAGCGATCGGATGTATCAAAGCGAGTCCTGCGCCCGGGGGTCAAACACCCACTGAGGCACCCATCCACAACTACGAGTTGTGACAGTACGCTTTCGGCGTGGACATCGGACTCGACCTCGACACCGTGCGTACTTTCGTGGCCGCCGCCGACGCGGGCCGGTTCCAGGAGGCCGCCGCGCAGCTGGCGGTCACCCAGCAGGCCGTCTCCAAGCGCATCGCCGGGCTGGAGCGCGACCTCGGCGTGCGGCTGTTCACCCGCACCGCGCGCGGTGCCGAGCTCACCATCGACGGGCAGGCGTTCCTGCCCCACGCGCGCGAGTTGCTACGCGTCGCCGAGCGCGCGATCACGTCCGTGCGCACCGGCCGCCGCCCGCTGCGCGTCGACGTGATCAACTCGCGCGGCGCGGCGTCGGGCCTGATGCGCGGCTTCCACCGAGGTCACGCCGAGATCGACCTCGACGTGCTGATGCTGTTCGACATCGAGACGGCCGTCGCCGCCCTTCGGTCGGGTGCGATCGACGCGTCCTTCCGCGCCGTCGCCGCGCCCGGCCGGCCTCTTCCCGCGGACATCGAGTCCGTCCGGGTGGTGGACGAGGTGCTCCAGCTCCTCACCGGCCCCGCCCACGCGCTGGCGGGCGCCCGGTCGGTGACCGTGGCACAGCTCGCCGGGCACCGGATCTGGATGCCCGGCATCGTCCCCGGTACCGAGTGGGCCGCCTACTACGACGGCCTCGTCGCCGAGTTCGGCCTCACCATCGAGGCGACCGGCCCCAACTTCGGGTCCGACGTGCTCCTCGACACCGTCGCCGACACCCCGGCGCTGGCCACCTTCATGGGCGAGCAGACCCGCCTCGTCTGGCCCGCCGGCCACGGCCTGCGCCGCATCCCGGTCACCGACCCGACCCCCGTCTACCCGCACTCCCTCATCTGGCACCGCGACAACCCCCACCCGGCGCTGGCCGCCCTCCGCGCGCACCTGGCCGCGACAGCGGCCGGCCACGACGCCGCCGGGACCTGGACCCCGGACTGGGTCAGCCCGGGCTGAACGCAACCACCGGCGCTCACCCGCAAGGTGACGTTCCCGACCACGTCCGGCATGGGCTCGGTCGCCGGAGCCTGATGCCTGATGCCGGGGGCGGGGGCGGGGGCGGGGACCGGTCGAGGTCGGCCCGTGGTCAGCCTGTCGTCAGCCGCATGTGGAGGCGGATGGTGGTTCCGTTCTGGGCGGTGGAGCGGATCTCGACGAGGTCGCACAGCTGGTGGACCAGCCACAGGCCGCGCCCTCCGTGCTGGTGGTGGGTGGGGCGGATCCGTCCGGCGAGGGGGTTCTGGATGTGTCCGGTGTCGTGGAATTCGCAGATGAAGGCGGAGTCCTGGGTCCAGGTGCGCAGGGTGCCGCGGCCGCCGCCGTGGCGGATGCTGTTGGCGGCGACTTCGGTGGCCGCGAGGAGGAGTTCCCCGAGCCGGGATTCGGGGAGTTCCGCCCGGGTGGCACAAGTGGTGATCTTGTCGCGTACGGCCGTCAGCCCGCCCCGGGCGTAGGCCAGCTCGTCCTGCGGCCCGCACGGATCGGTGAGGTCCTCGAAGCTGTACGGCGCGTCCCGGTCGTAGTCCTCGCTGGCTACGGCGCTCCCGTCGCGGCGGACGAGGGGATGGCAGCGGGCCATGGCCTGGAGCGAGACGGGGTCGTCGTCGGCGGTGTCGTACGGACAGAGCAGCCACCAGGCGGCGCTGTCCGCGAAGGCCAGGTTCAGCAGCCACTCGTGGTAGCGCAGCTCGGCCGCCTCCGACGGCGTACGGGCCTGGCGCCAGGCGGACTCCCCGATGCCGCGCAGCGGACGCCCCTCGGCGGCGTGCCGGGCGATCTCGTCCTGCCAGACGGCGAGCAGCGTGCCGGGGTTGCGGCCGGGCGTCGCCCCGTCGATGAAGGCGACCGACGTACTGTCGGGGAGTTCGGCGCGCAAGAGGGCTTGCCGGTCGCTGGGTACCGAGACGATGACCGTCTCCCGCGCGTCCTGGGCGTCGTGGATGAAGCCGAGGGCGCCGTCGAGGAACTCCTCGTCGCCGAGGTAGGGGTAGAACTCGTGGCGGAAGCCGCCCCGCGGCTGTCCGGGCTGTTCCGGGTGGTCGGGCCGGTCCGGCTGGCCGGGCTGCGTGATGGTGGTCATCCGAGCACCTCCACCGGTACCTCGGGGACGGCGAAGCCGGACAGTTCCCAGGACATCCTGACGAGGCGGTTGGCGCCTTCGATGACCACGGAGCGGTCGGGCAGGTGCAGTGCGGCATCGACCAGGGCGCGCATTCCCGCGGCGTCGATCAGGTCGACCTCGCCGAAGCACAGCCGGACCGCGGGGGTGTGCAGCACAGCGGCCCGGAGGACGGAGCCGAACGCGTGCGCCCCGTCGGAGTCGATCACCCCTGTCACCTTCCAGCCCTTGCTTCCCGATCGGAACATGTGGAACCCCGGCAGCCCCGGTCGGCTGCCCAGAGTCTGTGGATGTACGCACATGATCTGCTCCAGCTCGGCCCCGTTCCACGGGCCGGGCAGGTACGCGCACACCACGGTGGCACCGCTGCGGGCGGCAACCTCATCGAGCCCCAGCTCGCTGTCCAACAGCTCCGTGCGGCCGTGCGTTCCGGGCTCACGGCACGCGAGGACGCGGGCCGAGTGGAATCCGGCGTCCTTGGCCCGCCGCATCTCGTGCTCCACCGCGGACGCCAGGGGGCCCGCGGTCTCCCATGCATTGATCATCACGGTGGAGGCAGGCACCGCACGCAGCCGCTTGACCTCGGCCAGCAGCCCGGGAGAACCGACGATCACGAGCCGGTCGCCGAAGAGGGCTCCGTCTGCCGCGAACGGCTCCAGCCCGACGAAGAGACCGGGGCCGGTATCGGCCATCCAGTAGACGTGGTCCCCTGAGCCGACCCCGTCCAGAGTCGTCAGGGCTCGCGCTGCCCTCACTCCCGCTCCCCGATCGTCGCCCCGGCGGATACGCCATCGGCTACCCGTGATCATCCCCTTCAAGCGTACGCGGAGCGCGCGACGGCTGGGCGTCGGGCCGGACAGTTTTCCGGGGCCGGGGCCGGGGCGGGAGCGGGAGTGGGAGTGGGAGTGGGAGCGAGGGTGGGGGTGTGGTGTACGGACGCGACGATCGGGCCGGCGGTACGCGGAGAGCGGCGCCACAGCGTGCCCAGGTGTGACGGGACCGGGACGGCCGTCGATCGGTGGAGGTGAGCAGGTCCCCCTGCTGCGTCACGGCGGCCGTCCCGGCTGTTACGCGCCTACCCGCGCCACCGGAATGCTCACCGGGCATTCGGCAGAACCGGAACATGACGGCGTGGCGGTGGCGACGCTGCGGGGACCGGTCCGGGCCAGGGCGCTGATCACCGGGTGGGTCACTCGTCGACGGCTGGGCCCAGGTTCTCCGTCAGGCTCCGGTACAGCCCGGTCCGCGAGCTCCGCGGTTCCCGGGCCACGGAAGTCTGTGGCGTCGTTCAGCTGGGAGAGCCCGCCGCCGAGCCGGTCTTGAGGTCCGTGCCCCAGCGGGTGATCGCCGCGGGCAGGTCGAGGGGGCCGGGGCGGGTTTCGGTGTCCTGCGACGGCCAGTCCTCGCGAGGGACGCGCCACATCAGTTCGAACTCGTTGCCGTCCGGGTCCTTGGCGTAGAAGGACTTCGAGACCAGGTGGTCCGTCGCGCCGACCAGCGAGCCCAGCTCGCCGAGCTTCTGGCCCAGTTCCGCCAGCTCGCCGAGGGTGCCGACCTCCCAGGCCAGGTGATAGAGGCCGACGCGGCCCTGTTCGGGGCCGGGGGCGTCGGCGCCGAGCGCGAAGAGGCCGAGGTCGTGGTCGTTGAGGCTGCCGGGGGCGCTGAGGAAGGCGGCGCGGCCGGGGATGAGGTGGTCGACCTGGAAGCCGAAGACGTCGGTGTAGAAGGCGACGGAGCGGTCGACGTCACGGATCCAGAGCACGGCGTGGTTCAGGCGGCGGACGGACACGGCGGGTCTCCTGCGGGGTGCGTGGTGCGGGGTGCGTTGGTTCGCGCAGCATACAGTTCAAATTCGAACTACTCCTTGAGGGCGGGTAATGGCCCACTCGATCGCGCGCTCAATTGGCCTGGTCAGGGGCATTTCCAAGATCGTAAACTTGAGGCATGACTCACCAGCCGTTCCAGCCCGTCCTGACACGTGGCGCCCATGCCGAGACCTGTGCCGACCCCAGTAGTGTCATGACCCTGCTCGCCGACTCGGACAGCACCGCCGACGGTTTCACCACCTACCGGTCCACCTTCGCCGAAGGGGCTGTGGGGGCGCCCGCGCACTTCCACACCAAGGCGACGGAGCTGTTCTTCGTGATCAGCGGCTCGCTCCGGGTGCTGGTGGGGGAGGAGGTCACTGTGCTGGGGGCGGGGGACTTCCTGGCCGTGCCGCCCCACACGCCGCACGCCTTCGCGGCGGCGCCCGGCTCCGGGGCGGACGTCCTGTTCGTGTTCACGCCGGGCATGGGCCGGTTCGACTACCTGCGCCTGCTGGGCCGGGTGATGCGGGGCGAGGCCGACCCGAAGGAGATCGCCGAGTCGGCGGAGCGGTTCGACAACCACTACGTCGACAGCCCCGTCTGGCGCGCGGCGCTGGAGGAGGCGTCGGGGGAGGCGTCGGAGTGACGGTCGCCGACGCGGACGGCGACCGGCTGGTGTCGTGTGTGCCTACCTGGGTCTGAGGGGCGGCTACGCCGACGGGCTCGTGGCGGCGGCCTTCAGGAGGGTCTCGGCGGCGGCGGTGCGGGCGTAGAGCACGGAACGCCCGGCGCGGTGGCCGCTGATCAGCCCGGCGCCCCGCAGCGCGGTCAGGTGCTGGGACACCCCGGCCGGGGACAGGCCGGTGCGGTGGGCCAGTTGGGTGGTGGAGGCCGGACTGTCCAGCTCGGTCAGCAGGAGGGCGCGTGAGCGGCCGACCACGGCGGCCAGCGCGTCGGCGTCGGCGGCGGGCCCGGGGGCCCACAGCGAGCCGAGGCCGCGCGCCGGATAGGCGAGCTGTGGCGGTTCGGGCGGTGCGACGCGGGTCAGCAGGCGTGGCCCGGTGAAGGCGGAGGGGATCAGCAGCAGCCCGGATCCGGCCGTCGCCCGGGACAGGGAGTCCCCGCGGCGACCCAGGCGCAGCGCGTTGTCATCCCACCTGACCGAGGTGTGCAGGTCGTTGAGGAGGTGGACCGCGCCGTGTTCGGCGACCTGCCGGGCCCGGTGGAAGACGTCGGCGTCGAGCACGGCCCGGATCCGCGCCCAGTAGGGGGCCAGGGCGAGTTCCCAGTAGGTCCGGATCTCTTCGGTCAGCCGGTCCATGTGGGCGCGGGGCCGGGCGTACAGGGCGCGCAGGCGCGGGCCGAGGTCTCCCGGTGCCCGGTCTCCTCGTGCCTGGGTTCCCGGTACGCGGCTTCCTGGTGAGGGACTGCGCTGTTCGAGGCGCAGGCGGTCGAGGTCCTGGCGGATCCGGTCGGCGGGGACGGCCCGTATCGCGGCCAGTTCCGTCTCCAGCGTCGGGGCGGGCCCGGCCGGGGCCGGGTTGAGGAAGTCGGGGACGTAACTCTCGGGCCGGATCAGCTCGGCGAGCCACCCCCGCTCCAGCCCGGCGGCCGTGGCGCGGGGCCGTACCTGGTCGAGCCAGCGCTGGTGCAGGGGATGCGCGGAACCCGAGTTGAGCAGCTTGAAGCCGGTTCCGACCTCCCACATCGGTGAGACGGCGAAGCGCATCTGGGCCAGGTCGTCGGCGGAGAAGGTCAGTTGTGTTTCCACGCTTGCGAAACCGCCGCTTCCAGGTTGCCGTCATGCGTTCTGATTCACGCAGGTCTTAATCTTTCGCGGTCAGCATAGGGTGCGGTGATCATTCGGGCATGACTTCGGAAAACATCACCGCGGCGGCATCGGGTACCTGGAAGCTCGGCGACCTGGTCGTCAACCGGATCGGGTTCGGCGCGATGCGCCTCCCGCAGACCGGCGAGGCCTTCGCCGCCGGCGCCGAGCCGAGAGGCCGGGACCAGGCGATCGCCGTCCTGCACCGCGCGGTCGAACTCGGCGTGAACCACATCGACACGGCCGCTTTCTACTTCTCCGCGTTGCGCTCAGCCAACGAGCTGATCAACCGGGCGCTGGCCCCGTACACCGACGACCTCGTCATCACCACCAAGGTGGGTCCGGGACGCGATCCGTCGGGCGAGTGGATCGAGCACGCCACACCGGAGCTGCTGCGGGGCCAGGTGGAGGAGAACCTGCGCCAGCTCGGCCGCGACCACCTCGACGTGGTGAACCTGCGCATCCTCGGCACCGGTTCGATCGCCGACCGCTTCGGGGCGCTGGCCGAGTTGCGCGAGGCCGGGCTCATCCGCCACCTCGGGCTGTCCAACATCCAGCCGCACCACCTCGCCGAGGCCCAGGAGATCGCGCCCGTGGTCTGCGTGCAGAACAGGTACGGGATCGGCGTCCAGCCCGATCACGACGAGTTCGTGCGGGAATGCGGAAGGCAGGGCGTCGCGTTCGTGCCGTTCTACTCGATCGCGGGTACGGGCGCCCAGGCGGGCGTGATCGGCGAAGCGCAGGAGGCGGTCCGGGCCGTCGCCCGGGCCCACGGGGCGAGCACGGCGCAGATCCGGATCGCGTGGACGCTGCACCGGGGGCCGCACGTGCTGGCCATTCCGGGGACGGGGGATCCGGAGCATCTGGTGGCCAACGTGGCCGCTGGGGCCCTGCGGCTCTCGGCGGAGGAGCTCGGGACGCTGGACTCGCTTCACCACGCGGGAGAGGGCGAGGAGAAGGACGGATGAGGTGAGCGTGCCGGGTGCTGAGTGCCGCGTGCCGGATGGTGGCCTGTGGGGGCGGTGCCCCGTCCGGCGGATACGGTCCGCACACCCGGGGCTTGGCGCACGGGGCGGGCGCCAGGGGCGGGTGTAGGCCGTAGGGGGCGTGGGGTGTCACCACGCGGGCGCCCCCTCGTTGCACCTACATGACTGATCTCATGGTGCAGATCCCGGCGGACTGGCTGGCCCGGGCGTTCCTCTCGCTCCGCAAGGGCGCGTCGGCCGACGCACAGGCGCTGGCCGCCGAGCTGGCGCCCTTCACGGAGATGCCGGGCCAGCGCGTCCCGGTTCCCCGGGCCACGGTGCTGCGCACCGAACTGGCCCTGCGCGGGGAACTCGAACGCGCCGAGGAACACGGGCGCGGGGCGCGCCTGGCAAAGGAGGCCGCGTACCTGATCGAAGCCCGCCGCGGCGAGTAGGCCTGCCGCGGGGAAGTAGGCCCGGCGTAGTGGCAGGGGTGCCTGGCCGGGGCGCGGGCGTGTCCGTCGTCGCGCCGGCCGCGTGTACCGGTGCGGCCGGCCCCGTGCGTGGGAGATGACCACCGCCCGGGTGCGGTGCTCCAGCTGAGGCATGCGCGGGACGCAGGCCCCTGACCTCGGAGACCGGCAGGCGCGGTTCGCGGCGATCCGGGCGTGGCTCATGCCCGCGCCGAGCGGCGCCGGTAACCGTCGCTCGGCCCGTTCCGCAGCGCGAGCGGCTCGTCCACCCGCCAGGGCGGCCGGAGCCGCCGACCGGGGCGGGTCCCTCTGATCCGGAGGGCCCGCCCGGACCGGCGCCCCGGCGCCCCGGCGGACACGCCCGATACGAGGCCCAGCGGCAGCCGGCCGGGTGGCGGGGGCGAACGGCACGACCCGTGTGGGGCGCGGCCGAGCCGTCCTGATCGGCCCCGCCCGCCTCGGTCCCGCCTCGGTCCCGCGCCGCGCCATCCGCCGGCGGCGCGCCGCACGGGGTCCGGTCCAGCACCCGACGGGCCGGACCACCCGCTTGGTCTGGCGGAATCCACGCCCTCGCGCCGACCGGCTCATCGCGACGACGGTTCGCCGCGGTCCGGTCAGGCCAGTGCTCTTGCCAGCAGTGCGGCGGTTTCGGCGATCAGCGGGCTGTCGCCCGTCGCTTCGGGCTCGTGTTTCGTCGTCAGGACGGCCATGACGACGGGTGCGCGGTCCGGTGGCCAGGTGATGCCCGCGTCGTGGCTGGTCCCGTACTTCCCGCTCCCCGTCTTGTCCGCGACGGTCCAGCCGACGGGCAGGCCCGCCCGGAACTTCTCGCCCCCGGTGGTGTTGGCCAGCATCCAGCCGGTCAGCCGCTCACGGTCCCGCGGGTCGAGCGCCGCACCGAGGGCGAGGCGTGCGTAGGTCTGTCCGATGGCGCGGGGGCTGGTGCTGTCGGTCGCGCGCCACGGTTCGGCCGAGTTCAGCTCCGGCTCCCACCGGTCGAGCCGGGTGGTCCCGTCCCCGAGCGAGCGGCAGAACCGGGTGATCGCGGGGGGTCCTCCCAGCTCACGGAGGAGGAGGTTCGCGGCGGCGTTGCCGCTGTAGGAGAGGGAGGCGGCGCACAGCTCCGCGACGGGCATGCCGTTGGCGAGGTCGGGCGTACACCCCCAGCCGGGCGGAATGCCGCTGTTCGAGCGCCTTCAAGCGGCGTGACATCTCGTTCTCGCCGAGCGTGGAGGCGTAGGCGTTCCCGCTCATCGGTACGGCGGCGGCCAGTGCCGCTCCCGCCCCCAGCGCGAGCAACGTGCGCCGGGACGAACCGGGTCCTGTGGTGTCCAAGGTGGTCCTCTCCCTTGATCAAGGAATATAAGGAATATAAGGAATTTTCCGTCATAGACGTGAAATCGTGAGGAATGGTTGCGCGTTGAGGAGGAATGCTTGCGCGTTGAGGGTGGGGAGCCGTCACCTTTCCACCTCTGCGCGTCCACCCGCACCGACAGCGGCCGGGCGCGGGGTGCTTCGGGGCTCGGGGAGTTCGGGTGCTGCCCGACCGACAGCTGGTGACCCGCGCGATCCCGCTCGGTGCGCCGCGCCCGCAGGGCCGGATGCCGCCGCGCGGTACTTCGTACGCGCTGCCGAGCCCCACGCCCACCCGGACCGGCTGCGGCGTCGCCCCGAACCGGCCAAAGAAGGGTCGGGAGCCGCGGCGCTGAATTGCGTGACGCGGCTGTCGTGAGGCCATGGATAGCAAGGCGTGGCCGCGGGTCAAGCGGCTGAATCCAAGGGGTGCATCAGATGGCGTGAAGCGGCCTCACCCTCTGTGAACATGCGGTTTCGATTGATAGAGAGGGGCGGCGACCGACTATCGGACTCCAGAAGGGTGCAGACGATGTCCTCGTCGACCACGCGCGCCACCTCCGTCCCTCGCGCTGTCACGCCCGTCCGCGCGCCCGTCTGGGACGTCCGGGCCCTGCTGTCCGAGGAGTGGGACGCCTTCTACGCCGCCGTCCTCGACGCGTTCCACGAGACCGAGCCCGCTCAGGCGACGGCCCTGTGGAGGCGTCTGGGTGAGCCCGAGCGCTGCGTGGTCGTGCGCGACGGTGCCCACCTCGTCGGCACGGCGGGGATCTTCTCGTTCCGGATGACCGTCCCCGGTGGGCAGTTGGTCCCGGCCGCGGGCGTGACGATGGTCGGCGTACGCCCCACGCACCGCCGCCGCGGCATGCTCGCCGACCTGATGCGCCACCAGCTGGAGTCCCTCCAGCGCCAGGGTGAACCCCTCGCCGTGCTGACCGCCTCCGAGGCGCCCGTCTACGAACGCTTCGGCTACGGCGTCGCGGCCCGCCGGCTCTCCCTCGACGTACAGTCCCGCCGGCTCTCCCTGCGCGTGCCCGCCGCCGACGAGGTGACGCTGACCCTCGAAGACCCGTACGCGGCACTGGATCTCACCGAGGAGCTGTACGCCCGCCAGGTCCCGGCCCGCCCCGGCATGCTGGCCCGCGCCCCCGGCTGGGAGCACCTGCCGCTGCTGGACCCGCCCGCGACTCGCGCGGGCGCCCGCCCCCTGGAGTGCGTCGTCGCGCGGATCGACGGCAGGGCCGCCGGCTACGCCCGCTACACGGTGACGGTCGAGTGGTCCGCCCTGAACACCGCCCAGGGCACCGTCCGCGTCCGCGACATCGAAGCCACCGACCCGCGCGCCTACGCGGCCCTGTGGCGTTTCCTGCTCGACACCGACCTCACCTCGCGGCTGCTGGCCCCCAACCGCCCCGTGGACGAAGCCCTGCTGCACCTGGTCTCGGACGTACGCCGCTGCGCGCCCACCGTGCTGGACAGCCTCTACGTCCGCGTCGTCGACGCGCCGGTCGCGCTGACCGCCCGTTCCTACGCCGCCCCGCTCGACGTGGTCCTCGACCTCGACGACCGCCAGGCCCCCTGGAACCGGGGCCGCTGGCGGCTGAGCGGCGGGGCCGCCGGAGCCGTGTGCGCCCGTACGTACGACACCCCGGACCTCTCGCTGGACGCCGCCGCCCTCGGTTCCGCCTACCTGGGCGGCACCACCCTGACCGAACTGGCCGCGGCGGGGCGGGTCCGCGAGCACACCCCGGGCGCCCTCGCGAGGGCCACCACGGCCTTCGCCTCCCCCGCGGCCCCGTGGCTCCCGCACAGCTTCTGCCGCTCCCTGCTGTCCCGTCTGTGAGCCACGGCGGGCCGCAGGGGCGGCGGGAGGCGCGAGGCCGTCCGGACGGCCGACGCGTCGATGCCCGTCCGCCGCGCGGCGGACGGCCAGCCCGGTGGCCAGTTCGGTGGCCACCTTCGGCCCGCTCGGACGCGGGCCGGCCTCGGTCCGGCGCCTGCGGGGACCGCGAGTGAGGGCATCGGGCGCAGGTAGCCGGTGAGGGAGCCCCGCGCGGCCCGTCAGCCGTCGGCCGTTCCGTTCCCGTCAGCCCCGTCAGCCCCGTCAGCCCCGTCCGGTTCGAGCCCGTCGAGATGCGCCCGGAGCGCCGCGACGCAGTCAGCCGCGCTCACCAGCTCCGGATGCAGCACCGCGTTGAAACCCAGCCCGTCCAGCAGGGCCCACAACCGCACGGTCTCGGTCTCCAGGTCGATGCCCGCCCGCAGGGCCCCGGACCGGGCCAGCCCGGCGAGGACCCGCCCGATGAGCGCCCTGGTGCCGACGGCGGCGTCCCGGGCGGGTCCGGCCAGCGCCGGGTTCGTCCTGGCGGCCGTCGCGAACTCGACGAACACGGTGACCTCGGCGCGGCGCACGTCATCGAGGGGCAGCAGCTCCTCCAGCAGGCCCGCCACCACCTCCCGCCGCTCCGGGCGAGGACGCGCCCCAAGGTTGGCGGCGGCGTCGACGTGCCGGAGCAGCCGCCCGCTGACCCGGTCCACCATCGACCGCATCGCGAACAGCATCAGCTCCTGGTGAGTGGCGAAGTAGTGCCGCACCGACCCGATGTTCAGGCCCGCCTCGTCGGCGACATTGCGCAGGGAGGCCTGTTGCAGCCCGTCCCTGATCGCGACCCGGAAGAGGGCGTCGACCACCTCCAGGCGGCGGGCGGCGGGATCTACGACCTTGGGCATGTCTCTTTCTATCACGACCGTGATACGTTGGTTTTGTATCACGGTCGTGATATTTCCCGAAGGAACATTTGGGAGGAACCATGGAAACGGTCCTCAACCTGCTGCTCATCAGGTTCGCCGTGGTCGTCGGCGGTCTGGTCGTGCTGGCCCTGGTCGTCTTCGCGATCGCGCTGGCCCTCAAGCGCCGGGGCAAGGGCGAGCTGGACGCCGTACGCCGCCGCGCGACCCCCCTCGCACGCGAGGCCGGGCGGCTCCTCACCCGGCGGGCCCTCTCCCGTGGCCGCCAGGGCCTCGGCGGGCGCGGAGGCGAACGTGGACGGGAGCGCGGGCGCGGGCGGGGCGCCCGGTGGTGACCGCCGCGCAGGGCGAGGCGGGCGAACTGGCTCACCAGCTCGTCATCGACTACCTCGTCAAGGGCGCGATCCTGGCCGCGGCGCTGATGATCCTGCTGGTGGGCATGGCGCTCATGTGGAAGAAGGCGGGGCGCAAAGGGCGCGGCCATGACCGTTGACGATGCGTCAGAAATGCCTGAAACGGCCCTGACTGGGGGTCTTCCCGCCGTGCACTGGCCGGGTAGTGGGCCCCCCGTACGCCGGCGCAGACTCGGGATCAGGCTCAACGCGCGGGCAAGGCGAGGGGGCGTGAGGCGACCCAACGCGCGATGGACGCCCTGGTGGCCGCCGGAATCAGCCGGTACTCGGCCTCCGGAAACCCGCCCCCGGCCAGCCGGTTCACCGCGAACCCCGCGACCAGGACCCCCGCGAGTGCGACGGCGACGATCGCGATCACCCTCCCGGTGCGGCTGCGTCCGGGGGGCACGGCATTAGGGCATCACTCCCGCGGTCCGGACCTCGGGCGTCCCGTTCCGTCGCCGCGCAGCGCCGCGCCCCGGCCCCGTCCGTCTGAGAGGATCGACGACTGCGGGGAGTGGGGCCGAGGAAGTAATCAGAGGTGCGGAGATGCGGAGTTGGGGAGCATGACGGTTCTGTTGCTGGTCGGCGTCCTGGTGCTCGTCGTCGGCGGATGCGCGTGTGTGGTGTGGGCGGAGCGAGGCGGTCCCCGTTGGGCCCGCGTCGTGGCCACCGCGACGCTCGCCGCGGGCGAAGTGCTGCGGGTTACGCGGAAGAGCCGCCGTCGCGGGCTGCGCGGGAACAATGACGGTGGTGGCGGGGACGGAGGATAGGACCCTTTCGCGCAACCCCAAGGTTGCGTCTGTGGGCGCCATGTGCAACTCTGGGGTTGCATTCAACCGTGGCGATGAAGGAGTCCTCAGATGAGCGAGAACCGGATCGAGCGCGAAACCCTGATCGAAGCCTCCCTGGAGCGGGTGTGGTCGCTGGTGGCGCGACCCGGCTTCTGGGTGGCCGACGAGGAGGGCCTGACCGCCATCGGCACCGGCACGGCCGAGGAGGGTGAAGTGAGCCTGGTGAGGAACGCCGAGTACGGCGAATTCCCGGTGCGGGTGGAGAAGGTCGAGCCGCCGACGTACCTGGCGTACCGCTGGGCCAGCGCGTTCCCCGGGCAGGAACTGCGCGAGGACAACAGCACCCTCGTGGAATTCACCCTCACCCAGGAGGGGGACGGGACGCGGCTGCGCGTCGTCGAGAGCGGATTCGCGGGGCTGGCCGGGTCCGAGGAGCTGCGCGGCCGCGCGCTGAAGGACAACACCGGCGGCTGGCCGCAGGTGCTGGAGGCGTTCAAGAAGCGCGTCGAACAGCCGTCGGCGTGACGGACGAACGACCCGCCGCCGGTCCCGTCGACGGCGGCGGTCACGGCGACGAGGTGGTGGACGGCGTCCTCGCCGCCCTGGCGGACCCCACGCGCCGCAAGCTGCTCGATCTGCTCGCCGTGCGGGGCGAGGTCAGCGCGACGACGCTCGCCGAAGGCCTGCCCGTATCGCGGCAAGCGGTGGTCAAGCACCTCGCCGTCCTGGACGCCGCCGGGCTGGTCTCCGGCAACCGGGTCGGACGCGAGGTGCGCTATGCGGTGCGCCCTGCGGCACTGGACGCGACGGCCCGGTGGATGGCCACGCTCGCCGCCGACTGGGACCGTCGACTGGCCACCGTCAAGCGCATCGCCGAGGCGGCGGAACGGACCGGCCCCGTAGGCCCTTGAGCGGACGCGATCAGCGCCACCAGGCGCTGGGTCCAGCAGGCGCACTGTTCGGTGGCGACGTCCGCACCGCAGCCGGCGCAGACCTGGCCCACGGGCGGAATAGCCGCACGGCGAAGATCGTTCCACAGGTCGTACGGAGACCGACGTGATGCGACGTGACGCGGTGTGGCGTGACGCGATGACGCGAGGAGACCTACCGCATGTGGAACGGCGACGCACTCGACCTCGATGCCTATCTGGCCCACCTCGGCTACGAGGGTGACCGCACTCCTTCCCTGGCCACGCTGCGCGCCCTGCACCGCGCGCACGTCCTCTCCGTGCGCTGGGAGAACCTGGAGGCGGTGTTGCGCAAGTACCGTCCGCTCGACCTCCCGTCGGTCCAGGCCAAGCTGATCGGCAGCCCGCGCGGCGGTACCTGTTTCGAGCACATCACGCTCTACGCGGCGGCTCTGGAGCGCCTCGGCTTCCGGTTCCTGACGGTCCAGGGCCGGGTCCAGATGGGTGCGACCAGTGTCCGGCCCGCGACGCACGCCATGGTGATCGTCGAGCTGGAGGGCAAGCGATGGCTCAGCGACGTCGGGTTCGGGGCGAGCCCGCTGGAGCCCATCGAGCTGACCGACGCGACGGATACGACGGACGGCGTGTGGGCGTACCGGCTGCGGCGCGGGGAGATCACCCCGGGCGCCGACGGGTGGACGCTCTACCAGCCGACGCGCGAGGGCGACGGCCAGGTCGACACCACGGGCGACGGGTGGATGGCCCGGCACACCTTCACGCTCAACCCGCAGTACCCGGCCGACCTCCGGGTGTCGAACCACTTCGGTGCCAGCAGCCCGCACACGCCCTTCAGTACCCGTGTGTTCGTGCAGCGCGTACGACCGGACCGGCTGGACTACTTGGACAACCGTCTGCTCACCACGGTCCGCCCCGGTGTCCCCGGCCCGCCCGAGACGCGGGAGCTGGCGCCGGACGACGTACTCGCGGTACTGGCCGACACCTTCGGGATCGAGCTGTCGGCGGCGGACTCCGCGCTGCTCCTGACCACACTCGCCTGAACCGCTCAGCGACGCGACGGCCGCCCCGGTGGCGTGGGCGAGGGCTGCCCCGTCAGACCCGCCGTAGCCGGCGTCGTGCGCCCGCCGGGGATCACGGGACAGCCCTTAGGGTCGGTCCATGACATCCACGGGCCCGTACGATCCCGGCCGGCTCTCCCCACCCACCCCGAGCCCCGGCGTGCGGCGGCGCTCGTACGCCGACCCGGTCCAGGGGGTCGGAGTCGCGCTCCACGTGATCTCCCCGGACGCCGCCGCCGACCTGTACGCGGGCGGTGACGGTGGTTTCGCCTGGGCCGGGGACGGCCCCGACGAAGGCACCCGCATCGCCTCCGGGATGCTGGGCCTGGCCCGGGAGGTCGGGGAGTACCGGCCGGGCTGGGGCCCGTACGCGATCGTCCGGCTGCGTGACCGGCGCGCCATCGGCGGGATCGGCTTCCACGGACCGCCCGACCCCGACGGTCACGTGGAGATCGGCTACGACCTCGTCCCCTCGGCCCGCGGCCACGGCCACGCCACCGAGGCGCTGCGCGCCCTGGCCGCCTGGGCCTTCGCGCAGCCCGGGCTGACGGAGCTGCACGCCACGGTCGCCGAAGGGAACCTCCCTTCCCACGCGGTGCTCGCCCGGACCGGCTTCCGGCGGGTGGGCGCGGGGGAGGACGGCGTCCGCTACGTGCTGCGTGCCAGGCCCGTGGACGTCAGCGGCTCGTGAGGCTCGTGAGGAGGTCGTCCAGCGGGGCCGGGACCTGTGCGGGGCCGAGGGCCTCGACGAGCAGGCGGCCGTAGCGGATCTTGCGGCCCTTCTTCGTGCCGAGAAAGCGCCGCAATTGCTGGTGCCGGGGCCGACCGTGCTGCGCGGGCTGGCGCAGGAAGGTCTCCCAGGCGCGGAGGTCGTCGCCCTCGGCCCGGACGGTCTCCTCGGCCCGCGTGGTGCCCAGCGCGCGGATGAGCTCGTCCTCCAGGTCCGCCACGCACACGAAGAAGTCCTGTCGCGGCGCCCGGGCCCGTTCCAGCCCGCGGTCGTAGAAGCCCCGCTCGTTCGCGTCGCACAGCCCGGCCAGGCGCAGGCCGAGGCCGGGTGGCCCGAGGAGGCCCGCATAGCGGGCGATGCTCATGGCCCCGCCCATCGGTACGACGCACACGCCCTCGGCGGCGAGGTCCCGGCCGCGCTGTCCGGCCAGCGCCTCAACGGCCTCGACATCACTCGGCCCTTCCAGCAGCACCGCCGTCCGCACCCCCAGCCGCACGGCCAGCTCACCCGCCGGTTCGCCGGGACCGCCGGTCGCCCAGCTGCTGATCGCGTCCTGGAATGCCCGCATGTCCGCCATGCGGCGAGTCTGCACCTTCACGGACGCGAGGGCACGGAAATATCCGACGGCGACGACTGTCCCGATGGTGACGTCGGTCCCGAGGGTCCCGGCGCGCCGGGCGCCCGGCCGGGCCGGAAGATGTCCCCGCTACCCCGGCTTCCGGGCCATCACATACGCCTGCCGACCCTGCACCGGCTTCTCCTGCTCGGTCGGCTCGCGGACCATCCGGGCGTCGACGGGCAGCCCGGCCCGGTCCAGCAGCTCGGCGACGCGGTCGGGGGAGACCCAGTAGACATCGAGGGAGAGGTCGTGCCCGTACGCGTTCTCCAAGTGCCTGATCTTGTCACCGGCCTTGAAGCCCAGCAGCAGGTGGCCGCCCGGGGCCAGCACGCGGTGGAACTCCGCGAACACCACCGGCAGCAGCTCCGGCGGGGTGTGGACGGTCGAGTACCAGGCGAGGACGCCGCCGAGTACACCGTCCGCCAGGTCCAGGGCGGTCATCGATCCCTCGTCGAACCGCAGGTTTGGATGCGCGCGCCGGGCGACCGCCACGGTCTCCGGCGACAGGTCGATGCCGAACGCGCGCACCCCGAGGGCGTGCAGATGCGCCGTCACGTGACCGGGCCCGCAGCCGAGGTCGGCGACCGGGCCGGCCTCGGCGCCCCGTGTGAGTTCGGCGAACGCGCTGATCATCGCGCGGCCGTACAGGTCGGTCTCGAACGTGGGCGGCACGAGCTGGGCGTAGGAGGCGGCAACGGTGTCGTAGGCCGCCCGCGTGGCCCGCAGGTACGCCGGACAGGGCGGACCGGCCGGGTGGGCCGAGGACGCGGGCTGGGCCGAGGACGCCGTCAGGGCGGTGGGGGCCGGGTGGGCCGGTTCGGTCATGGCAGACGACGGTAGCGCCGGGCGGCGCCTGTGTCAGCAGCCGGGGACGGACAGGGCCGCCTGCACGGCGGCCTCGGCGTGCAGGCGTGCGGTGGGGAAGACCAGGACCGGGCTGTCCTCGGGGCCGATGAGCAGCTCGATCTCGGTACAGCCCAGGATGACGCCTTCCGCTCCGGCCGCGACCAGGTCCTCGATGACCGTGCGGTACGCGGCGCGCGAGTCCTCCCGTACGACCCCCAGGCACAGTTCCTCATAGATCACCCGGTGGACGAGCGCGCGCCCCTCGGCGTCCGGGACGCGCACGGCGAGCCCTCCCGCTTCGAGGCGGCCCCGGTAGAAGTCCTGCTCCATGGTGAAGGCGGTACCGAGCAGTCCGACCGTCCGCACGCCCGAAGCGCGCACGGCGTCGGCGGTGGCGTCGGCCAGGTGCAGGAGCGGGACGGTGATCGCCGCTTCCACCTGGTCGGCGACCTTGTGCATGGTGTTCGTGCAGATGAGCACCAGGTCGGCGCCCGCCGCCTCCAGTGCCTGCGCGGCCGCCGCCAGGGTGACACCGGCCTCCGCCCAGCGGCTCTGGACCTGAAGCTCCTCGATCTCCGCGAAGTCCACCGAGTACAGGACGCAGCGGGCCGAGTGGAGCCCGCCGAGGCGCTCGCGCGTGAGCTCGTTCAGCAGGCGGTAGTACTCCGCCGTCGACTCCCAGCTCATTCCGCCGATCAGCCCGATCGTCTTCATCGCCGCGAACTCCTCATGCCGAATGCCGACAGGAGCGGGCTTCCACACCACAGGCACCGGCCCGCCTCCATAAGGCATCAATGGTCTCACGTGGCGGTCCATAAGGATTGCTTTGATGGGTGCCCTGCACGCGACGCGGGCGCACTCCGCCCGCGTCGCGCGCACAGGGGACCCGATCCGTCAGCGCAGGTACGGGAACCGGTACGAGTCCACGTAGCCCGGCGCCGGGGAGCCGACGCCGGTCACCACGTCGTAGCCGGTCAGCGCGGGCAGCGAGCTGTCCTTGCCCAGGCTGCGCACCGAGGTCAGTACGCCTTCCGAGGCGTCGGCGGTGTTGGCGAAGTCGTTGCGGGCCACCGCCAGATCGCGGTTCTTGCCCAGCGGGTGGTCCGTCACGTCGTGGTAGAGCGGGGAGCCGTAGCGGGCGTAGATGCCCGGGTTGGCGAAGCCGATCGGCAGGTGGCGGGCCTGCTGGGCCAACGCCTGAACGCCCGCGATGACCGGAGCGGCCAGCGAGGTGCCGCCGATGCGGTACTCGTCGTACGACACCGATCCGTTCGGCCAGGTCTGCGTCTGGCCGACCAGGAAGCCGGTGTTGGGGTCGGCGATGGCCGCGATGTCGGGCACGGTGCGCATCCGGGTGGCGCCGTTCGCCTTGGCGAGCGCGTCGGGCACCACGCCCCGCTGGTACGACGGCTGGCGGACGGCGCCGCTGGTGCCGCCGCCCGCGCCGCTGGTGTAGTTGCCCGGGAAGCCGGTCCAACTGGCCCCGTCCGCGGCCAGGGTGGCCTTGAGGGTGCCCCAGCCGGTCTCGAACTGGTAGGTGTTGTGCTGGCCCACGGCGAGCGAGGTGCCGCCGACCGCCGTCACCCAGGCCGAGTTGGCCGGGGTGTCGACCTGCTTGGTGCCGGTGTTGGCCACCTCGTCGCCGTTGTCACCGGAGGAGAAGTAGAAACCGATGCCCTCGATGGCGCCGAGCTTGAAGGTCTGGTCGTACGCGGCGGCGATGTCCGGGGTCTCGTTGGCCTCGATGTCGCCCCACGAGTTGGAGACGATGTCGGCGAGGCGCTTGTCGACGACCTTGTTGAGCGCGTCGAGCAGGTCCGGGTCGTTGCAGGAGGCGCCCGCGACGTAGACGACGTCCGCGTCCGGGGCGACCGCGTGCACGGCCTCGACGTCGAGGGTCTCCTCGCCGTACCAGCCGGACGCGTCGCAGTCCTCGGTGTGCGTGTACTCGGCGGGGGTGACCTGGCTCAACTGGCCCCGCCGATAGGACTTGTCGGCGTTGCGACCCGCGTACTTCTGCGCGTCCGCCGCGATCGTCGGGGAGGCGTAGGCGTCGGTGATGGCGACGGTCACGCCCTTGCCGGTGTAGCCGCCCGCACCGTAGGCCGCGCGCAGCTGCTGCCCGGTGTAGCCCTTGACGGCGTAGGGGACCTTCGCGCCGTACGCGTCCGGCAGGGTGCTCGCCAGGTTCGAGCCGTAGTAGGAGGAGAAGGGGCCCGCGTTGCGGAAGCCGGCGCCGGGCCCGGGGAGGGTGTCCTGGTGGGTGGAGCGGTGCGGCGCGTTGTCCAGGCCGGTCACCGTGAGGACCGCGTTGGCGAGCGCGCCGGGTGCGGAGGGGGTGGTGGCCGGGGCCCGGTAGGTCGCGCCGCCCTTGCGGAAGTCGTGCAGCTGCGTGGCGAACGCCCGCTGGGCCGCGGCCACATCGCCGGATACGGCTATGTAGTGCTGGTCGGAGCCGGTGACGGTGAGCCCGGCGCCCTGGAGCCACTGCGTGACCGCCTTGACCTGCTCGGCG
Source organism: Streptomyces sp. G-G2 (assembly GCF_030063135.1). Classification (GTDB taxonomy): domain Bacteria; phylum Actinomycetota; class Actinomycetes; order Streptomycetales; family Streptomycetaceae; genus Streptomyces. Next base: position 27,855 of record NZ_JASISO010000005.1, read on the forward strand.
GTGGCGCCGAAGCGCTGCTGGGTCTGCTCCGGGGTCAGGTACGTGCCGTAGGAGGGCGACTTCGGGTCCGAGACGGCCGCGGCGTACGCGGTGAGACCCTGCGGGTCCCGGCCCGCGAGGTACACCCGGGCGTCGACCCGGGCGGACTGGGCGGCGCCGCCCTGGTCGGCGGAGTCCGAGGCCCAGCCGGGCCGGGCGCCCTCCAGTGCCACCCGTCCGCCGGGCACCGGTGTGGCGGCCTGTGCGGACGGTAGCCCGAGGGCGAGCGCACCAGTGAGCAGCGGCAGCGCCGCCGCCATGACCACTGATGCGCGTCGCAGCGTGAGGCTGCTTCCCATGTCATCCCCTGTGGTGAGGCGTGCGTGAACTGCGCGCGGACGCGCAGCGGGTACCGCGCCACTCTTGTCAGGAACAGTTCACGCTGGGGGCAGGGAGTGATCAAGAAAGGCCAAAGACCTGTCAACGAAAGGGAATTGACGGAGCGCCGAGACATACATCGGGCGCCGGGGCGCCACGGAACCGCACGATCCGTCCGGCGAACGGCCCATTCCGCGATAAATGGACCGGCCGCCTCCGAACGCCGCCATTGCCACCCCACTCCTGTGTGTCGGCGCGTGTCCCGCCCCCGCGGCCCCTACCTTCTGGGGCGTACCACCTCTTTCCACCCCTTCTCTCCTTTTCGCCCCCTCTTGAAAGCCGCCGTCATGCAGCGTTCCGTCCGCGGCCGTGTCCTGGCCACCCTCACCGTGCTCGCCGCCGCGGGCGCGCTGGCCGGTATCGCCACCCCGGCCCTGGCCGCCGGCACCGATACGAACGTCTACATCGTCGGCAGCAACGGCGTGCAGTACGCCGGGGACGACAACTTCAACGCGGGCCGGGACAACACCGTGGGCTCCAACGACGGCACCGCCCCGCCGGCCGTGGCCCTCGGCACGCCCCGCGCCGCCGCCATCGACTGGACCACGACCTTCTAGCGCCGTAGTCGGCGTCGTGCGCCCGCCGGGGGTGAGTGGACAGCCCTTGGGCGCCGCGCCGTCGGCCGGCGCCGGACGACCGGAGCATGGTGGCGCTCCTCGCGGCGCCACCAACCGGAGCATGGTGGCGCTCCTCGCGGCGCCACCGGCTCTGTCCGGTACGTCAGGACGGCCACGAAGGGCTCGGGGAGGCGTGGGTGCGGGTGGCCCGGTCGTGGACGATGACGGCCGCTACCAGGACGGTCATCGACGCGAGAGCCGGTTCGAGGGTGGGAGGGCCTTCGCTGGTCCGCTGGGCCACGGTGTTCCCTTCCGGGGGCGGGCGTTCTGATGGAGCCGTTGCTCTTGGCCGGGCTCCTTACGACGCGCCGACGATCTGGGGCCGGAGGCGGTCGTAGGCCCAGGCGGCGAGGGTGGTCGGGGTGGTGGTCCGGACGGTGCGGTGCTGTTCGGGCGCGAAGTCTTCGCGCAGACCGGTAGACATTCCCAGCACGGCCTCGACCAATCCGTCAGTCATCCCGGACTCGTGCAGCTGCGTGCGCATGGCGTCGTCGGTGATCTGTTCGACGTCGATCCGCCGACCCGTGGCCGCGGTGAGGATGTCGGCGACCTGCCGCCAGGTGAGGTCGGCGGGTCCGTGGACTGCCTGTACGCAGCGTCCGGACCAGGCGGGGGAGAGTAGACGGGTGGCGGCGACCTCGGCGATGTCGCGAGGTGCCACCCAGGCCATCGGCTGGTCGAGCGGCAGGACCACCTGGAGGGTGCCTGCCCGCAGGGCGTCGAGTTGCAGTTCGAGATTGGTGAAGAAGTAGCCGCAGCGCAAGTGGGTGACGTCGACGCCGAGGTCGTCCAGAGCGGTTTCGGTGTACGCCAGGCCGTCGATCTCCCCGGCACCGTGACGCTTCTCGGCGCCGACGCTGCTCTGGAAGACGACGCGGCCGATCCGGTTCTCGGTGACTGCGCGGACCACGCTGGCGGTGGCGCGGGCGTAATCGGCGAGGGGGTCCTCGCTGCCGGTGGACGGGTCCACCCAGAACAGTGCGTCGACGTCCTGGGTGGCGGCCACCACCGTCTCGGCATCGAACTGGTCGACCGGGACGGCATCGACCTCGTCCCGCACCTGCGGAGCCAGCCGGGCGGGATCGCGCAGCAGCACGCGCGGGCGCAGCCCGGCGCGGACCAGCGTGGCGACGACGTGGTGGCCGACGTTTCCGGTCGGGGTGGTCACAGCGATCCGCATGGTTTCTCCCTCTCGTTCGGCGACTCCACCACCAGGCTAGTGCCGCGTTGGGGAGCGGCGTCCGGTACGGCGAGAGTGCGTGCGGGGAGTCGCGACGGGGCGAACGTTGCCCGACGCGGCACCAGGAGACCGCACGCCGCCGCGGTCGTCTCCGGCTCGCCGGTACTCATGACGAAGCCCTCGGCGTTCCGTCCCGGCACGGTGGTGAGGTGGCTCTTCGGCAACGTACGACTCCTGCCTCCGGGCAGCGGGATTGCGCCGGGACGCCTCGGGACCGCGGGATGAGCGCGAGCCGCGGAGGCCGCGAGAGCCGCGGAGGCGGGAGAATCGCTTGGTGAGCACACCAGCGCAGTCCCATCGCGTCGTCGGACGCGGCGTCAGCACCCTCATCCCGCAGAGCGCCACGGACCAGGCGATGGCGGCGCTGACCGGGCTGGAGACCGTACCCGTGCACGTCGGGCTCCTCCAGGCGGCGGCCCTGCTCCTGGAGGAAGCCGCGCGGACCGCGCCCGACGAGCCGACGCGAGCCGCCATGAGCAAGACCGCGGGCATGCTGCGCTCCGCCATGTAGGGGCCGGGGCCGCGAGGAGGTCCGCGGCACCCGGGTACGGCTCAGGGACCGCGAGGAGGAGCACGAGACGGCTGCCCGGGCGCGGGCGGAGGAGCTTCGCCCCCACCCGCACCGGCGCTCGATCGGGTATCAGCGGCGAGGTTCGATCTGCGGCGCGACCAGCGCCGACCAGCCGCGCAGGTCGGCGATCGCCCGCACGCGCGACACCTGCCAGGCCGGGGCGTTGGAGATGGCGACGTACAAGACCTAGTGCCGCGTCAGGCAGTGTTTGCCCGTTGAGGAGCGGCGTCCGGTGCGTGCTCCGGGCGGGCCGGCCGGAAGCCCGTGTACTGGACGTACGTGGGCTTTCGGCCGGTGCGGAGAGAGTGCGTGCGGGGCGTCGCGACGGGGCGAACGTTGCCTGGCGCGGCGCTAGCCCCCTGCCCGGTGGATCACCAGGGGATGACGCCGTCGTCCTCGAAGAACCCGCCGGTCGGGCCGTCGTCGGGCAGGGTGGCGAGGCGGATCGCTGTGGCCGCGCCCTGTTCGGGTGTCCGGGGACCGTGGAAACCGTTGAAGTCGGTGGCGACGAAGCCCGGGCAGGCGGCGTTGATCAGGACGGCCGTGTCGGCCAGCTGCCGGGCGTACTGCACGGTGACGGCGTTCAGGAACGACTTCGAAGGCGCGTAGACCGACATGATCGGGCCGACCTCGATATCAGGGTCGGCCTGCCGCGTCAGGGAGGCGACGCTGCTGGAGACGTTGACGATGCGCGGAGATGGCGAGCGCCGCAGCAGCGGCAGCATCGCGTTGGTCACCCGTATGACACCGATGACATTGGTCTCCACGACCGTACGGAGGTCGCCGACGTCGATCGCGGTGGGGTCCTGCGCCCAGTTCGGCCCCAACGGCCCCGCGATTCCCGCGTTGTTGACCAGGGCGTCCAGGCGGCCGGTCCGTCGCTCGACCAGGTCGGCTGCCCCGGTGACGCTCCGGTCGTCGGTCACGTCCAGCGGAACCCCGAACGCGTCCACCCCACCCGCCCGGAGCTTCTCGACCGCGGCCTCGCGCCGGGTCCGGTCGCGGGCTCCTACTCCGACGCTGTATCCGAGAGCCCCCAGCCCGGCCGCGATCTCGTACCCGATCCCCTTGTTCGCGCCGGTCACCAGCGCACTCTTCTGCTCGCTCATGACGTCGATGCTGTCCCGTCGGCGGGCAGAGCTCCAACACCGATCCGGTCTCCTGTGATACCCGCCAGGTATCACCACCGTACGCTGGGGCGATGGACGCTCTGGAGACCCGTGAGTTGAGGTACTTCGTGGCCGTCGCCGAGGAGTCGCACTTCGGCCGCGCCGCCGAGCGCCTCGGCATGGCCCAGCCGCCGCTGTCCCGGGCGATCCAGGCTCTGGAGCGGCGCCTTGGTGTCCTGCTGCTGGAACGCAACCGCCGCGGCGTCGCCCTCACCCGTGCCGGGGAGGTGTTGCTGAACGAGGCCCGCGCGACCCTCGACGCCGCCGCGGCAGCCGCCCGCCGCACCCGGCGCGCCGCGTCACCTCGCAGCCGGCTGGTCCTGGCGACGAAGGCCGCCGGGTCCCACGAACTCCTCCAGAAACTGCTCGACGCCTACGCCGCCGAACCCGACGCGGCCGAGGTCGAAGTGGTGTTGTGCGGAATCGGTGAGGAAGAACGGTTCCTGCGCGACGGACGCGCCGACGTAGCGCTCCTGCAGCCGCTCTTCAGCTCCCTCGCCGGGTTCGACAGCGAGGAGCTGCTCATCGAGGAGCAGGTCGCCATCCTGCCCGCCGGGCATCCCCTCGCCGCACGCCCGTTCCTGTCGATGGCCGACGTCAGCGATGTCCCCGACCTGCCGTTCCCCCGATGGCCCCGCCGGGACGGCACCTACCCGCCCGGTCCGGGCCCCGAGATCCGAGACCCGGCGCAGTTGGCCCAGCTGATCGCCCTCGGCCGCACCCTGGCGGTGATTCCCGCCTCCGCCCGCGCCTGGCTGTGGACCGCGCACGCCGCCGTCCCGCTCACCGACGCGCCCCTGGTGACCACCCACATCGCCTGGCCCCCGCACAGCCGCTCCCGCGCCCTGGCCGGACTGATCCGCACGGCCACCCGGCTGTGAGAGGCGACTCGCCGCACGCGCCGCGAAGTTCCCCGGGTCCCGGCGCGGCCTCCCCGGCCATGTCGGCGTAGCGGCGGAAGAGGGCGGGGCGGGTGGGGTCGTGGTCGCGTTCACCGAGGGCTGCCCAGCAGCGGGCGACGAGTTCGCGTGCCCGGGTGCCGGGCCAGGGGTGGGGGAGGAACTGGGGCGGTGGCAGTGGGTCGGGCTCCATGGCGCGGGTGAGTTCGGCAGCCGGCTCGACCGCGATGGTGAGGACCTCGGACGAGGAGAGAGCGGCGCGGCCGGTGAGCCGGTCGAGGCGGGGCCGGGCGATGCGGCTGAGGCGGTGGTAGCGCTCGGCGATCTCGTCGACGGGCCAGGAGGCGGGCCAGTTCGGCTGGTTCCAGGGTGGGGTCCCGGCGCAGGTCCGTCGTGGTGAGGAGAGTGAGGGCGCCGTGGGCGCCCAGGCGGTGGGCCGCGTCCTCGACGTACGGTTCGCCGACACGCGGCGCGTGTACCGCTCGGTGCTGGACGCGGGCGGCGCGCCGGCGGTCAAGCGCTATCCGGACGCGACCCACTCACTGCTCAGGCGGTCCATCGAAGGCTCGGACACCAAGACCGTGCTCACCGGCTCTTCACTCCCCGCTCGCTCTTCGCCGACGGATTCCTGAACGACAAGCGGCAGTTCCTGCGGGGTCTCGGCCGAGGTGGTCCGCGGTGAGGTTCAGGGGGCGCTCGGCCGCGGTGGTCCGCCTCAGGACTCCAGCGGGACCCGCTCTCGCGTCAGGGTAGAGTTGCGGGCGCCGAGCCGGGGTCGCTGGTGCCCCCGCGAAGATCCGAATGGTGCAGGAGACATGCGTGCGCGAGCCCACGCCGCCCGACGCCGCAGTCTGCCCGCCGTGACGCTGCGCCGCCGCTGGGTGTGAGCCCGCCCGGCCGTGCGCTCGTACGGGCTCGGTTCGGTCATGCGCCCCGTTCCTGGTCCGGTCTCCTTCGTCCGACCCCTTCGTCTTGCGGCTACCGTCCCTCGCGGGGCCGTCCGCGGGGTGCCGACCCGGCTCTTCCGCGTCCTCCCGTACGCCCCGGCCCGCCGTGGGGGTGCGCCCGAGCACGACAGGTTCGACTTCCTTGTCTTCTGCCTTGGACCCTGCTGCCACCGCCGTGTCCGCGGCCGCGCGCCTGCGCGGCCTGAAGCCCGACTGGCTGCGCGACCCGAAGGTCTGGCGTACCGAGGTGCTGGGCGGTCTGGTGGTCGCCCTCGCGCTGATCCCCGAGGCGATCTCGTTCTCGATCATCGCCGGGGTCGATCCGGCGATCGGTCTGTTCGCCTCCTTCACCATGGCCGTCGTCATCTCGGTCGTCGGGGGGCGGCGGGCGATGATCTCCGCCGCCACCGGCGCCGTCGCCCTCGTGATCGCCCCGCTGAACCGGGAGCACGGGCTGGGATACCTGGTCGCCGCGGTCATCCTCGCCGGTGTCTTCCAGGTGGTCCTCGGCGCGTTGGGGGTGGCGAAGCTGACGCGGTTCATTCCCCGGTCGGTGATGGTCGGCTTCGTCAACGCCCTCGCGATCCTGATCTTCATGACCCAGGTGCACGAGATGGGCGACGTCCCCTGGGCCGCGTACGCCCTGCTCGTCGCCGGTATCGCGCTGCTGGTGTTCCTCCCGAGGATCACCACCGCGGTCCCGGCCCCGCTGGTGTCCATCACCGCCCTCACCGTGATCACGGTCGCGGCCGCGATCGCGGTGCCGACCGTGGGCGACAAGGGCGCCCTGCCGTCCTCCCTGCCGGTGCCGGGGCTGCCGGACGTGCCGTTCACCCTGGACACGCTGACGACGATCGCGCCGTACGCGTTCGCGATGGCGCTGGTCGGTCTGATGGAGTCGCTGATGACGGCCAAGCTGGTCGACGACATCACCGACACCCACTCCAACAAGACCCGTGAGTCGATCGGCCAGGGCATCGCCAACATCGTCACCGGCTTCTTCGGCGGCATGGGCGGCTGCGCGATGATCGGCCAGACGATGATCAACGTGAAGGTCTCCGGCGCCCGGACCCGGCTGTCGACCTTCCTCGCGGGAGCGTTCCTGATGGTCCTGTGCATCGCCTTCGGGCCGGTCGTCTCCCGTATCCCCATGGCCGCGCTGGTCGCCGTCATGGTGATGGTGTCGTTCGCGACGTTCGACTGGCACTCCATCGCCCCGAAGACGCTGAAGCGGATGCCCGCGGGGGAGATCGTCGTGATGGTGATCACCGTCGCGGCCGTGGTCGCCACCCACAACCTCGCCGTCGGCGTGGTCCTCGGCTCGGTCACCGCCATGGTCATCTTCGCGAAGCGGGTCGCCCGCTTCGCCGAGGTCACCGCCGTCAGCGGGCCCGACGACGCGCATCGCGACACCGTGGTCTACCGGGTGACCGGGGAGCTGTTCTTCGCCTCCTCCAACGACCTCGTCGGGCAGTTCGACTACGCGGGAGACCCGGAGAAGGTGGTCATCGACCTGAGCGCGGCGCACATCTGGGACGCCTCCTCCGTCGCCGCCCTCGACGCGATCGAAACGAAGTACGCCCAACGCGGCAAGACCGTCGAGATCACCGGCCTGAACGACCCGAGCGCCGATCTCCACGGCAAGCTCACGGGCGAACTCGTCGGCGGCCAGTGACCCCCGGCCGAGGGCGCGCGCACGAGGGTCCCGGTCGCTCAACGGGGACGGGAACGGGAGCCTGACCGGGTCGCCACCACGACCGGCGCGTTCCTGGCCGCGTACTCCCGCATCGCAGTGCCGCTGACCGGCCGGCCGGGCCGGTCCCGCCGCCGGGCTCGCGCCGCTGGTCCTCGTCGGTTTCGGCCTCGGGGTGAACCCGGGTGTTGACGGGCCCTGGTCGTCCGCTCCCCGGGCCCGGCACCAGATGCCGCGGGCTTCCGGAATGCGGCCACCGCCCGCACCGAACAGGGTTGAACCGGACAAGGCACCGAGCTGGCCCCGCACCCCCTGACGACGGCTGTCGGCAGTCACCCCAACGGAGTACACCTCATGCGCGCAACCCTCCTGTACGGCGCCCACGACGTCCGGGTCGAGAACGTCCCGGACTCCGTCATCAAGCTGCCCACCGACGCGCTGGTCCGCGTCACCGGATCCTGCATCTGCGGCAGTGACCTGCATCCCTACGGCTCGATGAGGCCGGGGGACGGGCCCGCACGGATGGGCCACGAGTTCATCGGCGTCGTCGAGGACACCGGATCGGAGGTGACCACCGTCAAGCGCGGCGACCTGGTCGTCGCGCCGTTCGCGATTTCCGACAACACCTGTGCGTTCTGCCGCGGAGGTCTGCACACCTCCTGCTCGCACCCCCAGGCCAACTTCTGGGACGGCGAGGCGGAGGAGGGCGGTCAGGCCGAGGCCGTCCGCGTCCCGCTCGCCGACGGCACCCTCGTCCGGCTTCCCGTTGCCGCCGATTCGGCGCTCATCCCGTCCCTGCTGACCCTCTCGGACGTCCTGGGCACCGGCTACCACGCCGCCGTCGCGGGCGGCGTCGACGAGCGCACCCGCGTCACCGTGGTCGGTGACGGCGCCGTCGGCCTGATGGCGGTGCTGTCGGCCAAGCGCCTCGGCGCCGAGCAGATCATCCTCATGGGCCGCCACCAGGCGCGTACCGACCTCGGCCGGGAGTTCGGCGCCACCGACGTGGTGTCGGCCCGCGGTGAGGAAGGCATCGCCCAGGTCAGGGAGCTCACCGGCGGGCACGGCACGCACGTGGTCCTCGAAGCCGTCGGCCACATGCCCGCGTACGAGCAGTCCCTCGGCGTCGTTCGCCCGGGCGGCGTCATCAGTCGCGTCGGTGTCCCGCAGTACGAGGACGCGCCGATCGGCATGGGCAGCCTCTTCCGCCACAACCTCGGCCTGGCCGGAGGCCCGGCGCCGGTGCGCGCGTACATCGAGGAACTGATGCCCGACATCCTGAACGGCGCCATCGAGCCGGGGAAGGTCTTCGACGCCACCACCACCCTCGACGGCGTCCCCGCCGGCTACCAGGACATGGCCGACCGCAAGAGCCTCAAGGTCTTCATCAGGCCCTGAGCCCGGGGCCCGGGCAGGCCATGACGGGGGGAGGGGTGCGGCAGCGGTACGGGCCGCGTCCCGTCCCGTCGGCGGAAGCCCTGAACGCACCCCGCGGGCCCGGGCACCCCGTGGGCTGGGACACTCTGTGGGCTGGGACACCCTGGGCTCGGACGCCCCGGGGCCCGTACGGCCCACGGGGACGGGGTCCCGGTCCGCCCTCGCTCAGGCGCCGCCGCCGATGCGCCGCGCAGGAAGGGGGCTGCCCCCGCGTGCGTGGGCGTGGCCCCCGGTCGGCCGTCGCGTGCCGGGGCGGTTGTTGGGGGAAGTTTTGCCCGTGGCCGGATCTCGCCCGAGGGACACGGTGGTGGGCGGGTCGCGGGTCTGGCGTGGGTAAAGCGCGGCCGGAAACGGTGGGGTGGGGGTGCGGGGTGCGGGGCGGGCGTGGTTGCCCCGTCCCTCGCCGAGGCGCAGGCTCGTGATCTAGTGCCGCGTCAGGGGGACCGGACACGGGAGGTAGCGCATGTGCGGCATCACCGGATGGGTCTCCTTCGGCCGTGATCTGCGGGCCGAGGGCAGGACGTTGGACGCGATGACGGAGACGATGGCCTGCCGGGGCCCCGACGACCGGGGCACGTGGTGCGAAGGCCCCGCCGCGCTCGGGCACCGCAGGCTCGCGGTCATCGACCTGCCGGGCGGCCGCCAGCCGATGACCGCCGTGACCCCTGACGGCACCGTCGCGCTCGTCTACTCCGGGGAGGCCTACAACTTCACCGAGCTGCGCCGTGAGCTCACCGACCGCGGCCACCGCTTCTCGACCGACTCCGACACCGAGGTCGTCCTGCGCGGCTACCTCGAATGGGGCGAGGACCTGCCCCAGCGCCTCAACGGCATGTACGCCTTCGCCGTCTGGGACGGCCGCCACGACACGCTCGTGATGGTCCGCGACCGCATGGGCATCAAGCCCTTCTACTACTACCCGACCCCCGACGGTGTCCTGTTCGGCTCCGAGCCCAAGGCCATCCTCGCCAACCCCCTCGCCCGCGCCCGGGTCCGCCTCGACGGGCTGAGGGAACTGTTCACCCTGGTCAAGACGCCCGGCCACGCCGTCTGGGACGGCATGCGCGAGGTCGAGCCCGGCACCGTCGTCACCGTCAGCCGCTCCGGCACCCGCCGCCGTGTCTACTGGCAGCTGGAGACCCGGCCGCACCTCGACGACCGCGCCGACTCCATCGCCACCGTACGTTCCCTCCTCGACGACATCGTGGGCCGCCAGCTCGTCGCCGACGTGCCGCGCTGCATCCTGCTCTCCGGCGGCCTCGACTCCTCGGCCATGACCGCGCTCGCCGCCCGCCGTCTCGCCGAGCGGGGCGAACAGGTCCGCACCTTCGCCGTCGACTTCGCCGGACAGGCCGACCACTTCGTCGCCAGCGAGCTGCGCGGCACGTCCGACACGCCTTTCGTGCACGACGTGGCCCGCGCTTCCGGCACCGACCACCAGGACATCGTCCTGGACTCGCAGGCCCTCGCGGACCCGGACGTACGGGCGAGGATGATCCGCGCCCGGGACCTCCCCGCGGGCTTCGGCGACATGGACGCCTCGCTCTACCTGCTCTTCCGGGCGGTCCGTGAGCACTCCACGGTCGCCCTCTCCGGCGAATCCGCCGACGAGGTCTTCGGCGGCTACCTCCAGTTCTTCGACGAGGAGGCCCGGCGCGGCGACACCTTCCCCTGGCTGGTGCGGTTCGGCCGGGACTTCGGTGACGACGCCGACGTACTGCGTTCCGACGTGGCCAGGGAGCTGGACCTCGCCTCGTACGTCGCCGACAGCTACCGTACGGCCGTCGCGGGCATCCAACGCCTCGACGGCGAAAGCGACTTCGAATACCGGATGCGGCGCATCTGCCACCTCCACCTGACCCGTTTCGTACGGGTCCTGCTGGACCGCAAGGACCGGGCGAGCATGGCGGTCGGGCTGGAGGTGCGGGTGCCGTTCTGCGACCACCGGCTCGTCGAGTACGTGTACAACACGCCCTGGTCGATGAAGTCCTTCGACGGGCGGGAGAAGAGCCTGCTGCGGGAGGCGACCGCGGACGTGATCCCGCGGTCCGTGTACGACCGGGTCAAGAGCCCGTACCCGTCCACCCAGGACCCCAAGTACGCGGTCGCGCTCCAGAACCACGTGAAGGACCTGCTGGCGCGTCCCGCCCACCCGGTCTTCGGCCTCGTCGACCGCGAACGGATCAGCCGGGCCGCGCACAGCGACGCCCCGCGGGTCACGCAGGCGTCGCGGCGCGGACTGGAGCGGACCCTCGACCTGGCCCAGTGGTGGGACATCTACAGCCCGGAGGTCCAGCTCAGCTGAGAAACGGCAACCTCATGGGGCAGGGCGGACACGGGCATTCCTCGCGGTCGCTCCCCTATCGGTGCCGGGCCGTGGTCAGCTCGGCGGCCGGGCCGGGTACCGGGGTGAGGCGGCCGCGGGCGAAGTCACGGTTGGCGAGGGTCTGCGCCCGGTAGGGGCCGGGCAGGTCCGTCATGTCCAGGAGGCGGTCGCAGGCCTGGATGGACGCGGCGTAGTCCCCGGTCCAGTACGCGGTGATGGAGTACTCGAAGAGCAGGCCCCAGCGGTACACCCACGGCTGGGTGAACAGCAGGTCCTCCTCGGGGAACCCCCGGTCGAGTCCGGCCCGTACGAGGGCGTGGGCGCATTGGTGGTGGCCCATGGTCCGCAGCCGTGAGACGAGTTCGTAGCAGGCCTCCAGCCGTTCCGGCCGGATCTCCCAGGCCCGGACGAGGGCGTCCATGGCGCCCGGCCAGTTCCCGGACTCCGCGCGCAGGACCCCGGCCTGGAGCAGCGAGTAGTAGATCTCCTCCACCCAGCCGCCCATCGCCGCGCGCCGCTCGTACAGGGTGATGGCCTCGTCGGCCCGGCCCATGTCGCGCATCGTCTGGGCGAGGTAGAAGACCGTCCGTGGGTTGCGCGGATCGCGCTCCAGCTCCGCGCCGAGCAGCCGGGCGTCCCGTTCGAACTTGTCGTGGCGGGAACCGCCGTCGGCGAAGTCCGCGATCCACAGTGCGTCGAGGTTCCGCTGTCCGGTGTCACCGTCGCGGTCGGCGGTGAGGTACTCGTGGGTGACGCCCTCGTAGCGCCACGGGAGGTCCCCGCGGACCAGGCGCTTGATGCGGTAGGTGGTGGCCCCGTCGTGGCGCAGCATGTACGAGTCGGCGGTCAGCGGCGGCAGGGGGCCGTCCTGGCGGAGCACCAGGTCCGCGTCGAGCAGCAGCAGGTAGTCCGCCGTGCCCCGGGCGTGCGCGATGTTCAGGCTGCGGTTGTGCCCGAAGTCGACCCAGGGTTCTTCGTGGAGCTCTCCCGGGATCCCCGCCAGCGCGCCGCGGATCAGATCCTGGGTTCCGTCGGTCGATCCGGTATCGGAGATCACCCAGGTGTCCACGACGTCGCGGACGGAGGTGAGGCAGCGTTCGATGACCCGCGCCTCGTTCTTGACGATCATGCAGAGGCAAATGGACGGCTTCACAGCGGCACCCACCGGGTCCGAGGTGTGGTGGCTCAAGGAACGACGGCGCCGGGAGGGGTCGGCCGTGTGCCGGGAGCTCGGGCCGGGCCACTGTGCCACGGGGGTGGCGCGGTACTCGGTATCCACGCGGAGCGACGCGGCCCGTCGACCGATCGGCGTAAAGATCGTTGTTCTGATAGCCCGACGTGATGATTGTCCGGCGCCCGGTTGTGGTGCGGCACCCGGACCGGGGGAGCCGCCGCAGACTCTCCCCGCGTTCGACGAACCCCATCGTTCCTTCTCCTCACACTGGGAGCACAGCACATGGAGCCTGACTACACGACGGGGTCACGCCTGGGACCGCTGCCCCGCCGGGGCACGTGGCTCGCCGCGAGTGCCTTCGCCTCGCTCACTCTGGTACTGGCGGGAGTGGCCGCTCCGGCCGTGGCCGCGGCGCAGAACGCGGATGCCCGGGTGACGCGGCCGGGCGGCGGGAACCCGTGCGTGGGCCATCCGCAGGAGGACGACGAGGACCAGCCGAACAGAGTGGCCGCGGGTGGCGGGGGCGGCGACGAGCACTGCCGCTCGGGTCCGCCCGGGCCCACCGGCCCGCGAGGCCCCAAGGGTAAGACGGGGGGCACCCCCCACCGCGCTCCGTAGGACCGCATCCGGCGGGAGCCGGACCGGTAGTGACGACGTGCGCTGTGCCCACCGTGCTCGGTGTGGGGGCGGCGCACGTCGCGCTTTTACGTCGCCGGTCCCGCCTACCCGCACCGGCACGACTTCACTCTTACCGCCACCACTGCGCGGGGTGGCGATTACCCGCCACCGCCGCTCCAGGCCCCACTTGAGGACACGCCACGGCAATGCGGCCGTAACGTTGACGGCTATGTCGGAGATGGCGCCGATTCCCCGAAACGCACCCCGAAGTACCTGCAGTAACCACACTTCCGCGGCCCTGTTCGGCCGTTATGCGCAATTTCCCTGATGGGGCCTCAGTAAGTTACGGACCGTCAGTCGTGGCGGAACTGTGCCAATTCCTTTTCCCCTCTGTTCATTTGACCAAGCCGATTGTCATGCTTCCGACAGCTTCGTACGGCACCGCCGGTCGATCCCCACCCCGGCAGGCGCGTTGACCGCACGGAGTCGCAGCGCCCGTTCCGCCCCCTGCGAGCACTCACCCAAGTGCCCCGGAACGAGGTGCGACCGCGCACACGCGGTTGGATCGGAAGGAAGACCCACGTGAAGCGAAAGCTCACTGTCGGAGCCGTACTCTCTGCCTCGGCCCTGCTCGCCGGTGCCATCCAGGTCAGCGCCGGTGCGGCCCAGGCCGCTCCTGCCCCCGCTCCCGCTTCCGGCCCCGCGCAGCAGCACGCCGCCGATCTCGCCCGCGCCGCCGCCGAGGCACCCGCCGCCGCGGGTGCCCTGGGACTGGGCAGCACGGAGAAGCTGGTCGCCAAGGACGTCGTGACGGACGCGGACGGAAGCCGTCACGTCCGTTACGAGCGCACGTACAACGGTCTGCCGGTGCTCGGCGGCGACCTCATAGTCCACCAGGACGCCAAGGGGGCCGTGAAGTCGGCCGACAAGGCGGTCCAGGCTCCGATCGCCCCCGCTTCGCTCTCGCCGAAGCTCTCCGCGGGCCAGGCGGCCACCAAGGCCGCCGGCGCCGTACAGGCCACCGTCGGCATCACGAAGGACGCCGACGAGCCCGCCCTCTCCTCGGTCGGCCGGACCGGCACCCCCCGCCTCGTCGTCTGGGCCGCCAGCGGCACCCCGCGCCTCGCGTACGAGACCGTCGTCGAGGGCGTGCGCGCCGACGGCACCCCCAGCAGCCAGCGCATCGTGACCGACGCGGCGAGCGGCGAGGTCCTCTCCACCCACGAGGCGATCCAGACCACCAACGCCACCGGCAGCGGCAAGGGCGTGTTCGTCGGATCGGTGCCGCTGACCACCAACTTGAGTGGATCCACGTATCAGTTGAAGGACGCCACGCGTGGCGGGCAGTACACCACCAACCTCGCCAACAAGACCTCGGGCAACGGCACCCTCTACACCGACGCCGACAACGCCTGGGGTACCGGAACCGTCTCCAACGGCCAGTCCGCGGCGGTCGACGCCCAGTACGGCGCGGCGGCCACCTGGGACTTCTACAAGAACACCTTCGGCCGCAGCGGCATCCGCAACGACGGTGTCGGCGCCTACAGCCGGGTCCACTACGGCCGCAACTACGTCAACGCCTTCTGGGACGACAACTGCTTCTGCATGACGTACGGCGACGGTGCGAGCAACACGCACCCGCTGACCGAACTGGACGTCTCCGGCCACGAGATGAGCCACGGCGTCACCGCGAACACCGCCGGTCTGAACTACTCCGGCGAGTCGGGCGGCCTGAACGAGGCCACCTCTGACATCTTCGGCACCGGAGTGGAGTTCTACGCCAACCTCGCCTCGGACAAGGGCGACTACCTCATCGGTGAGCTGATCGACCTCAACGGCAACGGCACGCCGCTGCGCTACATGGACAAGCCCTCCAAGGACGGCGGCTCCGCCGACTCCTGGTCCTCCGGCGTCGGCAACCTCGACGTCCACTACTCCTCGGGTGTCGCCAACCACTTCTTCTACCTGCTGTCCGAGGGCAGTGGCGCCAAGACCATCAACGGCGTCTCCTACAACAGCCCGACCTCCAACGGTTCCGTCCTCACCGGAATCGGCCGGGACAAGGCCCTCAAGATCTGGTACCGCGCGCTCACCGTGCACATGACGTCCACCACCAACTACAAGGGCGCCCGCACCGCCACGCTCAGCGCGGCGGGCGAGCTGTACGGAACGACGTCCGCCGAGTACACGGCCGTCGCCGCGGCCTGGTCCGGAGTCAACGTCAACTGATCCGACGGCCACACGGCCGCCACCTTCCACGAGAGTGCCGACAGGGCCCGGACGGGTCCTGTCGGCACTCTCGTTTCGTCCGTGCCGATGTGGCCCGGCCGGTGTGGGAGGAGCTCAAGGCGCTGCCCCTGCCCGAGCAGCGGCAGCGGATCACCGCGATGCACGCCGCCACGCTCTCCTGCTCGGGCGACGCGCTCGCCGCGCTGAACGGCGGTGCGGCCCAGTGAGATGGCTGACGCTGTACGCGCGTTCGCGGCGGGTACCCGCCTCACTGGCCGCCGTGCTGCTCAGCGCGGTCGCGGTGTGGGCGCTCGCCCGGATCGGCGGCGGGGGACCGGGAGATCCACGGCTGGCCACGCTCGTCCTCACCGCGGGGGCGACGGCGCTCTCGGTCGGACTCGGCGGCCAGGAGCTGGGGTTGGACCGCACGGCGGCGGTCCGCTGGATGCCGCGCAGGGCGGCGCACGTACTGCTCGGCGGAGCGCTCATCGCCGCGGTGCTGCTGGCGGTGCGGACGATGAGCGGCCAGCCCGCCGAGGCCGCCTTCGTCGTGCGCAACAGCGCGGGGCTGATGGGACTCGCCGCCTTCGGGGCGGCCTCGTGCGGGTGGCGGCACGCGTGGATCCCGCCGTTCGCGTGGCCGTCGCCGTCCTTCGTCGTCCCGGCCGCGCCGGACGCGGCCACCCAGGCCCTGACCCGGATGCTCCTGTCACCGGGCACGGCAGCGGCGACCTGGACGGCCCTGGTCCTGGCCGTGGCGGGCACGGCGACGCACGCGGCAGGAGGCCCGAGGCGGTAGGGGGCGGCGCGTGGGCCACCCGGGCCCGGCGGGTCCGCGGGTCGGCGGGTCCGCGACGTCCGGTACGGAATATCCGAACCGGCACACGTAACGGAATCCGCCGAACCTCTGGGTGCGTACTTTCCCTCCGGGCCCGCCTTGGGCAGACTCGGTGTCATCTCGGCGGACCCGGGCCGAGCGGAGGAGGGCTGCCGTGTTACTGAAGAAACTGGCTGCTGTAGGGGTGGGGGTGGTGGTCGCGGTGGGCCTGAGTGGCGCACCGGCGAGCGCGGCGCCGTCGAGTTCCGCCTTCCAGGATCGGTCTTCGTCCCCGAAATGCCTGGACTTCCGGGCCGACTTCGGCCCGTACGTAACGACCTGCAACTACGGCGATTACCAGGTGTGGTACTGGGACAACGCGATCGCGCACACCGCGTTGCGGCAGCGGGCGACCCGGCTGTGCCTCACGCTGCGCAGCGGGCAACCGACCATGAAGCCCTGCGCCGCCGCCGACCAGGCGGCGCTGTGGGCCATCGACGACACGTCGGCCGCCGGAGCGCTGATCAAGAACAAGGTGAGCGGCACGTGTCTCGCGCGGACCGCGAACGACCGTGTCAACGCCACGACGTGTACCGGGGGCGCCTCGCAACGATGGGACGTCATCAACGGCTTGTGACCCCCGACCCCTACGGACAGGGCGACCACGACCCGAACGACCCCGCGGACCACCAGACGGGCGACGCGTGGTCGATCAGCGTGTCACCGGCCTGGTGGGGTCCGGGGTAGCGACGGCTCCGGCAGAGCCGGCGCGCACCCCGATCCTCGCGGGGCTGTCAGCAGGGCACCACGTAGTACGCGGGGCTCAGGTCGGCGTAGTAGTTGAAGCCTTCCGGCCAGACGGACCAGATGGTGTTGTGGCGGCTGTCCTGGATCCGGGCCACCGCTCCGCCGGTCTGGTTGCTGTACCAGCCGCCGATCCCGTTCCAGTTGTTCAGGTTGTACGTGGTGCAGTGAGGCAGCTCGAAATGCGTGGAGCCGCCCGCCGTGTCGTACAGGCAGAAGGCGCCCTCGGCGCAGGGGACGTCACCGCCGAGAAGCGGGAGCCGGCCTTCCCGCGGTCCCCACACGCTGGCGTTGGAGTTGTCGCCGCTCGCGGAGACGGGGGCGGCGGCGGGCGCGGTGCCGGAGGGGGTGGTGGAGGCCGTTCCGGTGACCGCGGTGGCGATCAGGGCGATCGACGCGGCCGCCACTGCGGCCGACTTGGCTGTCATACGAAGCGACATGATGACTCCTTCGGAGAGCTGGGTGTGGTCCTTCGGGGCGTCCTGTGGCCGCGCGCGTATAGATGCTGGAGCACGTACTGGGCGTGCGCCTCGCAGGAGATGAGGACGCTGGTGCTGCCCGGGAGGGAAGTGACCACGACCGCACCGGTGTTGGGCTGTGCGCGGACGTTCAGGGTGTCGCCCCAGGTGGCGTGCCTGAGCTGGCCGGTGCCGTCACCGCCGCCCGGGGTGGGGCCGGGTACCTTCGACTGCATCCGCCGGGCGCCCGCGTAGTCCAGGGCTGTCTGTGAGACGTCGTCCTGGTGTTCGCGTGGCTCACACGGCGCGGCGGTGTGAGCGGGGGCGGCGGCCGCCGTCAACGACCCGACGGCGCCGAGGGCGGCCGGTCGCCAGTACTGTCGTCATCGGCCTGGGCGCGAGTCTTCGTGAGAGTCCGCGCACATCGGTCCTTTCTGCTTGGTCTCCCGGGTCGCCGGGGTCGCTCGGTTTATGACCGGCCGAGGAGGACTTCACTGTGCCCGGTCCCCGCTATGCGTCCGCCAACCGCGCGCTATACGGCGGCGCAAACCGCCTGGACCAGGACGAACGCCCGTGGTCCGGCAGGGCGGATCGCGAACCCCGCGATGCGAAGCCTGGTGACGCGAACCCCGCGATGCGAAGCCTGGCGACGCGGAGACCGTCCGACGCGACGACTGTCCGACGGGAAGACTGCGCGCATCCGAGGGGGAGCCAGCCATGCGGTTCACGGTTCTGGGACAGGTGGGGTTTGAGGGGGCCGACGGGCTGATCGAGGTGCAGTGCCCGCAGCGGCGGGCCGTCCTGGCCTACCTGCTCCTGCACGCGCGGCAGCCCGTCACCCTCGACCGGCTGATGGACTCGATCTGGGCCGACGAAGCACCGAGCAGCGCCCGGACCCAGATCCACAGCGCGGTCTCCGCCCTGCGCCAGACCCTGCGCGGGACCGGCCTCGCCGACCGGATCCAGACCACGGCCGACGGTTACACCTGCGCAGTCGGCGACGGCGAACTCGACCTGCTGGACTTCCGCGCCCTGGTCCGCCGGGCCGCCGGGGAGATGGCCGCTCACCAGGCCGAGCAGGCGTCGGAGAGCCTGCGCGCCGCGCTCGGGATGTGGCGCGGCGAACCGCTGTCCGGCGTCAACGCCGCGTTCGCCGAACCGGCGCGGGCGCGTCTGCACGAGGAGCGGCTGGACGCCTGGCAGCGGCTGGCGGCCTGCGAGCTGCGCCTCGGACGGGAGGCCGAGCTGGTGCCCGTACTCACCGAACTCGTCGAGGCCGCCCCGCAGCGCGAACAGCTCGTCGGGCAGCTGCTCATCGCGCTGTACCGCACCGGCCGTCAGGCCGACGCGATCCAGCGCTTCGCCGAGACCCGGCGCCACCTCGCCGACGAACTCGGCCTCGACCCCGGACCCGAACTCTCCGCGATCCACACGGCGATCCTCCGCGCCGACCCGGAACTGTCGGCGCCGTCGCCGAGCCCGGCGCCTGCGGTGATCGCGCCGAGCCCGGTGCCCCGGCCGTCAGAGCCGGCCGACCGCCGTTCCACGTCGTGGCCCGGGTCGCGGCGCCGTTTCGTGTTCCTGTGGCTGGCGGTCACCGGCGCCGCCGCCCTGGTGGGCGCGGCCATCTCCATCGGGCTCCAGGACCGGGACACCGCCGACGTCCTGATGACCGACGCCGAGACCGGGAGCGCTACGTCGTCCCGGGCGTCCGCGTCGTCCGTGCCGCCCCTGTCGCCTCCGCCGTCCCCATCGGCCCCTGCCGTCCCGACGGGCCCGGTCGGCGCCCTGGCACCCATCCGGATATTCGACATCGACGGCGACTGCAAGCCCCAGTCCGAGCGCCTCCCGGCCTGTCGGCTCAGCCTGGCCAAGAACCCGTATGTGACCTATGACCTGCACAACGCCGTGGCGCACCACGTGTGGCACGGCGATGTCCTGATGGCCGACTGCATGGTGACCAACGGCATCCGGATCGAGGACGAGCACGGGGTGGGGACCCCCAACTGGTTCCGCGTCCATCTGGCGGACGTTCCCGACGGCGGCGCCGCCTGGCTGCCCGCCGTACGGACCCACGACGACCCCGGGCTACCCGTCTGCTCCGCCTGACGCGGCGAAGGGGCCGTCCAGCGCCGCCCACTGCAGGAGCAGGATCGTCTTGCCGTCGGCGATGCGCCCGTCGCGCGTCATGGCGAGGGCCTCGGCGAAGGGCAGTTCGAGGACCTCGATGTCCTCGCCGTCCTCCTCCAGGCCGCCGCCCGGCCCGGTGCGGTCGGCCGCGGTGTAGGGGGCCGCGAAGAAGTGGAGGCGCTCGGTGACGGAGCCGGGGCTCATGTAGGCGGCGAGGACGGGGGTGAGCGGGCCGAGCTCGACGCCCACTTCCTCGGCGCTCTCACGTCGTACGGCGGCTGCCGGGTCGTCCGCGTCGAGCAGCCCCGCGGCGGCTTCGACGAGCATGCCGTCGGGGTGGTCGTTCACGTAGGCCGGGTAGCGGAACTGGCGGGTGAGCAGGACGAGGCGGCGCTCGGCGTCGTACGGCAGGACGACCGCCCCGTCGCCCCGGTCGTAGGTCTCGCGCTGCTGACGGCCCCAACGGCCGTCGCGGCGGCGGTAGTCGAAGGTCGTGCGCCGCAGGACGTGCCAGCCCCGGGAGGTGAGTTCGACGTCGCGGATCACCACGTCGGGGTTGCGGTCGAGGTCGCGTCCGGCCCGGTCGAGGCCGGTGCGGCCGCGGTGGTCGGGTGTGTCGGCGCCGGGCATGGGCTGGTCGGTCATGGGGCGCTACACTACATGCAGAAACGTGTAAGAACAGGAGAGAATGCGGATGCTGGCTGCTGAACGCCGTGACCACCTGCTGGGTCTGCTGACCAGCGAGGGCAAGATCGTCGCCAAGGACGTCGCCGCCGACCTGGGGATCTCCGAGGACAGCGTGCGACGTGACCTGCGCGACCTCGCGGCCGAGGGGCTGTGTCAACGGGTCTACGGCGGGGCGCTCCCGGTCTCCCCGGCCGTGGCGGACTACGGCGCCCGGCAGGGCGTGGCCGCCGACGGCAAGCGGAAGGTGGCCGCGGTGGCCGCCGGGCTGGTGCGGCCGGGCAGCGCGCTGATCCTCGACGGCGGCACCACCGCCCTGGCCGTCGTACGGGCGCTCCCGCAGGACCTGGCCTGCACCGTGATCACCCACAGCCCGACCGTCGCGGCCGCCCTGCTCGACCATCCGCGGGCCGAGATCTTCCTGCTCGGCGGCCGTGTCTTCAAGCACTCGGCGGTCGCGTGCGGCGCCGCCGCGGTCGAGGCCGCGCAGAACGTGTCCGCCGACCTGTACCTCCTCGGCGTCACCGGGGTACACCCCGAGGCGGGACTGACCACCGGCGATGCCGAGGAGGCCGCGATGAAGCGCGCCCTGGCCGCACGGGCCGCCGACACCTTCGTCCTGGCCTCCTCCGAGAAGATCGGCACGGCTTCGCGGTTCCGCGTCCTGCCCTGGGAGGGGATCAGCGGCCTGATCACCGACGCGGCCCAGCACGACGCCGTCGTCAGGCAGCTCACGGCCCTCGGCGTGGAGATCCTGCCGGCCGCCTGACGGCGGACCGCCTCTGCTCGGGGCGCTGACGGCGGACCGCCTCCGCGCCGGGCACTGGCAGCGGACCGCCTCTGCTCCGGGCGGCGGCCGGGCCACCCGGAGGTGCTGCGCCGTACTGCCCCTGGGCGCCCGGTGGTTCACCTCGCCGGCGTGGCCACGCCCCGTAGCGCCCGGCTACTGCCAGGAGCGAAGGCGGTCGGCGATGTCGAAGACGGTGGTGCGCAGGGCGCGGATGTCGGTGATGAGTTGGGCAGCCCACCGGACGGGGTGAACTCCGTTCATGGGTAACAATCGGATCATCGGGAGAACGCCGGGAGGCCATGGGACGAGCGAACGGCCGCGCGCGGTGGCCGCCCCGGCAAGGATGCAGGAGGGGAGAGCGATGGGTGCCGAACCCGACAGCGATGCCGGTACGAGTGCGATGACGCTGAGCGAGGAGGAGCGGCGAATGGTCACCCTCTGGGCTGTCGCTTGCGCTGGGCGCGCGCTGCCGCTCTTCGAGGCGCGGGCCCCCTCGGACACCCGCCCGCGCGATGCGATCGGGGCCGCGCGGGAGTTCGGGCTGGGCGGGAAGCGGACGGGACAGCTGCGTTCCCTCGCGTGGGCGGCGCAGGCGGCCGCGCGCGAGGTCGGCGATCCGGTGGCCGCGGCCGCCGCGCGCGCCGCGGCCTGCGCGGCGGCGGCGCCCTACATGCACGCGTTGGCCAACCTGCACCAGGCGAAGCACGCCCTCGGGCCCGCGATGTACCAGGCACAGGCCCACGAACTCGCGGCGGGCGACGACCCCGGTGTCGGCGACGCGGAGATCCGGTGGGCGATCGAGCAGGCGTCGCCGGCGGTCCGCGAGGTCGTACGGCGCTTCCCGGTGCGCGGCGCCGGCCGGACCCGGCAGAGCACGTTCCTCCACCAGCTCGACGCGGGCCTTCGCCGCTGACCGCCACCGCGAGCGCCCCCGGGCCGTGTATCCGGCGGGTATCAGGAACCGCTCTGTTGTCCATCGAAGCGGTACGCCCGCCCGCCGCGGCGAAGGGCGCGCGGAGCGCCGTACGGGCCCGGTAACGGCCCCCGACAGAGCCGAGGTACCCCACCTGACCTGCTGGTTCTCGGGTGGGTGCGGTGTGCGGGAGGGTATCGCGTGCCCGTCGTGCGAGGCGGTCGCGCTCCCCGTCGCGCGCCCGGTACCTGCCGTATCGTTCCGTGCGAGTCGCCCGTCAGCCTCGCCCCCGCCCCGCCGGACCATCCCCACAGGAGTCGTCGCCGTGTCCTCGTCCGCCGCCGCCCCGGCCCCCGTCCCGCGCCCCGTGCGCGTGCTGCTGGTGGAGGACGACGACCTGATGCGCCGGTCCTTCACCGTCGCCCTGGAGCGCTACGGCTACCAGATGAAGGCCGCCGCCGACGGCCTGACGGGGCTGGAGCTCTTGCGCGAGCACACCTTCGACCTGCTCATCCTCGACGTGATGCTGCCCGGACTGGACGGGATCGGCCTGTGCCGCCGCGCCCGGGAGACCAGCCTGGTGCCGATCCTGATGATGTCCGCCCGCGGCGACGGGCTCGATGTCGTCGCCGGTCTGGAGGCCGGGGCGGACGACTACGTGGTGAAGCCCGTGGACACGTACGTACTCGTGGCACGCATCCGCTCCCTCCTACGGCGGGCGACCTACGCGCCCCCGCAGCCCTCCGAGCCCTCCGCGGGTGAACGGCTGGTCTTCGGGGACCTGACCATCGACACCGGTGGGCTGGAGGTGGCCCTCTCCGGAAGCCCGGTGGCGCTGACCCCGACCGAGCTGAAGCTGCTGCTGGAGTTCGCCGCCCACCCGGGCGTCGTGCTGGAGCGGCACACCCTTCTGCGCAACGTCTGGGACTACGGCTGGGACGGCGACAGCCGCGTCGTGGACCTGTGCGTGCAGCGGCTGCGCAAGAAGGTGGGCCGCCACCGGATCGAGACGGTCCGCGGCTTCGGCTACAAGTTCAGGCGCTGATCGCGGTGCGTCCGTTCCCCCGGTCGCGGTCGGTCCGGATCCCCCTGCGCTGGAAGACGGCCGCGCTGGCCGCGGCAACGGCCTGTCTGGTCGCGCTGGTGGTGGGCCTGTTGGTGCACGTGTGGACCGCGCACGACATCCGGCACCGGGCCGAGAGGCAGGCCTTCGACGCCGTGACCTCGGCCGTGGACGTCTACCGGCGCACCGGCGCCCTCACGAACAATGCCCGGCTCGATCCGGCCGAGTTGCCCTACGCCCTGCGGGACCCGGCCGACGGCGCCCGCCACGTGTCCTACGGCGGGAACACCCCCGGCAGCATGGACCCGACCGTCTGGGGCGCCCAGCGGGTCGGCGGCCCGGGCAGCCCGGTGCTGGCCGTCCAGGTGACCCTTTACGCGGAGTTCCAGGAGCTGTACCGGCTCGACGTGACCATGACCGTGGCCTCGCTGGTCGCGCTCGCGGCGGCCACACCGCCGGCGTTCTACGGGGCCGGGCTGCTCGGCCGACGGCTGCGGCGGGTCTCCGAGACCGCGGGCCGCATCTCCGCCGGCGACCTGGACGCCCGTACCGGGCCGACCAAGGGCCGCGACGAGGTGGCCGACATCGCCGCCACCGTCGACCTGATGGCCGACAGCCTCGGCCGACGGCTGCGTACCGAGCGGCAGTTCACCGCGGACGTGGCCCACGAGCTGCGCACCCCCGTCGGCGGGCTGCTGGCCACCGTCGACCTGCTGCCGCCCGGTGAGACGGAGGACCTGCTCCGCAACCGGGTACGGGACCTGCGCGGCCTGGTCGAGGACCTGCTGGAGATCTCCCGGCTGGACGCGGGCGCCGAACATCCGGTCCGCGCCCACGTGCCGCTCGCCGCCGTCGTCCGCGAGGCCGTGGCACGCACCGGACTCGACGCCTCCGTCACCGTCACGGTGGCCGATCCTCCGCACCCGGGCGCCACGACCGTGGAGACCGACCC
Organism: Streptomyces sp. G-G2; assembly: GCF_030063135.1. Lineage (GTDB taxonomy): Bacteria > Actinomycetota > Actinomycetes > Streptomycetales > Streptomycetaceae > Streptomyces. Next base: position 51,803 of record NZ_JASISO010000005.1, read on the forward strand.
GCGCCGCCTCGAACGGATCGTCGGCAACCTCGTCCTCAACGCGCACCGGCACGGGAACCCCCCGGTCGAGGTCAGCGTCGAAGCCTCCGGGGAGGACCGTACGGTCGTCGTCCGCGACCACGGCCCCGGATTCCCCCCGGAGCTGCTGCGCGACGGCCCGCGCCGTTTCCACACGGGCACTGCGGGCACGGGCACTGCGGGCACGGGCACGGGCACTGCGGGCACGGGCACGGGCACTGCGGGTACGGGCGTCGCGGGCGCCAACGAGCGCGGCTCGGGCCACGGCCTGGGCCTGACCATCGCCCTGGGCCAGGCCCGGGTCCTCGGCGCCGAACTGCGCCTGGACAACGCCCCGGACGGCGGCGCCGTCGCCACCCTGCGCCTGCCCGCCTGACCGCGCGCCCGCCCGCTCCTCCACCGCGGCCCGCGGCCCTACAGAACTGCCGCACAGCGGCGCGCAAGCCGATACACAGCGGCTGAGGCCCCGATACGTTCCCCGGACACCCTTCGAAGTGCAATCCACCGCACCCGAAGAGGAGTCCCCTGTGACGCCCGCACCCTGTGAGGCTCTCGCACCGCACCCGACGACCGGGATCGCGGCCGCCACCACCGGCCTCTCGAAGGTCTACGGCAGCGGCGACACCCGTGTCGTCGCCCTGGACGATGTCAGCATCGGCTTCCGGGAAGGCCAGTTCACCGCGATCATGGGCCCTTCCGGCTGCGGCAAGTCCACCCTGATGCACTGCGCGGCCGGGCTCGACTCGGTCAGCTCCGGCTCCGTCCGCATCGGCGGCACCGAGCTGAGCACACTGGGAGACCGGCAGCTCACCGAGCTGCGCCGGGACCGGATCGGCTTCATCTTCCAGGCGTTCAACCTGCTGCCGACGCTCACCGCGCTGGAGAACATCACCCTGCCGCTGACCATCGCCGGGCGCCGCCCCGACCAGCAGTGGCTGGACCGTCTGGTGGCCATGGTCGGCCTGTCGCAACGGCTCGGCCACCGGCCCGGCCAGCTGTCCGGCGGGCAGCAGCAGCGCGTTGCCGTGGCCCGCGCGCTGGTCTCCCGCCCCGCGATCATCTTCGGCGACGAGCCCACCGGCAACCTCGACTCCCGCGCCGGCGCCGAGGTGCTCGGCTTCCTGCGCGACTCGGTGCGGGACCTGGCACAGACGGTGGTCATGGTGACGCACGACCCGGTCGCCGCGGGCTTCGCCGACCGCGTGGTGTTCCTCTCCGACGGCCAGCTGGTCGACGAGATGGTCCAGCCCACCCCCGAGCGGGTCCTGGACCGGATGAAGGCGCTCGACACCCGCTCCCGCACCGGCTGACCCGCCCCGTCCCCCTCTCCACCCCGCCCCGCCCCACCTCACCCCACCCCACGGCCCGGAAAGCTATCCATGCTGAGAACAGCCCTGCGCAACGTCCTGGCGGCCAAGGCCCGTCTGGCCATGACCGTCCTCGCGGTCTGCCTGGGTGTCGCATTCATCTGCGGCACCCTCGTCTTCGCGGACTCCTCCGCCGCGGCGCAACGCGCCGCCACGTCGCGCGACTTCGCGGACATCGCGGTCACTGTGAACCCGAAGGCACCCAAGCCCGGTGCCGCCTGGGACGAGAAGGGGGGCGCGCTCGACGACGCGCTCGTACGCGAACTCGCCGCCGTACCCGGCGCCGCCGCGGTACGCCCCGCGGCCGACGGCTCGGCGGCACTGAACGCCGCGGACGGTACGCCGCTCCGCTCGGGCACGGCGTGGGCGAACCCGGCGGGCGCGTACGTCCCGGACAAGGACGGCAAGGACAGCCGCTACCCGGTGGTCGAGGGCCACGCCCCCCGGAACGCCGATGAGGTCGCCGTCGACAGGGGGACCGCCGCCGCGGGCGGGTTCGGCATCGGGGACGAGATCACCCTCGCCACCGACGGCCCGGTCATGAAGAAGCGGCTCGTGGGCATCGTCACCACCAAGGACCCGCGGGTCAACGCGGGCGGGACCCTCACCCTGTTCGACAGGGCGACCGCCCAGGAGTTGTTCGCGACCCCGGGCCACTACACCTCGATCGACCTGTCCGCAGCCCCCGGCACCGACCAGTTCACCCTCTCCGAGCGTGTCACCGCCGTACTCCCGGCCGACCGGGCCGAGGCTGTCAGCGGCGCCGCCCAGGCCACCCAGCAGGCCAGCTACGTCAATGCGCTGACCCGGGGCTACCAGAAGCTGCCGATGATCTTCGCCGGGGTCTCGCTCTTCATCGGCTCGTTCCTCATCGTCAACACCTTCACCATGCTCGTCGCCCGGCGCACCCGCGAGACCGCCCTGCTGCGGGCGATCGGCGCCTCGCGCCGCCAGGTGGTGCGTACCGTCCTCTGGGAGGCGGCCCTGGTCGGCCTCGCCGCCTCGGCGATCGGTTTCGTACTCGGCCTCGGCATCGCCTCCGTACTGCCCGACGTCCTGAGCACCTCGCAGGACACGCTTGCGCGCGGTCCCCTGGTGATCGGCCCGTTCCCCGTCGTGGCGGCGCTCGGCGTGGGCGTGGGCATCACGGTGCTCGCCGCGTGGCTGCCGTCCCGCAAGGCGGCGAAGGTCGCGCCCATCGAGGCGCTGCGCGCGGCCGACCAGCCGCACACCGCCACCGCGTCCCGGATCCGGGGCGCGGCGGGACTGGCCCTGCTCGCCCTCGGCGGCGGATGGCTGGTGTCGCTGACCGGGGCCGAGGACGCCTCGGAGGCGAACCTGCGGAACGCGATGCTGGGCTGCGCCCTCCTCGTCGTCGCCCTGATCGTGCTGGCACCGCTCCTCGCGCCCCCCGTCATCCGGCTGTGCGGAGAGCTGGGGGGACGGCTCACCGCCCGGCTCACGGGCCGTCGGGCGGGTCACCGGACCGGCCGCCCCGGGATCATCGGCCGCCTCGCACGCGAGAACGCGCTGCGCGACCCCCGGCGTACCGCCGCCACCGCCTCCGCCCTGATGATCAGCACGGCGCTGGTCGCTGGGCTCGCCGTCATCGGCAACTCCACGGGCCGGGCCCTCGACCGCCAGGCCGCGGCGGGCCTCAGCGCCGACTACGTGATCAGCACCCGTACCAGCACGACCGCCATCGACCCCGCCGCCGAGCAGCGGGTGGCCGCCACCCCCGGGGTGCGGACGGCGACGGCCGTCACGGACTCCGTGGTGATGACCGGCGGCCAGGTCCGGGAGATATCCGGCGTGGACACCGATCATGGCGCCGGACAGGGCGCCGACGCCGTGAACAGCGTCATGAAGCTCGACTTCGTCAGCGGCTCGCTCAAGGACCTCGGTCCGGGCCGGATCGCCGTCTCCAGCACCGTCGCCCGGGAGCACGCACTGACGACCGGCGGCCGGATCAGCGCCAGTATGGGCCGCGCCCAGAACGACAAGCAGTACACCGTCATCGGCGTGTACCGGGACAACCCCACCGCACACGACGCGGTGGGCGCCCGGAGCGAGGTGCGGGAGAACAGCTTCAAGCCCGGGTCCGTCCAGCGGATCCTCGTCCGTACCGACAGCGCGGCCGCCGTCTCGAAGACCACCGAGGACCGGCTGCGCGCCGCCGTGGGCAACAGCCCGCTGCTCCAGGTGAAGGACCGCGAGGCACTCGTCCGCGACGCCGCCGGAAGTGTGGGTACCCTGCTCACCCTGATGTACGGGCTGCTCGCCATCGGCGCCGTGATCTCCGCCCTCGGCATCATGAACACCCTGGCCATGTCGGTGTCGGAACGCACCCGCGAGATCGGCGTCCTGCGCGCCATCGGCATGGACCGCGCCGGGATCCGGCGGATGATCCGCCGGGAGTCGCTGACCGTGGCGGCCTTCGGTACGGCCCTGGGCCTGGCGGGCGGCCTGTTCGGAGCCTGGGCGGTCGGCGCGCTGGCCAACGGCGCGGTCGCCCAGTACTCCCTGGCGCTGCCCTGGGGGACCCTCCTCCTGGTCTGTCTGGCGTCCCTCGCGATCGGCGTGCTCGCAGCCGCGGTCCCGGCCCGCCGGGCGGCCGCGCTGAGCCCGCTGGAGGCCGTCGCGGAGGCGTGACGCACCCACCGCCGGCGGGGCCTCCGTGAGCTGGTCCGCGAGGACGGGCGGTACGGCCGGTACGACGGCCGACCGAGCCCGCGAGGGGGCGGAGCGGGGACATCCGCATGGTGAGATGGGGCGGCGTCGGCTCGTGGCCTGTGCCAGAATCGGCGCCATGCTGCGCCAGCCGATTATTAGCGCCGGCGTGCCGGCCCGGAGCTGACGGAGCGAACCTCCCCGCAGCCCACCGCCCGCACGCAGACCTCTCGCATCCGCGAGGGGTCTTTTTGTTTTCCGTCACGAGTGGCTTTCCGCCCCACAGGACAGGAGCACCCCCTCTCATGACCCTCGCCCCGCTCATGGCACCCGAGACCCTCGGCGACACCGTGTCGCGGACCGGACTCCCCGAAGGCCGCGAACTCCCCGAGCCCGCCAGCGCGTTCACCGTCACCGTGAATCTCAACGGCCGCGCGCACGCGCTCTCGCGCATCGTGACCGTCCTCAACACCCTGCCGGTGCTGGAGTTTTCGTTCAGGACCTCGGGGACCGACCGGGCCGTGTGCGAAATCGTCGTGCCCGCCGCCGACGCCCACCGGGCCGGGGGACGGCTGATGCGCTGTGTGGACGTGGTCGAGGTCGTCGAGGTCGTCGAAGCGAGGCCCCGCCGTTCGGCGGATCAGGGCCCACGCGGCGACCGTACGGGGGACGCGTCCCGGGGCCGTTCGGGTGGTGTGGCGTGTCCCGTCGCCGTCCGGCCAGGTTTCACTGTGTGACCCGCCGCTCGCATCACTGTCCTGTGGTGTGACCGGCCCCTGGATCTCTTGGAGCACTCATGCGTATGCGCACTGCCCTGACCGCGACCGTTCTCGCCGGTGGCGTCCTGCTCGGTGGCGCCGGAGCCGCCATGGCCAGCTCCGGTGCGGACTTCGAGTCGTACACCGCCGGTGCGACCCGCTACTTCTCCCACTGCGACTCCATCGCCGCGATCCCCGCGCACTTCGGCCCCCTCTACACCTCTTCCTGCGCCAAGGGCGGGGAGACGGAGCACGAGGCCTACCAGCACCTGGGCTGACCCTCCCGCCGTACCGGCCCCGGTCGTCGTACCGGGGCCGGTGCGGTCCATGAAGACACAGGGGGAACCGGAGACAGCGCCAGCGCTCAGTGTGCGGGGGTGGCGGCGAGGAGTTCGAGGGTGTCGATCACCCGGTTCGAGAAGCCCCACTCGTTGTCGTACCAGGCGACCACCTTGATGTGGCGGCCGTCTACCCGGGTGAGTGCCGAGTCGAAGATCGACGAGGCCGGGTTGCCCGTGATGTCGGACGAGACGAGCGCGTCCTGCGAGTACTCCAGCACCCCCGCCAGCGGTCCGTCCGCGGCGGCGCGGTACGCCGCCAGCACGTCCTCGCGCGTCACGTCGCGCGCCACGGTCGTGTTGAGTTCCACGATCGATCCCACCGGCACCGGAACGCGGATCGAGTCACCCGACAGCTTGCCCTCGAGGGCCGGCAGCACCAGGCCGATCGCCTTGGCGGCCCCCGTCGTCGTCGGGACGATGTTGACGGCCGCGGCGCGGGCGCGCCGCGGGTCGCGGTGCGGGCCGTCCTGAAGGTTCTGCTCCTGCGTGTAGGCGTGCACCGTCGTCATGAAACCGTGCTCGATACCGGCCAGGTCGTCGAGCACCTTGGCCAGCGGCGCGAGCGCGTTGGTGGTGCACGAGGCGTTCGAGATGATCGTGTGCACGGCCGGGTCGTACGCGTCGGTGTTCACCCCGAACGCGAGCGTGACGTCGGCGCCGTCCGCCGGAGCGCTGACGAGCACCCGCTTCGCTCCCGCGTCGATGTGGGCGCGGGCCGCCTTGGCCGAGGTGAAGCGACCGGTCGCCTCCAGCACGATGTCCACGCCGAGTTCGGCCCACGGAAGCTGCGAGGGTTCGCGCTCGGCGAGCACCTTGATACGACGGCCGTCGACGACGAGGGTGTCCCCGTCGACCGTCACCGGACGGCCGAGCCGCCCCGCCGTCGTGTCGTAGGCGAGCAGCCGCGCGAGGGTCGCGGGCTCCGTGAGGTCGTTGACGGCGACCACTTCGAGGCTGCTGCCGCTGTCGCGCTCGAGCAGTACGCGCAGCGCGTTGCGTCCGATGCGGCCGAATCCGTTGATGGCGATGCGAGTCATGAGGGGTGTCCTTTCGGGTCACCCCCAGGTTCGCTCGATCCGGCCGCCGGCGACAGCGGCGTGATCGCCACGGTCCGCAAGGATCGCGCCACGCGTGCCCGGCTCGGGGCGCCGCTCGCGCCTCACTCGCCCCGCGCGAAGGTGCGCCGGTACTCGCTCGGGGTGGTGCGCAGGATGCGCTGGAAGTGTGCCCGCAGGTTCGCGCCGGTACCGAGACCGACGTCCGCCGCGATCTGCTCGACGCTCCGCTCCGAACGTTCCAGCAGCTCACGGGCCACATCGATACGGGCACGCATCACCCACTGCATCGGCGTGTACCCGGTGTCGTCGGCGAACCGCCGGGAGAACGTGCGGGCCGACACCGCCGCGTGCCGGGCCAGCACCTCCAGGGTGAGCGGCTCGCCCAGCCGGCGCAGCGCCCATTCGCGGGTGGCGGCGAACCGCTCGCCGAGCGGTTCGGGCACGCTGCGCGGTACGTACTGCGCCTGGCCGCCGCTGCGGTAGGGGGCCGCGACCAGCCGCCGGGCCGTGTGGTTCGACGCGGCCACCCCGAGGTCGCCGCGCAGGATGTGCAGGCACAGGTCGATGCCCGAGGCGGCGCCCGCCGACGTCAGTATGCCGCCCTCGTCGACGAACAGGACGTTCTCGTCGACCCGGACCAGCGGGTGCTGGGCGGCGAGGGCCCGGGTGTAGTGCCAGTGCGTCGTGGCGCGCTTGCCGTCGAGGAGACCCGTCGCGGCGAGCGCGAAGGCACCCGTCGAGATGGCGGCGAGCCGCGCCCCGCGGTCGTGGGCGGCGGTCAGCGCGTCGACGACGGCCCGCGGCGGGTCCTCCCGGTCCGGGAAGCGGTAGCCGGGGACGAAGACGATGTCGGCCCACGTCAGCGCGTCGAGGCCGTGGGCTACGGAGTACGACAGGCCGTCTCCGCCGCTCACCGGTCCGGGCGCCGCACCGCACACCCGGACCTCGTACGGCATGCTCGCGCGGGTCGTGAACACCTGCGCGGGGATGCCGACATCGAGGGGCTTCGCGCCCTCCAGGACGAGGACGGCGACACGGTGCGGGCGGGAGGTCTGGGGCACGGGGAAGAGCGTACGCGGGTGTGGTGTGTGCTCCACGGCCCCGCGAGGCAGTGTTACCGGGTGGTAGCTAAGACGGGGAACCGGCGGTAGCGTGACGCGCGAGAGATCGGAGTGTGTGTCATGCCTCGTCAATTCAGCGTGTCCGACAGCATCTGCGTCGGTGTCAGCCCCTCCACCGTCTACCAGCACGTTTCCGACCCCGTCCGGATGGGCCGTTGGAGCCCGGAGAACCTGGGGGCTACCGTGCGCGGCGACCACCGGGAAGAGGCCTACGTCGGCATGGAATTCGACGGACACAACAAGCGCGGCGCCTTCCGCTGGACCACGCGCTGTACGGTGACGGCCGCCGATCAGGACCTGCTCTTCCGGTTCCGGGTGCACGCCATCGGAATCAAGCGGCCGCGTCTGCCGGGCGCGATCGCCACCTGGGAGTACCGGTTCGAACCCGTCCCGGAGGGCACACGGGTGACGGAGACCTGGACCGATGACCGGCGTTCGTGGCCCGATGTCGTGGCAAACACGTTCGACAAGGTGGCTACGCGCGGGCATGTGTTCGCCGATTTCCAGCGCCGGAACATCCAGATCACCCTGCGCAACCTCAAAGCGACGCTCGAAGATACACCACACAGGTTTCCTGGGTAGAGTCCGCACCCAACACCTCTGCATACGCCGAACACCCCTACCGAGGAGCTCTCATGACCGCTCAGGAGATTCCCACTCTCAAGTCCCAGTACGCGGAGAAGGTCGGGGCGGACCTCGACCTGAACACCGCCGAGCAGGAACGAATCCGCGTGGAGATCGCCTCGCTGGGGGAGCGGCTGGCCGGTCTGGAGCAGGACCACGAACTCCTGACCGGGATGCGCGCGGCCCTCGGTACCTCCGCGGCTGTGGTGCCCGCGCCGCGGGCCGGCCGGAAGGCCGCCACGAGCGCCACGACCGCCCGGAAGGCGACGAAGGCGGCGAAGGCGACCGCGGCGGCGGGGGCGGCGGAGGCGTCGGCGAAGCCCACCACGGCCAAGGCCGCCAAGGCCACCAAGGCAGTGGCGAAGCAGGCCGCCCCGGCCAAGAAGGCGCCCGCCAAGCAGGCCGCTCCGGCCAAGAAGGCGCCCGCCAAGCAGGCCGCCCCGAAGAAGGCCGTCGCCCCGACGGAGAAGCAGACCCCGCTGGCCGAGCTGATCCACCAGCACCTGAGCACCCGCACGGAGCCGAAGACGGCCGGTGAGGTGGCCCAGGCGCTGACGGCCGTACACCCGGACCGCAACCTCAGCGACAACGTGGTGCGCACCACCACCGAGCGTCTGGTGGCCCGTGGCCGGGTCGAGCGTGCCAAGCAGGGTTCGACGGTCTACTACACGGCCGTACAGCAGGGCGCGGCCGCCGTCCCGGCGCAGGCCGCGGCCGCCGACGAGCAGGTCGGGAACAAGGAGTCCGAGGTCCCGGTCACCGTCTGACCGCGTGCGGCTCCGCGGCGCGCTCCTGGTCGACGTACCGCGCTTCGGACCCGCCCCCGTCCCCATCAGCGGCGACGGGACCGGGTCCGGGGCCCGGGGCGCGGGTACGGCTCACGCGGCGGGTTCAGCCGCCGAAGCGCCACGCCTCGATGTCGCGGTAGTGGATCGGTCCCGGGCCCCGGCCGATGTTGCTGCCCACCAGGTGCAGGCGTGCGGCGGGCCAGGGGCGGCCGTTGAACGGGGCGAGCGCGCGGGCGACGTCCACGACGCTGGCGGGGTCGTCGCGCCGGGCCCGGGCCAGGGTCAGATGGGGGCGCAGCGGCCGTTCCGGGAAGTCCACACCGCACTCCCTGACCACGGCGCGTACCTCGTCGGCGAGCAGGTGCAGCCCGTCGAGGTCCCCCTCGATCCCGCTCCACAGCACCCGTTCGTCGAAGTGACCGCCGCCGCGCATCGCCAGCTGTACGGGCCGGCGCCCCGCCGCCAGTTCCGCGAGCGGCTCCCGCAGGCGCGGGACGGCCGCCACCGGCAGTTCGCCGAGGAACGCCAGGGTGATGTGCCAGTCCTCGATGCGGTTCCAGCGCATGCGCGGGTACGCGTCGTAGGCGGGCCGCAGCTCCCGCGCCAGCTCGTCCTTCGCGTCGTCGGGCGGCGCGAGCGCTATGAACACGCGGACGGTGGGGGACTGCGGCGGGGCCTCGGCGCGGCCCTGGGCCGGGGTCCGGATCTGTTCGTTCACAAGGGAATTCGTACACCACCGCCCGCCGGGCCGGACGCACGTCCCGCCGTCGGGCCGGACGGTGAGGCTCAGCTCCCGGTCCCGGTCCCGTTGTCGTTCCCGGTCCCGTTCTCGTTCCCGGCCCCGTTCTCGTTCCCGGTCTCGGGAAGGACGCGGCCGTCCTCGTCGAGCGGGGGATGGATGCGTGTGGGGTCCTGGGAGTTGACGTCGGACGGGCGCGGGCCGTCCGGCCCGTCCGGGCCCCAGCGCAGCATCCGCCGGGTCCGTACGATCTTGTACACGGAGTCCTGGAACTCCAGCCGGTTGACCCGGCCCGCCCGCAGCGCGTCGGCGGCCTCGACGTACGCGGTCAGCTCGGGGTCGGTGAGAGCGCGGGCGTCGGCGTGCATGTCGGCGTCCTCGGGGATGAGACCGCGCATCCGGGGCCACATCCACGTCAGCGCGAAGTCCAGCGACTTGCGGGCGGCGTGCGCACTCACGTGCGGGCCACTGAGCGGGGTCCCGCCGCCCGGGGTCTGTTCCACGACCGTGAAGGTGGGGGGCAGCACCAGGATGTCCGGGTGGGTGTCCACGGCCCGCTCCGAGTCGGCCCGTACGTCCTCGGGGAACCGGTCGCCGGTGTAGCGGAAGCCGCGCAGGGCCAGCCGCTCGGCGGCCTGGGACGGGGCGACGGGCGCGTCGGGGTCCAGCACCAGGGCGTCATCGATGTCCGGACCCCTGACCGCGCGGTCCCAGTCCGGGACGAGGGGCTCCGGATCGGTGGGCCGCGGCTCCTCCATGCCCCCGGGGCCCGTCCCCGCGTACTCCTCGGCGCGCACCACCCGGTACCGGGTCCCGGCCACCGTGAGGTCGTCGACCCGCTCGTTCTCCAGCCGGGCCACCGCCGCGAGCAGCGCGCGCCGCTCCGCCCGGTCCTCGGCCCGGTCCTTCGCGCGGAACCACAGGAGCGAGTTCAGGCTGTCGCGCGCCTGCTGCGGGCAGCCGTCCGTCACCGCGACCACCACCCGCCAGCGCGGGCCCTCCCCGGAGTCCTGCGCCGCCACGCCGAACAGGGGACCGCGTACGACCAACCCGCCCGCACGCATCACGGCGTCCACGGCGTCCGCCTCCACCGCGGCTTCCACCGGCTCCACCGGCACCCGCACCACCACCGGCCTCGAACCGTCCGTCGGCCGTGGCCCGCCCGGTCCCGCATCCCCATGCTCCATGGACCCCATCCTGGCGACCGCGGCCCGCCACCGCCCCGGATTCGCGGATTCCCCACCGTCGCGGGCCCTCGTGTGCAATGGCCCGGGCCGGGTACGCCGCAGGTCTGCGGTCCCCACTGACGCCGGAGCGTGTGGATCTCCACGGCGACCGATGAGTTTCCGTCCGGTCGGCGGTCATAGATCATGAGTGGTGCGCCCGCGACCCTGTGGGGGCTGTGGGCACGCGCCGCCGAACCCGCCGAGAACCAGACACGAGATAACGAGGACCACCAGATGCGCACCCTGATCAGCACCGCCTTCGTCTCGCTCGACGGTGTCGTGGAGGCCCCCGGCGGCGAGCCCGGCTACCGCAACGCGGGGTGGACGTTCAAGGACATCGACTTCCTCCCCGAGGCGTTCGAGATCAAGGGCCGGGAGCAGAGGGAAGCGGCCGCGATGTTGCTGGGCCGGGCCAGTTACCAGGCGTTCAGCGCGGTGTGGCCGGGTATGGAGGACTTCGCCGACTACAAGGCGATGCCGAAGTACGTCGTGTCCACCACCCTCACCGAGGGCGACCTGGTGTCGAACTGGGGCGAGACCACGATCCTGCGCTCGCTGGACGAGGTCGCCGCGCTGAAGGAGAGCGAGGGCGGCCCGATCATCGTCCACGGCAGCGCCTCCCTGAACCACGCGCTCTCGGACGCGGGCCTGATCGACCGCTACCACCTGCTCGTCTTCCCGCTGCTGCTCGGCGCGGGCAAGCGGCTGTTCAGCGCCACGGACAAGGACACCCAGCAGCTGAAGCTGATCGAGCACGAGGTGTACGCCAACGGCCTGCAGAAGAACGTCTTCGACGTGGTCCGCTGACCGTTCCGGCCCCGCCGCACCGTCGCCCGTCGCGTCGCCCGTCGCGCCCCCCGTCCCCGCCTTCCCACCGGCCGGGCGCGGGAGGCCGTGGAGATCACGAAGCGTCGGCTCCCGCGAGGACGACCAACTGCCGCGTCGCCCGGGTCATCGCGACGTGGCGGCGGTGGCGAGCAGCAGCTCTGCCGCGACCGTCGCCCCGTCGGTACGGACGGTGCCGGCGACGGCGGCCGCCCGGGCGCGGGTCCCGGGCGCGAGCGCGGTGGCGAGTGCGGCCGACAGGGACGCGGCGTCCGGGACCGGCCCGTCGTGTGCCGCGCCGATGCCCAGCTCGGCCACCCGGTCCGCCCAGTAGGGCTGGTCCGCCGACTGGGGCACCACGACCTGGGGCGCGCTCGCCCGGGCGGCCGTCGTCGTCGTCCCCGCGCCTCGGTGGTGCACGACGGCGGCCACCCGGGCGAACAGGGCCTGGTGGTTGACCTCGTCGACGACGAACAGGTCGTCCCGGTCGCCGCGATCGTCCCGGCTGTCGTCCAGGTCCAGTCCGGCCCAGCCGCGCGAGAACAGGACCCGGTGGCCCTGTGCCCGGACCGCCTCGACGGCCCCCCGTCCGGCATCCGCCGCGCCGTGCAGGGGCATGCTGCCGAAGCCCACGTACACGGGCGGCGTCCCGGCGTCCAGCAACGCGGTCAGCCCGGCCGGGAGCGGCCGCTCGTCGGGCAGGACCCATGCGCCGGTGTGGACGACGTCCAGGTCCGCCGGTACCCGCCACGGGTCCAGGACCGGATCCGTGGCCAGCCACGGCCGCTCGCCGACGACGTAGTCGCGGACGTTGACCACCGGGGGCAGGCCGACCCCCGCCCGGCTGGTGTTGAGCGCCTCGCCGAACAACACGTCGATGGACTCGGAGTCCAGCTCCCGCAACACCCGGTTGTCGCGCACCTCCGGCGGGAACGGCCGCCCCGGATACGCCGGCGGCGGGTGGTGCGGCGAGGGCAGGGTGAGCTGCTGGAAGGTCACCGACACGGAGCGGATGCCCCGTCTCTCGGCGATCGACAGCGCTCCGGCCGCGGCGGGCATCATCCAGGTCGCCACCAGCACGTCACATCCCTCGGCCGCCGCCATGACCACGTCGAACTGGGCGGCGATCACCTCGGCCGCGCGCTGGGGCAGGGACGACGGCCAGGACGACGGCCGCGGCGCCGAGGTCGTCAGCGCACGCGCGGACGGACCCGACCGGCACCAGCGGCACGCCGACCCCTGCCAGCCGCCGCGCGAAGTCCTCGCCCGGCGGCGCACACACCCGCACCTCAGCGCCCAGCGTCCGCAGCCGCACGGCGAGCGCCACCAACGGCTCGACGTCCCCCCGCGACCCGTACGTCGACAACAACACCCGCATCCCCGACCCCTGTTTCCGCCGATTCTGCCCTCAGCCGGACATTCTGCGGCAGCGCGGGGGCCTTGCCGCAAGCCCCCCGGTGCGCTAGAAGTTAAGAGTGGCAAGGAGTGCCTCTTCCTCCTCAGCCGCCTTCCCCCTCCTTCCCTTCCTCCTCCGTCCTGTCGCACGACCCCACCCCGCTCTCCGGCGGCCCGCCGTCGAGCGGTCGGCCCATCGGCTCAGCTCGGGTCCCGCACCGCCAGGGCGTACGGGGCGCGGGCCGCCGTGCCGGGCAGCCGCAGGGGACGGCTGCCCGGGGTCAGCGAGCCGAGGACGCGGGGACCGGACGCCCCCGTGCACCGGGGCGCGTTGCCCGGGAGGCCGTGCAGCGTCAGGTAGCCGAGCACGGCGAAGGCGTACGCCTCCTTGGTCGCCGCGGGCAGGCCCAGCTCGTCCGACGTACGCAGCGCTGTGGCGCCCAGTTCCTCCCGGAGCATCCCCGTCAGCGTCGGGTTGCGGACGCCGCCCCCCGATGCGAAGACCTCGGTCACCCCCAGCGGCCGCAGCGCGTCCGCGACGGTCCGGGCGGTGAGACGGGTGAGGGTCGCGAGTACGTCCCGGGGCGGGAGCGGCCCGAGGCCGGCCAGCCGGGACCTCAGGTAGCCGGCGTCGAAGAGCTCCTTGCCCGTGGTCCGGGGCGCGGGCAGCCGGTAGTACGGCTCCGCCAACAGCCGCTCCAGCAGGGGCGCGTGGACCCGCCCGGTGGCGGCGAGCGCGCCGTCCTCGTCGTACGCGAGCCGCCCGGAGGTCAGTTCGCGCACCGCCGCGTCGATCAGCGCGTTGCCCGGACCCGTGTCGAAGGCCACCGGATCACCGGTCGGCGGCACGGCGGTGAGGTTCGCGATCCCCCCGATGTTCAGGGCCGCGGGCACACCCGGCCGCCCGCGCAACAGCATCAGGTCGATCAGGCCCACCAGCGGCGCGCCCTGGCCGCCCGCCGCCACATCGCGCGGCCGGAAGCCGGAGACCACCGGGCGGCCACTGGCCTCGGCGATCCAGGCGGGCTCACCGAGCTGGAGCGTGCCGTGCACGCTCCCGTCCGTCACCCAGTGGTACACGGTCTGCCCGTGGGAGGCCATCAACTCGGCCCGGCCACCGCACAGTTCACGGTCCGCGCGGACCGCGAGCCGGGCGAAGGCCTGCCCGATGCCGGTGTCGAGGCGGCAGACCTCCGCCAGGGTGGTGGCCGCGGGCGGCAGGGCCGCCTCGAGTGCCGACCGCAGGGCCGCCGGGTACGGCTCGCTGACCATGCCGAGCGGTGTGAGGGAGAGGGTCCCGCTGTCCTCGCCCTCCTGCCGGAGATCGCAGGCGGCGGCGTCGATGGCGTCGTACGAGGTCCCCGACATCAGCCCGATCACCCTCATCGCAGCGGCTCCCGGTGGCCGTTGCCGCGCAGCGTGAGCAGCGCGAGGGCGCTGACGCCACAGGCGCCCGCGGCGTAGTAGGCGGGAACGGCGGTGTCCCCCGTCCGGGCGACGAGCGCCGTGATGACGAGCCCCGCGCAGCCCGAGAACACCGCGTTGGCCAGGGAGTAGGCCAGCCCCAGGCCCGTGCAGCGCACCCGTCGCGGGAACATCTCGGCGAGCATCGCGGGCCCGGGCCCCGCCATCAGCCCGACCAGCGCGCCCGCGACCAGCACGGCGGCGGCCCTGATCGCGGGGGAGGCCCCGGGAGACTGGAGGAGCCGCAGCAGCGGAAGGGCCAGGACGACCACACCGAGCGCGCCGCCGAGCATGACCGGGCGGCGCCCGGTCCGGTCGCTGAGCCGCCCGGCCGGGAGGACCGTCAGGGCGAACCCGAGGTTGGCTAGGGCGGTGGCCAGCAGGGCCTCCCGGAGGGTGGCCCCCCGCGCGGCCTGGAGGTAGGACGGCAGGACGACGAGGAAGGTGTACCCGGCCGCCGACCAGCCCATCACCCGTCCGGTACCGAGGACGACGGCCCGCGCCAGCTCCCCCCGGCGGGGCGGCTTCCCGTGCTCCGGGGTTTGCGAGTGCACCGGTGGTTCCGCCAGGGCGGTGCGCAGCCACAGCGCGACCAGGCCGAGCGGCAGGGCCAGCAGGAAGGGGATCCGCCACCCCCAGGCGTACAGGGCCGGGCCGGACAGGGCCGCCGCCAGGGCGGCGGCGGTCCCGGCGCCCGCGAGCAGCCCGAGCGCGACGGTGAAGGACTGCCAGGCACCGTAGAGGCCGCGGCGGCCCACGGGCGCGTACTCCGTCATCAGCGAGACCGCGCCGCCGAATTCACCGCCCGCCGAGAGCCCCTGGAGGACACGCAGGACGGTGAGCAGCCAGGGTGCGGCGGCGCCGATGGCGGCCTGGGTGGGAAGGAAGCCGATCAGGGTGGTGGCGAGGGTCATGAGGCCGACGACGAGGAGGAGGGTGGGGCGTCGGCCGAAGCGGTCGCCGAGGCGGCCGAAGAGCAGCGCGCCGACCGGGCGGAAGAAGAACGCGAGCGCGAAGGAGGCGTACGTCGCCACGAGCGCCCCGGCTCCGACCCCCGCTCCCGCGGCGTCCGCCCCGGCCCGGGGGGTGAAGAAGTTGGCGGCGATCACGGTGGCGAAGCAGCCGTACACGCCGAACTCGTACCACTCGACGAAGTTGCCCACCGAACCGGCGAGCAACGCCCGTCGGGCAGTGGTGCGGGGCGGCGCCGCGGGGCGCAGGTCGGTCGGGGTCACACGTGCTGCGTGCCCCTTCGGCGGCCCCCCGACTCCTGCGGACGCTCCGGTTCAGCAGTCCGGCCGCGCGCCGGCCCTTCGGACTGGTCCGGTCAGCGGCGGGCGGCCCAGACGGCGCGCTCGGTGCGCACCCCGAGGTCCTCGCGGCGCAGGATGCTGTCCGGGCCGTGGGCGTCGAGCAACCGGTCGAGTACGGCGAGGTCGTCGGCGGACAGCTCGGCGGCGGCCGCGGGGCGCATGCGCCGCAGGCTCGCCAGGGCGTAGCGGCCCACGGCCTCGGAGCGGGAGTTCTCGATGGAGACGGTCATCGTACGTTCGGCTTCGACGGTGAACCCGGCGGTGGTGAGCATCGGGCCCCAGTCGGCGCCCCGGTGCGGCAGGTGCGCGGCGTGCGGGCGATCGCCGGCGGCCCGGCAGCGTTCCAGCAGGCCGGGCGCCTCCCGCGGGGCGTCAGCGGGCAGGAAGCTCGGGAGACCCGCCAGCTCGACGACCGCGAACAGGGCGCCGGGCGCGAGCGCGCCGTGGACCTGGCGCAGGGTGCGGGCGGGGTCGGCCATGTGGTGCATGGAGGCCGACGCCCATACGAGGTCGGGTGAGCCGAGGTCCGGCCACGCGGTGTCGAGGTCGGCCTGGACGGTCCGCACGCGATCGTCCACTCCCCGCGCGCACGCCTTGGCCCGCAGACGGCTCAGGTGTACGGGGGAGGAGTCGACGGCGGTGACGTAGGCGTCGGGGAAGCGCGCGAGGAGGGCGAGGGTACCGGCGCCGGTCCCGGCCCCCAGGTCGACGATGTGGCGCGGGGCGGCTGCGACGGGGAGCCAGTCGGTGAGGGCGGCGAGGTGCTCGGCGAGGACTTCGGCGTCCAGGTCGAGGACTTCTGTCTGGTCGGCGTCGTGCGGCGCCTGCGCGTGATCGCTCGAGTGACCGTGCTGGTGGGCGGCTTGGGTGGGGTGGGCGCCGTGGTGTGCCGTGTGCGGCGTGGGGTGGGTCATGCGTGCCACGCTAAGGCGGTCATGTGCCCGGGGCCCGCCCCCTTCCGCGATGCGCAAGACGATTCCCCGCCCGGTTGCCGAAAGCGCAAGCGGGTCATGCTTTCCGGGGTGGTGCGGGGGCCGCCGGGGCGCCGTCCTCGCCGCGCTGGTGGCCGCGGCGGGCATCGCGGTCGAAGATGCCCAGGATCTCGCACGGTCCCCCCTCGGCGCCGATGGCGTGGGGCAGCATCGTGGGGAACTCGGCGGCCTGGTTGGTCTCGATCCGGAAGCGGCGGTTGCCCAGCAGGAGGGTGGCCGTACCGGACAGGACGACGAGCCACTCGCGGCCCGGGTGCGCGCGCATGCGCGCGAGGTTCTCCGGCGGCGGGTCCGTCATGCGCTGGCGGACGACCGTCATGCCCGGATCGGCCTTGACGGGCCAGCGCATCAGCGAGTGGGCCGCGTCGATCACCGGGCTGGAAATGACGTCGTCCGCGGCCGTCTCGACCAGTTGGTCGAGGGTCGTGTCCAGTGCGCGGGCGAGGGCGACCAGTTGGTCGAGGGTGAGTCGGCGCTGCCCGTTCTCGATGCGGCTGAGCGTGGACTGGCTGACCTTGACGCGGGAGGCCAGCTCCCCCAGCGACCAGCCCTGTGCCACCCGCAGCGCCCGGATCCGTTTGCGTACCAGGCCGTCCAGCTCACCAGCTTCTTGCGTCACGAGCAACATCATATGCCTGTGGTGCATAGCGGGCTCGCGCTCGCCACGGAGTCGCGTCCCGCGGCTCCGTTCGAAGAGACCCGCCCGCGGAGCGTCGTACGCGCGACGGACGGGGACGGGCTCACCTGCGGGCCCGTCCCCGTCGTGCCGAGCGGTGTGCCCGGTCAGCAGCCGCCGTCGTGGCCTCCGTCCCAGCCGCCCCAGTCGTCATCGTTGTCGTACCAGCCGTGGTGGTAGCCGTTGTAGTCGCTGTTGTCGTGGTCCCAGCCGCCGCCGCCGTGGCTGACGTAGGTGACGGAGTGGGTGGGCGTTGCCGCGGAGGCCGTACCGGCTGCTCCGAGGGCGGCGCCACCCGCCATCAGAACACCGATGGCGGACACGGCGAAGAGCCGCTTCACTCTCAGTGCTTGCATGGTCATAACCTTCCTCGATGGGGTGCCGCTCGCGGCGGCACGGAGCCACGCTCTTCCGCGCAAGGGATGTGCGCGGATCGCGCCAATGGCCACGGCTCCGATGAGCGCGTCTCCGTCATCAACGTGGCCTCCAGCCACGGACCTTCAGAGGGACGCACACACGATCAAGCCTCTGACCGAGCGTCTGATCAAATCCTCTGATCAGGCTCCGAACAAGCCTCGCGCTGTGGCGCATCACCGCGGGGGGCGCGAGACGCTCCCCGCAACTGCGGCTCTCATCTGCTTAGGCTAGTCACACACCAGCGACTCGGCATCTGGGGGAGCCGTTCACTTCGCGGGGTGGCGCGGTACGGCCGCTCCCCGACGGGTCGTTCGTCGCCATCCCCGTTCTCCGAACGAGGGCGACCGTCGCGCGGCCCGGCCGCGCATCACTCGGCCCGGCCGCGCGTCATCCGGCCAGGGCGGCGTCGAGCATCCGGCGGGCGATCGTGGTGAGTTGTGCCGGGCCGGGTACGGGCCGGGTACGGGCCGTCGCGCCGACGAGACGGTCGTAGAGCACGCCTTCGGTCCAGGCGACCAGCAGGTCGGCGGCCTCCGCGGGGCGGGCGGCGCCCAGCGCTTCGAGCATGGCGGCCGCGCGGGCGCGGGCCGCCAGGCCCGCCCGGTGGAGAGCAGGCTCCAGCTCCGGTGTGCGGGCGGCCTCGAGGGTCAGCTCGTACCGGGCGAGCTGGCGCTCCCGGCCCGTGGTCAGCCAGCGGCACAGCACCTTCCCGAGTACGGCGGCGGCCGCTTCCCGAGAGACCGGCCGGCTCGACTCGAAGTCCTCCAGGTCCAGTTCCGCGATGCGCGCGTAGCAGGCGCTGATCAGCGCGGTGCGTGTACGGAAGTAGTACGAGGTACTGCCCGGCGGCAGCGCCGCGGCGGCGTCGATGGCGCGATGGGTCAGGCCCCGCAGGCCGACCGTGGCCACGGTGGTGATCGCGGTGTCCGCGATGAGGATGCGGCGGTCAGGGGTGGACATGCCCTCACTCTACAGTTGTAGAGTGAGGATCCTCTACGGCTGTAGAGGGCGCGGGGACCGGACGGGGAGATGTTCCATGCCGAAGCGACACGCAGTGGTGGTCGGGGCCGGGATCGGCGGCCTCACGGCCGCCCTGGCGCTCCACCGCAGGGGCTGGGACGTCACCGTCCTCGAACGCGCCCCGGAACCTCCCGCCGCGGGCGCCGGTATCGGCCTCGCGCCCAACGCCCTGCGCGCACTCGACGCCATCGGCGTGGACGCCGCCCGTGCGCTCGGCGGCGCCGTGCCCACGACGATGGGCGTACGCCGTCCCGACGGCTTGTGGCTCACCCGGACCCGTACCGCCGACATGGTGGCGCGTTACGGTGTGCCGCCGACAGCCGTCCCGCGTCCGGCGTTCACCGCTGCCCTGGCCGCCGCCCTGCCGCCGCGGGCCCTGCGTTACGGGACCGCCGTGACCGCGGTGGACGGTGCCGCCGGCCGCCCGACCGTCCGTACGGCGATCGGCCAGGACCTCCGCGCCGATCTGGTGGTCGCGGCCGACGGCATCCACAGTCCGCTGCGCCGTGCGTACTTTCCCGCGCACCCGGGGCTGCGCTACACCGGCGAGACCGCCTGGCGGACCATCGTGGACGCCCCGGACCTCCGGGTGCGGGACATGAGCGAGACCTTGGGGCGGGGCGAGCGGTTCGGCGTCACCCCGCTCTCCGACGGCCGGTTGTACCTCTACGCCACCGCCGTCGTCCCGGCGGGCACCCGGTCCGCGGACCCCCGCGACGAACTTCGGCGCCGCTTCGGCTCGTGGCACGACCCGATCCCGGCCCTGCTGGACCACGTCGGCCGCCTCGGCCCCGCCGACGTCCTGCAGAACGACCTCTACGATCTGGCCGCCCCGCTGCCCAGCCTGCACCGCGGCCGGATCGCCTGGCTCGGCGACGCCGCCCACGCCATGGCCCCCAACCTCGGTCAGGGCGGCTGCCAGGCCATCGAGGACGCAGTGGTCCTGGCCCACCTGCTTCCCGCCGGAGAGCGCGAGGGCGGCGAGGGCGGCGAGGGCGGGGCGGACGATGCGGGCAGTGCGGACGATGTCGGCAGTGCGGACCCGGTCCTGGCCGCCCTCGCCGCGTACACCGACGCCCGCCGCGACCGCACGGACGCCGTACGGGTCCGGGCCCGCAGGGTCGGCCGCATGGGCGCTCTCCGCAACCCGCTCGCGGTGGCCGCCCGCGACCTCGCGGTCCGCGCCGTTCCCGCCCGCCTGGCCCTGCGTGGCATGGACGACCTCTTCAACGGGTTCCACCTGCCCGCGCGACAGGACCCCGCGCCGCGGTGAGGAGCCCACACCCCGGTGTGTGGTTCCGGCCCCAACCCACGACGAACTGCCTGCCGCCCCGGGGTCGGATCACTGTCCCGGCGCTCTCCCTCCACGCGGCCACGCACCGCGAGCGGGACGACGGCTCCCGGCGCGGGCGACCGCGCACGGCCCCGACCTTCTCCGGTCGGACACGGCTGACCGGCCGGAACGGGGGCAGACGGGCAGTGAACACGGAGGGAGGATCCGGATGCCCGGAATCCACAAGTGGTTGGACCGCGTGAAGAACGGCTCGGCCGCACTGGGCGAGCGCCGCGCGCGGGTCCAGGCACGCCACGACGCCGTCTACGGGGCGGAGGCCGAGCGCGAGCGCGCCGCCGCGGCCCGGCGCGTCCGACCCCACGCCCCCGATCCGGCCGGGGCGGTTCCCTGGGCGGTACGGGTGGCGGCGGAGGCGGGCTGGCGGTTCCTCGTGCTCGCCGCCACGGTGTGGGTGCTGATGCGGGTGATCGGCGCCGTCCGGATCGTCGTCCTCGCCTTCGTCATCGCCCTCCTCATCACCGCGCTGCTCCAGCCCACGGTGGCCCGGCTGCACCGCCTGGGCCTGTCTCAAGGACTGGCCACCCTCGTCACCGCGATCTGCGGGTTCGTCGTTCTGGGGCTGGTCGGCTGGTTCGTCGTCTGGCAGGTGCTCGAAAACGTCGACACCCTGTCCGGCCGCCTTCAGGACGGCATCGAAGAACTGAAACGTTGGCTGCTCAACAGCCCGTTCCACGTGACCGAGCAGCAGATCAGCGATGTCGCGAAGAACCTGAGCAACGCGATCGGCACCAGCACCAGCCAAATCACCTCGACCGGTCTCCAGGGCGTGACCGTGCTGGTGGACATCCTGACCGGTGCGCTGCTGGCGATGTTCTCCACGCTGTTCCTGCTGTACGACGGCAGGCGCATCTGGGAGTGGACCCTCAAGCTCGTCCCGGCCGAGGCGCGGCCCGCGGTGGCCGACGCGGGCCCGCGGGCCTGGCACACGCTGACGGCGTACGTCCGCGGGACGATGATCGTCGCCTTCATCGACGCCCTGTTCATCGGAGTGGGCATCTACTTCCTCGGGGTGCCGCTCGCCGTTCCCATCGGTGTGGTGATCTTCCTGGCGTCCTTCGTCCCCCTGGTCGGCGCCGTCGCGTCCGGCGCGCTGGCCGTGGTCGTCGCGCTCGTCACCCAGGGCGTTTTCACCGCGCTGATGTCCCTCCTCGTGGTCCTCCTCGTCCAGCAGATCGAAGGCCACGTCCTCCAGCCCTTCATCCTGGGCCGCGCCGTCCGCGTCCACCCGCTGGCCGTGGTCCTGGGCGTCGCCACCGGTGGACTGGTCGCCGGAATCGGCGGAGCCGTCGTCGCCGTGCCGCTCGTGGCTGTCTCCAACACCGTCATCAGTCACCTCCGCACGCACGCGGGCACCGCCGCGGAGGGGGACGAGGAAGCCGGTGCGGGCGAAGAGCCGCCGGGTCCACCGGACGCCGACGAGGACCGGGCCGAGGGGCTCCCGCCCACCACCGGACAGCCGGACGCCACCGCATAGGCCCCCGCCGGCTCCCCGCGCCCATGTGGCAGCCGCGCGGCGCCGGCGTCATGATCGAGGACGCGTCCGACGCCCCGGGCGCCGTCAGGTTTCCGACCCAAGAGGAATGATCCACCGTGTCGACTCGTGAACTGCAAGAGCAGCTGAAGACCCTGCGGGACCAGCTGGAGCAGAACCCGCCCCTGTCCCTGAAGGAGCGCGATCACCTTCAGGAGCTGAGCCAGCAGATCGAGGCGCGGATCCGCGCGGAATCGGCGACGGAGGACCCGAAGCTCGCCGATGGCGTCAACCTGGCCGTGGAGCGCTTCGAGATCGACCATCCCGCTCTCGCCGTGACCCTGCGGAACATCGGCGTGGCTCTCGCCAACATGGGCATCTGAACCGGCCGCCAGGTCCGCGCGCTCGGCGTGCACGAGGCCGACTGGTTCACGGTGACCTCGGCGCTGGTGCACTACATCCTCGGCGCCGCCGGACAGAACGCCGCGAACACCGCGATCGCCCGCGGTCTCGGGCCCGACGCGGACCGCGCCGAGTTCCTCGACGCCGCGTCGACGGCGTGGGAAGGGCTCGACCCCGACGAGTACCCGTTCACCCGGGCCGTCGCGGCCCAGGTGCGCAGCACCACGACCGCGAGCAGTTCCTCGCCGGGATCGCTCTCATCCTCGCCGGGATCACCGCGGTCCACCCGCCGACCGGGTCGGTCAGCTGCCGGTGAGCGCGGGCCGCCTCGCGTAGCAGAAGAAGTGTTCCTCGGGACCGGCGAGCGGATCGGCGGGGACGAAGGGCGACGTGTGGTGGTGCAGCACCTCCAGGCCCGCCTCCGTCAGCCGCCGCAGGTGCTGTTCCGCGGACAGGCTGCTCACGGTGACGGGGTGGCCCATCCACTCGATGTCCAGCCCCCGGATGTCTCCCGGCACCGTGGCCAGGACGAGGTACCCGCCCGGCGCGACCCAGGACGCCATCCGGTCGAGGGCCGCCTCGATCTCGGGCTGGTCCATCACCAGGAGCGGGAAGAAGGAGCACACGGCGTCGAAGCCGCCCTCCTCCGGTGCGTACGTGCGGACATCGGCCTGCTCGAAGCGCGCGCCCGGAACCAGCGCGCGGGCCGCCTCGACCATGGCCGCCGACACGTCGATGCCGGTCACGGCGTGCCCGGCCCCGGCGAGCGCCTCGGCCGCGGGGCGACCGGTGCCACTGCCCACGTCCAGCACCCGGGCCCCGGCGGGCAGCCGGGCCGTGAGCCAGTCCAGGGCCTCCAGTTGCTCCGGCACCCGCCCGAACAGGTCCTCGTACCGTTCACCCAGCGCGTCGAACACCTCGGCCGCGGACTTGCGTCGTGTCATGGCCCCTCCTCGTGTTGGCCGTTGCCACGCTACCGGCGACCGCGGCGCCGCACGCCGGGTCTGCGCGGCTCGGTGCGGGCACACCTGCCGGAGCCGCGCCTCAGTACGCCCGCGGGCCGTCCTCGGTGGCGCGCATCGGCTGCGGGTAGTACAACTGGCCGTCCTTCATGACCTGCTGGCAGGTGTACGGGGTCGGCCCCATGGGCACCGTGACGGCCTCGGGGATGTCGTTGCACCGGATGTAGTCCAAGGTGCCATCGGCGTTGCCGAAGATGATCCGCTGAACGCCCTCCCTCGACATGATCCCCTTGCGGGGGGTCGCCGTGAAGGTCACGTAGTTGTCCGACCAGACCGACGTGTCGCCGATGGCGACGTCCCACTGCACCTCCGCACCCTTGTAGTGGGAGGTGCAGAGGGCCGTGGAGCCCTTCTTCGAGCCCACGTCCTTCGGGCACTCGGCAGTCACCTCACCGGTGGCGTTGGCCAGGGAGAGGGTCTTCTTGCGGAGCTCGTACTCCAGGTTCGCCGCGAACGGCGCGTCAGCGGCCGGAGACGGCCGCAGTTCACCCTCCGGGCGGGGGCCCGGCCGATCCAGCCTGTTCGGCAGCTGACTGATGGACGGCCGCGGCGCGGCGCCCTTCGAGCCGGCGCCCCCACACCCTGTGGCCAGCAGGCCCGCGCTCACGACTCCCGCTATGCCGATGATCTTCTTGTGCATGATCGAAAGCCTAGTGCCGCGTCGGGCGATGTCTGCCCGTTGAGGAGCGGCGTCCGGCACCGGCGGGACCGCCTGCGAGTGGGACGTCACTCACCCGATCGGCGCGGAGCTCCGTACCTGCGGCGCAGCGCCACCGCCACCTCCTGGTCGGAGCGTCGGCGCTGGCCGGCGGAGAACAAGGCCGCGCCTGTCAGCCCGAACAGGGCGCCGGTGATCCCCGATCCGACACCGTCAAGAGCCGGGTCTGCCGTGGCCTCCACCCAGGGATCGAGGCCGCCGAGCGGGTCCGAGAAGAGGACGACGTGCTGCTGCGGCGTGAACTGGCCGTGGCAGTTCTGTTGTTCGGACACGTCCTGGACCCTGCCCGAGGTATCCACGAGGCGGCAGACGGCCAGCTCCGTCCCCTTGGCGTTCACGCGCTTCCCGGTGTCGGCGACCAGGGCGTCGACCCGCTCGCCGAACTGCTTCACGTACAGCTCGTACAGGGTGGGCCCGGCGAAGAGCGCGAGCGCCAGGGCGGCGACGGACGCGATGGTCGCGGCGCCCGCCCGGTTCCAGATGCCGCCCGCCACGATCGCCGCGGCGGCCGCCGCGCCGAGCGCGAGGACCACCCCGGCCCACAGCATGCCGTAGGGGTACTGGGCGAGGAAGCCGGCCGCGGTGGCCGCCAGCGGTATGAGCACGGCCCACAACAGGCTGTTCAGCGTGCGCCGGGGGCCGGACCGAGCGGCTTTCTCCCCAGCCTCGGGAGCCCCGAGGGCTCGGGATGTGGCCACGCGGATCCCCCTGCACTCCAGCTCACGTCGTCCGGACCCACGATAGGGGACTCGCGGCGCGGTCGGTCCCCCCCCCGGTCCGCCGCCCTCGTGGCTCTTGCCTCTTTGTGGAGACACCTCTAAATTTAGAAGGCACTATAGAAATCTATGAAGGGTGTACGCGTATGCAGAGCACCGAAGAGGGGCTGCGTGAGCGGCACAAGGCGCAGCGGCGCATCAGGATCCTCGACGCGACACGCGAACTCCTGCGGGACAGCCCGGAGTCGGTGATCAGCACCGAGCGGATCGCCGAGCGGGCGGAGGTCGCCCCGGCCACTGTGTACAACTTGATCGGACCGCGCGAGAAGATCTGGGAAGCGCTCGCCGCCGGGTTCATGGACGAACTCGAACACCGCCTGACGGCGGTGGGAGCCGGTGACCCGCGCGAGGTCGTCCGGGCGACCGTGGGCCTGTTCGTGGGCGACCCGGTCGTATCGCGCCGCATGGTGCGTGAATGGGAGGAGAGCGGCCTCGTACTCGCGCGCAGTCCACTCACCCAGCTCCGCCGGGCGATGGCCGAGGCGCAGGCGCAGGGCATCCTGCGCGCCGACGTCGACACCGACGCGTTGGCCGCCGTGGTCGGCACCTCGTGCGTGGGCGCACTGCACCAGTGGGTCGCCGCGCTGACGGACGACGACCGCTTCCTCGCGCGGGCCCTGTTCGCACTGGACGTCGCGCTCGCCGCCGGGGCCGCGGACCTCTGCCGTGACCGACTCCTGGCGCCACTGCGGACCCGGGACCCGGTATGACGGCCGGTGCGGCACCGCGAACCCGGAGCTTCGTGGGCGGCGGCGGGATCCTGCTCGCGGCAGACGAATGGGGCGAGGCATCGTCGCCGCCCCTCGTCCTGTTGCACGGCGGTGGCCAGACACGTCACGCCTGGGACCGGTCCGGCCCCCGGCTGGCCGCGCTGGGGTGGCGGGTCGTCGCGGTGGACCTGCGCGGGCACGGCGCGAGCGAATGGTCGGCCGATGGCGACTACGACCTCGGCCTGTTCGCCGAGGACGTACGGGCGCTCGTCGCCGAAGTCGGCGGCCGGCCAGTGCTCGTGGGGGCCTCGCTCGGGGGCCTGAGTTCGCTGCTCGCCGCCGGGGAGGCACCCCGGGCGGCGATCGGCGCTCTGGTGCTCGTCGATGTCGCCCACCGGCCGGATCCCCGGGGGGCCCGCCGGATCGTCGCGTTCATGCGCGGTCGGCCGGACGGGTTCGCCTGCATCGAGGAAGCCGCCGCGGCGGTGGCCGCCCACCAACCGCACCGCACGCGACCGTACGACCCGGAGCGGCTGCGGAACAACCTGCGGCGCCGCGGCGAGCGTTGGGTCTGGCACTGGGACCCGCGTCTCCTGGACAGCTTCGAGGGCCGGATGGACCCGCCCGGCATGGCGGAGCGTCTCCTCGACGCCGCTCGCAGCGCCGGCGTACCGATCCTGCTCGTGCGCGGCGGGATCAGTGACGTGGTGCGCGAGGACGTCGCCGAGGAGTTCTGCGACAGGGTGCCCAACGCGCGGTACGTCGATGTGGCCGACGCCGGGCACACGGTGGTCGGTGACCGGAACGAGCCCTTCATCGACGCGCTCGTCCCGTTCCTGAAAGCCGCTCGGCTCTCCCGCTGACCGTGCCCCGCTGGTGTCGTGACTCCTCGTCGATCCGCCTGCGCCAGAGCGGCACATGGCGGCAACTCCGGCGAGAACCGCGGCCGGCTCTCATCAGTGGCCGTCGTGCGGAACCGGTGGTGGGGGCGCGGCGTCCCGGGGGGAGGTACAGGCGGCTCTGCGGAGGAGTGCGGATGCGGATCACAAGTGTGGTGGCGGGATTCACGACGGCGTGCGCGGTAGGCATTGGCGGTCGTGGTGGTGCCGATGGGCGGGACCGCCTACGCGGGCGGTGGTGAGCCCTGCGACGCCAAGCCCGTCGGGAACAACTCCAGTGC
The DNA here is from genome assembly GCF_030063135.1 of Streptomyces sp. G-G2. GTDB lineage: Bacteria > Actinomycetota > Actinomycetes > Streptomycetales > Streptomycetaceae > Streptomyces. The sequence continues at coordinate 78,248 of NZ_JASISO010000005.1, forward strand.
CTACGGGACGCTCAACGGCACCCACACCCTGCGGGTGCGGCCCGCAGCCGAGTGCGCCGGTATCATCTCCGTGCCCTCGGGCACGGGGTTCTACGCGTGGTGCCACACCGTCAACACCTACAACAACGAGTGGGTCTACGGCCGGATCAAGGGCACCCAGCGGACCGGCTGGCTGTTGGCGAGCAACCTCAAGCTCGACAACGGAAGTCTCAACCCCTGCCAGTGAGGCAGTGGCGGACCTCGGCCCGCTGCGACGTGGCGTCTCGGAGCCGCGCGTGCCTCGCGGCTCCGGGGAGCGGTCTCGGGTGCGGGGTCGGTCCGTGGTGCCGTTCGGTCCGTGTATCGGCCGGTCCGTGTACCGGCCGGTCCGGGCCGCGTTCAGTCCGTGGCGCCGTCCGGTCCGTCGTACCGGCAAAGGCGCTGTCGGGGATCCGTCAGACCATCAGCAGGAGCCGCGTGTTCGGTACGAGCTTGCGGTTCACGCTGGTGCTCTGCACGAAGATCGTGAAGTCGTCGTTGTGGTCGGACGTGACGCGGACCTCCGTGTCCGGCAGGCCGAGCAGGGCCCGGGCCCGCGGCCCCGTGTACACCCGGTCCGTCTTCTTCTCCAGCACCGCGATCTTCTTCCGCGCCTGGATCTTCTCCGGCTTGCTCAGCTGGTAGAACGCGCAACCGGTGCGGTACGCGTGCCCGGATTCCACCACCCAGTCCCGGATCGCCGCTTCGCGGGCCACCGGAATCAGCTGGTACTCCGACGTGTCCGCCGGGGCGAGGCCGGCTGCCTCGATGGTGTCCTTGTTGACGGCCTCGGCGCCCGTGGAGAACACCGCCCGCGATCCCCGGATGCCCTTGGAGCGGCCCACCATGAACTTCTCGGTCGCCTCCTGGATGACCTGCCCGGCCTCCTCCAGGCCCTGTGTGCTCGTGGCGTCCCAGACGGCGATGTTGTCCTTCGGGAAACCGCACCGCATGGCCTCGTGCTTGCCCATCTGGTCCGGCACCAGCACGGCCAGGGTCCAGTTGTCCTGCTGCGTCTCGATCATCTCGGCCACGCCCCGCACCAGTTCCTGCGGGTTCCGGGAGGGGGCGTCCTGGCAGCGGTGGCTCGCGTTCTCCTGGCCGTCGGTCAGCACGAACGTCAGGAAGCTGTGGTCGCCGTACAGCTGGGCCGTCTGGGCCAGCTCCCGCTGCGACTTCAGTGTGGCCGCCAGCAGAGCGGTCATTCCACCGACCCGGTACAGCTCCTTCAAGGACGGCATCCGCAGCACGTCCTTGTCGTAGATGACGCACTGCACCTGGTCCGCGAAGACGTACACCGTGACGCGGGTCTCCTGGTCCAGTTCCTTCGACCGACGGGCCAGATACGCGATCTGCTGGTCGGCGACCTCGACGACCTTGCCGTTCAGGTGCGACATGGACGTACTGGCGTCCAGCACAAGAGCGACGTGGTTGATGTAGTTCTGGGTTCCGGACATGGATGCTCCCCCTGTTGCGCCCTGCTGAGCGCTGCTCTCCGACTGATGTTCCTACCTTCTCACCCACCACTGACAATCGATCTTGGCTGTGCTGACGCCCCGTCAACTGGCCGCCGTCAGCGCCCTGCACGGGTCCGAGCCGGCCGAGGAGAAGCGTCGGCGACAGCGGATCGTCAGCCGAACGTCAGCGACGGACGGCAGGCTCGTGGCCACGAGCAGGTCCGCCTGCGCGTCGTAGTGCCGTAGTTGAGGAGCACGTGCGAATGAAGAGGACCAGGACCGCCGTTCTCGCGGCCGCCGTCCTGACCGGTCTCGTCCCGGCGAGCCGGATCAGGGGCGTTCCGGCATGCGCCGCCGCAGGCTGTCGTAGATGGGCTCGCTCTCCAGGTGGTCAGCGGCCAGGGCCGCGGCGAAACAGGCGAGCAGCAGCGGGACGAGGAGCGGGGCGAACAGCCCGCCGGGGGTCGCGGCCGCGTAGCTGAGCGGCCCCGCGACGAACCGGACGGCGAGATAGGCCGCCAGCGTAGCCACCGCGGGGCTCCCGCCCGTCAGTAGCCGCTGGGTCAACGGGTCGCCGCCCCCGGCCAGCACCGGGTCGTACGCCATCAGCAGACCGACGGCCGCCCCGATCACGGCCGCCCGGACCACCAGCGGCACCCGCGTGAGGCGGTCGCCCACGGCCAGCATCCCGACGACGAGCGTGCTGTACGCCGCTCCCAGCGCCCCGGCCGCCGCGCCGACCAGCAGGAACACGAACAGCATCCACACGGGCGGGACGGGAACGCCGGAGACCGGGAAGACCGGCGCGTCACCCACCAGGAACCGGCAGCACACGACCGCCGAGGTCGTGCCGAGGAGAGTGAGCAGCACCAGGCGGGGCCGGACGGTGCGGGTCACCTCCTCGCAGACGAACAGCAGCCCACCGAGCGGGGCGGTGAACGCCGCGGCGAGGCCCGCGCCGCTGAGCGCGGTGTGCAGCAGCCGGGCGTCCTCGGCGTTCAGCCGGGTACGCCGTCCCGCCTCGGCCCCGATCGAGGCCCCCATGTGCACGATCGGGCCCTCCCGTCCGAGCACCAGGCCCGAACCGATGGCGACGAGACCGCCGAAGAACTTGGTCGGCAGCAGCCGCGGATCACGGGGTCCGGGTCCGGTCTCCTCCCGCCACACGGCTTCCACGTGCTGGATTCCGCTGCCCGCCGCGTGCGGAACGCGCCGCGCGATCGCGCACGCCACCGCCGCGCCCACCGACGCGAGCGCCATCGGGATCAGCCACCCCGGACCGCCCAGCCCGGCGGCGGACTCCAGCAACTGGCCGCGCAGCATGTCGGCCCGCTCCAGGCACCACCGGAACGCCCCGCCGACCAGCCCCACCAGGCACCCGGCGGGCACCGCGACGAGGTAGGCGCGGTAGTCGTCCCGGATCCAGCGGGCCGTCACCCCGCTCCCGTACGACCGGGACCGGGTCGATTACCGGGCATGCGCTGCCTTCCCACGAAGCCGTACTGGACGTGGTCCGAGCGTGGACCCGCGGGGCGCCCTCCACGGTGAAGCTCGCCGGGCCCGCGCCCCGAGGCGCCTGACCGGACGAAGGCTGGGAGTGGCGGCGGCGGGTGGCGTGCAGGGGCGCGGTCAGAGGGTGAGCAGCCGGACGAGCAGCACGGCCACCGTGCCCCCGGTGAACAGCGTCCCCAGCACGGTGAATAGCAGGTCGACCGTCTTCGTGTCCCAGCCCTCGATCACGAAGCGCTGCGGGGTCCGCGGGTCGTAGCGGACCGTGACGTACGCCCCCACGCCGAAGACGCGTCCTACGGCTGCGCGGCCGAACCTGGACGCGTACGCGTACGAGCTCCCGTCCCGGGCCGTCCAGGCCGCGACCGGGTGGTGGAAGACGGCGCCTTCGTCGCTCCGCCTGACCTCGTGGCGGACGATCCGGGCCCTGGCGGTGACGCCCGTACGGCGGAGCGCGTCGGCGCGCCGGAGGCCGTGGACGCCGAAGCCGAGGAAGGCCGTGCCGATTGTCAGGGGGATCAGGGAGAAGAACCATTCGCGTTCCATGTGTGAGGCGACGCGTGGGGCGGGGTCCCGGTTGCAGGTGGGGCGAGGCGGCGGGGGCGCGACGGCGTCAGCTTCCGCCGTCGGGGGCCGTGAGCCGTCGTCGACCTGGGCCCTCTCTTCCGGAGCCTGCCCGCCCCGTGCGCCCGGGGCGGGCGCCGCCCCACCATCCGGGCGTGAAAGGGCCATGCGGAGCGAGCGGTGTGAGCCCCCGCCCCAGGGGTAGGCGCCGGGTGCACCACACACCTCACACGACGCACCACGCGCTGAAATGCGCCGCACACGGATGAGGGAGGACGCCATGGCAGTGCAGCACCAGCTCATCCACCGCCCCTGCTCCTGGGTGTGGGACGTCCTGAGCGACGGCAGCCGTTATTCCTCCTGGGTCGTCGGAACCCGCTCCTCCTGGGAGCAGCAAGGACGCTGGCCACTGGTGGGATCCACCCTCGGCTACGAGGTGAAGCTGGGCCCCTGGTCGTACGAGGGCAGGACCGTCGTACGCGTCCACGAGCCGCCCCACCGGCTGGAACTGGAAGCCATGGCGGGCAAGGGCGGCAGCGCGCGGATCGCCCTGGAGATGCGCCCGTGGGGGGACGACACCCTGGTGATCATCGACGAACATCCGCTGCGCGGGAAGCAGGGCCTCCCGCACAACGCGGCGATCGACGCCCTCGTCGGGCTCCGTCACCGCGGCCTGCTGCGCCGCCTGCGGCGCGTCGTCGAATCGATGGGACCGAGGCCCCGTGGGGACGCCTGACGCGGTCGTCATCGGGGCGGGGCCGAACGGTCTGGTGGCGGCCAACGTCCTCGCCGACGCCGGGTGGCGGGTCGTCGTCCTGGAAGCGTCGCCCGAGCCCGGCGGCGGGGTCCGCAGCGACCGCGGCCTCGATCCGGCCTACGTGCACGACCTGTTCAGCGCCTTCTACCCGCTGGCCGCCGCCTCGCCCGTGCTCCGGGCGCTGCGGCTGGAGGACGAGGGCCTGCGCTGGACCCGGGCCCCGGCCGTCGTCGCCCACCCCTTCCTGGACGGGCGCTGCTGCGTCCTGTGCGGCGACGTCGAGGACACCGCGGCCTCGGTCGAGCGGTTCGCACCCGGCGACGGGGAGTCCTGGGAACGTCTCTACGCCCTCTGGCGGCGTATCGGCGACGACGTGCTCGGGTGCTTCTTCACCCCCTTCCCACCCGTCCGCTCGGGCCTGCGGCTCGCGGCGCGGCTACGGGCGGCCGAGGGACTGCGCGTGGCGCGCTCGATGCTGCTGCCCGCGCGCCGGTTCGGCGAGGAGGAGTTCGCCGGGGAGGGCGCGCGGATGCTGATCGCGGGCAACGCGCTGCACGCCGACCTCGGCCCCGAATCGGCCCTCGGTGGCGGCTTCGGCTGGCTGATGTGCATGCTCGGGCAGGCGTACGGCTTCCCCGTCCCCGTCGGCGGCGCGGGTGAACTCACCGCGGCGCTCGTCCGCCGCCTCGAAGCGCGGGGCGGCACCCTGGTGTGCGGACGCGCCGCGGTCCGGATCGTGGTGCGCGGCGGCCGCGCCGTCGCGGTGCGCACCGAGGACGGTACGGAGATCCCGGCGGCGCGGGCCGTACTGGCCGACCTACCCGCCCCCCTGCTGTACGAGCGTCTGGTGGGCGAGGAACACCTCCCGCCGCGGCTGTGCGCCGACCTGCGCCGCTTCCAGTGGGACTACGCCACCGTCAAGGTGGACTGGGCCCTGTCCCGGCCCATCCCCTGGCGGGCCGAGGAGGCCCGCCGTGCCGGAACCGTACACCTCGCCGACGGGGTGGACGAGCTGACCCTGTTCGCCGGGCAGCTCGCCATGAGCCAGGTACCCCGGGTCCCCTTCCTCGTGCTCGGCCAGATGACCACCACCGACCCCAGCCGGTCGCCCGCGGGAACCGAATCCGCCTGGGCCTACACCCACGTACCGCAGAAGATCATGGGGGACGCGGGCGCGGACGGCCGCGACGCCATCACCGGACGGTGGGACGAACGGGAGAAGGACGCCGTCGCCGCGCGCGTCGAGGCGCAGATCGAGCGCTTCGCCCCCGGTTTCGGTGCCGCGATCGGGGCCCGTCGCGTCCTCGCGCCACCCGACCTGCAACGCCTGAACCCCGCCCTGGTGGGAGGCGCGGTCAACCAGGGCACCACCAGCCTCCACCAGCAGCTGATGTTCCGCCCCGTCCCGGGCAGCGGCCGCCCCGGTACCCCCGTACGCGGCCTCTACCTCGCCTCGGCGACCGCACACCCGGGCGGGGGCGTGCACGGCGCACCCGGAGCCAACGCGGCGCGCGCGGCCCTACGCGCCCAGCGGCTGCGCTCCCCCCGGATGCGCTCCCCGCGCCGGTGAAGCGCCCCGTTCCCGCGGGGCGCGGCACAATGGAGGCATGAGCACGCCCGTACCGCAGGGTCACGGCCGTGGCCTGCGCGAACGGATCGGGGCCGGGCTGTTCACCCGCGTCGCCGGACCGGCGGGCCCGGCGAACCGTGCCCGCATCCACGGCGCGCCCGGCCCGCGCTGGTTCGGCCCCGAGCGGCCGGTCCGCACCGTGCACGCGGACGCCTCCATGTTCATCGGCGGCCTGACCGCCCTGCTCCTGCAGTCCCTGCACCCGCTCGCCATGGCCGCCGTCGCTGCGCACTCCGGCTATCGCGGGGACCCCTGGGGACGGCTGCAACGGACCAGCACCTTCCTCGCGGTCACGACGTACGGCGCCGCCGAGGACGCGCAGCGCGCCGTGGACCGCGTACGGGCCGTGCACGAGCGGGTCCGGGGCACCACCGCCGCGGGCGAGGCCTACCACGCCGCGGATCCCCGTCTGGTGGGCTGGGTCCACGTCGCGGAGGTCGACAGTTTCCTGCGGGCCCACCAGCGGTTCGGCGCCCGCCCCCTGGACGCCCAGGGCTGCGACGCGTACATCGAGGACACCGCCCGGGTGGCCCGCGCCCTCGGCGCGATCGACCCGCCGCTGAACCGGGCCGAACTCGCGGCCCGCCTCGCGTCCTACCGCCCCGAGCTGCGGGCCACCGCCGAAGCCCGGGAGGCGGCCCGCTTCATCCTGCGTCGGCCGCCCCTGCCCCTGGCCGCCCGGGGTCCGTACGCCGTCCTCGCCTCGAACGCGGTCTCCCTGCTCCCGTCCTGGGCCCGCGCGGAGCTGGGCCTGCGGCGCGCGCCACGCCTCCCGGAACAGTGCGTCCGCCTCTCCGGCCGGGCCCTGACGGGCACCATCCGCTGGGCGATGTCAGCGCCCCGCTGACGGGAGCCCTGGCCTCCGGGCGGCCGGACCGGTGCCCTACCCGGCCAACACGCGAAAATCTATGTCGGCCGGAGTAGACATTGGGCGTCGGCGTGGTTATGGTTTCTCTTGTAGCTGAGATCGAGAAGTCCGGCAGAGATGAACTGCCGGACAGTCGTACCCGTAAGCAAGTGCAGTGCCAATGGTTGATTCAGAGGGAAGAACGGAGGAGCCGAGCGCCATCAGGATCGCCCGGGCGGAGGTCTGAGCCCGGGTACCGCAGGACATCGATAGTGAGGTGGTCTCCGGTCAAGCAACCGCGATCCCCGCGCCCCCGGCAGCACGTCCGCCGGGTCCGCGGAAACAGAAGGCCGACGAGGCATGAGGGTCGGCGGATGGTGTAGCAGTTCCTTCGGGGCCCTGGTGCCGTACGGCACCAGGGCCCCTCCGCGCGTAGAGAGGTGCACATGACAGCGGGTGACTCCAAGAGCCGTCTTGACGACGACGACTACCCGGCCTACACCATGGGCCGGGCCGCCGAGATGCTCGGTACCACCCAGGGCTTCCTGCGCGCCATCGGCGAGGCCCGCCTGATCACCCCGCTGCGCTCCGCGGGCGGGCACCGCCGCTACTCCCGCTACCAACTGCGCATCGCCGCCCGCGCCCGGGAACTCGTCGACCAGGGCACTCCCGTCGAGGCGGCCTGCCGCATCGTCATCCTCGAAGACCAGCTCGAAGAGGCCCAGCGCATCAACGCCGAATACCGCCGGGCGGTCCAGGACCACTGAACCCGGGCCCGGCCCGGCCGGGAGCGTCGTCCGAGTCGTCGGCCGCCGTCAGGCGCGTACGGGCGCGGGGTCGAGGCGGAACCCGCTGCCCTCGCGTCGTACGAGTCCGGCGGTCGGGGCCGGGAAGTGGGTGCCGAGCAGCAGGGTGTCCGTACCGGCGATGCCGTTCAGGAGCCGGGTCCTCGTGGCGACGGCGGCGGCCGGATCGGTGTCCACGCAGCTGCACAGGGCGGGGTCGGCGAGCTGGACCGGATGGTGGACGCAGTCGCCGGTGATCACGGCCCGGCCGCCACCGCTGCTCAGTACGACGGCGACCTGCCCGGGCGTGTGCCCGGGGGTGGGTACGAGCATGAGGCCGGGCAGGAGCTCGGTCCCCTCCGGCGCCACGTCCACCGGATCGAGCTGGCCGTGGGCGCGGACCGGTTCCACCGAGTCGGCGAACATCTGGCGACGGCTCTCTTCCAGCTCCACCCCGGACCAGTACGCGTCCTCCGCACGGGCCGTCACGTAGCGGGCACGGGGGAAGGTGGGCCGCCAGGTGCCGTCGGCGTCGCGGCGGGTGTTCCAGCCCACGTGGTCGGCGTGCAGGTGGGTGAGGATCACGTAGTCGACGTCCTCGGGCGCGAAACCGGCGGCGGCCAGCCGGGCCAGGTAGTCCGTGTCGAGCTGGTGCCAGGCGGCGTTGGCGCGGGTCTTGCCGTTGCCGATGCCGGTGTCCACGAGGACGCGCAGCCCCGCGACCTCCACCGCGAAGGTGTGCACGGCCAGGCGCAGTTCGTTGTCGGGACCGGCGAAGGAGGGCTTGAGCCAGTCGAAGCCGCCGACGGTCTCGGGTGTGGCGTCCGGCAGCAGCCAGCGGCCGGTGTCGGCGGGGAGCGTGATCTCGTCGATGCGGTGGACGGCGATGTCGCCGATCTGTCAGTGGGACAAGGGAGTTGCTCCTAGGTCAGGGGAGGGGTTTCCCTTGTGCCAGGTACACCATCAAACCCTCCCGCAAAAAGCAACTTCTTAGCTTTAGCGCTGCGTCGGTGCTGTGTCAGTGCTCCGTAGCCGGGCGGGGCGCCCCCTCGGGGAACGCGAGTCCGATGGGCGCCGGGCACACAGTGGTCACGAGGGCGTGCGCGTAGGCGGCGGTCAGCGGGCCCGGACGGAACAGGACGCGATACATCACCGGCGCCACCACCCGGTCGAGCACCTCCTCCAAGCCGGGCGCCGCCTCCCCGCGCTCAGCACCCCGGGCGAGGGTCACGGCGAGCTGCTCGGCGGCGTACGCGGAACACCGGCTCGCCTCACGCCCCTCCGGGGCGCCGAGCGCGTCCCGGACGAAGCCGCGTCCGGCCGGGGCCGACATCTCGTCCACGAACTGCTCCGCCCAGGCGTCGAGGTCGGCCCGCAGGGAACCGAGGTCCGGCGGCGGGCCCTCGGGCCGCAGCCGCTCGACCGCCACGTCCGCCAGCAGCTCCTGCAGGTCGCCCCAGCGCCGGTACACCGTGGAGGGGGTGACCCCGGCCCGCGCGGCGATCGCCGGCAGGGTCAGCCCCTCGCGCCCGCGCTCCGCCACGAGGGCGCGCACGGCTTCGTGCACGGACTGCTGGACGCGGGCACTGCGCCCCCCGGGGCGCGTCGCGGGACTGCGGCTCATGACACGCAGCCTAAGGGCTGTCCCGTCGACGTACCGTCTGGCTGGTGGGCCGCCCGCGGTCCGGCCGGGCTGGGTCCTCGTACACAACAGCCGGTACGGGCAGGGCGGTTAAAGGCCGCCGTCGCCGTCCGGGTGGCCCAACCGATGACATAGGCTCTCGAAGAGCGACGCGATCCGCTGTCCGCGCGGCGAGTCGAGAGGCGAGGGGCGCAGGAGTCGATGACACACCGACCAGACGCCGGCCTGCCGGGGGCCGGGGCCGCCGCCGGCGCGTCGGCAAGGCTCCGGGGCGAGCGCCCCTGGGACTCGACGCTGTCGTCGGACGAGTTCGCCGCGATCAAGGGCGTCGGCTTCGAGCCGGTGGGGCAGGTACTCGGCACGGCGGTGTTCAACATCGGGTACACCGGCCTCTGGGGCTGTCCGGGCGCGTGGTCGGTCACGGACGGCACGCGTGCGCCGTCCTCGCGGTGGGCGCCGTCCCTGTCGCAGTTGGCGGCGACGATGTACGCGGCGCGCAGGCTCGCACTGTCCCGCGCGGTGGCCGAATGCCGGGCGCTCGGCGGTGACGGGATCGTCGCGGTCGACCTGTGGATCGGCGAATTCCCCGCGGGGGGTATGGAGTTCACCGTTCGAGGGACCGCGGTCCGGGCCCGCTCGCGCATCCGGCCGCACGATCCCTTCACCTCACACCTGAGCGGCCAGGACTTCGCCAAGCTCGTGCACACCGGATGGGTTCCCACCGGACTCGCCATCGGCATCGCCCTCGCGATCCGACACGACGACTGGCGCACCTCCCGCCGGACCCGCTGGACCGCCGAGAACCAGGAAGTCGACGGCTACACCCAGCTGATCAGCCACGTCCGCCGGGATGCCCGCAGACAGCTGGCCCTCGACGCGGCGAAGTACGGCGGGGACGGGGTGGTGGTGGACGAGGTGGAGCTGACGGTGAATGAGAGCGAGTGCCCCACCTCCGGCTACGAACGCGACATGACCGCCGAGGCGGTCTTCGTCGGCACCTCCATCACCCGGTTCCGCCGCTCCGAGCGGCCCGTCGGGCCCGAACCCCTGACCATCATGAGACTGGAGCGCGAGCACTGACATGACCGAGCGAACGGGGCAGGAACTGGCCGGGGGAGCCGCGGGCCTGGCGGCGGAGGGCGTGCCCGAGGACGCGATGCGGCGCCTCGCGCAGCTCCAGCCGGGGGAGAAGGGCCAGTTCTTCACCTCGGACCTGACGGTGAACGAGTTCCTGCTGGTGCGCGAGGCGGGCTTCCGTCCGCTCGGCCTGGTCCTCGGCTCCTCGGTCTACCACGTCGGCATCCAGCTCGGCCGGTGGTCGAAGAACCAGGAGCTGACCAAGCTGTCACAGGCCATGTACGAAGCGCGCGAACTGGCGATGAGCCGCATGGAGGCCGAGGCCGGCGCCCTGGGGGCGGACGGGATCGTCGGCGTCCGGCTGGACATCGAGTTCAAGGAGTTCGGCTCGGACATCGCCGAGTTCATCGCCGTCGGCACGGCGGTGAAGGCGGACGGAGCGGACCCGGGACCGGGCGGAACCTGGCGCAACAACAAGGGCAAGCCGTTCACCTCGGACCTGTCCGGCCAGGACTTCTGGACCCTGATCCGGGCCGGGTACGCGCCGCTGGACATGGTCATGGGGTCGTGTGTCTACCACGTGGCGCACCAGCGACTCGGCCAGGCGCTGAGCACCACCGGCCGCAACGTCGAGATCGAGCCCTTCACCCAGGCGCTCTACGAAGCACGCGAACTGGCGATGAGCCGTATGCAGGCGGAGGGGAAGGCCCTGGAGGCCGAGGGGATCGTGGCGGTCCAGCTGCGGCAGCACTCGCACAGCTGGGGGGCGCACACCACCGAGTTCTTCGCCATCGGGACAGCGGTACGCCCGCTGCGCGACGACCACGTCATCGAACGGCCGACCATGGTGCTGGGCCTCGATGACTGACGCGGAAGTGAACATGCTGGCCGCGGCGCTGCGCCAGGACAGCGCCGACCTGACCCTCTACGCGAAGGTGCTGTCGGCGAAGCTGTCGGACGCGCTGCCGCCCGGCGCCGTACGGATCCGGCGCGGCCGCTCCCTCAAGGAACGGCTGGCCGGGCGCGAGGGTGCGGTCGCCGAGCTGGACGTCGCGCTGGGAGAGCAGCGGCTCTCGCTGCGGATGGACCGGGGCCGGGTGGTCGGGGAGATCTGCCACGAGGTCCGGGGCATCGTGCTCTCGCGGCGCCAGGTGGGCCTTGACGAGTGGATCGACACCCTGGCCCGGTCCCTGGCCGCCGCCGCGGCATCGAACGCCCGCGCCCGCGAGGCCATCGAGCGCTTCCTGACCTGACCACGCCCGCCCCACGCCCGCCCCACCCCCGCCCCCTGCCCCAGCGCACGGCGCGGACCGCGGACCGAGCCGTGGCAGCGCTCCCCGGCGTCCCAACCGCTCCCGCGTCCGGCTGTCCGCGGCCGTCCTCACCGCGAGCCTGGACCACGCAGGACGGACCGCCCGGTGCATCATGGCGGCATGAGTGATCATGACGATTTCCTGGCATGGGTCAGGACCGCTCTGTACGAGGCGGAGCTCGCACTGCACAACGGCAACGCGGCCCCCCGCCGAGCCCTTTGGTCGCGGAACGAGCCGGTCAGCGTCCTGGGGGCCTGGCGCAACGCCAGCGGGCAGCTGGAGATCGACGAGCTCTTCAGCGCTCTCGCCCGGAGCTTCTCGGACTGCACGTCGTACGCGTTCGAACTGCGGACGTACGACGTCGTGGGTGACCTGGCCTATACCGTCGGCTTCGAGCACACCTCGGTGTCCGTCGACGGACAGCCGCGCACCTACACGCTGCGGGCCACGCAGGTGTACCGCCGGGAGGGCGGCGAGTGGAGAGTGGTCCACCGGCACGGTGACACCGTGACCGAATGAGCACATGACCGGACGAAGGAGATACCTCGCATGACTACGCCGCCGCCCACGGGAGCGGGGCGCGCCGACGGCTCGTCCGTGCCGATCGGCGCTCTCGTTCCGCTGACCCGGCCCGGCTGGGTCGAAGCGGGCCGGCACCTGCTCGCCGGTATCGAACTGGCCGTTCGCGAAGTCAATGACGCCGGTGGGATCGCCGGAAGGCCGCTCGAGCTGGTGGTCCGCGACACCGCCGCCGATCCACAGAGGGCCGCGGCGGCCGTGGACGAATTGGCTCGCCTGGGCGTGGCTGCCCTGGTGGGGGAGTACCACAGCGTCGTCGCTCGCGCCGCCGCGGCGCGGGCCGACGCCCTCGGCCTGCCGTTCCTCTGCTCGTCAGCGGTCCTCGACGCGCTCACCGACCAGCCGACGGACTGGGTCGCGCGCCTCGCTCCGGCGCAGTCCCGCGGCTGGCAGGTCTACGCGGACTACCTCCTCGGCGCGGGCCACAGCCGCATCGCCGTAGCCGTCCAGCCGAGTGTCTACTGGGCGTCCGGGGTCCGTATCCTGCGGGACCACCTCGCTCCGCGCGGCGGCACCGTCATCGAACTCGACACGCGCGAGGCGGCCCCCGCGGCGCTGTGCGACGCAACTGTCGACCATCGCGCGACAGCCCTCCTCCTCCTCGTCGGTCACCCGGATCCGGCGGTTACGATCGTCAAGGCCGTCCGCCGCGACCAGCGCCTCGCCGAGATCGTGATCGGCGCTCCGGCCGGACAACCGGAGTTCGCCGAATGGGCGACGGCGCTGGGCGACGACGGCGCCGCGGTGCCGTTCTTGCGCTACCTGCCGGAGCGGCCCACGCCCCTCGGCGCACGCGTCGCGACGGCCCTGCGCGAGCGGCTGGCCGCAGCGCCCTCCTTCGTCGCCTTCGAGGGCTACGACGCGGTCACGGTTCTCGCCGACGTGCTGCGTTCGCACGGCGCGGACCGGGTGCGCACGGCCGAATCCTGGCCGCGGGTGTCGGTCGAAGGCACCCGCGGGCAGATCCGGTTCACCCGCACGCCGGGCATCGGCGTGTGGCAATGGGCGTCGGCGCCGATCCAAGTCGTCGACCGGGATCCGGTGGAACCCGACCGCTTCCGGATCCTCCACTCCGGCTGAGCCGGGCCGTTCGGCGCTTCGCGGTCACGGGTCGGTGCCTCGCGCCGACCCCGCTGACGCGCCGACGCCCACGGCCGTCCCACCGGCGCTGTCCGGCTCCGCCAGGTGTTCGCCCTCGGGAGCACGGCCGGCACGCCCCAGGGTGTTCAGGCGGCGGGGGGCGCCCAGGCGGCTTCGGCGGCCTGGCTGGTGGGGTGGACGGGGAAGACCTGGTCCAGGCCGACGATGCGGAAGATCCGGCTGACGCGATCGGGTACGGCGGCCAGGGCGATGGTGGCGCCGCGGGTGAGGGCGTGGTTGCGGGCGGCGAGCAGGACGGTGATGCCGCTGGAGTCGCAGAACGTGATCCCACCCAGGTCGAGGAGGAGCTGCTGGCCCTCGTCCAGGACCAGGGTGGGAAGGAGGGTACGGATCTCGGGCGCGCTGTGGTGATCGAGGTCTCCGGCCACCTCGACGACGAGGCCGCAGGGGGCCTTCCGGGTGCGGATCGTGAGCTGGTTCACTGCTGCTCTTCACTCTCGGGGCGGGGCACGCTGACGGCCAGGACGGCGGTGTCGTCGTCTACCCCGCTGCCGAGGGTGTCGAGGAGTTGGCGGATCGCGCTGACGGTGTCCTGGGCCGTGGTGGGGGCCAGGGCGCGGGCGAAGTCGAGGAGGGCTTCGTCACCGTAGCGCCCGCCCGCGGCGGTGGTGTGGGCTTCGGTGAGGCCGTCGGTGTGCAGGAGGAGGGTGTCACCCGGGTCGAGGCGGACGGTGGTGGAGGCGATGTGCGCGGTCGGCAGGGCGCCGATGAGCTGTCCGCCGGGGGTGGGGAGGTAGTCGGCGCTGCCGTCCGCGCGCAGGAGCAGGGCCGGGGGGTGGCCGCCGCTGGCCAGGGTGATCCGGACGCCGTCCTGGTCACCGCCCGTGGTGAGCAGGCCGAAGAGAACGGTGCAGAAGCGGGGGTCGTCGCCGTTGTACTCGTGGCCCAGGACGGTGTTGAGGTTGGTGAGGACGGCCACCGGGTCGGAGTCGTAGACGGCGGCGGCGCGCAAGGTGTACCGGGCCAGGGAGGTGACAGCGGCGGCCGCCGCTCCCTTGCCGCACACGTCGCCCAGGAACAGCCCCCACGTCCCGTCGGCGAGCGGGAACAGGTCGTAGAAGTCGCCGCCGACCTCGTCGGCCGAAGCGATGTGGTAGTGCGCGGCCACGTTCAGACCGGGGACGTTCGCCAGGGCGGGCGGCAGCAGAGTCTGCTGGAGCGTGGTGGTGAGCTGCTGGAGGCGTGCGCGTTCACGCTCGGACTCCTGGCGCGCGCGCAGCAGCTCGCTCTCGTAGGCGCGCCGGTCGCGGGCGTCGAAGACCGTGGTGCGGATCAGCAGCGGCTGCCCGTCGCCGCCGGTCTTGACGGTCGAGGTGACCAGTACCGGGAGCCGGCCGCCGTCGGCGGTCTTCATCTCCAGGGCGATGCCGTTGATCTCGCCCTGCATGCGCAACAGCGGGGCGAAGTGCGTCTCGTGGTAGATGCGCCCGCCGACGGTGAGGAGTTCGGAGAACTTCCCGCGGCCCACCAGGTCGCCGCGCCGCAACCCCAGCCAGTTCAACAACGTGGCGTTGACCTTGGCGATCGTGCCGTCCAGCAGCGTCGACAGATAGCCGCACGGTGCGTTCTCGTACAGGTCCTCGGCGCTGTCCTCCAGCAGGGCGGAGAAGGCCTGGTCGTCATCGCGGCGCCGCGACGGGTCGGCTCCCCGGCTCAGGTCGTCACCGCAGCGCCGGCCGGAGCCGGGTTCGCCGTCCTGGTCGTCGTCGGTGCCGCACATCATGAGAGGTTCCCCACGAACGCGATGATCGCCTCGGCGGTCTCCTCGGGAGCACTGAGCTGCGGACAGTGCCCGGTGGCGTCCAGGGTGACCAGCCGGCTCCCCGCGATCCGGGCGTGGACGAAGGCACCCACCTCCGGCGGGGCGATCGCGTCGTCGGAGCACTCGGCGACGAGGGTGGGGACCGTCAACCGGGCCAGATCGGCCCGGTTGTCGGACAGGAACGTCACGCGCGCGAAGACCCGCGCGATGTCCGGGTCCGTGGCGCAGAAGCTCGCCGTCAGCTCCTCACCGAGCTCCGGCCGTTCGGGGTTGCCCATGATGACCGGGGCCATCGCTCCCGACCAGCCCAGATAGTTCGCGTCCAGGGACTGGAGCAGCTCATCGATGTCCTCGGCGCTGAATCCGCCCCGGTATCCCGTTGAAGGGTCGTCGACGAAGCACGGCGAGGGAGCGAGCAGCACCAGACCCGCGAAACACTCGGGCCGTCTTACGGCGGCCAGCACCCCCATCATCGCGCTCACCGAATGCCCCACGAACGTCACCGGCCCCAGATCCACCTCACGGCAGACCTCCAGCACGTCCTCGACGTAGCCGTCCAGGCTGGAGTAGCGCTCCGGACTCCACGCCGACAGGTCCGAGCGCCCCGCCCCCACGTGGTCGAAGAGGACGACGGTGAAATCACGCTCCAGCGCCGGAACAACCAGCCGCCACATGTTCTGATCGCATCCGAAACCGTGCGCCAGCACCACCACCGGCCCACCGGGGCGTCCTGACACCCTCACCCGGTTCCTGCTCCGCACGTCCATGTGTCTCATCCTCGCAGAACCACGGAGCGCTCCGTCCGAACCGAGGGCGCGGCGACTCCGGCGCGACGGCTCACGGACCGCCCGCCAGTGCTTCCAGGGCGCGCAACTCCTCCGCCACCTCGCCCTGCCGGGGGCTGTTGAGCCGCACGAGTCCCTCTCGGGCGGCCCGCAGGACGTGGCCCGCCTCCTCGTGGCGGTCCAGACGCCGCAGCACCGCGCCGAGGTCGAGGCGCACCGGCTCGCTCCAGGCGGGCATCCGGACAGCCTCGAAGTGCGCCAGGGACTGCCGCAGCGGGCCCTCCGCCTCCAGCCAACGCCCCAGTACGGCAAGGTCGTTACCGGTCTGGTGGCGCGCCGCCGCCCCGTAGACCGAGAGCAGCTCGGACGGCTGCCCCGGCATCCCCGCCGCGCAGATCGCCTCGCAGCGCCGGTGCATGACCAGGGCCTCCTCGGCGTGGCCGGCCTCGCGCAGATAGGTGCCGAGGGTGTTCAGCGTGGTCAGCTCGCCGAGGCGGGCCTGGGGCGAGTCCTGGGCGCCGAGGCAGGTCGCGGCCGCGCGTATCCGGACGATCGACTCCGCCACCCGGCCGAGCCGGTGCAGGGCCCCCGCGCCGTAGCCCAGTGCCCAGCCCGTCTGCAGTTCGTCACCGGTGTCACGGGCCGCGGCCAGGGCGGCGTCGGCGGCCTCCAGAGCCGCGGGGTGGTCGTGGACGCAGATGTTGTTGGCCCACGCCAGATAGTTGAGGTGGACGGCCTCCTCCTTGCGGCTGCCGAGTGTGCGCGCGCACTCCACGGCCCTGCGGAACACCTCCACCCACAGCTCCCAGTGCTGGTTCAGGTCGGAGAACCAGTGCATGGCCTCCGCCGCGTCGAGGACCCGGCGATGGTGTCCGGCCGTGTGGGCCCGACGTAGCGCGGCCAGCCACTGGTTCCGCTCGGCCTCCAGCCACGCGCGCGCCTCCTCGCGTCCGGCGGGGGCCCGCGCGGGATCGGGATCGCCGGTGGGGGAGTCCCCGTGACGGTCCACGTCGAAGCGGAGCGCGGCGGCCGTGGCCCGGGCCAGCATCCACCGGTCCGCCCGGTCCTCGGCGGCGCCGCACGCTCCGGGGGCGTCCTCGGCGGTGACCCGCTCGGCGGCGAACAGCCGCAGCAGGTCGTGGAACCGGTACCGCTCCGCGTCGGCGTCGGGCTGGAGCAGACCGGCGTCGGCCAGCTCCTCCGCGATCCGGGCCGCCCGGTCGGGAGCCAGCCCTGCCAGGAGTCCGGCGGTCTCGGCGGAGAAGTCGGGCCCGGCGGCGAGGCCGGCGCGGCGCAGCAGGGTGCGGGCGTCGGGCTCCAGTTGCCGGTAGGACAGCGAGAAGGCGGCCCGTACGCGCAGCCCGCCCGCCTCCAGGACGTCCAGCCGCCGCCCTTCGTCGGCCAGCCGGGCCACGAGCCGGGCGAGGCGTTCGCGCGGTCGGACGGCGAGCCGCTGCCCGGCGATGCGCACGGCCAGCGGGAGGTGACCGCACAGGTCGGCGAGGTCGCGGGCGGCCTGGGCCTCCTGGCGGATCCGGTCCGGGCCGACGATGCGGGTCAGCAGCTCCACGGCCTCCTCCCGGCGCAGCAGGGCGAGCTCGACCCGGTGGACGGCTTCGAGACCGGCCAGGGCGGACCGGCTGGTGACCAGCGTGAGCGAGCTGCCGGTGCCGGGGAGCAGCGGCTGGACCTGGGCCTCGTCGGCGGCGTTGTCCAGCAGGAGCAGCACTCGACGCTCGCGCAGTACGGAGCGCAGCAGCCCCGAGCGGTCCCGGATACCGGCCGGGACCGACCGGCCGGGAACGCCGAGTGCCCGCAGCAGCCGGCCGAGGGCCTCGCCCGGAGCGGTCGGTTCCGGGTCCATGCCGTGCAGGTCGAGGGCGAACTGGCCGTCGGGGTAGTGGGGCGCGAGCCGGTGCGCGGCGTGCACCGCGAACGAGGTCTTCCCGAGGCCGGGCTGCCCCGAGACCACGACGACCGGTGCGCAGCCGTCCACGGTGCCGCCCGCGTCACCGGCCCGGTCGGCGCCCTCCGCCAGCGCGGTCAGTCGGTCGAGGGCCGGGCGGCGGGCGGTGAAGTCCCCGAGGTCACGGGGCAGTGCCAGGGGGTGGCGGGCGGCCGGCGCGGCGGGCGCCCGGGGCCGGGGGCGGCCGGTGCGGGCGACCGCCTCCAGTTCCGCCGCACCGTCCGGATCCAGACCGAGCGCGCCGGCGAGGGCCTCCACGGTACGCCGCTGCGGTCCCCGGGCACGCCCCCGTTCCAGGTCGGCCAATGCGCGGACGCTGACTCCGGACTTCTGGGACAGCTCGTCCTGGCTGAGGCGGGCGCGGGTGCGCAACGCGCGCAACCGGTTGCCGAACTCCCCCTCGCCCGGCGTACCGGTGCCCATGGCTGACGTCCCCCGATTGGTGTGCCCCGGCCTCTGCAGAGACCCGGCAGAAGTATGACGGACAGTATTCCTGCCGGTGGAACCGCCTGGAAGGCGATGCCCGCGCCGTGATCGACTGGGGGCGGGGTGGGCAGCCCGTCCGACTCCGGTTCAGGGCCGGGTGCGTCGGCGGGCGCAGCGGTGCCGGACACGGAGGGCTGCCCGACCCCCCCGCTGGACCATGACGGGGTCCCGCGTCGGACATCGGCGGAAACTCGGCCGCGTCCGCCTGGTCCAGCGGCTCCCGGGCCGTCGGCCCGCAGACGCGGCCTGCAGCACGCGGCACACCGCGTCGTCCTGCCCGAGTACCGTCGGAGCAGCCTGATCCGGGATCTCCCTCCCTTGCCCATCGCCTCACCCGATGTCCACCGATCGGCCCGGAGATGCCATGCCCCTGCCGATGAAGTTGGTCGCGATCACCCTTGATTGCCCGGATCCGCGTCCGCAGTCGTTCAGGGGCGAGCTGCTGCGGCCGCGGTGATCCAGTTCCTGAAATCGACGGCGTAGTGCCGGAGGTGGTGCTCCAGGACGTCTGCCGGGCGCGAGGTCGGCACGTAGACCGTCAGGCTCGCACGGAAGCCGTCGGCGGTGTCGCCGAACTGCGTCAGCGCCCGCCCGACGACCGTGCCGTCGCCCAGGAAGAGGTTCGAGGACATCTTGTGCGGAAACGCGGACTTGGGGAGGAGTTCGTCCGCGTCCGCGGCCCAGGCCATCGCGTCCGTTGCCCGGCCGCCCATGGAGAAGGAGCAGACATGGGGGCCGATGTTCTCCACCACGTTGAACGCCCCGTCTTCCTCGGGGGCCATCACGTAGTGCTCGGGATGCGCCGCGAGGAGTGCGTTCTCGTCGGCCGCGAAGGCCGTGTCCATCCAGGCCAGGAACTCGCCCGAGGTGAGGCCCCGCGTCGCGAGCACGGTCGTGCCCCCCCGTGAAGCCGCCGCCGGAGGTACGAGCGCTCTCGCGCAGGAAGGCGGTGCCTTCCTCGATGTCCTCGGCCAGGAGGTCGAGCAGCCCCTGGCGACCCAGCCGCGCCCTCACTCCCGTATCTCCTCACTCCCGACCGGCACCGCACCGGCGCACCGACGCCATGACCCGCCAGGGCGCGCGGAGGTCGGCCGAAGTCAGGGTGTGCGGCCGATCGGGTGATGCCCGGACGGGGGCTCTGTGCCGCTCGGCGGGACGTGGCGCCACGACCGTAGGGGTATCCCCGCAGGTGAGAGCGCCGCTACGCCCTTGTTTCGTTCGAGGGTGACTACCTCGCTGCCGTAGCTGCGAAAACCTATGTCGGCCGGAGTAGACATTGGGCGTCGGCGTGGTTATGGTTTCTCTCGTAGCCGAGATCGAGAAGGGCCCGGCAGAGATGAACTGCCGGGCAGTCGTACCCGCAAGCGCAGTGCGCAGGACGGTGCGGTGGTGGAGTTTCGGAGCCAGAGCGGTTGCAGGACGGCGACGGGACTGACGACCGGACCGGGTGGCCCGCAGTGATCAGGGGCCGCCGTGAGCAGTACCGCGTTAAGTGCAGTGGCAGTACCCGCAGTAGGTAAGTGCGGTTCTCGGTACCCAGCAGTGCAGTTGAGTGGAGTGGTACCTCGGTGAAGGCGTCGGCTGCGGGCGCGCGCACCGGGAGGTTCGGCAGTGGGGTTCTAAGCCAGAGCAGACGCAGGACGGGCGACGGGGCTGGCTGCCGGAGAATGGCGCTTTCGCAGGCCATCAGCAGTGCGCAGGACCAGCGGTACGAGCAGTTCGCAGTACCCGTTTGATGAGTGAGTGATCCAGAGGGAAGAACGGAGGAGCCGAGCGCCATCAGGATCGCCCGGGCGGAGGTATGAGCCCGGGTACCGCAGGACATCGATAGTGAGGTGGTCTCCGGTCAAGCAACCGCGATCCCCGCACTCCCGGCAGCATCTCGGCCGGGTCGGCGGAAACAGCAGGCCGGCGCAGTACTAGGGCCGGCAGATGGTGTAGCAGTTCCTTCGGGGCCCGGGTGGCGACATCGCACCCGGGCCCCTCCACGTGTTCCCCAGGAGGTCCTCGAAGGACCTCGAACTCCGGCGCGGCCGACCGGAATACGAGTTGGCATGGGCCGGCGAGGCGGCCCGCAGGAGCCGGGTCGTGAGCTGCGCTCAGGGGGTGAACATCTCCCGGGGGCGGGCGGCGGAGATCTTCGCCGCCGGGCTTCGCCAGGTCCACCCGCGCTTCCGCGCTCGCTCGTCTCGTCCACCGCGCCCTCGTCCACCGCGCCCTCGGCCGCCGCGGCCACGACGTCGGGCGGATTGGTGGCCGTCGTGGCCTGGAGCAGCATCACGGTCCAACCGCCGAAGACGGGCCGAGGGGTGGGCCCCCGCAACAACGACCTCGGCATCAACTCCACCCGCGTCGAAGCCGATACGCAGGCCGCGTCAGGGTCTCCGGTCCCCAGTCCACCGACTGGGTCCCCTGGGTCCAGCTGGACAACGTCTCCCCCCGTACCGCGCTGGCCTTCCGGCCCGGCGGCCGGGCCGTGCAGTCTGCCGGGGCAGGCGGCCGGCGGGGGAGCGGGGACGGGCTCCGGGGCCTGCCCAGGGTTTCGGCGTCCCCGCCGACGGATGAAGTCGGCCGGAACTTCCGCTCATGTCCGGGCCGTTGCCGGGCACACGGCGGTCATCGACCGAAAGGGGCCCGACCATGCTGGGCATCGCCGCCGCCGTCCTCTTCTTCATCGCGTTCCTCATCAACGCCGCGAACATCGTCACGAACGACATGCTGAGTTCCACCAACTTCATGCTGATCGGTCTCGCCCTGCTCGCCCTCCAGGTCGCGGGCGTCGGCCACGGCTGGGCGGCCCGCGGGCGCGGCCGCAGACGCTGACCCCCCACACCCGGGCCGGGGCAACGGCCGCACGAGGAACGACGGGCCGCCGTACGGCGGACGACGAGGGGAGGGCTCCGGCATGGAACAGCGGAGGACCAGGAACGGGCAGGGCGGGTACCGGGGCCGGAGTCGGAGCCGGGCCGCGGCGGTGGGGCGCGACGTCGTACTCGCCGTCGGGCTCGTCGGGATATGCGTGGGCGGACTGGCCGCCTTCGTCAAGGCCGTGGGAGGGGACGGGACACGGATCCCGGTCCTGCCGGTTGTCGTAGTGGTGGTCATCGTGATCGGGACCGCGCTCGCCAAATGGAGCCTGTCACAGGGATCCCGGCGCTCCCTCGCGGACCCGTTCGCGTACCCGCAGGCCGATCCGCTCGCGTACCCGCAGGCCGATCCGCTCCCGCCTCCGGAGGCGCCCGGCGTGGGAGCGACCGCGCTCGACCACGAAGCCGTCGACGCCGACGGCTTCGAGCACACCGTCGCCGCGCTCTGCGCACGGGACGGCTGCAGCCCGGTGGAGGTGGTGGGCGGCGCCGGGGATCTCGGCGCCGACGTGATCGCCACGACCCCGGACGGCCTGCGCCTCGTCGTGCAGTGCAAGCACTACGGCGAGAACAACCGGGTCGGCTCGCAGGACCTGCAGCGATTCGGCGGCACGTGCTTCGCCGTCCACGACGCGGATGTGGCCGTCGTCGTGACGACCAGCTCCTTCACCGCGCCCGCCCTGGAGTACGCCGCCACCTGCGGGATCGTCTGCCTCGACGGTGACGCGCTCGCGGCGTGGACCGAAACGGCCGTACCGCCGCCCTGGGAGGCAGCCGGGGAACCGTCGGCGGGTCCCGCCGCGGCGACCGTCGGCGCATCACCCCACGACCCGGCCGCGGAGCCCACCGGGATTCCGCTCTGGGAGCCCGCCGGAGCCCCCCTCGACACGTCCGCCGTCGCCCCGCGCGGCTGAGGCGGCGCCTGCCCGTGCGTCGGATGGCGGCGGGAGGCTCCGGTGCGGCGGCGGTGTCGAGCGTCACGCGCCCGCGGAATGCCGGGCCGTTGTCATGCTCGGGGAGAGCTGAAGATGCGGTTGAGGTGGTGACGCAGTACCGCGATGGCTGAGGCGGGTTCCCGTTGGCCGACGAGGATGCTGGTACCCATCGTCGCGGTCATGGCGAGGAGGCTGATCGCCTCGGTGCGCGCATCGGCGCCGACATCCGCCAGGCCTGACGCCTGGGCCTGTTCGATCAGGCCGGTCAGGGCGTTCTCCGCGGCGTCGGGGTTGTCGATGAAGGGCTCGGCCGCCAGGGCCGCGTCGGTCACGGACAGGATCGAGTAGGAGCTGTAGAGCAGGTGAAAGGTGCGGCTCTCCTCGTCGGTCGGCAGGGAGGCCAGCAGTAGCGCCTCGATGGTCGCGCGCGGGCCGGGGTCCGGACCTGCGGCGGCCAGCCGGGCGCCCACCCGCGCGGTGAAGCGGGTGGTGAGGTGCTGGAGCCCGTAGAAGAGCAGCTTCTCCTTGGTGTCGAAGTAGTACTGCACGAGCCGCAGCGACACCCCTGCCTCCGCCGCCACGTCGCGCATCCCGACGGCGTGCAGCCCTTGGCGCCCCGCGACCTGGATGAGCGCCTCGGCGATCTGGGCGCGCCGTTCCTCGTGGTCAACGCGCTTCGGCATGTTCGGGTATCTCCGCCTGTAGGTGGTGAGGTCGCGTACCGGGCACCCCCGGGTTCCTTCATGGTACCGCCGTACCAGCATCGTGGTACGGTCGTACCACGAACGACCGAACCATGGATCTGCGGATCTTCCTGGAGGTGCCCGTGCCCGAGAACCCGCCCCGCCCGCGCCGAGACATCGGCCGCTACGTCAACGACACCCTGCGCGAGCGCTATTTCGCCGCCAGCGATGTCCTCTACGCGATGGGCGCACCCGCCCGCTCCGAGACCGACGTGGAGACGAGTTTCGGCACCACCCACGTCTACCGGTACGGTCCCGACGGACCCGCCGCCGAGTCCCGCACTCCGATCGTCCTGATCCACGGTGCCGGCTACTGCTCGGCGATGTGGTACCCGAACACCCCGGCCCTCAGCGCCGAGCGGCCCGTCTACGCCCTCGACACCCCCGGAGACGCGGGCCGCAGCGTCCACCGCGAGCCCATGTGGCAGCCCGAGCGCGCCGCCCAGTGGCTCGACGAGGCCCTCGACGCGCTCGGCCTCGACCAGGTCCACCTCGTCGGCTCCTCCTACGGCGGCTGGCTGGTCCTCAACCAGGCCCACCGCAGGCCCGAACGCCTTGCTTCCGTGACCGCCCTCGACCCGGGCGGACTGGAGAAGGTGGGCCTGCGCTTCTTCGCCTGGGTCTTCGTGAGCCTCTTCGCCAGCTTCGCTCCCCGAGCGCTGCGGCCGCGCCTCGCTTCCTGGCTGGAGCAGCCGGTCATCGCCGTACCGGAGTTGCGCACGTGGGTCCAGGTGGGCGCCCGGGCCTTCCGGATCCGGCGCCCCGCACCCCTGCCGCTGGCCGAGGACGCGCTGCGCTCCATCCGGACTCCGCTCTACCTGATGATGGGCAGGCGGAGCCTGCTCGTACACCCGGAGCGGCAGCTGGAGCGGGTGCCGCGCCTGGTCCCCGGAGCCCGCGCCGACATCGTCGCGGCGACCGGTCACGGCCCGCAGATAGACCACCCCGACCTGGTCAACGCCCGGATGCTGGACTTCATGGAGGACATCGACTCCCGCGCCTCGGCGCCCGCCCCCGCCGCTGCCCCGCCCCCCGCCGCCCCGGGCGCCGTCGACGCGTAACCTCGGTGCCGCGGTTTTCGCGGGGGCCGTGGCCGAAGATGTGGACAGTGGCCCGTCGGCTCCGTCGCACGGGCAGGTGCGGCCACGGTGCCCGTACTGCGCGAAGGAGGCCCCCCGATATGGCGATCCACCGGATGGACAACGTCCTCATCGTCGTCGACGACCTTGATGCCGTGATCTCGTTCTTCGTCGAACTCGGAATGGAGCTGGAGGGCAAGGGGCCACTCGAATGGCGCGGGGCGGAGCGTGTCATCGGGCTCGATGACGTCCGGCAGGACGTCGCCATGCTGCGGATCCCGGATGGCCAGGGGCGAGTGGAGCTGGCGAAGTTCCACCAGCCGAAGGCGATCAGCCCCGACCCGAAGGACGCTCCGGCGAACACGCTGGGCATTCGCCGCATCATGTTCGCCGTCGACGACATCGACGACGTCGTTGCCCGACTGCTGGCCCACGGTGCCGAGCTCGTCGGTGAGATCGTGCGGTACGAGGACATCTACCGGCTCTGCTACGTCCGCGGCCCCGAGGGCATCGTCGTCGGACTGGCCGAAGAGCTCGCCTGACGGCTCCCGAAGGGCCGTGTCGGCGCAGGCCTGCGCGGCGCCTGCGGCGCCCCCCCTCGCCGAGATCGGCGCCCTCTGCCGCCGCCGCGGCCGCACGCTGGTGGCTGATGAGTCCCACGCCCTCGGCGTCTACGGAACGGGTCGTCGACTGGCTCCCGTTCCATTTCCTCAACGCCCTCTACGTCTCCACACCGTTGCCGCAGGACATCGCAGGCCTGCACGCCGCCCCGTACGTCATCCGCACCGACGACGTACGCCGCAAGCGCCTGTGGTCGGTCACCGAGCGGCTGCACTCGGCCCTCCAGGAGGTCGGCTGCGACACCCGCCAGCGAGAGCCCCATCCTCCCGCCGCCCCCGCCCCAGGCCCGCCGCACACCACCGACCGTCTGACCCCGGCGGACCGTTACGACGCGCTCCGTTGGACCGCCTCCGGCGCGCGGGGCCGGCCCGAGTGCCTCGACGCCGGGGGACACATGCGCAGACATCCTTGTGGCCGTCGACTAGCCTCACGAGGTTGTTCTTCGCGTACTCATGGTGAGGCCGTCATGGCAGAGCTGTTCGCGCCCATCGAACCGTACGAGCACGGGCTCCTCGATGTCGGCGACGGAAACCGGATCTACTGGGAGACCAGCGGGAACCCCGAGGGGAAGGCGGCCCTGTGCGTGCACGGCGGGCCCGGCAGCGGAGGGCGCCGTGGCAGTCGCAGGATGTTCGATCCCGAGATCTACCGGATCGTGGTGTTCGATCAGCGCGGCTGCGGTGAGAGCCGGCCGCATGCCTCCGACCCGGGTGTCAGTCTCGATGCCAACACCACCGACCACCTCATCGCCGACATGGAGCGGCTCCGCGAGCACCTGAACATCGAGCGCTGGCTCCTCCACGGCGGGTCCTGGGGCTCGACGCTGATCCTCGCCTACGCCGAGCGCTACCCGGAGCGGGTCCGCGAAGTCGTCATCGTCGGCGTCACCATGACCCGGCCGCAGGAGACCGGCTGGCTCTACCGCGGCGTGGGACGCCTGCTGCCCGGCCCCTGGGAGGCGTTCCGCGACGCACTGCCGGAGGCAGACCGGGGCGGTAACCTCGTAGCCGCCTACAACCAGCTGTTGAACAGCCCGGATGACGCGACCCGGTACAAGGCCGCGCGGGACTGGTGCGCCTGGGAGGACGCTGTCATCGCCCACGAGGTGCTCGGTCATCCGGGCTCCTACAGCGACAGGGCTGATGACGCGCTGATGGCCTTCGCCCGGATCTGCGCGCACTACTTCGCGAACGACGCCTGGATCGAGGACGGACGACTGCTCCGTGACGCACACCGGCTGGCCGGCATCCCCGCGGTGCTGATCCACGGCCGGCTCGACCTCGGCAGTCCACTGACGACCGCGTGGGAGCTGTCCAAAGCATGGCCCGACGCGGAGCTGAAGGTCATCGATGACTCCGGACATACGGGGAGCCGCGCGATGCGGGATGCGACTCTGGAGGCGATTGCGAGGTTCAGCACGAGCGGGCGGTGACCGACCGGTGGTGGTGGCGTGCGTCGAAGCCCGACGAGCATCGAACAGCAGCGTGCCGAAAGGCGAAGGTCACCCCTGTTCCGTCACCCGGGCCGCCTCGACGTATCCGCCGTGCCCGCCGGATTCGGCCGGTGCGGTGCGGTACCCGCTGAAGTAGTCCGCGTCCTTCGGCCGGTCGGCCGGATGGCTGGAGCGGGGGCCCGGCACCAGGTGCGGTATGTACTTGGAACAGTGGATGTAGGCCTCTTCGACGGTGAGGTGGACCCACATCTCAGGGGGGCGCCCGGGCGCGATGTCGATGGGCAGGCCGGGCTGCGCCGAGCGGAGGTCGGCGTCGGGGTAGAGCCGGGCGACGCCGTTGACGTGCAGGCCGACGTGATGGTGCGTGAAGTCGACGAAGAGCATGCCGAGGTGGGGGTTCTCCGTCATGTTGCCGGCGCTGGCGAATACGCCGTTCCCCCGGAATTCCGGATAGGCGAGGGTGTGCGCGTCCAGCACGTGCACGAAGCCGGGCGGCCCGGCCCGGAAGCTGGCGTCGCATTCTCCGTGGGAGTCGGCGGTGGCCAGGAAGACCATGCTCTGACGGCCGATGAACTCCCGCATCTCGCCCGTCAGGCAGGGACGCACCTGCTGGTCGTAGAACCGCGCGGCACGGTCGGCGCTGCCCATGCGCTGCTGCAGTCGGCGTTCACCCGCTGATCCGAAAGGCGGTGGGGGGAAGGTCATGGGGGCGTTCTCCTGGCAGGATCGGCAAGGCGCGTGGCTCAAGGAGCGGACAGGACGGGGGTCTCGAACGGGTCGTGGTGGATGCGTTCGGGCAGGGTGCCGTGCAGCGTGAGCGTCTCGCTGGCGGAGACCACCATCGGCGCCGGTCCGCTGAGGAAGGCATCGTGCTGGTACCACGGGCCGTACTCGGCCAGAACCTGCGGCAGGGATCCCCGGATGCCGGGGATGTACTCATGGGAGACGGCGCCCCTGATGGACAGCCAGTGGTGCTGCTGCGCCATGCGGAGCATGTCGTCCACCCCGTACAGCTCCGCGCCGGTACGGGCTCCGAGGAACAGGTCGACCCGGTGCCGTCCGCCACGACGGGCCACTTCCTCGACGATCGCGCGGATCGGTGCGAGACCGGTGCCGCCCGCCACACAGAGCAGGTCCCTGTGGACGGCCGCGTCCAGCACCATGTCGCCCATCGGCGCGCCGAGTTGGAGTACGTCACCCACGGCGGAGCGGCGGACGAGCGCGTCGCTGACCGAGCCGCCGTTCACCGCGCGCACGTGGAAGGTCAGGGTGCCGTCCGGGCGGGGAGCGTTGGCGGGGGAGTAGTAGCGCCACTGCTTGGGCCACCACTGGGTCTCGAGACTGACGTACTGCCCGGCCGCGTACTGGTACGGGATGTGGGGCCGCAGGGTGATCTCGGCGATGCTGTGTCCGCGCAGCACCTTGTGCACCACCGTGGCGGGCCAGACGGCGGGCCGCTGCGCCTCGTCCTGCTCGGCGGCGCTGATCATGACGTCGGCGACCACACCGTACGCCTTGGTCCAGGCCGCGGCGATGTCCGCGGTCCAGGCAGGACCGGCGTAGCGGGCCAGCGAAGCGAGGAGGCACTCGCCCACGGCGGGGAAGTGCGCGCTGAGGGTGCCGAACTTGCGGTGATCGCGGCCGAGGTGACCGCAGAAGCGGACCAGGCTCTCCGGGTCGTCGACCAGGTCCACGATGCGCAGCAGCGCACGCAGCAGGCGGCCGCGCTGGGCGTCCATCCCCGGGGGGAACATCGGGCGTACTTCGGGGTAGCGGGCGAAGAGGATCGCATAGAAATAGACCGTCATGTCTGCGGCGAACGGTTCGACGACGGTGACGGAAGCCCTTATGAGCGCTGTCTCGTGGGCCGAAAGCGGCGGCTCGGCGGTGGCCGGCTCGTCGCCGGCGTGGGCGGGAGCCGCATGGGGTGCGGGGACCTCCGGGTGCGGGTCTGTGGACGGGTTGCTCGGGCGTCCGATCCGGAACCTCAAGAGACCAGCGCCCCGCCCGTCGTTATTCGCCCTGGCGATCGTCCGGTGCCGGAGCCTTCCACGAGGTCGTCGCCCGGCAGCACGCCGTGGGCGGGGCCCTGGCCCGATCTGCCTCTGGGGAGGGCGGCGGTCGTGGCAGCGACGGGAGCGGGCATGAGTCCTCCTGCTGAGGTGTGGGTTTCGATTCGGATCAAACGGTTCCGGAGGCTACATGACCACGGGGGCGACTCAGAAGTAACAACGGCCCGCGGCAACCGGCGCGAGCGCGTCCCTCCTGGCCCCCGAACGCGTCCCCAGAGCGCCGTACTTGCCCGACCGGGGGGACCGTCGACCGGTGGTGGCGAGCAGGCCCTCCGCTTGCGTCACGGCGATCCTCCGGGCTGCCGCGCGCCGACCCGCGCCGTCGGCATTCTCACCGCCTCCGGCGCCGTCCGGGCATGGCTGCGTGGCGGTGGTCCGTCACCCCGTCCAAGGGGGGACGAACCACCGCCACGCAGCCGTGGGGACTCGTGTCGTCGTGGTGCCGCTACCAGCGGTACCAGCGGCCGCTGCCGCCCGCGGGTCGGGCGACGAAGCCGATGAGCCACAGGACCAGGACCGCGATGGCGACCCACCAGAGGATCTTCACCGCGAATCCCGCGCCGAAGAGGATCAGAGCCAGCAGAAGTACGAGAAGCAGGGGAACCATAGTTATCAACCTCCGAGCCCTCGCTTGCCCGGCCCTTCCCCGATCATGCATTCGATCTTATGTGTTTCTTATGCCGACGGCCGGGCAGGAGAGCACGCTTCCCCTCTACGTCACGGCAGGCGTGCGGAGCATGACGCGACCCGTGTCCCGCGACCCGCGTCGAAGGCGCTCATCGCCACCGGCTCGGCGGGCTGCTCGAGTGCCCGGGATCGGGTGGTGCGCGCTTGCCCGGGATAAGGCGGTGCGCGCTGTCACGCCGCTCCCGCCGTGCCTGTTGCACCCGTCCCGGTGAAACCCCGGACATGCGGCCCGGGCAGAACCGATTCGCTGCCCCGCCATCGGCCTACGGTCCGCTGTGACCCCTCCCCGATCTTGAGGAGCCCCATACTCATGAAGCTGCGCAGCGCTCTCACCGCGGGCCTGGCCGGTCTGGTCCTGGCTCTGGCCGTTCCCGGCTCGGCCTTCGCCGCGACCGGCGATTTCCGCTACTCCTTCACCGACGACAAGGGCGACGCGCTGACCGTCGGCCTGCACGACCCCGCCAGCGACACCTGTGTCGACCTCCCGTACGTCGGAAGCGAGTGGGTCACGCCCGGGCACTCGCCCCGCAACGACACCGACGAGTGGGTGACCGTCTTCGAGGGTGCCGGCTGCCAGGGCCCCGAGTGGCGGCTGCGCCCCCACGGGAAGCAGGCCACCGAACAGCTGAAGGTCCGTTCGGTGTACTTCCACGGCTCGAACTGATCCGCCGCCGCTGTACCTCCCGTCCCGGCGGGAGGTACACAGCAGCCCCACCGGCAGGTTGACGTCCCGCGACCGGTGTCGCCGCCCTGGTTCCCGTCCCGCCGCCGTCGTGCAGGCTTGGGGCGGCGGGCAGTCGGGGAAGGTAAGGGCCGGGGTGGTTCGCATGGACGTGACGAGTGGGGTGCCGGTCGGCGCGGCGTGGTGTCTGCTGCTGCTCGCCGGGGTGCTGCGACTCAGCGGCGGGCGAATCCGGCCACCGGGCAGCGCGCTGTCTCCGGTCGAGGTGGGGCTGTTGCGCGGGGGCGCGCGGGGAGCGGCGCAGACCGGGCTGGTCGAGCTGTACCTGGCCGGAGCGGTGGAGTCGGGTCTCCGGCAGACGGTCCGGGGTGTTGAGTCCCTGCTGCCGCCGCAGGGCTGCTCCGCGGTGGCCCGAGCGCAGTACGGCGCGCTCTACCGGCGGATGCACCCCCGTCGGCTGCAAGGCGCCGACCGGGTACGGGATGCCATCGGGGAGACGGCCCGGGGGCTGGAGCGTGCGGGGCTGCTGATGTCCGCGAAGCGGCGGTGGGCCGTACGGGCCGTGCTGCTCCCGGTGTTCGCCGCGGCGCCCCTCGGGGCCGGGGCGGGTGGACGGGCGGCGGTGTGGCTGTGGCTCGCCCTCCTCGCCGACGTCGCCGCGGTGGTGTTGTGGGCGGCCCCCCGGCGCACCCCGCGCGGGGCGGCGCTGCTCGCCCGGCTGCGCCAGAACCACGCCGGAGCCCGCCGGGCCACGGAGCGGGACGACCCGGGCGCGCTGCTGCTGAGCGCGGCCCTGTTCGGCGCCCCGGCGCTGCGCGCCCAGCTTCCCCGGTTCGTCGAGGAGAGCGGGCTGCTGACCCGCCCCAGGGGGGAGGGCATGGACCGGAGCGGGCGCGGCGGCTGGCACGAGTCGGCAGGAGGATGCGGCGGGGGGTGCGGGAGCTGACGAGCGCCGCCCCGGGCCGCGGTTCGACTCCGCAGACCTACTGGGTGAAACCATGGGGATCCCGGCCGGGACGCCGACGGCTCCGTACGTTCGTGCCTAGCCCGCCAAGCCCGCCAAGCCCGCCAAGCCCGTCACGCGGGCATCGTGCCCGAACAGGTGGGGGCGCGGTCCGGATCTCCTGGCCGCGCCCCCACTGCCGTCAGCCGAGCGCCCGGACCACCGACCACAGCAGGCGCTCGTTCTCCGAGGCCGCACCGCCCGGGAAGGCGTATCGGCGGCGGGTGTAGGCGTAGGCGAAGCCCTGCCGGGGGTCGGCGAGGGCGAGCGAGCCCGAGGCGCCACTGTGGCCGAAGGCGCCGGCGCCGGTGGAGTTGAAGCGGGCGCCGAAGGTCTGGAACCCCAGGCCGAACGCCTGCGGCTGGCCGCCCACCAGATCCTTGCCCTCGGAGTGGATCCGGGCGAACTCGGCCGCCGTGTCCGGCTTCAGGAGGGGGCTCCGGCCGTCCAGGCCGAAGGCGGCCGCCGCGTACATGCCGGCCAGACCGCGCGCGGAGCCGATGCCGGCCGCCGATGCCTGGCCGCCGGCGCGCACGGCGCGGGAGTTGGGGAAGTCGTACAGCTCGCCGTTGCCGGGCGCGTGCTCGTTGAAGGCGATGCCGCCCAGGCTGTACGGGGTGCGCGCGGCGGCCTCGATCTCGGCCGCCTGCTCCGGAGTCGCCAGTATCGGCAGGGTGGTGAGGAAGCGCGGCTCCTCGGACTCCGGGAGGCCCAGCCACAGGTCGAGGTCGTGCGGGGCGCGGATCCGCTCCTCGTACCACTCCCGCAGGGTGCGCCCGGTGGCCCGGAACACCACCTCGCCGACCAGCGCGCCGATCACGAGCCCGTGGTAGCCGAAGAATCGTCCCGGCTGCCAGAACGGGCGCTGCCCGGCCAGGCGGGCCGCGATCGCCCGGTCGTCGGCCAGCTCCTGGGGAGTGAAGCCGGCATCCAGGCCGATCACCCCGGCCCGGTGTGCGAGCAACTCGCGCAGGGTGATCCCGCCCTTGCCCTCGGCGGCGAAGTCCGGCCAGTAGGAGGCCACGGTGCGGTCCAGTTCCAGGACGCCGTCCTGGACCAGGAGCGCGGTCACCAGGTACGCCGCGCCCTTGGTGGACGAGAAGACAGCGAGCAGCGACTCCCCGGTCACCCCGTCGGACCACAGGTCCACCACCCGCTCGCCGCCCCTGCACACCACCAACTGCGCTCCCGGCGCGTGCTCCTCGCCCGTGAGGAAGGCGGCGAACTCCTCCCGCACCCCCTCGAAACCGGTGGCCACCGTGCCGTGGACTGCCATGGACCCTCCCGAACTCCCGCACTGATCTTGTGCTTCCGGCAACTCGTCGGCCCGGGCCGCTATTCCTCGGCAAGCTCCCGGGGGCGGCGACCACGAGGAGACGTGCGGGGCTGGGGCGTGGGTGAGCTTGCCGGGAGGGTCGTGCACGTCCCGTACTCGGGAGCCGTGGTGTCGGCGGCATGTCGGCATGTCGGCGTGACGGCGACGGGCCCGCGCGGCCCGGACCCGCAGCTGGAGCCGCAGCCGGACCCGCGGCCGGACCCGCGGCCGGACCCGCGGCCGGACCCGCGGCCGGACCCGCGGCCCGTCGGCAGGGCGTGAGGCGGCTCCTATCGGCGGAAGTGGCCGTCGTGTTCCCGCAGGAAGGCGTCGAGGGTGCGGGGCGGGCGGCCGAGGATGTCGGCGACGGTGCTGGTGGGGGTTTCGGGTCGGGTGATGGCGAGCTGCTGGATCTCGGTCACGTGGTCGGCCAGCCAGGTGGGCATGTGGGCGCTGTGGACGAGGTGGTCGCGCAGTTCGTCCGGGGCGAGGTCGACGTAGCGGATCTGGTCGCCGGTCAGCGCGGTCAGTCGTGAGGCGAGTTCGGGGTAGGAGATGGCTTCGGGCCCGGTCAGGGTGTAGGTGCCGCCCGCGATGTCCGTTCTGGTGAGGGCGGCGGCGGCGACGTCGCCGATGTCACGGCAGTCGATGTGGTTGTAGGGCGCGTCGCCCGTCGTGCCGAGGATGATGCCCTGGGCGACGGTGGGGGCCAGGCGCAGGAGGTTCTGCATGAACGCGTAGGGGCGCAGGACGGTGTGGGTGAGGCCGCTGGCCCGCAGGTGTTCCTCGACGGCGTGGTGTCCGCGGGAAATGGCGACGGGGGAGTCGGGTTCCGCGGCGGGTGCGGAGATCTTGACGATGTGTCCGATGCCGGTCTCGGAGGCGACGTCGATGACGCGGGTTTCGAGTCCGATCTGGGCGGGGCTGTTGGACATGGTGAGGAAGAGCTGGCTGGCGCCCTTGAAGGCGGCGTGCAGGGAGTGGGGGTCGGCGGCGTCGGCGTACTGGACCTCGACCGGCGGCCGGTGTGCGCCGGTGACGCCGGGGATCGGCCTGTTCGGGGTGCGGGTCAGCGCGCGGACGGGCGTGCCGAGCGCGAGGAGGCTCTGGAGCAGGGCGTTCCCGGTTGTTCCGGTTGCTCCCATGACAACGATCATCGTGTACTCGTTCCTTGGTGACTTGCCGGCGCTGGGTGCTACCGGGGTGGGCTCGGTGGGGCGGTTGGACCTGGGTGGGTCCGGTGCCGCGGTGGGTTACCTCGGGGGCGCTGGGGTGTGGGTGAGGGTGGTGCGCCAGCGCAGGGTGACGATGGTGGTGGCGAGGGCCGCGGAGACGGGCAGGTCGATCCGCAGGCGCTCCAGCCACGGGGTGGAGGGGACAAGGGTGTGGGCGGGCAGCCATTGGGCGGTGAACCATCCCAGCAGGGCCGCCGCGCCGACGGTGATGAGGACGAGCGTTGCGGTCAGGGTGACGCGGGGCGTGCGGGTGGTCCACCGTCGGGGCCGCCCGCCGTGCCGTAGCCAGGTGCCGACCAGGAGTGCCACTCCGGCTGAGGTGCCGGCGATGGAGGTGCAGGCGGCCACGGCCAGGTCGTACTGCCCGGTGGCGATTCCGGCCATACCGGCCATCAGGGCGGGGGCGGCGTAGGCGGTCAGTACCTCGCGCCACAGGGTGAACCGCCGGGACGGCCGGGCGGCCGCCCGGCCGCGCCTGGCTCTGTCCTTCGTTGCGGGCATGGTGGCCCTTTCTCGTTCGTCGGAGGGGAGCGAGGGCTGCGGCGGAGCGCGGCAGGCCTACATCGCCATATAATTAGGGAGCTAACTATTGCCTCGAAAAAAAGGGCCCGGGGCCCTACCGGACGGTGGGGCCACGAGCCGCGAGTCGGTCAGTCGGCGGCCAGGGCCGTACTGCCGCGGACGACGCGGGCGAGCAGATCAAGGAATACCGCGCGCTCCTCCCCGGAAAGGCCGCCCACCATCGCCTCGAGCCGCCCGAAGTGTTCGGACGCCATGTCGCGCAGGCGCTGCGCCCCGCGGCCGGTGAGGACGGCCACCGAGCCCCGGCCGTCCTCCGTGGACGGGCGGCGGGCGATCAGGCCCTCGCGCTCCAGGCCGTCCAGCAGGCCGGTGACCGTGGCTCTGGAGACGCCCAGGTCGGCGGCGAGGTGCGAGGGGGACTTCTCCCCGCCGTGGTCTTCGAGGTCGGCGAGCAGGCGGTAGCGACCCGTCGACAGGCCGAACCTGGCGAAGTGCACCTCGGCCGCCCGGCCGACCCGCGCACCCGCCGAGATCAGCCGCACCGCGACCAGCACCGCCTGCGGATCCACCGCCAGGCCGTACTGCTCGATCTGCCGCTTGGCCTGATCCAGCGTGGGCGCTTCGCCGTCGATGCCGTCCCCGGCGCTCCTGCCGTCCCTCGTCATGTACTTAATATGGCGGCTAATTACTTGAGCTGTCAAGGCGCCCCGTCGCAGGGCGGGGTGGCTTGCGCCGCCCCGTCCACCTCACCCTGGCGGGCGCCGCCGACGGCCTGGTCCGACGCCCGCATCCGCCGTGGCCGCCGCAGCCGCACGCACCGCCGACGGCGAACGGTCGAACGGTCGAACGGTCGGGTGGTCGGATGGCGTGAACTCCTCCGAAATCCGACTGACGTTCGTCTGGTGTATCCGCCACCGTCACGTCAGGCTCCCTGTCCGGTACCCCGCGCACGATGTCCTGGGGGCGCTCAACCACTTCTCGATCAAAGCAGAGGTCCCTCCCGCCATGGCAGAACTGAACCGCCGCCGCTTCCTCCAGCTCACCGGCGGCGCCGCCGCCCTGACCATGCTCAACGAGAGCATCGCGCGAGCCGCCGCCATCCCCGCGCAGGGGACGACCGGCACCATCGCCGACGTCGAGCACATCGTGGTCCTGATGCAGGAGAACCGGTCCTTCGACCACTACTTCGGCGCGCTGCGCGGCATCCGGGGCTTCGGCGACCCGCGCCCGGTGACCCTGCCCAGCGGCAAGTCCGTATGGCACCAGAGCGACAACGCGGGCAAGGAGACGCTGCCCTTCCGGCCGCCGTCCGACGACCTCGGCATGGAGTTCCTCCAGGGCCTCAACCACGACTGGGCGGGCGGCCAGAGCGCCTTCAACAAGGGCAAGTACGACAACTGGGTGCCCGCCAAGACGCCCGCCACCATGGCCCACCTGACGCGCGACGACATCCCGTTCCACTACGCCCTCGCCGACGCGTTCACCATCTGCGACGCCTACCACTGCTCGTTCATCGGCTCGACGGACCCCAACCGCTACTACCTCTGGTCGGGCCACACCGGCAACGACGGCAAGGGCGGCGGGCCGGTCCTCAACAACGCCGAGGCCGGGTACGGCTGGACCACGTACCCCGAGCGCCTGGAGACGGCCGGGATCTCCTGGAAGGTCTACCAGGACATCGGCGACGGCCTCGACGCCGCCGGATCCTGGGGCTGGATCAACGACGCCTACCGCGGCAACTACGGCGACAACTCGCTGCTCTACTTCAACAACTACCGGGGTGCCCAGCCCGGCGACCCGCTCCACGACAAGGCACGCACCGGCACCGACGCCAAGGCCGGCGAGGGTTACTTCGACAAGCTGCGCGCCGACGTCACCGCGGGCACGCTGCCCCAGATCTCCTGGATCGCCGCCCCCGAGGCCTTCAGCGAGCACGCCAACTGGCCCTCCAACTACGGCGCGTGGTACATCGCGCAGGTGCTCGACGCGCTCACCTCCAACCCCGACGTGTGGGCCCGTACCGCGCTGTTCATCACCTACGACGAGAACGACGGCTTCTTCGACCACGTCGTGCCGCCGTACGCCCCCGCCAACGCCAACGAGGGCCTGTCGACCGTGCCGACCGCGCTCGACGTCTTCCCCGGCAAGGCCGGTTACGTCGCCGGACCGTACGGCCTGGGCCCGCGCGTGCCGATGCTCGTGCTCTCGCCCTGGAGCACCGGCGGCTACTCCTGCTCCGAGACCTTCGACCACACCTCCGTCATCCGCTTCATGGAGAAGCGCTTCGGGGTGCGGGAGCCCAACATCTCGCCCTGGCGCCGCGCCGTCTGCGGTGACCTGACCTCCGCCTTCGACTTCGCCCGCAAGGACACCGGTACGGCCCCGCTGCCCGACACCGGCCTCTGGGAGCCGCAGGACCGCGACCGCCACCCCGACTTCCTGGCCACCCCGCCCGCCGTGGCGAAGATGCCGCGCCAGGAGAAGGGGCTGTGCCCGACGCGTCCCCTGAAGTACGCCCCCTACGTGGACGGCGCGGCGCTCACCGGCGAGGGCAGGTTCCGGCTGACGTTCAGCGGCGGCCAGGACCTGGGAGCGCAGTTCTACGTCACCTCGGGCAACCGGACCGACGCGCCCTGGACGTACACCACCGAGGCGGGTAAGTCGATCACGGACACCTGGAACACCGCCTACTCGGCCGGTGTCACCGACCTGACCGTCCACGGCCCCAACGGCTTCCTGCGCGGCTTCCGCAACCCCGGTGCCACCCCCGGCCCCGAGGTCACCGCCCGCCACAACGCCACCACCGGCAACCTGGACCTCACGCTTACCAACGCCGGAGCGTCGACCGCCACCCTCACGGTCACCAACGCCTACGGCGGAGGCCCCAAGCGCCTGACGGTCGCCAAGGGCGCCACCGTCACGTACGCCGTCCCCCTGAAGAACACGCGCCGCTGGTACGACGTCACGGTCACCGCGTCCGAGGCCCCGGCCTTCGGCCGCCGCTTCGCGGGCAAGGTGGAAACCGGCGCGGCAGGCCTCTCGGACCCGGCCATCCTCACCAACCAGTCCTCCTGAGCCGCCCCACCCCACCCCATCCCAGTCACCCGGCCCGCTCCCGCCCCGAGCGCGGCACGACGTGTGGACGGCTTGGCCTGAGCCGGCGTACGTCGGCCGCCCGGGTGGCCCGGGTGGCGGGGTGGGGTGGGGTGGGTGCGCCGGGCCGGCCCGGTGTCCGCGCGCGGGCCGTCCGCCGTCCGGATGCCGTCGGCCACGGCGCGCTCGTGGCGGCCGCCCCGGACGGTGAAGCCACGGCAGGGCGCGTGTGGCGCTGCTCGCATTCTTGATGCGTCGTACAACCATCGGCGCACCTGGCGAGTCTCGTGCCCCGTCAAGAACATTTTCCAGGGGGTTTTTCTGTGAAGTTGTCCCGGATCGCCGCGGCGGTCACCACTGCTGCTCTTGCTCCGGCCGTCCTCATCGCGTCACCGGCGTTCGCCGCCGGCACCGAGACTGCCACGTCGACCGTTCCGACGTCTCCGACCGTCCCTGACCAGGCGGCGCCGGACCAGGCTGACAAGGACCGGGCCGAGCAGGACCGCAAGGCCATCCTCGCGATCATCGCCGACCCGATGGCCAGCGAGTACATGAAGGAGGCCGCTCTTAAGGCCATAGCCGGCGGCCCCGCGGGCATGCGTCAGTTCATCGAGACGGATCAGCACAGGATCCGCCTCGACGACTACCGGGTTCTGGTCACCAGGCTCCTCAACGCTGCCGGCCCCGGCCTGAAGGAAGGCATCAACAAGCTCTTCCAGAGCGACAAGACGACTCTGGAGCAGCTGCGCCACTTCTACGAAGTCACCCAGTACGAGCTGCGCGACGACGACAACAAGGTCGACATCTCAAGGCTGATCGGCACCGGCGGCCCCGTCGTGAAGGAGGCGGGCAAGGAGGCGCTCAAAGGCACTCCCGCCGACCGCGTCACCTTCCTTCAGACGGGACGGTACCTCGCGCAGGCCTCGGACGACCGGGTCGAGCTCGCCCGCATCGACGAAGGATGGGACGGCCCCATCCTGAGCGAGGCGATCAGCACGCTCCTCAACACCTCCCCGACCCCGGCCGAGCTGCGCCACTTCCTGGAAGTGACCCAGTACAAGCTGCGTGACGAGGACAACCGCGTCGCGATCGCCCAGACCATCCACGGTGGCGGTCCGGAACTGGTCAAGGCCGGCCGCGCCGCGCTGGCGGGCACTGCCGCCGACCGCGCCGAGTTCCTGAAGACGGGCCAGCACGAGGCACGTGCCAAGGACAAGAAGAGCCAGCAGGAGAAGGACAAGAGCAAGGAAGAACAGGGCCACGGCAACGCCGGCAACGGTACGGGCTCCAGCACCAACCCCGGCTCCGGCACGGGCTCCGGGACCAGCTCGGGCGGCAACACCGTCGCTCCCCAGGGCGGCAGCGGCTCCCCCCTCGCCGCTACCGGCGCGGGTGACTCCGCTCTGATCGCAGGCGCTGCGGGCACCGCACTGGTTGCCGGCGCGGGCCTCCTGCTCGCCGCGCGGATGCGCCGCGCCGCCTCCGCGCGCTGACCCGGCACACACCAGTCGTCGGGGGCCGGCCGCGGTCTTCCGCAGTCGGCCCCCGCTGTGTCGCACGGACAGGACGGCCCCCGTCCGCGCGAGCGGCTCCTCGTCGGCCACGTCGACCGCGACCGCCCCGGCGGCCTCCCACCGAGCTGGCGGCCCCACCGGGAACGGACGGGCCCGATCAGAACCCGGACCAGAGGCCGTTGCTGCCGAGCATGTTGGTGCCGCCGCTGACGGTGCCCGCGCCGTTGCCGGTGTAGAGCTTCATGTTGTTGTTGGCGTCGATGCCTGCGATGTCCTGCTTGCCGTCGCTGTTGAAGTCGGCGGCGAGCAGGGACCGGAAGCCCTTCCAGAGGCCGTTGCTGCCGAGCATGTTGGTGCCGCCGCCGACGGTGCCCGTGCCGTCGCCGGTGTAGAGCTTGAGGTTGTTGTTGGCGTCGATGCCTGCGATGTCCTGCTTGCCGTCGCCGTTGTAGTCGGCGGCGGTGATGGTCGTGAAGCCCTTCCAGAGGCCGGTGCTGCCGAGCATGTTGGTGCCGCCGCTGACGGTGCCCGTGCCGTTGCCGGTGTAGAGCTTGAGGTTGCTGTTGGCGTCGATGCCTGAGATGTCCTGCTTGCCGTCGCCGTTGAAGTCGGCGGCCGTGATGGACGTGAAGCCCTTCCACAGACCGGTGCTGCCGAGCATGTTCGTACCGCCGGAGAGGTGACCGGCACCGTCGCCGGTGTACAGCTTGAGGTTGTTGTTGGCGTCGATGCCTGCGATGTCCTGCTTGCCGTCGCCGTTGAAGTCGGCGGCGGCGATGGACTTGAAGCCCTTCCAGAGGCCGTTGCTGCCGAGCATGTCGCTGCCACCACCGACGCTGCCCGCGCCGTCACCCGTGTACAGCTTCATGTTGCTGTTCGCGTCGATGCCCGCGATGTCCTGCTTGCCGTCACCGTTGAAGTCGGCGCCCACGGTCCGCGCCATGGTCGGCGCCGGGACGGAGGGCGGGCAGTCTGCGAGCGGCGCCGGGAAGGTTCCGGCCTGATCCGTGGAGAACGGCAGGTTGTAGAAGGCCAACAGGCCTATCCCGTTGCTGTTCGTGATCCAGGGGCCGGCTCCGTCGTGTCCGACGTAGCTGATGCCGGTGGCACTGGTAGCGGGTCCCGTCAGCCGAAGGTGGATGAACCCGGGCCTGACGGCCATCGACGCCACGGATACCGGGCTGCCGTTGACGACGAAGTTGGTGACGGGGCCGCATCCGGCCACGAGCGCGTCGGCAGCAGTGCGTAGGCCGATGGTGATCTCGGTGTGGTCGGCTTTGGAGAACCACGCCTTCTGCGGGTCCGGAGCGGTGCTCGCCGCTGCGCTGCCGCCGTAGTAGTCCCGGGCCATGGAGAGGAAGTCGCGGTCGGCGAGATCGCGGTAGCCGCCGACGTAGTAGTAGTGGCAGTTGTCGGGGCCCTGCCCGCTGATGCCGGTGGTCGACAGCACGGTGACGCCGTGCAGGGAGGCGTACTGCCGCTGTGCTTCGCGTTCCTCGTACGAGTTCTGAGGCGCACCGGCAGCGTCGAGACAGCCGTTGCGGATCTGATGCGCGTACACGTGCTCCACGCCCGGGTAGTCGGTCTTCCAGTCGTCCAGGAGGGACGTGAAGCCGGAGGTCTGGGCCGCGACGTTGTTGTTGTCGGACTCTCCCTGGTACCAGAAGATGCCACGGACCTGGCCCTGCACTCCTGCCCTCCGGGCCCGGCCGAGCAGGCGTCCGTAGTTGGTTCCCGGGTCGGTGGGGTTCGCGTCGTCGCGCTGGAAGAAGGTGATGGGGCGACCCTCGTGACCGCCCTGCAGGAAGGCGATGGGGACGCCGTACGTATTCACCTCCTGGCGGCCCAGGCGGAGCGCGTACTGGCCGATCGCTCCCGAGACCTGGTAGGAGTCGCCGTCCGCCACCTGCCAGGTGTCGTCCTGGGCGGCCGTCGTGGGGTCGGAGGTGGACGATCCGAACGTACGCACCCAGGGCGACCGGTCCGCGCTGCTGGAGTTCGAAGTGTCGGACGGGTTGTTGGGATTCGATGGGAAGTGCTGGCGGGCGGCGGCGTTGGACTGGCCGTTCACGATGAACACGTCGCCTGCCACGATGTCGCTCCACGCGGCCTGCAGCCTGATGGTGGAACCGGAGACGGAGTAGAGGCTGAAGGAATAGCTGTTCAGACCAGCCTGGATCCGGGGCGCGAAGGCGAACGCCGATCCAGCACCGTTCACCGGGACGCTGCTGCTCGACAGGGGCTCCCCGTCCCTGGCGATGTCCAGCCGCATCGAGCTGGCTCCGACCTGTGTGACGTTGCCGGCGACGTCGACGACGGCGTTGTTCGTGGCCGGGTCGCGCGGGAAGAGCTGGTGGTCGCGCGGGGACTTGGTGAGCTGGACTTCGCTTCCCGCCAGGTCGGTCCGCGCGGCCGGGCGGAGCGTCGGCCGCCCTGCCGACGCCGTGGCCGCCCCGTCGGACGCGAGCGTGGCGGCGATCGCGAGGGACAGTGCGAGCGTGCCTTGGGCCAGTGTCCGACGGCCGGAGTACTTCCGCATGACGGTTACCTTGCTGAGAGGGAGGGAGGGAGGGAGTGGAGCGGAGGACGGAGGCGGCCGGGCTCTAGAAGCCGGCCCAGGCGCCGCTGGGGCCGGACAGCATGTTGGTGCCGCCGCTGACGGTGCCGGCGCCGTTGCCGACGTAGAGCATCATGTTGTTGTTCGCGTCGATGCCTGCGATGTCCTGCTTGCCGTCGACGCTGAAGTCGGCGGCCACCAGGGACCGGAAGCCCTTCCACAGGCCGGTGCTGCCCAGCATGTTGGTGCCGCCACCGAGCTGACCGGCACCGTCGCCCGTGTACAGCTTCAGGTTGTCGTAGGCGTCGATGCCCGCGATGTCGCGCTTGCCGTCACCGTTGAAGTCCGCGGACGTGATCGACTTGAACCCCTTCCACAGGCCGGTGCTGCCCAGCATGTTGGCGCCGCCACCGAGCTGACCGGCACCGTCGCCGGTGTAGAGCTTCATGTTGTCGTAGGCGTCGATACCTGCGATGTCCTGCTTGCCGTCACCGTTGAAGTCACCGGCGGCGATCGACTTGAAGCCCTTCCACAGGCCATTGCTGCCCAGCATGTTGGTGCCGCCACCGAGGTGACCGGCACCGTCGCCGGTGTAGAGCTTCATGTTGTCGTAGGCGTCGATGCCCGCGATGTCCTGCTTGCCGTCACCGTTGAAGTCACCGGCGGCGATCGACTTGAAGCCCTTCCACAGGCCATTGCTGCCCAGCATGTCTGCGCCCCCGGGCACGAGAGCCGGACCGTCGCTGATGTAGTACTTCATGTTGTTGTTGGCGTCGATGCCGGCTATGCCCGGCGAGAGGTCAGAAAAGACACCGGCCACCGTGCGGGCCATGGCAGGCGCCGGAGCGGGAGTCGGGTCGGTGGGGTACGGGGTGGCGTGGTCGTTGCCCAGCCCGTACTTCGGTCCGCAGTTGGGCCACGCTCCCTGGCCCTGGACGGCGAGGACCTTCTCAGCTATGAGGATCTGCTGCTGCTTGGTGGCCAGATCGGCGCGCGGGGCGTAGATCTCGCCACCGAACCCCTTCCACGTCGACGAGGTGAACTGCAGGCCTCCGTAGAAGCCGTTCCCGTTGTTGATGCTCCAGTTGCCGGTGCTCTCGCAATCGGCGACCTTGTCCCACGTGCTCACCGACGCGGCGTCGGCGGCGGTGAGATTCAGGCACAGTACGGAGCAGGAGACCAGACCGATGAGGGCGGTCGACAGGAGGCGCTTGCGGTTCATCGTGTGCTCGCTTCTGAGAGGGATGTGCGGGAAGGGGGCGGGGGACAGCCGGTGTCCGGACCTCGATGAGGTCCGGACACGACGAGCCGGGAATCCGGGTTCTAGAACCCGGACCAGAGGCCGGTGCTGCCGAGCATGTTGGTGCCGCCGCTGACGGTGCCCGCGCCGTTGCCGGTGTAGAGCTTCATGTTGTTGTTGGCGTCGATGCCCGCGATGTCCTGCTTGCCGTCGCTGTTGAAGTCGGCGGCGAGCAGGGACCGGAAGCCCTTCCAGAGGCCGTTGCTGCCGAGCATGTTGGTGCCGCCACCGAGCTGACCGGCACCGTCGCCGGTGTACAGCTTGAGGTTGTTGTTGGCGTCGATGCCTGCGATGTCCTGCTTGCCGTCGCCGTTGTAGTCGGCGGCGGTGATGGTCGTGAAGCCCTTCCAGAGGCCGTTGCTGCCGAGCATGTTGGTGCCGCCGCCGACGGTGCCCGTGCCGTCGCCGGTGTAGAGCTTGAGGTTGCTGTTGGCGTCGATGCCTGAGATGTCCTGCTTGCCGTCGCCGTTGAAGTCGGCGGCCGTGATGGACGTGAAGCCCTTCCACAGACCGGTGCTGCCGAGCATGTTCGTAC
>NZ_JASISO010000005.1:120893-174311 GCF_030063135.1 Streptomyces sp. G-G2
CACCGACGCTGCCCGCGCCGTCACCCGTGTACAGCTTCATG
This sequence comes from Streptomyces sp. G-G2, assembly GCF_030063135.1. Taxonomy (GTDB): domain Bacteria; phylum Actinomycetota; class Actinomycetes; order Streptomycetales; family Streptomycetaceae; genus Streptomyces. The sequence goes on from NZ_JASISO010000005.1 coordinate 120,935, forward strand.
TTGCTGTTCGCGTCGATGCCCGCGATGTCCTGCTTGCCGTCACCGTTGAAGTCGGCGCCCACGGTCCGCGCCATGGTCGGCGCCGGGGCCGCGTCGTCGACGATGTTGTTGTAGCGCAGCGCGTCGTAGTAACTGGTCGGCCAGCCTTCCAGGGACGAGCTGTTGATGTTGGCCGATGTCGGGCCGTGCGTCGGGTTGTTGGTGTTGCTGTCGGCGTAGTAGGTGAAGGCGCCCGTGGACTGGTTCGTCCAGCCGGCGAAGAGGAAGGTGTGCGCGTCGGTGTAGTCCATCGCGTCGCCCGCCTTGAGCTGCGAGAAGTTGATCTTGGTGGACACGTCCGGCAGGGTCCACGTGGTCAGGCTGGAGCTCAGGTGCCAGGCCATGGACACGTACCCGGAGCAGTCCTCCCTGTACGTGCCGTTGGCGTCCGTGTGGTAACCGCCCTGGTTGTACGGAACGCCCTGGTCGACCCAGCTCTGGGCGCGGGCTATGACCTCGCCGCGGGTGATCGTGCCCCCGACGGAGGATGCGGCCTGGGCCGGAGCGGAGAGTGTCACGGCGACGCCGGCAGCGGTCAGCACGGTCAGGGACGCGAGAGAGGCCAGGGTGCGCTTGGTACGGGGCATGGTGATGTCTCCTTGGAAGGTCGAGGCGTGGAAGTCGAAGCGCCGGACGGAGCGACGGGACTCAGCGAGTGAGGGCGAGGCTTCCGGCGAGCGTGGTCAGGAGGTCGGCGTCGGCGGCGGGCGAGGCGGAGTTGCCCTGTCCGGCCGATGCCATGTCGCTGTACTGCAGGACGGTGAGCACGGCGCCGTCCTGGGCCAGGTAGACGTGGTGGGTCTGGGAGCCCGGCGCCGACATGCCCGGCACGGCGGTCCACTGGTACTGCCAGGCGGCCGCTGCCGGGTGGGTAGCGGTACGGGCCGACGTGGCGTCGGGGGTGTGGGCGCCCTGTTTGGTCTGTGCGTCACGCAGGGCGGCTTGGCACCCGTCGAGCTGCGCGCCGAGTGACTGGCGGACGTGGTCGGCGTCGGCCGGGGTGGCGAAGGTGAAGGTGTCCTGGATGGCCGGGGTCTTGGCGGTGCTTGCCCAGCCCTGCTGCTGCCAGCCGGTCGCGCCTTGAATGGCGGCGCACTCATTGAGGCTGCTGGTCGGGGTGACGGTGCGGCGCTTGGGCGAACCGATCGGCTTCCAACCCGCCTTGGCCTGATTGGGCAGTTCCCGGACGGTGAGGGGGGCGGGCACCTTGCCGCTCGTCGCCTGGCCGGACGTCGGCGTGACCGTCGGCGCCTTGGCCGTGGCCGAGGGCGCTGATCCTGCGGCGGAGGGCGTCCCGGTGGCAACGGGGGCACCGGCCGCACCGGCAGGCGTCGTGGTCGGGGTCGGCTTACCTGCGGCCGGGGCGGTGAGGGCCTGGGCGGTGGTACGCGGGGCGGCCCGCAGGTCCTCGGCGGCGAACGCGCTGGTGAATTCGGCGGTGGCCAGAACCGCGGCGGCAACCACGGGAACGGCGGCGATCAGCAGGATGCGGCGACGGGGCGTGGACATGGCGAGACAGTCCTTCGGGGCGGTGCGGGCACGGCGGTGCCCTGTGATCGGTGGGATGGCGGCAGATCTGCCGGATCGGCATCAGCGGCCAGGAGTTCGCTCGGGTGCCGCGGTTCGTGACAGCTGCCCTGCAGGCGCAGCGGTCGTGCAAGGGGATACGGCGAGTGACGCCGACCGGGGCCTACTGCCAGCCGGTGGTGGAGTGCGCGGTGGGCCCGATCTGCCAGCCGGTGGTCGCGGTGATGCGGGTGCCGTCGGCCGTGGCGGTGAACTGGCCGCCGAGCACCGGGGTGACCGCGGCGATGGCGAGGGAAGCGACCGCGGCGGCCTGGGCGAGACGGGTTCGAAGCATGGGAACGATCCTTTGCGAGAGCTGGGATGAAGGGCCGGTCCGGATGTGCGTCCCGCGGTGACGACATCTCCGGCGGTGCCTGCCGGGTTCGTTTCCCTGCTGGCGATCACTAGCTTCGTCGCAGCTCAAGGCGGGTGGAAGGGATCTCAGGTGGACGGAAGCGGACCTGGACCGTTCCGTCCAGCAGGGCCGGAAGAGGACAGGAGGAGGTTTTCGTAGAAGGGCGCGACCAAGGGGGCGCCGACCCGGGTGACCGACCAGCCGCGAAGTGCCGGCACGTCGTCGAGCGCACGGCGGAGGAGCTCCTCCGTATGCAGCTCCGCCTCATCCAGGCTGTCCGTGAGCACGTAGACGCCGACGACCGGGTCCGGCTGTGCGTGCCGGTGGACGGACACGTGCTCGACCGGGCCGTCGGCACCCGCGAGCACACGGATGAACTCGGCTGTGAGGGGCGGCAATTGATCGTCGGCAGAAGGGGCGCGCAGGCCGGCGTGGATGAGATACATGCACCCGACTCTCGCGAACGCACCATGCGGGCGGAAGTAATCAACCTGGACACTTCGGGCCTTGGACGGAATCGGCCACCGGTTGGCCCGGTCGAATGGCCGCGTGCGATGATCTACGCGCCTTGACCCACAAGGCTCACCCGGGGGGGTAACACTGTGCTGGGAACTCTTGGCCTCGACGCGACCGCAGAGGCTGCCTATCGGGCCATGCTTGCCCGCCCGCGCGACGGCGTGAGCGCTCTCGCCGAGCGCCTCGCGGTGCCCGAGGCGGACATCCGGCGAAGCCTGGACACGCTGAGCGAGCTGGCCCTGATCCGTCCGTCCTACGAGCGGGACGGGGAACTGTGCGCGGTCTCGCCCGAGGTCGGCATGGAACTGCTGATGGCCCGCCAGCAAGCCGAGCTGACGGCTCAGCAGTTGCGGATCGAGGCTTCACGCGTGGCTGCCGCGCAGCTCATCGCGGAATTCGCCGATCTGAACCCGGCCGCTTCCAGCCCGGGGGTCGAACAGCTGGTGGGCCTGGACGAGATCCGGACCCGGATCACCAGCTTGGCGCACGGGGTCCGGTCCGAACTGATGACGTTCGCACCTGGCGGGGGTCAGCGGCCGGACACGATGGAGGCATCGAAGCCGAACGACCTCGCGCTGCTCGGTCGAGGTGTGCGGATGCGCACCTTGTACCAGGACAGTGTGCGCAACAGCCTGACCACCATCGCCTACGCGACGTGGCTGAGCGAGCTGGGCGGAGGGGTACGCACCACCCCCGACCTGCCCACCCGGTTGATGATCTTCGACCGGACCACCGCGGTCATCCCGGTCAGCAGCGACGACAGCGCCGCGGGCGCCGTCGTCCTCACCGGCCACGGCACCCTCACGGCGCTGTGCGCGCTCTTCGAGAACGTGTGGGCCGACGCGCAGCCCCTGGGCGCCTCGCAGGAGCGGGACGAGATCGGACTCAGCGCGCAGGAGAGCACGGTGATCAGGCTGTTGGCGAGGGGGCTGACCGACGAGGCTATCGCCAAGCGACTGGCGGTCTCACCGCGCACGGCCCGCCGACTGGCCAACGGCCTGATGGAACGGCTGGGCGCCTGCAGCCGTTTCGAGTTCGGCGTCCGGGCGGTCCAACGCGGCTGGTTGCCTAGCACGGAACAGCTGTCGGGCTCCGCCGCGGCCGAGCTGCACGGCTGACGCCGCCGTACAGCCCTCGCGCGAAGCGGTCGGGGTGGGGCGTCATCGGGGGTGACGGGCCCGGTGCCCGCCCTTTCCCCGCCCGGCCGCTTCCCCCGCCCGCGCACCCTGACCGCCGACAGCGCCCGAGGGCTCGAGGTCCGGCTGACCTGACCGGAGGACGAGTTCGCCGCTCCGGCCCTCGCCGTCAAGGTCCGCGGCCGCGAGGCGAACTGACTCATGTACGGCTTCGTGCCACGTGCCACGTGCCGATCTCGCCGCGGTCGCCAGGTCGCCGCCGACGCGTACGCCCGACAGGTCACCTCCCGCACCCGGACAGTCCGACGGCGCCCCGGCCGCTCCTCCCCGGTCACAGCGCGGCGCGCCAACCGGCACGGCGCGGCACGGCAGGGAGCGACTGGGAGCGGAGTGCGGGCGGCCTCAACGCCGTCCCCGTGCCCCACGCCTGAGGCGTGCTACGTGTCGAAGGAGTAGAAGCGCCGGTGGTCGAGCATGTCCGCCGGAGTGACGTTGTTCCACGGCGGCAACGTGGCGTGCAGGTCGATCACGTTCGGCGTCCGCCCGGCGGGCTGGTAGCCGGCCTTGGGGTTGCGGGCCTGCCAGTCGGCCCACAGCTTGTCGATGAAGGCGTGGTGCAGCCAGAACACCGGGTCGTTGGGGGAGGCGGCGCTGGTCATGTGCCCGCCGACCCATACGTGGACCCGGTTGTGCAGGTTGACCCCGCGCCAGCCCTCCAGGTGGTTGCGGAATCCGTTGGAGGAACTGTTCCACGGAGCGGTGTCGTAGACCGGCATGGCGAGCACGGAATCCACCTCGGCCCGCGTCGGCAGCTGCGGCACACCCGTGCGGAGCCCGCGCCGCAGGTAGTCCCGCCGGTCGACCCCCACGGTGATGGCCCACTTGCTGCCCGCGTACGCGAATGGCCCGTCGAGCACCTGCCCGTCCCGCCCCCGGCTCGTGCCGCCCATGAAGTCAGCTGCCCACAAGGAGGAGTTAGTTCGGCGCGCGGTCGACGGTCCAGTCCCAGTACGGCAGCGAGACCTTCGGATCCACCCGTTGCAACGCCGCCTCGAAGTCCATCAGGAACCGCCGGTGCCAGGGCAGGAACGACGGAGTGCGGTGCCCGATCCGATTGCCGAAGTCGGAGTCGCTCATCAGGTAGTAGTTGTGCGCGTTGACGTACCGGTCGTAGACGCCCGTCCGCTTGAGTTCGAGCACCGCGTTCACGAACGCGCGCTTCTCGCCGGGGGTCAGCGCGGCCTGGCTCTTACGGACGATCACAGCTGGACCTCCTTCGGGGCGAACCGCGCCAGGGTGGCGCCCTGCAGCTCGCGCACGGCCGCCCGTGCGGCCGACACCGGATCCGGAAACGTCTCGTAGTGGTTGACGATGCTGACCCAGCTGCCGTCGGCATTGGGCATCAGGTGCAGCTCGGTCCCGTCGATCTTGACCGTCGGCACCCCCATCCCGTGGTGCCCGCCCGCCCCGAGCGTGATCTGGATACGACGCCCCTCGAACACCTCGTCGATCGTGCCGGTGGGTATGGAAACGGGCTTGCCGGATGCCCCGGCGGCCGTAGCGGGAGCCGACGAGGAGGAGCAGGCGCTCAGGCCCAGAGCGGTTCCCGCCCCGATACTGAGCCCCAAGGCTTGTCGGCGAGTGATCTTCTTCATGATCTGAAGAACTACCAGAATGCCGAAACCCACTGATCAGTGCCCTATGCGTGGGGGTAGCCGGGCGGTCGGGCGCCCGTAGGGGTGGTGGTGGGGTGTCAGGGCTGTTTCCCAGCGCGGGTGATGTGCTGCGCGAGCTGATCCGGGCCCGGCCGCACCTGCGGGAGCCGGCCGCCGCACTCCGGTCACTGAGCGGCCCCTGCACCCTTGATGCCGCCGGGCCGGCCACCGGCCGCTCCGGGGTCAGCAGCCGTCAGGCCGCGGTGTTCCAGGCGGTCGTCAGTCCGTCCAGCCACGCGGGCGGCAGCTCCCCGGCGTCCCACTCCTCACGGAGCGCCTGCGGCGCGGCGACCAGCCGCTCCAGCACGGCGATGCTCGGGGTGGAGTGCAGGAGCGAATAGCGGCCGTGTACCGCAATGGCGCTGCCTGGCCCGAATGCCGCGAACAGCCGCTCCAGTCGGGGGCGGTGGGCGGCGGCGAACTGCGTCAGCCGCCCGGCGTACCCGGCCCGCTGTCGAGGGCTCATCGTGCCCAGGACGGCCGTGAGCACCTCCTCGGTCACCTCCGGATCCAGCTCCGAGGCCGTGGTGAACGACAGGTACAGAGGCGTCAGCGCCACCCGCGCCCGCTCCACCTCCATACGACTGGCCCGCGGACGTTCCCCGGCCGTGCCCGGATCTTCGTCCGGTCCCAGGCCCCGTCGCAGGGTCCGCTCGGCAATGGCGCCGAGCTCCTCCAGGACGTCCCCGGCGCCGTCGAGCCAGCCGGACCCGTACGCCTCGCCCTTGTCCCCCGGCGCGGTGCGGCCGCCGTCGGCCAGCTCCTCGTGCGCGAGCGCCAGGACACCCGCCTCGACGAGTCCGATCAGTTCCCGCGCGTCCCCCGAAGGGACGCCCGCCCGCGCGAGGAGCTGCAGCAGCGTCGTCCTCGCGTTGTCGACACTGACCTCGTCCAGCCACTGCCGTCCCTCGTCGGCCGCGCTCATCGATTCCTCCTCATAGCTCGGGTAGTGCGCTGTGTACAACGAGACCGCTCCCTTCGTCCAAGGGTCCAACGCCCCACGACTCGGCTGTGATCCCCACGCCGACCGGACCCATGGCTCCGGTACCGATCTTCCGGGCGAGCCGGTCGGCGCCAAGGCGACGCTACGGGGATTCTCGCGGTGTTCCGTACCCTTGCGGTATGCGCATGCGCCCCACCTTGACCTGGACCCCCGCCGAGGACCTGCCCGAGGGCACCACGGACGTGGCGCCGGTCGCCGACGTGCTGGGCGCCGGAGGAGTGCTGGTCGTGAGCGGAGCCGGTCTCTCCACTGAATCCGGCATCCCGGATTACCGGAGCGAGGGCGGCAGCCTGCGCCGACACACTCCGATGACCTACCAGGACTTCACCGGCAGTGTCCAGGCCCGACGCCGGTACTGGGCGCGCGGCCACCTCGGCTGGCGCACCTTCGGCCGAGCCCGCCCCAATGCCGGGCACCGGGCGGTGGCCGCGTTCGGGCTGCGCGGACTGCTCTCCGGGGTGATCACCCAGAACGTCGACGGGCTGCACCAGGGGGCCGGCAGCGAGGGCGTCGTGGAACTCCACGGGAGCCTGGCCCGGGTCGTCTGCCTGTCCTGCGGTGCCTCCAGTACCCGCCGCGAGCTGGCCGTGCGGCTGGAGGAGGCCAACCCCGGCTTCGAGCCGGTGACGGCCGGACTCAACCCGGATGGTGACGCCGACCTCACCGACGAGCAGGTCGGGGGCTTCCGGGTGGCGCCGTGCGAGGTGTGCGGCGGGATCCTGAAGCCGGACGTGGTGTTCTTCGGCGAGGCTGTTCCGCCAGGGCGGGTCGAGCACTGCCGAGGGCTGGTCCGCGAGGCGTCTTCGCTGCTGGTACTCGGGTCCTCGCTGACCGTGATGTCCGGGCTGAGATTCGTTCGTCAGGCAGCCGAGGGCGGGAAGCCGGTGCTGATCGTCAACCGGGACGCCACCCGGGGCGACCAGCACGCCGTCACCCGCGTCGCGCTTCCCCTGGGAGCGGCCCTCACCGCTGTGGCCAGCCGACTGGGCATCCCTGTCGACGCCGAAGCGGTACCCGGGTCCTGAGGCCCGGCCTGCGTAGCCGTGACGTGGTTCGTGCCCTGCGTCGGCGCAGGGCGCCCCACCTCGGCGACCGCGCAGTCTCGGCGACCGTGGAGTCCGGACCGGCCGATGGGGCGGCCATGTCGATTCCGGTCCGGCGGCGTGGGCGGCGCCGAAAGGGGCCAGATATCAGTGGGCGTTCTCATTTGTCGTATTAAGTTAAGAGCGGCGACGTGGAATGCGTAGGCCGTGCGCACCCGGGTGGTGGGCGCAGGGAAGGAGTGCACTCCCGCTGATATGGTTTAGCGCGTGTTACTCACTTCACTCCTCGTCATGGCCGTTTCGGCTGCCTCGGTCATTGCTATTGCTTATCTTATGAATCACAGGCGTGGCGGAAAGGTGATGGATCTGCCCAAAGGGGTGGAAATGTCGATCGGGGCCATCAGTGGCCTCTTCGTCTTTTCGTTCGCGTTCCTCGCTGTCAACGCCCAGTCCGAGCTGACTACCGCTCGGAAAGCGGCGCTCAGCGAGGCCAGCGCGTTGAAGGACACCTACTTTGCCGCGCAGGGCCTTGAGGTTCAGGAATGTGATCGTGTCCGTCAGGAGCTCGCGTCGTACACGCATTCCGTCGTCGACGTGGAATGGTCGGCAATGAGAAAGGGACGCGCCGATCAGGGCACTGTGCGTCGACTGGATGCTTTGCGTTCACGCGTTTACCGGATTACAAGCAGCGACACCGATGTCAAAGCAGCGAAGGCGGAAGTCAGTCAGCGACTCCGCGATGTCTATGTGGCCCGCCGTGAGCGTCTGGCGGAAAAGGACGCCGCAGTGCCGATGCCCTAGTCGCGTCCATTTCGTCTTGCTCGGCATCGGGGCAGCAGGCTTCAGCTACATGATCTATCTCGTGATGGCCCTCAACCATCCCTATGGTGGAGGAGTGAGCATCGGTCCCGACGCCTATCTTGAGGCACTGTCGCGCTACCAGGACCTCGCCTTCTAATGCTCCCCCTCCTGGGGGGGATCAGACCTCGTCGGTGTCGGCGGTCGGCCGACTGCTGGTCAGCCAGGAATGGGCGGGTCCGGCCGCGGATGCCGTGTCGACGGTCAGGTGGAGCCGGGTGCCGCCGTGGCGAGCCGGGTAACTGCGCTGTTCCGCGCTGGCGAAGCAGCGGCGCAGGACCTCCGCGACCGCGCGGGCGGCCTCGGGGGAGGCCGCGACGATGCGGACTTCCGCGTGCCCGGCCGCGGGGAGGGTGCGGGCGTCGGTGCCGGCACCGGTGTCGGTGTAGGTCTCCATCAGTTTCAAGAGAATGTGGTCCTTTCGGCTGGAGGCGGCACGTCGGTCAGAGGAGGGTCCGGGTCATCGGGCGGTGCCTGTACGGTCAGCCGCGCCGCCATCTGCTGAGATCGGCCTGTGGTGCTTGCGGCTGCGCCTGCCGATGCCCGGGAGCGTGTCGCTGAAGTGGTGGGCGGCGATGCGGGCGTCGTGCTGGGCGTTGAGCAGGTGGATCAGGCGCATGCCGATGCCGGTCGCGAGGAGGATGACCGCGATGAGGATGACGGCGTCCATGGCGCTCACCTGTTCGCGTGCCCGGGCACGGGCGGCATGATCGGCCGCTCGGTCGGCTGTCCGTAGGGTGACATGCATGCTCCGCCTTCGGTCTCCCAGGACTCCTCCCGGCTCCGGGACTCACGTGGGGCGCGTCCGATGGCGGCTTCGTTGGCCATCAGTACGCCGGCCGTGAGGATGCTTCCGGGGATCGCGGCGGCGGCCATCAGCCGGGCGGCTGCGGCGGGTTCGGTCTCGGGCGGGATCACCAGCAGGTCCCAGCGGCCGACGGTGAAGGAGAGCAGGATCAGCTTGTCCGGGTGCTGCTCGGTGAACCATCCGACGTGCAGGGTGTGGCCGTCGACGGTCACGGTGTCCGGGATGACCGGCCAGCGGGTGGGGTTCACGGTGACGCGGGTGATGCGTCCCCAGGCCGCGTCGAGACCGGCCACCAGGAGCGGAAGCTCGACGGTGAGGTCGCGGGAGTAGGGCCACAAGGCTCCGTCCAGCTGGCCCGCGAGTGCGGTCTTCGGCGTGAGCGACAGACGCGCCGAAAGCTTGGGGGCGAGGTCGTGCGGCGTGGTCAGATCGAGAAGCGTGGTCATGTCGCGGACCTGCCTCCGGGCCGCCCGTCGGCGGCCCGGTGTTCGGCAATCGCCGGGAACGGCACCCGCATGGAAGCCGGTGTTCGAAGTGCACCCGGTCCCTTGACTGTACTCGTACACGAGGGGCCCGAACCGATTCACGACCAGGTGATTCGGGTGCACGGCGGCGCGCACCCCCGGGAGTAACGTGAACGCACGGGCGCGGCGGCATACCGCCCGACCATGATCATGCCCGCGCTTCACGGGGCGGCGGCCCACGCCACGGTCCGGATCCGGCGCGGCGAGGACGCGCCTCCTGGACCCGGCTTGAGCTGAGCGGCGACCGGCCCCACCGCCCCTGGCGGCTCCCGCCGCCCCCGTCCCCGGGAAGATCAAGAACGTACAGAACCGATCAGAAGGCGCCCCCGACCGCGTGCCGCGCGCCCGTGGCCGTGGTGGTCGTCGCCTCGTAGGTGTCGCTGCCCGCGTCGCGCCCGCCCGGGGCGTGGTTGTACTGGGTGGCGAAGACGTGCCGGCCCGCCGGGACGGTTCTGCCTGCCTTCAGGGTCCACCGGTAGACCATCGCGTCGCCGGTCTGGCGGACACTCACCTCGAAGTCGTCCCCCGGCAGGGTCTGCCAGGTGCCGGTGGTCGCCACACCGCCGGTCTGGGCGATGCGGATCTCGAGGGTGAGGGCGGCGAGCGGTTCACGGCTCTGGAGGGTGATGTTGCTCTGGGCCCAGTAGCCGTTGCTGTGCGGGTCGACGGAGCCGTCGGACCACAGCGGCCCGCTCTCGGTGCTCAGGACGCCGGTGTCGTCGGGCGCCGTCGCCACCTGTCGGCCGTGCCCGTCGTGGCTCAGGGCGGACTTGACGGTGAGGACACCGCCCACGAGGGCCGCGCCGACGGCGACCGTGGCGAGGGTGACGCGGCTCCAGGACACCGCCCGCGTCTGCTGACGGGCGCGGGAGGCGCCGGCGCCGGACATGCCGTGCCGCACACGCGCGAGCATCCGCTCCCGGTCCGGCTCGTGCGCCTGTGCGGCTTCCCGCAGCTTTCCTTCCGCGTCGTTCACCGGCTCCTCCCTCCCGCGAGTTCTCCGACGGCCCGCGGGCCGAGCAACTTCTGCAGTTCCGCCATGCCCTTGGAGGTCTGGCTCTTCACCGTACCGACCGAAATGCCGAGGGCGAGCGCCGTGTCCTTCTCCGAGAGGTCCAGTGCGTGGCGCAGGACCACACAGGCCCGTTTGCGAAACGGCAGCCTGGCCAGGGCCCTGCGTACGTCCAGGGCGGCGGCGACGTCCGGTGCGTCCGCCTCCTCGGAGCGGTTCGACCAGAAGAGGACGACCCGCCTGCGCTCACGCACCGCCGCACGGATCCGCGTACGGGCCATGTTGGCCACGATCCCGCGGGCGTAGGCGAGGGGGTGGTCGGCGCGGCGCACCCGGTCCCAGCGGTGCCACACCGCGACGAGGGCGTCCGCGGCCAGGTCGTCGGCATCGTCCGGCTCGCCGATGAGCATGCAGGCCAGCCGGGAGAGTTCGGCGTGGTGTCGTTCGAAGAAGGCGTGGAACTCGAGGGAGGCGTTGTCGTGGATCTCCTGGACGGGGGCCATGCTCGACTCTCCGTTCGATGTGCCCATGTCATGCCGTGAGTCGGCGACGGTAGCAGCCATGTCGGCGAACCGTGTTTCACGGAGTACGGACGGCAGGTCCGGCGAGACCACCGGACGCGGTCAGTACGCCGGCGCCCGCCGCCCGGCCGAGCGAGCCGGGGAGCGCGGCGGCGGAGGTCTCCAGCCCGGCGGACAGCGCGGGCCGCCAATTCACCGTCGGCCGGATCTGCTTGCCCGGGTTCGCGGCGTTGTAGGCGGCGACCAGATCGGCGCCCCGGCCGTTCACGAGGTTTCCGGTGCCCGCCAGCGCGCCCGTGCCGTCGCCGGTCAGCAGCCGGGAGACCTTCCCGTCCTCAGGGAGCGTCCAGTGGTTGTACTCGGCCACCACCTGGGCCCGCGCGCGGGAGCTGATGGAGTAGCTGAAGGCGTAGCCGTGGCTGTCGGCCGTCTCGAAGAGGTTGTTGTACAGGTGGATCTGTCCGACGCGGGCCAGCGGGGCGCGCTGCACGGTGCCCTGGAAGACGTTGTGGTGCAGGGTGACGCGCAGCTTGGTGTCCTTGTCGCTGCTGCCGATGAGCATCGTCTTGTCGTGGTCGGTGAACCGGTTGTACGAGACCGTGACCAGGTCGGAAGCGTTGGTGATGTCGAGCGCCCCGTCGTGGACCTGGTACTCGCGCCCGAAGTAGCGGGGGTTGCCGCTGTCGAAGCGGGGGCTGTCGGTGAACGTGTTGTGGTCGGCCCAGACATGGGTGGCCGCCCGCAGGGACAGCGCGTCGTAGGCGGAGTTCCAGTTGCCGTCCGAACCGTCCGTGGGATCCCACTGGGGGAAGCAGTCGCGGACGTCGGTGAGGGCGAGGTTGCGAACGATGGCGTTGTCCGCGTCCTTGATCTGGAGGCTGCCGCCCGTCAGTCCGGCGCCGGTTCCGGGCACGCCGACGATCGTGGTGTTCGACGGCACCTTGAACACGATCCGCGCCGCCTGCTTCTTCTGCGCGGCGGCCCGGGCCGACTCCTGCGCGCCGGAGGGCACCTTGGAGCGTCCCCAGTGCGCCGGGTCGTAGGTCTTCAGGTAGGAGGCGAGCGAGTAGCCCGTGCCCTTGGCGTAGTCCTCGCAGCCCAGGGATCGGCCGTCGTCGTCGGTGTTAGCGTCGATGGAGCCCTTGACGCGGATGATGCGGGGCGTCGACCCGGAGCCGTTGTCCAGCGCCTTGGCCAGCTCGGCCCGGGTGGAGACGGTGAACACCCGCGAGGCGCCGGCCGCCGAGCCGCCGGTGGTGCCCTTGCCGCTCGCCGCCCACCCGTCGCGTGCCGGGAGTGCGGCGTGCGCGAGGTCGGGGGCGGCGTGCGCGCTCATCGCCAGGGGGAAGGCGCCGAGTGCGACCGCGGCGGCGGCGGATGCGGCGACGAGGAGAGCCGTGCGGCGGGTACGGGGGCGACGGTGCGAGGGAGCAGACATGTGGAGGTCGTTCCTTGCCTGGGGGGAGGGAGGAGGGAGGCGGTACGGCACTGGGTGTCAGCCCACGTTCACCGAGTAGGCGGTGGTGTCCAGCTGCGCCTTGCCGGTGAAGACCTCCGTACCGGCCTCGACTCCGCTGAGGTAGTCGGTCCGGTCCACGAGCCCCCGGCGGACGAGGGCTTGGAGGAAGTCGTCCAGATCCAGGCTCGCGGAGGTGGTGTTGCCGACCCGGACGAAGGAGTAGACGTGCCAGCCGATGTCACCGACGTACAGGTCCCAGGCCGCGCCGCCGATCTCCAGCCGCTCGCGCTTGGTGCCCAGCGGGCCGGCCCCGCCGTCCTTGGCGAGCCAGACCATCACCTCGTGCTTGGGCCTGCTCCGCCAGTCCGTACGGTCCGAGTCGTGCAGCCAGAGGTCGTAGGCGACGTCGTACACGCTCTCCTTGGACTCCGTCACCTTGTACGACCAGGCCGTCCGCACGGGTTTCTGGTCCGACACCCGCACGGGCAGCCCGGTCTGCGCCACCTTCCAGCCCCAGTGCCACCCGAGAACGCTGCTCGCGTACGACTTGACCGCGTTCGGGTCGCCCGACCATTCGTAGTTCGTGCCCCATCCGATGGTTGAACCCGACGTGTACGTGTCCCAGGCGCAGCTCCAGCCCTTGCCGTTCTTCGCGCCCCACGTGTTGTTGTTGATCCAGTACTTGCCCATCGGGATCGACTCGTTCGGCGCGCAGCCACCCGTCGCGCTCGCACGCCCGGCCGGGGAGGCCACGGTGTAGGCGGCCTCGGCGCCCAGCGCGGCCAGGGCGAGCGCTCCGGCGGTGAAACGCCTGCGGGTGGGTCGGTGACGTCCACGTGCTGCCATGGGGGTGGGGCCTTTCGCTCGGTGACCTTGCACCCCTCAGTCGCCGCCGGTGCCCGATACGTTGCCGTGATCCACGCCACTGCGCGAGCGTGGATCCGGAGCGTGCGGGAGGGTCGGCCGAGCAGGGGCCGACCTCCGCGCAGGCTGACGCGGCAGTACCTCGCCGCCCCGGCCCCCGCCGCGCCACGACGCGTCGGCGCCCGGCAGGAGGAATTCCTGCCGGGCGCCGACTGCCCGGCCGCGGGGGACCGGGGGACTGTGGACTGGGGGGCCGGGGGGCCGGGGGGCCGGGGTCAGCCGATCACGGCCTGGGCGTCGATCTCGACCAGCATCGGCTCCTGCGGAAGCTCCACGAAGATCGTCGTGCGGCAGGGCTTGACCCCGCCCGCCGTGATGTTCTCGTCGATGAACTGTGCGTAGACCTCGTTCATCAGGGGGAAGTCGGATCGCTTGGTGAGGTAGACGCGGAACATCACCACGTCCTCGATGGTGGCGCCGCCCGCCTCGACGATGGCCTTGACGTTCTCCAGGGTGCGCCGCGTCTGGGCCTTCACATCCCCGTGGTGCAGGTACTCGCCGGTCGCGGGGTCCTGCGGCCCCTGGCCGGAGACCTGGAGGATGGGGCCCTTGCGCACTCCCTGGGAGAACATCCAGGCGGGCGCGGGGGCGCCGTCGGTGCGGACTTCGGTCTTGGCGGTGGTGCTGTCGCTCACGGTGTCTCCTCGTACGGAATGGGGGTGAGGGGGTGGGGGAACGGAAGGGGGCGGGGGACGGGGCGCGCTGTCAGGAGGCGGCCGGCGGGGAGCCCGCGTCGGCCGAGATGGCACGGGTGGCTGCCAGCAGCCTGGGCAGCAGCTCCAGCACCCGCTCGTACGGCAGCACCACGTCCGGCACCGAGATGGAGGCCGCCGCGACGGCGCGTCCGGAGGCGTCCCGGATCGGGGCCGCGATGCAGTTGATGAAGGACTCGTGCTCGGCGTGGTCCTCGGCCCAGCCCTGGGCGGTCACCTTGTCCAGCTCGGCGAGGAGGGCCTCGGGGCTGGTGATCGTGTGGGGGGTGTGGACGGTGAACTCGACGCCCTCGACCACCCGGCGCCGTTCGGCCTCCGGCAGGTCGGCGAGGAGCACCTTGGCGACGGCCGTGTTGTGCAGGGCCGCGCGCAGGCCGATCCGGGAGTACATGCGCACGGGGTGCCGGGAGTCGTACTTGTCGATGTAGACCACCTCGCCGCCCTCGTACGCCGCGAGGTGCACGGTCTGGCCGGTCTCCGCGTTGAGTTCGGCCAGGTGCGGCGCGGCCGTGTGGCGGATGCCGCGCTGCTCCAGGGCCAGACTGGACAGGGCGAACAGGCCCGCGCCCAAGTGGTAGCGGTAGCCCGCGTCCCGGTAGACGAACCGCGCTTCCTCCAGGCTCTGGAGCAGCCGCAGCGCGGTGGTCTTGTGCACGTCGAGCACGTGCGCGAGCTGTTCGAGGGAGCGGTCGCCCTCGCCTAGCTCGGTGAGGAGGCGCAGGGCACGGGTGACGGTCTGACTCATGGGTCGCGGTGCTCCGGGTCGGTCTATGGAGTGGTCGGCAAGGGGGTCGTCGTCGGCGGGCCGGTCGGCGATGGACTGGTCAGCAGGGGTGACACGATGCCATCCGCCGTGACCGAGGTCGCCGCCCACTGCTCCCGCGACGCGCCGAGGAGGCGGGTGAGGACCTCGTCGGGCGCCGGTACTCCGTGGTCCTCGTGCGCGATGAGCGCGGCGGCGGCGCTGAGGTGGCCGAGCCGCAGCCTGCTGCGCTGGTCGAGGCCGCGCAGGGTGCCGGCGAGGTAACCGGCGGCGAAGGCGTCGCCCGCTCCGGTGGCCTCCACCACCTCCACGGTCAGCGCCGGTTCGGTGACGGCCCGGCCGTCCCGGGTCAGGGCGGTCACGGCGTTCCCGGAGTCCTTGACGACGAGGGTGGCGGGCGAGGGGAACAGGGCCCGCAGCTCGCGCGGGTCGCCCGTGCCGAAGGCGGCTTCCGCTTCGTCCGCGCCGAGCAGGACGAGGTCCGCGGCGTCGAGCAGGGCCGGCAGCACTGCGGGGTCGCGGTCGTGCCACAGGGCCGGACGCCAGTTCAGGTCGAAGCTGACGAGGGTACCGGGGCGCCGGCGCTCCGGGGCGAGGAGCGCCCGCAGCAGAACGAGGCAGCTGTCGGAGAGCGCGGCGGTGATGCCGCTGAGGTGCAGCAGCCGGGCCCCGGCCAGCAGCCGCGCGGCGGCGGGGTCCGCGAGCAGGGCCGGGCCCAGGGCGGAAGCCGCCGAGCCGGTGCGGTAGTAGTGCAGGCGGCTGCTGCCCGCGCCCAGGTCCCCGAGGTGCCCGGAGCCGCCGGTCTCCTTGAGGTAGAGGCCGGTCGGCCGGTGCGGGTCGACGGCGACGGCGCTGGTGTCCACACCGCGGGCGCCGACCTCGGCGGTGAGCCGGCGCCCGAAGCCGTCGTCGCCGACACGGCTGATCCATGCGCTCGGTATGCCGAGGGAGGCCAGCGCGCACGCGACATTGGACTCGGCGCCGCCCACGGACGGCCGGAAGGCGCCGACGGTGTCGAGCGGGCCGGGGCCGTCGGCCAGCAGGACAGCCATCGACTCGCCCAGGCAGACGGCCTGGACCGGTTCGGCCGCGCGGGGTGCGGGTGCGGTGTCCTGCCGGTTCATCAGTACGTGCTCCCTGGCTTCGAGGCCTTCGACACTTCGGGCCGTCACCACTTCGGGCCGTCACCACTTCGAGGCGTTCGACTCTTCGAGGTCTTTTGGGCGTTGCCATCCGTTCCGACGGAATGCTAGAACCATAACAGCAACATACGCAACGAGCGTTGCACATGTTGCAACACACTGCATCAGCCGTACCGGAGGACCACCGTGGATCACCAGAGCTACGCACGCCATACCGACGGCCCCGGGATCAATCACGCCGCCGTGGCCGCACTGGCGGACGAACCGCTCGACTGGCGGTTCAAGGCGCTGCCCCGGGCGGCCCACGGCCTGACGGTCGGCCAGTACCTCGCGACCGGCCCCACCCTCGTCGGCCTCGGCACCCCGCTGCTGACTCTCGACGCCGCCGCCCTCGCGCACAACACGCGCACCATGGCCGACTGGTGCCGCCGGGCCGGGGTCGTCCTCGCCCCGCACGGCAAGACCACGATGGCCCCCGCCCTGTGGCGGGCCCAGCTCGAAGCGGGGAGCCACGGCATCACCCTCGCCAACCTGCCGCAGCTACGGGTGGCCCGCGCCTTCGGCGTCTCGCGGCTGATGCTGGCCAACACCCTCCTGGACCCCGCCGCACTGGCCTGGCTCGCCGGCGAGCTCGACCGCGAGCCAGAGTTCGCCTTCACCTCCTGGGTCGACTCCGTCACCTCCGTGGAACTGATGGACGAGGCCCTGCGGGCCGCGGGAGCCCGCCGCCCGGTGGAGGTGCTCGTCGAACTCGGCGCCGCGGGCGGCCGGACCGGGGCCCGCGACCTCGACACCGCCGAACGGATCGCGGCTGCCGTGGTGGCGGCCCCGACCCTGCGCCTGGCGGGCACCGCCGGGTACGAGGGTGCCCTGGCCCACGAGGCCACCGAGGCCGGACTGGCCGCCGTACGTGGCTACCTGCGCGCGCTCGCCGCTCTCCACCGCCGTCTCGCCGACGCGTACGAGAGCCCGTCTCCGGTCGTCACCGCGGGCGGCAGCGCCTACTTCGACACCGTCGCCGAAGAGCTCGTACCGCTCGCCGCAGAGGTGCCGGGCACCGTCGTGATCGTCCGCGCGGGCGCCTACCTCGCCCACGACGACGGCTTCTACCGGACCATCTCCCCCCTGTCGCGCACCCCTGGCGAGACGCCGCTGCGCTCCGCGATGCACGGCTGGAGCCAGGTCGTCTCCCGGCCCGAGCCCGAACTGGCCCTGCTCAACGGCGGCAAGCGCGACTTCCCCTTCGACGAGGGGCTGCCCGAACCCCAGTCGGTGCGCGGCCACGGCCCCCTCGCCTCGGGCGAGATCACCGCCCTGAACGACCAGCACGCCTTCCTGCGCGACGCCGGGGACCAGGCACCCGTGGGCGCGGTCCTGCGCCTCGGCCTCTCGCACCCCTGCACCGCCTTCGACAAGTGGGCCCTGATCCCCGTGCTCGACGACGCCGACGCCGAACATCCGCGCGTGGTGGACCTCGTAAGGACGTACTTCTGATGGCCGCCCCGACGCCCGATCTGCTCTTCCGGGGCGCCACCGTCGTCGACGGCACCGGCGCCGGACGCTTCCGGGCCGACGTCGCCGTCACCGGCGCGACGATCGAGGAGGTCGCCGCTCCCGGTGAAGGACCCCGTACCGCGCGCCAGGTCCTCGACGCGGACGGCCTCGTCCTGGCCCCCGGGTTCATCGACATGCACGCCCACTCCGACCTGCGGCTGCTGATCGAGCCCGAGCACCCCTCCCGGGTCACCCAGGGCGTCACCTGCGAAGTCCTCGGCCAGGACGGCCTGTCCTACGCCCCGGTGGACGACACCACCCTCCCGGCGCTGCGCCGCCAGATCGCCGGCTGGAACGGGAACCCCGGGGACGGATCAGGCTTCGACTGGGACTGGCGCACCATCGGCGAGTACCTCGACCGGATCGACCGGGGCGCCGGCGTCAACGCCTGCTACCTGGTGCCGCACGGCTCCGTACGGATGCTCGCCATGGGCTGGGACAACCGCCCGCCCACCCCGGCCGAGCTCGACCGGATGCGCGGGCTGCTCGCCCAGGGGCTGCGCGAGGGCGCGGTCGGCATGTCCAGCGGCCTCACCTACTCCCCCGGCATGTACGCCGACACCGCCGAACTCGTCGCGCTGTGCGAGGTGGTCGCGGAGTACGGCGGGTACCACGCGCCGCACCAGCGGTCCTACGGGGCGGGCGCGCTGGAGGGGTACGCGGAGATGGTGGAGATCGCCCGCCGCTCCGGCTGCCCGCTCCACCTCACCCACGCCACCATGAACTTCGGCGTCAACGAGGGCCGGGCGGGCGAACTGCTCGCGCTGGTCGACGCGGCCCTCGCCGGGGGCGTGGACCTGACCCTCGACAGCTACCCCTACCTCCCCGGCTCCACCACCCTGTCCGCCCTGCTGCCCAGTTGGGCCACCGAGGGCGGCCCGGACGCCACCCTGGCCAGGCTCACCTCCGCCGCCGACCGCGAGCGGATCCGGGAGGACGTGGAGGAGCGGGGCAGCGACGGCTGCCACGGCGTGGTCACCGACTGGGCCACGATCCAGCTCTCCGGCGTCCAGGACCAGCGCCTCGCGCCGCTCGTGGGCCGGACGGTCGCCGAGATCGCCGCCGAGCGGGGCCGCACCGGCACCGAGGTCTTCTTCGAGCTGCTGCGCGAGGACTCCCTGGCCACCACGATCCTCCAGCACGTCGGCCACGAGGAGAACGTCCGGGCCATCATGCGCCACCCCGCCCACACCGTCGGCAGCGACGGCCTGCTGACCGGGGCCCGGCCGCACCCCCGGGCCTGGGGCACCTTCGCCCGCTACCTCGCCCACTACAGCCGCGAACTGGGCGTGCTCAGCCTGGAGGAGACCATCACCCGGATGACGGGCCGCCCGGCCCGCCGCCTGGGCCTGGTCCGGCGCGGCCTCGTCCGTCCCGGCTACCACGCCGACCTGGTGCTCCTGGACCCGGACACCGTCCGGGACACCGCCACCTTCGAACACCCCCGGAGCCCGGCCGCCGGCATCCCCTACGTCTACGTCAACGGCACGGCCGTCGTCCACGACGGCACGCCCACCGGCGCACTGCCCGGCCGGGCGCTGCGCCGCACCCACCGAGGAACCGAGGCAGCAGCATGACCACCCCCGCGACCACCCCTGCCCCCACCACCGGGGCCCTCCTGGCCACGCTCGCCGCGGATCCCGTGATCGCCGTCGTGCGAGCACCGCGCATCCCCGACGCAGCCGCGCTCTGCGCGGCCCTGGCGGCCGGGGGGATCCACACGGCCGAACTCACCTTCACCACCCCCGGGGTGGGCGCCCACATCGCGCGGGCCGCCGCCGCCGGCCACCGGGTCGGTGTCGGCACCGTCCTCACCGCCGACCAGGCACGCGAGGCCGTCGAGGCCGGCGCCGGATTCCTCGTCACCCCGGGGCTGCGCCCCCTGGTCGCGGCCGCCGCACACGGGGCGGGCGTGCCGGTGGTGATGGGCGCGCTGACGCCCTCCGAGGTGGCCGACGCGCTGGACCTGGGCGCGGCGGCCGTGAAGATCTTCCCCGCGAAGCACTTCGGCCCCGGCTACTTCAGAGACCTGCACGGCCCCTACCCGGACATACCCCTGGTCGCCTCGGGCGGCGTCAACGCCTCCAACGCGGGCGCGTTCCTCGCGAACGGCGCGCTCGCCGTCTGCGCGGGCACCGACGTCGTGCCCCCGGCCGCGGTCGAGGCCGGGGACTGGGCGGAGATCACCCGGCGTGCCAAGGCGTTCACCAAGGTCCTGGCCGGGGCGGGGTACCAGCAGTGATCCACTGGCTCCAGCACGAAACGGCCGGACTGCTCGTCCTGTCCGCGATATCCATCGCCTTCCTCCTCCTGCTGATCATCAAGTTCAAGCTCGAACCCTTCATCTCCCTCGTGGTCACCGGCCTGCTGCTGGCCCTCGCGGCGGGCCTGCCCGTCAACACCATCGTCGGGACGGCCCTCAGCAGCAAGGAGTCGCTGATCGAAGGCGGCTTCGGCGGGATCCTCGGCCACATCGCCCTGATCGTCGGACTGGGCTCGCTGCTCGGCTCGCTCCTGGAGGCCTCCGGCGGCGCCGAAGTCCTCACCCAGCGGCTGCTCCAGGCGTTCGGCGAGAAGCGCGCGGGCCTGGCGATGGGCCTGACCGGCCTCATCTTCGGCATCCCCGTCTTCTTCGACATCGGCATCTTCGTCCTCGCGCCGCTCGTCTACGTGGTGGCCAAGCGCAGCGGCAAGTCGATGCTGCTGTTCGCCCTGCCGCTGCTGGCGGGCCTGTCGATGACCCACGCGTTCCTGCCGCCGCACCCGGGGCCGGTCGCCCTCGCCGGGCTGCTCGGCATCGACCTCGGCTGGCTCATCGTGATGGGCATGGCCTGCGGGCTGCCCGCGTTCTTCGTGGCGGGCGTGCTGTGGCCGAAGTGGATCGGCAACCGGATCATGATCGAGGTGCCGGAGGAGTTCACCGCCCCGCGGGAGGGCGCCGTGGACGCGGACGGCCGGGAGCCGGTGTCGCTGGCCAAGGTGGCGGTGGTCATCTGCGTGCCGCTGGTGCTGATCCTCGGCGCCACCTTCGGGACGGTCTTCCTGGACAAGGACGCGGCCGTACTGCCCTTCCTCACCTTCATCGGCAACCCCGCCGTGGCGCTCACCCTGTCGTGCCTGGTGGCCATCAAACTCCTGGGCCACGACCGGGGCATGACCAAGCAGCAGCTCACGGAGCTGGGCGGGGCGGCGCTGCGACCGGTCGGCATGATCCTGCTGGTGGTCGGCGCGGGGGCCTTCTTCGGCGCCGTCATCTCGGCCACGGGCGTCGGCAAGGCCCTGGCCGGGACCCTGTCCACAGCCGGGCTCCCGCTGATCGTCCTGGCGTACGTGATCTCGTGCGGTCTGCGCGTCGCCCAGGGATCGGCGACGGTCGCCATCGTCACCACGGGCGGCATCGTGGCCCCGCTGGTGAAGGACGCCGACTACAGTCAGCCCGCCCTGGCCCTGATCGCGGTCTCGATCGCGGCAGGCTCGATCATCGCCTCGCACGTCAACGACGGCGGCTTCTGGATCATCTCCAAGTACTTCAACACCTCGGTGAAGGACACCCTGAGGTCCTGGACCGTGCTGGAGACGATCCTGTCCGTCACCGGCTTCGCGGCGGCCATCGGCCTCAGCCTGGTGCTCTGACGTCAGCCGACCGTGACGCGTGGCCGGGATCCCTCCCGGGTTCCCGGCTCACCGCGTCGTCCTCGTCCCCACTCCACTCCGGAGGGTCATCGACCCGGCCGACCTCACGCGAGCCCGTCGTTTCGGGAAAGCATCAAGGTCGAGTTCGCGTGAACCGTGATGCGCACCGGTACGAAGGTGCGGGCGTCCACCGGCGACTCCCCGGTGCCTGGATTGCGGGTGTAGCGCGGGTGTGCGCCGCCACTGATCTGCCAGCGCATGCGGTGGCCGACGGCGAAACGATGGGCGGTCGTGCTCATCGGCACGGTGACCTGTGAGGTCGCGTGTTCGGTCGCCCGAAGTCGGCCCAGGCCGTCACAGATGTTGACGGAGCGGCCTTGTGCGTCCACGTCGCACAAGCGGGTGAAGACATCGGCGTGCCCGGTGTCCGTGGAGATGCTCAACCGTGCGGAGACCGGGCCCAGTACGTCCACGGGCTCGGTCAGTGGCGGCCCGGTGAACGTCAGGACGTCGTCTCGGGCCTCCAGGCTGCCGTTGTCCTGGGGCCCTGCGGTGCGGGAGAGCAAGGGCCCGCCGAGCGAGGGGGTGGGATCCGCCGGGTCGTAGCGGAACGACACCAGGGGTGCGCCGTCCGTCGGGGCCTGCTGGGTGAGATGCCCGCCCGGAGTGGGGTACCACGCGGTGGCAGCGGGGGCCGGGGCCCAGTCGTCGAGGTCCCGCCAGGCGTTCTCGCCGCCCACGTGGACGCGTACCGCAGTGGGGCGCAGGCCGGAGGAGTCGGCGTACAGGTGGGTGCGCAGCCATGCGAGACTCTCGGCGAACACCTCGGGCCAGCCCTGCTGCAGGGCGGAAGCGTGGGTCCAGGGGCCGACGAGCAGGGTTGTCGCGCAGCCGGCCTGACGCAGCCGATGGTACTGCTCGAAGGTCTGGTCGACCAGCACGTCGTGCCATCCGGTGATCAGAGCCGTGGGCACGCGGTGCCGCTCCGCCGGCTCAGCCAGCGACGCTCCGAGCCAGTGGGCGTCCGTGGCGTCGGGGTGCGTCATTACGTCGTCCAGCCAGGGCACTTCGCCCCCGAGGGCGGACTCGTACGCCCGGCGCAGGGGCTGCGCGGTGGTGACGGCGCGAAGGCGGCGCTGCAGGCGGAGCGCCGCCTTCAGGAACGACGCCACGCCCTGGTGCTGGTAGGTCATGCCCATGCCGACGACGAGGGCGTTCTCCAGGCGCAGCACACCACTGTCCGCGTGGAACAGGGCGTGCGGATCGTGCAGGCCCACCTGCACCACCATCGCCTTCAGTTCCGGCGGCGGATCCATGGCGAGGGCCCACTGTACGTAGCCCAGATAGCTGGGGCCGACCGTACCCAGTGTCCCGTCGAACCACGGCTGCCCGCGCAGCCACGACACGGTGGCCTGACCATCTGCGGCCTCGTTGCGCCACAGGTCGAACGCGCCGCCCGAGCCGCCGGTGCCGCGGCAGCTCTGCAGGACCACGTGAAAGCCCTGTTCGGCGAAGAGCAGGCCGTACATGGGAGACCACGGCAGGCCTCGGCCGTAGGGCGAGCGCACGAGGAGCGTGGGGAAATCGCCCTCCGAGCGCGGGAAGTAGTGGTCAGTGATCAACGGGCTGCCGTCGGCGGCCGGCACCTCCAGCCCCGGCTCCCATCCGACCTCGTGCCGTTTCGCCGGGAGGCCCCGCCAGGTCGCCCCCATCATCCGTGCGGACAGCGGCGGCCTTCCAGATGGTGGCGCCCAGGACGGTCCGGCCGCGGCATCGGGCTTGCGTGCTGACATCATTCACTCCCTTATTCCCGTACTGTGTACGAGAATAAAGCATGCTTGGATGATCTTGGCAAGGGCCGCCTTGCGAGAGCCGGCTCGACACCCGGGGGAAGGAGCGCACGACCGTGCCCCATGACGGAGGATCCGGCGCCGCAGGTGTCGACCCGGAACAGCTCTGGTTGCGTCCCGCCGAGCCCCGCAGGGGCCGCAGGCCCTCCTTCAGCCGCGAAGCGATCACGACGGCGGCCGTCGCGATCGCGGACGCGGAGGGCCTCGACGCGGTCACCATGCGCAGGGTCGCCGCCGAGGTCGGCGCCGGCGTCATGTCGCTCTACAGCTACGCCCCGGACAAAGAGACGCTGCTGGAGCTGATGGTCGACCACGTCAGCGGCGAACTGACGGTCACGGACCCGCCCACCGGCGACTGGCGCGCCGACCTGAAGACCGTCGCCCACATGCAGCGCGTCCACATGCTGCGCCATCACTGGCTGCCCGCCGCCCTGTCCACCCGCCGCGTTCCGGGCCCCCGCACGCTGGCCTTCCTGGAGCACGCGCTGGCCGTCATGCGCCCCACCGCCCTGGACGGTGGGGCGAAGCTGGAAGTCTTCGCCCAGCTCACCGGATTCGTGGCCGGGCACGTCGCCCACGAAATCGCGCAGGCGGCGGCGTCACGGTCCCCGGACCGGGCCGCGGCCGAGGCCCGCTACTTCGCCGCTGTCGCCGCCGACGGCCACCATCCGGAACTCGCCGAAGCCCTTGCCGCCCCGGGACGGCCCGTCACCCCCGAAGCGACCTTCACCCGGTTCCTCAACCGCCTGATCGACGGTCTCGACACCGGCTGATCCCCTATCCACCGCCCAGCGGGACGCGCTGC
This sequence comes from Streptomyces sp. G-G2, assembly GCF_030063135.1. Taxonomy (GTDB): domain Bacteria; phylum Actinomycetota; class Actinomycetes; order Streptomycetales; family Streptomycetaceae; genus Streptomyces. Next base: position 144,874 of record NZ_JASISO010000005.1, read on the forward strand.
CCGCCGCGGGCGGCGGGCAGCGTCAGGTGCGCATCCTCGGCACGGGACCGCTGGCGAAGGTCACTCGTCCCGCGTACGCCCGCCCGGGACCGCCGACCCGGGGGAGGGGCTGCCGGTTCCGGTCCTGGTTCGGTTCCGGTCCTGGCAGGCACGGAGCAGAGGGGACAGCCGGCCGCGGCCAAGCGTCCGCGGCTCCTTGCGTCAAGGCCCGTTGAAGCCCATCAACGCGTCCCCGGCACCCTCGCGGTACCGCTCGTGGTCACGCTCCGGTTGGAGGCCGAGTATGTCCAGGAAACACAGCAGCTCGGCGGGGCTCACGGCGTGGGCCGCGATCGCCGCCCGTGCCGCTCGGCGCTCATCGGCTTCTGTGAGCGGTCGCGGGGTGTGCGTGTGGGCAGGGTTCATGACACATGATCCGACCACGGCCACCGGGTTCTCGCAGCACCGGACGCCAGGTGGCCGTTGGCCGAACGGAGCAGTTGCCCTCGGGAACCATTCTGCGGAACGCGGGCGGGCCGGAATCCCGGACTCGTCCGGTAGGCGTGGGGCGTCGGGCGTTGTGCGGGGATCACGTGGTTTTGGTACGGCACGGGGTAGACGGGGATACATGACGCGCTCACGGGAGGACCATCCTGAGCCGGCCCCTGCCGTCTCGGGACCAGTGCCCACCACGGTGGCGGCGGCCCGCGAGACCGTGGCGGCCCTGCTGGAGCGCTCGGGTCTGGCACCGGACCGCCGTGCGGTGATGGACGCGCTCATGGTCACCTCCGAACTGGTCACCAACGCGATCCGCCATGGAGGCGGGCTGACCTCCTTCCACGCGTACGTGCGTGGTGACGCGCTGCTGGTGTCCGTCGGTGACCACAGCCCCGAACATCCGGTGTCCGCGGCCGGGCACGTCCCCGGGATCCGGATCGGGGGGTACGGCTGGCCCCTCGTCCAGAGCCTCGCTGACCGCGTCACGGTGACCCCGCACGGCGATGGCAAGCGGATCACCGCGGACCTCACCCTCCGGTGACGCGGCTACCACGAGATCGCCTCGACAGGCCAACGCTCCTCATGACCGCGTGGAGGGCCGGACCCCGACCAGGGTCCGGCCCTCCACGCGGTCATGAGGAGCGCGGGTTCAGTCCTTGAGGACGTCCTTGATCTTTTCCTTCGCCTGGCGGGCGTCGCCCTTGGCCTGCTCGGCGCGGCCTTCCGCGGTGAGGCGTTCGTTGCCGACGAGGCGCCCGGCGGCTTCCTTGGCCTTCCCCTTGGCCTGCTCGCCCTTGGCCTTGGCCTTTTCTTCACCGGACACGGTCATCACTCCCAGCGGTAGAAAACGCTTGCGTCATCACGTATGACCGGATCCGTCGAAAGTAAACGTGCCCGGGTGGCGGCCCGGATTGTTTGTGCGCGGACGTACAGGCGTGGCTTCCCGCCTGCATGGATAAGAAACAAGTAAGTTCGTATGCATGGGTGGGGGTAGTCAGGGCAGACGGCGCTTCGGAGGTTGATAACTATGGTTCCCCTGCTTCTCGTTCTTCTGCTGGTCCTGATTCTCTTCGGTGCCGGTTTCGCGCTCAAGATCCTTTGGTGGGTCGCGATCGCGGTGCTGGTGTTGTGGCTGATCGGGTTCGTGGCCCGTCCGAAGGGCGGCAGCGGTCGCTGGTACCGCTGGTAGGCGGCACGTCTGCCGTCAAGGCGTGGTGTGGGGCCCGTACCGACTCGGTACGGGCCCCACACCCGTCTCATCCACCTTTACCCGTCTTCTTGGTGCGGGCGGGTTGGTGAGGGCGGCCTTTTTCGGGTACGCGCGTACATGGCCGGGCGGTTGCCGTGACGCAGTCGGAACCGGTTGCCTCCACAGATCGGCAGCCGCCCGCGTCACCCCGGACGGAGTTCGGAGAAGGACCGTTCGTGCCGCATGGCGAGAATTCCTGCGGGCAGGCGCTGTCTTGGCGCCATCGTGTCTCTCCGGTCCGGGGAAATGACGGGGAAGAAGCGGTGGCTGTTCCCGATGTGATGAAGGAGTTGTTCGTATGACTGAGAATGTGTGGGGTTACCGCGAGACGTCCGGCCGTCTGGCCGGTGCGGATCTGACGGGCTACAAGGTCGAGGCGAGCGACGGTTCCATCGGCAAGGTCGACAAGCATTCCGACGAGGTCGGTTCCGCGTACATCGTGGTCGACACCGGTCCGTGGATCTTCGGCAAGGAAGTTCTGCTGCCCGCGGGCACGATCGAGCGGATCGACGCGCGGGAGCAGAAGGTCTACGTCGCCCGGACCAAGGACGAGATCAAGGCCGCGCCGGAGTTCGACAAGGACACGCACCTCGGCAATGAGGACTATCACCGCCAGATCGGCGACTACTACGACCGGCCGCGACACTTCTGAGCGCGCTGGACAGCCGGCCCCGGGCCGGCGGTGTCACGGTGTGACCGGCGGGGTGTCCTGTGGGCTCATGCGAGGCCACTCGTCGGGGGCCAGGTGGCGAGCACGGCGGTGTCGTCGTCGAGGCCGTCACCGAAGCTGTCCAGCAGGCCGGTCAGCGCCTGGACGACGGCGTGCGGGGCTTGGCCGGCCTGCCCGGTGGCGAAGGACAGCGACGCCAGCAGCTCGTCGATGTCCTCGGCACTGAAGCCGCCCGCGTAGTCGGCGTCGTCGATGTACCGCGGCGACGGAGCGACCATCACCAGGGCGCCGATCCGCTCCTTCGCCGCGCCCGCGGCCAGCACCCCGACCATCGCGCTGACCGAATGCCCCACAAAGATCGCATCGCGCAGGTCGAGGGCTTCGCACACCTCCACCACATCCCTGGCATAACCGTCCAGAGAGGCGTAATGGTCCTCCGTGAACGCCGACGCATCGGAGCGGCCCGAGCCCACGTAATCGAACAGCACGACCCGGTAGTCCTCGGCCAGCGCGGGTACCGTCAACCGCCACATGTTCTGGTCGCAGCCGAAGCCGTGTGCCAGCACTACCGTCCGGCCGTGCGGGTTGCCGGTGACGGTGACGTTGTTCCTGCGGGCGACATCTATACGCGCAAGTCTCTCAAGCCCCGCCCGCCGCTCCAGCACGGCACGCGAATCACCCCGGCCCGCGTCTGTCGTCTCCACTGGAAGTCGTCCTGCTCAGGTTCAGGCGGTGTGCCGGTCCGCCGCGGCGGGGACGGGCTCACTCACCGCGGTGCACAGCGCGCTGAGTCCGGAGGCGAGGGCGTGCTGCGCGTCGGTAGGCATGCGGCTCAAGGCGCGGCGGAGCGCCTGTTCCCTGCGGAGCCTGACGCCCCGCAGGTGCGCGGTGCCCGCGTCGGTGAGCTCGAGCCGGGTCTCGCGGCCGTTGTGCGGGTGGGGGCTCCGGTGGAGGAAGCCGACTGCCTGGAGACGGTCGCAGAGGCGGGTGACGGATGGAGCGGCTGCCGAGAGGCGCCGGCCCAGCGAGCTCAGATTGAGGCCGGGCTCGCGTTCGATGATGTACAGCACACGGGTCTGGGCGGCCGTGAGCGGTGCGGTGTCGAGCATGCTGCGGCCGCGTTCCCAAGCGACTTCGAGGAGCTCGAGCACCTGCCCGATCTCGACCGCGGCATGAGAAGGGTGCTGCTGGAGAGTAGGAGGGGGCTCGCTCATGTGACACTCCCGCGGGGGCCATTGCGCCCGTTCCGGCTGGTCGATGCGTGCAGTCGCACCGACGAAGATATGTGAAGGAAAGGAGGACCGGTAGCAGGGGACAGACCCAGCGGCGTCGTCGAGCGTTCCCTGCGCGAGGCCGCGCAGCATGAGATTCTCACGGTGATCCGCTCCCTCATCGAGCGCCGTCACCATGCCGTCGAGGTGGAACTCCTGGTGGCGGACTACGCGGTGACACGGTTGCAGCCCGTCGGGGTGCTGCCACACACCCGCCCCCCGGTGCCGGTGCCGGTGCACGAGGGTGCTCCCGGCCGTGCGTTCGGAGCCCAGGAACCGCACTGCGTGCACGGCAGGCAGGCAGGCAGGCAGGCAGGCAGGCAGGCAGGCAGGCAGGCAGGCAGGCATCCACGGTAACAGTGCACCTGCCCGTCGGCGTCCGGGGAGACCGGCTGGGGGTCTTGAGCGTCAGTCTGCCCGCCGGAGGGGAGAACGACGGGCCGGCGAGCGAGGTCCTGGAGGAACTCCGCCAGCGCGCGAACGCGTTGGCGCGCGAGATGGTCGTCGCCGGACGGGACACGGACGTGTTCCCGCAGGCGTGCCGGGCGGCTGCGGTTCCACATCCCGACCGGTGACGTGGAGATCATCGACGTCGGATCCCCCCGGGTGTGGCGGCTGCGCGAGGGAACGGTCGAGCGGGCCGAGCTGGAGCACCAGGTGCCGCTGGGCATGTTCGAGGACACCGCCTACGTGGCGCAGTACTTCAAGGCCGAACCCGGGGACCGCCTACTGTTCGTCAGTGACGGCGTCTATGACGCGCTGTCGCCGGGCGGCGAGAAGTTCAGCCTGCGCGCCCTGGCCAGGTCGGTCACCCGTACCCGTCTGCTGCCCGCCTCACAGGTTCCCGGGGCCATGCTGCGGGAACTGCTCGGGTACCGCGGCTCCGGACCTGCCTCCGACGACTGCCTGATGGTGTGCGTGGACTGGCACGGCCGCCCCGTCGAGAGGCCTGACGGGAAATGTGAAGGTCTCGGGTGCGCTCTGTGAGGAGTTCGCATCGCTGCGCGGCTTTGATCTGGGCACATCCCTCATAACCGGGCGGCGGACGGCCTGTGTTGTCGGCCCGGCCCCTTGGTCACTCGGTTGAGGAATCCGACCCCCCGGCCCCCCTAGGGTGCTCTGACCAGCAGGAATACGGCCAGCTCGGCCAGTTCGAGGCCACGTTCGGGGATTTCCGAGGCCGGGGTAGGGTCGAGCCCGTTCGGATGTCCGGACTCCGTCGAGCGCCGAGTGCGGGACGGATCAACAGCGTGCAAGGGGCGGGTGGGACGTACGGGCAGGCAGGGTGAAGACAGGGAATTCGGGGCACACGCGGCCCCGAATCCGTAGGCCGACCGAAAGACGTCCGAGGCGAGGCGAACCGATGGACACCCCGACCAACACTTCGGCTGACGGCCGCAGCTCCGACGGGACAACCCGGGACGAAGGCTGGTTCAGCCCGAGCCCGGTCAAGAGACCGGCTGGGGGAGAGCGCGACGACCGGCACACGGCGGACCGGATACCCAGCCGCCCCGTCACACCGATTCGCCCTGTGCGCAGCGGTGCGGACAGGATCCGTACGGGCCCCGCGGCACCGGAGCCGAGCCCGGGGGCTCCCCAGTCCGCCACGCCGCCTCCCGCGCCGTCCGCCACGCCGCCCCCCGCCGCGCCGCCCCCCGCGGCCGCCGCCGCGCCCGAAGACACCTCGGACGCCGCTCTCCTGCGCCGCACCATGGCCGAGATCGAGCCCATCGCCGACAAGGTCACCTCGTACTTCTACGCCCTGCTCTTCGTTCGGCACCCCGACCTGCGGGCCCTCTTCCCCGCCGCGATGGACACCCAGCGCGACCGCCTCTTCAAGGCGCTGCTCACCGCCGCGACGCACGTCGACGATCCGGCCGCCCTGACCACGTACCTGACCCATCTCGGCCGCGGGCACCGGAAGTACGGCACCCTCCCCGGGCACTATCCGGCCGTCGGTGAATGCCTCATCGGAGCCCTCTCCCGCTACGCGGAGCGCAGCTGGGGTCCACGGGCCGAGGCCGCCTGGGTGGCCGCGTACACCGCGATCTCCCAGATCATGATCGACGCCGCGGCCGAGAACGAGCTGCGCGCACCCGCCTGGTGGCAGGCGGAGGTCGTCTCCCACGAGATGCGTACGCCGGACGTCGCTGTCGTGACGGTCCGCCCCGATCAGCCCTACCCCTTCCGCGCCGGGCAGTACGCCTCCCTGGAGACCCCCTGGTGGCCGCGCGTGTGGCGGCACTACTCCTTCGCCTCGGCGCCCCGCTCGGACGGCCTGCTCTCCTTCCACGTCAAGGCCGTGCCGGCGGGCTGGGTCTCCAACGCCCTCGTGCGGCGCGCCCGCCGGGGTGATGTGATCCGGCTCGGGGCACCCGCCGGGTCGATGACCGTGGACCACAGCACCGACAGCGGACTGCTGTGCCTCGGCGGCGGTACCGGCATCGCACCCATCAGGGCCCTGGTCGAGGACGTGGCCCAACACGGCCGCCGACGTTCCGTCCAGGTGTTCTACGGAGCCCGCCGCGACCACGACCTGTACGACATGGACACGATGCTGCTCCTGCAGAAGACGCACCCCTGGCTCTCGGTCCGCCCCGTCGTCGACGACGGGCCGACCGGTGGCCTGGGCGCCGGCCTCCCGGAGGCGGTGTCCCAGTACGGTCCGTGGCACACCTACGACGCGTACCTGTCGGGGCCGCCCGGGATGATCCGCCGAGGCGTCGACACACTCGTGGGCATCGGCATGTCCACCGACCGCATATGGCACGACTCCCTCGCCGAACTGGTCGGGGCGAGGACGTGAGCACATCCGAAGAGACCGGTCACCGCCGCGCCGCGCCGGATCGCACCGCACGTCCCGGCAGCGCCGGCGAACACCTGCTCCAGCAGCGCACGGGCACCGCCGAGCGCGCGGACACCTTCTATGCCGAACAGGTCCTCGACCGGCTCAACACCCGCATGCGGGACTTCGTGGCGCGGCAGGAGATGTTCTTCCTGGCGACCGCCGACGGACACGGCGAGTGTGACAACACCTTCCGTGCCGGCCCGCCCGGGTTCCTCCACGTCCTGGACGACCGGACCCTCGCCTACCCCGAGTACCGGGGCAACGGCGTACAGGCCAGCCTCGGCAACATCGAGGAGAACCCCCACGTCGGCATCCTCATGGTCGACTTCCTGCGGGACCGCATCGGCCTGCACGTCAATGGCAGGGCAAGGATCGTGGGCGACGACGAGATGCGCCGCGCTCATTCCTGGCTCGCGGTCGACCCCGTGCCCGGCCGCCGGGCCCGGGTCTGGGTGGAGGTCGCCGTCGAGGAGGCGTACATCCACTGCGCCAAGCACATCCCCCCTCTGCAGAAGGTGCCGCCGCAGGGCCCGGACCGGGCGTGGGGGACGGACGACGTCAAGCGCAAGGGCGGCGATTTCTTCGGAGCCGCCGCCGAAGCGCACGAACGGGGTCGCTTCGAGCCGCCGCCCCGCGCGGACACGCCTGCCTGGCGGGCAGAGGCCGAGCGGGTCCTGGAGAGAGCCGAGCGGCGCCGCACCGAGCAGCCCGGGGGACGGGCGTTCAGCGGCTGGTTCAGGACCCCGGATCGCCGGGCCGCGTCCTGGGGCCTGCGGAACCAGCTCCCCGACGCTTCGACCTGAGCCTCACAGGTACCGGCGGATGGGGATGACGGCGAGTTCCCGTGCCCGCTGGAGGGGGGAACGCCGCTTCCAGCGGCCTCCCTTGATCTGCTCGCTGACCTTGAGGTCCTCGTCGAAGTGCTGGTCCAGGGTCGCGGTGAACTCCGTGTCGAGGACGGCGAGCATGATCTCCTCGTCATGGTCCAGCGAGCGCCGGTTGAAGTTCGTCGAGCCGATCAGGGAAGCGACCCGGTCCACCGTGATGATCTTGGCGTGCATCATCGTCGGCTGGTACTGGTAGATCTTCACACCACAGGCGGTGAGGTCCTCGTAGTAGTACTGACCGGCGAGCTGGCAGACCCGCTTGTCGGTGAACGGCCCCGGCAGCAGGATCTCCACCTCTACCCCGCGCCGCGCCGTCGCGCACAGCAGCTCGATGAAGAAGGCGTCCGGTGAGAAGTAGGCCGTGGCCAGGCGCACGCGTTCCTCGGCGGACTCCAGCACGACCCGGATCAGGGTCTGCATGTCCTGCCACCCGAAGCTGGCCGACCCGCGTACGACCTGCACCACGGCATGGCCCTGCTGTTCGTGGGTGATGAACCGGTCCCGGTGGTCGAAGAGCTCCTCGTGGCACTCCGCCCAGTTCTGAGCGAACGCGGCGCCGATCCCGTCGACCGCCGGACCGCGCACCTGGACGTGGGTGTCGCGCCACTCGTGCTCGTTGCGGGCGTCACCGCACCACTCCTCGGCGATCCCCACACCCCCGGTGAACGCCGTCTGCTCGTCGACGACCAGAACCTTGCGGTGGCAGCGGTGGTTCTGCTTCAGCGGCGACAGGTACAGCGGCTTGCGGAACCAGGCCACCTGCACGCCGGCCCGCTCCATCATCGCCAGCTGCTCCTTCTCGATCAGCCGACTGCCGAACCCGTCCAACAGCAGCCGCACCCGTACCCCGCTGGCCGCCCGCTCGGAAAGGGCCCGGGCGAACCGCTCCGCGATCTCGCCACGCCAGTACACGAACGTCATCATGTCGACCGTGTGCCGCGCACCGGCGATGCCGTCGAGCATCGCCGCGAAGATCTCGTCACCGTTGCGCAGGGGGACCAGTGAGTTGCCCTCGGTGGCGGCGATGCCGATCAGCCGCTCCAGGCGTCTGCGTATCCGCGGGATCCGCGCGTCCAGATCCGGCTCCGAACCGCCGTCGCTCGGCAGCGCCGCATCCTGTATGTGCGTCATGACGGCACCCGTTCGACGTGAGGGAAGCGGCCGGGGCCGCGGGAGGCCGCCCCGGTATCCGGCGGCCGGGCACGCCGACTGTACCCGCGCCCAGGTCAGCCACCGGACGCGGGCACCCCGCTCCCACGACGCCAGGAGGGTCCGGCGCGGACCGGGCCGGTGGATCCACCGGACGAAAGCCCGCAGGGCAAGCGGGCTCACCCATCCCGACCACGTGCCGGTCGTGCGGACCCCCGCGAGTCGGCAGGCGTACGTCCCCGAGGAGCCCGCGCCCAGTGCGTAGGCGGGCGACCCGGCGCACAGCCCGCGCCGCATACTGGGCACCGGATACGGGCGCCGGGGGACACCGGGGGACACCGGGGAAACAGGGGGGAGCCGCATGGACGGCGAGGCAGTGGGTCCGGCCACGGACGACCTGTTCGCGGCGGCCCTGGCCGAAGTCCAGGCGGACGACGACGGCCCGGTGCCCGGCCTGCTCGCCCTGCACGCCCGGCCGACCCGGCTGGTCTTCGAGCGGGCGGCGGCCCTGTTGGCCCACGAGGAACCGGCAGAGCGGGAACTGGGGGCGCGGGTCCTGCGCGAGCTGGGCCGCCACGGCGCCGACGGCCGCAGGCCCTTCACCACGGAGACCATCGCGGTCGTCATGGCGGAGCTGCCCAGCGAGCCGGACCCCTGGGTCCTGGGGTGCATGATCTCCGTCCTCGGCTACCACGCCGCCCGCGAGAACCTCGACCTCGTGCTCGGCCACCGGTCCCACGCGGCGCAGCCAGTGCGCTTCGCGGTCGCCGCCGCGCTTCCCGACCTGGCCGATCCCGGCCGTACGCAGGGCCGGGTCGTCGAGGCGCTGCTCCGGCTGGCCGAGGACGACGACGCCGCCGTCCGCTGGTACGCCCTGTACGCGCTGTTCCACGAGACGGCCGGCGTCGCCGACGAGGACCGGGTGGGCTGGGCCACGGCCCTGACCACCCGCGCGGATCCGGAGCGGCGCGGCGAACTGCGCCACCTCGGCACGACCCTCGACGACCGCGCGGATCCGGGCCTGCGCGCGGCCCTCGGGGGTGAGCGGCTCGGCGCGCCGCCAACTCCTTGAGGACCCCTTCACCACCGGCTCAGCTCTCGCGCCCGGCGGCGGTGGCCGTTGCGGCGGGTCTCTCGCTCACGGCCTGCCAGAACGGCGATGACGGCATGGGGCAGAGCGGCCCGTCGTCCGCGTCCAGCGCGTCCAGCGGGTCATCCGCGTCCACCGCGTCTTCCTCGGGCCCCGGTCAACACGTCGGGCGGCTCCGGCATCCGCGTCACCGGGCTGGTGGTGACCCCGCCGGACGAGACGAAGTCGGTCACCCTTGCCTGGCCGGGCGCCGCCACCCTGCCCGTCACGGACGGCACCGGCTCCCCGGTGCAGGTCGGCCCGGTCGGTAGCGCGGTCAGGGAGGCTGACCCCCCACGCCCCGAAGCGGGGGCGGGGGCGACGTCGGAGGCCGGCAGACGGGACCAGGCCACCCCGGCACCGGACCGGGCTGGGCCGGACCGGGTGGGGCTGGGCCGGGCGGCGAGCGCCCGGTCGTCGCCATTCCCTCATGGGGGACGCATGGCACCTCCAGGTGCCCCGACTGGTCTCTGTCAACGGGCGCACCAGCGCTGGTACGTGGCCGCGCCGACGCATACCGTAGGGGGAGCCGGCTGACAGTGGCGTTACTTCCGACCTTCCCGCCTCGCCGCATCTCCGGCCCGACAGTGCTATCGACGGCGGAGTGCCCTGGTCGAGCCCGGATTCGCACAGCTCTTCCCGCGATGCGGACCCCGGTTCAACTACGGCGGTCGCGACGGCGTGGACAGGGGGAGTGAACTCCTCGGGGCGGTCCACGGCCTCGGCGAACCCTTCGACCACACGGCTGGAACCAGCTTCTGACCGAGGCTGGAGAGTGGCGGGGCGGCGGCCTCCGGGGGTGCCCGCCATGTCGCCGGAAGCCACTTCGTATGGGGGCTGTCACACGACAAAAGGGGACATCCAAGAATTTCTCCCCAAGGGCTCCAGGCGCCCTCCAGGGTGGGTCCCCGCAGGCTCGAGGGGCTGTGTGCCCTGTGAAACTTCCTGGATATGGGGCCGGGGCGTGATGGCGGGTGGCGGAAACCCCTTCTTTTATGTCTGAAATCCCTTGGCGTGATTCTCGATCCGTTCGGAGTTTCCCCGGCCGGACGGCGAGTGGCCCATGATCAAATCTTTGTGGACAGCGCCGATTGGCGACCCTAGTATCTGGCCTGGCCTGGCCGGAGACGGTCGAGAAAATAAATCGATGAAACTTTGACTTTCGGGGGATCTTTATATGCCCAGCCCCACCGTGTGGAATATCGTTTCGGACGCAGGCTCCGACACCGACACCGACATCGTGCTCGCGGCCGATTTCCCGGTGACGGGCAGGAACGAGGGTGGATTCGCGGATCTGGCCCCGGGTCTGAAGCTGGACTGCGACCTGTGGCAGACCGTCGCCCCGGTCCGCGACCCGGAGACCGACGACCTGGACCACCGCTACCTGGAGCCCTGGCTCTCCGAGGTGGCCGCCTCCGGTCGCACGGTCCGCGCCGTGCTCGGCTACTGCGCCGGCTCCGTCTTCGCCGGAGTGCTGGCCGAGAAGATCGGCGCACGGCAGTCGACCGTCCCCCGTGTGGTGCTGTTCGACCCCGAACTGGTCGACGTACCCACCGTGCACATCCAGTTCGGCCGGGTCGTCGGCAACATGACCACCGTTTTGACCGCGGAGGAGATAGCCGAGCTGTCCGGCGCCGCCGAGCGGCTCTCCGCGCAGCCCGGCATCGCCCCGGCCCCCTTCGCCGCAGGGTTGTACGCGGCCTTCCGCCCGATCGGCACCTCGGCGCTGCGCCGGGCCGGACTCGACGAGGACTATGCCGGCGAACTCGTCCAGCTGGTCGGCTCGTTCATGTCCTACCTCGCCACCGCCGCCGGACTCGACCCGCGCCCCGGCTGGAAGGGGGCCACGGTTGTCACCTCCGCCAGCGAGACCAGCGGACTGAACCGGATGCGCACCACTCCCGGCGTCGCGCCCATCGAGGTCGCGGATGAGCGGCGCTTCGAGGTCGAGCACCGGGACCTGCTGCGCACCCCCGCCATCGCCGAAGCGGTGGCCGGAGTCCTGGCCACTCGGCCCGGGGAGCACGCGTGAGCCCGGAACCCCCGGCCGCCACGGCCCAGGACGGCTCCGGCCCCGCCGCCGGGCACGAACGGGCGAGCCGCAAGGAGACCACCCTCTGGCTCCTCGACGAGCTGGTCCCCGGCAGCGGCGCCAACAACCTGTCGCTGGCCCTGCGCGTACGGGGGCGCCTCGACGCCACCGCCACCGCGCAGGCCGTGCGACTGCTGACGGACCGGTTCGAGGTACTGCGGACGGTCTACCACCGCGACGGCGCCGCGCTGGCCAAGGCCGTCGTGCCCTCCCTGGCGCTCACGCTGGAGGAGGCGGAGCACCACGGCGGCGCGGAGGACGAACCGGCCGTGCTGACGGCCTTCGTGGCCCGCCCGTTCACCCCGGACGGCAGTCCCCTCGTACGCGCCCTGCTGCTGCACGGGCCGGACGCCGACGTCCTGTGCCTGGCCCTCCACCACGCCGTGTCCGACGTGCAGTCGACGGCTATCCTGCGCGCCGAGTTCGTCACCCTCTACGAGGCGGTACTGGAGGGCGGCCACCCCGCCCCCGCCGAGGTGCCCGCCCTGCGCGCACCCGCACCGTCCCCCGAGAGCCGCGCCTACTGGCAGGAGCGCATGGCCGGCTTCAGCTCCTCGGGCCTGGAACTCCTCTGCGAGCAGCGCGACCAGAGCGTCACCACCCTCCGGGGCGACGAGGTCACCCACGTCCTGTCGCCCGAGGCCCACGGCGTCGTACGCCGCCTCCAGCGCGAGCTGCGGGCGCCGGAGTCCGTCGTCCTCCTCGCCGCCTACGCGGTGCTCCTCGCCGCGCACGGCGCCGGGCCCGACCTCACCATCGGCTCGCCCGTCAACACCCGCCCCCGCGAGGCGGTGGACGCGGTCGGCTACCACAGCAACCTCGTGGTCCTGCGCCTGCTGCTCGACCGCGACGCCACTTTCCGGGACCTCACCGCCCTGACCCGCCGCTCGTTCATGGAGGCGATGGCGCACAAGGACGTACCGGCCGACGACGTGCTCGACATGGTCGAGCGCGGGGACTCAGGCTGGCGCAACGCGCTGTTCAAGCACGTGTTCAACTACGTCCCCTTCGCCGACGACCAGCGGGCCTTCACCCTCGCGGGCGCCGAAGCCCAACTCCTCGTCGTCGAGAACGGCTTCAGCCAGTTCGACCTCGAATTCTTCGTCTCGGCCAACTCGGAGACCGCCACGGTCCGCGCCGCGTTCTACACCGGGGTGCTGGACCGCTCCGACGTCGAGCTGATGGTGCAGCGCTACGACGCCCTGCTGGTCGCGCTGGGCACTGGGGCGGACACCCCGATCGCCTCCCTGCCGTCCTGGTCGGCCCGGGACCACGAGGTGATCGACGCCGCCAACGCCACGGACCGCGCGATCGACCTGCCGTCGGTGCTCACCGGGTTCGCCCGCCGCGCCGCCGCCGACCCCACGGCCGTGGCCGTACGGGAGGGCGACAGCACGGCCACGTACGGCGCCCTGTGGTCCGCGGCCGTCGACACCGCCGCCCGGCTGACCGAGGCGGGCGTGCGCCCCGGCGACGTCGTCGCGCTCCTCCTGCGGCGCGGCCCCGCACTGGCGGCCTCGGTGTTCGGCACCTGGCTCGCGGGCGCGGCCTACCTGCCGCTCGACCCCAACCACCCCGCGGAGCGGCTGACCTACCAGCTCGACGACACCCGGGCCCGGGTCGTCATCGTCGGCGCCGGGATCACGGCCCCGCAGGGCCGTACCACCGTGCCCGCCACCGACTGGGACCGGGTGCCCCAGGTGCCGGTGGACGAGACGGCGGTGAAGGCCGACCCGGACGCCCTCGCCTACGTGATCCACACCTCCGGCTCGACCGGCAAGCCCAAGGGCATCCCGATCCGGCACGGCAGCCTGGTGAACCACATCGTCGACTACGCCGAACGCTTCGGCGTGGCCGGCTCCACGCGCCCCACCGGCTGGCTCAGCACGTACAGCTTCGACACCTCCTCGCTCGAACTGATGATGCCGCTGCTCCACGGCGGCCACACGGTGGTTCTCCCGGACGAGGCGCGCACGGACGGCGCCCTGCTGGCGGCCGCCGTCACCACCCACGACATCGGCCTGCTCCAGGCGACCCCCACGACGTGGCGGATCGTCGCCCACGCGGCCGCCGAGGTGACGGCCGGACGCGTCCTCCTCACCGGCGGGGAACCCCTGCCGGCCGAACTGGCCGCCCGGCTGATCGACGCGGGCGCCGAACTGTGGAACGTCTACGGCCCCACCGAGAGCACGATCTGGGCGACCGCGGGCCGCGTGGCTGGCCACGACGGACGGGTGGACGTCGGCTCGCCCGTCGCCAACACCCGGATCTTCATCGCCGACCCGCACGGCAAAGCGCTCCCGGTCGGCCTCCGCGGAGAGCTGTGCGTCGCGGGCGTCGGCGTCGCCTCCGGCTACTACGAGCGGCCCGAACTGACCGCGGAACGCTTCGGGGAGAACGCGGAGTACGGGCGCTTCCACCGCTCGGGAGACGTGGCCCGCTGGCGGCCCGACGGCAGGATCGACCTGTTCGGCCGGATGGACCGGCAGGTCAAGCTGCGCGGCAACCGGATCGAACCCGCCGAGATCGAGGCGGTCCTGCTCACCCACCCCGACGTCGAGGCGGCGGCCGTCGTGGTCGTCGGCGATCCCGGGGCGGACGGCTACCTGGCCGCCTTCGTCCGGGTCCCGGGCCGCCCCGGGGCCGTGGACGAGCTGTGGGACCACGCGCACGGACAACTCCCGCGCTCGGTCGTCCCGCACCGGTTCATCGCCGTGGACGCCTTCCCCCGCACCGGCAGCGACAAGGTCGACCACCTGGCCCTCGCCGAACAGGCTGCCCGGCACTCCGGCCCGGCCGTCGGCGACCGCGACGCCGACGACGCGGACCGGGACGACGACCTGACGGCCACCCTCGTCGGCCTGTTCGGCGAACTGCTGGACCGCACCGACCTCGACGCCGGCACGCACTTCTTCGCCAACGGCGGACACTCGCTGCTGGCCGTCTCCCTCGCCCAGCGGATCAGGGACACCACCGGTGTCCGGCTCGCGCTGACCGACGTGTTCGAGACCCCCACCCCCGCCACCCTGGCCGACCGGCTGCGCCGGCTCGTCTGACGGAACCGAAAGAGACGCTCTCATGGAAATCCTCAAGCTCGCCGTCAGCGGTTGGTTCGCCCGGGCCCTCGCGGTCGCCGCCCGGCTGGAGATAGCCGACATCCTCGACGGCGGATCGATGACCTCGGCCGAACTCGCCGAGCGCACCGAGACAGACCCCGCCGTCCTGCACCGCCTCCTGCAGATGCTCACCGTGCCGGGCGTGCTGGAGCGGGACGGGGAGAAGTTCCGCCTGACCGAGGCCTACGCGCCGCTACGCGCGGACCACCCCTTCACCCAGCGCCACTTCGCCGTCCTCGCCGCCGAGTTGTACGACGACGCCTTCGCCGGACTGATGCACACCGTGAAGACCGGCAAGTCCGGCTTCCAGGAGGTGTTCGGGGACTCCCTCTACGGCTACCTGGAGACCCACCCCGAGACGGCCGACCTGTTCGACAAGGGCATGGTCGACCTGGCGACGCCGGTGGCCCAGTGCCTGCTCGGCCTGCACGACTTCGGCGCCGTGAAGACGGTCGTCGACGTGGGCGGCGGCAGCGGCGGACTGCTCCCCGGCCTCCTGGCCGCCCACCCGGGCATGCGCGGCGCCGTGGCCGACCGGGCCAGCGTCTGCACCCGGGGCCGCACGGCACTGGAACGGGTCGCGAAGGAGGACGTGCTCGACCGCATCGAGTTCACGCCGAGCGACTTCTTCGTCGAACTCCCCGCAGGCGCCGATCGCTACCTGCTGAAGAACGTGCTGCACGACTGGACGTACGAGAACTGCGTCCGGATCCTGCGCACCGTCGCCACCGCCATGGCCGACAGCCCCGCGGACGCCCGGCTGCTCGTCGTGGAGCCGCTGGTGGAGAACGACATCGACGGCTGGCGCGCGATGTTCCAGGCGGTGGCCTGCGACGAGGGCACCACCGGCCTGGACGAGCCCGCCATGCGGCGCGCCCTGGAGGAGGCGGGCTTCACGGTGGAGTCGGTCGGACAGCTGCCCACGCAGCACAAGGTCTTCGAATCCTCCCTGCGTGTCTCCTGATGCTCACGCCGGTCTTCCTGTTCGCGGGGCAGGGCTCGCAGTACCACGGCATGGGCAAATGGCTCTACGGGGCCGACCCCGCCTTCCGTGAAGCCCTCGACTCCCTGGACGCGACCGTCCGCGAGGTGCGCGGCGAGTCGGTGATCGAGGCGATCCACGGCGGTGGCCGCGGCCCCGAGCACCCGATGACCCGGTTCTCCCTCACCCAGCCGGCGATCTTCATGGTCGAGTACGCGCTGGCGCGGATGCTGCGGGCCCACGGCTTCGAACCCGGCGCGGTGCTCGGCGCCAGCCTGGGCGAGGTCGCGGCCGCGGCCGTCGCGGGCGCCGTCGACCCCGACGCGTGCCTGCGCTCCCTGCTGCGCCAGGTCGACGT
This sequence comes from Streptomyces sp. G-G2, assembly GCF_030063135.1. GTDB lineage: Bacteria > Actinomycetota > Actinomycetes > Streptomycetales > Streptomycetaceae > Streptomyces. Next base: position 161,102 of record NZ_JASISO010000005.1, read on the forward strand.
CTTCGAGACCGAGTGCCCCCGCGGCGGCATGCTCGCGGTCCTGGCCGACGCGGGTCTCGCCGACCGCGACCCGGCCCTCGCCGGGGCGCACGTCGCCGCCGTCAACTCGCCGGAGAACTTCGTCCTGGCGGGCACCGCCGAGGTCCTGGACCGGATCGAACAGCACCTCCACGCCACCGGCACGCTGTGCCAGCGGCTGCCCGTCCTGTTCCCCTTCCACTCGCCCCTGATCGACCCGGTCGAGGGCGTGTTCAAGGACCTGATCGGCGACCTGGCCATGAAGCCGGCCACGATCCCGCTGATCTCCGGCACCACGGGCGCGGCCGTGCGGATACCCGACCCCGCGCACCTGTGGCGGGTGCTGCGCGAACCCTTCGACCTGACCCGGGCCCTGGGCCCGCTCCTGGAACGGGACGACCTGCTCTTCCTCGACCTCGGGCCCTCCGGGTCCATGGCCAACCTGGTGCGGGCCGCGCTGCCGAAGGGCAGCGGTTCGAGTGTGCTGCCCCTGCTGTCCCCGTACGCCCGCGACGAGGTCCTGTACCGGGCCGTCCTGGACGCCCGTCCCCGCCTCGCCGCGACCCCCGCAAGAATCGAGGTGAACCCCGTGAGCGCTCCCGCAGCGACCGCCGTGCACCGGCCCGCCGCCGCACCGACGCTCGACGTCCACGTCTTCCCTGGGCAGGGCGCCCAGGTCAAGGGCATGGGCAGGGAGGTGTTCGACCGCTTCCCCGACCTCGTCGCCCGCGCCGACGCCGTCCTCGGCTACTCCGTCCGCGAGCTGTGCCTGGAGGACCCGGGCCGCAACCTGCGGGACACCCGCTACACCCAGCCCGCGCTGTACGTGGTCAACTCCCTCACCTGGCTGGCGGTCGTGAGCGAGGGCGGACGGCTGCCCGACTACGTCCTCGGGCACAGCCTCGGCGAGTTCTCCGCCCTGTTCGCCGCCGGGGTGTACGACTTCGAGACGGGCCTGCGCCTGGTCGCCGAGCGGGGCAGGCTCATGGGGCAGGTCACGGGCGGCACGATGGCCGCCGTCTCGTACGTCGACGCCGCGCTCGTGGAGCGGGTCCTGCGCGACCAGGGCCTCACCGACATCGACATCGCCAACTACAACGCACCCACCCAGACGGTCATCGCCGGCCCCGCGGACTCGGTCAACCGGGCGCTGCCCGCGCTGAAGGAAGCCGGTGCGCGGTGCGCGCCGCTGAATGTCAGCGCGCCCTTCCACAGCCGGTACATGGCCTCCGCAGCCGAGGAGTTCGGCCGACTGCTGGACGCCACGGCCTTCGCCCCGCCGAAGATCCCGGTGATCGCCAACGTGGACGGTCGGCCCTATACCGCGGGAGCGGTGGCCGCCACCCTGCGCCGGCAGATCGCCTCCCCGGTGCGCTGGACCGACAGCGTCCGGCTCCTGATGGGCCACGGCGACTTCCAGGTGCGCGAGCTCGGTCCGGGGCAGGTGCTGACCAAGCTCATCGCCCGGATCCGTACCGAGGCGACCCCCCTCCCGGTGGCCGAGCCCGCCGCGTCGGGCGAGGACTCCGCGTCGGGCGAGGACTCCGCGTCGGCCGGCTCCGCCGCGTCCGCCGCACCGCGGCGGCCGGTGCCCGTCCGTACGGAGCCCGGGCCGCTCGCGCCCGTACGCCCCGCGCCGGCCTCCGCCGGGTCGCTCGGGTCCGAGGCGTTCCGCCGTGACTACGGCGTCCGTCTCGCCTACGCCGCCGGAGGCATGCGGCAGGGGATCGGCTCCGTCGACCTGGTCGCCCGGATGGCCGGGGCCGGACTGCTCTCCTACTTCGGCGCCTCCGGGCTGGCGGCCCCGGACGTGGCCGCCGCGGTCGCCGCGATCCGCGCACGCGTCCCGGCCGGGGCGCCGTTCGGCGTCAACGTCACGCACGACCCCTTCGAACCGCGGGCCGAGGCCGACCTGGTCGACGTACTGATCCGGGACGACGTACGGTTCGTGGAGGCCTCCACCCACGTCGAGGCGACACCCGCCCTCGTACGGCACCGGCTGACCGGAGCCCGGGTGCTGCCGGACGGCGCCGTGCACGTGCCCCGCAAGATACTGGCGAAGGTGACCCGGCCGGACGCCGCCCGGCTGTTCATGGAGCCGCCGCCCGCCGAACTGGTGGACCGACTGGTGGCGGACGGGCTGCTCACCGCCGAGGAGGCCGAGGCGGGCGCACGCGTCGCGCTGGCCGACGACGTCTGCGCGGTGGGGGACGCCGGGGACCACTCCGACATGGCAACCCTGTGGGCGCTGCTGCCCGCGCTGCGCGGACTGCGCGCGGAGCTCGGCGGCGTGGCCGGGGCCGTACGCGTCGGGGCCGGGGGCGGCATCGGCACCCCGGAGTCGGCGGCGGCCTCCTTCGTCCTGGGCGCCGACTTCGTCCTCACCGGATCCATCAACGTGTGCACCGCCGAGAGCGGGACCAGCGCGGCGGCCAAGGACCTGCTCCAGGAGGCGGACGTCCACGACACCGCCTTCGCGCCGTACGGCGACCTCTTCGAACTGGGCGGACGGGCCAGGGTGTTGCGCAAGGGCGTGCTGTTCCACGCCCGCGCGGGAAAGCTCCACGACCTGTGGCGCAACCACGACTCCTGGGAAGCGGTACCCGCCGCGGTGCGCTCGAAGGTGGAGCGCGACTACCTGGGAGCCCCCTTCGAGGAGGTCCTCGCCCGCCTCGGCAACTCCTCCGAGCCCGCCCTCGACCCCAAGCGGCGCATGGCGCTCGTCTTCCGCTGGTACTGCGCGCAGGCAGCCCGCTGGGCGATCGAGGGCGCGCCGGGCCGGGTCGCCGACTACCAGATCCCCTGTGGACCGGCCCTCGGCGCCTGCAACCGCTGGCTGGCCCGGACACCGCTGCACGCCTGGCGGGACCGGCACGCCGACGTGCTGGCCGACCGCCTGATGACCGAGGCCGCCGAGGTCGCGAGCGACGGGCTCCGAAGCCGCAGCTCCTGACCCGCCGAGGGCAGCGGAACCAACCACGTCCACGGCACCCCCCCCCGCACGATCGAAACCATCGCAAGGAGCGAGGCAGAGCGCATGACCGAAACCCCCACACCGGAACGTCCCGCCGCATCGGATGACATGGCGAGTGAGTTCGATCTGTCCGACCCGAACTTCATCACCGACCCGGAGGCGGGGGAGCGCTGGCTCGGCGGCCCCCGGCCCGTCTGCCGCGGGAAGTTCGCCGACGGCAGCGACATCTGGGTCGTCACCGGGCACCACGATGTCAAGACCGTGCTCGGAGAGCCGACCCTGCGCAGCCGCCCGCCGGGCGACTCCCACCGCGAGAGCATGCTCAGCCGGGGCATCCCCGAGGACATCGTCGACATGTTCGACTCCACCTTGCTGACCATGGACGGCGACGACCACATGCGGGTCCGCCGCCTCGTCACCCGGGCCCTGTCCGCCCGCCGGATGCTGGCCCTGACCCCGGCCGTCGAACGCGTGGCGGGGCGCCTGCTGGACGACCTCGCGGGCAAGGACGAGCCCGACCTGATCGCGGACTACGCCCACCCGCTGGCCATCATCGTCATCTGCGAACTCCTCGGCGTCGACGAGGAGTACCGCGAGCAGTGGCGCGAGTGGAGCGAGACCCTCGCCCAGGCACTGCGCCCGAACCCCGAGCAGTTCGCCCCGGCCGTACGCGGCATGGCCCGGGTCACCAGGCAACTGATCGCGGCCCGCCGGGCCGAGCCGCGGGACGACCTGATCTCCGAACTCGTCCAGGCCCACGAGGAGGACAGCGACCGGCTGACCGACGACGAGCTGACCGCCCTGGCGATGGTCCTCGTACAGGCCGGCCACGACACCGTCCGCAACCTCGTCGCGCTCGGAGCCTTCACCCTGCTCCAGCACCCCGGTCAGCTGGAACTGCTGAAGAACGACCCCTCCCTCGGCAGCCGGGCCGTCGCCGAACTCGTCCGCCACACCGCGCCGGTGAAGCACACCTTCCGCCGCTTCGCCACCGAGGCCGTCGAGATCGGCGGGGTGAAGGTGCAGCCCGGCGAGGCCATCCAGGTGGTGCTGGCCGCCGCGAACAGGGACCCCGAGGTCTTCGAGGACCCCGGACGCCTCGACATCACCCGCGAGCAGAACCCGCACCTGGGATTCGGCCGGGGCGCGCACTACTGCCTGGGCGCCAGCCTCGCCCTGATCGAGGGCGAGGTCGCCCTGACCGCGCTGTTCCAGCGGTTCCCCGATCTGTCGCTGGCCGTCGACCCGCGGGAGATCGAGCCGCGGTACCTGCTCTCGATGCAGCGCCTTCCCGTCCGTCTGTCCCCGCAGGGCGAGGCGCGATGACCGAGGTGCCGCCCACGGTCCCGGGGCTGCCGATGACCCGGGGCCGGTGCCCCTTCGACCCCGACCCCGAACTGGGCGCGCTCCGGGCCGACCACCCCGTCACCCGCATGGAGTTCCCGGACGGCCACGTGGGCTGGCTGGTCACCGGCTACCCCCAGGTCCGCGGGCTGCTGGCCGATCCCCGGATGAGCTCCCGGGGGGAGGCGCTGCGCTCGCCCATCGCGCTGCCCATGGCGGCTGACCGTACCGAGCCGGCCCCGGGCATGTTCACGGCGATGGACCCGCCGGAGCACACCCGCTACCGGCGGGCGGTGGCAGCCTGGTTCTCGGCGCGCCGCACCCGCACCCTCGAACCCCGGCTGACGGAACTCGCCGGGTGCCATCTGGACGCCATGGCCGAAGGCAGGGGCGACGGCCCGGTGGACCTGGTGGCGCGGTTCGCGGAGCCCATGGCCGCTTCGGTGATCTGCGAGCTGCTGGGCGTGCCCTTGTCGGAACGCCCGGCGTTCGACCGGGCCGTCAAGACCCTCTTCACCGTGCACTCCTCGGCCGAGGACGCCGTCGCGGGCTGGCACGCCCTCGTCGGCCTGCTGCGCGCACTGGTCGAGGAGAAACGCGCCGAACCGGCGGACGACCTGCTCGCCACCCTCGTCACCGAGGGCCGGCTCACCGACGAGGAGCTCGTCACGGTCGGCAGCGTGCTGCTGGCCGCCGGATACGACACCAGCGCGAACATGATCGCCCTCGGCACCTTCGCCCTGCTGGAACACCCCGAGCAGTTCGCCGCGTTGGCCGCCGACACCTCCCTGGCCGAGCGGGCGGTCGAGGAACTGCTGCGCTACCTGACGGTCGTCCACGCGGGCGGGATCCGCGCGGTGGGCGAGGACCTCGAGTTCGAGGGACACCGGATGGCGGCCGGTGACGCGGTCTCGCTCTCCTTCGCCGCGGCCAACCGCGATCCGGCCCTCTGCGCCCGGCCCGACACGCTCGACGTCACCCGCGAGCCCGTACCGCACCTCGCCTTCGGGCACGGGGTCCACCAGTGCGTGGGGCAGCAACTCGCCCGGCTGGAACTGCGGATCGCCTTCGAGGCCCTGCTCGGCCGCTTCCCGGGACTGCGCCTCGCCGTCCCGGCCGCGGAGGTCCGTACCCGCGCGGACGCGATCATCTACGGCGTCCAAGAACTACCGGTGACCTGGTGAACGGAGAGAACGTGCTGTACCGAGAGATGTTCAAGTCCAAGATCCACCGTGCCACGGTGACCCAGGCGGACCTGCACTACGTCGGCTCCGTCACCATCGACTCCACCCTGATGGCCGCAGCGAACCTGTTGCCCGGGGAGAAGGTCGACATCGTCGACATCGACAACGGGGCCCGGCTCAGCACCTACGTCATCGAGGGCGAGGCCGACAGCGGGGTCATCGGGATCAACGGCGCCGCGGCCCACCTCATCAACCCCGGCGACCTGGTCATCATCATCTCCTACGCCTCCATGAGCGAGGAGCACGCCCGCTCCTACCGCCCGAGCGTGGTGTTCGTCGACGCGGCGAACCGCCTCGTCACGACCGGCACCGACCCCGCCGACGTACCCGGCGGATTCGGCCTGGTGCGCGGAGACACCGTCAGCGCCTGACCACCCCATCCTGCTCACCGGAGACCCACATGAGTGCCACCCCTGACGTCATGACCGCCTTCACCAGCGGCCTCGCGGACATCAACCTCGACGAGTCCGGCGCCGCCCGCCGCGGCGAGAACGCCTCAGGCATGAAGTCCGCCAGCGCCACCATCTACGACATGGCCGCGACGCTCTCCGGCCACGGGGCCCTGTGGAACTGGGGCATGCACGACCCCGCCCTCGCCGAGGAGATGCGCGCCCGCGTGCCCGGCTTCGGCGAGCCCTGGACCGACGGCTTCAGCGAGCAGCTCTACTTCCTCGCCCTGCGCGATCTCCCCATCGGCCTCGACGACTACGCCGGGCGCCACGTCCTGGAGGTCGGCTGCGGTATGGGAGAGGGCCTCAACCTCCTCTCCCGCATCGCCCCCGGCGCCCGCATGACCGGCCTGGACCTGGCACCGAAGGCCATCGCACGGGCCACCGCCACCCTGTCCCGGGGCGACGCGCTCACCTACGTCCACGGCGACGCGGAGGACCTGCCCTTCGAGGACGGCTCCGTGGACGTGCTCGTCAACATCGAGAGCTCGCACACCTACCCCGACCTCGGCAAGTTCCTCGCCGAGGCCGCGCGCGTGCTGCGCCCCGGCGGCTTCCTCAGCCACATCGACGTCTACACCCGGCAGCGCACGGAGACCATGCGGCGCACGGCGGAGGAGACCGAGGGCCTGGAATGGACGGCCGACCACGACATCTCGGACCGGGTCCGCGCGGCCGTCCGACGCCGGATGGCACCGGGCAGCCACTTCCGCACCACCCTGGGCAAGCAGCGCATGAACCCGCTGGTGCGCCAGATCGCGGCGCACAGCCAGATCCTCATGTTCGGCGGCATGTTCGCCGGCTACCAGCCGCCGCCCGCCATCAAGGCGCTCAACAAGCTGGGCATCGTCCCGTGGATGAGCGGCCTGCCGATGGAGAGCTACCGCCACCGGATCGCCGTCCGCCGATGACCCGCCGCCCGGGCCGGAACCGAAAGGGGCACGCATGAACCCACGGCTGTTCGCCGTCGCCGCAAGCACCGGGGACCTGCTCCAGGCCCTGCTGTACGCCCACATCGACAGGATCCGCGGCGGCCGCGCCCTGCCCTCACTCGCCCGGTACTGTCACGAGGCGGCGACGGGCACGACCGGCGCCCACCGGATCGCCTTCGCCGTCGACTCGTACGACGACCTGCGCACGCAGTTGGAGGAGGCCCGCGCGGGCGACGTGGGGCGGATCCCGGCGGAGGTCACGGCCCGGCGCCCCGGGCTGGTGTTCGTCTTCGCCGGACAGGGCGCCCAGTGGTACGGGATGGGCCGGGAACTGCTCGCGCAGCAGCCGGTGTTCCATGATGCGATGCACCAGTGCGACCGCCTGGTACGCGAGTTCGCCGGCTTCTCCGTCGTCGAACAGGTGCAGCTGTCGGCCGAGGAGGCCCGGCTGGACGAACTGGACGTCCTCCAGCCGACGATGGTCTCCTTGCAGATCGCCCTGACGGCGCTCTGGCGCAGCTGGGGGATCACTCCGGACGCGGTCGTCGGGCACAGCATGGGGGAGATCGCCGCCGCCCACACGGCCGGCGGACTGACCCTGCGCGAGGCCATGATGGTCGCCTGCAGGCGCAGCGCGCTGCTGCGCCGGATCTCCGGCAAGGGAGCCCTGGCCACGACGGAACTCTCACCCGCCGAGGCGCACGCGGTGGCCGAGGCCAGCGGCGGCGCGATCAGCGTGGCGGGGGAGAACAGTCCCCGCTCCACCGTACTGGCGGGGGACTCGCGCTCGCTCGCCGCGCTCGTCGGCGAGCTGGAGGAGCGGGACGTCTACTGCCGGGTGATCAAGGGGACGGTCGCATCGCACAGCCACTACGTGGAGGAGCTGCGCGACGACCTCCACGCCGCCCTGCGCACCCTGGAGCCGACCCCCACGCACCTGCCGATGTACTCGACCGTGACGGCCGAGCCGGTGCCCGGCGCCGGGCTCGGGTCCGCGTACTGGATGCGCAACCTGCGGGAGCCGGTACGCTTCGGGGCCGCCGTGGAGCACCTCGCCGCCGCGGGTCATGAGGTGTTCGTCGAGATCAGCGCCCATCCGGTATTGCTGAGTCCGGTACGCCAGACCCTCGAACAGGGGGAGCGCCAGGGCTGGTTGCTGCCCTCTGGCACGCGCCGGACCGAGGTCCGCTCGATGCTCGCCTCGCTCGGGACCCTGTACGCCTGCGGGCGGGAGCCGGACTGGGCCGCGCTGCTCCCGCAGGAACGGGCAGACCCCCTGACCCCGTTCCAGGCCGCCGTACTGGAGGCCGTACGCCGGCCCCGGCCGGTACCCGCGACGGCGGGGCGGACCGCGCGGCACTAGTGAAGGCCGATGGGCCCCGCGTCCGGCCGGACGCGGGGCCCATCGGTGTCAGGCGGCGTCGGCCGGAGCGGCGGTGAGGCCGTACAGCCCCGACTCGCGGCGCAGCACCCCGGAATCGACAAGGGCCCGGCGCAGCGACACGGGGTCCAGGACACCGCTCTCGCACCACGGCTCCAGACGCTCCGTCACCGTGCGCTCGTCGAAGTCCTCGCCGGGGGCGAAGGTGGCCTCCGCCACGTGCCGCAGCACGGTGCGCCGTGCCTCGTGGTCGGCCTCCTCGGGCAGACCCACCAGCACCCGGTCGCGAACGAAGCCGCGCAGCCGCGCGTCGGGCTGCTCGGCGGCGGCCTCCGCCTCCCGGCGGCGGGCGGCGGTCTCCGCCGCCCCTTCCAGGGCTCCTTCGTTGATGGCGAGCCGGCCGCGCCCTTCGGGCACGAGCAGACCGTTCCGGGTCAGCTGCCCGATGGCCTTGGCCGCCACCGGGGTGTCGAGCCCCGCGGCCGAGAGGATCTCGGAGGAGGTGGACGCGCCGAGCGCGACCGCGGAGAAGACACGGCGCAGCGTCGGGTCGGACATCACGAGGGTGAATTCGTCAGGTGTCATCAGAGTGTTCCGCATCCCTGCCGGTGCGGGCCGGCCCGGCGCGCGCGCCGGGCCGGCCGGGACCTTCGGGTCAGCGCCCCTTCCGCTTGATCTTGATGCTGGCCAGGTCGGTGGACACCGACTTGAGTTCGACGCACTCGGCACCGAGCCGGCCGACGGCCGCCTCGGCGAGCTCCTCGGCCTGCGCGAGGACGAGCTCCTCGGTGTCGTCGTCGCTCGCCGGAATCAGCACGCGGAAGGTGAACCCGTGCAGCCCGCGCTCGTAGGCCACCGTGCCCTCGGCGGTGAACCGGGCGCTGAGCACGCCGTGGGCGTCCACCTGGGCGAGCAGCGACGCGCGCTGCTCCTCGTCGAGGGGCGCGAACTTGCCCCGGGTGAGGACCTGATAGGTCGTACTGCTGATCATGATCGGGCGTCTCCAGACGTGGTTCTCGGGTGCGACTGGTCGTCAGCGGAGGTACGCATCAGGCCGCTTCCTCCCGCCGGACCCGGTGGTGCGGCAGGAGAAGCACGAGGGCGGTGACCGGGACGAGGCCACCGGCCGCCCAGTACAGCGTCTCGCTGTAGGTGGCCACGAACGTCTTCGCGCGGATCTCGCCGAGCGCGCCATTGATCGTATCCCGGGTGCCGCTGTCGGCGCCCTGGACCAGGGTGGAGCACGTGTCCGGAACCTTCGTCAGATCGTCCTGGCTGAGCGCCTCGGTCGCGCAGTCCTGGAGTCCCGCGGCCTGCTGGGGCGACACCGACTGCACGGTGGGGGCCACCCGTTCGGCCTGCGGCCCGGCGTTGCCCACGAGCGCCGCGAAGAAGAGGCTGCCGATGATCGCCACGCCGAGCGCGGCACCGAGCTGGCCGGTGGCGTTGATGATGCCGGACGCGGCGCCCGCCTCCTGCGGCTTGACCTCCCTGAGGACCAGCGCCGTCAGCGGGGGCATGAGCAGGCCCATGCCGGAGCCGATCAGGAGCATGGACGGGATCGCGTGCCAGGAGGTGATCTCCGTACCGAAGTGGTCGGCCGCCCAGGCGTAGGAGAGGATGCCCGCGAACATCAGGACCGCCCCCGCGAGCAGGCAGTAACGGCCGTAGAGCGGGGAGAGCTTGCGCACGGCGAGACCGCCGACGACCGGTACGCACAGGGAGAACGGGATGGCGGTCAGACCTGTGTGCAGAGCGGACCAGCCGAGACCGGCCTGGAGGTAGAGGGTCCAGCTGAGGAAGAACCCGGCGGGGATGGCGCTGAAGAGGAGCTGGACGCCGATGCCGGCGCCGAACGCGCGGACCTTGAACAGGGACAGGGTCACCAGGGGCGAGCCGTCCTTGCGGGTCTTGTAGCGTTCGTAGACCACGAACAGCACGAGGACCGGGGCGGCGGCGACGAGCGAGACGATGCTCCAGATCGGCCAGTCGAGTTCGCGGCCGAGGGTCAGCGGCACCATGAGCATCAGCAGTCCGAGGACCACCAGCAGCATGCCGATGATGTCCAGGTGTTTCGCGTGGGGGGAACTCGACTCCCGCATCCACTTCGAGGCGCCGATCAGGGCGACCACACCGACCGGCAGGTTCACCACGAAGATGCTGCGCCAGCCGAGGTCCAGCGGGCTCCAGGCGATCAGGGCGCCACCGATGAGGGGGCCGGAGACGATGGCCAGGCCGATCATGCTCGCGTAGAGGCTGACGACACGGCCGATCTCCTGGGGAGCGAAGGAGACGTGGATGAGAGCGAGTACCTGGGGCACCATGATCGCGGCGGTGAGTCCCTGGAGCGCGCGGGCGGCGACGAGCAATTCGGTGCTGGGCGCGGCGGCGCACATGGCGGACGCGAGGACGAAGCCGCTGACGCCGATCAGGAACATCCGCTTGCGGCCGAAGATGTCACCGAGCCGGCCGCCGGTGATCAGCAGGACCGCGAAGCTCAGGGTGTAGCCGGCGGTCATCGCCTGGATGGCGACGGTGGAGGCACCGAGGTCGCGTTGGATGCTCGGGATCGCCACGGTGATGATGTTGGCGTCGAGCAGGTCCATGAAGGTGGCGACCAGCAGGACGGTCAGCGCGAACCACCGTTTCGGGTCGAGTTCGGGCGCGTCGGGGGTGGCAGGTGGGACGGCGTTAGCCGACTTTTCTGCCTGCCCTGCCTTGTTCATGGGGTTTTCTCCAGGTTCTCGGTCGGGGGTTCGGTGGCGGGTGCGGCGGTGGGTTCGGTGGCGTGTTCGGGGCTGCGGGCGAGAGCGGTCCAGGACTTCATCAGGAGCTCCACCACGTCCACGACGGAGTCCATGCCGCCGGCGTCGGGCGAGAGCACGCGCTGGATGGACAGTCCGTCGTCCAGGGCGTGCACGATCAGCGCCAGCAGTTCCACCGGCGCGGGCGTGGTCACGCCGCGCGCGGCGAAGCCCTGCGCCAGGGCTCGGGCGATGGCGTCCCGGGAGCGGCGCTCGCGGTCCGCCAGTACGGGCAGCAGCTCCGGGTCGCGCAGTCCGTAGAGCCAGAGTTCGGTGCGCAGGGCGAGCCAGCTCGCGAGGCTCTGGTCGCGTCGGCGGTGCCAGGAGCGGAGGTGGTCGAGCATCTCCTCGAAGGTGGCCGCCTCACGGGTCATCGCCTGGATCTCTTCCAGCTCGTGCTGGGTCCGCTGTTCGAGCAGGGCGAGGACGAGTTCGTGCTTTCCCTCGAAGTTTCCGTAGAAGGCACCCCGCGTGTAGCCGGCGGCCTCGACGATCTGTTCCACCGAGGTTCCGCTGACGCCCTGGCCGGCGAAGAGCTCGGCCGCCGACTGGAAGATGTGCTCGCGGGTGACCTGTCGGCTCTGCTGCCGGGTGAGTCGCTTGGTGATGGTGACCGCCTCCTTGGCGCGCTGCCCAGATACAAAACTGTATCCCAATACGGTTCCGTATCTGAAATGCATTCAGGGAGGAGGCCGCGCCGGGGGCGCGCACGCCAACGGGCTGCCACCGGCGCCCCGAAGGCGTGGTGACAGCCCGTTGGCCGAGCCGGACGGTCAGGCGTGCGCGGGCGCCGGGATCCGGAAGCGGTTGATGGCGTCGAGGTGCCGCGCGCGCATCTCGTGGTCGCGCACGCCCAGGCCCTCCTCGGGGGCCAGCGCGAGGACGCCGACCTTGCCGTGGTGCAGGTTGCGGTGCACGTCGTACAGGGCCTGGCCGGTCTCCTCCAGCGGGTAGACCTTCGACAGCGTGGGGTGGATCCGGCCCTTGGAGATCAGCCGGTTCGACTCCCAGGACTCCCGGTAGTTGGCGAAGTGGGAGCCGACGATCTTCTTGAGGGACATCCACAGGTAGCGGTTGTCGTACTCGTGCATGTAGCCGGAGGTGGAGGCGCAGGTGACGATGGTGCCGCCCTTGCGGGTGACGTAGACCGAGGCGCCGAAGGTCTCGCGGCCGGGGTGCTCGAAGACGATGTCCGCGTCCTCGCCGCCGGTCAGCTCGCGGATGCGCTTGCCGAAGCGCTTCCACTCCTTGGGGTCCTGGGTGTGCTCGTCCTGCCAGAACCGGTAGCCCTCCGCGCTGCGGTCGATGACGGCCTCGGCGCCCATGGCCCGGCAGATGTCCGCCTTCTGCCCGTTGGAGACCACGCAGATCGGACGGGCGCCACCGGCGAGGGCGAACTGGGTGGCGTAGGAGCCGAGTCCGCCGCCCGCACCCCAGATCAGGACGTTGTCGCCCTGCTTCATCCCGGCGCCGTTGCGGGAGACCAACTGGCGGTACGCGGTGGAGGCGACCAGACCGGGGGAGGCGGCCTCCTCCCAGCTCAGGTGCCGGGGTTTGGGCATCAGCTGGGTGGACTTGACGAGTGAGATCTCCGCCAGGCCCCCGAAATTCGTCTCGTAGCCCCAGATCCGCTGTTCGGGGTCGAGCATCGCGTCGTTGTGGCCGTCCGGTGCCTCCAGCTCGACCGAGAGGCAGTGCGCGACGACCTCGTCCCCGGGCTTCCAGGCGTGGACGCCCGGCCCGGTGCGCAGGACGACCCCCGCGAGGTCGGAGCCTATGACGTGGTACGGGAGGTCGTGGCGCTTGGTCAGCTCGCTCAGCCTGCCGTACCGCTCCAGGAAGCCGAAGGTGGGCAGGGGCTCGAAGAGGGCGGACCAGACGGTGTTGTAGTTGACGGAGGAGGCCATGACGGCCACCAGGGCCTCGCCCGGGCCCAGTTCGGGCACCGGCACCTCGTCCAGGTGTATCGACGCGCGCGGGTCCTTGTCGCGGGTGGCGAGCCCGGAGAACAGGTCCGTCTCGCTCTTGTGCAAGGTGACGGCCCGGTACGCCTCGGGGAGGGCG
>NZ_JASISO010000005.1:174410-242692 GCF_030063135.1 Streptomyces sp. G-G2
GTTCGGGCACCGGCACCTCGTCCAGGTGTATCGACGCGCGCGGGTCCTTGTCGCGGGTGGCGAGCCCGGAGAACAGGTCCGTCTCGCTCTTGTGCAAGGTGACGGCCCGGTACGCCTCGGGGAGGGCGAGCGCGGCGAAGTCCTCCCGCACCGCTTCCCCGCTCACGACGGCATTGACGATGTCCTGCATGTGGCGTCCTCGGAGGCGGGGGCGGGGAAGCGGTGCGGGAGGGCGGCGGGTCAGCGCACCAGGCGGTTCATCAGCCGGTCCAGTTCGGCCGTCGGGTCGGCCGTGAGGCCGCCGTGCACCGGCCCGGTCTGGACGACGGCGCTGCGGGGGGCCGTGAGCCAGCCGAATCGTGAGCGCAGCGTGCCGGCGCCTGCCTGGCCGGCCTTCGGGTCGCCCGCGCAGATGGCGCGGATCGCTTCGAGCGCGTCGGTGACACCGGTGAGGTCGACCTCGGCGTCCAGGGTGCGCAGCCGTGCGGCGTCGATGTGGATCTCGGCCGCGAGGAAGTCGGCTTCCTTGCAGTAGAGCAGCGCGCCGACGTTGATCCGCTCGCCGCGGTCGACGCGGGGAACGGCTTGCAGCAACGCGTAGTCGAAGCCGAGGGAGGGGGTGAGGGGAGTGCTCATGCCGTGACCTCCGGCCACCAGGCGCGCTCGCCGGAGAGGCGGGCCAGCAGGTATTCGCAGTAGCGTCCGCGCAGGGTCTGCGGGTCCGCGCCGTTCGCCGAGTTCATGGTCACCAGGAAGTCGTCGGGCACGAGTGCGAGGATCCGCTCCAGCGCCTCCGGTGTCACGAGGGCGGTCAGTTCGGCGTCGAGGGCGTCGAGGAACGAGGACTTCAGCGTGGACACCCGCTCGGACAGGACGTGCGAGCCCAAGCCGTAGTCCCGGTTGGCCCAGCCGTCCACCGACGGCCACGAGTGCTGGAAGATCAGCGCCGCGCCGTGGTCGATCGCCCACAACTGGCGGTGCCAGATCAGGAGGTTGGGGTTGGACCAGGTGCGGTCCACATTGGCCGTCAGGGCGTCCAGCCAGTAGATGCGGGCGGCCTCCTCCGCCGGTGCCCGCCAGCCGATGCCGTCGTAGCCCACCGAGCCGGGCAGGAAGTCCATGGCCAGGTTGGGGCCGGTGCTGGCCTGAAGGAGCTGTTGCACCTCCTGGTCCGGCTCGCGCCGGGCCAGTTCGAGGTCCACGTCGAGGAGGACCAGGTCGGGCACCCGGATGCCGAGGTGCCGGCCCAGCTCGCCGACCACGATCTCGGCGACGAGGGCCGCGCTTCCCTGCCCGGCTCCCCGGAACTTGACGACGTAGGTGCCGTCGTTGTCGGCCTCGACGATCCCGGGAAGTGAACCGCCCTCACGCAGGGCCGTCAGATATTGCGTTCCTTTTACTTCTTGCAGCATGTCGATCACCCTACTGTCGCCGGAAGGGCCCTCCAAGGGTGTGAGCGAGTTCCGGCCATTCGCCCGGCCGCCTCGCGCGGGGAGGCGGCACGGGCTCCGGTGAATTACTTGGCTGGTTTTTTTCGGAGGGCGGGGAGGGGAACTCCTCGCCCTTATGAATTTCGGCCAGCGTCTGGGAGGCGGCCGAAATCCGGTGTTTCATGACCGGTCAGCGGACGCCGCGGGTGCCGGGCCGGCCGGTACGACGATCATCGTCGCCACGTACTCGACGCCCTCCCGGGTGGCGGTTCGCCACTGCCCGGTGAGGGTGTCGACCCGACGGCCGCCGACGACCGGGCCCGGTACGTGCAGTGAACTGCTGAAGGTGCCGCTCTCCGGATCCGGGGTGATGGTGCAGTCGCTGAAATCCATCAGCCGGCCCATGAGCGGGAAGCAGGCCTTGTACGTGCTCTCCTTCGCGCTGAACAGCAGCCTGTCCCAGGCGACGCCGGGATGGGACAGGGTGAGCCGGTCCAGCGCGCGGCGCTCCCCGGGCGAGGCGACCATCCTCTCGATGCCCCTGGGCAGCGCGGAGTTGGGCTCGGCGTCGATCCCGACCGAGGCGACCGCGGCGGTCCTGGCGACCGCCGCCGCCCGGTAGCCGGGGCAGTGGGTCATGCTGCCCGCGACGCCTTCCGGCCAGGCGGGGGCCCCCTCGGGGCCGTGCAGGATCGGCCCGGGCGGAATCCCGAGCCCGGCCAGCGCCGTACGGGCGCACAGCCGGACGGTGGCGAATTCGCGTCGGCGCTTGTCGACCGCGCGCTTCACCATGTCCGCTTCCTCCGGATAGAGGTGGATGTCCGGCGGGTCGGCGAACAGCTCGGCGATCATGACGTCGGGCAGTGTACCGACGAGTAGGTCGGACCCCGCGGAGTCGGTGCGAGGGCTGCCTCCCGGTGCCTTGCCGGGCGCGCGATCCGGGCCGTCCGGCCAGGTGGGTGCGGGTATCCGTATCGGATGGCGGACGCCGGTATCCAGCTCTGAAATTCCTGACACGAGCGATGCCTCCACTTGCGTAGGCAACCATGATCACCCAAGATGCTTTCTTGTCGACCTTCGAATTCTGGTCAGAGGGCGGGGGTCGCGGCGAGAGTAGTTTCAATGGTCAACTACCTTTGCCACTGCTGTGCTAGACAGGGTCTACAGGTAAATGCATCGGGGGATGTAGATGATTCAGCGTTGTGATGAGGCATGGCCGCAACCGGGTCGGGACGCACGTCGGTCCGCCGGGACCACCGAGCCCACCCGCGTCGGCCGGGCATCCATATGCTGACCCGCAAGATCGCCCTCGGCCTTCCCGCGCTCTCCGTGGGCGGCCTCTCCGAGAACTGGCTGTTACGCGAAGCGGGCGACCTCCACTGGTCGCTGATCGGCGAACACTTCGGCCTCCCGGTCGCGGAGCTCGCGGACGCCGACGGCGAACGGCTGCTGCCCGCCTTCACCCGCGCCCGGCTCACCGCGGCCGACTCCCTCGGCTTCTTCACCGAACACGACGAGGGCGAGCTGAGCGGAACGCTCGCCAAGCTCGACGAGCACGCCTTCGTCAGCGACATCCGCTTCGCCACACCCACGACGTCGGTCGAGGTCCGCCTCCTGACCTCCTTCGTCCGCCGGGGCGCCGGCAACTGGCTCGTCCCCGGCACGCCGCGGCACGAGGGGCGCGCTCCGGTGGCGGACGCGCGACCGGAACACCGGGACTTCCAGGGCGAGTTCCGCGCCCTGACCCGGCTGGAACCCGACGGCGCCCCCGGCCTGTACACCGACACGTACGAACTGAACCCCTTCGCGGACGTGAACGCGGCGGGCCTGCTCTACTTCGCCTCGTACCCGCACATCAACGACCGCGGCGAGCGCAAATACGTACGGTCGGTGGCGTCCGACGGCGAGTGGGCCGTCGACGCCGTGACCCTCAGCCGGGACATCGTCTACCTCGGCAACTGCGGCCTGGCCGACGCGGTGCGCTACCGCCTGGACGGCTGCCGTTGGGAGTCGCAGGACCGGGTGGTCCTCACCTCCTCCCTGCTGCGGGAACGGGACGGCCGGCCGCTCGCCCGCCTGGAGACCGTCAAGCGGCTCGTCCGGCCCGAGGCCTTCGCGGCCCTCCGGGGCGACAGGGCGGCTCCGGTCGTGATCGCTCCCGCCCCCGCTCCTCCTGCCGCTTCTTCCGTGCCTCCGCAGGCTCCCCTGCCCGAAGACCTCGAAACCCGGCTCCTGGCCGTGCTGGAGACCGTGCTCGGGGAGCCTGCCGGTTCGCTGACCGCCGACGACGACCTCCGCCCGCGCGGACTGGACAGCCTGTCCCTGTCCGAGGCCGCCGTTCGGGCCGAGGACGAGATCGGCCTCGAGGTCGACCCGAGCACCTTGTTCCAGGCGTTCACGGTCACGGCCATGGCGCGCGTCCTGCGCGGCGAACGCCCGCATCCGGCCGCGGCCGTACGGGCGGCCGGTCCCGCGCTCGCACCGGCGGCGGCGCCCCACGCCGCGATGCCGATCGCCGTGATCGGCATGGCGGGCCGGTTCCCCGGCGCGCGGAGCGTGCCCGAGCTGTGGGACCTCCTGGGCCGAGACGAGGATGCTGTCCGCGACATCCCCGCGGACCGCTGGGACGCGTCCGACCACCCCGATCTGATCGCCAAGGCGGCCCTGCTCGACGACGTGCGCGGTTTCGACCACGAGTTCTTCTCGATCAGCCCCCGTGAGGCCGCCCTGATGGACCCCCAGCAGCGGTTGCTGCTGGAGACCGTGTGGGCGACGGCCGAGGACGCCGGATGCGATCCGACCTCGCTCGCCGGTAGCCGCACCGGCGTCTACGCGGGCGTGTGCCACTCCGACTACGCCGCGCTGATAGCCCGGCACGCAGGGCGGGACGAGCCGCACCTGAGCGTCGCGGTCTCCCCCTCCCTGGTGGCCAACCGGGTCTCGTACACCCTCGGTCTGCGCGGCCCCAGCGTCGCCGTGGACACCCTCTGCTCCTCGTCGCTGGTCGCCGTCGCACAGGCCGTCGCCGCACTGCGGTCCGGCGAGTGCGACCAGGCGTTCGCGGGCGGGGTCAACGTCCTGTGCGACCCGGACCGCCACCACGCCTACCAGCGCACCGGCGTCCTGAGTCCGCGCGGCCGCTGTCACACCTTCGACGAGGAGGCGGACGGATACGTCCGGGGCGAGGGCGTCGCCGCGCTGCTGCTCAAGCCGCTGGACCGGGCGCTGGCCGACGGCGACCGCGTGCACGCGGTGATCCGCGGCGTGGCCGTCAACCACGGCGGCCAGGCCCGGTCCTTCACCGCCCCGAACCCGGACGCCCAGGCCGACCTGCTGGTCGCCGCCTACAACGAGGCGGGCGTCGACCCGCGCACCGTCGGGTACATAGAGGCGCACGGCACCGGTACTCGCCTGGGTGACCCGATCGAGATCTCCGCCATGGTCGCGGCGTTCGATCGGCTCTACACGCAGTGGGGCCACCCGCGGCCCGACGGGCCGCACTGCGCGGTCGGCTCGCTCAAGACCAACATCGGCCACCTCGAGGCGGCCGCCGGAATCGCCGGCATGGTCAAGGTGATCCTGGCCATGAGGCACCGGACGCTCCCGGCCGGGCGCAACCTGAGCCGCCCGAACCGGATGATCAAGATCGACGGTACGCCGCTGCGGCTGCAACTCCGGCGCACCGCCTGGGAGTCGCCCGTCGACGGCGGCCCGCTGCGGGCCGGGGTCAGCTCCTTCGGGATGGGCGGCACCAACGCGCACGTGGTCCTGGAGGAAGGCCCCCGTGCCGCGGCGGCCCCCGAGACGGCCGGCCCGGTGGTCGTGCCCGTCTCCGCGCGGACCCCGCAGGCGCTGCGGGAGGCCGTGGCCGGTCTGCTGGAGGCGGTCCGCTCGCCGGACGCCCCGCCGCTCGCGTCGATCGCGCGCACCCTGCGCACCGGGCGTGCGGTACTGCCGTACCGCGTCGCCGTCGAGGCGTCGGACCTCGGCGAACTCGCCGCTCGGCTCGCCTCGGTACTCGACTCCACGCCCGACGCGCCCGTGACCGGACCGTCCGGCGCGGCCGACGGGCTGTCCGGCGCGCGGGGCCACGGTCCGTCCGAAGGAGCGGAACCGGCCCGGACGGCCCCGGACACGCCGCTCGTTTCGCTGCCGACCTACCCCTTCAGCCGCGACCAGCACTGGGTGGCACCCGTCGCGGGCGCGGAACTCCTCACCACCGAGTGGGTGGACGCGCGGGACGCGGCCGCGCCGGACACCGGTGACACCCGCCGGCTGCTGGTGGTCACCACCGATCCGCGGCTGGCCCGTACCGTCCTCGGGGAACGCGCCGTGGCGCACGTCCCGGGGGACCCCGTACCCGATCTGGCCGGCCTGGGCGGGATCGTCGACCTCGTCGACTGGTCCGCCCCCGAGGCGTTCGTCACCGAGCGCATCGCCCTGCTGCAGCGGATGCTCACCTCGAACCCCCGCGTCGGGCTGCGCTGCGTACACGTCAGCGGCGCCGAACGCTCCGCGCTGGCGGGCTTCTACCGCTCCCTGTCCGGAGAGTTCCAGGCCCTCCACGGACGGACCGTCCGCGTCGACGGCGGCGCCGCCGAACTCGCCGCCGCCGTCCGGGCCGAAGCCGCGACCGACGACCGGGAGACGGAGATCCGGTACGAGGGCACGCGCCGCCGCCGGCCGGTGGTGGCCTTCGCCCCGGCGCGGACCGCCGAGGACCTGCTCGCGGGGGTCGACCGCGGCGCGGTGCTCATCACCGGCGGCCTCGGAGGCATCGGCCTGCACCTCGCGGCCCACCTGGCCGACCGGGGCGCCCGCCACATCGTGCTCGTGGGCCGTTCCCGGATGCCGGTCCGCAACCAGTGGGCCGCCCTCGTCGCCGCGCCCGCCACGGACCCGGCCCTGCGCGCACGCCTGACCGCGCTGCTCGCCCTCGTCGAGCGCGGGGTGACGCTGACCATACGGACCGACGCCCTGGACGACGTCGCCTCCTTGCGCCGGCTGATCGGCCGGGTCAGGAAGCAGGCGGGCGGGATCGACGCCGTCTTCCACTGCGCGGGGGTGATGGACCCGCCCGCGTCCTTCCTGTCCCGTACGCCCGAGGACATCTCCCGGGTGCTGCATCCCAAGACCGACGGACTGCGGGTGCTGTGGTCGGCCTTCGGCACCACGCCGCCCCGGCTCATGGTGCTGTTCTCCTCCGTGGCCGGAGCGCTGCCGCGGCTCGCCGCGGGCCATCTGGACTACGCCGCGGCGAACGGCGCGCTCGACGACTTCGCCGCCGCCCACGACTCCGGTGAGGCCGGCTGCGTGGTGCGCGCCCTGCGCTGGCCCCTGTGGAGGGGCGTGGGCATGGGGCTGGAGCGTACGAGCGCGAGCGGCGCGCTCGGCATCCCCGACCTCGCCGCCGACGACGCCCTGGAACTGCTCGACCTCGCCCTGAGGGTGACCGGCGACGCGGTGTCCCTGCCCTGCCGGGTGGAGCGCGGCGCCCTGGCCGCCGGCGAGCTGTTCCTGGCGCCGCGGCCCACCGCCGACCTGCCCACCGCACCGCTCTCCGCCGAGGCCCTGCCCGTACCGGGAGCCGCCCCCGCCCTGACCGTTCCCGCCCCGGCGGTTCCGGGCCCAGCCGTGCGGACCGAAACCGCAGCGGGCGTCGCCGTACCGGCCGTCGCCGTACCGGGCGACGAGTCCGCCGGGGCGGTGGCGCCGGACTGGCTGTACGCCCTCGTGGCCCGCACCACGAAGGTCGACCTCGGCCTGCTGGGCCCCGGCACCCTGCTCGGCGACGTCGGCGTGGACTCGCTGCTCATGGCCGAACTGGTGCGCGACCTCGAAGGGATCCTCGGCCACCCGGTCGACCCGAGCCTCCTCCAGGAGCACCCGACGCTCGGCGGCCTCGCCGCCGCGCTCGGCGCACCCCCCGTCGGCCGCGTGCCCGAGCCCACGGGCCCGGCCGCCTACGAGCCCACGGGCCCGGCCGCCTACGAGCCCACGGGCCCGGCCGCCCCCGAGGCGGTGGCACAGCCGTCCCGGGCCCCCTACCGGGCCCCGTCCCCGGACGGGCGGCCCACGCCCATCGCCGTGATCGGGATGGGGTGCCGCCTGCCGGGCGCCGACGACCCGGCGCAGCTCTGGGAGGCCCTGCTGGCGGGCCGCGACCTCGTCACCGAGGTGCCGTCCGACCGCTGGGACGTGGCCTCCCTCTACAGCCCGGACGGCGGACCGGGACGCAGCCAGAGCAAATGGGGCGGATTCCTGGACGACGCCGCCCTGTTCGACCCGGAGTTCTTCGGATTCGACGCCGAGGCGGCGCGCCACCTGGACCCGCTGGCACGCAAGGCGCTGGAGGTGTCCGTGGAATGCCTCCGGGACGCCGGGTACCGCGAGGACGAGGTACGGGGAAAGGCGGTCGGCGTCTTCGTCGGCACGCGTACGGGCAACCACCGGGCCCACCTCCAGCCCCCCGAGCGGCCCTACATCGCGGGCGTCAACCAGAACTTCGTCGCCGCGCACATCTCGCACTTCCTGGACCTGACGGGGCCGAACCTCGTGGTCGACAGCGCGTGTTCCTCGTCCCTCGTGAGCATCCACCTGGCCGCCGGCAGTCTGGCGTCGGGGGAGTCGTCCATGGCCCTGGCCGGCGGCGTGGACCTCTTGTTCGACGAAGAGCCCTACCTCATGCTCAGCGCGGGCAAGGCCCTCTCGCCCAGCGGCCGCTGCCGCACCTTCGACGAGTCCGCCGACGGCCTCGTACCGGGCGAGGGCGCCGGGATGGTGCTGCTCAAGCGCCTCGACGACGCCCTGCGCGACGGGGACCGGGTGCTCGCCGTGATCGAGTCCTCGGGCGTCAACAACGACGGCCGGACCATGGGCCACACCACGCCGAGCGGCCGGGCCCAACGCGCGCTGGTCTCCGACGTACTGACGCGCGCCGGGGCCGACGCCCGCACCATCGGCTACGTCGAGGCGCACGGCACCGGCACGATGATCGGCGACCCGATCGAGCTCCAGGCCCTGACCGCCGTCCACCGGACGTACACCGAGGACCGCGGCTACTGCGGCATCGGCAGCGTCAAGAGCACGATGGGGCACCTGCTCAGCGCCGCGGGCGTCGCCGGATTCATCAAGGCGGTACAGATCCTGCGGCACGGCAGGATCGTGCCCACGCTGCACTGCGACCGGCCGAACCCGCGGTTCGCGTTCGCCGACTCGCCCTTCTTCCCCGTCACCCGGGTCACCGACCTGCCACCCGGGAGCCGGGTGGGTGTCAGCGCCTTCGGCTTCGGGGGCACCAACGCCCATGTCCTGCTGGGCCCCGGCGCCCCCGGGGAGCCAGGGCGTCCACCGCTGCCCAAGCCCGCCTACCGGCGCAGCAGGTTCTGGCGCCTGCCCGCCGCGCCCGGACCGGCCGCCGAGCCGGTCCGCTCCGCCCGGCTCGACCTGACCTTCCCGTAACCCGGCGCGGCCGGGCCCGATCACGCCCCCGCATCGCCGACCACCAGGAGAGAACACGTGGACCGAAGGTCCGTTCGCTGTGCCCTGCACCTGAAGCGGGACAACCCGATCGTCGACGACCACCGGGTGCACGGGGTGCGCACCCTGCCGGGTGTCACCTTCCTCGACATCGTCTACCGGCTGCTCGCCGCCCGCGACGTCCCCTTGGACGCCGCCGAGCTGAGCGACGTGCTGTTCGTCGAGCCGGTGGTGACCACGGACACCTTCGACCGTGAGCTGACCGTCGACATCGCACCCGACGGCGACGTCTTCCGCGTGACGGCGACCAGCCGCAGGCTCCGCGACGGACTCCCCGTCGACGGCACCGTGACCACCCACCTCCGGGCCACCCTGCGCACCGGCCTGCCCCCGCTGACCGGCGCCCCCGGACTCCCGCGGTCCGGCACCCCGCGCGGCGTCGGCGAGGTCTACGCCACCGGCCGGTCGGCCGGCATCGAGCACCGGGCGTTCATGCGCTGCGCGGGCACCCTGTGGGTCTCGGCGGACCGGGTGTGCGCCGAGATCGCGCTCGGTGCCGAGGCGCGGAGCACGGTGGGGGACTTCCTGCTGCACCCCGCCCTGCTCGACGGCGCGACCATGCAGTCGTACGCGCTCGCCTTCGACGGGACGGACGCGGACGGCCGCCCCCTCATCCCCCTGCACATCGGCTCCTTCCGCGCCGCGCGCACCCTCGGGGAGAACTGCACCGTCGACCTGCGCCTGCACCCGGCCGGGGCGGGTGCCGGGGACGACGTGGTGAAGGCCGACATCGAACTGCGCGACGACTCGGGCGCGTTGGCCGCCCGGTTCACGGACCTGACCTTCAAGCGCGTCCGCTCCGCGGCGGCGATCACCCGGCTCACCGCCGAGCCGACGGAACCGGCGCCGGACCAGGCTCCGCGCGCCGCCGCCCCGGCACGCCCGGAAGGCCCCGCGCACCCGGAAGGCCAGGCACGCCCGGAAACCCCCGCGGACGCGGAAGCCCCCGCGGACGCGGTCCGCCAGAACGGCGGACCGGCGGACATCCGGGCCGAGGTGGTCGAGCTGGTCCGCCGGGCGGTCGCCGACCCCGCACTGGTGGTGGAGGGCGACCGCGGCTTCTACGACCTCGGCCTTGACTCCTCCCAACTCCTCACCCTGGTGCGGCTGTTCGAGGAACACTGGGACATCGCGCTCTACCCGACCCTGCTGTTCGAGTACCCGACCGTCGACGCGGTCGCGGATCATCTCGCCGGACTGCTGCCCGCCGTACGGCCCGTCCGCCCGGCCGCCGCCCCGGCGGCCACCGCCGCACGGACCCACTGCCTGACCGGGCTGTGGCAGGCCGCGCCGCGCCCCCCCGTGCCGACCGCCGGACCCCTGGTGGTGATCGGCGGCCTGCGGGTCCGGCCCGGCCAGATCACGGTCCGGCGCGGTCCCGCCTTCCGCCGGGTCGCCCACCACACCTACGAGCTCCGCCCGTACGAGGCCGGGGACCTGAGGCTGCTCCTCGCCGACCTGGCCGCCCTCGGCACGGCCCCGGAAGCGGTCCTGCACGTCGCGGAGCAGGACGGTGCGGATCTCCCCGAGGCCGTACGGTCCGCCTGCTGCGACGTGCTCGCTCTGGCCCAGGTCCTCGCCGACCGCCCGGTCCCCGTCGTACACGTGGGACCGGCCCGGGTCGCCGCCGCCGTGGCCGGACTGGCCCGCACGGTGCGCCTGGAGCAGCCGCGCCTCGCGATCACCGCCGTCGAGTGCGACGGCCCCGCCGATCCGGACGCCCTGCTCGCGGAGTTCGCGGACCACGGGGAGTCCTGGGTACGGCACACCCCCGGCGGCCGCCACGTCCGCCGCTACCGCGACGCCGACACCGACCTCGGCCGTACGGTCGCGGTCCGGACCGGCGGCGTCTACCTCGTCACCGGCGGCGCGGGCGGCATCGGCCGGGAACTCGCCGCCCGGCTGTCCGCACGCGGGGCCACGGCCGTCCTCGTGGGACGCACGCCGCGCCCGGCGGGACCGGAGGGCCCGTACGTCCGCGCCGACATCACGGTGGCGGCCGAGGTCGACGCCCTGATCAGCGGCATCCTCGAACGGCACGGCAGGCTGGACGGCGTCGTCCACGCGGCCGGGGTGCTGCGCGACGGCCTGTTCACGACCAAGCCCGCCACGGACCTCGCGGCGGTCCTCGAACCCAAGGTGCGCGGAGCGGTCCTGCTGGACGGGGCGACCCGCCACCTGGACCTCGACTTCTTCGCCCTCTTCTCCTCGGTGACCGGCGTCGCGGGCAACGCCGGTCAGTGCGACTACGCGGCCGCGAACGCCTTCCTGGACGCCTACGCACGCGACCGGGGGCTGACCTCCTTCGCCTGGCCGCTGTGGGCCGAGGGCGGTATGCGTACGGACGCCGCCGCCGAGGGCCTGTTCGCCCGGCAGGGCCAGGTCCCGCTGCCGACCGCGGCAGCCCTGGACGTGTTCGAGCAGGCCCTCGCCCTGTCCGGGACCGAGCTGATCGTGCTCCACGGCGATCCGGACCGGGCCCGCGCCTCCCTGGGCCTCGCCCCCGCCGACACCGTCGCCGCCGACACCACCCCCACCACGATCCCCGCCGCCCCCGTCGCCGCGCTCCGGCCCCGGGAGGACCACGGCACACCGGAGGCCGACGACCGGGACATCGCGGTGATCGGTGTCGCGGGCCGCTATCCGATGGCCGAGGACCTCGACCGGTTCTGGGACAACCTCAGCGCCGGGCGGGACTGCGTCACCGAGATCCCGCGGGACCGCTGGGCCTCGGACGGCTTCTACCGGCCCGACCGCGCGCCCGGCCACTCGTACAGCAAGTGGGGCGGGTTCCTGGAGGGCATCGACGAGTTCGACCCCGGTTTCTTCCGGATCACCCCGCGCGAGGCGGCGGGTATGGATCCGCAGGAACGGCTGTTCCTCCAGACCTCCTGGCACGCCCTGGAGGCCGCGGGGCTGACCCGCGCCGACGTGGCGGGCCGCATGGTCGGCGTCTTCGCCGGAGTGATGTTCAACCAGTACCAGATGCTCGGCCTGGGAGTCGAGGACCGGCTACCCGTACTGCCGACGTCCTTCTCCTCCGCCGTGGCCAACCGCGTCTCGGCGTTCCTCGACCTGCGCGGCCCCAGCCTGGCCCTGGACACCATGTGCTCCTCCTCCCTGACCGCGCTGCACCTCGCCTGCGAGAGCCTGCGGTCCGGGGACAGCGAGCTGGCGCTCGCGGGCGGCGTGAACCTGATCGTCCACCCGTACAAGTACCTGCACCTGAGCCAGGTCGGCTTCGTCTCCTCCGACGGCCGCTGCCGCGCCTTCGGCGCCGACGGGGACGGCTACGTGCCCGGCGAGGGCGTCGGGGTCGTCGTGCTCAAGCCGCTCGCCCGCGCCTTGGCGGACGGCGACCGGGTCCTCGCGGTGATCAAGGGCAGCGCCGTCAACCACGGCGGGCGCGCGGGGGGCTTCTTCGTCCCGAACCCCGCGGCGCAGGCCGACGTGGTGCGCCGGGCCCTGCGCAAGGCGGGCGTGGACCCCGCCTCCGTCGGGTACATCGAGGCGCACGGCACCGGCACTTCCCTCGGTGACCCCATCGAGGTCACGGCCCTGTCCCAGGCGTACGGCGCCACGCGGGGCAGGCTCGGATCGGTGAAGTCCGGTATCGGGCACCTGGAGTCGGCGGCGGGCGTCGCCGGGCTGACCAAGGTCCTCCTCCAGTTGCGCCACCGCACCCTGGTCCCCTCGCTGCACGCCGACCCGGCCAACACGAGCATCGACTGGGACTCCGCGGGCCTGCGCGTCCAGCGCGAGAGCGAGCCGTGGCCCGCCGGACCCGGCGGTGGCCCGCGCCGCGCGGGCATCAGCGCGTTCGGCGCGGGCGGGTCCAACGCCCACGTCATCGTCGAGGAGTTCCCCCAGCACCAGCCGTCGGCCGCCGAGGAACCGGCCGCCGCCGGACCGCAGGCCGTACTGCTCTCCGCCCGCACCCCGCAGGCGCTGCGAGAGCTGGCCGAGCGGTACGCGGAGCTGACGACGGGCGAGCGGCCCGACCCGGTGGCCGAAGTGGCCGAAGCGGCCGGTCTCGTCGGCGCCGACCCGGAGGCCGAGCTCGACGAACTCGGCCTGGACGTCGCCGACCTGCGCAGGCTCGCGCGGGCCCTCGCCGACCGGTTCCCGGGACGGGCCCCCCACGTCGACGCCCGCTCGACGCTCGCCGCTCTCGCCGGGGCCCTTCCGGCGGGCACCGGACCGGCCGTCGCGCTGGCCGACATCGCGTACACGACGCAGATCGGCCGGGAACCGCTGGAGGAGCGGCTCGCCGTGGTCGCCTCCGACATGGCCGGACTCCGCACGGCGCTCCACGCCTTCCTGGCCGGATCGCCGACACCGGCCCTCCACCGGGGCACCGTCACCGGGCAGCGCCCCGCCGCGCCCGCGCCGCCGACCGATCAGCACCCGGCCGACCCGGACGCGTGGGCGCGCGGCTGGGCGGCGGGCGCCGCACCCGACTGGCGTGCGCTGCACCGCGACCGGCGGCCGCGCAAGGTGGAACTGCCGCAGTACCCGTTCGCCCGCGTGCGGTGCTGGGTCGACGTACCGGCCGCCCTACCGGCCGCCGGGGCCCCTGCCGAGGCCCGCGCCGAGAACCTCGTACCGGCCCCCGCGCCCGCCGCCCTTCCGGCCGCCGAAGCATCCGCCGAGCCCGGCACCGAGGACCTTCCGGTGGACGTCCCCACCTGGGAGCCCGTCCCGGCGCCCACCACCGCGCCCGCTCCGGCCGGGCCGGTCGTGGTGCTCCACGCCCCCGCCCGCGCGGGCCTGGCCCGCGAGCTGGCCGCCCGGCACGAGGGGGCCGTTCTCGTCGAACTGGGGACACCGCTCCAGGTGACACCGCGGCTGGTCTACGTCCTGACCGGACCCACCGACACCACCGACACCACCGACTCCGCCGTGAACGAGGTGGAGCGGGTCGCCCGCGCCGAGGACGCGGGGGTCAAGGCCCTCGCCCCGTACGCCCGAGCCTGGTCCCGGGTCCCCACTCTCGACTGGGTGATCGTCACCGCGGGCTCCGCCGCTCCGCCCGGCCGCTCCGTCAGCGACCCCTACGCCGCCGGGATCACCGGCTTCGCCCGGGTCATGGAGAGCGAGCACCAGGGCTGGTCCGTCGCCTGCGTCGACCTCGACCCCGACCACGCGTCCGCCGCTCTGCTGGCGCCCGCGCCCCGGGGAACCCGCGTCGCGTACACCGGAACCGTCCGCCACGCCCAGGTCCTGCGACCCGCCCCGGCCGCCGCCGGGCCGGTCCCGCTCCGCCGGGGCGGCACCTACGTGATCGTCGGCGGCGCCCGTGGCATCGGCCGGGCGATCGCCGACCGGCTCGTCGCCGACTGGGACGCCGAAGTGGTGCTGGTCGGCCGGAGCGAGCTGTCCGGCCCCGGCCCCGGCGACCGGATCCGCTACGTCCGCGCCGACGCAACCGACCCCGTCCGGCTGGCGGCCGTCCTCGACGGGGCGGGCCCGGTGCACGGCGTGATCCACGCGGCCCTGGTGCGCCGCGACCGGCTCGTCCGCGACCTCTCGGACACGGACCTCGCGCGGAGCCTGGCGGCCAAGTCCGGCGTCGCGGCGGCCCTGGTCGACGCGCTGCGCGGCCGGAACCCGGACTTCCTGCTGTTCTTCTCCTCCGCCCAGTCGTTCCTCGGCGACCCCGGCCTGGCCAACTACGCCGCGGGCTCCACCTTCCTCGACGCCTACGCCCACGCGCTCGACGCCCGCCTGCCCCACTCGGTGCGCGTCGTCGACTGGGGCTTCTGGGGCACCGTCGGGGCAGTCGCCGACGACACCCACCGGGACCGCCTGACCGCGGCGGGCTTCCGGTCCATCACCCCCCGGGCGGGCTTCGCCGCGCTCGTCGCCGCGCTCCGGGGTCAGGAACCCCAGAGCGTCGTCGTGCCCGGCACCGAAGCCCTGCGTACGCGCATGGGCGCCAAGAGAGCGGAGAGCACCGACGTGACGCCCACCGGCGGACGACCGAACGCCGCCGACCTGCGCGTGGTGGAGGACTTCCACACGCTCGACCGGCAGATGACCCGGATCGCCGGAGGGGCCCTGCTCGCCCTGCTCGACGGCATGGGCGCCTGGCACGGACCCGACCCCGACACCGACGAGCTCCTGCGCCGGGTGGGCGTCACCCGCCGCTACGAGCGGCTGCTGCGCACCCTGCTCGCCGAGCTTTTGGGCGACGGCCTGCTCACCGCCGACGGCGGACGCCTGCGCCCGGCCCCGGACGCCCTGGCCGACGCGCGGGCGGGCGGCCACCTCGGCCGGCTCTCCGCCCTGGCCGACACGCGTCCCGAGTCGGCCGTGTTCGTCCGGTTGCTGGCCCTGTGCCTAGAGCGCTACCCGGAACTGCTCCGGGGTGAACTCCTCGCCACCGACCTGCTCTTCCCGTCCTCCGGCACCTCGCTCATGGAGCGCGTGTACCGGGGCAACCCCATCAGCGACCTCTACAACGACCTGCTCACCCAGCCCCTCGTCGGCCACGTCGAGCGGCGCCTCGCGGACCTGCCGGACGGCGCCGCCGTCCGCGTCCTGGAGGTCGGATCGGGCACCGGGGGCACGTCCGCCGGGCTGCTGCGCGCCCTCGCACCGTACGGCGAGCGGCTCGAGTACTGGTACACCGACCTGTCGGTCACCTTCCTCTCCCACGGACGGCAGGAGTTCGGCGGGCAGTACCCGTTCCTGCGGTTCAAGCGGCTCGACCTGGACACGGACCCCGTCGGCCAGGGTTTCGACGAGGGCGGCTTCGACCTCGTGGTGGGCGCCAACGTCCTGCACGCCACCTCGGACGTCGGCCGCGCCCTGCGCCACTTGCGGCGGGTACTGCGCCCCGGCGGCGAGCTGCTCCTCAACGAGCTGACGACGGTCACCCTGTCCGGCACGCTCACCTACGGGCTGTTCGACGGCTGGTGGGCCCACGGCGACACCGGTCTGCGCCTGCCCGGTTCCCCGCTGCTGGACGTTGCGGGCTGGACGGGAGTGCTCGGCGAGAGCGGGTACGACGCCGTGTCGGCGGCGCCGAGCACCAACGAGACCACGCGCAACTTCCAGCACGTCCTGGTGGCCAGGGCGGCCGCCACCGCCGCGCCCGTCGACGCGGGGCCCCCCGGGGCCGCCTTCGCCGACATGCTGCTGTCCCTCGCGTCGGACGCCTCGGGCATCCCCGTCGACGAACTCGACCTCGACCGGCAGATCGGGGACTACGGCTTCGACTCGGTCAGCTACAACCTCCTCGCGAGCCGGCTGAACGAGGCCTTCGGCCTGGACGTGACACCCGCGCTGTTCTACGAGACCCCCACCCTGCGGGCCCTCGTCGACCGGCTCGGCCGCGACCACCCTGGGCAGCTCCGCACCGTCCCGTCCGTCCCGTCCGCCACGTCCGTCCCGTCCGCCACGTCCGCCACGTCCGTCCCGTCCGCCACGTCTGCCACGTCCGTCCCGTCCGCCACGCCGGTCACGGTCCCGGCCGCCCCCGTCCCGGCTCCGCAAGCTCCCGCCGCCGCTCCCGCAACCCGTCCGGAAGCCCCCGCGGACCCGGAGGCCATCGCCGTCATCGGCATGAGCGGACGGATGCCCTCCAGCGCCGACTTGGACGAGTTCTGGGAACACCTGGTGGCGGGCGACGACCTGGTCACCGACGTCCCCGCGGACCGGTGGGACCCCGACGCGGTCCCGGCGGGCGTGCACGCCCGCCGCGGCGGCTTCATCCACGACGTCGACCGCTTCGACCCCCTCTTCTTCGGTGTCTCCCCGCACGAGGCCGAGGGCATGGACCCGCAGCAGCGGCTGGTGCTGGAAGGGGTCTGGACGGCACTGGAGAACGCCGGGCTGGCGCCCGGCAGCCTCGCGGGTTCCGACGTCGGACTGTTCATCGGGGCCGGGTCGAGCGACTACGACGAGATCCGCAAGGCGGCCGACCTGCCGGTCGACGCGCACGCCGCCACCGCCACCACGCACTCCATCCTGGTCAACCGGGTCTCCTACCAGCTCGATCTGCACGGGCCGAGCGAACCGGTCAACACGGGCTGCTCCAGCTCCCTGGTCGCGATCCACAGGGCCGCCGAGTCGATCCGCTCGGGCGAGTGCGACATCGCCGTGGCCGGAGGCGTCAACCTCGTCCTGTCCCCGCACAACCACGTCCTCCTCAGCAGCACGGGCATGCTGAGCCCGACCGGCGGCTGCCACACCTTCGACGCCCGCGCGGACGGGTTCGTCCGCGGCGAGGGCTACGGTCTCGTCGTGCTGACCGGCGCGAAGCGGGCCCAGGGACATCAGGTCCGGGCCTGGCTGCGCGGGACCGCCGTCAACCACGGAGGCCGGGCGCGGTCCCTGACCGCGCCCAACCCGGCCGCCCAGGCGGCGATGATCGTACGGGCCCACGAGCGCGCCGGAACCGACCCCGCCACCCTGGGCTACCTGGAGACGCACGGCACGGGCACGGAACTCGGCGACCCGGTGGAGATCAACGGCCTGCGGATGGCCTTCGACGAACTGCTGAGCCGCCGGGGCACGCCCCCGCCGCCCGAGGCGCACTGCGCCGTCGGAGCGGTCAAGGCCAACATCGGACACCTGGAATCCGCGGCGGGAGCCGCCGGAGTGATCAAGGTGCTGCTCGCGATGGAGCATGGCGTGCAGCCGCCGCTGGCCGGCCTCGGGGAGCCGAACCCGCACCTGCGCCTCGACGGCAGCCCCTTCCACCTGCCCCGCTCGGCGCGGGCATGGCCGCTCCCGGCCGCCGGGGCGCGCCGCGCGGGCGTCAGCTCCTTCGGCTACGGAGGCGTCAACGCCCACGTGGTCCTGGAGGAGGCCGGGGCCGCGCCCGCGGTGCGGCGCTCGCCCGGCCCCTGGGTGTTCCCGCTGTCCGCCCGTACCCCGCAGGCCCTGCGCCGGTACGCGAGCGCGCTGCTCGCGGCCCTGGAACGGCCCGGCCGGACGGCGGAGCTGGCCGACGTGGCGCACACGCTCCAGCACGGCCGGGACGCCATGACGGAACGGCTCGCGATCACCACCGCCGACCGGTCCACGCTCGCGGCCGCCCTGCGGGCCGCCGCCGACGGCGCCGACCACCCCGCGCTGGCCCGGCCCGCGGGCGGCGCGGACGCCGACCGCTGGGTGGCCGGGCACGCGGTCGACTGGCCGGCGGGCGGAGTTTCGATCCCGCTGCCCACCTATCCGTTCGAACGCCGTCGGTGCTGGGTCGCACCCGTCGCACCACTGCGTCCGGGGGCCGCGGTCGCCTCGGCGAGCGAGGCCGCGGCGACGGCCGCCCCGGCACCGGCCCCGGCGGGCATGTACGTCCCGCGCCTGCGGCCCGTCGCCGAGGCGGCCCCGAGCGGACCGGCCGCCGGTCCCGTCTGGGTGCTCGGCCCCGCAGAGCTGCGCGGAGCCGGGGTCCACCGGATCGGCGAGGCACCGCTGGAGTCCCTGCCGACCCCCGTCGCGGTCCACGCCGTGGTCGAGGGCGAGCGAGGGGTCCTCGACCTCTTCCGGACCGTCCACCACCTCCAGGCGCGCCCCGGCGCGGGCGGCGAACTCGCGCTGACGGTCGTGACCCGCGCCGCGGCCGACCCGGCGTCGGCCGCGGCACTGGGCCTCGCCCGGTCCGTACGACAGGAGTGCGAGCGCTGGCGGGTCACCACCGTCGACACCGGCCCCGACGACCCGGCGCCGGGACCGATCGCCGTCCCCGGCGACCACGCGCTGCGCGACGGCCGCTGGTACCGGGAGGTGCTCGAGCCCGCCGACACGACGGGCGGGGCCGCTCCCGTCCTGCGCGAGGGCGGTACCTACGTGATCGTCGGCGGAACCGGCGACGTCGGCCTGGACGTCGCCGAGCAGCTCGTACGGCGCCACCGGGCCCGGGTCGTCCTCGTCGGGCGCTCCGCGCCGGACGCGGCCACGTCGGCCCGGATCAGGGCCATCGACCCCACGGGCACCCGGGTCGAGGTGCACCGGGCGGACGCAACGGAGCCGGCCCGGCTGCGTGCCGTGCTCGACCGGGTGGGCGTCGTCCACGGAGTCCTGCACTCGGTGACCGTGCCGAGCGACCGGTCGCTGGCGGCCATGGACGAGGAGTGGTTCCTGCGGGGCATGGCGGCCAAGAGCCGCACCACCGAGGCACTCGGCGAGGCGCTGGGCGACCGGAGGCTGGACTTCCTGGCGCTGTTCTCCTCGGCGCAGTCCTTCCTCGGCAACCCCGGCCAGGCCGCTTACGCGGCCGGGTGCACCGCCCAGGACGCCATCGGCCGCGCGCTCGCCGCCCGGCTTCCCTACCCCGTCCGCGTCGTGAACTGGGGGGCCTGGGCCGGCTCCGCGCTCACCGAGCGCCACCTCGGCCGCCTGGCCGCGGCAGGGATCCACCCGCTCTCACCGGAGACGGGATTCGAAGCGCTGAGCCAGGTGCTCGGCCGACAGGAGGTTCAGGTGGTGGTGGTCTCGGGCACGGACGAGTTCCTCGGCCGGATCGGTGTCCCGGCGGCCGGTGCGGACGTACGGCGCCAGCCCGCGCCCGCGGCGGACGTCGAGGCCCCGGCCACGGCCTCGTGGCGTGCGGCGGCGGCCGACGAAATGGTGGCCCTCGTACGTGAGGTGGCGGGCATCCGGCCCGAGGAGCTCGCCCCGGACGATCTGCTCAGCCGTTTCGGCTTCGACTCGATCATGTACACGAGGCTGAGTTCCCGGATGAACGCGCGGTGGGACCTCGACCTGACCCCGGCCACGTTCTTCGGCGTGGCCACCGCCCACGACCTCGTGGACAAGATCCTCCAGAACCATGGAGCCGCGGTCGCGGCGCACTGGAGCGCGGACGCGCGGCCCGGCGCACCGGCGGCCGACCGGGCCCCCGCCGCCGAGCCGGCCCGGGCGCGGGCCGCGGCCGCCCAGGCCTTCCCGGCCGCCCCCGTTCGGGCCACCGCCCCGGAGCCCGTCCCCGGCGCGCCCGCGGCCGTCGCCATCGTCGGCATGGCCGGTCTGCTTCCGGGCTCCGACGACCTGGACGAGTTCTGGGAGCACCTGACGGCCGGTGACGACCTCGTCGGCGAGATACCCGCCGACCGCTGGGACTGGCGCCGCCTGTACGGGGATCCGGAGCCCGGGGAGTTCCGTACGACGGCGAAGTGGGGAGGGTTCGTGCGCAGGGTCGACCTCTTCGACCCCCAGTTCTTCGGCATCTCGCCCCACGAGGCCATCGCGATGGACCCGCAGCACCGGCTGGTGCTGGAGGCGTCCTGGAGCGCGATCGAGAACGCGGGCATCCGGCCCTCCGCGCTCGCCGGCACCGACACGGGCGTCTTCATCGGCAGTAGCACCTACGACTACTTCGAGCTCCAGCACGCCCTCGGCGTCCCGCTCGACGGCTACAGCACGGTGGGCCGGGCCCACGCCATCATGTCCAACCGGGTGTCGTACCTCCTGGACCTGCACGGCCCCAGCGAAACCATCGACACCGCCTGCTCGTCCTCGCTCGTCGCCGTCCACCGGGCGGCCGAGGCGATCCGGAGCGGCGACTGCGAGGTGGCGCTCGCGGGCGGCGTGAACGTCATGGCCTCGCCGACGCTGTTCGTGGACATGAGCCAGGCCGACATGCTGAGCCCGGACGGCCGCTGCCGCACCTTCGACGCGCGGGCCAACGGCATCGTCCGGGCCGAGGGCGTGGGCGTCGTGGTGCTCAAGCGCCTCGACGCGGCGATCGCCGACGGCGACGTCATCCACGGCGTCCTGCGGGGCAGCGCCGTCAACCACGGCGGCCGCACCAACTCGCTGACCGCGCCCAACCCGGACGCGCAGGCCGCCTGCATCGTCAAGGCGCACCGCCGCGCGGGTGTGGACCCGCGGACCGTCACCTATGTCGAGACCCACGGCACCGGCACCGAACTCGGCGACCCCGTCGAGGTCGAGGGCCTGAAGTCGGCCTTCGCGGAGCTGTACGCCGACCACGGCGCCGTCCCCGGCCGGGCACACGTGGTGCTGGGCGCGGTGAAGACCAACACCGGCCACCTGGAGGCCGCCGCGGGCGTCACCGGCCTGATCAAGGTGCTGCTCGCGATGCGTCACGGGTCGATCCCCGGCAACGTGCACATGGAGAAGCTCAACCCCCACCTGCGACTCGACGGCAGCCCGCTGCGCGTCCCGGCCGGGAACGAGCCCTGGAACCGAGTCCGCACGGCCGAAGGGGCCGAGGCGCCGCTGCGGGCGGGAGTGAGCTCCTTCGGCCTCGGCGGGGTCAACGCGCACCTGGTGGTGGAGGAGTACCGGGAGGAGCCGGTCCTTTTGGCGCCGGGGGAGCGGCTGTTCGTCCTGTCGGCGAAGACCCCGGAGCGGCTGCGCGACTATGCGGGGCGCCTGGCCCGCTGGGTCGCGTCCCACGAGGACGTGGACCCGGCGGCCCTCGCCCACACGCTGCGCACCGGCCGGGAGGCCTTCCCCGAGCGTCTCGCGGTCGTCGCCGACTCGCCGGGCGCGCTGGTGGCGGCCCTGGAGTCCTGGCAGGCCGACGGACCGGTCGCGGGCGTCTTCACCGGGGACGGCAAGGACGCCACCACCGCCCTGCTACTGGACGGGCCCGAGGGCAGCCGGTACCTGCGGGCCGTGGTGGACGCGGGCCGACTGGACAAGGTCGCCCGGCTGTGGGTCGGCGGCGCCCCGGTCGACTGGACGCAGCTGTGGCCCGGAACGGAGCCCAGGCGGCTGCCCGTACCGGCCTACCCCTTCGCGCGGGAGAGCTACTGGCTGACCCCCGGAGCGCGCTTCGACACCGTCCAGGCCGCCGCGGCGGGCCTGGTGCCCGAGCTCGCGCCCGAGCTCGCGCCCGAGCTCGCGTTCGAGGCCGACGCCGAAGCCGGTGCCCGGGCCGCCGTGGAAGCCCAAGCCGCCGCGGATGCCCAAGCGGCCGCCCCCGCGCGGCCGGTGGCGGCCGGGCCCCCCGCCGTCGTCGGACCGGAGAGCACGCGGGACGAGGGCGCCGACGCCGAGGGCGCCGTCCGTACGCACGTACGCGCCCTGCTGGCCGCCCACCTGGGCATGCGGCCCGAACGGCTGTCCCTGGACTGGGCGCTCTCCGACGCCGGAGTGGACTCGCTGGGCCTGCGGCGGCTCAGCCGTCGCCTCGGCGCGGACTACGGAGTGGAGGTGCCGCCCAGGATGTTCCGGGTGGCCCAGA
This sequence comes from Streptomyces sp. G-G2, assembly GCF_030063135.1. Lineage (GTDB taxonomy): Bacteria > Actinomycetota > Actinomycetes > Streptomycetales > Streptomycetaceae > Streptomyces. The sequence continues at coordinate 196,548 of NZ_JASISO010000005.1, forward strand.
CGGTACGGGCGGTGGCCCGCGCCGTGTTCGAGGCGTACGGGCCGCTGCCCGCGCCCCGGCAGCCCGAACCGGAACCCGAACCGGCCCCCGCCGCGGCTCCGGCCGCCGACGGGGTGGCCGCTCTGCTGGCAGGGCTGCGCAACGGAACCGTCCGGGTGGACGAGGCCCTGGCCGTACTCGAAGGAGGGACGGGACGATGAGCACCGACCTACGTGAACTGCTGACGGCGATCGCCGCGGGCAAGGTGTCCGGCGAGGTGGCCGAGCTGCTGGTGCGGGGCCTCGTCGACACGGACGGACCGGCCGCACCGGCCGCCGCGCCCGTGCCGCTCCCGGTCCCCGCGGCGGGGTACGCCGCGGAGGCGCCCTCCGGGCCGTACCCGCTCAGCCGCGGGCAGGCCGCTCTGTGGGCCCTGCACGCCGACGATCCGCGGACCGTCTCCTACAACCTGCCGCTGGGCCTGTGGCTCGGCGAGGACGTGGAGGAGGACCGGCTGGTCGAGGCGCTGGCTGCCATGGTGCGGCGACACCCGGAACTGGGCGTCTCCATCCGCCTCGATGCCACCGGGCCCGTGCAGGAGGTCACCGGCCGCGCCCCGGAGGTGGCCCGGCTCGACCTCGGCCACGTGACCGACGGGGAGTTCGCCACCCGCGTACGCGCCCTGGTGCGCCGCCCGTTCGACCTGGAGCAGGATCCGCTGTACCGGATGTGGCTCGTCGCCGCGCCCGGCGGCGCCACCCTGCTGCTCCTGGTGTTCCACCACCTCATCACCGACGGGGTCTCCAGCCACCTGCTGCTGCGCGACATAGTCGCCTGCCACGACGCGCTCGCCCGGGGCCGCGAGCTGCCGGCGGTCGAACCGGCCGCCTCCTACGCAGAGTTCGTGGAATGGCAGCGCACCATGCTGGCCGCCCCGGAGACGCAGGAGCACCGGCGGTGGTGGCTCGACCGACTGCACGGTGCCTCCACGGCCCCGGTGCTGGACGCGCTCGCCGACCACCGGCGGTCCGGACCCGCCCCGCAGCCCGACGGGCAGATGGTGCAGTTGCGGCTCCCGCGCTCCACCTGGGCCGCCGTCCAGGACACCGCCCGCGCGGGTGGGCTGACCCCGTTCAACGTCGTGCTCGGCGCGTTCCTCGCGCTCCTGCACCGCCACTCGGGACACCGCGACCTCAGCGTGATGGTGCCGACCGACGGCCGTCCCGCCCAGCGCTTCGACCGCACCGTCGGCTACCTGATCAACCCGGTGGTCCTGCGCGTGGACTGCGATCCCGACCACAGCTTCGGCGAGCTCATGGGCGCCGTCGGGGACCGGATGGCGGAGGCCGAGGAGCACAGCGCCTACCCCTTCGCCTCCGTCGTCGACGACCTGCGCCGCACGAGCGACGCCGCGGCGGGCTTCGACATCGGCTTCTACATGCAGCAGGGAGTCGGCGGAGACCAGGACATGGCGGCCGGGCAGACCGTCTTCCGTGACGCGCTCGACCTCACCCAGGAGGGCGAGAACGACCTCGTCGTCGAGGTGGTCGTGCGCGACACCGGCGTGCTCCTCTACCTCAAGTACGACCCGCAGCGCTTCGACCGCTCCACCGTGGAACGCCTGGCCGAGCACTACCGGCTGCTGCTGGACGCGGTGACGGCCGATCCCTCCGTACGTCTCCGGGACCTCGACCCCGCCACCTCCGCCGAGCGGCGCACCGTCGAGAGGGCCAACGCCACGCGCGCCGAACGGCCGCGCGATGTCACCGCCGCCGACCTGGTGCTCGCCCGCGCCCGGCGCGCCCCCGGGCGCACCGCCGTGGTCGACGCGACGGGCTCGCTGACCTACGGCGAACTGGCCGGGCAGGTGCACGCCCTCACCAGGATCCTCACCGAGCACGGCGTGCGCCGGGGCGACGTCGTGGGCGTCCTCGTCGGCCGCAGGGCCGCGCTGGTCGTGGCCCTGCTCGCCGTCCAGGCCGCCGGGGCCGCGTACGTCCCCCTCGACCCGGACTTCCCGGCGGCCCGGCTCGCCCACATCACCGCCGACGCGGCCCCGGCGGCCGTGATCGTCGACCCGCACCTCGCCGACCGGCTGCCCGAGGACGCCCCCGGTGTGCGCGTCCCCCTGACCGGCCTGGAACCCGAGGCGCGGACCGTCGCCCCGGTGGCCCGCCGCGACGACGACCTCGCCTACGTCCTCTACACCTCCGGATCCACGGGCGAGCCCAAGGGCGTCGAGGTCTGCCACGGCAATCTGGTGAACCTGCTGGTCGCGGCGGCCGAGCGGCCCGGCTGCTCCGAGGACGACACCCTGCTGGCGGTGACCACCGCCGGGTTCGACATCTCGGGTCTGGAACTGCTGCTCCCGCTGACCCGGGGCGCCACCGTCCACATCGCGCCCGAGGACGTGGTCCGGGACGGATTCGCGCTGGCCGACCTGATCGCCACGTCGGGCGCCACCCTCGTCCAGGCCACTCCGGCCACCTGGGAGATGCTGTCGCACGCGGGCTGGACCGGACACGTGCGCAGGCTGCTGTGCGGCGGGGAGGCGCTGACCGCCGACCTCGCGCACCGGCTGCTGGACCGCTGCGACGAACTGTGGAACATGTACGGGCCGACCGAGACGACCATCTGGTCCTCCGCGCGGCGGATCCGGCGGGGCGGGCCCGTCACCGTGGGCACCCCGCTCGCCAACACCACCTTCCGCACCGCCGGTCCCGACGGCGCGCCCGTGCCGTTCGGCGCGGTCGGCGAACTGCTGATCGGCGGCGACGGCGTCGCCCGCGGCTACCGCGGCAAGCCGGAACTGACCGCCGAGCGCTTCGTACACGACCCGGCGACCGGGGAACGGCTGTACCGCACGGGCGATCTGGCCCGCTGGTCGGCCGACGGCGACATGGTGCTGCTCGGGCGTGCCGACCGGCAGGTGAAGCTGCGCGGCCACCGCATCGAACTCGGCGAGATCGAGGCCGCCGTCCGGCACGCGGGCGAGGCGCCCGCCGGCGGCACCGGCGGCATCGGCGACGTCCGGGTGGCGCTGCGCGAGGACCTGCCCGGGCAGCCGGGCCTGGTGGCCTTCGTACAGGCCGCCCCGGAGGCCGCGGAGGCCGCGGTCGGACGGATCCGGGCGCGGCTCCCCGCGTACATGGTCCCCTCCCGCACGGTGGCGCTGTCGCGCTTCCCCCTGACCCCCAACAGCAAGGTGGACACCGGTCCGCTGACGAGCCTGCCGATCGCGGAACTCGTACGCCGCTTCGGGCACGGGGACCGCCCCGCCGAACCGGAAGGGGAAGCGGACCGGCGGCCCCGGCCGAGCGGCCACGCGGACCTGGCGGCGCGGCTGCGGCAGAGCGCGGCGCGGATCGCCGGGCTGCCGGTGGAGGACATCCCTCTCGACCGGCCGCTGGGGGAGGTCGGCTTCGACTCGATCGGCTTCACCCGCCTCGCGGTCGCGCTGCGCGAGCAGTTCGGCGTCACGGTGCGCCCGACCCTCTTCTACTCCCGCCCGGACCTCAGTTCGCTGGCCGCCCACCTGAGCACGGCCCATCCCGAGGCGTTCGTCACGACGCACCGGGAGCCCGCCCCCCGGACCACGTCCGAACCGGTCGTCGCGGCGGCCGTCGCGCAGCGCGGATTCCCGCCGGTGGCCGTCGTCGGCATCGGGGGACGGCTGCCCGCCTCCGCGAACCTGGAGGAGTTCTGGCAGCACCTCGCCGCCGGGCGCGACCTCACCCGGCCGTACCCCATGGAGCGCGGCTTCTCCGCCCGGGTCTTCCCGCAGGGCCTGCGCGGCTCCTTCGTCGAGGACGTGGACGCCTTCGACGCGGCGCTCTTTCGCATCTCCCCCCGGGAAGCGGCGCAGATGGACCCCCAGCAGCGCCTGCTGCTGCACGCCGCGCACGAGGCCGTGCTCGATTCCGGTCAGGTACCGGCGGCGCTCGCCGGCAGCCGCACCGGGGTGTTCGTCGGACTCAGCGGTACGGACTACCTGAGCCTGCTCGGTCCCGGCTCGCCGGAGATGGGGGACCACTTCCTGATCGGCAACGTCCCCTCGATCGCGGCCAACCGCATCTCCTACGTGTTCGACCTGCACGGCCCCAGCGCCGTCTTCGACACGGCGTGCTCCAGTTCGCTCGTCGCCGTCCACCGCGCGGCCCGCGCCCTCCAGCAGGGGGACTGCGACATGGCCCTCGCCGGAGGAGCCAACCTCCTGCTGTCCCCGCACGGGTTCACCGGCCTGCGCCGCGCCGGGATGCTCAGCCCCGACGGCCGCTGCAAGACCTTCGACGAGCGCGCGGACGGATACGGCAGGGGCGAGGGAGTGGTGCTCCTGGCCCTCAAACTGCTGGACCGGGCGGTGGCCGACGGGGACCCCGTGCACGGCGTACTGATCGGATCGGCGGAGAACCACGGCGGGCACACCCACTCGCTCACGGTCCCCAACCCGCAGGCACAGCGCGACGTCGTGCTCGCCGCACACCGGTCGGCCGGGGTCGCGCCCGACACGATCGACTACATCGAGGCGCACGGCACGGGGACCCCGCTCGGCGACCCGATCGAGATCGACGCCCTCAAGGAGGCGTTCGGCCGCCTGTACGCCGACTGGGGGATCCCGGTGCTCGCGGGGCGCACCGGCCTCGGGTCGGTCAAGACGAACATCGGCCATCTGGAGGCCGCGGCGGGCGTCGCCGGTGTCGTGAAGGTCCTGCTGGCGATGCGTCACCGCACGCTCCCCGGCCTCGTGGACCTCCGGACGCCGAATCCGATGCTCGACCTCGACGGCAGTCCGTTCCGGATCCAGGCCGCACCACAAACATGGGAAACACGCGAGGGGACGCCGGCCCGGGTCGGCGTCAGCTCGTTCGGCATGGGAGGCAGCAACGTGCACGTGGTAGTCGAAGAGGCGGGACAGCGTTGATGAGCGGTACCACCGAGGACAGGACCGCCCGACTGGTCCTCCTGTCCGCCGACGGCCCCGAACAGCTCGAGCAGTACCGGGCCGAGCTGTGCACCTGGCTGGACGCCCACCCGGCGGCCCCCCTGGACGGCATCGCGCACACCCTGCGCGTCGGCCGGGAACCCCTGCGGGAGCGCGTCGCCCTGGTCGTGGGGAGCGTCGCCGAGCTGGCCGCGCGCCTGCGCGACGGGGACGGCCTCGCCCTCGGGACCGCGACGGCCGCAGCCTCCGGCGGCGAGACCGGGTCCGTCACCACCGACGACCCGGCCGAGGCCGCCCGCCTGTGGGTCACCGGCCGGGACGTCGTCCTGCCCGAGCCCGCGGGCGACCGCCCGGCCCGGCTCTCCCTGCCCGTTCCGCCCCGGCCGACCCGCCGCTACTGGATCAAGGCGCCCGCGGCCCTGGCCGACGGCCCCTGCGAACGGCTGCTGACCGGCGCGGAGTTCTACCTGCGCGACCACTCCCTGGGCCGGATCCGGATCCTGCCCGCCGTGGCGGCCCTCGAGTTCGCGGTGGCCGCCGCCGAACAGCAGGGCCACGGCCGCGCCACCGGCATCGCCAACGTGCTGTGGGCCCGCCCCGTACTCGTCGAGGACGAGCCCGTCCGCGTACGTCTGCACCTCGCGCCCACGGCCGACGGGGTCTCCTACGAGGTCCGGCTGGCCGACGACGGCCCCGAAGGCCCGCTCTGCTCCGCCGGTACCCTCCGGTTCGACGCCCGCCCCGAGGCGCCGCGCCTCGACCTGGACGCGATCCGGGCCCGGCTGCCCCGTACCGCCACCGCCGAGGAGTGCTACGCGGTCTTCACCGCGCTCGGGGGCGGCTACGGGCCCAGCCTCCAGGGGCTGCGCGCGGTACTGTCCGCGCCGGGCGAGGTCCTCGCGCAGGTCGCCGTGCCCGCGGCGGCGGACCTCCCCTTCTCCGGCTTCGCCCTCCACCCGTCCCTGCTCGACGCGATGCTCCAGGCCTGCCTGTGGACCGACGAGGCCCCCTCGGCCCCGCGCGCCCGGGAACTGCCCTTCTCCCTGGACGCGGTCGAGATTTTCGGACCGCTCCCCGAACAGGGCCACGTGCACGCCGTGAGGACCGCGGTGGGACACGACGTCTCCCTCGCCGACGACCAGGGCCGGGTCCGCGTGCGGCTGCGCGCCGTCGTCACCCGGCCGGTGAACGGCGCCGCCCGCCTCGACGCCACCATCGGCGCCCACCTGCTCGCACAGCGCTGGCAGGACGCCCCCGCCCCGGCCGCCGGCCGGACCGTGCGGACCCTGCTGCTCGGCGGGGAGACCTTCACCGGAGCCGAACACGCCACCGCGGACTCCGTCTTCCCCCGCGACGAGGAAATCCTGCTCGTCCACACCTCGGACGGCGATCCGCTGCCCGCCCTCACCGGGCTGTACCGCTCCTGGGCGGCCCAGCCGACCCGCCACCCGGTCCGTGTCCTGCACGTGTTCCGCACGTCCGGAGGGGTCGAGGACGCGCGCTCCCAGGCCCTGGACGGATTCGCCCGGTCCCTCGCCAACGAGGACCCGCAGTTCCTCGTCTCGGCCGTCGACGCGGGCACGGCGGCCCTCGCCGCCACCGTCGGGTCCGAGGCGCGCGCCGCCCACGCGTTCCGGGTCCGGTACACGGCCGACGGCCGGCAGGTACCGCGCTGGGAGCCCGTCGCCCCCGACGCGGCGCCGCTCACCCCGCGCGGCACCGTGCTGGTCACCGGCGGTGCGGGCGCCCTGGGCCGCCTGATCGTCGCCCACCTGGGAGGCGACGCCCGCTACGTCCTGACGGGCCGTTCACCGGGGGCCGACCTCACGGAGCTGCGCGCCGCCGGTCTCGATGTCCACTACGTACCCGCCGACCTGGGCGCTCCCGGCGCCGCCGCGGACCTCGTCGAGCGGATCCACGCCTCCTTCGGGCCGCTCCACGGGGTGCTGCACCTCGCCGGGACCACCCACGACGCTCTGCTGATCGGCAAGAGCGACCAGCGGAGCGCGGCCGTGCTCGGTCCCAAGGTGCGCGGCACCGTGGAGCTGGACCGGGCCACCGCGGGCGACCCGCTCGACTTCTTCATCGCCTTCTCCTCCATGTCGGGGGCCGCGGGAAGCCCCGGCCAGACCGACTACGCCTACGCCAACCGCTTCCTGGACGCGTTCACGGCCTGGCGCCGGGGCAGCGGACGGCCGGGGCGCAGCCTCTCCGTGCTCTGGTCGCTGTGGGCCGACGGGGGCATACGCGTCGACGCGGACGAGGCCACCGCGGCCCGGATGGCCCGCCAGGTCGGTCTGGTGGCCATGCCCACGGAGGCCGGACTCACGGCCTTCGACCGGGCCCTGGGCCACGACGGCGACCACGTCCTCGTGGCGCACGGCAATCTGGCGCGCCTGCGCGAGGTGCTGAACGCTCCGGCGCCCTCGGCCCCCTCCGCCTCGGCCGCCTCCGCTCCCTCCATCTCCACTCCCTCCACCTCCCGTGTCCCCGCCGCGCGCGCCGTCCCGTCCGCCCCGTCCGCGCAGCCGACGGCCCTGTCCGCCGACGCGGCCGAGGAGTTCCTGCGCCAGGTGCTGGCCGGAGTCTTCGAGTTCCCCGCCGAGGAGATCGAGGCCGACGCGCCGTTCGAGCGGTTCGGCATCGACTCGCTGCTGATCATGGACCTGACCCGGCGCCTGGAGGAGCACTTCGGGTCCCTGCCCAAGACCCTGTTCTTCGAGTACCAGGACCTGCGCTCCCTGGCCGCCTGGTTCACTCAGCACCACGGCTCGCGCCTCGCGGAACTGGCGCCCGCGCCCGAACCGGTGACCGCACCGGCCCCCTTGGCGGCCGGAGCGCCGGAGCGGGCGGCCACCGCCGCGGTGGCGGTCCCGAGAGCCGCCGTCCCCGTCCCGGCCCCTTCGGGGCCCATGCCCATCGCCATCGTCGGCGTCGCCGCCCGCTTCGCCGAGTCGGACACCCTCGACCAGTTCTGGGACCACCTCGAGGCGGGCCGGGACCTGGTCACCGAGATCCCGGCGGACCGGTGGGACTGGCGGGACTACGACCAGCACACCCCCGCCGACCGGGCGGCCCGCTACAGCCGCTGGGGCAGCTTCCTGCGCGGCATCGACATGTTCGACCCGCTCTTCTTCGGCGTCTCGCCCCGCGAGGCGGAGATCGTCGATCCCCAGGAACGGCTGTTCCTCCAGACGGCCTGGCACGCCATGGAGAACGCCGGACGCACCCGCGCGGACCTGCGCTCCCACCGCGTCGGCGTGTACGTCGGCGCGATGTACGGGCTCTACCAGCTGCACGAGGCCGAGGACGGCCGGATCGGCGCCTCCTCGCACGCCTCGATCGCCAACCGCGTCTCCTACACCCTCGGCCTCACCGGCCCCAGCCTGGGCGTCGACACGATGTGCTCCTCCTCGCTCACGGCCATCCACCTGGCCGTGCGCGACCTGCGCGCCGGGGACACCGACCTGGCCGTCGCGGGCGGGGTCAACCTGCACGTCCACCCGTACAAGTACCGCTTCCTCGGCCAGGGCAGCTTCACCTCCAGTGACGGCCGCTGCCGCAGCTTCGGCGCGGACGGCGACGGATACGTCCCCGGCGAGGGCGTCGGCGCGGTGCTGCTGCGGCCGCTCGCGGACGCCGTACGGGACGGCGACCACATCCACGGTGTCATCCTCGGGACCAGCGTCAACCACGGCGGCCGCACCAACGGGTTCACCGTTCCCAACCCCGTCGCCCAGGGAGACCTCGTCGCGCGGGCGCTCGGCGAGTCGGGCGTGGACCCGGCCACCCTCGGCTACCTGGAGGCGCACGGCACCGGCACCGCCCTCGGCGACCCCGTCGAGATCCGCGGTCTCGCCCGGGCCCTGGCCGCGGCCGGACTGCCCCCGGGCAGCCTGCCGATCGGCTCGGTCAAGTCCAACGTCGGCCACCTCGAATCCGCCTCCGGCATGGCCGGGCTCTGCAAGGTACTGCTCCAGATGCGGCACGGCCGGCTCGTGCCCTCGCTGCACGCGGACCCCCTCAACCCGAACATCGACTTCGACTCCACCCCGCTGCGCGTGCAGCGCGACCTCGCCCCGTGGCCCCGCCCCGACGGCGCCCCCCGGCGCGCCGGTCTCAGCTCCTTCGGCGCGGGCGGGGCCAACGCGCACCTCGTCGTCGAGGAGTACGTCGCCCCGGCGACCGCCGGGCAGGGGGCCGGCCCGTACCTGTTCCCGCTCTCCACCCGCGTGCCCGAGCGGCTCCCGATGCTCGCCGCGCAGCTTGCGGACGCCCTGGAGCGCGGCCTGGCGGACGGATCTCCGCCCCGCCTCGCGGACGTGGCGTTCACCCTCCAGCAGGGGCGCGAGGAGTGGGCGGACCGCATGGTCGTCCTGGCCTCCACCGTCACCGAGCTGGTGGCCCGGCTCCGCGGGGACGACCCGGCCGGTGTCTGGACCGGCAGCGCGCGCGGCCGCGCCGCATCCCGCGCCGCCGCGCCCACGGGCAGCGACCCGGCGTCGACCGCCGCCGCCTGGGCCGCCGGAGCCCCGGTCACGTGGCCGACGGGGAACGGCAGCCGGGTGCCGCTGCCGGGCTACCCCTTCGAGGAGCTCCGCTGCTGGCTCACCGACACCATCTGGTCGCCGCCCGCTGCTTCCGCGTCGCCCGCCGAGCGGAGCGCACCGGCTCAGGTGCACCCGCTGCTCGACGGGATCGACCCGGCCGAGAGCCTGGACGGCCTGACCTACCGGACCGCCTTCGGCCCCGAACACCCCTACATCGGCGGCCACCGGCTCGGCGAGACGCGCCTGCTGCCCGCCGCCGCCGTCCTGGAGATGGCCCGCGCCGCCGCCGAGGCGGCCGGGGCGGGGGAGCGGCTGCGGCTGTCGAACGTCCGCTGGCTGCGGCCCTTCATCGTGGCGGGCGCCGAGCGCACGGCCAGGACACGGCTGCGCCGGGGCGAGACCGGCACGCGCTTCGACCTGCGCGACGACACGGGTGAACTCCTGGCCGAGGGCCGGGTGGAGACCCTGTCCGCACCGGCCGGGGAGAGCCTGGACATCGGCGCCGTACGGGCCCGCCTCGGCAGCCGCCACGAAGGCGTCGACCTCTACGCCGACCTCACGGCGGCGGGGCTGTTCTACGGCCCGGCCCTGCGGGCCGTCGAATGGATCGCCGCGGGTGACGGAGAGGCGCTCGTCCGCCTGCGGATCCCCGCCGAGGCCGCCCGCTTCGCCGGCTCCGCCCTCCACCCCTCGGTGGTCGACGGCGCCCTGCACGCCTTCGCCGTGCTCCGGGACCGGGACAACGGCCCCGCGATGGTGCCGTACGCCCTCACCGCCGCCGAGGTCCACGCCCCGGTGACGGAGCACGGGTACGCCCATGTGCGCACCGTCGGCGCCGACCGCTACGACCTCACCCTGACCGACTCCGAGGGGGGCGTCCGCGTGCGGCTGCGCGACCTGTCGCTGCGGCCCGCACCCGGGGTCGCCCAGGCCCGGCCGACCGCGGCCGTCACCGGAGCGCCCGTCACCGGAGCGCCCGTCACCGGAGCGGCGGTCTCCGCCGCGGCGACGGCCGCCGCGGACGAGCTGATGTTCGTACCGCACTGGACCGAGCGGCCCGCCGGGTCCCCGCAGCCGCTCCCGGCCGGGGCCACCACCTGGCTCGTCCGGGGACCGGACTCCGCACCGCTGGCGGCCGTCCTGCGCCCCCGCCTCGGCGCCACCGTCGTCGAACTGGACCACGACCGCGTCGCCACGGCGACCGGCCGACCCGACCACGTCGTGTTCCTCGCCCCCGTCGCCGGGGCCAGGACCGACGACACCGACGCGCTCGAAGCGGCGCAGGAACGCGGCGTCCTCGCCCTGTTCCGGCTCGCCAAGGCCCTCCAGCGGACCCGCTCCGCGGTCCGCCTCACCGTGATCACCGAGGACGCGATCAGTACGGGGGGCGAGAGCGTCGGCAACCCGTACGCGGCGGCTCTGCACGGCCTCGCGCTGTCCCTCGCCCAGGAACACCCGCGCTGGCAGGTGACCGTCGTCGACCGGTCCTCCGCCGACGCGCCGACCGCCGGGGTCCTCGACGCCCCCGCCGGAGGCCCCTACGCGCTGCGCGGCGGAGTGCTCCACCACCGCCGGCTCCTCCCGGTCGCCACCACGCCCCCGCGCGAGGGGATCCGCCCGGGTGGCACCTACCTGGTCCTCGGGGGCGCCGGAGGCATCGGCCTGGAACTCACCGACTGGCTCGTCCGCGGCTACCGCGCGAAGGTCGTCCTCCTCGGCCGCGGCGAGCTGGACGCGGAGCGCCGCGAGCGGCTGCGCGCCATCGACCCGGAGGGGACCCTCGTCTCGTACCGCAGGGCCGACGCCACCGATCCCGCCGCACTGCGCGGGGCCATCGACTGGACCAGGACCACCCACGGCGCGCTGCACGGGGTCTTCCACGCCACGATCGTCCTGCGCGACCAGACCGTCGCCACGATGACGGAGGAGACCTTCCGCACAGTCCTCGCCGCCAAGGCACACACCTCGGTCGCCCTGCACGCCGCCCTGCGCGGCTCGGCCGACGTGGACTTCATCCTGTTCTTCTCCTCGGCGGTGGCGCTGGCAGGCAGCGCCGGCCAGGGCAACTACGCGGCCGGATCCACCTTCGAGGACGCCTTCGCCCACCACCTCGACGGGGTGCTGGACGCCCGGGTGGCCGTCATCAACTGGGGCTACTGGGGAACCGTCGGCATCGTCGCCAACGAGAGCCACCGCGACCGGCTCGCCGCCACCGGAATCCACTCGATCACCCCGGAGGAGGGGATGGCGGCCGTGCACGCCGTGCTCGGACGCGACGACCGGCAGGTCGTCGTGGTCAAGGCCGACGCGGCCGTGCTCGCCGCTGTCGGCGTACAGCAGCGCCGAGCCGCGCAGGAGGACCGCGCGGACGCGGGGGCCCCGTCCGACGACACCGCCCTCGTACCGGAGCTGGCCCGGCTCACCCCGGTCGCCAGGCTGCTCACCGAGGCCGACGACGCCCGCCTGACCGAGATCATGTGCGACTGGCTGTGGACGCTCTTCCGGCAGGAGGGCGTGTTCCTCGGCGACGCCGAGAGCTGGCGTCCCGCCGCGCTCGCGGAGCGGCTGCGGATCGTCCCCGCGCAGCTGCGGCTCTTCACCGAGCTGCTGCGGCAGCTGACCGAGGGCGGCTTCCTGGACGACCGGGGAGGCTCCCTCGTCCCCACCGGACGGCGGTCCGCCGAGGACCCCGAGGGCGACCTCGTCGGCCTGTGCGAGCGCAAGCCCGCCCTCAACCGGTTCGACCGGCTGCTGCGCCCGTGCATGGGGAACCTGTTCGGCGTGATGCGCGGCAGCGTCCGCGCCACCGACGTGATGTTCCCGGGCGGCTCCAGCGCCCTCGTCGAGGGCGCCTACCAGGGCAGCCCCGTCGTCGACCGGGCCAACGAACTCGTGGTGGGCGCCGTCCAGGACCTGCTCTCCCGGCACCAGGGTCCCCTCAACGTCATCGAGATCGGTGCGGGCACCGGCGGCACCACCGCGAGCGTGCTGCCCGCCCTCACCGCCTCCGGCACGGAGGTGACGTACGTCTACACGGACATCTCCCGCGCGTTCCTCCGGCACGGGGAAAAGCGGTTCGCGCAGACGTACCCCTACGTCAGCTTCCAGCGGCTGGACATCTCCGGCGATCCCGAGGCCCAGGGCTTCACCTCCGGCAGCGCCGACCTGGTCGTGGCGGCCAACGTCCTGCACGCGACCTCCGACCTGCTCGCCACCCTGCGCGCGGTCAACCGGCTGCTCAAGCCCGGCGGCCGACTGGTGCTCAACGAGGCGAGCAGCAACGTCCTCACCGCCACGCTCACCTTCGGCCTGCTCGACGGCTGGTGGCTGCACGAGGACGCCGAACTGCGGCTGCCCGGAGCCCCGTTGCTCTCCGCCTCCGGCTGGCGCAAGGCCCTCGCCCTCGCCGGGTTCGCCCGCAGCCGGGCCGTTCCGGCGGACGAGGGGCTGAGCCAGCACGTGGTGGTCGCCCAGACCTCACCGGACTCGGCGGCGCCCCCCGCGATCGCGGCGCCGCACGTGCCGCAGGAGCGCCCGGCCCCGGCACAGCCGTCGGAGCCGTCGGAGCAGTCGGGAGGGGAGGCCGGCGCGCTGCTGGAGGCCGCGCGGGAGTACGTGAAGGAGGCCTTCGCGCAGATCCTCCAGGTCCCCCTGGAACGGCTCTGGCTCGACGAGACGTACGAGAACTTCGGCGTCGACTCGCTGACCGTGCCCCTCATCGTGGACGTGCTCGCCGAGGGCATGGGCGAGCTGCCGGTGTCGATGCTGTTCGAGTACCCGACGATCCGCGAAGTGGCCGACTACCTGGTCGAGCGGCACGCCGACCGGGTGCGTACGCTCCTTCCCGAGCCGGCCGCCGACTTGGCCGCCGAGCCGCTTCCCGAGCCGCCCGCCGCGTCGCGCACCGGCGTGACCGGCGTGACCGGCGTCAGCGGCCCGGACGCCCGGTCGGCCGTCCCCGCCGCGCGCCCCGCGGCCGGTACGGACCACCGCGTCGCGATCGTCGGCGTCGCCGGACGCTATCCCCAGGCCGCGGACCTCGACACGTTCTGGGACAACCTGCGGTCCGGCCGCGACTGCGTCACCGAGGTACCGGCCGACCGCTGGGACCATCGGGCACCCGCCGTCGTGGACGGCCAGAAGGTCGGCCGCTGGGGCGGATTCCTCGACGGCATCGACGAGTTCGACCCCCGCTTCTTCCAGATGTCCCTGCGCGAGGCCGAACTGACCGACCCCCAGGAGCGCCTCTTCCTCCAGACCTCCTGGCACGCCCTGGAGGACGCGGGCTACACCCGGGCCCGGCTGCGCGGCAGCCGCGTGGGCGTGTACGTGGGCGTCATGTACGGCCACTACCAGCTGTTCGAGGACGAGCGGGGCCTCGCCGGTGGCATGGGGTACGCCTCCATCGCCAACCGGGTCTCGTACGTCTTCGACTTCCACGGTCCCAGCCTGGCCGTCGACACCATGTGCTCCTCCTCGCTGACGGCCATCCACCTCGCCTGCGAGGCCCTGGCGGCCGGTCACGCGGACTACGCGATCGCCGGTGGCGTCAACCTCGCCCCGCACCCGCGCAAGTACCGCCAGCTGGCTGCCGGAGGCTTCACCGGCGAGAGCGGACGGTGCCGCAGCTTCGCGGCGGACGGCGACGGCATGGTGCCCGGCGAGGGCGTCGGCGCCGTCCTGCTCAAGCCGCTGGCGGCGGCGGAACGCGACGGGGACCGCATCCTCGGCGTGATCCTCGGCAGTTCCGTCAACCACGGCGGCAAGACGGGCGGATTCGCCGTCCCCAGCCCCGGCGCCCAGGGCGAGGTCATCGCGCAGGCACTGCGCACGGCCGGAGTCCCGGCCGACGGGATCTCGTACGTCGAGGCGCACGGCACGGGCACCGCACTGGGCGACCCGGCCGAAGTGGCCGGTCTCGTACGGGCCTTCGGCGACCTTCCGGCCGGCTCCGTCGCGCTCGGCTCGGTCAAGTCCTCCATCGGCCACCTCGAATCGGCCGCCGGTATCGCGGCCCTCACCAAGGTTCTGCTCCAGCTGAAGGCCCGGGAACTGGCGCCGTCCCTGCACGCGGACGCCCTCAACCCGGCCGTCGACTGGAACGCGGTGCCGTTCCGGGTACAGCGCGAACTGGCTCCCTGGACGGGCCCGGGCCCCCTGCGCGCGGGCATCAGCGCCTTCGGCGCGGGCGGGTCCAACGCCCACCTCGTGGTCGAGGAACATCCCGCGGCGGCCCCGCGGCCCGGCGCCTCGGCGGGACCGGCCGTCTTCCCCTTCTCCGCACGGGACGCGGAGGGACTGCGCCGCGTCGTCGCGGGCATGCGGAGCTGGCTGGGACCGACGGGGACCGGAGCCGACCCCGGGGACATCGCCACCGCGGCCGGTGTTCCCGTGACGGCGGTGGACGAACCCCTCGACGAGCTCGGCCTGGACCCGGCCACGATGGTGCGGCTGATCGGACTCGGTGACACCGCCCTGGCGGGCGCCGTACACGGCGGCACGACCCTGCGCGAGCTCGCGGGCCGTGTCGGCGCCGGCGCCGGCGCCGACGTCGACCTCGGCCGACTCGCGCACACCCTCCAGGCAGGCCGCGAGGCCATGCCGCACCGGTTCGCCGTCGTGGCACGCACGGTGGCGGAACTCACCGAGGTGCTCGACGGGTTCCTCGCCGGGCGGTCCGTCGGACACACCGGCGTCGTGACGGCCGAGCCCGGTGCGGCAATCCCGCCGTCCCCGGCCGATCCGGACGACACGGCCCGCCGCTGGGTCCGGGGAGAGGTCTTCGACTGGGCGGCCGCCCACCCGGCTCCGGTGCCGCCGCTCTCGCTGCCCGGATACCCCTTCGCGCGCACCCGCTGCTGGATCGACGCCGTCACCCCGGCCGCACCCGCCGCCGCGGCCCCGACGGCTTCCGCCACCCCGGCCGCCCCCGCCCCGGGCACCCGGCTCCGGGATGCCGTACTGGCCCTGCTGGGCACCGTCAGCGGTTACGCACCCGCGGACCTCGACCCGGCGGGCTCCTTCCACGAGCACGGCCTGGACTCGCTCGGCCTCATCCGGCTCGCCGACGAGGTCTCCAACGCCTTCGGCGTGCCCGTCGGCCCCGACCAACTGCTCGCCACCCCCACCCCCCTCGCCCTCGCGCGGTGGCTGGAGGACGAGCACCCGCACACCGCCCCGCCGCTCCCGGCCGCTCCCGCGGCGGACCGGACGCAGGACCGGACGGCGGACCGGACGGCCGGGGACGACCCCGTGGTGATCGTCGGCATGGCCGGCACACTGCCCGGCGCACGGAACCTGGACGAGTTCTGGGCGGCCCTCCAAAAGGGCGGCGACCTCTTCTCCGAGGTGCCCGCCGACCGCTGGGACAGCCGTGCCCACTACGGGGACCCGGCGCTGCACCCCGACCGGACCCGGATCACCCGGGGCGGCTTCATGCCGGACATCGACCGGTTCGACCCGCTGTTCTTCGGCATCTCGCCCCGCGAGGCCCGCTGGATGGACCCCCGCCAGCGGCTGCTGCTGCGCACGGTGTGGTCGGCGCTGGAGGACGCGGGCATCGATCCGACCCGTCTCGCGGGCACCGACACGGGACTGTTCGTCGGCGTCGGCTCGTCCGACTACGCCGAACTGGTACAGCGTTCGGACACGGCCACCGACCCCTACTCGTCGACCGGCCTGACCCCGTCCATGCTGGCCAACCGGATCTCCTACCACCTCGACCTCCGCGGCCCCAGCGAACCCGTGGACACGGCCTGCTCCAGCTCACTGGTGGCCCTGCACCGGGCGGCGGAGGCACTCCGGCTCGGGCACTGCGACACCGTCATCGCGGGCGGCGTCAGCCTCATGCTGTCCCCGGTCACCTTCGCCTCCCTGGAACGGGCCGGCATGCTCAGCCCCGACGGCGTGGGCCGGGCCTTCGACAAGAACGCCTCGGGGTACGTGCGCGGCGAGGGCGTCGGGGCCGTCGTCCTCAAGCGGCTCAGCCGCGCCCGCGCCGACGGCAACCCGGTGCTCGCCGTCCTGCGGGGTACCGCCGTCAACCACGGCGGCCGGTCCAACTCGCTGACCGCCCCCAACCCGCGCGGTCAGGCCGAGGTCATCGTGCGGGCCCACCGGGAGGCGGGCGTGGATCCGGCGACCATCGGGTACGTCGAGACGCACGGCACCGGGACGGTCATCGGCGACCCCGCCGAGACCAACGGCCTGCGCCAGGCCTTCGCCGAGCTCTACCGCGACTGGGGCCACCCGGCGCCGACCGTCCCGCACTGCGCCCTCGGCGCTCTGAAGAACACCATCGGCCACCTCGAACCGGCGGCGGGCATCGCCGCCGTGCTGCGGGTCCTGCTGTCGATGCGCCACGGGCGGATCACCGGCGACCCGCACGGCCCCGAGCTCAACCCCCACCTGGCGCTGGAGGGCACGGCCTGCGAGATCGCGGTCGAGTCCCGTGACTGGCTGCCCGCGGCGCCCGGTGTACCGCGCCGCGCCGGGGTCAGCTCCTTCGGCTACGGCGGGGTCAACGCCCACGTCGTACTCGAGGAGTACCCGGCCGACGAACCGTCACCGGCCGCCCGGCCGGCCGTGTTCGCCCTCTCGGCCCGTGACCCGGAGCGGCTGCGGGCCACCGCGCGGTCCCTGGCCGACGCGCGGGACTCCTGGGCGCACGACCTGGCCGGAACCGCCCACACCCTGCAGACCGGTCGCGCGGAACACGCCGAACGCCTGGCGTTCGTCACGGACTCGGGCGAGCACGCGGTGGAGACCCTCCGCCGCTTCCTCGCCGGGGACGTCTCCGGAGTTCACCTGGGGCGCGTGGAACGGCACGCCGACCGCTCGCCGTTCGACGGGCGGGGCGACGAGGAGACCGCCGCCGCGTGGGTGCGCGGCGCGTCGGTCGACTGGCCGGCCCGGTGGGAGCGGACGCCGAAGCTGCGCTCGCTGCCGCCGTACCCCTTCGCCGCCGAACGGTACTGGTTCACGGAAGGAGCCCCCGCGGCTGCCGCCTCGCCGCCGGCCGCCCCGGCGGCAGCCGCGCCGACCGCCCCGGTGACCGGGGCGGAGGCCGCCGCACGTTCCGTTCCCGAGCCGGTCGCCGCGGCAGCCGACGGGACCGGTGCCCCGGCGCCCGTCAGCCTCTTCACGGCCGCCTGGGTGGCCGAGCCCGTACCGCCCGCGGCCCCGCACCCGGGCCGGGTACTGGTCTTCGGCGACCTGCCGGTCCCCGGCGCCGTCACCGTAACGGCCGGATCCGCGTACGCCGACGAGGGCTCCACCGTCACGATCCGCCCCGGCGAGGCCGAGGACTATGCCCGGCTGCTCGCCACCGGCGCGGACCGGATCGTGCACCAGTGGCCGCTGCTGCGGCCCGAGCGCCCGGACCTGGGCATCGAGTCGGTCTTCCTCCTCGTACGCGCCATGGCGGCCTCCCGCGCCGCCGCGCGGATCCAGGTCCTGGTGCCGGAAGGTGCCATGGCGGAGGCCTGGGGCGGGTTCGACACCTCGTTGCGCGCCGTCCTGCCCGGCACCGCCTTCGGTGTCGTACGCGTCGTCGGCCGGGTCGAACCGGCCGCCCTGCTCGCCGAGGTGGCCGCCGAGCGGCTCTCCTCGGCCGCTGTCCGCCTCTCCGCGACCGTGCGCACCGTGCGCGTGCTCACGGAGACCGACCCGAGCCCCGTCACGGAGTCCCCGCTGCGCGCGGGCGGCGTCCACCTGGTGACCGGCGGCGCCGGGGGCCTCGGCCTGCTGCTCGCCCGTACCCTGCTGTCGCGCGGCGCCCGGGTGGCCCTCACCGGCCGGTCCTCCGCCGCGGACCGGGCCCGGGAACTCGCCGCGCTCCGCGCCCTCGGTGACGTGGCCTACTTCCAGGCGTCCGTGGACGACCGGGCCGCCATGGCCCGGGTCGTGGCGGACGTCAAGCAGAAGTGGGGCCCGCTGCACGGGGTCTTCCACCTGGCGGCGACCGCCTCGCGCACGCCGCTGCCCGGCAAGGACCTCGCGGAGTTCCGCTCCCACCTGCGGGCCCGCTTCGAAGGCACCCGCGTGCTCGACGAGGTGACCCGTGACGAACCGCTGGACCTGTTCGTCCTGTACTCCTCCCTGGCCGGGCAGCTCGGCGACTACGGCCTGGCCGACTACGCCGTCGGCGCCCGCTACCTCGACGGATTCGCCGAGGAACGCGAGGCACTGCGCACGGCGGGCCGCCGCAACGGGCGCACGGTCTCGGTCGACTGGCCCATGTGGCGTGCCGGAGGCATGCACGTGGGGGCCGAGGACGAGCGCCGCTACCTCGCCGACACCGGCTTCCGCTACCTGGAGACCGAGGAGGGCGAGCGACTGCTCGACCTCGCCCTGAGACTGGGACGCCCCCAGGTCGCCGTACTGCCCGGAGCGCCCGAGCGGATGCGCGAGCGGGTCGAGGCGATGCGCGTCCGGGAGCGCGGGCACCGCGCCCGCCCGGCCGCCCCGGCGCCCGCCGCTCCCGTACGGGCGGGCGAACTGACCGACCGGCTGCGGGAGCTCGTCGCCGAGCTGCTGGGCCTGACGCCGAAGGCGCTCGACCCGGAGGCCGGTTTCGGCGAGTACGGCCTGGACTCCTTCGGGCTCCAGTCCCTCTCGGTGGCCCTGGAGGAGCGCTACGGCGTCTCGGTGCCGACGACGGTCCTGTTCGGTGAGAACACGGTCGAGAAGCTCGCCCGGCACCTGCTCGCGGAACACCCATCGCTGGCGGACCGGCAGGAGACGGCCGCCGCCCCGATCACGGAGCCGGTCACCGCGACCGTCACCGCCACCGCCACGGTCAGTGCTCCGCCCGCCGCTCCGGCCGCAGCGCCCCCCGGGGAGGACGCCGTCGCCATCGTCGGCATGTCCGGACGGTTCCCCGGCTCGGCGGACCTGGAGGAGTTCTGGCGGCACCTCAGGGACGGACGGGACCTGATCACCGAGACCCCCGCCGACCGCTGGGACTGGCAGGAGGTGTCCCGGCGCTTCGGCGGAACCGCCCGCTGGGGCGGCTTCCTGAGCGACGTCGACCGCTTCGACGCACGGTTCTTCAAGCTCTCGCCCGCCGAGGCGGAGGTCATGGACCCGCAGCACCGGCTGTTCCTCGAACACACCTGGGCCGCGCTGGAGGACGCCGGCTGCCGGGCCGACCTGCTCGCCGGCCGCCGGGTCTCCGTCTTCGCCGGCGTCCAGTTCAACGACTACGAGTCGATGGTCCTGCGCGGCGAGCAGATCAACCCCCACGCGGGCACCGGACTCGCCCGGACCATCCTGACCAACCGCATCTCGTTCCTGCTGGACCTCAAGGGCCAGAGCGAGAGCATCGACACCGCCTGCTCCAGCTCCCTGGTGGCACTGCACCGCGCCGTCCGCGCCCTGCGCGCGGGGGAGAGCGAGCTGGCCGTCGCGGGCGGCGTGAGCCTGGTGCTCTCGCCGCAGACCGTGGTGGCGGGCAACCAGCTCGGGGTGCTCTCCCCGGACGGCCGCTGCAAGGCCCTGGACGCGCGGGCCGACGGGTACGTCAAGGGTGAGGGCGTCGGCGTACTCGTCCTCAAGCCGCTCTCCCGCGCCCTCGCCGACGGCGACCGGGTGCACGCGGTGATCCGCGGCAGCGCGGTCGGTCACGGCGGTCACGCCTCCTCGCTGACCGCCCCCAACCCGCTGGCCCAGGCCGCCCTGCTCGTCGAGGCCTACCGGGACGCCCGGGTACCGGCAGGAACGGTGTCGTACACCGAACTCCACGGCACCGGCACCGCCCTCGGCGACCCGGTGGAGATCGACGGCCTCGTCCGGGCCCACCGGACCCTGGCCGACGGCCCCGCCACCCCCTGCGGCATCGGCACCGTGAAGAGCAACATCGGGCACCTGGAGCCCGCCGCCGGCATCGCCGGAGTCATCAAGGTGGTGCTGGCGATGCGCCACCGGACCCTGCCGAGGACGCTGCACCTCCAGACGCTCAACCCGCTGATCGACCTCGCCAATACCCCCTTCCAGCCCGTACGGGAAACCACCGCGTGGGCTCCCGAGGACGCCGACGGAGCGCCCCTGCCGCTGCGCGCGGGCGTCAGCTCCTTCGGCTTCGGCGGCGTCAACGCGCACGTCGTCCTGGAGGAGGCGCCCGCCACCGCGCCCAGGGCCCGACTCCAGGGCGAGGCGCCCGAGGTGTTCCTGCTGTCGGGCAGGGACGCCGCCGCCCTGCGCCGGTACGCCGTCGCGATGGTGGAGTTCCTCGACGCGGAGGCGGAGGACGGCGCGGACGCGGACGAGAGCGAGGGCGCGCCGTCGCTGGCCGCGCTCGCGTACACCTCTCAGGCCGCCCGCGTGCCCATGGCCGCCCGGCTCGCGCTGGTCGCCCGCTCCACCCGCGACCTGCGCGAGCAGCTGGCCGCCCACCTCGCGGCCGAGCACGCCCACGGCCGTACGGACGCGGACCACGCGTGGCTGTCCGAACCGGAGGGCGCCGACTACCTCGCCCGCCTGGTCCGGGAGGGACGGCTCGACCAGCTCGCCCGGCTCTGGCAGGACGGCGCCGACATCGACTGGGCCGCCCTGCGTCGCGGCGACCGGCCGCCGCTGACGTCCATGCCGACCTACCCGTTCGCCCGGGAGCGGCACTGGCTCACGACGGAGACCGCCACCGGAGCGCCGCCCGCCGCGCGGGACTCCTCGCTGCTCCTGGTCAAGCGCTGGGAGGCCGCGCCGCTGCCGCCCGCCGAACTGCCCGCCGGCGTCCTGGTACTGGCCCGCGCCGAGAACGAGGCCCTCGCCACGCGGGCCTTCGGCCCCTCCGCCACCGTGGTCCGGGTGGACGACGGCGACGCGGACACCGCCCGGCGGATCACGGAAGCGGCCCGCCGGGCGACGGCCGTGATCGACCTGGCCGACGTATCGGACACGGCGCTCACCGCGCCGGAGCCCGACTGGTCCCGGATCGAGCTCCTGCGCGAGCTGGTCACCGGGAACCGCACCCGGGGTTTCGCCTACCTCCACCTGACCCGGGGTCTCACCACCTTCCGGACCGAGCGGCCCACGCTGCGCGGCGCGGCCTACGCGGGCCTGGTGCGGATGCTGACGGCCGAGTACCGGGGCCTGTCCGCCCGCACCCTCGACCTCGACACCCTGGACCCGGCCGCACTGCGCGAGGCGGCCGCCGCCGAACTCGCCGCCACCGACCCGGTCACCGAGGCCTGCGTACGGGCCGGAGTGCGCCACCGTCCGGTGCTGCGGCCCGCCGACGGCGCGCCCGCGTCCACCGGCTGGTCCGCGGACCTGGCCGGAGGAACCGTCGTGATCACCGGTGGGACGGGCGCCCTGGGCCGACTGCTCGCGGCCCGGCTCGTCGAGCGGGGCGCCGACCGTCTCGTGCTCCTCGGCCGCACCCCGCTGCCCGCCCGGACCGAGTGGCCCGCGCTCCTCGCGGACCCCGGCACGGACCCGGCCCTCGCGGCCCGGCTGCGTGACCTCGCGGCCCTGGAACGCCCCGGTGTCCGGCTGGTGGTCGAGGCCGTCCCGCTCGACGGGATCGCCGAGGTGCTCGACCGCGCCCGGCGCGAGATGGGCCCGATCGTCGGCGTCGTGCACTGCGCCGGACTCGGCGTCATGCGCGACCCGGCCTTCATCGGCAAGCGGATCGAGGACGTACAGCGGGTCATGGAACCGAAGACCGCGGGGCTCCAGGCCGTCCTGGACGGCTGCGCCGACGACCCGCTGCGCTTCGTCGTGCTGTACTCGTCCGTCGCGGGCGCCGTGCCCGCGCTGGCCGTGGGCATGAGCGACTACGCGCTGGCCAACTCGGTGCTGGACCGCGTCGCCGAGTACCGCACCGCCACCGGCGGCGCCCACGCCCCCGTCATCCGCTCGCTGCAGTGGCCGAGCTGGCGCGCGGCGGGCATGCCCGAGGCCGACACCCAGGCCTACCGGGGCCTCGGCCTGCGCACCCTGGACCCGGAGGCGGGGCTGGACCTGCTGGACCGTGCCATGAGCGGGTCCGACCCGGTCGTGCTGCCCTGCGTGGTGGACGCCGCGGGCTTCGACGCCGCCCGGCTGTTGGCGGTGCCCGCGCCGGGCCGACCGGACGGGACGGCGCCCGCGCCAGCCCCTTCGGCGGCCCCGCGCGGGGTACCGGCCGCGCCCGGTCTCGTCCGTCGCGTGAGTGACGTCATCGGCTCGACGCTCCGGTTGGAGCCCGGCACGTTCGGCGCGGACGAGGAGTTCGCCGACCTGGGCGTGGACTCGATCATGATCGCCCAGATCCTTGCCGCGCTGGAGCGGGAGCTCGGCGTCGTCGCGGAGCCCTCGACCATCCTGGAGAACCCGACCGTGGCCCTCCTCGCCGAGGCCCTGCGGGACCAGGTGCCGGACCTCGCGACCGCTGTGCGGGACACCGGTCCGGCCCCCGCCCCCGCCGCGGCCACCCCCGCGGCCGGGGCCACCCCTCCCACCACGGCCACGGCCACCGTCCCCGTCCCGGCTCCCGCGCCCGTTCCGGCCGCACCCGCGGCCGCGGCCGAAGCGTCCGGCGCTCCCGACGCCGGAGCGGCCGCGCGGCGCGAGGACCTCGCCGTCATCGGCATCGCCGCCCACTTCCCCGGCGCCCCGGACCACGGGACGTTCTGGCGGAACCTGCTGTCCGGAACGGACTCCGTCACCGAGGTGCCGCCCTCCCGCTGGGACCCGGACCGCTTCTGGCGGCCCGACCCGCAGCCCGGCACCACCGTCAGCAAGTGGGGCGGATTCCTCGACGCCATCGAGGACTTCGACCCGGAGCACTTCCGGATCGACCCGGCCGGAGCCGCGTACGTCGACCCCCTGGTCCGGCAGGTCCTGGAGACCGGCGTGGAGTGCCTGGCCGACGCCGGACTCACCCCCGAGCAGGTCGCGGGCCGACGCGTGGGAGTCTTCGCGGGCGCCCGTACGGCGAACTTCGGCGCGCACGTCGCCGCCGCCGGTCCGCACTCGATCAGCGGAATGGCGCAGAACTTCATCGCCGCGCACCTCTCGCACCACCTCGACCTGCGCGGACCGGCCGTCGTCGTGGATACGGCCTGCTCCAGCGCACTCGTCGCCGTGCACCTGGCCGCCGCCAGCCTGCGGACCGGGGAATGCGACCTGGCCTTCGCGACGGGGGCGGACATCCTCCTCGACGAGGTGCCCTTCGTCGGGATGAGCGGGGCGGGCGCGCTGTCGCCCACCGGGCGCTGCCACACCTTCGACGAGCGGGCGGACGGCATCGTCCTCGGCGAGGGCGCCGGCACACTGCTGCTCAAGCGGGTGTCCGACGCGGTGCGCGACGGAGACCGGATCTACGCGGTGATCGAGGGGAGCGCCGTCAACAACGACGGCCGCACCATGGGCATCACGACACCGAACCCGCGCGCACAGCGGGAGGTGATCGAGGCGGCCCTGGCCGACGCCGGTGTCTCCCCGGCCCAGCTGGGTTACGTGGAGGCCCACGGCACCGGCACCATGATCGGTGACCCGATGGAACTGAAGGCGCTCACCGAGGCCTTCCGCGCCCGCACCGACGAGGTCGGCTTCTGCGGCGTCGGCAGCGTGAAGACCAACATCGGACACACCCTCAGCGCGGCGGGCATGGCCGGACTGATCAAGGTCCTGCTGTCGGTCCACCACGGGCAGTTGCCGCCGACGCTGCACTGCGCGAACCTCAACCGCCGCTTCCGCTTCGAGGACTCCCCGCTGTTCCCCGTACGGGAACCGCGGGGATTCCCCGGGCGCGACGGCACGCGCCGGGCCGCCGTCAGCTCCTTCGGGTTCGGCGGCACCAACGCGCACATGGTGGTGCGCCAGGCACCGGACGCCCACGTCCCCGCCCGCGGACCGCTGGACCCGCCCCGCTACGAGCGGCGGCGCTTCTGGTTCGACCCGCCCGCGCGAACGGCCGCGCGAGCGCCCGCGCGCACACCCGTGCAAACGCCCGCGCCGCCCCCCGTACCGGCCCCCGCGCCGTTCTTCGAGCTCGAGTTCTCCACTGTGCCGGAAGGAAAGAAATGAACGCGTTGGACGGCCTGACCTGCACCGTGGTGGTGCGGGGGACCGACCCGGTGCTGCGTGACCACCGGGTGCACGGCACGCGGATCCTGCCCGGTGTGTCGTTCCTCGACATGATCTACCGGATCCTGCGGGCACGTGGCGTCGACACCTCGCGGGTGGAGCTGCGCCGCGTGCTGTTCCGCAACCCCGTGGCCGCCGGACCGGACTTCGAGACCGAGCTCCGGGTGGAGTTCGCGGCGGACGCGGGCGCCCACCGGGTCTCCGTCACGGGAATCCGCCGTCCCTCGGGTGAGACCGAGCCGGTGCTCGACTGCCGGCTCCACCTCGACGTGCCCTTCCCGGCCGAGACCGTAGACCTGTCCGCGCTGCGTGCGGGCACGCCCCGTACGGCCGACATGGCCGACCTGTACGCGCTCGTCCGCCGGACCGGCATCGAGCACGGGGAGTTCATGCGGGCCCGGGGCACCCTGCACGTGGGCGACGACGAGCTCCTCGCGGACCTCTCACTGGGCCCGGAGGCCGCCGCGTACGCCGACTACTTCCACCTGCACCCGGCCGCGCTGGACTCGTCGACGCTGCTGCCGACGCAGTTCGCCACGGCCACGGCCGGAGCCGGAGCCGGAGCAGGGGCGGGCCGCCCCTACATCCCGATGCTCATCGACTCCTTCCGGGCCAGGGGGCCGGTCGGCGCCCGCACACTGGTGCACGCCACCCCGCCCCGCGCCACCGGCCCGGCCGGTGATCTGACCACCTGCGACCTGCGTTTCCTCGACGCCGACGGCGGCGTACTGCTGTCGCTGCGGGGCCTCACCTCGAAGCGCGTCCGGGAGGAGGACGCCATCACCCGGCTGGACGGCCACCCGCGAGCGGCGGAGCCGGCCCCGGCCGCGCCGGAAGGCGCGGCGACCACGGGGGAGACCGCCGCGAGCCTGGTGCGCGGGCTGCTCGCCGAACGTCTCGGCCGGACCGAGTTCGACGAGGAGGCGGGCTTCTACGAGCTGGGGCTGGACTCGACGGCGCTGCTGGGCATCGCCGCCGACCTGGAGCGTGCGTACGGCACCGACTTCTCGCCCACCCTGCTGTTCGAGCACAGCTCCTCCGCGGCCCTGGTCGAGCACCTGGGCGCGTACGCACTGCCCGAGGGCGGAAGCCGCCGGACGGGCGGGGCACCGCGGGACGAGGACGACGTACGCGAGGACGCGCCCGCCGAGGTGGTCTGGTTCGAGCCCCACTGGCGCGACGCACCGCTGCCACCGGCATCGGCACCGGCACCGGCCTCCGTCCTGGCCGTCGACGCGAGCACCAGGCGCGACTGGGCGGCCCTGCTCACCGAGCAGGACGCCTCCGACGTGCTCTGGACCCCCGCCGATCCGCAGGACGTCGAGGGCGAGGCGGTCCTGCTGACCGGCTTCGCGGCCGCCGTGCTGCGCACCCGGCGCGGCCCCGTACGGATCGTCTGCCACCTGCCCCTGGGCGCGGCGGCCTCGGCGGTCACGGGTCTGCTGCGCACGCTCCACAGGGAGCAGCCCGGCGTGCGCGCCGCCGTGGTGTGCTCCGCGGAGCGGGCCGACGCCCTGGCCGAGCTCGCCGCCGGCGTACCCGACGCGGAAGTGCGGTACGAGGCGGGCAGGCGTCTGGTGCGCGAGATCCTCCCGGTCCCGGCGCCGGACCGCCCGGCCCGGCTTCGGGAACGGGGCGTGTACCTGATCACGGGCGGGCTCGGCGGCGTGGGCCTGGCGCTCGCCCGGTACCTGGCGCGGACCGTGCGGGCCCGGCTCGTGCTCTGCGGACGGACGGCTGCCGGTTCCCCGGCGGCCGCCGCGCTGAGCGCCGAACTGGCCGCCCTCGGAGCGGAGGTCGAGGTGGTCGGCGCGGACGTCTCCCGCGCCGAGGACGTGCGCCGCCTGGTCGACCGGGCACTGACCCGGTTCGGGGCGCTGCACGGGGTGGTGCACGCCGCCGGTGTGCTGCGCGACGGGATGATCGCGGGCAAGAGCGCCGCGGACGTCCGTGCGGTACTGGCCCCCAAGGTCACCGGGACCCGCCTGCTGTACGAGGCCACCCGGCCCCTGGGGCTGGACTTCCTCGTGCTCTGCTCGTCCACGGCCGCGGCCTGGGGCAACCAGGGCCAGGCGGACTACGCCTGCGCCAACGCCTTCCTCGACGGTTTCGCTCAGGACAGGCCGGGGGTCGTGTCGATCGGCTGGCCCGGCTGGTCGGACGGAGGCATGCGGCTCGACGACCGCGCACTGCGCCGGATGGGCCTGACGGCCATGGACACCCCGACCGCGGTGGACATCATGCTGCGCGCCGTCGGCAGCGGGAGGCCGCACCTGGTGGCCCTCGTGGGCTCGGCCGCCGAGATAACGGAACGGTTCACCCCGGCGGCTCCGGTCGTGGCCGTCACTCCCGAACCGGCCCCCGCGACCCCCGTCCCCGAACTCTCGGGCGGCACCCACACCAACACCAACACCGACACCGGCACCGGCACCGGCACCGGCACCGGTGACGAGGACGACGCGATCGCGATCGTGGGCATCAGCGGCCGCTACCCCGGCGCCCGGACGCTCGACGCGTTCTGGGAGAACCTCAGGGCCGGCCGCGACGGCATCACCGAGGTGCCCGCCGACCGCTGGGACCACCGTGCGATACACAGCGACGCCAAGGGGGTGCCCGGACGCTCGTACGGCCGCTGGGGCGGATTCGTCGACGGCATCGACGAGTTCGACGCCGTCTTCTTCCACATCTCGCCCAACGAGGCGGCCGTCCTCGACCCGCAGGAGCGGCTGTTCCTCCAGGAGGCCTGGCACGCCTTCGAGGAGGCGGGACACGCCCCGTCCACCTGGCGGGGCCGCGCCGTCGGCGTGTTCGCGGGCGTGATGTACAACCAGTACCAACTGCACGGCGTCCGCGAGGAACCGGGCCTGGTGCCCTCGTCGTTCAGTGCGTCGATCGCCAACCGCGTCTCCTACTTCCTCGACCTCAAGGGGCCGAGCATCGCGCTCGACACCATGTGCTCCTCCTCGCTGACGGCCCTGCACCTGGCCGTCGAGGCGATCCGGCGGGGCGAGTGCGAGGCCGCGCTCGCGGGAGGGGTCAACCTGCACGTCCATCCCAACAAGTACCTGCTGCTCAGTCAGTCGTCCTTCCTCTCCACCGACGGCCGCTGCCGTTCCTTCGGCGAGGGCGGCGACGGCTACGTGCCCGGTGAGGGCGTCGGCGTGGTGCTGTTGAGGCCGCTGCGCGACGCGCTGCGCGACGGCGATCACGTGCACGCCGTCATCCGCGGTACGGCCCTCAACCACGGCGGACACACGGGCGGGTTCTCGGTGCCCGACCCGGCCTCGCAGGCCGCGCTCGTCCGCGATTCGATCACCGCGGCGGGCGTCGCCCCCGACGACCTCGGCTACCTGGAGGCCCACGGCACCGGGACCAGCCTGGGCGACCCGATCGAGATCACCGCGCTGGAGCGGGCCTTCGACGCGGTCGGCGCGGGCCGGGGACCCTGGCCCATCGGCTCCGTCAAGTCGAACGTCGGCCACCTCGAGTCAGCGGCGGGCATCGCCGCGCTCACCAAGGTGGTCCTCCAGATGCGCCACCGCGAACTGGTGCCGTCCCTGCACGCCGATCCGCTCAACCCGGCGGTGAACTGGGCGGCTTCACGGTTCCGCGTGCAGCGCGCCCTGGAACCTTGGAACCCGCCCGCGGGCGCTCCGCTCACCGCGGCGATCAGTTCCTTCGGCGCGGGCGGCGCCAACGCCCACGTGGTGCTGTCCGAACACCCGGTCCCGCGGGGCCCGCAGGCCCCGGAGGGGGACCGCCCACGGCTCTTCGTGCTCTCGGCGAAGGACGCCGCCCGGCTCGACGAGAGCGTGGCACAGCTGCTCGCACACCTGGACCGGGCGGGCCGGGGCGCGGAACCCGACGCCCTGGAGCGGATCCTGACCGAGGTCGTCGGCTTCCCCGTCGATCCCGGCGAACCCTTCGCGGAACTCGGCCTCGACTACCCGCGCCTGTCCCGGCTCGCCCGGCGCATCGAGGAGGAGTTCGGCGTCCGGATCCGCGTCGACGGGGGGACGACCCCGGCCGAGCTGACGGCCCGACTCGCCGGCGCCGGCAGCGCCGTGGACCCGGCGGCGCTCGCCTTCACGCTCTGGTCCGGACGCGACCACCTGGACGAGCGGCTCGCCGTCGTCGCCACGACGACGGCCGAGTTCGCCGACGCGCTGCGCACCGGTACGGGCTGCCACCGCGGCCGCCGGCGCCGCTCCGCCGCACCGGCCCGCGGTGACGACCTGCGCGAGCTGGCCGCGGCCTGGGCCGAGGGCGCGGCGATCACCCTGCCGGTGCCCGACCGGCCGCGGCGGATCTCGCTGCCCGGCTACCCGTTCGCCCGCGAGCGCCACTGGGTCGACACCGGCCGTACCCCGTCCGGGAGTTCCCCTGGCGCGGCCGGTCCGCTCGAAGCGGTCGAACTGCCGGACGGGCACGTGTTCAGCACGCGGATCTCCACGGCTGAGCGGCCCTGGCTCGCCGACCACACCGTCGACGGCGCCGTGCTCGTCCCCGGAACGTACTTCGTCGACCTGGCCCTCCAGGGGGGAGCCCGGCTCCACTGCCCCCGGATCGCCGAACTCGTCACCCACACCCCGCTGGCCTGCGACGAGGCCGAGCTGCGCCTCGTCGTGGACCTCGCCGAGCCCGACGGGACGCGGGCCTTCCGGATCCACGCCCGCACCGGGGACGCGGGCTGGACGAGCCACGTCACCGGAGTCCTCGCCCCCGCGCCCGAGGAGGCCCCGGCCACCCCGGCCCTGCCCGCGGACGCCGAGGAGCTCGACGTCACCCGCCTCTACGAGAAGCTCACGGGGTACGGGCCCGCCTTCCGCGGCCTGCGCCGTGCCTGGCGCACCGGCGACGCCGTCTTCGCGGAGGTCGTCGTACCCGACGGCGTTCCCGCCGCGGACCCCGGAGCGCACGCCCTGCACCCGGTGCTCCTCGACGCCGCCCTGCACACGGTCGCGCTCACCTCGGCTCTCGACGGAGACAGCCCCTACCTGCCGTTCGCCTGGTCCGGCGTACGGGTGCACGCCCCCGGTGCGACCGCCGCCCGGGTACGGGTGACCCACCACCGGCCCGACGCCGTCGAGCTCCGGCTCACGGACCACACGGGCGCGCCCGTGGCGTCCGTCGACTCGGTGGTGCTGCGCCGGGCCGACGCTCCGGCCGAGCCGCTGCACCACGTGGAGTGGCTGCCGGTCGCCATCCCCGAGCCGTCACCGGCGGCCCGCTACGCGGTCGTCGGCGCGGATCCGGACGGATTCGGCGCCGCCCTGGAGGCCGCCGGGGCCCAGCTGGTGCGGGCCGCGGACCTGGACGCCTTGACGGACGTGCCGCCGGTGGTGGTCCTGCCCGTCGCGGCCGTCCCCTCCGGTGCCTCCGAGGAGGCCGCCGCGCGCGCCCTCACCACCGAGGTGCTCGGCCGCCTCCAGCAGTGGCTCGCCGACCAGCGCTTCGCCTCCGCGCGGCTGGTCCTCGTCACCGCCGCCCCCGGCCCGGCCACCGCCGCGGCCTGGGGGCTGGTGCGGTCCGCCCAGTCCGAACATCCGGGCCGCTTCGGCCTCGTGGACGCCGAGGACCTCGCGCCCCTGCACCGCGCACTCGGCTCCGACGAGCCGCACCTGCGCCTGCTCGACGGCCAGGTGCTGGGCGCCCGGCTGGTCCGGGTTCCGGCCGGAGCGCCGGCGACCGGACCGCGTCCCGCCGGTACCGTCCTGGTCACCGGCGCGAGCGGCGCCCTCGCCGGACCGGTGGTCCGCCACCTCGTGGAGCGGCACGGCGTACGCGACCTGCTGCTGGTCAGCCGCAGCGGCCGGGCTCCCGCGGGGCTGGACGGGCTGGACGCCCGCGTCGAGACGGCCGCCTGTGACGTGGCCGACCGCGCCGCCCTGGAAACCCTGCTCGCCGGCAGGCGGGTGACCATGGCGGTGCACGCCGCGGGCGTCCTCGACGACGGGGTCGTCACCGCCCTCGACGCGGAGCGCCTGGAGCGGGTACTGCGGCCCAAGACCGCGGGCGCCGCCCACCTCGACGCACTGCTGCCCGACGCCGAGCTGGTGCTGTTCTCCTCCGTCGCGGGCGTACTGGGCGGGCCCGGCCAGGGCAACTACGCCGCCGCCAACGCCTTCCTCGACGCCCTGGCCCGGCAGCGCGCCGCATCCGGCCGACGGGCCGTGTCCGTGGCCTGGGGGCCGTGGGCGCTCGACGCGGGCATGGCCGCCGACCGGGACCGGCTGGCCCGCGGCGGCATCGAGCCGCTTCCCACCGAGGTCGCCCTCGGCCTGCTCGACGCCGCCCTCGCCGGACCGCACCCGGCGGTCACCGCCCTGCGGCTCGTACGCGGCCCGGCCACGGCCGTACCGCACGTGCTGCGCAGCCTGCTGCGGGCGCCGGAGGCGGCCCCCGCCGCCGACCCGGGGCTGGCGCACCTCGGCCCCGACGAACGGCGGGCCAGGCTCTCGGCGCTGGTCCGGGGCCAGGCCGCGGCCGTCCTCGGCTACGCGGACGCCGCCATGATCGAATCCGACCGGTCCTTCCAGGAACTCGGCTTCGACTCGCTGAGCTCCATCGAGTTCCGCAACCGGCTGGGCGCGGCCGTCGGCCTGTCCCTGGAGGCCACGCTCGTCTTCGACCATCCCACCCCGGCCGACCTGGTCGCCCACCTCGACGAGCGGTTCGCCGGCGCGTCCGAGGCGACCGACCTGCCGACCCTGTTCGCGGCCTTCGACCGCCTCGCCGCCGCCCTCACGGCGGCGGCGACGGACGAGGTGTCCCGCGACCGCACCGCGGAACGCGTCCGGGGCCTGCTCGACCACCTGACACCCCACACCGCGACAGAACCCGTCATCGGTTTCGCCCAGGCGACCGATGACGAGGTCTTCGCCCTGATCGACGCCGAGCTCGGCAGCCCGCTGCCGGGACTGGAGGAACGCTCCCGATGACCAACGAGGACAAGCTCCGCGACTACCTTCGCCGGGTGACCGCGGAACTGCAGTCGACGCGGCAGCGGCTGCGCGACGTGGAGGAGCGATCCGCCGGACCGGTCGCCATCGTCGGCATGGCCTGCCACTACCCCGGCGGCGTCGAGTCACCGGACGACCTGTGGTCACTCGTCGCCGAGGGCCGGGACGGGATCACCCCCTTCCCCGGCAACCGGGGCTGGGACCTGGGCGCGCTCCACCACCCGGACCCCGACCACCCGGGCACGACCACCGTCCGCGAGGGCGGATTCCTGCACGGCGCCGCAGGGTTCGACGCGGGATTCTTCGGGATCTCGCCCAAGGAGGCGCTCCACACCGACCCCCAGCAGAGGCTGATCCTCCAGACCTCCTGGGAGGCCGTCGAGCGCGCGGGCCTGGACCCGACCTCGCTGCGCGAGAGCCGCACCGGCGTGTTCACCGGCGTCATGCACCACGACTACCCGGGCGCCCAGGGCGGCGGCAGCGTCGTCTCCGGCCGTGTCGCCTACCAGTTGGGCCTGCGCGGCCCGGCCATCACGGTGGACACCGCCTGCTCCTCGTCGCTCGTCGCCCTCCACCTGGCGGTCCGGTCCCTGCGCCGGGGCGAGTGCGACATGGCCCTCGTCGGAGGGGCCACGGTGATGGCCACCCCCGCCGCCTTCGTGGAGTTCAGCCGCCAGCGCGGCCTGGCCCCCGACGGCCGATGCAAGCCCTTCGCCGCCGGGGCGGACGGCACCGCCTGGTCCGAGGGCGCCGGGGTCGTCGTCGTCGAACGCCTCGCCACGGCCCTGGCCGCCGGCCGCCGCGTGCTCGCCGTGGTCCGGGGTACCGCCGTCAACTCCGACGGCGCCAGCAACGGCCTCACCGCACCCAACGGCCCCGCCCAGCAGCGCGTCATCCGCGAGGCCCTCGTCGACGCGGGCCTGACTCCCCAGCAGGTCGACGTGGTCGAGGCACACGGCACCGGCACCCCGCTCGGGGACCCGGTGGAGGCCCAGGCGCTGCTCGCCGCCTACGGCAGGCAGCGCACCCGGCCGCTGCGCCTGGGGTCGGTCAAGTCCAACCTGGGACACACCCAGGCCGCGGCGGGCGTCGCCGGGATCGTCAAGATGGTCATGGCCATGCGGCACGGAGTGCTGCCCCGGACCCTGCACCTCGACGCACCGACCCCGTACGTGGACTGGTCGTCGGGCGATGTGGAACTCCTCGCCGAGGACGCCCCGTGGCCCGCCGGGAAGGAGCCCCGGCGGGCGGCCGTGTCCTCCTTCGGGGTCAGCGGCACCAACGCCCACGTCATCCTGGAGGAGCCGCCCGTACCGGTGGACGACCGGACCGCCGAGGGGCGGGACGGCCGGCCGACGGAAGCGGCGGGCGCCGGGAGTTCCGCGACCCCGCCCCCCGGGACCGGCCCCCTGGCCTGGACCCTGTCCGCCCGCTCCGACGCCGCACTGCGCGCCCAGGCCGCCACCCTCTCCGCCTTCCTGACCGGGCACCCGCACCAGCCCCGCCCCGAGGACGTGGCCCTCTCCCTGGCCACCACCCGCGCCTCCCACGAGCACCGCGCCGTTGTCCTCGGCGGCGACCGGGCCGAACTCCTCGGCGCACTCGACGACCTGGCCGCCGGACGGCCCTCGCCCACCGTCGTCGAAGGAACCACCGGCCGCAGCGGCGGCGTGGCCTTCCTCTTCCCCGGCCAGGGTTCGCAGTGGCGGGACATGGCCGTGCGCCTGCTGGACACCAACACGGTGTTCAGGGACCGGATAGCGCAGTGCGAGAGCGCCCTGTCCCCCTACGTGGACTTCGAGCTGACGGCCGTCCTGCGCGGGGAACAGGACCTGGACCGGGTCGACGTCGTCCAGCCAGCCCTGTTCGCCGTCATGGTCAGCCTCGCCGAGGTGTGGCGCTCCCTCGGCGTCCGCCCGGCCGCCGTCGCCGGACACAGCCAGGGCGAAATCGCGGCAGCCTGCGTGGCAGGCGCCCTCACCCTCCAGGACGCCGCCCGGGTCGTCGCCCTGCGCAGCCGGGCCCTCACCACCCTGTCGGGCCGCGGCGGCATGATGTCCCTCGCACTGCCCGCCGACGAGGCCCGCGACCGGCTCCGCCGCTGGGACGGCCGCCTGTCGCTGGCCGCCGTCAACGGCGCGGCCTCCGTGGTCGTCTCCGGGGACACCGGCGCCCTCGACGAACTCCTCGCCGCCTGCGAGGAGGAGGACGTACGGGCCCGGCGCATCGACGTCGACTACGCCTCCCACAGCGCGCACGTGGAAAGCGTCCGCGCACAGGTCCTGGAGGCCCTCGCCCCCATCAGCCCGCGCGCTCCCGAGATCCCCTTCTTCTCCTCCGTGGAAGGCCGCTGGATCGAGGCCGCCGACGCCTTCGACGCCGACTACTGGTACCGGAACCTGCGCGAGACCGTCCGCTTCGACGAGGCCGTCACCGCCCTCGTCCGGCGCGACTGCACCACCCTGCTGGAAGTCAGCCCCCACCCGGTGGTCACGCCCGGAGCCCAGGAGACCGTCGACGCGCTCGGCACCGACACCACCGTCGCCCACACCCTGCGCCGCGACGAAGGCGGCCCCGAGCAGCTCCTCCACGCCACGGCCCAGCTGTACGTGAAGGGCGTGCGCCCCGACTGGGCCGCACTCTGGCCCGAAGCCCGCCGGACCGACCTGCCCACCACCACCTTCCTCACCGAGCCGTACTGGCTGCGCCCCGGCGCCGGCGGCGGCGCGGGCTCCCTGGGCCTCGACGACGTCGACCACCCCGTCCTGCGCGCGTCCCTGCCCGCCGCCGAAGGCCTGGTGCTGACCGGGCGGCTCGGCCTCGCCGACCAGCCCTGGCTCGCCGACCACACGGTCGAAGGACAGGTGGTCCTGCCGGGCGCGGCCCTCGCGGAACTCGCCTCCCGCGCGGCCGACGAGGCCGGATGCGCGGCCGTCGACCAGCTCACCCTGCTCACACCGGTCCTCCTCCCCGACGAGGGCGACATCCGGCTGCGCGTGGACGTCACGGCCCCGGCCGAGGACGGCTCGCGCGGACTGACCTTGCACACCCTCACCGGGGCGGGCCTCTGGACCACGCACGCCACCGGCGTCCTCCTGCCCGACGCCGCCGTACCGGCGCCCGTCACCACCGCGTGGCCGCCGTCCGGCGCCGAACCCCAGGACGTCGAAGCCCTCTACGCCACCCTGGAGGACGCGGGCCTGACCTACGGCCCGGCCTTCCGCGGCGTGCGGGCGCTGTGGCGGGGACGCGACGGAGACGTCCACGCCGAGGTCGCGCTGCCCGACGCCGACCAGGCCGGCGCCTTCACCCTCCACCCCGCCCTGCTCGACGCGTGCCTGCACCCCGTCGCCCTCGGAGGGTTCCTCACCACCGGAGACGGCCGCCGCCCCGCGCTGCCCTTCGAATGGCAGGGACTGCGCTTCCACGCCTCGGGCGCCGACACCGTCCGCGCGACCCTGTCCGCCGCGGGCCCCGACACCGTCCGCCTCACCCTCACCGACACCACCGGGGCACCCGTCGCCTCGGTCGACACCCTCGTGCTCCGCGAGCTCCCGGCAGGCACCCTCGGCCGCCCGGACCGGGGCGACCTGCTGCGCCCCGACCCGGTGGCCCGGGCCCTGCCCGGCGGCGACCACGAGGGCTACGCCGTACGCGACCCGGAACTCGCCCGCCAGCTGGGCATCCAGCCCACCGAGGACCCCGCGCGCCACGTCCTGGTGCCCGCCCCGGCCGGCGATCCCGAGGAGGCCGTGCGCGGCGCGCTCGCCCTCGTCCACGACTGGCTGGCGGACGAGAGCCGCACGGACTCCACGCTCGTCCTCGTCACCCGCCGGGTCCACCACGATGTGGCGGAGGCCGCCGTCGCGGGCCTCGTACGCTCCGCCCAGCTCGAACACCCCGACGGCTTCAGGCTGCTGGACCTGGCCGACCTCGACGAGGCCACCCTCGCCGCGATCCCCGCCGCCCTCGCCACCGACGAGCCCCAGCTCACCCTGACGTCCGGGACCGCGACCGTACCCCGGCTGGTCCGTGCCGTCCCCGCTCCGGCCGGGACCCCCGCCGCGTTCGGCAGGACCCTGGTGACCGGGGCCTCCGGCACCCTGGGGCAACTCGTCGCCCGCCACCTCGTCCACACGCACGGGGTCCGCGACCTGGTCATGGCGGGCAGGCGAGGCTCCGAGGCACCCGGCATGGCCGCCCTCCTGGAGGAACTGACCGGAGCGGGCGCCCAGGTCGAGGCCGTCGCCTGCGACGTCACCGACCGCGCCGCCCTCGCGGCACTGGTCGCCGCGACCCCCTTCGCCACCGTCGTCCACGCCGCGGGCGTCCTCGACGACGGCCTGGTGACCGGACTGACCCCCGAACGCCTCACCCGCGTACTCGGGGCGAAGCTCGACGCGGCGCTCCACCTCCACGAACTGCTGCCCCAGGCACGCCTGGTGCTGTTCTCCTCGGCCGTGGGCATCCTCGGCGGCCTGGGCCAGGCCAACTACGCCGCCGCCAACTCCGGCCTCGACGCCCTGGCCCGTCGGCGCCACGCCGCGGGCCTGCCCGGCATCTCCCTGGCCTGGGGCCTGTGGGACGCGGCCAGCGGTATGACGGACGGCGTCGACCGGGCCCGCCTGGGCCGCTCCGGCTTCCAACCGCTCCCGACCGCGGACGCCCTCGCCGCCCTGGACGCGGCCTTGGCCTCGGACGAGCCGGTGATCGCCCCGATGCGGCTCGACCCCGTCGCCCTGCGCGCACAGGGAGAGGACATCCCCGCGCCGCTGCGCGACCTGTACGGGAGGCAGGCGCGCCGGACCGCCGCCCCCGGAGGCGGCGCCGTCGTCTCGGAACTGGCCGCCCGGCTCGCCGGGAAGACCGGGCCCGAGCGCCATCGCACCCTGCTCGAACTGGTCGTCGGGCACAGCGCCGCCGTCCTCGGACACGCCTCGCCGGAGGCGGTCGACCCCGGACGGGCCTTCAAGGACGCGGGCTTCGGCTCGCTCGCCGCCGTCGAACTGCGCAACCGGCTCGCCGGAGCCACGGGCCTGCGCCTGCCCGCCACCCTGGTGTTCAGCCACCCCAATCCCACGGCGGTCGCCCGCCACCTGGACGAACTCCTCGCGGGCACGGCCCCGGCGGCCGCTCCGGCGGTCCGCGCCCAGGCCGCCGACGCGGACGACCCCGTCGTCCTCGTCGGCCTCGGATGCCGGCTCCCCGGCGGAGTCCGCACACCCGAGGACCTCTGGGAGATGCTCGTCTCCGAACGCGACGGCATCGGCCCGTTCCCCGACGACCGCGGCTGGCCCCTGGACCTCCTCTACGACCCCGACCCGGCGGCCCCCGGCACCACCTACACCCGGCACGGCGGCTTCCTGGCCGACGCGACCGCCTTCGACTCCGCCTTCTTCGGAGTCGCGCCGCGCGAGGCCGTCGCGATGGACCCGCAGCAGCGGATCCTGCTGGAAACCGTCTGGGAGGCGTGCGAGGACGCGGGCATCGACCCGTCCTCGCTGCGCGGCACCCGGACCGGCGTGTTCGTGGGCGCCATGTACCAGGACTACGGCCGCCTCCTGGAGAACGCCGCCGCCGAGGGCTTCCTCGCCCCGGGCGTCGGCGGCGGCGTCCTGTCCGGACGGATCGCGTACACCTACGGGCTGGAAGGCCCGACCGTCACCGTCGACACGGCCTGCTCCTCCTCGCTGACCGCCCTGCACCTCGCCGCCCAGGCGGTACGGGCGGGGGAGTGCGACCTCGCGTTCGCCGGTGGAGTGACCGTGCTGTCCACACCGGTGCCCTTCGTGGAGTTCAGCCGCCAGCGCGGACTGGCCGCCGACGGACGGTGCAAGCCCTTCGCCGCCGCGGCCGATGGCACCGCGCTGGGAGAGGGCGCCGGAGTGGTGCTCGTCGAACGCCTCTCACGGGCCCTCGCCCAGGGCCACGAGGTGCTCGCCGTACTGCGCGGCAGCGCCGTCAACTCCGACGGCGCCAGCAACGGCCTCACCGCCCCCAACGGCGCCGCCCAAGAGAAGGTGATGCGCGCGGCCCTCGCCGCGGCGGGCCTGCTCCCCGCCGACGTCGCCGCCGTCGAGGCGCACGGCACCGGCACGGCGCTCGGCGACCCCATCGAGGCGCAGGCCCTCCTCGCGGTCTACGGCCAGGACCGGCCGACCCCGCTGAGGCTCGGCTCGCTCAAGTCCAACGTGGGCCACGTCCAGGCCGCCGCGGGCATCGCGGGAGTGATCAAGGCGGTCCTGTCCATCCGCAACGGCCTGCTGCCCCGCAGCCTGCACATCGACGAGCCCTCCCCGCACGTCGACTGGACCGCCGGAGACATCACCCTGCTGGACCGGGCGCAGCCCTGGCCCGAGCAGTCCGGGCCGCGCCGCATGGGCGTCTCCTCCTTCGGCATCAGCGGCACCAACGTGCACGTGCTGATCGAACAGGCGCCGAGCCCCGAGGACACCCCGGCGCCGCTGCCCGCCCTGGACGGCATGCCGTGGCTGCTGTCGGCGCGCTCCGAGCAGGCCCTGAGCGGCCAGGCCCGGCGACTGCTGGAGTCGGACACCTCCGATCTCCCCGCCGTCGCGCGGGCCCTGTCCACCACCCGGGCCGCCCACCGCCACCGGGCGGTGGTGACCGGCGCCGACGCACAGCAGCGGCGCGCCGCCCTCACGGCCCTGGCCCGCGACGCCACGGCCGACGGCCTGCGCCGGGCGCGGGCGGCCGGGCAGCGGCTCACCCTGCTGTTCACCGGGCAGGGCAGCCAGCTCCCCGCGATGGGAAGGGGCCTCTACGAGACCTTCCCCGTGTACGCGCAGGCCTTCGACGAGGTGTCCGCGCAGTTCCGGCTCGACACCCCGCTGCGCGAGGCGGTCTTCGAGCGGGAGGACCTGCTGGACCGTACCGCCTACACCCAACCGGCCCTCTTCGCCCTCCAAGTGGCCCAGTTCCGGCTGCTGTCGAGCTGGGGCATCACTCCCGACTTCCTGATCGGGCACTCCATCGGCGAGCTCTCGGCGGCCTGCGTCTCCGGCCTGCTGCCCCTCGCCGACGCCGCGGCCCTCGTCGCCGCCCGCGGCCGGGTCCTCGGTGAACTGCCGCCCGGCGGCGCCATGGTCGCCGTACGGGCGGCGGAGGAGGACGTACTCGCCGTCGTGGAAGGCCGCGCCGACCGCGTGGGCATCGCCGCCGTCAACGGACCGCGGTCGGTCGTCCTGTCCGGGGACGAGGAAGCGGTCCTCGCCGCGGCCCGGGAACTCTCCGAGCGCGGGCACCGCACGAGCCGACTGCGCGTGGACGTCGCGTTCCACTCGCCCCGCGTGGACCCGGCGCTCACCGACTTCCGGTCCGCCGCCGCCGAGGTCCGCTTCGGACGGCCCGGGATCCCGGTCCTGTCCACCGTCCGCACCGGCCACGCCATGGACACCCCCGACTACTGGGTGGAGCAACTGCGCGGGCCCGTCCGCTTCTTCGACGCCGTCCGGCAGGCCCACGGCCACGGGGCCACGGCCTTCCTGGAACTGGGGCCCGACACCGTCCTCGCACCGGCCGTCGAAGCGTGCCTGCCGGGCCACCCGGTGCGCCCCGCCTCGCTCCTGCGGCGCGACCGCGACGACGTGCGCACCACGCTCGAGGCCCTGGGAGTCCTGCACGTCCACGGAGTGGAGGTCGACTGGTCCGCCGTCCACGCCGGGCGGCCGAGGACCCCGGCGCGACTGCCGAAGTACGCCTTCCAGGGCCGTCGTTACTGGCCCGAGCCGACCGCTGTGGCGCAGGCCGCGCCGGTACCCGTAGCCGTGTCCGCGGCGGATGCGGGGGAGCGGGCACCCGCGCTCGATCCGTTCTGGTCGGCCGTCGAGAACGACGACCTCGGCGCGGCCCTCGACCTGCTGGACCTGCGGGGTGACGAGACACCGGCCCAGGTGCTCGACGCCCTCGGCCGGTTGCGCTCAGGAGCGGCGGCGCCGGTCCTGGAGGCGGCGCGGTGGACGAGGGTGCTGGACGGCCCCGCCCCCGCGCTGGCCCATGACGTCCTGCTGCTCGCCCCCTCCACGGGCGACGAGAACCTGGCCGACGCGGTGGCGGGCGCCCTGGTCCGGCACGGCGCCCGGGTCCGCTCGGGCGGCGACCGGCGCCCGGACCTGGTGGTGGCCCTGCCGGGCACCGAACCGGTGGCCGAGGCGGGGGTGCCCCGATGGGCCCTCGTCGACGGGGGCGGCGCGGTGCCCGCTTGCGACCACGCCGTGACCCTCCCGAAGGAACTCGACGCGCCCGCGCGCGGGCGCCTGTGCGCGGCGATCGCCGAGGGGTACCGGGAGACGCGGATCGAGACGGACGGGATGTACGTGCGCACCTACGAGCCGCTGGGCCGGACCGGTGTGTGGCGTCCCGACGGGAACGTCCTGGTGGCCGGTCCGGCGGACGCGCTCACCGCGGCCACCGTCGACGCCGTGCTCAGGTCGGGGGCGCGCTGCCTCGTGGCCGGAGGCGCTGACCGCCCGTCCGGGGCCGCGGAGTTCGGGGACGCGGAGGGGACCGTACGGCTCACGGCGGCGATCGTCCGGGCCGGCAGCGGGTTCGAGGACGTGTCGGCGCCGCTGGTGAGCGTGGTGTGCGTGGGGGAGGACGCGGCCACCGCCCTGCGGCAACCGGGCGCCCCGCGCACCGTGGTGGTCCACCCCGACCTCGATCCCGGGGCGGCGGTGTCCGGGCTGTGGCGGGCCATGTCCACCGAGGAGACGGCCGTACGCCTCCTGGGCCCCGGATCCGCGACGCGGACCGCCCCGGTCGTGGAGCCGGAGCCCGACGAGCACCCGGAAACGGCCCTGGCCCTCTCGCGGGAGCGGGAGCTGGAGCCGAAGTCCGAGCCGGAGCCCGCATCCGAGCCCGAGCCCGCATCCGAGCCCGAGCCCGAGCCCGAGGCCGCATCCGAGCCCGGCGGGCCGCGGCCCCAGGGTTCGGAACTCCGGGCGACCCTCGCGGGAATCCCCCGGGCGGACTGGGCGGAGGCCGTGCTCGGCGGTGTGCGGGGCCTCGTGGCCGCCGTGCTCGGCTACGAGTCCGCGGCCGAGATCGACGCCGAGGGCGAGTTCTTCGACATGGGCCTGACCTCGGTCACCGCCCTCGAACTGCGTGACCACCTGACCCGGTACACCGGTCTGGAGTGGCCCGCGGACCTGCTGTACGAGTGCCCGACGCCGCAGGTGCTGGCCGACCTCCTGGTCGAGCACCTGAGCGCGGACCCGGCCTGAGCCGCCGACCGAAGGGCCGCCCCGGATGACGTCCGGGGTCGGCGGGGCGCCCTACGGATCCTCCGTACGGCGCCCTTCTCGGGACGACCAGGCAGCAGTGATCGCCATGTGATCACCCAGCGATCACACGGCGGACGGCTCCGGACGCCGGTCCGCCCACGGCCGGGCCACTTCCAGCTGGGCCGCGACCCGCAGCACGCTCACCTCGTCGTCGCGGCGTCCCACCAGTTGCACGGCGAGCGGCAGCCCGTCCGCGCCGTGACCCGCGGGGAGGGAGGCGGCCGGGTTACCGGTGACGTTCCACAGCGCGGTGTAGGCGATCATCGGGCGCGAGCGCGCCAGCGCCGTCAGCAGACCCGCACCGTCCAGCGCGCCCGCCGGGCGCGGGCGCGCGGCGATGGTCGGGGTCAGAAGAAGGTCCATGGTGGTGAACATCCGGTCGGCGCGCGCCGACAGCCGCTCGCCCGCCCGGATGCCGCGCTCCACGGCGGCTTCGGGGATCAGCCGGGCGAGCGCGAGGACACGGCGGGTGCGCCGCTCGAGCAGGTCGGGCCGCTCGACCGCGGCGGCTTCCGCCCGGACCCCGCCGCAGAACTGCGCGACGAACGCCGCCGTCGCGTCCGGATAGTCGGGGTGGACCTCCCGGACATCGTGCCCCAGCTCGCGCAGTGCCCGTACGGTCTCCAGCAGGGCCCCGACGTGTGCGGGATCCGGGCGCACCCCGGGCACGGCGGGTTTGGCGGAGTAGCCGATGCGCAGTCGGCCGGGCGGGGTCCGCAGGGCCTGCGCCCAGCCCGTGGTGGCGGGCCGGGCGCTCCAGCGGTCGCCGGCGGTGGCACCGGCGAGGACGTCGTAGAGCACGGCGGAGTCGCGCACGGTGCGGGTCAGCGGGCCCACGGTGCCGAGGGCGTACCAGAGGTGGGGGTGCGGAGCGGTGGAGACCCGGCCGCGCTGGGGCTTGAGGCCGAACAGCCCGCAGCAGGCGGCCGGGATGCGGATGGACCCGCCGCCGTCGCCGCCGAGCGCCGCTCCGACCAGTCCGGCCGCGACGGCCGCGGCGCTGCCGCCGCTGGAGCCGCCGGGGGTGCGGGTGGTGTCCCAGGGGTTGCGGGTGTGGCCGTAGGCGGCGGATTCGGTGAAGGGCCACTGGCCGAACTCGGGCATCGCCGTCTTGCCGATCACGACGGCTCCGGCGGCGCGCAGGCGACGTACGGCCTCACCGTCGCTGGCGACAGGGGTGCGGTTGGCGGCGCCGCCGAAGGTGGTGACCTGCCCGGCGACATCCAGTTCGTCCTTGACGGCGATGGGTACGCCGTGCAGGGGGCCGAGGCCGTCCGTCCCGTCCGCCGTGACCGCGTCCCGGGCATCGGCCTCGGCGAGGGCCCGCTCGGCGAGGACCACGCGGAAGGCTCCGAGGACGGGAT
Organism: Streptomyces sp. G-G2; assembly: GCF_030063135.1. Lineage (GTDB taxonomy): Bacteria > Actinomycetota > Actinomycetes > Streptomycetales > Streptomycetaceae > Streptomyces. The sequence goes on from NZ_JASISO010000005.1 coordinate 238,719, forward strand.
CGATCCGCGCGATGCGGCGCAGTGAGGCTTCGACGAGGGCGCGGGAGGTGATCTTGCCGGTGCGGACGAGTTCCGCCTGCCGCTCGACCCCCTGGAACATCAACTCCGCATCGTCCCGGTCCTGCTCCCCGCCCCGTTCCCCGCTTGGTACGCGGTCCCTGCCCATGGTCCCCACCCCTTCCGCCCTACCTATGAGTAACTCCGGGCAAGGCTGGCGCCCCGCCGCCCGTGCGTCAAGCACCGCACGACGGCCGGGACCGAGGCGGTCGCGGTCCGCGCGGGCCCGGCACGCCGCGGCCCGCCTCCCTGAATGAGCCGCCCCTTCGGGGGCAGGCGCACAGCGGAACGAGTGGTTCCGATCGAGTGGTGGAGGCGAGCCCCGCATGACCGAAGGCGTGAGTCCCTACGTCTCCGCGGCACGGATCACCGTTCTCGGTGTACACGCCGCAGACCCACCGTTCCGCATCGTGGAAGTCGACGGCGAGTTCGCCAGCACCGCCCGATCCATGACGGATGTGGTCCTTACCGCGGCGGCCGTCGGCATCACCATCCGGGACCTGGACGATCCGGGCGAGGTCCGCTGGGTCGGGGGCGGAAAGTACCACTGGAGTACGCGCTGACGTGGAGTACGCGCCGACGGCCAGGAGGCCACCAGCCCGCCACCACCGGCGCGGAGCGCGACCCGGTCGGCCGACGGACGGCCGACCGGGACGACGGGATCAGGCGAGGTCGAACCGGTCGAGGTTCATCACCTTGTCCCAGGCCGCCACGAAATCGCGTACGAACTTCGCTTCGCCGTCCTCGGACGCGTAGACCTCCGTGACGGCCCGGAGCTGGGCGTGCGAACCGAAGACGAGGTCGACGGCGGTGGCGGTCCACTTCACCTCGCCCGTCGCGCGGTCCCGTCCCTCGAACACGTTCTCGGCCGTCGCCGACGCCCTCCACTCCGTCCCCATGTCGAGCAGGTTGACGAAGAAGTCGTTGGTCAACGTCTCCGGCCGGTCGGTGAAGACGCCGTGGGGGGAGCGCTGGAAACCGGTGTTCAGGGCCCGCATCCCGCCGGTCAGGACCGTCATCTCGGGCGCGGTGAGCGTCAGCAGGCTGGCGCGGTCCAGGAGGAGCGTCTCCGGCGACAGCTTCTCTCCCGCGTGCAGGTAGTTGCGGAACCCGTCCGCCCTGGGTTCGAGTACGGCGAACGACTCCACGTCGGTCTGCTCCTGCGAGGCGTCCGTACGTCCCGGTGCGAAGGGGACCGTGATGTCGTGCCCGGCCTTCTTCGCGGCCTGTTCGACGGCCGCACAGCCGCCCAGGACGATCAGGTCGGCGAGCGAGACCTTCGCTCCTCCACCGGTCCGTTCGCCGTTGAAGTCCTGCTGGATCCGTTCGAGGGTCCGCAGCGCCTCGGTCACCTCGGGCAGGGCGTTGGACTCCCAGTCCCGCTGCGGCGCGAGCCGGATCCGTGCTCCGTTGGCCCCGCCACGCTTGTCGGTGCCGCGGAAGCTCGCCGCCGACGCCCATGCGGTGGTGACCAGTTGGGAGACGGACAGCCCCGAGTCCAGGATCCTGCTCTTGAGGGCAGCGACGTCCGCGTCCGCGAACGGCCCGTCACCGGTCACGGGAGAGGGGACGGGGTCCTGCCAGAGCTGCGGCTCGGCGATCCACGGGCCGAGGTAGCGCGAGAGGGGCCCCATGTCGCGGTGCAACAGCTTGTACCAGGCCTTGCCGAACGCGTCCGCGAGCTTCTCCGGGTTCTCGTGGAAGCTCCTCGCGATCGGCCCGTAGACCGGATCGACCTTCAGCGCGAGGTCCGTCGTGAGCATCATGGGCGCGTGCCTCTTCGACGGATCGTGCGCGTCGGGCACCGTGCCCCGGGCGGAGGCGTCCGTGGGAGTCCACTGCTTCGCACCGGCCGGGCTGGTCGTGAGCTCCCAGTCGTAGCGGAACAAGTTGTCCAGGTACCCGTTGTCCCACTTGGTCGGCTCGGTGGTCCACGCGCCCTCGAGCCCGCTGGTGAGAGCGTCGACGCCCTTGCCGCTCCCGCACGTGTTCCGCCAGCCCAGGCCCTGCTGCTCGATCGGACACGCCTCGGGCTCCGGACCGATGTACTCGGCATCGACGGCACCGTGGCACTTGCCGAAGGTGTGGCCGCCGATGATGAGCGCGGCGGTCTCCTCGTCGTTCATCGCCATGCGCGCGAACGTCTCGCGAATGTCCTTGGCGGCGGCCAGCGGATCCGGATTGCCGTTGGGGCCCTCCGGATTGACGTAGATCAGCCCCATCTGCACGGCACCGAGCGGACCGGAGAGGTCGCGGTCACCGCTGTAGCGCTCGTCGCCGAGCCAGGTGTCCTCCGGTCCCCAGAAGATCTCCTCGGGCTCCCAGACGTCCTCCCGGCCGAAGCCGAACCCGAAGGTCTTGAACCCCATGGACTCCATGGCGCAGTTACCGGCGAACACGAGCAGGTCGGCCCACGAGATCTTCCGGCCGTACTTCTGCTTGACCGGCCAGAGCAGACGGCGCGCCTTGTCCAGACTCGCGTTGTCCGGCCAGCTGTTGAGGGGAGCGAAGCGCTGCGCGCCGGCTCCGCCGCCGCCCCGGCCGTCGGCGATGCGGTACGTACCGGCGGAATGCCAGCTCATCCGGATGAAGAGGGGCCCGTAGTGGCCGTAGTCGGCGGGCCACCAGTCCTGCGACTCCGTCATCACCCGGATGACGTCCTGTTTCAGCGCGTCGACGTCCAGGGTCGAGAACTCGGCCGCGTAGTCGAAGTCCTCATCCATCGGAGTGGACCGCGGCGAGTTCTGATGGAGGACCTGGAGGTCGAGTTGGTTCGGCCACCAGTCCTGGTTCGCCCTGGGGCGAGCCGGAGCGGGGGTCGGGGCGGGGATTACTGGGTTCTCGCTCTCGCTGCCGGACACGTCCGTCCTTCTTCCTGTCTCGGTGTTCCCTCTGCTTGCCGCTGCGCACGACGCCGGTGGTCGAGCGTGCACCGGCGTCCGTATCGTGGCGCACCGAGGACCGTGCGGCCGAGAGAACACGCAGGGCTCAGCCCAAGGTTCCGCGACTCTCACCGGGAGCGGGCGGGCGAGCCCCGGGCCTCAGTCGCGCGGTGACGTCCAGCTGGTGAGTCAGCCTGTGGCTGACCCGTACGATCACGACGTGATCAAAGGGGTGATGTTCGATTTCTCCGGCACTCTGCTGCGCATCGAGTCGACCGAGGAGTGGTTCGGTGCGGCCCTGACGGCGGCCGGCCTCACTCTGGCCGACGAGGAGTTCGGCTACCGGGTGCAGCGGCTGAGGGAGTACGGAGCGCTGCCGGGCGGACCGGCGCCCCTGCGCGTACCCACGCACCTCGAACCACTCTGGCGCGATCGGGACCTGAGTGCCGATCAACACCGCGCCGCCTACACGGGGTTGGCCCGGGAGGCCGGGATCGCGGCGCCGGAGTTGGCGCAGGCGCTCTACGACCGTCACATGGCGCCCGCTGCCTGGCGGCCCTACCCGGACACCGAACCGACGCTGCGTGAACTGCGTCGGCGAGGGATCCCGGTGGCCGTGGTGAGCAACATCGGATGGGACCTTCGGCCGGTCTTCCGCGTGCACGGACTGGACGACGTGGTCGACGCCTACCTGCTCTCCTTCGAGCTGGGCACGCAGAAGCCCGACCCGGCGATCTTCAGGGCCGCCTGCGACCGGCTCGGCCTGGTACCCGCCGATGTGCTCATGGTCGGCGACGACCGCATCGCGGACGGCGGCGCGCGGGTCCTGGGGTGCCCGGTGCACTTCGTCGACCACCTGCCGGTCGACCAGCGCCCGGGCGGACTGGCAGCGGCCCTGGGCCTGCTCGGCCTAGATGATTGATTCCAAGGGGTCAGTGATCGTAGGCGGTCAGTGAGCGGAGCACTGGTTCGCCGGCCTTGGTGTTGTGCCAGATTGCGGCGGTGAGGGCCAGGATGCGTTGCAGGACGCGGACT
>NZ_JASISO010000060.1 GCF_030063135.1 Streptomyces sp. G-G2
CACCACCCCGCCCCCTCCGGAGGTGAGCCGCCCATGACCCGGCTCGGCAGCAGCGTCGACACCCGCGATCCCGACCACCAGGCGCACCGGGCCGCCGCCCTGGAGCGCATCGCCGCCCTCGACGCCGAGCACGCCAAGGCCCTGGCGGGCGGCGGCGAGAAGTACACGGCCCGCCACCGGGCGCGCGGCAAGCTCCTCGCCCGGGAGCGGATCGAGCTGCTCCTCGATCCGGACACCCCGTTCCTGGAGCTGTCCCCGCTCGCGGCCTGGGGCAGCGACTACCCCGTCGGCGCTTCCATGATCACCGGCATCGGTACGGTCGAGGGCGTCGAGTGCCTGGTCACCGCCAACGATCCGACCGTGCGCGGCGGCGCCTCCAACCCCTGGACCCTCAAGAAGGCGCTGCGGGCCAACGAGATCGCCCACGCCAACCGGCTGCCCTGCATCAGCCTGGTCGAGTCGGGCGGCGCCGATCTCCCCTCCCAGAAGGAGATCTTCATCCCGGGCGGTGCGATCTTCCGCGACATCACCCGGCTGTCGGCCGCCGGGATCCCCACCGTCGCGGTCGTCTTCGGCAACTCCACGGCGGGCGGCGCCTACATCCCCGGCATGTCCGACCACACCGTGATGATCAAGGACCGGTCGAAGGTGTTCCTCGGTGGCCCGCCTCTGGTCAAGATGGCGACCGGCGAGGAGAGCGACGACGAGTCCCTCGGCGGCGCCGACATGCACGCCCGTACCTCGGGCCTCGCCGACTACTACGCCCTCGACGAGGAGGACGCGATCCGGCAGGCCCGCCGGATCGTGGCCCGGCTGAACCACCGCAAGGCGCACCCGGATCCGCCGAAGGCGCGGGAGCCGCTGCACGACGCCGAGGAGCTGCTCGGGATCGTCCCGGCCGACCTCAAGACCCCCTTCGACCCGCGCGAGGTCATCGCCCGGCTGGTCGACGGCTCCGACTTCGACGAGTTCAAGCCGCTGTACGGAACGAGCCTGGTCACCGGCTGGGCGAGTCTGCACGGCTACCCGGTCGGCATCCTCGCCAACGCCCAGGGCGTGCTGTTCAGCGCCGAGTCGCAGAAGGCCGCCCAGTTCATCCAGCTCGCCAACCAGCGCGACATTCCGCTGCTCTTCCTGCACAACACCACCGGCTACATGGTCGGCAAGGAGTACGAGCAGGGCGGGATCATCAAGCACGGCTCGATGATGATCAACGCTGTCTCCAACTCGAAGGTCCCGCACCTGTCCGTCCTGATCGGCGCCTCCTACGGGGCCGGGCACTACGGGATGTGCGGGCGCGCCTACGACCCCCGCTTCCTCTTCGCCTGGCCCGGCGCCAAGTCCGCCGTCATGGGTCCGCAGCAGCTCGCCGGGGTGCTGTCGATCGTGGCTCGCGCCTCGGCCGCCGCCAAGGGGCAGCCGTACGACGACGAGGCCGACGCCGGGATGCGCGCCTTCGTGGAGCAGCAGATCGAGGCGGAGTCCCTGCCGATGTTCCTGTCCGGGCGGCTGTACGACGACGGGGTCATCGACCCGCGCGACACCCGCACCATCCTCGGCCTGTGCCTGTCGGCCGTCCACAACGCCCCCGTCGAGGGCGCCCGCGGCGGCTTCGGCGTCTTCCGGATGTGAGCCCGCACATGAATCTCCACGCACTCAACCCACTCGACGCACTCGACCCGCGTCACCCGCTCACCTCAGTACTGGTCGCCAACCGCGGCGAGATCGCCGTGCGGATCTTCCGCAGCGCCCGCGCCCTGGGCCTGGCCACTGTCGCCGTGTACTCAGACCCCGACGACGGGGCGCTGCACGTCCGGGAGGCCGACGCGGCCGTCCGGCTGCCCGGGGCCGCGCCCGCCGATACCTACCTGCGCGGCGACCTGATCATCGCGGCCGCCCTCGCGGCGGGCGCCGACGCCGTCCACCCGGGCTACGGGTTCCTGTCCGAGAACGCCGCCTTCGCCCGTGCGGTGGAGGCCGCCGGCCTGGTGTGGATCGGGCCGCCGCCCGCGGCCATCGAGGCCATGGCCTCCAAGACCCGGGCCAAGGAGCTGATGCGGGCCGCCGGGGTGCCGCTGCTCGAACCGGTCGACCCCGCCCGTGCCGCGCCCGCCGACCTGCCCCTGCTCCTGAAGGCCGCCGCGGGCGGAGGCGGCCGGGGGATGCGGGTGGTCCGCGACCTCGACTCCCTGAAGGAGGAGCTGGAGGCCGCCCGCGCCGAGGCCCGTTCGGCCTTCGGTGACGACGAGGTCTTCGCCGAGCCCTACGTCGAGCGCGGCCGTCACGTGGAGGTGCAGGTCCTCGCCGACGCCCACGGCACGGTCTGGGCGCTGGGCACCCGCGACTGCTCGCTCCAGCGCCGCCACCAGAAGGTCATCGAGGAGGCTCCGGCGCCCGCCCTGCCGGAAAGCCTGCGCGAGAACCTGCACGAGGCGGCCGTCGCCGCCGCCCGCGCGGTGTCCTACCGGGGCGCGGGCACCGTCGAGTTCCTCGTCACCGCCGACGGGCGCCCGTACTTCCTGGAGATGAACACCCGCCTCCAGGTGGAACACCCCGTCACCGAAGCCGTCTTCGGCCTCGACCTGGTCGCCCTCCAACTGCGCATCGCCGAGGGCGAGGCGCTGTCCCTGGACCCGCCGCGCCCCGCCGGCCATGCCGTCGAGGCCCGGCTGTACGCGGAGGATCCGGCCCAGGACTGGCGCCCGCAGGCCGGAACCCTGCACACCCTGTCCCTCTCCGGGCCCGGGATCCGGGTCGACACCGGCTTCGCCGGGGGCGACACCGTCGGCGTGCACTACGACCCGATGCTGGCCAAGGTCATCGCGCACGCCCCCACCCGCGCCGAAGCCGTCCGCGCCCTCGCCCACGCCCTGGACCGGGCCCGGATCCACGGCCTCACCACCAATCGGGAGCTGCTCGTACGGTCCTTGCGGCACCCGGAGTTCGTCGCCGCCCGCCTCGACACCGGCTTCTACGACCGGTACCTGGGCGCCCTCACCGACGCCGCGCCGGACGCCGGGCTCTCCGCCCTGGCCGCCGCCCTCGCCGAGGCCGCCCCGGCGCCCGCCGCGCCGCTCGCCGTCCGGCTCGGCGGCTGGCGCAACGTACCCTCCCAGCCGCAGAGCCGGACCTACACCCACGCGGGCGCCACCCACGAGGTCCGCTACCGCCCGGCCCGCAGCGGGCCTCCCCAGCTCGTGGACCGGCCCGGGGTGCGCGTTCTGGCCGCCGAACCGGAGCGGGTGACCCTCGAAGTCGACGGCGTCCGAAGGCTGTTTCACGTGAAACACACATCGAACAGCCCCGAGGTGTACGTCGACTCCGCGCTCGGCGCGCACACCCTGACCCGGCTGCCCCGGTTCGCGGACCCCCAGGACCGCACCGAACCCGGCTCCCTGCTCGCCCCCATGCCCGGCACCGTCGTCCGGATCGCCGAGGGCCTCGCCCCCGGCTCCGCCGTCACCGCCGGGCAGCCCCTGCTCTGGCTGGAGGCCATGAAGATGGAGCACCGCATCGTCTCGCCCGCCTCCGGCACGCTCACCGCGCTCCACGCCGCCCTCGGCCGCCAGGTCGAATTCGGCGCCCTGCTCGCCGTAGTCCAGGAGGAACCGCCCGCATGAGCAACGTCGTTGTGACCCCCTCCGTTGTGGAATCCGAAGAACACCAGGCCCTGCGCGCGGCCGTCGCGGCCCTCGGGAAGCGCTACGGCCGCGACTACCTCGCCCGGATCGCCCGCGAGGGCCGCCACCCCGACGAGCTGTGGGCCGACGCCGCCAAGCTCGGCTACCTCGGGGTCAACCTGCCCGAGGAGTACGGCGGCGGAGGCGGCGGCATCGCCGAACTCTCCATAGTGCTGGAGGAACTCGGCGCCGCGGGCTGTCCGCTGCTGATGATGGTGGTCTCGCCCGCCATCTGCGGCACGGTCATCGCCCGCTTCGGCACCGAAGCCCAGAAGCGGGCCTGGCTCCCCGGCCTCGCCGACGGCAGCCGCACCATGGCCTTCGGCATCACCGAGCCCGAGGCCGGCTCCAACTCCCACCGCATCACCACCACCGCCCGCCGCGACGGCGAGGACTGGGTGCTGACCGGCCGCAAGGTCTTCATCTCGGGCGTGGACATCGCCGACGCCACCCTGATCGTCGGCCGCGCCGAGGACGCCCGCACCGGACGGCTCAAGCCCTGCCTGTTCATCGTGGAGCGCGACACCCCCGGCTTCACCCGCTCACTCATCGAGATGGAACTCCAGGCCGCCGAGAAGCAGTGGGAACTGGTCCTCGACGAGGTACGGCTGCCCGCCGACGCCCTGGTCGGCGACGAGGACGCGGGCCTGCTCCAGCTCTTCGCCGGACTCAACCCCGAACGCGTCATGACCGCCGCCTTCGCCATCGGCATGGGCCGCTACGCCCTCGCCAGGGCCGTCGACTACGCCAAGACCCGGCAGGTGTGGAAAGAGCCCATCGGCGCCCATCAGGCGGTGGCCCACCCCCTCGCCGCCGCCCACATCGAACTGGAGCTGGCCCGCCTGATGATGCAGAAGGCGGCCCACCTCTACGACGCCGGGGACGACATGGGCGCGGGAGAAGCAGCCAACATGGCCAAGTACGCTGCCGCCGAGGCCTGCGTGAAGGCGGTGGACCAGTCCGTCCACACCCTGGGCGGCAACGGCCTCACCCGCGAATACGGACTCGCCTCCCTCATCACCGCCTCCCGGGTGGCCCGCATCGCACCCGTCAGCCGCGAGATGATCCTCAACTTCGTCTCGCACCAGACCCTGGGCCTGCCCAAGTCGTACTAGCCCACCACGCAGAGGAACGGAAAGGGCCGGAGGAACGGACATGACCCCGCTCGTCGGATCCGCGCACGCCCGCGGCATCACCACCCTCACGCTCGACTCGCCCGCCAACCGCAACGCGCTCTCCGCGGAACTCGTCGGCGAGCTGCGCGCGGCCCTCGTCGCGGCGGGCGCGGACCCGGCGGTCCGGGCACTCGTCCTGACCCACACCGGCGGCACCTTCTGCGCCGGTGCCGACCTGAAGAACCCCTGCGCCCCCGGCGAGTTCCTGGCCCTGCTGCGGGAGCTGGCCGAGCTGGCGAAGCCGGTCGTCGCCCGGGTCACCGGGCACGTCCGGGCCGGGGGCCTGGGGGTGCTCGGCGCCTGCGACATCGCCGCCGCCGGGCCGGGGTCCACGTACGCCTTCACCGAGAGCCACCTGGGCCTGGCCCCGGCGGTGATCTCGATCCCGCTGCTGCCCCGGCTCGACCCGCGGGCCGCGGCGCGCTACTTCCTCACCGCCGAACGCTTCGGACCGGCCGAGGCCGCCCGCATCGGGCTGCTCACCCTGCACGCCGACGATGTCGACCAGGCCCTCGAACCGGTGCTCGCGGGTCTGCGCAGAGCCTCCCCGCAAGGGCTGGCCGAGTCGAAGGCGCTGGTCACCGCGCCGGTACGGGCGGCCCTGGACCGGGACGGGGAGCGACTGACCGGGCTGTCCGCGTCCCTGTTCGCCTCCGCCGAGGCCCGCGAGGGCATCACCGCCCTCTTCGAGCGCCGGGACCCGTCATGGACGTCGTGAGCGACGGGCAGCAGAGCGGCGCCCGCCAGAGCGGGTCGCGCCAGAGCGAGGGGCCCAAGCAGGCCCGTAGCCGGGTCACCCGCCGCCACCTCCTGGAGGCGGCCGTCTCCTGCCTGGCCGAACACGGCTGGGCGGGCTCCACCGTCGCCGTCGTCGCCGAGCGCGCCGGGGTCTCCCGGGGCGCGGCGCAGCACCACTTCCCGACCCGCGAGGCCTTGTTCACGGCCGCCGTCCAGTACGTCGCCGAGGAACGCTCCAGCGCTCTGCGCGAGCTGTTCCAGACGGGCCCGGCGCCGCGCGCCGAAGTGGTCCGGGCCGTGGTGGACCTGTACACGGGCGCCCTGTTCAGGGCCGCGCTCCAGCTGTGGGTGGCCGCCTCGAACGAGGAGCAGCTGCGGCCCCCGGTCACCGAGCTGGAGGCCCGGGTCGGCCGCGAGACCCACCGGATCGCCGTGGAACTGCTGGGCGCCGACGAGTCCGTGCCCGGGGTGCGGGAGACCGTCCAGGGCTTCCTGGACATGGCCCGCGGGCTGGGCCTGGCGAACGTCCTCACCGACGACACCGCCCGCCGGGCCCGGGTGGTCGCCCAGTGGGCGCTCATCCTGGACACCGCCCTGGCCCCCGCGCCGGCGGCCCCGGTCGGCGGCCCGTCCCCGGACCACTGACCGGCGGACGCGCCGAGGGCCCGGGCCGAACCGGGCCGACCGGGCGAGCCGCGTGACCGCGCCGACCGCGCCGACCGGGCGAACCCGGCCGACCGGGCCGGCCACCGCGCGCTCTACCCCGCGATGTCGGCGTACCCCTCGACCGCCTGCGGCTCCCGGGTGCCCGGGCCGATGTACCGCGCCGAGGGACGGACCAGGCGGCCCGTGCGCTTCTGCTCCAGGATGTGCGCCGACCAGCCCGCCGTACGGGCGCAGGTGAACATGGACGTGAACATGTGCGCCGGGACCTCCGCGAAGTCCAGCATGATCGCGGCCCAGAACTCCACGTTCGTCGCGAGCACCCGGTCGGGGCGCCGCGCGTGCAGCTCCTCCAGGGCGGCCTTCTCCAGCGCCGCCGCCACCTCGTAGCGCGGCGCGTCCAGCTCCTTGGCCGTACGGCGCAGCACGCGGGCGCGCGGGTCCTCGGCGCGGTAGACGCGGTGCCCGAAGCCCATCAGGCGTTCGCCCTTGTCCAGGGCCTTCTTCACGTACGCCACGGCGTCGCCGCTGCGCTCGATCTCCTCGATCATGCCCAGCACCCGGGAGGGCGCCCCGCCGTGCAGCGGGCCGGACATGGCGCCGACGGCCCCCGACAGGGCGGCCGCGACGTCGGCGCCCGTGGACGCGATGACCCGGGCGGTGAAGGTGGAGGCGTTCATGCCGTGCTCGGCGGCCGAGGTCCAGTACGCGTCGACGGCCTTGACGTGCTTGGGGTCGGGCTCGCCCCGCCAGCGGATCATGAACCGCTCGACGACCGAGTCGGCCTTGTCGATCTCGCTCTGCGGCACCATCGGCAGGCCCTGGCCGCGGGCGGACTGGGCGACGTACGACAGGGCCATCACGGCCGCGCGCGCCAGGTCGTCGCGGGCGGTCGCCTCGTCGATGTCGAGCAGCGGTTTGAGGCCCCACACGGGGGCCAGCATCGCGAGCGCGGACTGTACGTCGACGCGGATGTCCCCGGAGTGCACGGGGATCGGGAAGGGCTCGGCGGCGGGCAGGCCCGGGTTGAACGCACCGTCGACCAGCAGGCCCCACACGTTCCCGAAGGACACGTGACCGACCAGGTCTTCGATGTCGACGCCGCGGTAGCGGAGCGATCCGCCTTCCTTGTCGGGCTCGGCGATCTCGGTCTCGAACGCGACGACCCCTTCGAGTCCGGGTACGAAATCGGACATCAGGCGGCTCCTCATATAGATGCGAACACGCGCGGCTCCCGGCGTGATTCGCGGTCCGGCGCGGTCATCCCCGTTGATGCCCGGCGCGGCCGTTGGTCACCCTCCCGGGGACCCGCGTACCGGCCCCAAGATTTTGTCCGCTGGGGAAGGCCTGCGGAAGCGTGACATACGGCACACCCCGCGAAGTCGTCCTGCGGCAGGATGGCGGGGTGACAGACAAGGACCTTGACCCAGCCGTCATGCGGATGCAGTACCGCTCGGAGATCCTCGCCGAGGACACCCTCGCCGCGGACCCCATGGAACAGTTCGCGCAGTGGTTCCGCCAGACCGCCGACGCGGGCCTGTTCGAGCCGAACGCGATGATCGTCTCGACGGCGACGCCCGACGGACGGCCCAGCTCCCGCACGGTGCTGCTCAAGCGGTTCGACGAGCGAGGCTTCGTCTTCTTCACCAACTACGGCTCCCGCAAGGGCACGGAACTCGCCGCGAACCCGTACGCGAGCCTGCTCTTCCCCTGGCACCCGCTCGCCCGCCAGGTCCTGGTGAGCGGCAGCGCCGAGCGGATCGGCCGGGACGAGACCGCCGCGTACTTCCGCTCGCGGCCGCACGGTTCGCAGCTGGGCGCCTGGGCGAGCGAGCAGTCCCGGGTGATCGGCTCGCGCGCCGAGCTGGACCGGCGGTACGCGGAACTCGCCGAGCGCTATCCGGAGGGCGAGCAGGTGCCCGTACCGCCGGAGTGGGGCGGGGTGCGGGTCGTGCCGCGGGAGATGGAGTTCTGGCAGGGCCATGAGAACCGCCTGCACGACCGGCTGAGGTACGTCGGCGACGGCGCGACGTGGCGCGTGGAGCGCCTCTGCCCGTAGGGCCGCGGGCCGCGGGTACGCAGACGACCCGCGGGTACGCAGACGACCCGCGGGTACGCAGACGACCCGCGGGTACGCAGACGACCCGCGGGCTCGGGTTTCTCTCCTGCAGTGAGAGAAGCCGGCCGGACGTACCGGCGAGCCCGCGGGTCGGGTGACTGCTTGGGATGGGCGCCGGCGACTCCGTCGGCACACTGCACTACTGGGTGCGTACGACGACGGGCGCTAGCCCGCAGTCACCTCACGCGTCCGGTTACCAGACATTTCCGGAACCACCTCCCTTCTCGTGTACGGCAGAGCCTAGGACGACCTCCCGCGCGCCTCAACCGATTTATTCGGGGGGAATCCGCGGAATCCGGTGTGGGCTGCGTCACGTTCCAGTTCAATGATCTGACGTGCCGTACACGCGAACACCTGCAGGGGGTCCCAGGTGAGTGCTTTCGGACGGAACGAGACCACCGACGATCTGCTCGCCGCGCTGCTGGACGGGATGGACGCGGCACTCTGCGCGTTCGACGCCGACGGCGTGGTCACCCACTGGAACCGTGAGGCCGAACGGATCCTGGGCTGGTCGGCCGCCGAGGCGGTGGGCGGCGCGGATTCGCCGGATGGGCGGCGAGGGCCGCCGACGCGCAGGACGTCGAAGCCAGGCTGATGGCCGCGCAGCACGTGCCGGGACGGCAGGTGCACGAGTTCGCCCTGCTGACCAAGGACGGCGGGCGGGTGCTCGTACGGACCCAGTCGGCCGGAGTGCCGGGCGCGGACGGGAAACCGGCCGGGGTGTACTGCGCGTTCAGCGAGGTGCACGCGCAGATCGACCTGGAGCGGTCCATCGCGCTCAGCGAGGCGCTGATGGACGACGCCTCGTGGGGGGTGGTGCTGGTCGATGTGGACCTGCGGCCAGCCGTGGTCAACGCGCAGGCCGCGACCGCCTTCGGGTCCGGGCGCACCGTGCTGCTGGGACGGCCGCTCGGGGAGCTGCTCGCGGAGGGCGTGGAGGAGCTGGAGGGCGCGCTCCAGCACGTACTGGCCGAGGGGGCGCCGCCCGGGCCGGTGGAGCTGTGGGTGTCGGTACGGACGGCCGCGGGCGTACGTCGCCGCTGCTGGCGCAGCGGCTTCCTGAGGCTGGCCTCGCCGCTGGCGGAGGAGCCGGTGCCGCTGGGGGTCGGCTGGCTGTTCCAGGACATCACCGAGGCCCGGCAGGCGGAGCTGGACACCGCGCAGCTGCGGTTCCGCTCCCAGCAGCTGCACCGGTCGGGCCGGGCGGCGGGGGAGTGCGAGGACCCGGCGGAGGCGGCGTCGGTCCGGCTGGACTACGCGCTGGCCGGGTTCGCCGAGCACGCGCTGATCGACGTACTGGCGGCGGACGGGGTGCGCCTGGTCCGCTCGGCCGTGTCCCCGTCGGGGACCGTGCCCGCGCCGGGGACGATTCCGGTGCGCTACGAGCCGGGGCACCCGGCCTTCCAGGCGCTGGACCGGCTCGGCTCGGTCCGCACGAGCGCGCCGCGGGGGGCGGCGGCGCAGGGCTGGGCCCGGGCCCGCCAGTGGCCGGAGGGCGCGGCGCACGTGCTGTGCACGGTGATGCGGTGCCGGGGCCGGAGCGTGGGGATCCTGACGTTCCTGCGGGGCCCGTCGCGCCCGCCGTTCGACCGCGCGGACGCCGCGTACGCCGAAGAGGTCGCCTCCCGGGTGGCCGCCGACCTGCCTTTTCCCGAGTAGCTAGTGCTGTGGCCGGGAAGGTGTGCCGGGTCGCGGCGTCGGCCCGCAGCGGGCGGCACTAGTGGCGGAAGAAGATCCGGTCGCCGTACTCCTGCATCACGCGCCCGTTCCACTCGTGCCCGCCGTCGACGTTCCCCGACCGCAGCATCGGCGGCTCGACGCCCCGCGCGACGAGGTCACCGGCCGCCGCCGCCATCACGGCCTGCATGATCGCGCTGGTCACGACCGTCGACGCCGGGGCGAACGGCGCGTCGATCCCCGCCACGCTCAGCTCCGCGTCACCCACCGCGATCTTGCTGTCGAGGACGACGTCGCAGTGGTCCTTCAGGAAGGACCCCGAGGCGTGCCGCGAGCGGGTTTCCGTCGCGTACGCCACCGAGGTCACGCCGATCACCTTCATGCCGATCGCACGCGCGTTCATCGCCATCTCGACGGGCAGCGCGTTGCGCCCGGAGAGGGAGATGATCACGAGGACGTCGCCGTCGGCGGCCGGGCTGCTGTCCAGGACCGCCGCGGCCAGGCCGTCCACCCGCTCCAGCGCGCTGCCGAGCGTCGCGGGCATGACATCGATCCCGGCGGTGCCGGGAACGGCGAGGAAGTTCATCAGGGCGAGCCCGCCGGCCCGGTAGACCACGTCCATCGCGGGCAGCGAGGAGTGCCCGGCGCCGAAGGCGAAGAGCCGGTTGCCGGCCGCGACCGCCTCTGCGATCACCGAACCGGCCTCGGCGATACCGGACGACTCCTCGTCCCGCACCCGCTCCAGGAGGCCGATGGCGGCATCGAAGAACTGACCGGCCAGCTTGCTCTCGCTCATACGCCGAGGGCCCTTCCAGAGATGGGGTGCGTCCGTGTCCGCCGCTCACCGTGCGGTCTGGACCAAGGGCGTGTCAATACGAACGTCAATCCCATGAGGAGCGGCCCGCGGGAGCTTCCGCACCGGCCCTTGGCCTCCGGTACGGGACGGTTGTCGGCCGGATGCGTCAGAATTGAGTGCAGGGCCAGCGCACGATATCCCGAGGGGCACGAATGTCCGGACTGATCGATACCACGGAGATGTATCTCCGCACCATCCTCGAGCTGGAAGAGGAAGGTGTGGTCCCCATGCGCGCCCGGATCGCAGAGCGGCTCGATCAGAGCGGCCCGACGGTCAGCCAGACGGTGGCGCGCATGGAGCGTGACGGCCTGGTGGCCGTCGCCAGTGACCGGCACCTGGAGCTGACGGAGGAAGGGCGGCGGCTGGCCACGCGCGTGATGCGCAAGCACCGGCTGGCCGAGTGTCTCCTCGTCGACGTCATCGGGCTCGAATGGGAGCATGTGCACGCCGAGGCCTGCCGCTGGGAGCACGTGATGAGCGAAGCGGTGGAGCGGCGGGTGCTGGAGCTGCTGCGTCACCCGACCGAGTCGCCGTACGGAAACCCGATCCCGGGTCTGGAGGAGCTGGGCGAGAAGGCCGAGGCGGACCCGTTCCTCGACGAGGGCATGGTGAGCCTGGCGGAGCTGGATCCGGGCGCCGAGGGCAAGACCGTGGTCGTGCGCCGGATCGGTGAGCCGATCCAGACGGACGCGCAGCTCATGTACACGCTGCGGCGGGCGGGCGTACAGCCCGGCTCGGTGGTCAGCGTGACGGAGTCGCCGGGCGGGGTCCTGGTCGGCAGTGGCGGCGAGGCCGCCGAGCTGGAGTCGGAGGTCGCCTCGCACGTGTTCGTGGCCAAGCGGTGACGGAGTGGTCCCGGCGCCTCGCGGCGCCGGGACCGGTCCTCCCCTGTGTGACCTGGAGCCCCGAGCTCTCAAGGTCATCCCCACGGACCGTCTTCCCCGAGCGGCCCGCCTCCCGTTGAAGATCTCCCCTCGGCAGCGCCGGCCAATCCTTGAGCAAGGTCATTCGAAAGAGTGGTGTTGTCGTCGAGAAGCCTGTCTTCGAATGCGGGTTCGATAGTCTGGTGGGGAGCGAAGGGGGTGCATCTGCGGTGGTACAGCGCTTCGATGTAACGGGGTCCGACGGCGTACGCCTGGCCGCCTGGGAGTTCCGGGAGCACGCCCCCGCGGACGTCCCGGGCCCGCGTGAGGCCCTGGACTCCGGCGCGGCGTCCGGGGCGGGCTCGGAGCCGGGGCCGGATCCCGGCTCGGGTCCTGGTGTGCTCTTACTCCACGGGCTGATGGGCCGGGCCTTCCACTGGGCCGGCACCGCCCGCTGGCTCGCCGAGCGGCGCCGCGTGGTCGCCCTCGACCAGCGGGGTCACGGGCAGAGCGAGCGCCCGGAGCACGGCCCGTACACGCGTGAGGCCTTCGTGGCCGACGCCGAGGCCGCGGTCGAGCAGCTCGGCCTGGGCCCCGTCATCCTGATCGGCCACTCCATGGGCGCGCTCACCGCCTGGCAGCTCGCCGCCCGACGCCCCGACCTCGTCCGGGCCCTGGTCATCTGCGACATGCGTGCCTCCGCCCTCGGCGCGGCCTCGCAGCAGGAGTGGGAGGAATGGTTCCACCACTGGCCCCTGCCGTTCCCCACCCAGGACGCCGCCCGCCGCTGGTTCGGCGAGGACGACCCCCGGGTGGAACGCCCGGACCCCGGGCGCGGAGCCTTCTTCGCCGAGGTGATGCAGCAGACGGCCGACGGCTGGCGTCCCGTGTTCTCCCGCCAGCAGATGCTCACCGCCCGGGAGACCTGGGTCCACGACGCGCACTGGGAGGAACTGGCGCTGGTGCGCTGCCCGACGCTGGTGGTCCGCGGCCTGGACGGCGAACTGGGGCGGGCCGAAGCACAGGAGATGGTCCGCGTACTGCCCGCCGGGGAGTACGCGGAGATCGCCGACGCCGGCCACTACCTGCACTACGACCAGCCAACGGCCTGGCGCGCCGCCCTGGAACCCTTCCTGGACGCCCTGAAGACCCCGGCCCGTTGACCCACCCAGCCCGCCACCCCGGGTCAGCCCGGGGCGGCGGGGCCGGCGGCTCAGCCCTTGCTGACCGCCGTCAGGATTTCCGGGAGGCGGCGGGAGACCGTGGGGGCGGACAGGCGCAGGCCCGCCCAGGTGGCCAGGGTGCCCCAGGCGGCGCCCAGGGGGAGGAGGAGCCACAGGGCGCTCTGCGGGCCCGAGACGTGGAGCCAGATCGTCAGCGCGATCAGCGGCGCGCACAGCAGGGCCGAGGCCAGCATGCCGCCGAAGATGCCCATCCAGGCGAGGCCGGCCTGGCCGGGGGCGACGTTCTTGAACGCGCCGTCGGTCGGGATGGAGTACGGGAACCGCGCCGAAGCCAGCGCCCCCGAGCACAGCATCGCGCCCAGCAGGGCCAGGGCCAGGCCCAGTACCTCCGGCAGCGCGGCCCAGTCGCCCACCATCGCCGCCGTCACCACGGTCACGAGCACCGTGTACGGGACGGTGATCAGGGCCAGCGTGAAGGCTCGGGCGCGCAGCTCGGCGTAGGCGTCCCGCGGGGTCGAGATGGTCTGGGCGACCATCCAGAATGCCGAGGTGTCCTGCCCGAACTGGTTGTACATCTGTACGCCCAGCATCCCCGCGCCGAAGCAGGCGAGGTACACCGAGCCCTGCCCCTGGAGCGCGTTGGCGACCGGGATGATCAGGCCGACGGCCAGCGAACTCACCCACGCCGACTTCATCTTGGGGTCGCGGACGATGTAGCGCAGGGTGCGCTGCATGACCGCGCCCGTACGGCCGTCGGGCAGCAGCGACCACACCCCCGACGTGCCCTCGCCCCGGCCCTTCTTCGGCTCGGCCGCCGCGATGGTCGAGCCGTCCGGGGTGACCATCAGCTTGGTCAGGCCGCGCTCCCAGAACCACAGCAGCAGCGCGATCGCCCCGACGGTCAGGACGAGCTGCGCCGCGGCGACGGCGTACGAGCCCCGGCTGACCGAGTCCACCATGCCGACGGCGGTGGCGGGCGGCAGCCAGCGCACCACGGCCTCGGCGGGTTCCAGCGTGCTCAGGCCGCCCGCCTGGGACAGCCGCTGGCTGGCGAAGTTGGCGACCTGGGCGCCGATCGCGATCAGCAGGCCGCTGAGCAGCGCCAGGTCACGGCCCTTGCGGCTGGTCAGCAGCCGGACGTTGGCGGTGGCCACGACCCGCGCCAGGACCACGCAGCCGAGCAGCAGCAGCGGCACCCCGAGGACGGCCGCGACCGCGCCCGCCGGGCCCTGGGCCACCGCGACCACCGAGCCGACGGCCAGACAGAGCGTGAAGAGCGGCCCGATCCCGACGAGCGAGGAGGCCAGCAGGGCCCGTACGAGCGGCCGGGGCCGCAGCGGCAGCATCACCAGTCGGGTCGGGTCGAGGGTCTCGTCCCCGCTGGGGAAGAACAGCGGCATCACGGACCAGAGCAGGGCCAGGATCGCGGCGAGCAGCACGACGACGGTGCCCGCGTGCGCGTTGCCGTGCAGCACCGCCAGGCCGATCATCTGGAGCACGCCGACGCCGAGCGCCAGGACCAGCGTGCTGAGGTAGGCGAACTTCCGCTTCGACGAGCCCTTGAGGCCGTTGCGCAGCAGCGACAGCTTGAGCCGGACGAAGACGGGCGTGAGCGAGACCTGAACGGTCCCGGTGGCCGCACCCGCCGCACCCGTCACTCCGGGCCCACCCGCCGCGCCCGTCGCACCGGGCCCACCCGCCGCACCGGGCGGGCTGGACGCCGTACCCGCGCTCACCGGGACGCCGTTCCGCCGCCGAGCCAGTCCAGCGAGTCGCCGGCGTCGTGCCCCTGCGCGCCGACCAGCTGGAGGAAGGCGTCCTGCAGGCTGGGCGCGCCGCCGCGTACGTCGGCCAGCGGGCCCGCCGCGCGGATCTGCCCGGCCGCCATCACCGCGACCCAGTCGCACAGCGACTCGACGAGCTCCATCACGTGGGAGGAGAACACCACGGTGGCCCCGGACGCGGTGTAACGTTCCAGCACCTTTCGGATGGTCTGCGCCGATACCGGGTCCACGCCCTCGAACGGCTCGTCCAGAAAGAGCACTTCGGGGTTGTGTAGCAGCGCCGCGGCCAGCCCGATCTTCTTGCGCATGCCGGTCGAGTAGTCGACGACCAGCTTGTGCTGCGAGCCCGCCAGGTCCAGGACGTCCAGCAGCTGCGTCGCGCGCTTGTCGGTCTCGTCGCCCGGCAGCCCCCGCAACCGGCCCATGTACCCGAGCAGTTCCCGGCCCGACAGCCGCTCGAAGAGCCGCAGGCCCTCCGGCAGCACCCCGATCCGGGACTTCACCTGAACCGGGTCCTGCCATACGTCATGTCCGGCGACCTCCACCCGGCCCTGGTCCGGGCGCAGCAGCCCGGTCACCATCGACAAGGTGGTCGTCTTTCCGGCCCCGTTGGGCCCGACCAGACCGATGAACTGCCCCGCGGGCAGTTCCAGATCGATCCCGCGGACCGCGATCTGATCGCCGAACCGCTTCCACAAACCTTGAATCCGTACGGCGGGGGCGGCAACCGATGCCCTGTCCCCCGTCGCGCATGCCTGGTCCGGCATCGCGCCCTGCCTCTCGTTCTGTCCCCGTGGGTCGCGGATCACCTTACGAGGACAGGCGGTGGCAGCCGTAGAGCCGAATGTACCGAGCCGAATGTACGGAGCCCGACGTACGGAGCCCGACGTACGGAGCCCGACGTACCGGAGGGCGCGTCCTTCAGCCGCGCCGGGCCCGGGCCGCCGCCGCCTCGCGCCCGCACGCGTAGGCGAGCGCGTCGATCAGCTCCTCGGTGTCGGGCAGCCAGCGGTTCGCCGGCGTGGGCCGCCGCACCCACTGCACCTGACCCCGGCCGCCGTACCGGGTGGGCGGGGCGGCGACGTAGTCCCCCTCGCCGCGCGCGACCAGGTCCAGGGAGGCGGGCTGCCAGCCCAGCTTGCGCAGCAGGTCGGGGAGCTTGGCCCCGGCGCCCGGCAGGACGAAGAACTGCATCCGCCGGTCGGGGGCCGCGGTGACGGGCCCGATGGTGAGCCCGAGGCGCTCCAGCCGGGCCAGCGCCAGGAAGCCGGACACCTCGGGCACGTCGATCGCGTCGAAGGTCCGGCCGGTCGGCAGCAGGATCGAGGCCCCCGGGCTGCGGGACCAGAGCTGGCGCACGCGCACCGCACTGCCGGAGGCCAGCGCCGCCCACTCCTTCACCGAGGGGTGTGCGCCCGGCCTCTCGCAGGCCTCGACCCCGCAGGAACACACCTCCCGGCCGTCCCCGGGCTCCAGCCAGGTACCCGCGAACACGTCCCAGTGCCGCTCTTCCGCGTACCGCACGGCATGGTCCAGCAGCAGTTCACCGCGCTGCTGGGGGATGGGCGCGGTCTCCGTGACTCCGATGGTCTCTTCCACGACCATCACAACTCCCGCTGTCACGGGGAGTTACGGGCGTAAACCCGCCGGTCGAGGGAGCATCGATCCTGCACGTGGGGCGCACCGGTGCATGGGCGGGGGCGCGCGGGGGACCGGGGGCCGGGGGGTGGGTAACGACAACTGGCAGCAGCCGGAGAGCTGCGGTCCCTCACCCACGTGACGACTGGGTACGAGTAGGTACGACTCACCATGTTCCGGGTGGCGTTCCGCATTCTTCGCACATCAGCCGGGAAGTGATCATAAGCACGATCACCCGCGGCCAGCAGGGGGTTTTCTCATGGCAGCCAGGCCTCTCGTCGCCCGCCAGCCGAACGAACGGTTGCAGGCACTCATCCAGGAAGCCGGTTGCTCCAACGCCGGCCTCGCCCGTCGCGTCAACATGTGCGGCGCGGAACACGGCCTCGATCTCCGCTACGACAAGACGTCCGTGGCCCGCTGGCTGCGTGGACAGCAGCCGCGCGGCCGGGCTCCGGGGATCATCGCCGAGGCCCTCGGCCGCAAACTCGGCCGGACCGTCACCATCGACGAGATCGGCATGGCCAACGGCAAGAACCTCGCCTCGGGCGTCGGCCTCCAGTTCTCCCCGACCGTCATCGGCGCCATCGAGCAGGTCTGCGAACTGTGGCGCAGCGACGTGGGCCGCCGGGACTTCCTGTCCGGTTCGACGGTGGCGTCCTCCGCGCTCGTCGAGCCCAGCCGCGACTGGCTGATCACCGGGGCCGACGCCCAGGTGGCCCGTACGGGCGGCTCGCGCGTCGGGATGTCCGACGTCGAGGCGGTACGGGCCACCACCGACGCCCTGACCGAGCTCGACCACCGCTTCGGCAGCGGGCACGTGCGGCCCGTGGTCGTGCACTACCTCAACAGCGTGGTGTCGGGGCTGATCGGTGGCTCCTACCGGGAGCCCGTGGGCCGGGCGCTCTTCGCGGCCGTGGCCCGGCTCACCGAACTCGCCGGCTACATGGCGGTGGACACCGGGCAGCCCGGGCTCGCCCAGCGCTACTACATCCAGGCCCTGCGCCTGGCCCAGGCGGCGGGCGACCGCGCGTACGGCGGCTACGTACTGGCCGCGTCCATGAGTCACCTCGCGGCCGAGCTGGGCAATCCCCGGGAGATCGCCCAGCTCGCGCGGGCCGCGCAGGAGGGGACGCGCGGGCAGGTCACCCCGCGCGCGGAGGCCATGTTCTACGCGGCCGAGGCGCGCGGGCACGCGCTGCTGGGCGACGCCCGGGCCACGGCGGTGCTGTCCTCGCGGGCCGTGACCGCGCTGGAGCGCGCCGAGCCGGAGTCCGGGGACGACCCGGTGTGGATCCAGCACTTCAACGAGGCGTACCTCGCCGACGAGCTGGCCCACTGCCACCGCGACCTGGGGCAGGCGGACGCCGCCGGGCGGCGGGCGGCGGAGGCGTTGCGGGCGCTGCCGCAGACCAAGGCCCGCAGGCGGGCCATCGGGATGCTGCTCCTGGCGACCTCGCAGGTGCAGCGGCGGGAGATCGAACAGGGCTGCCACACGGCCGCCCAAGCCGTCGAGCTCCTGGCGGGACTGCGCTCGAACCGGGGCTCGGCCTACCTGGACGACTTCCGGGCGCGGCTGGATCCGTACCGGGAGGAAGCGGCGGTAAGGGAGTTCAGCGCACGGCTGGAGACCCAGGTGGCGTGACGGACACGGGGGGTGACCGGGTAGCGTGACCGACGGTTCCGTAGGTTCGGACGGTCGGAGAAGGAGTCCCGGTGACGCAGAGCGGACAAGGCGGCGACTCGCGGCACCCCGCGGAGCCCCCCGCGCACGAGCCCCCCGCGCACGAGCCCCCCGCGCACGAGCCCCCCGTGTACGGGTACGGCTACCCGCCCCAGGACGTGCCGCCGCCCGGCCACGTCCTGGGACCGGGGTACGAGGGCCCCGGCGCCCCGCACGGCTACGGCTACCCGCCGCTGCCGGACGCGGAGACCCAGTACATCCCGCCGGTCCCGGCGCACCCGGGCCCGGTGGAGGCGCCGACGCAGTACATACCGCCGGTACCGGCCGCTCCGGGGCACATGGAGGCGCCGACGCAGTACATACCGCCGGTACCGGCCGCTCCGGGGCACATGGAGGCGGCGACCCAGTACATCCCGCCCGTGCCGGCCGGGCCCGGTCCCGGTCCCGTGCCCGGGATGAACGAGGCGGCGACGCAGTACATACCGCCGGTCCAGCCGGGCCCGCCGGACGTGTTCGACGGGCTCTTCCGCGGCGAGGGCCAGACCAATGGCCAGGGCCACGACTACGGCGACGACCAGGGGCACACGCAGGTGCTGCCGCCCGTCCAGGAGCCGGTGCGCAGCCAGGCGCCGCCGCCCGCGCCCCCGTTCCAGCAGCGCCGCCCGAAGCCGCAGCCGCAGTTCCAGCAGCCCCAGCAGTTCCAGCAGGGACCGCCCCCGCAGTTCCAGCACGCCCAGCGGCAGGCGCCGTTCCAGCCGGGCCAGCAGTTCCAGCCCCCGCCGCCTCCGCCGGAGGAGACCGGGCGCAAGGTGTCGCCCGCGGTCATCGCGGCCGCCGTGGTCGCGCTCGCCGTGGTCGGGCTGGGGGTGGGGTCCCTGCTCGGTGACGGCAAGGCCCAGAACAACGACCCGGCGGCGGTGGACACCCCGAGCAAGCCCGCCGGTTCCGGTTCGGCTTCGCCCCCGGCGGACGAGGCGCCGGTGGACCCGGCGCGGGGTCAGGCCGTACAGCTCGACAAGGTGCTCGCGGACAGCAACGACAGCCGGGCGACGGTGATCCGCGCCGTGGACGACGTCAAGAGCTGCAAGAACCTCGCCCAGGCGGCCGCCGACCTGCGTGACGCGGCCCGCAAGCGCGAGGAGCTGGTCACCAAGCTGGAGGAGCTGAAGACCGACAAGCTGCCCGACAACGCGAAGCTGACCGCGGCCCTCAGCAAGGCCTGGAAGGCGTCGGGTTCGGCGGACCAGTACTACGCGTCCTGGGCGGACGAGGCCGCGGGCGACCGCAAGACCTGCAAGGACGGCAAGGACGGCAAGGCAAAGGTGACCACCAACGCCAACGAGGCCAACAAGGCCAGCGGCGAGGCCACCAAGGCCAAGGAGTCGGCCGCGACCATGTGGAACAAGATCGCGGCCCAGTACAGCCTAACGAAACGGGACAAGTCGCAGCTCTGACGGCTCTGCGCAGACTCCAACGGCTCCGAACGGCTCCGAACGGCTCTGAGCGGCTCCGAGCCGAGCTAGCTGGAGCGGGGAGCCTGTTCCAGGGTCGGGATCATGTCCGTGGTGGCCTCGCCGGGCTGCGCGACGAGTCGGCCTTCCTGGACGATCTGGAAGGTGACCCTCCCGTTCACGATGCGGGGGAAGCCGCCGACGGCCCGCATGTCCTGGTAGCGCCAGCTCAGGTCGGGGGTGAGGCCGCCCGTCGTGACGCCCGTGGAGTGGTTGAGGGCGCGGGCGATCGTCCGCGCCGTGACGTCCTCGTCCTTGCCGAGGCGCTTCACGACCTCGGCGAGGACGGAGTAGGCGATCCAGGTGGTCTGGGTGCCGGTGTCGTCCGGGTTGACCCGGTCGTCGCCGAAGGCGTTCTCGGCGATCACCTTGCGCATCGGCTGCCAGAGCGGGTCGCCCGAGACCGGGTACCAGCTGGTGACGTAGGCGCCCTCGAACTGGCTCTCCCGGCCCCCGGTGCGGTCCACCAGGGACTGGCTGACACTGCCGAGCACGGAGGAGAGCTGCGGCTTCTTCGCGTCGGTGTCCAGGCGCCGGAAGGAGTCGAAGAACGTCTCGGTGCGCTCGCCGAGGACGGCCGCCACGCACCCCTTCTCCGCTGCCGCCCCGGTCTTGTCCTTGCCCTTGGCCTTGCCCGCCTCGGCCAGCGCCTCGCGGGCCTGGTCGGCGTAGTTTCCGGAGTCCTCGGGCGCGCGGACGTCGGCGGCCTCGCGCTGCGGTTTGACCGCCTTGAACCCCGCGTTGAGCAGGATGGGCATGGAATCGCCCGCGAGCGTGTCCGGCCGTACGAGGGCCACGTCGTCGCAGGCCTTGGCGAGCTGGCGCCCGGCTCCGGCGAGGAGCACCGGCTGGCCGCCGTTGACGGGGTAGGACAGGGTGCTCTGGAACTCCTCGGCGGAGACGCCGTAGCCGCCGATGAAGGGGATGCCCTCGGCTTCCAGCGGGGCCATGAAGGCCCGCCCGTACTGGCTGTACGAGCCGACGACGGCCACCGCCTTCGCGTTGATGGCCTGCCGGGCGCAGTCGGCGGCGCCGGTGGCGGTGTTGTGCTCGTTGCAGGTCAGGACGTGGAGCTTGTGGCCGTTGATGCCGCCCTTGGCGTTGATCCAGCGCTCGTAGGCCTTGGCCATGGCGGGCATGCCGCCCATGTTGGTGGCCTTGGTGCCCTCGGGGGCCCAGGTCATGACGGTGAGGGTGGCCCCGGAGCCCCCCGTGGCTCCGGGGAACAGACCGCAGCCGCCGAGCAGACACGCGCCCGCCACCGTGCTCGCCGCCGTGGTCACCGCCCTGGTGATCGCCCTGGTCAGGGGCGCGCGGGGGCGGGGGTGAGTGGGGGTGCCGGATGCGTGTCGCCAGTCGGTCATGGCCAGCAACACTTCCGCCTCGCGGGGAACTGAAGTGTGAGGTATCCACAACACACGGTGACACCGAGGTGAATACCGGGGGGACCGGCGGGCTGGGGGCGGGGCGCGAGGCAGGGGAACGTACGATCGAAAGCGTGACATTCGCCCAAGGTTCGAAGAACTCTTCCCGCCGCGGCGGCCGCTCCTCCACCATGGGCGGCATGCCCCTCAACGACATGCCGTGGTGGCGCTGGCGCAGCAACGTGCGCTCGGCTCTGCACATGCTTTCCGACCCCGCCTTCCAGGAGGACACCTGGCTGGCGGGCCTCGAAGGCCATGGGGACGTCACCGACGCCGTCTACCGGCTGGTCGAGGACACCTGGCTCGACAACTGGTCCGCCGACAAGTACGTCGGCACGATATTCCGCGACGCGCAGGAGGCGGCCCTCGTGGACCTCGCCGTCCTGCGGGTGCTGCGGATCCTGCACCAGGTGGGCCCGGACGCCCCCGTCTCCGTCTACCTGGAGCACCACGCCTGGCCCGAGGCGGTCCGCGCGGCGCGCGAGGCGCACGTACGGCTGTCGGTGGCCGACGGGGACGATCCGGACGCGCGGCCCCGCTCGCTGGAGGTCCTGCGGATCCTCACCCGGTCCGCCTGAGGCGGCGCGCGTGCCGGGGCCCGGTGCGCATGTGAAAGTCTTTGCGGTCATGAGCGACGACCCGCAGCAGAACGAGCCCCAGCAGTACGTCCTGACCCTGTCCTGCCCGGACAAGCAGGGCATTGTGCACGCCGTGTCCAGTTACCTGTTCATGACCGGGTGCAACATCGAGGACAGCCGTCAGTTCGGCGACCACGACACGGGCCTGTTCTTCATGCGGGTCCACTTCTCGGCGACGCCGCCGGTGACGGTCGAGAAGCTGCGGGCCAGTTTCGCGGCCATCGGCGACTCGTTCCGGATGGACTGGCAGATCCACCGCTCGGACGAGCGGATGCGGATCGTGCTGATGGTGTCGAAGTTCGGGCACTGCCTGAACGACCTGCTGTTCCGCTCGCGGATCGGGGCGCTGCCGGTCGAGATCGCGGCCGTGGTCTCCAACCACACCGACTTCGCCGAGCTGGTCGGCTCGTACGACGTGCCGTTCGTGCACATTCCGGTGACCAAGGACACGAAGGCGGAGGCGGAGGCGCAGCTGCTGGAGCTGGTGCGGACGCGCAACGTCGAGCTGGTGGTGCTCGCGCGGTACATGCAGGTGCTGTCGGACACCCTGTGCAGGGAACTGAGCGGGCGGATCATCAACATCCACCACTCGTTCCTGCCCAGCTTCAAGGGCGCGAAGCCGTACCACCAGGCGCACGCGCGGGGCGTGAAGCTGATCGGAGCCACCGCGCACTACGTGACG
Organism: Streptomyces sp. G-G2; assembly: GCF_030063135.1. Classification (GTDB taxonomy): domain Bacteria; phylum Actinomycetota; class Actinomycetes; order Streptomycetales; family Streptomycetaceae; genus Streptomyces. The sequence continues at coordinate 22,314 of NZ_JASISO010000060.1, forward strand.
GCCGACCTCGACGAGGGGCCGATCATCGAGCAGGAGGTCGAGCGGGTGGGGCACGAGGTGACGCCGGACCAGCTGGTGGCGGTGGGGCGGGACGTGGAGTGCCAGGCGCTGGCGCGGGCCGTGAAGTGGCACAGCGAACACCGGGTCCTCCTGAACGGCACCCGCACGGTCGTCTTCGCCTGACCCCTCGCCCCGCCCCTGGGCCGCCCGTGTCCGTGGCCGCGCCGGCATCCGGCCTCCGGCCGGGGCATATCCAGCCTCGCCGGCGTTTGAGGCGCGGGTCCGGGCGGCGCCCGGGGCGGGCCGCCAGGGCCGTTTCCCTCGCGGGAGCCGCCGGGGTGCTGCCCCGGCCCCGCGCCTCACGCGCCGGCGGGGCTGAGGGGGGCCGGCGGGGCTGGATGGGGGCCGGCGGGGGGCTAGAGGCGGCTCAAGGCGGCGGTGGCCGTGAGGACGTCTCGGATCGCTTCGCGGTCTCCGTGCTGGCCCGCCGCCGCTTCCTCCGGGGAGATGTGCCCGGCGGCCAACTGACAGAACTCCACCCCGTCCAGCGCGATCCGCGCCACCGTCCGCTCCGCCGAGGTCGCCGCCGCCGGGGAGTCCAGTGCGATGTCCCAGCCGCCCCCGCCCGCGCCCTCGATCTCCAGGTGCAAGGTCCGCCCCGGCGCCCCGGCCGCGGCCAGGTGGCGGGACGGGGTCGCGAGCCCGGCCCGTCGGCGGCCCGCCAGCGCGCCCGGGAGCAGCCGCGCCGCCAGGTCGATCATGCGGTGCAGGTGCACCCCGGTCGGCGCGTCGTACGGGTAGTCCACCGCCTCCGCGATGTCCCACGCGTGCACCCAGCACTCGAAGGCCCGCTCCAGGAACGCGTCACCCAGCGGCAGCTCGAAGTCCCCGTACCCCACGGCCAGTTCGGCCACCCCCCGCCCCGCGAAGGAAACGGTCCGCACCAGCGTGTGGCCCTGTTCCCGCCACGGGTCGCGGACCTGCCGGGTGACCGGGTGCCGGGAGGAGCTCCAGAAGTGCTCGGTGCGCCCGGTCGGTCCCGGCGGCGCGTCGGGGCCGAGCGGGTCGTCGAGCCCGAGCGCCGTCGCGATCAGCCCGTCGACCGTCAGCAGGTGTCCGATCACCCCCGCCACCGTGGTCCGCCGGGTCTGGCGGCGTTCGTTCTCGAACCACTTCAGCCGTACCGGCGTATGCCATTCCGCGTCGCCGAAGTCCCGTAGCAGCGCGTCCAGGCGCGCGGTCTCGGTGTCGTACGGGGCCGCCCACACCGGCACCGGGATCCGGGCCGGGCGTTTGCCCAGGCAGTCCTCCAGGACCCGGGACCGCAGCAGCGGTTTCAGGTCGAGGCTCTCCTCGGGGTGCAGCAGCCCCACCGCGTCCCGCAGCCGCAGCGCCTCGTCGGCGCAGGGCGCGCACTCGGTGAGGTGGTCCTCGACGGCCTGGGTCTCCTCCGGCGAGCAGGCCGCCAGCGCCCACGCGCCGAGCAGCGACTTCAGCACGGCGTGGGAGAGGACGGGCGGCGGTCCGCACGCCACGGGAGCCGGAGTCGGGACGGGCTCCGCGACGGGCGCCGGTGGGAGATGGTCGTAGTCGTCGGCCGCACCGCGCGGCCCCGGTATCCAGGTGCCGCCGAGCCCTTGCTCGTCGTACCCGTCGTCGTAACCGTCGTACTCGTCATCGGGTGACTCGGCGGGGCCGTTCATCGGCTGCTTCCGTATCCGGGCGCGGAGGGGTCTTCCAACGGGTGCTGGTGGGCGGTCGACAGCAGCTGGAGGCCGAGCCGCAGCCGTCGACGCGCCTCGTCCTCGCTGATCTGAAGGTCGGCGGCGGCCTGCCGGTAGTCGCGCCGCTTGAAGTACGCCAGTTCCAGCGCGGCCCGCAGCGGCGCGGGCATGGAGGTGACGATGTAGTCGGCGCGGGCCGCGGCGTTGGCACTGCGGACCTTCTGTTCCAGTTCCTCGCGGGAGCCGCGCCCCAGTTCGGCCTGGCGCAGCCGGGCGACGGCCTGGCCCTGCGTGATCCGGGCGACCCAGGAGCGCAGGGAGCCCTGCTTGGGGTCGTAGGCGTCCGGGTTCTCCCAGATGTAGCCGAAGACCTCGCGGGTGATCCGGTCCGCGGCGTTCTCGTCGCGTAGCACCCGGTGGGCGAGGCCGTGGACGAGTGACGCGAATCGGTCGTACAACTCTCCGAGCGCGGCTGCCTCACCGCGCGCGAGCCGCTGCTGCATCCGGCGGTCCCAGCGAGGTGGTGCGTCCTTCGCCATCGTGCCCCCCAGCCGTGTGTCGACTCCTTGAATGTAGTGGGCATATGGCCAAAGGTGCCTCATGTGCGGGAAGCCCGCAACGGAAGCACACCCTCCGTGATATGGGAGCCGACGCGGTGTCATGGGCGGCCGGGGCGGACCGAAGCGAACGGGCGCGGCGAAACATGGCACGTCTGTACGCGCCCCGGCGCGCTTCCCGTGCGCGGGTTCGATGCGGCTACCTGCTTGCCGACTTCGCTTAACGCGCAGGCCATCAAGGCCTTACGCTTCCGCCTGTCTTGATCTGAACCCACGCACATGTGAAGGCGGAAGCCGAATATGGACAGCGCAGAGTACGAGCGCAAGATCGCCGCCCGATTCGCTACTTTCGACCAGGACGGCAACGGCTATATCGACCGCGAGGACTTCAGCGCGGCCGCGAAGGCCGTACTGGCCGAATTCGGTACCACAGCACGCTCGGACAAGGGCCAGGCCGTCTTCAACGGCGCCGAGGCCTTCTGGCAGGGCATGGCCGGGATCGCGGACGTCGACGGCGACCAGCGGGTGACCCGCGAGGAGTTCATCACCGGAGCGGCCAAACGACTGCGCGACAGCCCGCTCCGGTTCGCCGAGATCGCACGTCCCTTCCTCCACGCCGTGATCGCGGTCGCCGCCGACTCCGCCGACGAGCCCGGCGCCGGGACCACGCCGTCGGCCGCGGCGCGCGTGCTGCGGGTGCTGGGAACGGCCCCGGACCTGGCCACGACCGTGGCGGCGGCCCTGGACACCGACGGCGACGGCCGGATCTCCGAGGACGAGGTCCTCGCCGCCTTCGCGGGCTACTGCGGAGTGGCGGCCCCGGACGCCTGAGCGGCGACCGTCCTCGTGCGCGCGGGACGGGCGCCTTCGCGAGCGCGGGGCAGCCGGCCGCCCCGCGCACGAGCGGTCGGCCGGCCCGCACCGCGCGGGAGCGGATCGGCCGCGGCTACGCGTAGCGCTCGCGGAGCTTGTACTTCAGGACCTTGCGCAGGGCGTCGTTGCGGGGGAGGGAGTCCACCAGCTCCAGCTGCTCGGGGAGTTTGTGGGTGGCCAGGCCCTGGGCCCGCAGGTGGGCCGTGAGGTCGGGGAGGGTCAGCGGGTGGGCGCCGGGGGGCTGTTCGACGACCGCGCAGACGCGTTCGCCGCGCTCCGGGTCGGGGAGGCCGATGACGGCCACGTCCGCGATGCCCGGGAGCCGGTGGGTCAGGTCCTCGATCTCCTTCGCGGAGATGTTCTCGCCCTTGCGGATGATCACGTCCTTGGCGCGGCCGGTCAGGACGAGGTAGCCGTCGGGCGTGAGGTGGCCGAGGTCGCCGGTGACCAGGTAGCCGTCCGCGTCGAAGACCTCGGCGGACTGGTCGCGGTCCAGGTAGCCCTGGCAGACCGCCTCGCCGCGCAGCCGGACCTCGCCGTCGGTGCCGGCGGGCAGCGGGGTGCCGTCCGGGGCGGTGACGCGGATGGACATGCCCGCGGGCGGGCGGCCCTCGGTGGTGGCGAGGTTCTCGGGGGTGTCCAGCGGTGAGCCCATGGTGATCATGGGTACCTCGGTCATGCCGTAGCCGTGGGTCAGCTGGCAGCCCAGTTCGCGGACCACCGCGTGGTAGAGCTCCGGCGGTTTGGGCGCGCCGCCGCCCGCCAGGAGCCGCAGGGTGGGGATCAGCGGGACGCCGGGGGCCTTGCGCTGCTCGGTCAGGAACATCGAGTAGAAGGCGGTGGAGCCGCCCGCGACGGTGACCCGGTGGCGCCGGTATCCGGCCAGTGCGTCCGGCATCGCGAACTTCTCGAAGAGCACCGCGGGGAACCCGTACAGCAGCAGCATCACCGTGTAGTCGGGCCCCGCTATGTGCGCGAAGGGGAAGGCCATCGAGCCGATGTCGTCCGGGCCCAGGCGCAGGGCGTGGGCGAGGCAGGAGCCGCCCGCGATGAGGGAGCGGTCGGTGTGCAGGACGCCCTTGGGGTCGGAGGTGGTGCCGGAGGTCCAGTAGATCCACCGGACACCGGTGCCGTCGGTGGGCGCCGGGGGGAGTACGGCCGGGTCGCCGTCGGGCAGCCCGGACTCCTCGTACACCTCGAACACGCCCCGGGCGTCCAGACGTTCGGCCATCGCGGTGTGGTCGTACCCGCGCCACACGCCGGGGACGGCGAAGAACTCGGCCTTGGACTCGCGCAGCGCGAAGCCGACCTCGCGGTCCCGGTAGAAGGGGATGACGGGGGACTGTACGGCGCCGATCCGGGCCAGGGCGACGGACAGCAGGACCGTCTCGATCCGGGTGGGCAGCTGCCAGGCGACGACCGTGCCGGGGCGTACGCCCATCCCGTGCAGCCCGGCGGCGACGCGTTCGGCGCGGTCGCGCAGGGCGCCGAAGGTCAGGGTCCGGTCGTCCGCGGGGCGCTGGGCGGCCTCGACGAGGACGGGGGCGTCGGGGGTGAGGGCGGCCCGGCGGGTGATCAGCTCCCAGAGGGTGGGGGACTGCTCCAGCTCCCGCGCGGTGTCCGTCGCGGCCCGCCTCGCGATGGTGCTCGCCGTGTCGTTCGCCGTGGCGTTCGCGGTGTCGTGCGTCATTCCCGGCCTCCCCGGTACGGCTGCTCTGTCCGGTCATATCTGACCATCCGTCAGATACGACCGAGAGCGTAGGCCCACGCCGCTTGTCGGTCCAGGGGTGCCGAGGCTAGCTTGTTTCTGACGACCCATCAGATCTACGACCCAAGGCCAGCGAGGGGAACCGGACCATGGAACTGCCCCGGATCATCAGCGTCGACGACCACGTGATCGAGCCCCCGCACCTCTTCGACAGGTGGCTGCCCGCCAAGTACCGCGACCGCGGCCCCAAGCCGCTCACCGCGGGCATCGGAGAACTCGCCTACACCGGCGGCAAGTACGTGATCACCATGGACCCGGACGGGCCGCCCACCGACTGGTGGATCTACGAGGACCTCAAGTTCCCGTACAAGCGCAACATCGCCGCCGTCGGCTTCGACCGCGACGACATGACCCTCGAAGGCATCACGCGCGCCGAGATGCGGCGCGGCTGCTGGGACCCCAAGGCGCGTCTCCTCGACATGGACCTCAACCACGTCGAGGCCTCCCTGTGCTTTCCGACCTTCCCCCGCTTCTGCGGGCAGACCTTCGCCGAGGCCCACGACAAGGAAGTGGCCCTGGCCTGCGTCCGCGCCTACAACGACTGGATGGTGGAGGAATGGTGCGGCGACAGCGGCGGCCGGCTGATCCCGCTCTGCATCATCCCGCTGTGGGACATCGGCCTCGCCGTCGCCGAGATCCACCGCAACGCCGCCCGCGGGGTGCGCGCCGTCACCTTCTCCGAGATCCCCACCCACCTCGGGCTGCCGTCCATCCACTCCGGCTACTGGGACCCCTTCTTCGCCGCCTGCCAGGAGACCGGCACCGTCGTCAACATGCACATCGGGTCCAGCTCCCAGATGCCCGCGGCCTCCCCCGACGCGCCGCCCGCCGTCCAGGCCTCGCTCAGCTTCAACAACGCGATGGCCTCGATGATGGACTTCCTCTTCTCCGGGGTCCTCGTCAAGTTCCCCACCCTCAAACTCGCCTACAGCGAGGGTCAGATGGGCTGGATCCCCTACGCCCTGGAACGCGCCGACGACGTGTGGTGCGAGCACCGCGCCTGGGGCGGCGTCCGCGACCTGATCCCCGAGCCGCCCTCCACCTACTACTACCGGCAGATGTTCTGCTGCTTCTTCCGCGACAAGCACGGCATCGCCTCGCTCGACGTCGTCGGCCGCGACAACGCCACCTTCGAGACCGACTACCCGCACGTGGACTCGACCTTCCCGCACACCAAGGAGGTCGCCCTCGACCACGTCAAGGGGCTGGACGAGGAGACCGTGTACAAACTGATGCGCGGGAACGCCATCCGGATGCTGGGTCTCGACTTCGACCGCGACCGGCGCCCGGCGGGGCGGTAGCCGCGGTGGACCTCACCTACACCGAGGAGGAAGAGGAGTTCCGGGCCCGGCTGCGCACCTGGCTCGGCAAGGCTCTGCCCGAGCTGCCCCCCAAGCCCTCCCCGGACGACTGGCCGGGCCGCCGCGCCTACGACCTCGGCTGGCAGCGGCGGCTCTACGACGCCGGGTACGCCGGACTGCACTGGCCCGCCGACGCGGGCGGGCGCGGCGCCACCCCGACCCAGCACCTGATCTTCCTGGAGGAGACCGAGCGGGCCGGGGCGCCGTACGTCGGGGCCAACTTCGTCGGCCTGCTGCACGCCGGGCCCACCATCGCCGCCGAGGGCACCCCCGAGCAGCGGGCGCGCTGGCTGCCGCCCGTGCTGCGCGGGGACGAGGTGTGGTGCCAGGGGTTCAGCGAGCCGGGCGCCGGCTCGGACCTGGCCGCCCTGCGCACCAAGGCGGTGCGCGACGGGGACGAGTACGTGATCACCGGTTCGAAGATCTGGACCTCGCACGCGGAGGTCGCCGACTGGTGCGAGCTGCTCGTACGGACCGACCCGGTGAGCGCGAGCGTGCCCAAGCACCGCGGGATCTCCTGGCTGGCGATGCCGATGGACGCGCCCGGGGTGACGGTGCGGCCGCTGCGCACCCTCGCGGGATCGACCGAGTTCGCGGAGATGTTCCTGGACGAGGTACGGGTTCCCGTGGGCAACCGGGTCGGCGCCGAGAACGACGGCTGGCGCGTCACCATGGTCACCCTGTCCTTCGAGCGGGGCACCGCCTTCGTGGGCGAGGTCGTCGCCTGCCGCCGCACCCTGGCCGCGCTGGCCCGTACCGCGAAGGCCAACGGGCGCTGGGACGATCCGGTGCTGCGGCGCGGACTGGGGCGGCTGCACGGGGAGTTCGGCGCCCTGTGGCGGCTGACCCAGTGGAACGTGAGCGAGGCCGGCCGCTCCGGCGGGGTCCCCGGCACGGGCGGCTCCGTCTTCAAGCTGCGCTACTCGCACGCGCGCCAGGAGCTGTACGACCTGGCGGCCGAGGTGCTGGGAGCGGCGGGCGGGGCGCTGTCGCTGGACGAGGAGTGGACCCTGGACCGGCTGTCGTCCCTCTCGTACACGATCGCGGCCGGGACCTCGCAGATCCAGCGCAACATCGTCGCCGAGCGGATCCTCGGCCTTCCGAAGGGCCGGTGAGGGCGGTGGACTTCCAGCTGACCGAGGACCAGCGGGACCTGCGCGGCGGCGTACGGGCCCTGCTGGAGGGCCGGTACGGGCGCGCGGCGCTAAGGGCTTCCGTGGACCGGGGCGAAGGCGTGGACCGGGGCGTGGACCGGGGGCTGTGGCGGGAGCTGGGTGAGGCCGGGTTCTTCGCGCTGCGGCTGCCGGAGGAGGAGGGCGGGACCGGCCTCGGGCTCGCGGAGGCGGTGCTGGTCTTCGAGGAGGCCGGGCGGGTGCTGCTGCCGGGCCCGCTGGTGGCCACGCACCTGGCGGCCGGGGTGGTGCCGGGCGCGGCGCGGGGGACGGCGGTGGTGACGGCCTTCGACCTCGGGGGGCCGTTCGTCGCGCACCTGGGCGGGGCGGACGCGGTGCTGGGGATGGACGGGGTCCCGGAGGGGGTCCCGGTGCGCTCCGTGGATCCGCTGACCCCGCTGTACCGGGCCGCGGGGCCCGGCGCCGTCCCGGAGGCCCTGCGGGACGAGGGGGCGCTGCTGACGGCCGCGCTCCAGTTGGGCAGCGCGCTGCGGACCACCGAGCTGGCGGTGCGGTACGCGAAGGAGCGCGAGCAGTTCGGACAGCCGGTCGGGGCCTTCCAGGCGGTCAAGCACCTGTGCGCGGGGATGCTGGTCCGCGGCGAGGTGGCCCGTACGGCGGTCTACGCGGCGGCGGTGACGGGCGCGCCCGGTGAGATCGCGGGTGCCAAGCTGCTGGCCGACGAGGCCGCCGTACGCAATGCGCGGGACTGCCTTCAGGTGCACGGCGGGATGGGGTTCACCTGGGAGGCGGACGTGCACCTGCACCTGAAGCGGGCGTGGGTGCGGGCGGAGCAGTGGCGGACGGCCGCGCAGGCGGAGGAGGTGCTCGCGGCGGAGCTGCTCGCGGGTTCCGCCTGAGCGGGCCGTGCCCGAACGGTCCGCGCCGAACGGGCGGTGCCCGAGCGGGGCCGCGTCCCGCGCGCCGTTGGGGCGCGCGCTGTAACGGGTGGGACAACGCAGGACGCATGTCCGATTACGGAGAGTTGATATCGGTTTGTGTCCTTCGCCCGCCTCATTACGGACCGGAGTCGCCGGTCGGCTCCGGTACGCTCCGACGAATGCGAGCGGTTGAGCGGCGCGGGCGTCGCACAGTATGCAGCACGCCTACTCCTTCGCGCTGGAATATGCCCGAAGCGCTTGTTGTGGTGACTGTATGTCAACCATGCTGCTCCGCAAGGGGATCACGGTCCGTGATCCCGTACTGTCGCGAGGCGATGTGTCCGCCGGTTCGGGTGGTGTGAGCGGTGCAGGTGCTTCAGGTTCAGCTTGAGGTCGGGCCGGATCCCGCAGAGGTCGGCCGAGCGCGCAGGTGGGCCCGGTCCCGCCTGGCCGGATGCGGCATAGGGGATGACGAGCCGCTCGCGGAGACCCTGGTCCTGCTGATTTCCGAGCTGGTCACCAACGCCGTGGTGCACACCGGCTGTCCGGCCGTGCTGCGGATGCTCTTCGGCGGCCCCGGGGTCCGGGTGGAGGTGGCCGACGCGAGCGACCGGCCGCCCGCCCCCCGGCACGCCGAGGGGGGCGACACCAACGGGCGCGGCCTGGAGCTGGTGGACGGCCTCGCGGACCGCTGGGGCTGGCAGCGCGAGGGCGCGGGCAAGCGGATCTGGTGCGAGATCGACTGCATCGGCAAGGACGCGGACGACGTGCCCGAAAGATGTGCCCCGGCCCGGGAACCGCGCGTGTCCCTCTAAAGAGGTGTTGACGGACCGTCATGCATTGATCACCCTTGGGGGGAGCGATTCGTCGCGAGGGGACGCCAAGGGCTGACCTTGACGAGTGCGGGTCGCGGGGTGGCGGCTGCCGTGCGGCGCTCGGGGCGTGCACGAACGCGCGCCGCCACCCCCAAAAGAGCGCCCCGCGCCCCGGTCAGAGGACGGCCACCGGCGCGACCGGGGTGCCCACGCCGCCGACGAAGGGTTCCGGCATCGCGGAGAGCAGGAAGGAATACCTGTTTTCTTCTCCACAGGCTGTGGACAACTTTTCGAGATTCCAGTTCTGGCCCTGGTGCATGCCCATCTCGACCAGGTCCAGCGCGTGCACCGGCAGCCACAGGTTCTCGATCTCCGGCGGGAAGATCTCAAAGGTGAGGGTGTCGTTGGCGACGGCCGCGACGTCCCGGGCGTGGAACCAGGCGGGCGTACGGACGGACAGCCCGGGCGAGGGGTAGCCGTAGCCGTGCTTGTCGCCCGCCAGGTAGACCTGCATCTGCCCGGTGCGCACGAGCACGATGTCGCCGGGCCGGACGGTGACCCCGCCGAACTCCTCGGCCTCCGCGAGGTCTTCCGGGGTCACGGCGTGCCCGCCGGGCAGCCGGTCCAGGCCCTTGGTGCGGGCCACGTCCAGCAGGATCCCGCGCGAGACGATGTGGCCCGCCTTCTCGATGCCGCTGAACTGGGCGCGGGAGTGCGCGGTGATGCTGTCGGCGGGGCGGCCGTTGTAGATCTTCCCCGAGTGTGAGACGTGCGTCAGGGCGTCCCAGTGGGTGGCGCACTGCAGGCCCATCGTCACGGCGTCGTCGCTGCACGCGACCGTGCCGGGGCCGAACAGCTCCTGGTTGATCTGCACCATCGTGTGCAGCGGATTGACCCGGCCCGGGATCAGGCCCGCCTGGACGCCGTCCTCCTTGAGGGGGAGGGCGAGCGGGATCCGGCGGCCGGTGCGGATCTCGCCCGCTGCCGCGCGTACGACCTCGTCGGTGATCAGGTTCAGGGTGCCGATCTCGTCGGCGGCTCCCCAACGGCCCCAGTTGTTGACGCGCTTGGCGATGTCGTGGAACTCGGCGGGCAGGCCCATGGGTTCGCTCACTCCTTATGGACTGGGGCTTGTGCTGGTGCGTCCGGCTGCCCCTAGAATCTAACGGTCCGTCAGAAACAGCGGGAAGGGGCCGGGCATGGGGAACTTCGTGGCAGGCAAGGTCGTCGCCGTCACGGGCGCGGGCCGGGGCATCGGGCGGGCCGTCGCACTCGCGGCCGCCGCCGAAGGCGCCAAGGTCGTCGTCAACGACTACGGCGTCGGCATCGAGGGCGGCGAGCCCACCAGCGAGATAGCCGACGGCGTGGTGAAGGAGATCCTCGCGGCGGGCGGGGAGGCCGTCGCCGTCGCCGACGACATCTCGACCATGGCGGGCGGCCAGCGCGTCGTGGACACCGCGCTCGCCCGCTACGGCCGGATCGACGGCGTCGTGTGCGTCGCGGGCATCCTGCGCGAACGGATGCTCTTCAACATGTCCGAGGAGGAGTGGGACCCCGTCGTCGCCACCCACCTCAAGGGCACTTTCACCGTCTTCCGGGCCGCCTCGGCGGTCATGCGCAAACAGGGCTCCGGCACCCTCATCGGCTTCACCAGCGGCAACCACCAGGGCTCCGTGGCCCAGGCCAACTACAGCGCCGCCAAGGGCGGGATCATCTCGCTGGTGCGCTCCGCCGCCCTCGGCCTCAACCGGTACGGGGTCACCGCCAACGCCGTCGCGCCGGTCGCCCGGACCCGGATGTCGGCGAACGTACCGATGGAACTCAAGGAGATCGGCGAACCCGAGGACGTGGCGGCGCTGGTCACCTACCTGCTCAGCGACCGGGCCGTCGCCGTCGACGGAGAGAAGATCACCGGGCAGGTCTACACGGTCGCCGGACCCAAGATCGCCGTCTGGGCGCAGCCGCGCGAACTGCGCGCCGGGTACGCCGAGGGGCCCTGGACCCCCGAGAAGATCGCCGACTTCCTCCCGGGGACGGTCGGCACCGACCCCATGCCCCTGCTGGCGCAGCTGGCGGCCATGGCCAAGGCGGCGGCCGCCAAGGACCGCCCCAACGCATAGGAGTTCGCATGGACTTCGGCTTCGGGGCGGCGGACGAGGACCTACGGGCGAAGGCCCGCCAATGGCTCACCGGGCGCCTCGCGGGACCGTACGCCGAGGCGCGCGGCCTCGGCGGACCCGGCAGCGAACACGAGGGAGTGGACGGCCGGCGCGCCTGGGAACGCGAACTGGGCCGGGGCGGCTGGATCGGCCAGGGCTGGGAGGTGCCCGCGGGGGCCTACGGCCAGCAGCGGCTCTCCCTCACCGGCCAGGTGGTGTGGGCCGAGGAGTACGCGGCGCTGCGCGCGCCCGGCCGGGTCGGCCACATCGGCGAGAACCTCCTCGCGCCCACCCTCATCGCCTACGGGACCCAGGAGCAGCGGGACCGCTTCCTGCCCGGCATCGCGCGCGGCGAGGAGCTCTGGTGCCAGGGCTACAGCGAACCCGGCGCGGGCTCCGACCTCGCGGGCATCCGCACCACGGCCGTCCGCGACCCGGCGGACGGCCGCTACCGGGTCACCGGCCAGAAGATCTGGACCTCGCTGGCCCAGGACGCCGACTGGTGCTTCGTCCTGGCCCGCACCACCCCGGGCTCGCGGCGCCACCACGGGCTGTCCTTCCTCCTCGTACCGATGGACCAGCCGGGCCTGGTCGAGGTCCGCCCCATCCGGCAGATGTCGGGGACGGCGGAGTTCAACGAGGTCTTCTTCGACGGCGCCGTCGCCGCCGAGACCGTCGGCGCCGAAGGCGAGGGCTGGTCCGTCGCCATGGGCCTCCTCGCCCTGGAGCGCGGCGTCTCCACCCTGGTCCAGCAGATCGGCTTCGCCGCCGAACTGGAACGGGTCGTGGGCGCCTACGTCGCCTCCCCACAGGCCGCTGACCCGGTGCTGCGTGACCGGCTGGTGGGCCAGTGGGCGGAGCTGCGCACCATGCGGTGGAACGCGCTGCGGACCCTGGGCGCGGCCGGGGACCCGGGCGCGCCCAGCGTGGCGAAGCTGCTGTGGGGCGGCTGGCACCGGCGGCTCGGTGAGCTGGCGGTGGCGGTCCGGGGCGCGGCGGCCACGGCCGGGCCGGGCGCGTGGGCGCCCGGGATCCCGTACGAGCTGGGCCTCGACGAGGAGCAGCGGCTGTTCCTGTTCACCCGCGCCGACACGATCTACGGCGGTTCGGACGAGATCCAGCGCAACATCATCGCCGAGCGCGTGCTCGGCCTGCCTAAGGAGTCCAGGTGAGAGGCGTCGTTTTCGACGGCAAGCAGGCCCAGGTGGTCGACGACCTGGAGATACGCGATCCCGGGCCGGGGGAGGTGCTCGTCGCGATCGCGGCGGCCGGGCTGTGCCACAGCGACCTGTCGGTGATCGACGGGACGATCCCGTTCCCGCCGCCGGTGGTCCTGGGACACGAGGGCGCGGGCGTGGTGGAGGCGGTGGGCGCCGGGGTCACGCACGTCGTGCCCGGTGACCACGTCTCGCTCTCCACCCTCGCGAACTGCGGGGCGTGCGCGGACTGCGACCGGGGGCGGCCGACGATGTGCCGCAAGGCGATCGGGATGCCGGGCCGGCCGTTCTCGCGGGGCGGTGAGCCGCTGTACCAGTTCGCGTCCAACTCGGCGTTCGCGGAACGGACGATCGTCAGGGCCGTCCAGGCCGTGAAGATCCCGAAGGACATCCCCTTCGCCTCGGCCGCGCTGATCGGCTGCGGGGTCCTGACGGGCGTGGGGGCCGTCCTGAACCGGGCCACGGTGGACCGGGGCGAGTCGGTGGTCGTCATCGGCACGGGAGGCATCGGCCTGAACGTCCTCCAGGGCGCCCGGATCGCGGGCGCCACCACGATCGTGGCGGTCGACGCGAACCCGGCGAAGGAATCGGTGGCCCGGCAGTTCGGGGCCACGCACTTCATCGACGCGTCGGCGGTGGCGGACTCCTCGGCGGCGGTCCGCGAGATCCTCCCGACGGGCGCGGACCACGCCTTCGAGTGCGTGGGCAACGTGAAGCTGATCCGCCAGGCGATCGACCTCCTGGACCGGCACGGGCAGGCGATCCTGCTGGGCGTGCCGGGGTTCAAGGAGGAGGCGTCGTTCCTGGTGTCGTCCATGTACCTCGACAAGACGGTCATGGGCTGCCGCTACGGTTCGTCCCGGCCCCAGCGGGACATCGCGCTGTACGCGGAGCTGTACCGGCAGGGGAAGCTGCTGCTGGACGAGCTGGTCACCAGGACGTACCCGGTCGAGGACTTCGCGAAGGCGGCGGACGACGCCCACCACGGGCGGGTGGCGCGGGGGGTGCTGACGTTCTGACCTTCGGGTCGCCGGGCCTCGGGGGTTCCTGATCCGCCGGCCGGACGGCCGGGTGGGGGTTCGTCCCCCGCCCGGCCGTCAGTCGCCGAGGCGGCCGAACTTCCCCTTGTGGAAGAGGAGCGGGCCGTCCTCGCCCGCCGCGCCCATCGCCTCGACGCGGCCGACGACGATCAGGTGGTCGCCGCCCGTGTGCACGGCGTGGATGCGGCAGTCGATCCACGCCGGTACGGCGTCCAGCTGCGGCGATCCGGTGATGGGGGCCGGGGTGTGGCCGACCCCCGCGAACTTGTCGGCGCCGCTGACGGCGAAGGCCCGGCACAGGAGCCCCTGTTCGGCGCCCAGGATGTTGACGCAGAACACCCCGGCGCGGGCGATCCGGGGCCAGGTGGTCGACGTACGGGCCACCATGAACGTCACGAGCGGCGGGTCCAGGGACAGCGAGGCGAAGGACTGGCAGGCGAAGCCGGCCGGTGCGTCCTCGCCCTCGGCGGCGGGGGCGGTGATGATCGTGACCCCGCTCGCGAAGTTCCCCATGACGGACCGGAACTCGGCCGGGTCGATGGGTGCGCGCTCGTCGTCGCCGACGGCCCGCAGTTCGGGACGCGGGTGCGCGTCGACCGTTTCGGCGGCGGCCGTGGCCGTGGCGGCGGCTGCGCTGGCGGATCCGGGCTGACCGGTGGACCTGAGGTATCGGACGACGGTGGCCGCCATCCCTGCGTGTCCCATCACGGAACCGATTCAACCTGACGGTATGTCAGATGGGAAGGGGCGCGGGGCGGCGGCGGACGGGGGGTGTAGGGTCCGGGTCGATTGAACGCGTTCAATTGGGGAGCGGGGGGCTCGGAGTGAGGGAAGAGGCGGCGGGCGGTGGTCCGGGCGGCGGCTCGGGCGGTGACTCGGACCCTGGCGCGGGCGCTGGTCCGGGTGGGGCGCCGGACGAGGGCGCGGCGCGGTGGGCGGCCCACTGGGCGGCGTACCACGCGGCGTCCTCGGCCGCGATCGGGGCGGCCGCCGCGACTGCGGCGAAGGCGCGGCGCGTGGAGCAGTTGGCACTGGGCGGGGGCTCGGTGGCGGGCGTGCAGTTCCTGCTCCTGGGGCTCTGGTACCTCGTCACCGACAGCACCCGGGACAGCTACGAATCCGGAGTCGGCGGTGCGTCCGGGGCTGTCTTCCTCTGCTGCTGCGGCCCGTTCGTCCTGATGGGCCTGGGGGTGCTGCACGGTGGGCTGTTCAGCCTGCTGGTGGGGTCCCTGGCCCGGCGGGCCGCGCGCCGGACGCCGCTGGGGGGCGCGTGGTGGGCGGCGGCGTGCGGGCTCGCGGTGTCGGCCGCCTACGCCTGGCCCGTCGCCCTGGCCATGGGCATCCCCTACCTCCAGGCCTGCGCCTGGGTCGTCGCCTGCGGCGCGCCCCCGCTGGCGGTCGCGGGGCTGGCGGTCCTGCGGGACCTGTCGGGGGTCCGGGTCATGCGGCACACGGGCTGGGCCCTGGGCTTCGGACTGCTGGCGGTCTTCGGGGGCGGGATCATCGCAGCGAAGGCCGGTCTGCTGAACACGTACCAGCCGCCCAGGATGGAACGCGCGGAGTACGTCGCCCAGTGGTCCGGCGTCGAGGGGGTGCGCCTGGAGCTGCGCGCGGACGGAGTCGCGGTGGCGCGGCGGCTGCCAGAGGCACGGACCTGGGTGGACGCCGAGGTCGGGTACTGCTCGGGCACGGGTACGTGGGAATTCCGGCGGAAGGGCTCCTCGGGCCACAAGGGGGGCGCCTTCCTGCGCGACGGCGTCGAACTGACCCTTCCCACGTGCGGCGGCACCTACGACTGGTGGGTGGCGGGCACCCATGCCCGTCCCGAGCTGTTCGCCGTAGCGGGCGAACCGGACGGCGGAGACGTCCGCATCCTGCGGCGGGGATGAGGCGGGGCGGGGCTGCGCCGCGAAGCCAAAGGCCTCGCGGCGAAGCCGCAACCCGGCCTCCGCAGCCGGGCTTGGCGGGGCCGGGCATTCGGGGCTTGAGGGGCCGGGTGGGTGAAACGTGTCGGGGGGGGGGGGGGGA
>NZ_JASISO010000061.1 GCF_030063135.1 Streptomyces sp. G-G2
CGACAGCCCGGGGCGCCGTCCGCCGCGCGGCGGCGCGTGCCCAGGGCCCGACCGCCCCCGGGGGACCCGACGGGCCCGACGGGCCCGGACGGCGCGCGGCGGACGGGCGCCCAGGACCCGACCGGCGCCTCGGGCGCCTCGGGCGCCGCCTCCTGGGCGGGGGTCCGCGCCCACCCGCACGGGCAGCGCGGACTCGTCACGGGTCTCGCCCCCCGCGCCCGGCACCGGTCACTTCGGCCAGGTCAGCGGCCACCGCGCGGCACACGGCCAGGCCGTCGCCACGGGCGGGTAATTGTTCTTCGCCGCCCCGCCCCGAGCTGGCATGCTGGGCTCCGTGAACGGACCGGACATCGATCTCACCCTCGCCCCCGAGCTGCACGTCTTCACGGCGCCCAGCAAGCGCGCCGCACACGTGCCCACCACCATCGACGGCACCTCCAGCCTCGGCCACGTCGTCGAGTCGGTCGGCGTCCCGCTCACCGAGGTCGGCCGACTGCTCGTGGACGGCCGTGAGCAGCCCGTGTCGTATGTGCCCCGAGGGGGCCAGTCCGTCGAAGTGTTCGCGGTCGACCGCCCCCAGCCGGTCCCCGGCGCCCCGCTCCGCTTCCTCCTCGACGTCCACCTCGGCACCCTCGCCCGCCGGATGCGGCTGCTCGGCGTCGACACCGCCTACGAGAACGAGGACATCGGCGACCCCGCGCTCGCCACCCGCTCCGCCGCCGAACGGCGCGTCCTGCTCTCCCGTGACCGGGGCCTGCTGCGCCGCCGCGAGATCTGGGCCGGTGCCTATGTCTACAGCGACAGCCCCCGCGAGCAACTGCGCGACATCCTCGGCCGGTTCGCGCCCGCCCTCACCCCCTGGACCCGGTGCACCGCCTGCAACGGCACGCTCCGCGAGGCCGACAAGGACAGCGTGGGCGACCTGCTGGAGAACGGCACGCAGCGCTCCTACGACGTGTTCGCACAGTGCGGCGCCTGCGAACGCGTGTACTGGCGGGGCGCGCACCACGCCCACCTGGAGCTGATCGTCAGCGAGGCGTTGGCCGAATTCGGCGGCGGCGTCACCGCGTAACGCGCCTCCGGGGCGGGCAGACTTCTCCACCATGACAGCCCCAGCCTCCGTGCCCGAATCTGTCGTGGACGTCGCCGTCGTCGGCGCGGGCCCCACCGGTCTCCTGATCGCCGGGGACCTCGCCGCCGCCGGACTGACCGTCACCCTCATCGAGCGCCGTCCGCGGACCGCCGCGAACCTCACCCGTGCCTTCGCCGTCCACGCCCGCACCCTGGAACTCCTGGACGCGCGCGGCCTCGCCGACGAACTCGTCGCCACCGGCAGCCCGGTCCGCGACCTCCGCCTCTTCAGCGGACTCACCCTCTCCCTCGGCATGCTGCCCACCCGCTTCCCGTTCGTTCTGATCACCCCCCAATTTGAGACGGAAAGACTGCTGGAGCGTCGCGCGTTGTCCACAGGGGTGGACATCCGGTACGACCATGAGCTGATCGCACTCCACCAGGACCAGGACACCGTCACCCTCGACCTCCGCACCCCCGAGCCCGCGACCCTGCACGCCCGCCACGTCGTCGGCGCCGACGGCGTCCGCTCCACCGTCCGCCGCGAACTCGGCCTGCCCTTCCCCGGCCAGGCCGTGGTCAGCTCCATGGTGCTGGCCGACGTACGCCTGCGGGACGCGCCCGAGGACCTGCTCGCCGTCGACAGCAAGGGCCCGGCCTTCGCCTTCCTCGTCCCCTTCGGCGACGGCTGGTACCGGGCCATCGCCTGGCACCGCGACAGCCGCGCCCGCGACAGCGACCCCGTCGACCTCGGCGAGCTGCGCGCCGTCACCCGCACCGCCCTCGGCACCGACCACGGCATGCACGACGCCCGCTGGATCTCCCGCTTCCACGCCGACGAACGCCAGGTCCCGCACTACCGCGCGGGCCGTGTCTTCCTCGCCGGGGACGCCGCCCACGTGCACTCCCCCGCGGGCGGCCAGGGCATGAACACCGGCCTCCAGGACGCCGCCAACCTCTCCTGGAAACTCGCCGCCGCCCTCCTCGGCCGCGCCCCCGACCCCGAGGCCCTGCTCGACAGCTACCAGGACGAACGCCACCCCGTCGGCCGCCTCGTCCTGCGCGGCAGCGGCGCCCTCACCCGGATCGCGATGGTCTCCTCGCCCGCCCGGCGCGCGGCCCGCGGCCTCGGAGCCGCGCTGCTGGGCCGGATCCGCCCCGCCCAGCGCCGCGTGCTCGGCATGGTCTCCGGGATCGACATCGCCTACCCCGCGCCGCCCGGCCACGCCCGGCCCGCGGGCCACCGCGCGCCCGACGCCGTCCTGCGCGAGGGCAGGCTGTACGAGCTGCTGCGCGCGGGCGACTTCGTCCTGATCACCCCGCCGGGGCGGGACTTCGCCCCCGCCGCGCCGGAGACGGGGCTCGCCCGCGCCTCCTGGCGCACGTCGGGACGTACCGCGTGCGTGCTCGTACGCCCCGACGGTTACGTCGCCTGGTCCGCCCCCGCGCCCACCCCGGCCGAGGTGTCCCGGGCCGTGTCCGCCTGGCTCCTCACGCCCCGCAAGGGACCGGTCTCACAGAAGCTGCCGAAGGAGGAGCGGGAGGAACAGGGGGAGCAGGGAGAGCAGGGAGAGCAGGGAGAACGTCAGAAGGAGTAGGTGTCGCCGGTGTCCAGCGCCAGCACCGCGTGCTGGTCGTTGGTGTGGTCCCGGTCGGTCGCGCCGCCGTTCCACCAGGTGTCCACCCGCAGCACCACCTCCGGCTCCGGCTCCTTGAGCAGCAGCCGCAGCCCGATGTGGCGGCCCTGCCCCCGCGCGGGCAGGGCCCCCGTCTCGCACATCACCTCGCGCTGACCGGCCCGGGCGCAGCCCTCGGCCAGCTCCTGCCGGTCGGCGAGGTCGGCCGAGAGGCGCAGCCGCAGAGTGGTGTTGGCGAGGGGGGTGGGCCCGAGGTTCTGCGGGACCACCCAGACAGCGAGCCGACCGCCGGACAGGCTCACCCGCCCGTGGTAAGCCAGATCGGCCTCGGGCTCGCCCGCCGGTCCGGCCGCCCCCGGCTGGCCCGCCGACCACGGGCCCGTCCCCGGCACACCCGCCGACCCCGCCGTTCCGGGCGTTCCCACCGCCCCGGCCGGGGCCGCCCCCAGGGACAGGCCCAGGGTCAGCGCCAGGGTCAGGGACACACCCAGGGCCACCACGCTTCGTACGACGCCACCGCGCACCGACACCGTCACCACCTCCGTGCGCGGACGCTAGCCACCCGCACCACCCGCCGGTCGGACCATCACACGAACGAGGGCGCGTCTCCCCGCCATCTGCGGGGGCCGCCCCGGCCCGGGCCGCCGCCCGGTCGTGCGAGGGTTGCCCGCATGGTGATCGTCCGCTCCGTGTCCCTGTTCGCCCTCGCCGCATTCCTGGAGATCGGCGGTGCCTGGCTCGTCTGGCAGGGGGTGCGCGAGCACAAGGGGTGGATCTGGGTCGGCGCCGGGGTCATCGCCCTCGGCCTCTACGGCTTCGTCGCCACCCTCCAGCCCGACGGCGACTTCGCCCGGGTCCTCGCGGCCTACGGCGGGGTCTTCGTGGCCGGATCCATCGCCTGGGGCATGGTCGCCGACGGCTACCGCCCCGACCGCTGGGACATCGCCGGAGCACTGGTCTGCCTGGCCGGAATGGCCCTGATCATGTACGCCCCGCGGGGGCGCTGAGCCTGCGGCCGCCGGGCGACCGGCCACCTCCGCGGGCCGCCTCGGCGAGGTGCCTATGCTGGCCGAGTATCGATCACCCGAACGAGGAGCGCTCCCATGATCCCCCGCATCGCAGTCGTCACCGGGGCGAGCAGCGGAATCGGCGCGGCCACCGCGCGGCAGCTCGCAGGCGCCGGATACCACGTGGTGCTGACCGCCCGTCGCAAGGACCGCATCGAGCAGCTCGCCGCCGAGATCACCGCAGCCGGGCACCGGGCCTCCGCCCACCCCCTGGACGTGACCGACCGCGCCGCCGTCGACGCCTTCTCCGCCTCCCTGGAGCGCTGCGACGTCCTGGTCAACAACGCGGGCGGGGCCATCGGCGCCGAGCCGGTCGCCACCGGCGACCCGGCCGACTGGCGCACGATGTACGAGGTCAACGTCATCGGCACGCTCAACATCACCCAGGCACTGCTCCCGGCCCTGACCGCCTCCGGTGACGGCACGGTCGTCGTCCTGTCCTCGACCGCGGGGCACTCCGCGTACGAGGGCGGCGGGGGCTACGTCGCCGCGAAGAACGGCGCCCGCGTACTGGCCGAGACCCTCCGCCTGGAGATCGTCGGCCAGCCGGTCCGCGTGATCGAGATCGCGCCGGGCATGGTCAAGACCGAGGAGTTCGCCACCACCCGCTTCCGCGGTGACGCGGACAAGGCGGCGAAGGTGTACGCGGGCGTCGCCGAACCGCTGTCCGCCGACGACGTGGCCGACACCATCACCTGGGCGGTCACCCGCCCCAGCCACGTCAACATCGACCTGCTGGTGGTCCGCCCCCGCGCCCAGGCGTCGAACACGAAGGTCCACCGCGAGCTGTAGGCCGGCACCCGGGAGGGCTCGCCGGAGACCGTCCTACGCCAGCCCGGCGGCCTTGAGCTGGGGCATGAGGGCCGCGGGCTTCAGCCCCGCGGCCCTCGCCGCCGCCAGCGCCCGCTCCAGGTCCGCCTCCAGGGTGGGCGTGAAGTGCAGCAGCACGATGTCCCCCGCCTTCAGCCGCGGGGTCGGCGGGGTCTGGTCCCAGGTGGTGAAGTCGTAGGTCCAGGTGACCAGGGCCTTGACCCCGCAGGCCTTCGCCGCGAGCCGTACGTCGTCGTTGACGGCCCCGTACGGCGGCCGCAGCAGCTGCGGCGCCCGCCCGAAGGTCCCCTTGAGCTGCTCGCGCGCGCCGCACACCTCCGCGTCCTTCCCGGCCGCGTCGAGGGTGGTGAGGTCGGGATGGTTGACGGTGTGGTTCTCGACGGTGGCCCGCCCCTGCTCGATGAGGTCCGTGAAGTAGCCGGTGTCGTACGAGGTGGCCCCGGGCAGCAGGAACAGGGTCACCGGCACCCGCTTGCCGATCAGCGTCCGCGCGGCGGCGGGGTCGTGGTTCCACCCGTCGTCGATGGTGATGAAGACGACCTTGTCGGAGGTCGGCACGTGCGCCACGACGGGCGGCAGCCCCACCCCCGCCACGGCGGATCCGGCCACCCCGAAGGTGAGCGACAGCGAAGCGAGCACACCGAGGACCACGCGAGATCTCCACATGCCGCACACCTTGGTCTAGACCAACTCCGAGCGTCAATCCCCGTGCACGCAACGGAAGTTGAGCCGCCCCCGCCGGTTGCCCGCGTACGGGCGGAAACGCGCGGAAACGCACGCGGCACGCGCATCGCGGCACGCGGCACCGCAGCACGCAGCACGCGGCACGCGGCACGCGGAGGGGCCCGGACCGTCCTGCGGTCCGAGCCCCTCCACTCCCCCGACAGCCGCGCCCCGGGCTCAGCCCTTGACGCAGATGACCTGCTTCAGCTTGGCCACGACCTCGACCAGGTCGGTCTGCTGGTCGATGACCTGCTCGATCGATTTGTAGGCACCCGGGATCTCGTCCAGGACGCCCGTGTCCTTACGGCACTCCACGCCCTTGGTCTGCTCCGCCAGGTCCCGCGCGGAGAACCGCTTCTTCGCCGCCGTCCGGCTCATCTTGCGGCCCGCGCCGTGCGAGGCCGAGTTGAAGGACTTCTCGTTGCCGAGGCCCTTCACGATGTACGAGCCGGTGCCCATCGAGCCCGGGATGATCCCGTAGTCACCGCTGCCCGCGCGGATCGCGCCCTTGCGCGTGACCAGCAGGTCCATGCCGTCGTAGCGCTCTTCGGACACGTAGTTGTGGTGACAGCTGATCTCGTGGTCGAAGGAGACCTTCGCCTTGCGGAACTCCTTGCGCACGACCTCCTTGAAGAGGCTCATCATCACGGCGCGGTTGTACTTGGCGTACTCCTGCGCCCAGAAGAGGTCGTTGCGGTAGTCCCGCATCTGCGGCGTCTCCGCCAGGAACACGGCGAGGTCGCGGTCCACCAGGCCCTGGTTGTGAGCCAGCCCGCGGGCCACCCCGATGTGGTGCTCGGCCAGCTCGTTGCCGATGTTGCGGGAGCCGGAGTGCAGCATCAGCCAGACCACTCCCGCCTCGTCGAGACAGAACTCGACGAAATGATTGCCCCCACCGAGCGTGCCGATCTGCTTGGTGGCGCGCTCATGACGGAATTTGACCGTTTCCGCGATGTCGTCGAAGCGGGTCCAGAGGTCGCCGAAGCCGTCCGCCTCGAATTGGTACAGCTGCCCGGGATCGACCGGCTCCTTGTGCATCCCCGCCCCCACCGGGATCGCCTGCTCGATCTTCGATCGCAGCCGTGACAGGTCCCCGGGCAGGTCGTTGGCCGTCAGAGAGGTCCTGACCGCCGACATTCCGCAGCCGATGTCCACCCCCACTGCCGCCGGACAGACCGCGTCCTTCATCGCGATCACCGAGCCGACGGTGGCGCCCTTGCCGTAGTGCACGTCCGGCATGACGGCCAGGCCCTTGATCCACGGCAGGGTCGCGACATTGCGGAGCTGCTGCATCGCACTGTCCTCGACCGTGGACGGATCGGTCCACATCCGGATCGGGACCTTCGCCCCGGGCACCTCTACATACGACATAACGTCCCCAACACCCCGTAAATCACTGGAAAGTATTAATACGCAAAAAGCCTCGCAATGGGCCCCAAAAGCGATATGGGACCGGCGTCAGCACCAGCGCGTGCGATAGACATTGTGTCCACGCGCGCCCCAGCAGCGGCAACGCATTTACCCCTCAGAGCTTGTCGAACGGAGCCAGACGACGTGCAGCGCAACGCGGTACGGCAAGTCCTTCCGGGCATCGTGATGCTCACGGCCCTCATGGCCGGATGCACCGGTGGAACCGGCACCGGGGTCACCACCGACTCCAAGGCGGGCGGCGCCACGCCGATCGCGGGGCCGCCCGGGAAGTACCGCAGCCTGCCCTCGCCGTGCCGGGCCTCCGACCCGAAGCGGCTCAAGGCCATGCTCCCGGCGGCGGACACGCTCACCTCGGTGCAGCGCGACCAGCTCTACGCCGGGACCGCCGACACCTCGTACGACGCCGACCGGCGCGTCGGCTGCCGCTGGAAGGCGCAGACCCCCGACGAGACCCGCCTGCTGTCGGTCGGCTTCGAGCGCGTGGTCTCCTACGACCGCGCCACGAGCAGCGACGACGACAAGGCGCGGCAGGTCTACGAGCGCCGGCTCGCCGACGCCCACCTCCCGGCCCCCACCCCGACGGGCAACCCGGGCAACCCGGGCAGCCCGGCCCCCGGCGCGAGCACGGGCGGCGCCTCCCCGACCCCTGGCGCGAGCACGGGCGGCGGCGCCACCCCGGCCCCGGGCGCCACCCCGGCCCCGGGCGCGACCCCCGGCGCGGGCGCGGCCCCCGGCGCCCCGGGAAACGCCCCCGGAGCCGCGGCCGGTACCGGATCCGGCGCCCCCAACACCGCCCCCTCCGCCACGCCCACCCCGCCCGAGCTGGGCTCCCGCGTGCTGGAGGGCCTCGGCAACGCCGCTTTCGTCGACGACCGGCTCAGCGCGGCCGGATCCACGGCCCAGACGCGGACCGTACGCATCGTCTTCCGGACCGCGAACGTCATCGTCACGGTCGAGTACAGCGTGCAGCCCGCGCTGCCCGGCGGGGTTCCCTCCAGCGCGCAAACGCAGGAGGAGGCGCACCAGTTGGCGGAGGCCCTGGTCGAGCGCCTCAACGACTGAGCACCTGGTCAGAGCCTGCGCGCGGGGCTCCGCGACAGGTCCGCGGGGGCCGCGCGTGACGGCGGGCACTGCGTCGGGCCGCCCGGTCGGGCTACCGTTGCCCGGGTCCCCGCGCTCATAGACACACAAACGTACGAAGGAATCATGCACCGATCAGCCTCGCGCCTCACCCGCGTCATCGCCTGCGCAGCCGTCCCGGTGATCTTCGCCGTCTCCGGCTGCTCGTCCGACTCGGGCAAGAGCGCGGACGCGGGCAAGAAGTCCGACTCGTCCGCTTCGCCCAAGTCGCCGAGCGCGAAGCCGACCCCCCTGGAGAAGGCCGCCTTCAGCACCCTGCCCGACCCGTGCAAGACGGTGCAGTCGAAGACCATCGGCACGCTCGTCCCGCACGCCAAGGACGAGAACGGCACGGCCACCAAGTCGAACGACCTCACCAGCCGCGCGAGCTGCTCCTGGAACGGCCTCGACGAGAACGGCCTCAAGGGCTCGGACTACCACTGGCTCGCGGTGTCCCAGGTCCGCTACGACTCGCACGAGAGCCTCGGCAGCGGCAACAAGCGCGCCGAGGAGCAGTTCAACAAGCAGCTCCAGACGGCCAAGACCGTCGAGGGCGCCCAGAACACCAAGAACGACCCGGTCGGCGGGGTCGGCGACCAGGGGACCTCGGTCACCTACGCCACCAAGAAGGACGGCGCCGACTTCTTCAACACCACCGTCATCGTGCGCACGCAGAACGTGGTCATCACCCTCGACTACAACGCCGCCGCCTACGAGGGCGCCGCCGCCCCCGACCCGGCGAAGCTGCTCGAAGGCGCGGTCGCCGCGAGCCGCGAGGCCGTGAACTCGGTCGCCGCCGCGAACCAGCAGCCGAACGGCTCGCAGCCTCCCGCCACCTCGCCGCCCCCGTCGGCCGAAGCCTCCTGAGCAGGGCTCCCGACCAGGTGACAAAACCTCACCCGTACGCTGTGCCTGCCGTTTAGCTCGTTAGTGGGAGGGGATCGCGGGTGGCCGCGATGCAGCTGACTCGTACGCACCGGATACTCATCGGCGTCGTCGTCGCGGGCGCCGTCGTCATCGCGGGGATCGGCTTCGCCGGTTCGTACGCCGCGGTGCGCGCCCTGGCGTTGCAGAAGGGGTTCGGCAGCTTCTCGCTGGTGTTCCCGATCGGCATCGACATGGGCATCTGCGTGCTGCTCGCGCTCGACCTGCTCCTGACGTGGATCCGCATCCCCTTCCCGCTGCTGCGCCAGACGGCGTGGCTGCTGACGGCCGCGACCATCGCCTTCAACGGCGCGGCCGCCTGGCCGGACCCGCTGGGCGTGGGCATGCACGCCGTCATCCCGATCCTGTTCGTGGTGACGGTCGAGGCGGCCCGGCACGCGGTGGGGCGGATCGCCGACATCACGGCGGACCGCCACATGGAGGGCGTCCGCATCACCCGCTGGCTGCTCTCGCCCATCCCGACGTTCAAGCTGTGGCGCCGGATGAAGCTGTGGGAGCTGCGCTCCTACGAGCAGGCGGTCGGCATGGAGCAGGACCGGCTGATCTACCAGGCCCGCCTGCAGGCCCGCTACGGGCGCGCCTGGCGCCGCAAGGCGCCCGTCGAGGCGCTGATGCCGCTACGGCTCGCCCGGATCGGCGTACCGCTGTCCCAGACGGTTCCCGAGGGTCTGGCCGCGGCGGGCATCGAACCGGCGGTGCTGTCTCCGATCGCGAGCGGCGAGGCGGCCCCGGCGGCGCTGGAGGCCCCGATGCCCCTCGCGGCGCCCGTACCGGCCCAGGCACGGGCACAGGCCCCGGCACAGGCCCCGGCACGGGGTCCCGTACCCGCCCAGGCCCAGGCGCAGGCACAGGCACAGGCGCAGGCACAGGCACAGGCGCAGGCACAGGCCCAGGCACAGGCCCAGCCGCAGGTGCCCGCGCAGCCCCAGGCCCCCGGCTCCCAGGCCCCCGGGCCGCATCCCTTCGCCGTCGACCCGACCGCGATGCCCGCGGCCCACAACAGCGCCTGGTTCGCGGCCCCGCTGGCTCCGCAGGCGGCGTACGAGGGCGGCTACAACCCCCAGTACGTCGACGGTCTGGAGCCCACCCCGGTCCTGCCCCCGACCGGCCCGGACGAGGACGGGACCCAGGACCCGCGGGCCGGACAGCCGCCCCTCCCGACGCCCCTACCGACGCCGCTCGCGGACCCGGCTCGGGGCCCGGCCCCGGCGGACGGCCCGGCCGAGGACCTCAGCCCGGTCGACGAGGTGAAGTTCGCCGAGGCGGCGTACGAGGTGTTCCGTACCTACGTCGACGAGCACGGCAACTGGCCCAGCCCCGAGCAGCTCGACATACACCTCTCGGACGGCCACGGCATCGTCCACCCGCGCAGCTCGACCACGCTCAAGCGGCTGATGCCCGAGCTGAAGCAGCGCTACCAGACGGACCTGGAGAACGAGCACATCGCGTGACCCGGCCGCACCGCCCGACGGGAAAGGGCCCGCACCCCCAGGGGTACGGGCCCTTCTCTGTGTCACTCAGACGGCGAGCAGCTTGCGCACCCGCTCCGCCCCCACCGCGAGCAGCAGCGTGGGCAGCCGCGGCCCGGTCTCCCGGGTCACCAGCAGTCGGTAGAGCAGCGCGAAGAACGTGCGCTGCGCGACCTTCAGCTCCGGGGTCGGCTTGGCGTCCGGCTCCAGGCCCGCCATCACCTTCGGCACGCCGTAGACGAGCGTGGTGAGCCCCTCCAGCGACCAGTGCGCGTCCAGGCCCTCCAGGAGCAGCCGCAGCGACTCGCGGCCCTCGTCGTCCAGCGAGCCCAGCAGCTCGCGGTCGGCGTCCTCACGCACCAGGGTGCGCTGGTCGGCCGGGACCTGGGTGGTGATCCAGTTCTCGGCGCGGTCCAGCCGGGGGCGTACGTCGTCCAGCGAGCCCAGCGGGTTCGCCGGGTCGAGGTCGTTCAGGATCCGGACCGTCTGCTCGTCGTGCCCGGCCGTGATGTCCACGACCGAGGCGAGCGTCCGGTACGGCAGCGGCCGCGGGGTGCGCGGCAGCTCACCGGCGGCGGTCCGCACGGCGCGCGCGTGCGAGGCGGCGTCGGCGGGCAGCACGGAACCGTCGGCGACCTTGGACTCCAGCTTGTCCCACTCGTCGTAGAGCCGCTGGATCTCCTGGTCGAAGGCGATCTTGAAGGACTGGTTGGGCTTGCGGCGCGCGTACAGCCAGCGCAGCAGCTGCGGCTCCATGATCTTCAGCGCGTCGGCCGGGGTCGGCACCCCGCCCTTGCTGGAGGACATCTTCGCCATGCCGCTGATGCCGACGAACGCGTACATCGGGCCGATCGGCTGCTCGCCGCCGAAGACGTGCACGATCTGGCCGCCGACCTGGAACGACGAGCCGGGCGAGGAGTGGTCGACGCCCGAGGGCTCGAAGACCACGCCCTCGAAGGCCCAGCGCATCGGCCAGTCGACCTTCCAGACCAGCTTGCCGCGGTTGAACTCGCTGAGCTTGACCGTCTCGGTGAACGCGTCCTCGGTGCAGACGTAGGTCAGCTCGGTGGTCTCGTCGTCGTAGGACGTCACCTTCGTGAAGTCCTTGCCGCACTGGGCGCAGTACGGCTTGTACGGGAAGTACCCGCCCTCGCCCGCGCTGCCGTCGTCCTCGGCGGCGGCGCCCGAACCCTCGGCGGCCTCCAGCTCGGCCTCGTCGGCCTGCTTCTGCTGGGGCTTCTTGCCGCCCGGCTTCTGCTTGGTGCGGTACTGGTCGAGCACGGCGTCGATGTCCCCGCGGTGCTTCATCGCGAAGAGGACCTGCTCGCGGTACACGCCGGTGGTGTACTGCTCGGTCTGGCTGATCGGGTCGTACTCGACGCCCAGTTCGGCCAGCGCCTCCACCATGGGGGCCTTGAAGTGCTCGGCCCAGGTGGCGTACGCCGACCCGGCCGGGGCCGGGACCGCGGTCAGCGGCATGCCGATGTACTGGCCGTAGGTCTCCGGGTCCACCCCGGGGATGCCCGCGGGCACCTTGCGGTAGCGGTCGTAGTCGTCCCAGGACAGGACGTGCCGGACCTCGATGCCGCGGCGGCGGATCTCGTCCGCGACCAGGTGCGGGGTCATGACCTCGCGGAGGTTGCCCAGGTGGATCGGGCCGGAAGGGGAGAGGCCGGACGCGACGACGATCGCTTTGCCCGGGGCTCGGCGCTCCGCCTCGGCGATGACCTCGTCCGCGAAACGGGAGACCCAGTCGGTCTCGGTGCTGCTCTGGGCGCTCTGAGCCACGACACGTCCTTCTATCTCGAATGCTGGCTGTCCGCCATTCTCCCAGACGGAACGGGCCGCTCCGGGGTTGCTTCCCACCCCGGTGTCCCCGCGCGATATCCCGCGAAGGCGACGAGCCTCCCGTGGGATACTCGGTCCTTGTCGGAACACCCAAGTGCACCCACCGGCACGACCTCACAGGAACGGCAGCTCATGGCCTCGGTCCCTTCCCTCGCTTCGTCCGTCAACCAGCGCGTCGCCGACGCCCTCGCCTCCGCCCTGCCGGAGGCCGGTGCCGCCGATCCCCTGCTGCGACGAAGCGACCGGGCCGACTTCCAGGCCAACGGCATCCTGGCGCTCGCGAAGAAGGCCAAGGCCAACCCGCGCGAGCTGGCGACGACCGTGGTCGGCGGCATCCCGGCGGGCGGCGACGGTGACCTGATCCGCGAGATCGAGGTCTCCGGCCCCGGCTTCCTGAACATCACCGTCACCGACCGCGCCATCGTCGAGACCCTCGCCGCCCGCGCCGCCGACGCGCGGCTCGGCGTACCGCTCTCGGACCACGCGGGCACCACCGTCATCGACTACGCCCAGCCCAACGTGGCCAAGGAGATGCACGTCGGGCACCTGCGCTCCGCCGTGATCGGCGCCGCGATGGTCGAGATCCTGGAGTTCACCGGCGAGAGCGTGGTCCGGCGCCACCACATCGGCGACTGGGGCACCCAGTTCGGCATGCTCATCCAGTACCTCATCGAGCACCCGCACGAGCTGGACCACGGCCCGCGCGAGGAGGTCTCCGGCGAGGAGGCCATGTCGAACCTCAACCGCCTCTACAAGGCCTCCCGCGTGCTCTTCGACTCCGACGAGGCGTTCAAGACCCGCGCCCGCACCCGGGTCGTCGACCTCCAGGCGGGCGAGCCGGAGACCCTCGCGCTGTGGCAGCGGTTCGTCGACGAGTCGAAGATCTACTTCTACTCCGTCTTCAACAAGCTCGACATGGACATCCAGGACCCCGACGTCGTCGGCGAGTCCGGATACAACGACATGCTGGTGGAGACCTGCCGCCTGCTGGAGGAGTCCGGCGTCGCCGTCCGCTCCAACGGCGCCCTGTGCGTGTTCTTCGACGACGTCAAGGGCCCGGACGGCAACCCGACCCCGCTGATCGTCCAGAAGTCCGACGGCGGCTTCGGCTACGCCGCCACCGACCTGTCCGCGATCCGCGACCGCGTCGGCAACCTCAAGGCGTCCACCCTCCTGTACGTCGTGGACGCCCGCCAGTCCCTGCACTTCAAGATGGTCTTCGAGACGGCCCGCCGCGCGGGCTGGCTGAACGAGGACACCAAGGCCGTCCAGCTCGCCTTCGGCACCGTCCTCGGCAAGGACGGCAAGCCGTTCAAGACCCGTGAGGGCGCGACCGTGCGCCTGGTCGACCTCCTCGACGAGGCCGTCGAGCGCGCGACCGCCGTCGTACGGGAGAAGGCCGAGAAGATCGGCCTGTCGGAGGCCGAGATCGTCGAGAACGGCCAGTACGTCGGCATCGGCGCGGTCAAGTACGCGGACCTGTCCACCTCCGCCGCCCGCGACTACAAGTTCGACCTGGACCAGATGGTCTCGCTGAACGGCGACACCTCCGTCTACCTCCAGTACGCCTACGCCCGCATCCGCTCCATCCTGCGCAAGGCGGGCGACCGCGGCCCGGCCGCGCACCCGGAGCTGGAGCTGGCCCCGGCCGAACGCGCCCTGGGCCTGCACCTGGACCACTTCGGCGAGCTGCTGGAGGAGGCGGCCACCGAGTACGCGCCGCACAAGCTGGCCGCGTACCTCTACCAGCTGTCCTCGCTCTTCACCACGTTCTACGAGCAGTGCCCGGTCATCAAGCCGGAGCCGGAGCTCGCCGTCGGCGAGAACCGCCTCTTCCTCGCCGACCTGACCGCCCGCACCCTCACCAAGGGCATGTCCCTGCTCGGCATCCGTACCCCCGAGCGCCTCTGATCCGCCCGGCACCGCACGGCACCACAGCACCGCACGGCACCACAGCACCACACGGCGCCACAGCACCGCACGGCAGCCCGCAGGGGCGTACGGGGAACGTCACCCCGTACGCCCCGGGCGTGGCGCCGCTCAGTGGTTGATCGGGTACGAGTGGCGTCCCGTCGTCGCGTCGATCTCGGCGTGGGCCTTCTGCAGGAGCTGCGACGCGAGGTCCATCAGGGCCCGCGCGCCCGCGATCTCCTCGCCCACCCGCAGCTGCTCGGGGTCGGAAGGATGACGCATCGCGTACCCCCGGCCCCTCAGCTCAGAGCCGTCGGAGAGTCTGAGCAGCGCCGCCGTACCGGTGCGGTGGCCCTCCTCGGAGAACTCCAGCTCCACATGCCATCCGACGAGCGTGGACATGATGGACCACCTCCAGATCGCCCCCTGGGCGCACCCCTGCTCTCCAGCCTGCGCCCCGCCCCGCGCTAGAGCCAGTCGAAGCGGCCCCCGGCGGCCAGCCGCCACCGCTCCAGCGCCCGGCCCACCGTGCCCCGGTGCCGGGCCCCGGCCCCCGGCGCTGCCCCCGGCACGGGCAGGCAGGTCCGCAACCACGGAACGTCGAGGTGCGTGTCCTCCAGGCGCACCCCGCCCGTGGTGACCTCCTCCAGCGAACCGTCCGCCCGGCAGGCGGCGATCCGCAGGCCCGACAGCCCCGCGCCCGGCCAGACGGCCGCCGCCACCACCAGCCGCCCGCCGTCCGGGGCCCGGCCCGTCGGCGGCCACGGCCCGGGCGACTCGTGCACGTACACGGCGGCCTCGGCGTCCAGCCCCGCCAGCTGCCGCCGGTACTCCAGCGAGCCGCCCTCGTCGGGGAACCATCCCAGCGCCTCCACGCCGGGATGCCGGAACGCCCAGATGCGGCTGCGCAGCGCGCCGTGCAGCCGCATCGTGCGGCACGCCTGCCGGAAGGCGAGCCACTGGACGCGCTCCAGGTACTCGACGGGGTCCGGCGCGGGGGCGCAGGCGTCACCGGTCATGACCCCAAGTGTCGCCCGGAACGCCCCGGTTACGGAAGATCGATCACGAAAGGGCCGACTGCGGACCCGCCGCCCCGGACCCGCTCAGCGCGCCTCGCGCAGCCAGAGCGCGACCTCGGTCGCCCAGTACGTCAGGATCGTGTCGGCGCCCGCCCGCTTGATGCCGGTCAGGGTCTCCAGGATGGCCCGGTCGCGCTCGATCCAGCCCTTCTCCGCCGCCGCTTCGATCATCGCGAACTCACCGCTGATCTGGTACGCCGCCACCGGCACGTCCACCGCCTGCGCGACCCGGTACAGGATGTCCAGGTACGGGCCCGCGGGCTTCACCATCACCATGTCGGCGCCCTCTTCGAGGTCGAGCGCCAGCTCCCGCATCGACTCCCGGGAGTTCGCCGGGTCCTGCTGGTACGACTTGCGGTCGCCCTGGAGCGAGGAGGCGACGGCCTCGCGGAAGGGACCGTAGAAGGCGGAGGTGTACTTCGCCGTGTACGCGAGGATCGCGACGTCCTCGTGGCCCGTCTCGTCCAGGGCGTCGCGGATCACTCCGACCTGCCCGTCCATCATGCCGCTCGGGCCCACCACGTGGACGCCCGCGTCGGCCTGGACCTGCGCCATCTCGGCGTACCGCTCCAGCGTCGCGTCGTTGTCGACCCGGCCGTGCTCGTCCAGCACACCGCAGTGACCGTGGTCGGTGTACTCGTCGAGGCACAGGTCGGACATGATGACGAGGTCGTCTCCGACCTCCGCCTTCACGTCACGGATCGCGAGCTGCAGGATGCCGTCCGGCTCCGTGCCCGCAGTCCCCAGCGCGTCCTTGTTCTCGTCCGCCGGGACCCCGAAGAGCATGATCCCCGAGACCCCTGCCTCGACGGCCTCCACGGCGGCCTTCCGCAGCGTGTCCCGGGTGTGCTGCACCACGCCGGGCATCGCCGAGATGGCGAGCGGCTCGCTGATGCCCTCCCGGACGAACGCCGGGAGGATCAGGTCCGAGGGGTGCAGCCGGTTCTCCGCGACCATCCGCCGCATCGCCGGGGTGCTGCGCAGCCGCCGGGGCCGCGAGCCGGGGAAGGTTCCGTACGCGCTCATCTTCAGTCGCCTCTTCGCACTTCGACAGCAGTCGCCTCCCAGCCTAGGGGGTCCCCTGCGCCCTCCTTCCCGAGGGCGAACTCGCACCACACCACCTTGCCCGGCACCCGTACGCCGACCCCCCACCGGTCCGCGAGGGCCGCCACCAGCAGCAGCCCGCGCCCGCCCTCGGCCCCCAGGTCCCGGTTCTGCACGCACGGCCGGCCGCCCCCGCTGTCGTGCACCTCGACCCGGACGAGGTCCCCGAACCGCAGCAGCCGCAACCGGTACCCGCGCCCGGGCGGCGCCCCGCGCAGCACGGCGTTGGTCGCCAGCTCGCTCACGCAGAGCAACACGTCGTCGTGGCGGCATGTCACACCCCACGCGTGCAGTGTCACCGCCGTGAACTCCCTGGCAGAGCGGATGGTTTGGCGGCTGCGGGGGTAGCACCGCTCGCGCAGCAGGGCGGGATGGATTTCCGTATTCACGGGGCGATCGTCGCGGTGCGTGACTAGCGTGAGGGAGACGAGTAACCCGTACTCCTTCACGAGTACGGGTCGGTACCGGTATCTCTCGTGCGTACACGGGGAGTTCACAGGCATGCCACCACGCAAGAGGCCACGGCCCAACGAGACGGCGATGAAGATGGTCGGCGCCCAGGTCGCCACCGCCCGCACCGCCAAGGGAATGACCCAGCGCGCCCTCGCCGAGGCGCTGCACATCGACGCCGAGACGGTCGCCTCGATCGAACAGGGCAGGCGCGTCCTGATGCCCAACGTCGCCGAGAAGATGGACCGGGCCCTCGGCCTGCCGGGCCTCCTCACGGTCGCGGCGAACAAGATGCCGGAGGTCGACATGGTCCCGGCCTGGGCAGAGGAGTACATGGCGCGGGAGGTGGAGGCGCTGGCGCTGTCCTGGTACGACACGCTCACCGTCCCCGGCCTGCTCCAGACCGAGAACTACGCCCGCGCGGTCCTCGGCTGCCGCGTCCCCTTCGTCGGCGAGGAGAAGATAGAGCTCCAGACCGCCCACCGGATCCAGCGCCAGCGGATCCTGGACCGACCGGTCCCGCCGACCCTCAGCTTCATCATCTGGGAGGCGGCCCTCCGGGACCGCATAGGCGGCGTCGAGGTCTACCGGGAGCAGCTGCGCCACCTGCGCGCCTGCGCCGACCGCCCGACCGTCTCCCTCCAGGTGCTGCCCCTCGGCATCACCGCCCACGCCGGTCTCAATGGCCCGTTCATCCTGCTGGAAACACCCGAGTTCCAGCACCTCGCCTACTCCGAAACGCAGCGCGGCAGCTTCCTCGTGCGCGACCCAAATGAGGTCAGCATCCTCACTCAGAAATATGCGATGCTGCGGTCACAGGCCCTCAACTTCGCGGAGACGAAGGGCCTGTTGGACCGGCTGCTAGGAGAGACATGAGCACCCCACTGACGTGGTTCAAGTCCAGCTACAGCGGCGACGAGGGCGGCGCCTGCCTGGAGGTCGCCATCACGTGGCAGAAGTCCTCCTACAGCGGCAGCGAGGGCGGCCAGTGCGTCGAAGTCGCCCCCTGCACCTGCGCCGACACCGTCCACGTCCGGGACTCCAAGGTCACCGACGGCCCGACCCTGGCGCTCTCCCCCGCCGCGTGGACTGACCTCACCCGCTGGGTCGCTGCCTGAGCTTCCACCGCCCCAGCTCGTCGGCCCGGATGTCGTGCTCGAACTCGGGGCCCAGCGGCCCGACCCGTTCGCACGCCTCCGGCGTACGCGGGTCCTCGCGCAGGCCCAGCCCGAAGGCGGCCTCCAGGCGCAGCATCTGGTCCCGCGCGTCCAGGAGGGGGAGGAGCAGCTCCGCCACGGCGGGCGTGCCGTCCAGGGACGTCGCCAGCGAGTGCGCGACCGCGCGTCGTACGCCCTGCTCCGGATCCCGCAGCAGGGAGGCGAGGAGGTCCCGGGTCCCGGCGGTCGTGTCCCCGCCGCCGAGCGAGGACCCGGCCTCGGCCCGTACCGACGCCTCCGGGTCGCCCGCGAGGACGTGCAGCGCGCTCCGCCCGTGCGTCCCCAGCTTGGGGGCCGAGTAGGACGGCCCAGGAAGCCGGTGTTGCTGTCAGAAGTTTTGGCGGGCCGTGATCGGGGCGAATGATGCGGTTCCGGTACCAGGCGAATGCGCGGCGCGGGGAGTGCCGGCGGGGCATCCTGATCGTCATGGACGAGATGCGTGAGCTCACTGAGGACGAGGTCAACGATCTGCTCGGTGACCACGACGACCGCGGGCCAGGCTGGGCCGATGATGACGCCTACGAGTGGGTGCGCTGATCAGCGGTCCGCCATGGCCGGCTCGTACACCGCGTCCACGGTGCCGGGTGCAGAGGAGGGCGTTCTCGTCCGACGCTGGGCTCGTCGTGCGGGAGGGCCCTCGGACCGGGACGGGGGAGGGGGCTAGGCTCTTCTCCGGCTACCGCCCAGGCGGCCGAGACGCCTGCGGGGAGAGGGAAGAGTTCGATGACAGCACCGGATTCCGTCCCAAAGCTGCGGATACCGCGTGTGCCGAAGGTACCGGTCGAGGATGGCCGGATGGAGGCGGTGCGCCGCTACGACATCCTAGACACTCCGCCGGACGGGGCGTTCGACCGGATCGCCGCGTTGGCCACCCGCCTGTTCGACGTGCCGGTGGCGACGGTGACGATCGTGGACAGCGACCGGATCTGGTTCAAGGCCACCCGCGGACTGGACGGCGTCACCCAGATCGGCCGCGACCCGGGCCTGTGCGCCTCGGTGATCCTCAGCGACGACACCCTGGTGATCCCCGACACCCTCACCGACTCCGTCGCCTGTGCCAATCCCCTGGTCACCGGCGCTCTGGGAGTCCGGTTCTACGCGGCCGCCCCCATCATCACCTCCGACGGTCACCGCCTGGGCACCGTCAACATCCTCGACACCAAACCCCGTGCGATCACCGAAGCCGACACCGCCACCCTGGCCGATCTGGCGGCGATGGTGATGAGTGAGCTGGAGCTGCGCCTGTCAGCGCTGCGCCTGGTACGCGCTGAGCGCGAGCGCGCGCAGTCCGAACGCCTGATGCGCGAGCAGGCGGAGAAGGACAAGGCTGAACTCGCCGCGTTCGCCTCCACGCTGCAGCGCACCCTGCTGCCGCCCGCCCTGCCAACCATCCCCGGCATGGAGCTGGCCTGCCACTACCTCACCGCGTCCGCGCGGGAGGTCGGCGGAGACTTCTACGACGTGTTCTCCCTGGGCGGCGGCCGGTGGGCGTTCTTCCTCGGCGATGTGTGCGGCAAGGGCGCCGACGCCGCCGCGGTGACCTCTCTGATCCGCTACACCCTGCGCGCCGCAGCCTGGCACGATCCGGACCCGGTCGCGGTTCTGGAAGCCCTGAACGCGGCGCTGCTCCTGGACCCCAGTGTCGGCAGCCGTTTCTGCACGGCCGTCTTCGGCGCCCTGCAGCCCGCTGCGGACGGGGGGTTCACTGTCACCCTGGGCACCGGCGGTCACCCCCCGCCCTACCACCTCCATCCCGCCGGCGAGGGTTCACCCGGCCACGTGGATGCGGTGCGGGCGGAGGGCGGCATGCTGATCGGCGCCGTGGCCGACGCCCGTTTCGCCTCACACACCGTGCACCTGGCCCCCGGCCAGGCCCTCCTGCTCTACACCGACGGGATCACCGAAGCGCGCGACGGCAAGGGCGAACTGTTCGGCGAGGACGCCCTGAGCGATCACCTGACCCGCCACACGGTCGCGTGTGGCCCGAGCGCCAGCGCGATCACCCTCATCGACGACCTCGTCGCCCTGCTCGACGCCTTCCCCGACGGCCTCGGAGACGACGTGGCCCTCCTCGCCCTCGCCGCCCTGCCCGCCGCACCGGCCGGCCTCGCACCGGCCGCAACCGGCACCGCCCACACCACCGGCGCCGGCCCCGCCCGGCTCCGCCCGAACGAGCAGGAGCACTGACCACCATGGCTCCCCTCATCTGCCAGCACACCCGCGGCCCCCTCGCCCTGGCCGCCGCCGACGGCGACATCGACTTCGACACCGCCCCCAGGCTGCGCGACCGCGCCCTGGACCTCCTCGCCCAAGGCCACCACCACCTGGTCCTGGACCTCAGCGACGTGAGCTTCTGCGACTCCTCCGGCCTCAACGCCCTCATCGGCATCATGCGCTGCGCCCAGGAACAAGGCGGCACCCTGTCCCTGGCCGCCGCCCCCGACCGCCTGCTGCGCCTGCTCCAGCTGACCGGCCTGGACACCGTCCTGCCCACCCACCCCACCGCCGCCGACGCGCTCAGCGCCCACGAGGCGAAACACAGCAACCCAGCCACCGCCTGAGCCGCCCCGCGCCCGAACCGGACCGTGTCAGGGCGAATACGGCGAACCGGATGGGCACTCACCCCATCCGGGCACCCGGCCGTTCCCACGTGCGGCGATGTCCGTTTCTCAGAAACGGTCCATTCCCGGAGCAAGATCAAACATGGGGCCGGGAAACCGCCCCGACCCCGGATTCGTTCTCAGAACCCGTTCGCACGCAAAGGGCCCGATGGTCTGGTCCGGGCGCGGGACCGCCCGGTCCATCAGTTCCCCGACCGGGGTGGGGACGGCGAACTCCCGCTCCAGGCCGGTCAGGACGACCCCGTGCCCGGCCCGTACGGTCCGCCCGCCGAGAACGACCTCCTCGACATCGGCGTAGTCCTCCTCGACCACCCGCCGCTCCGCCGCCCCCTCCGCCCCCGTCAGCCACCGCAGCTCCGCCCCCGCGCCCGCCTCGTACCACCGCCGGGCCGCCGCCAGCAGCCGCGCCCGTTCCGCCTCCGGCAGCCGCGCCCTCCGATCCGCGCCGAGCAGCGCCGTCACCACCCCCGGGGAGCCGCCCTCGACGGCCCGCAGCAGCGGGGTCGTCCCGTCCGGCAGGACCCGGTCCGGGTCCGCCCCGGCCGCCACCAGTTCCCCGGCCCTCTCGTGCTCGTACGCCGCGACCAGCGCGCACAGCCCCCGCATCGCTTCCCCCCGCTCCGTCATGGCCCGAGCACGCCACTGGGGCCCGGGTGCGCTGCGCGCCCGGGCCCCAGTGGGGGAATTCCGCTACCGGTCAGGTCGTACGGCGACGACGCGCACCCGGACGACGCTCGCTCGGCCGGCACACCACTTCGCCGGCCTCCTTGGCCGCGTCGCGGCGCGCCGCGCCGTACTCGGCCAGCGCCTCCGCCAGCTTCGAGACGCTCGGCTCGGGCGACAGGACGTCGACCCGCAGGCCGTGTTCCTCCGCCGTCTTGGCCGTCGCCGGACCGATGCAGGCGATGACCGTCACGTTGTGCGGCTTGCCCGCGATCCCGACCAGGTTGCGCACGGTCGAGGACGAGGTGAACATGACCGCGTCGAAGCCGCCGCCCTTGATCGCCTCACGCGTGTCCGCGGGCGGCGGCGAGGCGCGCACGGTCCGGTAGGCCGTGACGTCGTCGACCTCCCAGCCCAGCTCTATCAGCCCGGCCACCAGCGTCTCCGTCGCGATGTCGGCGCGCGGCAGGAAGACCCGGTCGATCGGGTCGAAGACCGGGTCGTACGGCGGCCAGTCCTCCAGCAGCCCGGCAGCCGACTGCTCGCCGCTGGGCACCAGGTCCGGCTTCACGCCGAACTCGACCAGCGCGGCGGCGGTCTGCTCGCCCACCGCGGCGACCTTGATCCCGGCGAAGGCGCGCGCGTCGAGCCCGTACTCCTCGAACTTCTCCCGCACCGCCTTCACCGCGTTGACGCTCGTGAAGGCGATCCACTCGTAGCGGCCCGTCACCAGGCCCTTCACCGCCCGCTCCATCTGCTGCGGGGTGCGCGGCGGCTCCACGGCGATGGTCGGCACCTCGTGCGGCACCGCCCCGTAGGAACGCAGCTGGTCGGAGAGCGAGGCGGCCTGCTCCTTCGTCCGCGGTACGAGCACGCGCCAGCCGAACAGCGGCTTCGACTCGAACCAGGCCATCTCCTCGCGCCGCGCGGCGGCGCCGTGCTCACCGACCACGGCTATGACCGGCCGGCCGCCCTCGGGCGACGGGAGCACCTTCCCCTGCTTGAACACCTGGGCGATCGTGCCCAGGGTCGCGTTCCAGGTCCGCTGGCGGGTCGTCGTACCGCCGACGGTCACGGTCAGGCCGGTGTCGGGCTTGCGCCCGGCGCTCACCAGCTCCGCGGCCGCGGCCGCGACGGTCTCCAGCGTCGCCGAGACCACGACGATCCCGTCGCTGGCGCCGACCTCGCTCCAGCAGCGGGCCGAGGCGTTCTTCGCGTCCACGAAGCGCACGTCGGCGCCGGACCGGCCGCGCAGCGGCACACCCGCGTAGGCGGGTACACCCACCACGTTCGCGACACCCGGCACCACCTCGAAGGGAATCCCCTCGTTGGCGCAGGCCAGCATCTCCTCGGCGGCGTTCCCGTCGAGACCGGGATCACCGGTCACCGCACGGACCACCCGCCTGCCGGAGCGTGCGGCCTCCATGACAAGATTGGCGGCATCCCGGATCACCGGGACACCAGCGGCTGCTGACTTCTCGTCAGCAACCGTCAGCTGAGGCGTGTCGACACCCGTGCGCGCGTGCGTACGGACGACATCCAGCACCTCGGGCTCCGCGATCAGCACGTCCGCGGCCGCGAGGGCCTCGACCGCGCGCAGCGTCAGCAGCCCCGGGTCGCCAGGGCCCGCACCGAGGAAGGTGACGTGCCCGTGCGCGGGAACGGCCGCGAAGGCGGAGGTGGTGGGACGTGAGGGGTTCACAGGGATCGCTCCCCCATCAGACCGGCCGCGCCCTTGGCCAGCATCTCGTCCGCGAGTTCGCGGCCGAGCGCCACTGCCTCTTCGTACGAGTGGGGGACGGGTCCGGTGGTGGACAGCTGCACCAGCGTCGAGCCGTCGAGCGTTCCGACGACACCGCGCAGGCGCATGGCGTTGACAGTCTGCCCGTCGGCCAGCAGGTCGGCGAGCGCGCCCACGGGGGCGCTGCAACCGGCCTCCAGGGCGGCGAGCAGGGAGCGCTCGGCGGTGACGGCGGCCCGTGTGTACGGGTCGTCGAGTTCACCGAGCGCGGCGATCAGGTCCGCGTTGGACGCGAGGCACTCGACCGCCAGGGCGCCCTGGCCGGGGGCGGGCAGCACGTTGTCGACCGACAAGAGCTCGGTCACCTCGTCACCGCGCCCGATCCGGTTGAGCCCGGCGGCGGCCAGGACCACCGCGTCCAGCTCACCGGAGTGCACGAACCCGATGCGGGTGTCCACGTTGCCGCGGATCGGCACGGTCTCGATGACCTTCCCGAGCGCGCGGGCGTAGGCGTTCAGCTGGGCCGCCCGGCGGGGCGAACCGGTACCGATCCGGGCCCCGTCGGGCAGCTGCGCGAAGGTCAGGCCGTCGCGCGCCACGAGCGCGTCGCGCGAGTCCTCGCGCGGCGGCATCGCGGCGATGACCAGCTCGTCGGGCTGCGTGGTCGGCAGGTCCTTGAGCGAGTGCACGGCGAAGTCGACGTCACCGCGCAGCAGCGCGTCGCGCAGCGCGGTGACGAACACACCGGTGCCGCCGATCTGCGCGAGCAGCTCCTTGGAGACGTCGCCGTACGTCGTGATCTCCACGAGTTCGACGGGCCGCCCGGTGATGGCGCGTACCGCGTCGGCGACGTGTCCTGACTGGGACATGGCCAGTTTGCTGCGCCGTGTCCCAAGCCGGAGGGGCTGGTCGGGACGTGAGTTCATGATGCCCGTCCTGGGTCGTCGTTCTTCGGATCGGCCGCGTCAGCCCGGCTGACGGATGCCACCGTCTGCGGGTCGAGGTCGAAAAGTTCACGCAGCGCCTCGGCGTACCCGGCGCCGCCGGGCTCGCTCGCGAGCTGCTTGACGCGCACGGTCGGCGCGTGCAGGAGCTTGTCGACGACGCGGCGTACGGTCTGGGTCACTTCGGCCCGCTGCCGCTCGTCGAGGTCGGGTACCCGGCCGTCGAGCCGCGCCACTTCCACGGCCACCACTTCGGCGGCCATCGCGCGCAGGGCGACGACGGTGGGGGTGATGTGCGCCGCCCGCTGGGCCGCCCCGAAGGCGGCCACCTCGTCGGCGACGATGGTGCGTACGGCGTCCACGTCGGCGGCCATCGGCGCGTCCGCGGAGGCTTCGGCGAGCGACTCGATGTCGACGAGGCGCACGCCGGGGATCCGGTGCACGGCGGCGTCGATGTCGCGGGGCATCGCCAGGTCGAGGAGCGCGAGCCGTACGTCCGCCCCCGCGTCCCGGGCCCGTCCGGTACGGCGCGGCTGCCGCTGGGCGGCGGCCTCACCCTGGTCGGCCCAGGTTCCGTGGAGTTCGAGCGCGTTGGCGTCGACCCCGGTGAGCGCGGTGCGCCCGTCCGCGCTGGGCGCGTCGAACCCGACGGGACACCCGTCCAGCTCGGCGACGGCAGCAGCGGTCAGCGTCCGCGCGGCCCCGGCGTCGGCGATCCGCCCACCCGCCTCGGCGGCGGCGACGAGCCGAGCGACAACCGCGGCACTACCGAGCCCGGCGGCCACCCGCGTCGCCCCACCACGAGGCGCACCTTCCAGCCCCGTCCGAGCCGCACTCTCCAGCCCCGTCCGAGCCGCACTCCCCAGCCCGGCCGAGGCACTCTCCAGCCCCGCCGGCGTTTGAGGCGCGGGGTCCGGGGCGGAGCCCCGGGAGCCCCGCAGGGCACCCCCGGCCCCGGCCTCGGCGTCGCCCACGGCCTTGGCCACGTCGTCCCCGGTCAGCACCAGCCCGGTGGCCCCGGTACAGGAAACGACCACGTCGACTCGTGTCAGCTCACCGACCACGTCCCCCATGCCGACGACCCGCGCGGCAGAGCCGCCCGCGGCCAGGATCTCCACCAACCGCTCGGCCCGCGCAGCGGTACGGTTCGCGACCGCGATCTCCGCGATCCCGACCCGCGCCAGCGTCGCCGCGGCCAGCGAGGACATCGACCCGGCGCCGATCACCAGGGCGCGCCTGCCCGCGGCCCACTCGGCCACCGGCACGCGCCCGGCCAGCTGCTCCAGCCCGAAGGTGACGAGGGACTGCCCGGCCCGGTCGATGCCGGTCTCGGAGTGCGCCCGCTTGCCGACCCGCAGGGCCTGCTGGAAGAGGTCGTTGATCAGGCGGCCCGCGGTGTGCAGTTCCTGCCCGAGCGCCAGCGCGTCCTTGATCTGGCCGAGGATCTGGCCTTCGCCCACGACCATCGAGTCCAGCCCGCACGCCACCGAGAAGAGGTGGTGGACGGCCCGGTCCTCGTAGTGCACGTAGAGATAGGGAGTGAGTTCCTCCAGCGCGACCCCGCTGTGCTGCGCGAGGAGCGTGGACAGCTCGGCGACACCGGCGTGGAACTTGTCCACGTCGGCGTACAGCTCGATCCGGTTGCACGTGGCGAGCACGGCCGCCTCGGTCGCCGGTTCGGCGGCCAGGGTGTCGTGCAGCAGCTTCGCCTTGGCATCGGTGGAGAGCGAGGCGCGTTCCAGCACGCTGACAGGGGCGCTGCGGTGGCTCAGCCCTACGACGAGCAGACTCATGCCGGCATCACCGCCGGTACGTCGCCCTCGGGGCCGCTCTTGCGCGGCGGGGCGGCGGCGGTGGCCGGGGCCCGGGTCGCGGCGGGCTGCGGCAGGGGGAGCGCGGCGGATTCGCCGCCGGCGGCCTCGGCCGCCGCGGCGGCGCCCTCGCCCGCCTTGCGCTGCTCGTGGAAGGCGAGGATCTGGAGCTCGATGGAGAGGTCGACCTTGCGTACGTCGACGCCCTCCGGCACCGACAGGACGGTCGGCGCGAAGTTCAGGATGGAGGTCACTCCGGCCGCGATCAGCCGCTCGCTGACCTGCTGGGCGGCGCCCGCCGGGGTCGCGATGACCCCGATGGAGACGCCGTTCTCCGAGATGATCTTCTCCAGCTCGTCGGTGTGCTGCACCGGCATGCCCGCGACCGGCTTCCCGGCCATGGCCGGGTCGGCGTCGATGAGCGCGGCCACCCGGAAGCCGCGCGAGGCGAACCCGCCGTAGTTGGCGAGGGCGGCGCCGAGGTTGCCGATGCCGACGATGACGACCGGCCAGTCCTGGGTCAGCCCGAGTTCGCGGGAGATCTGGTAGACGAGGTACTCGACGTCGTATCCGACGCCCCGGGTGCCGTAGGACCCGAGGTAGGAGAAGTCCTTGCGCAGCTTCGCGGAGTTCACTCCGGCGGCGGCCGCCAGTTCCTCGGAGGACACCGTGGGTACCGAGCGCTCGGAGAGCGCCGTGAGGGCGCGCAAGTACAGCGGAAGCCGGGCGACAGTGGCCTCGGGAATACCTCGGCTGCGGGTCGCCGGTCGGTGAGTTCGGCCAGTTGCCACGATGCTCCTGCGGGATGAGCGGGGCTGCAGGTGGCCTCTTGTCCCAGGACCACCCCGTCGGAAGCAGGCTATGTCTTTGTGAACGCGTGCACAAAGATAGTGTCCAATTTGTCCGAGCAAAGTGACCGGGGTCACGCGACCCGGCCACGCCGACGCGGAACCATCGCCGCGCCGAACCCGTTCAAATCCCGAAGGGGGCAAAACGGTGCACACTCCTCATCGATACGCCCCCGAGACCCCATAAATCGCCCATGATGGTAACCGGCGAACGGGTCAAGCCCCCAATGACC
Source organism: Streptomyces sp. G-G2 (assembly GCF_030063135.1). Classification (GTDB taxonomy): domain Bacteria; phylum Actinomycetota; class Actinomycetes; order Streptomycetales; family Streptomycetaceae; genus Streptomyces. The sequence goes on from NZ_JASISO010000061.1 coordinate 26,764, forward strand.
GACGGAGCCGGTCAGGGTTCACCCTCCAGAAGGTGTGCTGTTCGCCATCGATCAGGACCACCGGAATTTGCTCCCAGTACAAGCGGTACAGCTCCGGGTCCTGCGAGATGTCCTTCTTCTCCCACTGCGCCCCCGTCTCCGCGCACACTTCCTCGATCACTTCCTGGGCGTCGTCACAGAGATGGCACCCCGGCTTCCCGATCAGCGTGACGGTCCGCTCGGCGGCACGCTTCTTTTCCTTACGGCGCGACAAAGGGCTCATGCATCCATTGTTCACCGCCGGGGAATCCGGCTGGTTCGGGAAGTTCCGAACACAGTGGCTATGCTCGCGTCATGTCCCGCCCGTCGCCCGACCATCACCCCGGTAGGAGTCCCTTCGGGACGCGTGCCGCATGGGGATGGCTCACCCCCCGTAGGCGCTCCGCCACCGCGCGGAGCGTACTGGCGGGCGAGGCCTCCGCCGAGGCCGCCCGCAAGACCGCGCTGGCCGACGATCCGGCCGGGATCTCCCTCTCGCTGGACTCCGCGACCCCACCGGGCCCCGAGGCCGCGGAGCGCGAGGTGCCCGCCGCACCGGCCGCACCCCCGGAGCCGGAGTTCCCCGTCGCGGGCGACGACCTCGCCGCCGCCTTCTTCGACCTCGACAACACCGTCATGCAGGGCGCCGCGATCTTCCACTTCGGCCGCGGCCTCTACAAGCGCGAGTTCTTCCGCCGTCGCGAGCTGGCCCGCTTCGCCTGGCAGCAGGCCTGGTTCCGGCTCGCCGGGGTCGAGGACCCCGAGCACATGCAGGACGCCCGCGACAGCGCCCTGTCCATCGTCAAGGGCCACCGGGTCTCCGAGCTGATGTCGATCGGCGAGGAGATCTACGACGAGTACATGGCCGAGCGGATCTGGCCGGGCACCCGCGCCCTGGCCCAGGCCCACCTCGACGCGGGCCAGAAGGTCTGGCTGGTCACGGCCGCCCCCGTGGAGACCGCCACGATCATCGCCCGCCGCCTCGGCCTGACCGGGGCCCTGGGCACCGTCGCCGAGTCCGTCGACGGCATCTACACCGGCAGGCTGGTCGGCGAGCCGCTGCACGGCCCCGCCAAGGCCGAGGCCGTGCGCGCGCTGGCCGCCGCCGAGGGACTCGACCTCGCCCACTGCGCCGCGTACAGCGACTCGCACAACGACATTCCGATGCTGTCCCTGGTCGGACATCCGTACGCGATCAATCCCGACACAAAACTGCGCAAGCACGCTCGGGCCCACGACTGGCGGCTGCGCGACTACCGCACCGGCCGCAAGGCCGTGAAGGTCGGCGTTCCGGCCGCCGCCGGGGTCGGCGCGCTCGCGGGCGGCGCCGCCGCCGCGATCGCCCTGCGCCGCCGCCGCAAGTAGTACTCCCCCGCAACCACGGGCTTCCCGCCCGGCGGCAGGGCTCCGCGCGCCCGTCTCCCGGGCCCGCGACGGGCATTCCCCCACCTCTACCCGCGTCCCGGACGCGGCACTCCGGCATGCCCGACTCGGTCGTGAGCCGCCGTGGAAGCCGCCATTCCGCGTGCAGATGTGATCAATAACCGATCACCGAACGCGACTGAATATGCCCTCGACACGCAACAGAAGCGACGGAACCGGTGATTTGAGCAACTAGGTGTAGCGCTGCCTGTACGAAGCGTTATTCTCCTCAAACGCATGCCACCGCCCATTCGTCGCCACGACGAGTGAACGGTCCCGCACTGCACGTGATGGAAGCTCTGCCTCTGGGAGTCCCGTGTACCCACCTGTCGGGGTTGACGCCTCGGGCCTGGCTACGCTGCGCGCAACGGTCATCGACCATCTGCGTGGCTTCGTCCCCACCGCGTACGCCGTCCCCGTTTTCGCCGCCTCGGTCCCCGCCGGCCTCGGCCCCGTAGGTCCTTGCTATGCCCTGACGGATGGCGGAGCGACCGTGGGCAGACGCGGCCGCGCGGGAGCCGGATCAAGCGGCACCAGTACGAGCACGCCGACCACCCGCCGTCCCACCGCGGACAGCGACAGCGCCCGCATGATGGATCTGGTCGAGCGGGCCCAGGCCGGCGAGGCCGATGCCTTCGGTCGCCTGTACGACCAGTACAGCGACACCGTCTACCGCTACATCTATTACCGCGTCGGCGGCAAAGCGACCGCGGAGGACCTCACCAGTGAGACCTTCCTGCGCGCGCTGCGCCGTATCTCCACCTTCACCTGGCAGGGCCGCGACTTCGGCGCCTGGCTCGTGACGATCGCGCGCAACCTGGTGGCGGACCACTTCAAGTCCAGCCGCTTCCGCCTCGAGGTCACCACCGGCGAGATGCTCGACGCCAACGAGGTGGAGCGCAGCCCCGAGGACGCCGTCCTGGAGTCCCTTTCCAACGCGGCCCTGCTGGAGGCCGTACGGAAACTCAACCCACAGCAGCAGGAGTGCGTGACCCTGCGCTTCCTGCAGGGGCTCTCGGTCGCCGAGACGGCCCGGGTGATGGGGAAGAACGAGGGCGCGATCAAAACCCTCCAGTACCGGGCGGTCCGGACCCTGGCCCGGCTCCTCCCGGACGACGCCCGCTGACCATGACGCTGTGGTCCGATCATCCTTCGTCCGTAACCCAAGTGCCGCGTCGCTCGTTGTGCGGAATGCAGGCTCCCTGTGGACACGCCACGCCCGAAGCCGACCACTCGAAAGGGTGGAAGTGCTCAAGGAAGGCAACCATCCGGACACCCTGGGGAGTCGATCGTCATGACGAGAGGAGGTGCCGCCAGTGATCGCGAACGTTTCTCCGCACCGGCGGGCGAACGCCTTCGCCCAGGCCCTGGAGGATCGGACCCCGTCCGAATCTTCGGAACCGGAGCCGGCGGCCGAGCAGTCCGAGGCACCTGCCGAACCTGCCGACCACGACCGGTTGTTGGCCCTGGCGAGCGCGCTCGGCGAAATGCCACGCCCGCAGATGGACGCCGAGGTCAAAATGGTGCAAAGAGCCCAGCTCATTGCAGCCATGGAGACCATGGTGATGGAGGAGAGGGCCGGGGGCGGTGCCGCCTCGGACCCTCAGGTGCCCGAACAGCGGACCGGTCGCGGCGCCCACCGGGCGACCCCGCTCCGGAAATTGCGGCCCCGCTCCCGCTGGTCCAAGGGCATCGCAGCGGGTGGCCTCACGGTCGGTGTGGCCGCGGGAGCCTTCAGCGGAGTAGCCGCTGCCAGCACCGACGCCCTGCCGGGTGACTCCCTGTACCCGGTGAAGCTGGGCATGGAGGACATCAGGCTGGACATGGCCGACAACGATGCGGGCCGGGGCGAGCTGTATCTCGACCAGGCCTCGAACCGCCTGTCGGAGGCGCGAAGGCTGATGGAGCGCGGCAGATCGCCGGGCTCCCTGGACCACGAGGCACTCGGCGAGATCCGCCGGGCCCTCGCGGGCATGAAGCACGACGCGGAAGAAGGCCACCGCCTCCTCCAGTCGGCCTATGAACGGGACGGCTCGCTCGGCCCGATCCAGACCCTGTCGTCGTTCTCCCGCTCCCACCGGGACGCGTGGGGCAAGCTCCGCGAGAAGCTCCCGGCACAGCTCACGGACGTGGGAGAACAGGTCACGTCGGTCTTCAAGGCCATAGACGATGACGTCGAACCGCTCCAGGGCCTGCTTCCGAAGCCACCGGAACAGACCCGGGGCTCCGGCTCCCCGTCCACCCCGTCGAAGCCGGGCACCAGCGGCAAACAGCCGTCCGCACCCCCGGCCGCGGGCACCGCCCCCTCCCAGGGGACCAGCGGGCCCGCACCCACGCCCTCGGGCTCCCAGCCCCCGGGCACCGGCGGCCTCATCGGCGGCGCCGGCGGCCTGCTCGACCCGCCCTCGGCGGGCAGCGGCCAGGTCCCGCCGATCGCCCCGGAGATCCCGAAGCCGGAGATCACCCTGCCGCCCCTGCTCCCGGGACTGCTCCCGGGCCTGGGCATCAAGGGCGAGAACGCGGAGTAGCCATGACGGGTGGGGTGCCGGGACCGAGCCCCGGCACCCCACCGGTCAGAAGAACACCGACCGACGCTGCACCAGCAGCTTGTACAGCGTGTGCTGGATCTGCTCCCGCACCTGGTCCGTCAGGTTGAACATCAGCATCGGGTCCTCCGCCGCCTCCGGCGGATACCCGTCCGTGGCGATCGGCTCCCCGAACTGGATCGTCCACTTCGTCGGCAGCGGCACCGCCCCCAACGGCCCCAGCCACGGGAACGTCGGCGTGAGCGGGAAGTACGGGATCCCCAGCAGCCGCGCCAGCGTCTTGGCGTTGCCGATCATCGGGTAGATCTCCTCCGCCCCCACGATCGAGCACGGCACGATCGGGGTTCCCGCCCGCAGCGCCGTCGACACGAAACCACCGCGCCCGAACCGCTGCAGCTTGTACCGGTCCTCGAACGGCTTCCCTATCCCCTTGAAGCCCTCGGGCATCACCCCGACCAGCTCCCCGGCCTCCAGCAGCCGCTGCGCGTCCTCCGCGCACGCGAGCGTGTGCCCGGCCTTGCGCGCCAGCTCGTTCACCACTGGCAGCATGAACACCAGGTCCGCCGCGAGCAGCCGCAGGTGCCGCTGCGCGGGATGGTGGTCGTGCACCGCGACCTGCAGCATCAGGCCGTCCAGCGGCAGCGTCCCGGAGTGGTTGGCCACGATCAGGGCGCCACCCTCCTTCGGGATGTTCTCGATGCCCTTGACCTCGACCCGGAAGTACTTGTCGAACACCGGCCGCAGCACCGACATCAGGACCTGGTCGGTGAGTTCCTTGTCGTACCCGAAGTCGTCGACCTCGTAGTCACCGGTGACCCGGCGCCGCAGGAAGGCCAGGCCGCCCGCGAGCCGCCGCTCCCAGCCGCTCGGCGCCGCCCGCTCCACCGCGGCCACCGGACCGCTCGGCGCCTCCGGCGCACCGGCCGCCTTCGCACTCACGGTCCCGGTCCCGGCCCCGGCCCGTGTCCCGGTGCCGGCGCCGGTCCCCGCGCCCGCGTCGGGCTCGGCCACCGCCCGTACCCGCCGGGCCCGCCTGCGCGGCCGGTCCTCGTCGAACGGAATGACCTTGGCGTCCGCCACTATCGCTGCGCTCCCTCTTCGGCCCCGGATCCGGCTGCGGATCCTGCAACGGCAACGTCGACCTTCAGCATGCCCGCCACCCGGTCCACGGCGCGCCCCGCCCGCTCCGGCGGCAGCAGCCCGTTCCCCCGGCTCCGCGTGAAGTCCGCGAAGGTCTCGGTGGTGGTGTACATCGGCTTGAATCCCAGCACCTCCCGCATCTGGGAGGTCTCCACGACCCGCCCGTGCGTGAGAAGTCTGATCTGTTCCGGCGAGAAGTCGGTGACCCCGACCGCCCGCAGCGCGGACCCCACCCACGTCAGCGCGGGCAGCGGCAGCGCCACCGTCGGCCGCCCCAACCGCCGCGAGCACTGCGACAGCAACAGCACCCCGTCCCCGGCGATGTTGAAGGTCCCGCTGTTCAGCGTCCCCCGCCGCGGCTCACCGGCCGCCAGCCGCAGGACGTCGAGCACGTCGTCCTCGTGCACGAACTGGAGCCGCGGGTCGTACCCGAGGACGGTCGGCATCACCGGCATGGAGAAGTACTCGGCGAGCGCCGAATCCGCGAAGGGCCCCAGGATGTTCGCGAAGCGCAGGACGCACACGGCCACATCGGGCCTGCGGCGCGCGAAGCCCCGCACATAGCCCTCGACCTCGACCGCGTCCTTGGCGAAGCCCACGGAGGGCAGTGACTTGGGCTGGGTGGTCTCGCTGAAGACGGCCGGATCGCGCGGGGCCGCTCCGTAGACGCTGGTACTGGACTTCACGACCAGGCGCCGCACCGTCGGGGACTTCTGGCACGCCCCGAGCAGCTGCATCGTGCCGATGACGTTCGTTTCCTTGACGGCGCTTCCCGCACCGCCCGCTCCCACACCGGCGCCTCCGGTGACCGCGAGGTGCACCACGGTGTCCACGGAGTACTCCGCCAGGACTCTGGCGATCGCCGACTGTCTGATGTCCGTACGGACGAACTCGGCGGAACCCAACCGGTGCGGCGGAGTCATCGCGTCCACCGCGATCACCCGTTCGACATCCGGGTCGCGCTGGATCCGGCGTACGAATCGGCCTCCCAGCTGCCGGGCTGCCCCGGTCACGAGCACGACCTTCCCCACTGCTCAGCGCCTCCCTCGTCGTCCCCCGGCTGCACCACAGCCCCTCCACCAGAATGGTGGAGGGGCTGTGGAAAACACGTACAGCTGCCGTTTACTTCTTGTTACGACGCTGCACGCGGGTGCGCTTGAGCAGCTTGCGGTGCTTCTTCTTGGCCATCCGCTTGCGCCGCTTCTTAATGACAGAGCCCACGACTACCCTCGCTCACTTCTCGGAACATCCCCGCGCTAACGGGGATCGGTGCGGGGCGTCTGGGCCCACACGACCTACGTCGGCCTAGCCTACCCGCCAACACTCCAGGTCCGTAATCCGCATGCGGCCGAGGGAGGCCAGGACCTCAGTCTCAAGCCGACTCCACCCCCACATAGGACTCTCGGAGGTACTCGTGAACCGCGTTCTCGGGGACCCGGAAGGACCGGCCCACCCGGATTGCGGGCAGATGACCGTTGTGCACCAGCCGGTACACGGTCATCTTCGACACTCGCATCACCGAGGCGACCTCCGCCACGGTCAGGAACTGAACCTCACTGAGAGGCCTCTCGCCAGCAGCCATGACACACCTTGACCTTCCGCACATGAGGGGCACCGGCTTCCCCTCCGGTTACGCCCCGTCGTCGCACGCTCACTCCCCAGAGTAGGGGCGGGTGATACGAGTGGGGAAGAGGAGCTACAGCCACCAGTCCCGGCCACACCTCAGCCCGCGAGACCCGCCCGCCCCAGCACGTACCGCGTGAGCGGGCGGTAGTAGTCCGAGCGCACCGCGTCATCAAGCGGAACGGCCACCGCGACCCTCCCCTCGGCCTCCCCCACGAACAGCGCGGGATCGTCCGTGTCCGCCAGCCCGATGGCCGCGAAACCCAGCTGACCTGCCCCGCAGACCCAGCCGTGGTCCCCCACCACCAGCTCCGGCAACGGCCCCCCGGACTCCGCCAGAGCCCCCAGCGCCAGCCGAACCGGCAGCGGCGAATGACTGTGCGCGCCGGGCGCACTCCCCGCCGGGCGCACGCCGGGCTCCCGTACCAGTGCGACCCCCCGTACGTAGTCGAGGCAGTGCGTACGTACGCCGAACCGGGTAGCGACGTCCACCCCCACCCCCCGCGCCGGAGTGAGAACAACACAGCCCACCGCCGACAACGCCTCGGCCAAGGTGACGTAGAACCCCAGGAGCCGGTGCGGGTGACCGGTCCCGAACAGCACCGGGGCCCGCGCCAGCGCCGCCTCCCGCAACCGCCCCGCGAAGGCGTCCAGCCCGGCCAGCGTCCGCTCCGGATCGATCACGTCCGGACCACTGACGTGCGCCGGATCCGCCGAGACCCCGCACTTGTCCGCCATCAGCCGCAGCAGGTCGCACTGCGCCCAGCCCCCGTCCGGGTCCAGCCCCAGCAGCACTCGTGGATCACGCGCCGCGAACAGCCGGTAGCTGCGCAGGCTCTCCTCGCGGGAGGTGGCGACGGGCCCGGCCAACCGGGCGGCCAGCAGATGCGCACGCAGGGCGCCGGTGCTCAACACCCTCCGATGCTGCCGCACGTGACCCCGGCGATCGCCAATTCATCGAAACAGCCCCACAGTTGGCCTAATGTGGCACTTGCGCGGGCGCCGTCCGCGCGCTCAGGTCAGCATCCCGCGCAGCGGGAACACCGCGCGCCTGGCAGCCAGTACCGCCTGATCGATCCGGTCCGCGGGGTCGTACCCCGCCTCCCACTCCCGCCACCCGGGCGTGCGCCCGTCCGTCATCCGGGCCGGAGCGGGCTGCCGGGTCCGCGCGTACACCTCGTCGCGCCAGGACGCCGGGACCACCGACTCCGGGGCCAGGGGCCGGTGCGCGGCGATCGCCACCAGGTGCGTCCAGGACCGCGGTACGACGTCCACGATCGCGTACCCCCCGCCGCCCAACGCCAGCCACCGCCCGTCCGCGTACGTGTGCGCGAGGTCGTGGCAGGCCTCCTGCACGGCCCGCTGAGCGTCCAGCGACACCGCGAGGTGCGCGAGCGGATCCTCGAAGTGGGTATCCGCGCCGTGCTGGGTCACCAGCACCTGCGGCCGGAAGTCCGCGAGCAGCTCCGGCACCGTGGCGTGGAAGGCCCGCAGCCACCCCTCGTCCCCCGTCCCGGCGGGCAGCGCCACGTTCACGGCGGACCCCTCGGCGGCCGGACCGCCGGTCTCCTCCGGCCACCCGGTCTGCGGGAACAGCGTCCTCGGGTGCTCGTGCAGCGAGAGCGTCAGGACCCGCGGGTCGTCCCAGAAAGCGGCCTGCACGCCGTCCCCGTGGTGCACGTCCACATCCACGTAGGCCACCCGCTCGGCCCCCAGCTCCAGCAGCCGCGCGATGGCGAGGGCCGCGTCGTTGTAGACGCAGAACCCGGCCGCCCCGCCGGGCATCGCGTGGTGCAGCCCGCCCGCGAAGTTCACCGCGTGCGCCGCGTCCCCGCGCCACACCGCCTCCGCCGCCGCCACCGACTGCCCGGCGATCAGCGCGGAGGCCTCGTGCATCCCGTGGAAGGCCGGATCATCCATGGTCCCCAGCCCGTACGAGCCGTCGGCCACCCCGGGATCGGCGGACACCTCCCGCACCGCGGCGACGTAGTCCCCCCGGTGGACCAGCCGCAGGGTGGAGTCACCGGCGGCCTTCCCCGCGCGCACATCCATCTCCCGGTCGAGCCCGAAGGCCCGCACCAGGCCCATGGTCAGCGCCAGGCGCACCGGATCCATCGGATGGCCCGGCCCGAAGTCATACTTCGTTACCGCCTCGTCCCACATCAACAACCCGCGGCCGCTCATGCCCAACACCGTATCGGGCGCCCTCCGCGGCGAACGAGCGGGCGTAGAAGAGGGTCACCAGGACCAGCGCCATCGGCACGAGCATCGCCCCCCGGTAGCTCCAGGCGTCCCCGAGCGCGCCGACCAGCGGAGCCCCGACCAGGAACCCCACGTAGTTGAAGATGTTCAGCCGCGCGACGGCCGTGTCCGAGGCCCCCGGGAACAGCCGCCCGGCGGCCGCGAAGGTCTGCGGCACGATCACGCACAGCCCGATCCCCAGCAGGGTGAACCCCAGCATGCCCACCCACGCCCCGGGCGCGGCGGCCACCACCGCGAACCCGCCCGCCGCGACGACCGTGCCGGCCCGGACCACGGCCGCCGCGCCGAAGCGCCGCACCCCGAGGTCACCGACGGCCCGCCCGAGCAGGGTGGTCACCATGTACACGTTGTAGGGAACGGTCGAAAGCTGCTCGGAGCTGCCCAGGACGTCCTTGAGGTACTTGGCGCTCCAGTTGGAGACCGTGGAGTCCCCGATGTACGCGCACGCCATCACCAGGCACAGCGGCAGCAGCAGCCGGCCGCCCTTGGCGGGCCAGCCCTCCGCCGCCGCCCCCGGCTCCCCCAGCTTCCCGCCGGGGACCGCGGCCGGGGTGTCGGCGTAGTACCGGCTCGCGGCGAAGGCGAGCGGCAGCAGCACCACCACGGCGGGCAGGTAGCTGGTGAAGAGCGTCAGGTGCCAGTGCACGCACGCCCACGCGGCGGACGCCCCGAGGATCCCGCCGAGGCTGTACGAGGCGTGGAAGCCCAGCATGATGCTCCGGCCGTACGCCCGCTGCAGGCTCACCCCGAGCATGTTCATCGACGCGTCGAGCGCGCCCACCGCCAGCCCGAACGCCCCCAGCGCCAGGGCGATGTGCCACATCCGGGTCCCGGCCCCGGCGCCCAGGAGCGCGAGCAGCACGAGCGGCTGCGCCCAGCGCAGTATGGTGCTGGGCGCGACCCGCTTCACCAGATGCTCGGTGCCCACGCTCGCCACCCCGGCCAGGACGGGAACGGCGGCGAGGAAGGCGGGCAGGAGGCCGTCGGATATCCCGTACTGGTCCTGGATGGCGGGGATCCGGGTCACGAGGAGGGCGAAGGTCACGCCTTGTACGAAGAAGCTGAAGCCCAGGGACCCTCGTCCACGGCGCAGCCGCACGTCTGCTGTCATGGCGGCTCAGCGTAGGCGCGGGTGCTACCCGTGGGTAGAGCGATCACATATCGAGTTGGAGAAGCCCGGGGAGTTCCTTCATCTCCCCGAACAGGCCGGTCGCACCGGCGAGCCTCTCGGCCGAGGTCATCGCGGTGAACCCGAAGACGTCCATCCCGGCGGCACGGGCGGCCTGGATCCCGAGCGGGCTGTCCTCGACGACGACGCAGCGCGCGGGATCCACCCCCATGCTCCGGGCGGCGTGCAGGAACAGGTCCGGGGCGGGCTTGCCCTTGCCGACGTCCTCGGAGCTGAAGATCCACTCCTCTTCGAACCACTCGTCGAGCCCGGTGGTGCGGTGTCCGACCCGGATCCGTTCGTGACTCCCGGAGGAGGCGAGGCAGTACGGGATCCCGCGCGCGGTGAGTTCTTCGAGCACCGCTTCGGCTCCGGGCACGGGACGCAGGTCCCGCTCGAAGGCGGCGAACACCCGGGCGTGCAGGGTTTCGTCGAAGCCGGTGGGGAGCCGCTCGCCGGTCCGTTCGAGGACCAGGTCGTGCACCCGGTGCACGGCGGCCCCCATGTAGTCGCGCAGGGACTCCTCGTACGAGGTGGGGTGCCCCAGCTCGGTCAGGTACCCGGACAGAATGCGGTTGGACAGCGGCTCACTGTCCACCAGCACGCCGTCGTTGTCGAAGATGACGAGGTCGTAGCTCATACCCCTGACCCTATGCACACCGGGCCCGGAACGCAGAAAAGCCCCGCACCATAAGGTGCGGGGCTTTCCCGGAAAAATTGTTCGGCGGCGTCCTACTCTCCCACAGGGTCCCCCCTGCAGTACCATCGGCGCTGAAAGGCTTAGCTTCCGGGTTCGAAATGTAACCGGGCGTTTCCCTAACGCTATGACCACCGAAACTCTATG
>NZ_JASISO010000062.1 GCF_030063135.1 Streptomyces sp. G-G2
GTTTTCTTGTGTCCGGGGTCGGGGCAGCCCCGGGCACTGCCCCGACCCCGGACGCTCAAAGCCCCGCCCCCCGCGGCGCAGCCGCGGAACCCCCGCCCCCGCGGAGCCCCACGCGTTCCCTCAGCCGATCAGGTCCGCGTACAAGATGATGTTGTCCGGGCGGTGGCCGTCTGTGATTTCGCCTCCGCAGGTGATGAGGCGCAGCTCGGGGTGCGAGGTGTTGCCGTACACCTTGGCGGTGGGGAAGTGCTTCTTGTCGACCTGCTCCAGTTCGCGTACCCGGAAGACGGCGGTGGTGCCGTCCGCGCGGGAGACGGTGATGTCGTCGCCGGTGTGCACGCGCGAGACGTTCCGCAGGACGGCCGGGCCCCGGGCGGTGTCGAAGTGCCCGATCAGAACGGCCGGGCCGATCTCCCCCGGGGTGACGCCCTGGGTGTACCACCCGATCCGGTCCCCGTCGGCGACGGACGGCACCTGGACCGTGCCGTCGGCGGCCAGGCCCAGCTTCAGGAGCGGTGAGGTGTCGACCCCGGCCGCCGGGACGCGTACCCGGACCGGCTCGGAGGCGGGCAGGGGGGTTCCGGCGGTCGCGGGCGTGGGGGTGGCCGCCGTGGGCGGTGCGGTGGCCGGGGCTCTGGTGGCCGGGGCCGCTATATGCGGGGGCGGGGCGGGCGCGGCGTGGGTGGGCCCGCCGCAGCCCGTCAGGAGGAGCGGCCCGAGGAGGGCGGCGACGAGCAGGGGGCGTACGCGGTGGGCCATCGGGTGCTCCGGGAACGGGCCCGGCGGGCCACCGCGATGGTGGCCCGCCGGGTGAGGAGGTGAGGCGGAGGGGAGAGGCAGGGGTGTGGAAAAGAGCGTGGCGCGGGGTGTCAGCCCTGGTGGCGCGTGCGGCGGGTGCGGTGGAGGGCGGCCGTGCCGAGGGCGGCGAGGACCGTGAGGAGACCGGCGCCCGCGGCCAGGGTGGTGGTGCTGGGGGTGTCCTCGGCCGTGATCTCGGCACCGGCGGCGACCGCCCCCTTGGGGACGACCGCGGTCTGCGCCGCGGTCTGCGGCTTCACGTCGGTGACGGTGGCGGCCGGCTTGGTGGCGGACGTGGCCGGCTTGGTGGCCGGGGTGGACGGCTTCGTGATCGGCGTGGACGGCTTGATGGTCGGGGTGGACGGCTGCGGGGACGCGCCCGTACCGGCACCCGTACCCGCCGTCGCCTTCGGGAGCGGGTAGGAGGTGGTGGTGCCCGCCTTCGTGACCGTGAGCACCGGGGTGCTGGTGCTCGCCTTGGTGAGGGTGAGGTGCAGGCCCTCGACGGTGGCCGTCAGGTGGCTGCGGTCCAGCACGTCCATCACCCGGACCATGTAGACGTCGCCGGGCTTCCAGCCGGTGCCCACGTACCGGATCCAGGCCTCGGGGCCCTCCGCCTTGTTGCGCAGCACCGCGACCAGGCCTTCGCCTATGTAGACCGGCGTCCCCTCGTAGCGGCTGTCGTCCGACGCGCCCACGGAGGCCGCCGTCGGGGTGGTGGCCGCGAAGGCCGTCGCCGTGGCGGGCACGAGCAGGGCGCCGGTGAGGGCGACGGCGGCGATGGAGGTACGGAGGGCGGAACGCATAACGACTCCTTGGAGCGTGGTCGGGAGGAGGAGGGAGAGTCGCATGCCGCGTTGTCTCTGTCGGGCTTGTATCCGGTGAGGGTCTGGCGGGCTGCTGAAAGGAACTCTATGGATCTTGATCGACCGGACGATGCGGTTCCTGTCATGGCCGCGTAACAGGAAACGGCATGTCGATCGAGGTCCGGGCAGGCGATGACCGGCGCATTCCCCGGACGGGTCCGCGGCAACCTTTTCCGCGACCGATATGGAGGAGTTTCGGGGGAGGGGGGTGACAGGCCGCTACGCGCGTAGATATGCTCATCTGGTGACCATGCCCACCACACTCCCCGCATTCGCTGACGTGACGACGTCCGACAGCGCGCTGCGCCGCTTCCTGCACGGGCTGCCCGGCGTCGACGCCGTCGGCCTGGAAGCGCGCGCCGCGGCTCTCGGCACCCGTTCGATCAAGACGACGGCCAAGGCGTACGCCATCGACCTGGCCATCTCGATGATCGACCTGACCACGCTCGAGGGCGCGGACACCCCGGGCAAGGTCCGGGCGCTCTGCGCCAAGGGCGCCAATCCCGATCCGACCGACCGCACCACCCCCCGCACCGCCGCCATCTGTGTCTATCCCGACATGGCCGGCATCGCGCACGAGGCGCTCGCCGGGACCGGCATGAAGGTGGCCTCCGTGGCGACGGCGTTCCCCGCCGGTCGCGCCGCCCTGCCGGTCAAGCTCGCCGACACCCGCGACGCCGTCGCGGCGGGCGCCGACGAGATCGACATGGTGATCGACCGCGGCGCCTTCCTCGCGGGCCACTACCTCGCCACCTTCGAACTGATCAAGGCCGTCAAGGAGGCGTGCGTGCGCCCCGACGGCACCGCAGCCCGCCTCAAGGTCATCTTCGAGACCGGTGAGCTGTCGACGTACGACAACATCCGCCGCGCCTCCTGGATCGGCATGATGGCCGGCGCCGACTTCATCAAGACCTCCACCGGCAAGGTCGGCGTGAACGCCACGCCCGCCAACACCCTGCTGATGCTGGAGGCCGTACGGGACTTCCGCGCGCAGACCGGCGTACAGATCGGTGTGAAGCCCGCGGGCGGCATCCGCACGACCAAGGACGCGCTCAAGTTCCTGGTCCTGGTCAACGAGACCGTGGGCGAGGACTGGCTGGACAACCACTGGTTCCGCTTCGGCGCCTCCAGCCTGCTCAACGACCTGTTGATGCAGCGCCAGAAGCTGAGCACCGGCCGTTACTCCGGTCCCGACTACGTGACGGTGGACTGATCACCATGGCATCTGCATTCGAGTACGCACCGGCTCCCGAGTCCCGCTCGGTCGTCGACATCGCGCCCTCCTACGGGCTCTTCATCGACGGAGAGTTCACCGAGGCCGCCGACGGCAAGGTCTTCAAGACCATCTCGCCGAGCAGCGAGGAAGTGCTGGCCGAGGTCGCCCAGGCGGGCGCCGCCGACGTCGACCGCGCCGTGAAGGCCGCCCGCAAGGCCTTCGAGAAGTGGTCCGCGCTGCCCGGTTCCGAGCGCGCCAAGTACCTCTTCCGGATCGCCCGGATCATCCAGGAGCGCAGCCGCGAGCTGGCCGTCCTGGAGACCCTCGACAACGGCAAGCCGATCAAGGAGACCCGCGACGCGGACCTCCCCCTGGTCGCCGCGCACTTCTTCTACTACGCGGGCTGGGCCGACAAGCTCGACCATGCGGGCTACGGCGCGAACCCCCGCCCCCTCGGTGTGGCGGGCCAGGTCATCCCCTGGAACTTCCCGCTCCTGATGCTGGCGTGGAAGATCGCCCCGGCGCTGGCGACCGGTAACACCGTCGTCCTCAAGCCCGCCGAGACCACGCCCCTGTCGGCCCTGTTCTTCGCGGACATCTGCCGCCAGGCGGGCCTGCCCAAGGGCGTCGTCAACATCCTCACCGGTTACGGCGACGCGGGCGCGGCCCTCGTCGAGCACCCGGACGTCAACAAGGTCGCCTTCACCGGCTCCACCGCCGTCGGCAAGGCCATCGCGCGCCAGATCGCCGGTACGGACAAGAAGGTCACCCTGGAGCTGGGCGGCAAGGGCGCCAACATCGTCTTCGACGACGCCCCCATCGACCAGGCCGTCGAGGGCATCGTCACCGGCATCTTCTTCAACCAGGGCCAGGTCTGCTGCGCGGGCTCGCGCCTGCTGGTCCAGGAGTCGATCCAGGACGAGCTGCTCGACTCGCTCAAGCGCCGCCTGTCCACGCTGCGCCTCGGCGACCCGCTGGACAAGAACACCGACATCGGCGCGATCAACTCCGCGGCCCAGCTGGCCCGGATCACCGCGCTCGCCGAGACCGGCGAGGCCGAGGGCGCCGAGCGCTGGTCCCCGGCGTGCGAGCTGCCGTCCACCGGTTACTGGTTCGCCCCGACGCTGTTCACCAACGTCACTCAGGCGCACACCGTCGCCCGCGACGAGATCTTCGGCCCGGTCCTGTCCGTCCTGTCGTTCCGCACCCCGGACGAGGCCGTCGCCAAGGCCAACAACAGCCAGTACGGGCTGTCCGCGGGCATCTGGACGGAGAAGGGCTCGCGCATCCTCGCGGTCGCGAACAAGCTCCGCGCGGGTGTCGTCTGGGCCAACACGTTCAACAAGTTCGACCCGACCTCGCCGTTCGGCGGGTACAAGGAATCGGGCTTCGGCCGCGAAGGTGGCCGTCACGGCCTGGAGGGTTACCTCGATGTCTGATTCTTCGGCGTCTTCGGCGCGTCTGAGCGTCTTCAAGACCTACAAGCTGTACGTCGGGGGCAAGTTCCCCCGCTCCGAGAGCGGCCGGGTGTACGAGGTGACCGACTCCAAGGGCAAGTGGCTGGCCAACGCCCCGCTGTCCTCCCGCAAGGACGCCCGTGACGCGGTCGTCGCGGCCCGCAAGGCCTTCGGCGGCTGGTCGGGCGCGACCGCCTACAACCGCGGCCAGATCCTCTACCGCGTCGCCGAGATGCTGGAGGGCCGCCGCGAGCAGTTCGTCCGCGAGGTCGGCGAGGCCGAGGGCCTGTCCAAGTCGAAGGCCGCGGCCGTCGTGGACGCCGCCATCGACCGCTGGGTCTGGTACGCGGGCTGGACCGACAAGATCGCGCAGCTCGTGGGCGGGGCGAACCCGGTCGCCGGGCCGTTCTTCAACCTCTCCACCCCCGAGCCGACCGGTGTCGTCACGGTCGTGGCCCCGCAGGACTCGTCCTTCCTGGGCCTGGTCTCGGTGCTCGCCCCGGTGATCGCGACCGGCAACACCGCGGTCGTCATCGCCAGCGAGAAGTACCCGCTCCCGGCGCTCTCCCTGGGCGAAGTGCTCGCCACCTCCGACCTGCCCGGCGGTGTGGTCAACATCCTGTCCGGCAAGGCCGCCGAGATGGGCCCGCACCTGGCCTCGCACCAGGACGTCAACGCGATCGACCTGGCGGGTGCCGACGAGGCGCTCGCCAAGGAGCTGGAGATCGCGGCCGCGGACAACCTCAAGCGCGTGCTGCGCAGGCAGTCCGCGGACGACTGGAGCGCCGACCCGGGGACGAAGCGGATGACCGCGTTCCTGGAGACGAAGACCGTCTGGCACCCCACGGGCTCGCTGGGCGCCTCCGGTTCGGCCTACTAGCTAGGCGTACGCCGCCCCTGGCCTACGGGCCCACCCGGACCGGCCCCGACAGCGACCCCCGTGCTGTCGGGGCCTCCCCGTACCCGCGACCCGCTACTTCACCGCGCCCGGCAGCAGCGGGCCCAGCAGCGAGGAAGCCGCCGCCGTGGGGAGTTCGCCGACCTTGGCGCCCTTGGTGACGCTGTCGGTGACCATGCTCGTACCGACGGCCGGGAAGTCCGCGACCTTCGTGCCGATGCCGTTGTTCAGCGGGTCCACGCCGGTGTTGGCCAGCGGGTTGACCTGGAGGTTCGTGATCGGGTTGACGGCTCCCGCCAGTGCGGCCGGAACATCCAGCTCGCCCGCCTGGGCCCCGCCCGTGGCCAGGGTGAGGGCCGCACCGGCCATGGTGAGGGTGAGGCCTGCGGTGCGCAGGACCGACGAGGAGGCTGCGGAGGCTGCGTGACGTGCCATGGGATTCCACCTGTGGTTGGCGTCTGTGGTCGTAGTCGCGTGCGCACGCAGCGTAGTTGAGGTGTGATCCTGGATACCAACCAGCCACCGGGAGGACCCCCTACGCGGGTTAATGGTTCACACTGGTGACCCGTGAGCTGTTCCTCTCCCTCCCCGACCCGAGTCGTCCTGCTGACCGGTCCGTCGGGCTCCGGAAAATCCTCCCTGGCCGCGCGTTCCGGGCTGCCGGTGCTGCGCCTCGACGACTTCTACAAAGAGGGCGCCGACCCCAGCCTGCCGCTGGTCGACGGCAGTTCCGACATCGACTGGGACTCGCCGCTGTCGTGGGACATGGACGCGGCGGTGACGGCGGTCGCGCAGCTGTGCGCGGGCGGCCGTACCGAGGTGCCGGTCTATGACATCGCGACCAGCTCGCGGACCGGGGTGGAGACGCTGGACATCGGGCGTACGCCGCTGTTCATCGCGGAGGGGATCTTCGCGGCGGACGTCGTGGCGCGGTGTCAGGAGCTGGGGCTGCTGGCGGATGCGATCTGCCTGCGGGGGCGCCCGTCCACCACCTTCCGGCGTCGGCTCGCCCGCGATCTGCGGGAGGGGCGCAAGTCCGTTCCGTTCCTGCTGCGCAGGGGCTGGCGGCTGATGCGGGCGGAGCGGGGGATCGTGGCGCGGCACAGCGGGCTGGGGGCGTACGCGTGTGGCCGTGACGAGGCCTTGGGCCGTCTGGCCGCCGCCGCGGCAGGACGCCACCGCCCGTCCCGCACCACCACCCCGGCCTAACCCCGGCCCCTTCCTGCCTGCCCGGCGGGCAGGGGTGTCTTCCGGCGGTGCGCGAAATCCAGCCTGCCCGGCGTTTGAGGGCCCGCCGGAGGCAGCGTCGGCCGACGCGTACCTGTACGTGCCCCTGTTCCCGGCTGCGGGTCGCCCGCCCTCCGGGGGCGCCTCAAACGCCGGCGGGGCTGAGGTTGCCCGGGGAGGCTGGGTGTCCGGCGGGGCTGAGGTTGCCCGCGGGGGCGGGTGCATCCGGCTGGGCTGAGGTTGCGCGCCAGGACCGGTGCATCCGGTGGAACGGGGGCGTTCCGTGGGGGAAATGGCGCGAGCGGGATCTCGCGGACCCCCGGCCGCTTGATCCCGCTCGCTCCCCCGATGGCCCCCGCCCCACCCCCGTGGGACGGCCCCCCTGGCCGTGTGGTTCGTCGTGGCGTTACGCCACCAGCTCCTCGAAGGACTCCGACTCGTCGGCACCGAAGCTCAGCGCCTCGTCCTCGCGCAGCCGCCGCAGCGAGCGCCAGATGCTCGACTTGACCGTGCCGACGCTGATGTCCAGGATCTCGGCGATCTCCGGGTCCGTACGGCCCTCGTAGTACCGCAGCACCAGCATCGTGCGCTGCGGCTCCGGGAGCCGGGTCAGCGCCTGCCACAGGACCGCGCGCAGCTCCGTACCGCGCATCGCATCCGTGTCGGAGGCCGTCTCGGGCAGTTCCTCGGTCGGGTACTCGTTCAGCTTCCGGCGGCGCCAGGCGCTGATGTGCAGGTTCGTCATGGTGCGACGCAGGTAGCCGCCGACGGCCGCCTTGTCGCTGATCCGGTCCCAGGCGCGGTACGTGGAGAACAGCGCGCTCTGGAGCAGGTCCTCCGCCTCGTGGCGGTCACCGGTGAGGTGGAAGGCTGTCGCGTAGAGCGACGCCCGGCGCTGCTCGACGTACGCCGTGAACTCGGCTTCCGCCGATACCGACGGCGCCGGAGCGGCCTCGGGGGCCACGGAGGGGGCGGTGTAGGACTTCGCGTCGATGGCTACGGTGTGTGCGGGCCGCTGTCGGACGACGGCGACCTGACGGACACCCGCCCGTCGGTGCACATCGTGCAGCCGCGTGACAACCGCGCTGGTCGTGGTGCCGTACAGCGTGTTCATCTCGCGCCCCCCGTCGTGGAGTGTGTCTGCTTCGGTTCTTCGTACTTCCGCGTTCTTCCGCGTTGGTATGAAGACTGCCCCGGGCAGATAACCGGGGTGTCCTTCGACTGTCACAGGCCTGTCACAGCCACCTGTGGAAGGGCTCCCGGCCGAAAGTCCGCCGCCCGACGGTCGTACGCCCAACGGCCGATGGGACAGAATGAGCCCGTGCCTTTCCTGTTGCTGATCGAGGACGACGACGCCATCCGCACGGCCCTCGAACTCTCCCTGTCACGCCAGGGCCACCGTGTGGCCACCGCGGCGACGGGCGAGGACGGCCTGAAACTGCTGCGCGAGCAGCGGCCGGATCTGATCGTGCTGGATGTGATGCTGCCCGGGATCGACGGTTTCGAGGTGTGCCGCCGGATCCGGCGCACCGACCAGTTGCCGATCATCCTGCTGACCGCGCGCAACGACGACATCGATGTCGTCGTCGGCCTGGAGTCGGGGGCCGACGACTACGTCGTCAAGCCCGTCCAGGGCCGGGTGCTCGACGCCCGGATCCGGGCCGTCCTGCGCCGCGGCGAGCGCGAGGCCACCGATTCGGCGGTCTTCGGCTCGCTGGTGATCGACCGCGCCGCCATGACCGTCACCAAGAACGGTGAGGACCTCCAGCTCACGCCCACCGAGCTGCGCCTGCTGCTGGAACTGAGCAGGCGGCCCGGCCAGGCCCTCTCGCGCCAGCAACTGCTGCGCCTGGTCTGGGAGCACGACTACCTCGGCGACTCGCGCCTGGTCGACGCGTGCGTCCAGCGGCTGCGCGCCAAGGTCGAGGAGATCCCGTCCTCGCCCACGCTCATCCGTACCGTGCGCGGCGTCGGCTACCGCCTGGACTCTCCGCAGTGATCCGCGCGGCGGCGGGGTCGCTGCTGTCGGGCCGGCGCTGGACCAGTCTGCGGCTGCGGCTGCTCCTGGTGTTCGCGCTCGTCGCGCTGACGGCGGCGGTCTCGGCGTCGGGGATCGCGTACTGGCTCAACCGCGAGGCGGTCCTCACCCGTACCCAGGACGCGGCGCTCGGTGACTTCCGCCAGGAGATGCAGAACCGGGCCGCGGCGCTCCCCGCGGACCCCTCTCAGGAGGAACTTCAGCGCACCGCCGAGCTGATGGCGGGCAGCAGCCCCGGCTACAGCGTGCTACTGGTGCGCGACGGCAAGGACGGGCGGCGGATCTTCGGCGCGGCCGGTCCCGACTCCTTCGGGCTGGACGACGTGCCCAAGTCCCTCCAGCAGGCGGTCAACGACCGGCAGAAGACGACCTCGGCCAACAGCGCCGAGTTCCACATGTACTGGCAGCGTACGAAGCCCGGCGGCAACCCGTACCTGGTCGGCGGGACGCGGATCGTGGGCGGCGGGCCGACCGGTTACATGTACAAGTCGCTGGCCCAGGAGCGGGACGACCTGAACGCGCTGGCCTGGTCGCTGTGCATCGCGACCGGGCTGGCCCTGCTGGGTTCCGCGCTGCTCGCGCAGGCCGCCGCGCGCACCGTGCTCAAGCCGGTGCAGCGGCTCGGGGACGCGGCCCGCAAGCTGGGCGAGGGCCACCTGGACACGCGCCTGGACGTGTCCGGGACCGACGAACTCGCCGATCTGTCGCACACCTTCAACATGACGGCCGAGGCGCTGGAGAAGAAGGTCGCCGACATGAGCGCGCGGGAGGAGTCGAGCCGCCGGTTCGTCGCCGACATGTCGCACGAACTGCGCACCCCGCTGACGGCTCTGACGGCGGTCGCCGAGGTGCTGGAGGAGGAGGCCGACACCTTCGATCCGATGATCGCACCGGCGGTCGGGCTGGTCGTCAGCGAGACGCGGCGGCTGAACGAGCTGGTCGAGAACCTGATGGAGGTCACCCGCTTCGACGCGGGCACGGCCCGACTGGTGCTGGACGACGTGGACGTCGCCGACCAGGTCACGGCCTGCATCGACGCGCGGGCCTGGCTGGACGCCGTCGAGCTGGAGGCGGAGCGCGGCATCGTGGTCCGGCTCGACCCCCGCCGCCTCGACGTGATCCTCGCGAACCTGATCGGCAACGCGCTCAAGCACGGCGGCTCGCCGGTCCGCGTCTCGGTGCGGGTCTCCGATCCGGCCGAGGACCCCGACCGGGGCCACTCGTGGCTGGTCATCGAGGTGAAGGACAACGGCCCGGGCATCCCCGAGGAGGTCCTGCCGCACGTCTTCGACCGGTTCTACAAGGCGAGCGCGTCCCGGCCCCGGTCGGACGGCAGCGGGCTGGGGCTGTCCATCGCGGTGGAGAACGCGCACATCCAGGGCGGGGACATCACCGCCGCCAACGGGGGCGGGGGCGGCGCCGTGTTCACGCTGCGGCTGCCGGTGGATCTGGAGGAGGTGCTGGCCGGTGAGGCGGACGCGTAACGCGCTGCTCTTCGCCGCTGCCGTCGGCGGGCTGCTGGCGGGCACGGCCGGCTGCGGGATCCGGTCGACGACGGTCCCGGTGGACGTCGGGGCCGCGCCCTCGCGGGTGTCCTGCGACACGCCCGGCCAGTCGGGCTCGGACGCGCAGGGCTTCCGGACCACGGTGCAGCTGGTCTGCGGATCGCAGCTGGTCGGGGTGGAACGGGTGGTGCCGGTCCCGGAGAAGGGCGGGGTGCGCGACCCGCTGACGCTGCTCGCCCAGGCCCTGCTGGAGGCGTTGGAGCGTACGCCGTCCACGGAGGAGCGGGACGCCGGATTCAGCACCGGGGTGCCCGCGGGCCTCACGGCCGGTACGCCGCGCCCCGGCGACCCCAAGGGCACCCTGCGGCTCAGCCGCAAGCCGGAGGACCTGCCACCGGTGGCCCTGTCGCAGATCGTGTGCACGCTGACGGGCAGCGAGGCGGTGGGCCGGGGCGCCGGTCCGGTGGTGCTGGGCGGGCCGGACGCCGATCCGCCGCGGGCCTGGGAGTGCACGGACGCGGTCCGCGCGCGGCCGGAGTCGATCCCGACGCTCGGCGAGATCGTCCGCCCGTCGACGAGGCCGAGCCCCAGGGGGCCGGGTGCGGGCGGCGCGAAGGGATCAGATCCCCGCGGCCGCCGCCAGGTCCTTCTTGATCGCGTCCAGGACTTCCTGGCCGCGCACCCGCGCCGGGGCCAGCCCGGGCGCGTCCGCGACCGGGACCACGACCTCCAGGTAGCACTTGAGCTTGGGCTCGGTGCCGGAGGGGCGGACGATGACCCGGGCCTTGTACGCCCCGTCCAGGTAGTAGCGCAGCCCGTCCGTGGGCGGCAGCGACGCCGTGCCCTCGTTCAGGTCCTCCGCCGAGACCACCCGCAGCCCCGCCAGCGACACCGGCGGCTCCGCGCGCAGCGCCGCCATCGCCGAGGCGATCACCGACAGGTCGTCGACCCGTACCGACAGCTGGTCGGTGGCGTGCAGCCCGTGGGCCATCGCCAGGTCGTCCAGCAGGTCGGTCAGGGTCCGGCCCTGCTCCTTGAGCACCGAGGCCAGCTCCGCCACCAGCAGGGCGGCGGTGACGCCGTCCTTGTCGCGGACCCCCTCGGGGTCCACGCAGTAGCCGAGCGCCTCCTCGTAGCCGTAGCGCAGGCCCTCGACGCGGGAGATCCACTTGAAGCCCGTGAGGGTCTCCTCGTAGCCCACGCCCGCCGCGTCCGCGATCCGCCCCAGCAGGGACGAGGACACGATCGACTCGGCGAAGACCCCGCGCGCGCCCTTCGACACCAGGTGCGCCGCCAGCAGCGCGCCGACCTCGTCGCCGCGCAGCATCCGCCAGCCCGACTCCGAGGAGTCGTCCGGGACGGCCACCGCGCAGCGGTCCGCGTCCGGGTCGTTCGCGATCACGATGTCCGGGTTCACCCGGGCGGCCGTGGCGAAGGACAGGTCCATCGCCCCCGGCTCCTCCGGGTTGGGGAAGGCCACCGTCGGGAACGCCGGGTCCGGCTCGGCCTGCTCGGCGACGAGCTCCGGCGCCGGGAAGCCGTGCCGGGCGAAGGCCGCCATCACGACGTCCTTGCCGACGCCGTGCATGGCCGTGTAGACGGTCCGCACGCTCCGGGGGGACCCGGGGGTCAGGACGGCGTCCGTACGCGCCAGATAGGCCTCCAGGACCTCGTCACCGAGGTCCTCCCAGCCGCTCTCGGGACGCGGTACGCCGTCCAGCGCGCCGATCGCGTCGATCTGGAGCGCGATCTCCGCGTCCGCCGGGGACACGATCTGCGAACCGTCGCCGAGGTAGACCTTGTAGCCGTTGTCCCGGGGAGGGTTGTGGCTCGCGGTCACCTCGACGCCGGCGACGGCGCCCAGGTGCCTTATGGCGTACGCGAGGACCGGCGTCGGCAGCGGCCGGGGCAGCACGGCCGCGCGCAGCCCGGCGCCGGTCATCACGGCCGCCGTGTCCCGCGCGAAGTCCGCGGACTTGTAGCGGGCGTCGTAGCCGACGACCACCAGGCCGCCCGCGTGCCCCTGCGCCTTCAGGTAGGCCGCGAGGCCCGCCGCGGCGCGGATGACCACATTGCGGTTCATCCGCATCGGGCCCGCGCCCAGCTCGCCGCGCAGCCCGGCGGTGCCGAACTGGAGCAGGCCGGAGAACCGGTCCGCCAGCTCGTCCAGATCCCGCGCCGCGATGAGCCCGGCCAGCTCGTCGGCGGTCTCCGGGTCGGGGTCCTCCGCGAGCCAGGCCTCGGCCCGGGCGATCAGGTCGTCCTGTTCCTGCACTGCTTCCGCCTTACCTCTCGTACGGTGGCTCGGTTGCCGGGGTGCCCCGACGGCTCAGATCCGGGCGAGGACCTGGGTGAGCAGCTGGCCCATGCGGGCGGCCGAGTCGCGGCCGGCCTGGAGGACCTCTTCGTGGTTGAGCGGCTCGCCCGACAGGCCCGCCGCCAGGTTGGTGACCAGGGAGATGCCCAGGACCTCGGCGCCCGCCTCACGGGCCGCGATGGCCTCCAGCACGGTGGACATGCCGACCAGGTCCGCGCCCATGACGCGGATCATGTTGATCTCGGCCGGGGTCTCGTAGTGCGGGCCGGGGAACTGGACGTAGACGCCCTCTTCGAGCGACGGGTCGATCTCCTTGCACATCGCGCGCAGGCGCGGCGAGTACAGGTCGGTCAGGTCCACGAAGTTCGCGCCGATGATGGGCGAGGTGGCCGTCAGGTTGAGGTGGTCGCTGATGAGGACCGGCTGGCCGGGGCGCATGCCCGGACGCAGGCCACCACAGCCGTTGGTGAGGACGATGGTCTTGCAGCCCGCGGCGACGGCGGTACGGACGCCGTGCGCGACGGCGGCGACGCCACGGCCCTCGTAGTAGTGGGTCCGGCCGAGGAAGAGCAGCGCGCGCTTGTCGCCGATCTTGTACGAGCGGATCTTGCCGCCGTGGCCCTCGACGGCGGGCGGCGGGAAGCCGGGGAGTTCGGTGACCGGGAACTCGGCCTCGGGCGCGCCGAGCGCCTCGGCGGCGGGCGCCCAGCCGGAGCCCATCACGAGGGCGACATCGTGGGAATCGGCGCCGGTGAGCTCACGCAGACGCGCGGCTGCGGCGTCGGCGGCGGCAAGGGGATCGGTAGCAGATGCGTTCACGCGGACGAGCGTAACCGCTCTGCCCCTACGCGCGTAGATGGCACAGCTCACGGTGTTCGGATCGTTGCCTTGTCGTTTCCGACCAAATGTCCCGGCGCCCCGGAGCGGGGGCGGCGGGGCCGGGTCAGCAGGGACGCTTGCGCAGTTCCATCACGTAGTCGTGCGGGGCGCCCGCGGATTCGGCCGCGTCGGCCAGTTCCCCGAGGTACCGCGCCGAGGGCAGGCCGCCCTCGTACCCGTTCAGGACGTACACCCAGGCGGCCTCCTCGCCGTCCAGGGTGTGCACCCGCACGCGCATCCGGCGGTAGATGTCGAGCCCGACGCCTTCCCACCGGTCCATGGACTCCTCGTCCAGCGGCGCGACGTCGTACAGGGCGACAAACACCTGGTGGCGGGGCGCTTCCACGATCGTGGCGAGCGCGCCCTCCCAGCCCATCTGTTCCCCGCCGAACGTCAGCCGCCAGTCGTTCAGCCACCCCGTTCCGCGCAGCGGGGAATGCGGAGCGCGGCGCGTCATCAGCCGCGGGTCGAGGTTGCCGGCGTACGCGGCGTAGAGCGACATGAGGTCGAGGGTACGGGAGGGACGGCGGTGGACGCGTGCCCGGATGGCGGACCGGGCGCGAAGCACCTTGATGCGTGCGGGACAATGGGGGACGGAATGCATCCCCCGGGGAGACCCCCCGGAACCCCCGGCCGGGGGGCAGCCGGCCGGGTAGACGTGAGGCGGACTTTTCGTGACCCGGATCGTGATCATCGGCGGTGGCCCCGGCGGCTATGAGGCGGCCCTGGTAGGCGCCCAGCTCGGCGCGGAGGTGACCGTCGTCGACTGCGACGGTCTCGGCGGAGCGTCGGTCCTGACCGACTGCGTGCCCTCCAAGACTCTGATCGCCACGGCCGAGGTCATGACGACCTTCGACTCGTCGTACGAGGAACTCGGCATCGTCGTCGCCGACGACACCCCGCCGCTGGAGCAGGCGGCCCGGGTGGTCGGCGTGGACCTGGGCAAGGTCAACCGCCGCGTCAAGCGGCTCGCGCTGGCCCAGTCGCACGACATCACCGCCTCCGTCACCCGGGCCGGTGCCCGCGTGCTGCGCGGCCGCGGCAAGCTCGGCGGCCCCCAGGGCATCGACGGCACCCGTGACGTCATCGTGACGGCGGCGGACGGCACCGAGACGATCCTGACCGCCGACGCCGTCCTGATCGCGACCGGCGGCCACCCCCGGGAGATCCCGGACGCGATGCCCGACGGCGAGCGGATCCTGAACTGGACCCAGGTCTACGACCTGGAGGAGCTGCCCGAGGAACTCATCGTGGTCGGCTCCGGTGTGACCGGCGCCGAGTTCGCCGGTGCCTACCAGGCCCTCGGCTCCCGGGTCACCCTGGTCTCCTCCCGCGACCGCGTGCTGCCGGGCGAGGACCCGGACGCCGCCGCCGTCCTGGAGGACGTGTTCCGCCGCCGCGGCATGAACGTGATCGGCCGCTCCCGCGCCGAGTCCGCCAAGCGCCTCGGCGACCGCGTGGAGGTCACCCTCTCCGACGGCCGGGTCATCTCCGGCACTCACTGCCTGATGGCGGTCGGCGCGGTCCCCAACACCTCGGGGATGAACCTGGAGGAGTCCGGGGTCCGCCTCACCGACTCCGGGCACATCTGGACCGACAAGGTCTCACGGACCTCCTCCCCGGGCGTGTACGCCGCCGGTGACGTCACGGGCATCTTCGCCCTGGCCTCGGTCGCCGCCATGCAGGGCCGCATCGCGATGTACCACTTCCTCGGCGACGCGGTGACCCCGCTGAACCTCAAGACGGTGTCCTCGAACGTCTTCACCGACCCCGAGATCGCCACCGTCGGCTACACCCAGGCCGACGTGGACTCCGGCAAGATCGACGCCCGCTGCGTGAAGCTGCCGCTGCTGCGCAACCCGCGCGCCAAGATGCAGGGCATCCGGGACGGCTTCGTGAAGCTCTTCTGCCGTCCGGGCACCGGGATCGTCGTCGGCGGCGTGGTCGTGGCCCCGCGCGCGAGCGAGCTGATCCACCCCATCTCGATCGCCGTCGACAACAATCTGACGGTCGAGCAGATCGCAAAAGCGTTCACCGTGTACCCCTCGCTGTCGGGGTCGATCGCCGAGGTGGCCCGCCAGCTGCACACCCGCAAGGCGGCCGGGGAAGCGTAATTCCCGTCGGCCCAGAGGCGTTTGCGGATCCCGCCCGTTCCACCGGAAGCGCACATATCACACCCGTGCCCGATCTGTTCTCATCTTCGGCATATCGGTGTCGGGCCCTGAAAGGAACGGACTGGTTGCGTTACTGTCAGTTTCGTGTTCGCTGCAGAACGTCGTCAATTGATCCTCGAAATGGTGCGAGCCAACGGAGCGGTATCGCTCCGTGAGCTCGCCCGCGTCGTCCAGACCTCCGAAGTGACCGTACGGCGGGACGTGCGGGCACTGGAGGCAGAAGGACTCCTCGACCGCCGGCACGGCGGTGCGGTCTTGCCGGGCGGCTTCACGCGGGAGTCCGGCTTTCCGCAAAAGTCCCATCTCGCGACGGCGGAGAAGACCGCCATTGCCGATGTCGCGGCGAGCCTCGTCGAAGAAGGCGAGGCCATCGTCGTCGGCGCGGGCACCACGACCCAGGAGCTGGCCCGCCGGCTCGCCCGGGTGCCCGGTCTGACCGTCGTCACCAACTCGCTCCTCGTCGCCCAGGCGCTGGCCCACGCCAACCGGGTCGAGGTCGTGATGACCGGCGGGACCCTGCGCGGGTCCAACTACGCCCTCGTCGGCAGCGGGGCCGAGCAGTCCCTCCAGGGACTGCGCGTCTCCCGGGCGTTCCTGTCCGGCAGCGGCCTCACCGCCGAACGCGGGCTGTCCACGTCCAACATGCTCTCCGCGAGCGTGGACCGGGCACTCGTCCAGGCGGCCGCCGAGGTCGTGGTCCTGGCCGACCACACCAAGCTCGGTACGGACACCATGTTCCAGACGGTGCCCACGGACGTCATCACCCGACTGGTGACGGACGAGCCCCAGCCGCACGACGACCGTGCCGCCACCGAGCTACAGGCGCTGGCCGACCAGGGCGTACAGATCACGGTCGCCGGTGGCACCGCCGCCGGCGCCGCCGACGGGATGCAGGGGCGGCGTCCGCGCCGGGACTCCCCGCTCCCCGTACAACGCCGTGGCGGCCCCACCGCACAGCTGCGCAGCGCCCCCGCGGGGATGCTGGAGCAGCAGGCGGGGGAGCGCGCCAGGGTCGCGGACATGCGCCGCCGCTAGGGCGCGTGAACGCGGAAAACGCCGACGGGGCTGGAGTGATCCAGCCCCGTCGGCGTTCTTGGACCTGTGCGGGTGGCCGTCAGTCCTTGATCTGGCAGATGGTGGCGCCCGCGGTGACGGAGCCGCCGACCTCCGCCGCCAGTCCGACGACGGTGCCGGAGCGGTGGGCGTTGAGGGGCTGTTCCATCTTCATGGCTTCGAGTACGACGATCAGGTCGCCCTCGTTGACCTGCTGGCCCTCCTCGACGGCGACCTTGACGATGGTTCCCTGCATCGGGGACGCGAGGGTGTCGCCGGAGGCGGCCGGGCCGGACTTCTTGGCGGCGCGGCGCTTGGGCTTGGCGCCCCCGGCCGCGGCGGTACGGGCCAGGGTCATGCCCAGGCTGGACGGCAGGGAGACTTCCAGGCGCTTGCCGCCGACCTCGACCACGACGGTCTCGCGGCCGGGCTCGTCCTGCTCCTCGTCCGCGGCCGGGACCACGAAGGCGGGGATGGTGTTGACGAACTCGGTCTCGATCCAGCGGGTGAAGACCGTGAACGGGGCGCCGTCGGCGGGAGCGAACGCCTTGTCGGCGACGACCGCGCGGTGGAAGGGGATCGCGGTGGCCATCCCCTCGATCTCGAATTCCGCGAGCGCGCGGGCCGCGCGCTGCAGAGCCTGCTCGCGGGTGGCTCCGGTCACGATGAGCTTGGCCAGGAGCGAGTCCCAGGCCGGCCCGATCACGCTGCCGGATTCGACGCCGGTGTCCAGGCGGACGCCCGGGCCGGACGGCGGAGCGAACTTGGTGACGGTGCCGGGGGCGGGGAGGAAGCCCCGGCCGGGGTCCTCGCCGTTGATGCGGAACTCGAAGGAGTGCCCGCGCAGGACCGGGTCGCCGTAGCCGAGTTCCTCGCCGTCGGCGATCCGGAACATCTCGCGCACCAGGTCGATGCCGGAGACCTCTTCGGTGACCGGGTGCTCGACCTGGAGACGGGTGTTGACCTCCAGGAAGGAGATCAGGCCGTCGGCGGAGACCAGGAACTCCACGGTGCCCGCGCCGACGTAGCCGGCCTCCTTGAGGATGGCCTTGGAGGCGGCGTACAGCTCGGCGTTCTGGGCGTCGCTCAGGAACGGGGCGGGGGCTTCCTCGACCAGTTTCTGGTGGCGGCGCTGCAGGGAGCAGTCGCGGGTGGAGACGACGACCACGTTGCCGTGGGTGTCGGCCAGGCACTGGGTCTCGACGTGGCGGGGCTTGTCGAGGTAGCGCTCGACGAAGCACTCGCCGCGGCCGAAGGCCGCGACGGCCTCGCGGACGGCCGAGTCGTAGAGCTCCGGGATCTCCTCGAGGTCGCGGGCGACCTTGAGGCCGCGGCCGCCGCCGCCGAAGGCGGCCTTGATCGCGACGGGGAGTCCGTGCTCCTTGGCGAAGGCGACGACTTCGTCGGCTCCGGAGACGGGGTCGGGGGTGCCCGCGACGAGGGGGGCCCCGGCGCGCTGGGCGATGTGACGGGCGGCGACCTTGTCGCCGAGGTCACGGATGGCCTGCGGGGGCGGGCCGATCCAGGTCAGTCCCGCGTCGATGACGGCCTGGGCGAACTCCGCGTTCTCCGACAGGAAGCCGTATCCGGGATGGATGGCGTCGGCGCCGGAATCGGCTGCCGCCTGAAGGACCTTCGCGATGTCCAGATAGCTGGTGGCCGGGGTGTCACCGCCCAGCGCGAAAGCTTCGTCGGCCGCGCGGACGTGCAGGGCGTCCCGGTCCGGATCGGCGTACACGGAAACGCTCGCGATCCCGGCATCCCGGCAGGCCCGGGCAACGCGGACAGCGATTTCGCCACGGTTGGCGATGAGCACCTTGCGCACGATGGCTCCCTCCTTGAAACAAGCTGAGTTTAGGGACAGCCGACACGGCCTTTCGACCCGTCCCCAGAGGTGAGCTTGCCCACACGGAGCGTTATTCGAGGATCCCTCGAGTGTCGACACCCCTTGTGGCGCCCCAGGTCAGCGGGATCCCCGACTGCACCCTAGCCGTGCCGTGTGTCCAAGGTCTCTGCGTTTGGGGTCAGCGGGTCCCCGGGTTTCTTTGTGGACTCCCTACCAACGGGTCCGGCTTTCTTTGCCCGTAACGAAGCCGCTCCGACCCCTTGTCCGGAGGTTTACCCGTTAGTAGCCTCCGGGGGTCGAACGCTTTTGTGGCCGCATACGGATCGGTGGGGGCGCCGTGCTGCGCAGACTCGTGGCCTCGGTCGCCGCGATCGTGCTCGTCGTGGAAGCGGCGGTGCTGGTGCTCGTCCACATCGTGCTGGGCGCGACCACGCACAACCAGGCCATGTCCATCGCGGGCATGGACCCGGACGTCATGTCCACGGCCACCTACGTCATGGGCGCGGGCCTCGGGGCGTTCCTGCTGCTCGGCGCCGTGTTCCTGGCCCTGACCGCGGTCCGCGACCGGGCCCCGGGCCGGTTCGGCCGCATCCTGCTGGTCGTCACCGCGCTCGCCCACGTCCTGCTCGGCGCGCTCGCGGCGGCGCTGGTCGGCTGGGCCGCCTTCGCCGCCACGATGCTGGTCTTCTGCCTCCTCGTACTGACCTTGACGCTCTACGCGAAGGCCGTCGCCGGGAGCGCCGGAGAGATGAAGATCACGTCCACAAGTCCGTGATGGACACGCCCAGTTCGCCCAGCAGCGAGCGCAGCAGCGGCAGCGACAGCCCGATCACGTTCCCCGGATCCCCGTCGATCCCGTCGATGAAGGGCGCCGAACGCCCGTCCAGGGTGAACGCCCCGGCCACGTGGAGCGGTTCACCGCTCGCGACGTAGGCCGCGACCTCCGCGTCCGTCGGCTCCCCGAACCGGACGGTGGTGGACGCCGTGGCCGACACCTGGCGGCCGCTCCCGGTGTCGATCACGCAGTGCCCGGTGCGCAGTACGCCCGCCCGCCCGCGCATCGACTTCCAGCGGGCCGTGGCCTCCTCGGCGTCCGCGGGCTTGCCCAGCGCCTCACCATCCAGCTCCAGGACGGAGTCGCAGCCGACCACCAGGGCCCCCGCGGCCTCGGGCAGGGCCGCCACCACGGCGGCCTTCGCCTCGGCCAGTACGAGCGCCAGCTCGGCCGGGGAGTCGGCGGTCAGGGCGTCCTCGTCCACCCCGCTGACGATGACGTGCGGGGCGAGGCCCGCCTGCCGCAGCAGGTTCAGCCGGGCGGGCGAGGCGGAGGCGAGGACGAGGGCGCGCGGCTGCGCGGGCGTGGCGGTCATGGGGGCCATCGTAGGAGGCCCCGGGCCCCCGCCGGGCCCGCCCGCGGGCCGCCCCCACCGCCGGGCTCCTCAGCGCAGACCGCGCACCCCGAGGACGTAGACCACCACCACCATGGCCAGCGCCAGGACCACACTCATCCGGCGCAGCATCGACTGCGCTTCCCGCATGTCCTTCGGCGGCTCGTTCTTCGGATCGGACCAGAGCATTCCACGATCCTGCTCCGGGGACGCCGGTGGCGCCTGAGTACGGGTACTCAGGCGCCACCGTCCGTTCGCGTCATCTTCGGCCGCACGGCCTCACGAGGGCCAGTACGTACGCCCCCAGGCCCGCGGCCCCGGCTGCGGCAGCCGCTGCCGGGCCACCCGCGACGGCGCGGCCCACTCGTCCTCGACCCGGGGCGCGTCCGACGGCGCGGACGCCAGCGCCGCCGCACGCGCCTGGACCACCGCCAGTGCGGCGGCCAGCTCCTCGGGGGTCGGATTGCCCTTGACGACCTTGATCACCACAGGAACCTCCTACAGGGGAATGTTGCCGTGCTTCTTCGGCGGGAGCGACTCGCGCTTGCTGCGCAGCTGGCGCAGCCCCTTCACGATGTGCCCCCGGGTCTCCGACGGCATGGTCACCGCGTCGATGTAACCCCGTTCGGCGGCCGTGTACGGGTTGAGGAGCGCGTCCTCGTAGTCGGCGATCAGCTCGGCCCGGGTGGCCTCCTGGTCCTCCGCGGCGGCGATCGTCCGGCGGTGCAGGATGTTCACCGCGCCCTGCGCGCCCATGACCGCGATCTGCGCGGTCGGCCAGGCGAAGTTCAGGTCCGCGCCGAGGTGCTTGGAGCCCATGACGTCGTAGGCGCCGCCGAAGGCCTTGCGGGTGATCACGGTGATGAGGGGGACGGTCGCCTCGGCGTACGCGTAGATCAGCTTCGCGCCGCGCCGGATGATCCCGTTGTACTCCTGGTCCGTGCCCGGAAGGAAGCCCGGTACGTCGACGAAGGTCAGCACCGGCACGTTGAAGGCGTCGCAGGTCCGCACGAAGCGGGCGGCCTTCTCGCTGGCGTTGATGTCGAGGCAGCCAGCGAACTGCATCGGCTGGTTCGCCACGATGCCCACCGGGTGCCCCTCGACCCGGCCGAAGCCGGTGAGGATGTTCGGCGCGAACAGCGACTGGGTCTCCAGGAACTCCCCGTCGTCCAGAACGTGCTCGAGCACGGTGTGCATGTCGTACGGCTGGTTGGCGCTGTCCGGGATCAGCGTGTCCAGCTCGCGGTCCAGGTCCGAGACCTCGGTGTCCGCGTCCTCGGGGAAGGCGGGCGGCTCGGAGAGGTTGTTCGAGGGGAGGTGGGCGAGCAGCGACTTGACGTACTCGATCGCGTCCTTCTCGTCCCCGGCCATGTGGTGGGCCACGCCCGAGACGCTGTTGTGCGTCCGGGCGCCGCCCAGCTCCTCGAAGCCCACGTCCTCGCCGGTGACCGTCTTGATGACGTCCGGGCCCGTGATGAACATGTGCGAGGTCTGGTCGACCATCACCGTGAAGTCGGTGATCGCGGGGGAGTACACGGCGCCGCCCGCGCAGGGCCCGACGACCAGGCTGATCTGCGGGATCACCCCGGAGGCGTGCACGTTGCGGCGGAAGATCTCGCCGTACATGCCGAGCGCGTTCACGCCCTCCTGGATGCGGGCGCCGCCGGAGTCGTTGATGCCGATGACCGGGCAGCCGTTCTTCAGCGCGAAGTCCATCACCTTGATGATCTTCTGCCCGTAGACCTCGCCGAGGGCCCCGCCGAAGACGGTGAAGTCCTGCGAGAACACGGCGACCGGCCGGCCGTCGACGGTGCCGTAGCCGGTCACCACGCCGTCGCCGTAGGGCTTGGTCTGCTCCAGACCGAAGTTCGTCGACCGGTGCCGGGCGAAACCGTCCAGCTCGACGAACGAGCCCTCGTCCAGCAGCAGCTCCACCCGCTCACGAGCCGTCAGCTTGCCCTTGGCGTGCTGCTTCTCCACAGCGCGCGCGGACCCGGCGTGGGTCGCCTCGTCGATCCTGCGCTGCAAATCAGCGAGCTTGCCCGCCGTGGTGTGGATGTCGATCGGCTCTGAGGGTTGAGACATCGGGGTCGCGGCTCCCTGGGAGGTCAACTGCCGTGGTCAATTGATTGACTGCTGCTGGCTACTGGTGCGTAGCGTATCGGCGGGCATGGCGCTCGGCAGTGCGGCGTTTGCCACACCTACTGTGGGTTGCATGACGCCATCAGATGCCTCATCCGGAGCTTCCGCCGGTCGCTGGTCACGGCTCGACCGGCCGCCGCTGTCCGCCGGCGCGCTGCAGCGCGCCCTCGTGGTGCCCGGGGGGCTGTGGACCTCCGTGGAGGTGGCCGGGGCCACCGGGTCCACCAACACCGACCTGTCCGCGCGGGCCGCGAAGCTGCCCGAGGGGGCCGTGCTCGTCGCCGAGGAGCAGACCGCCGGGCGCGGGCGCCTCGACCGGAGCTGGACGGCGCCCGCGCGGTCCGGGCTGTTCTTCTCCGTACTGCTGCGGCCGGGGCCCGACGTGCCGGTCGAGCGGTGGGGGTGGCTGACCCTGCTCGCGGGGGTGGCCACCGCGACCGGGCTGTCCCGGGCCGCCGGGGTGGACACCGCCCTCAAGTGGCCCAACGACCTGCTGGTCACGGTCGACGGCGACGAGCGCAAGACCGGCGGCATCCTCGCCGAGCGCACCGGGGACGCGGTGGTCGTGGGCATCGGGCTGAACGTCTCGCTCACCGAGGACGAGCTGCCCGTGCCGACCGCCGGTTCGCTGCTGCTCGCCAAGGCCACCGTGACCGACCGGGACCCGCTGCTGAAGTCCGTACTGCGCTCCCTGGAGCAGTGGTACGAGCGCTGGCGGGCGGCGGGCGGGGACCCGGCGGCCAGCGGGCTGCAGGAGACGTACGCGGCGGGCTGCGCGACGCTGGGCAGGCACGTACGGGCGGAGCTGCCGGGCGGCCGTCAGCTGACCGGAACGGCCGAAGCGGTGGACGCGGACGGGCGACTGGTGATCCGGACGGCCGAGGACACGCACGAGGCGGTGGGCGCCGGGGACGTCGTACACCTGCGGTCGGTCCATTAGGCGGTGAACAGCTGGTGGAGTGGGGAGTGAGCTACGGCACACCTGCCGTATGGTTTAGGCGATCCCGGTGCTCGCGGTGATCAACCGGTTCGGCAGGGCAGTGCGCACGGAATGGACAGGAGGCGGCCCTTGACCGTCGACGACCCTACGTCCGGCACGCCCGGCGAGTTCGGCGAGCCCGGAGAGTCCGGCGAAAACGGCTCCGGCACGACGAGCGGCCCCGGTACGCCGATCGGCCGCGACCAGCACACTCCCCACCACGAGGTCGACCACACGGCCCAGCCCACGGCGGACCCGCTCGCCATCCGGCTGGAGCAGCTGATCCTGGGCGCCGAGCGCCGGTACACGCCCTTCCAGGCGGCCCGCAGCGCCGGGGTCTCGATGGAGCTGGCGTCCCGGTTCTGGCGGGCCATGGGCTTCGCGGACATCGGTCAGGCCAAGGCGCTCACCGAGGCCGACGTACTGGCCCTGCGCCGCCTCGCCGGCCTGGTGGAGGCCGGGCTGCTCAGCGAGCCGATGGCGGTCCAGGTGGCGCGCTCCACGGGGCAGACCACGGCGCGGCTGGCGGAATGGCAGATCGACTCCTTCCTGGAGGGGCTGACGGAGCCGCCGGAGCCGGGGATGACCCGTACGGAGGTCACGTACCCGCTGGTCGAGCTGCTGCTGCCGGAGCTGGAGGAGTTCCTCGTCTACGTGTGGCGGCGCCAGCTGGCGGCCGCGACCGGGCGGGTGGTGCAGGTCGCCGACGACGAGGAGATGGTCGACCGGCGGCTCGCGGTGGGCTTCGCGGACCTGGTGGGCTTCACCCGGCTGACCCGGCGCCTGGAGGAGGAGGAGCTGGGCGAGCTGGTCGAGGCCTTCGAGACCACGGCCGCGGACCTGGTGGCCGCGCACGGC
The DNA here is from genome assembly GCF_030063135.1 of Streptomyces sp. G-G2. Taxonomy (GTDB): domain Bacteria; phylum Actinomycetota; class Actinomycetes; order Streptomycetales; family Streptomycetaceae; genus Streptomyces. The sequence goes on from NZ_JASISO010000062.1 coordinate 23,642, forward strand.
GGCAGGCTGATCAAGACCCTCGGCGACGAGGTGCTGTACTGCGCCGACGACGCGGCGACGGCGGCGGAGATCGCTCTGCGGCTGATCGAGACGATGGAGCACGACCCGCAGATGCCGGAGCTGCGCGTCGGGATCGCCTTCGGCACGGTGACGACCCGGATGGGCGACGTCTTCGGGACCACCGTGAACCTGGCCTCGCGGCTGACGTCGATAGCGCCCAAGGACGCGGTGCTCGTCGACGGGGCGATGGCCCAGGAGCTGGGCCGCACCGGGGCCTCACCGGTCTCGGAGAAGAAGGCGGCCGAGGCGGAGGCGGAGGCGGGCCCCGACGCGGCCGAGGTGACGTACCGGTTCGCGCTCCAGCCGATGTGGCAGCGGCCGGTGCGCGGACTGGGTGTCGTGGAGCCCTGGTTGCTGACCCGGCGGACACCTAAGATCCCTGGGTAACGTTCGTTAACCAGGAGGGTGTGGGCGCTGTGGACGAGGTCCGGTTCGGGGAGTTCATCGCGGTACGGCGTCACGGGGACGGCGGCGGTGTGGCCGAGCTGGTCCTGGACCGGCCCAAGGCCATGAACGCCGTCTCGGACGCCCTGGCGCGCTCGCTGGGAGCGGCCTGCGCGGCGCTGGCCGCCGATGCCGGGGTCCGGGTCGTCGTCCTCACCTCCACGCACGAGCGGGCCTTCTGCGTGGGCGCCGACCTCAAGGAACGCAACTCGCTCACCGATGCCGAGCTGGCCGCCCGGCGGCCCGCCTCGCGCGGTGCGTACGGGGGCGTGCTCGCCCTCCCGATGCCGACGATCGCGGCGGTGCACGGGTTCGCCCTCGGCGGGGGCTTCGAGCTGGCCCTGTCCTGCGATGTGATCGTGGCCGACGAGACGGCGGTGGTGGGGCTGCCCGAGGTGTCGGTGGGCGTGATCCCGGGCGGCGGCGGTACGCAGCTGCTGCCGCGGCGGGTCGGCGCGGCCCGGGCGGCGGAGCTGATCTTCACGGCGCGGCGGGTGGAGGCGGCGGAGGCCCTGTCGCTGGGCCTGGTCGAGTCCGTCGTCCCGGCGGGCACGGACCGCGAGGCGGCCCTCGCGCTGGCCGCGCGGATGGCGGCGAACTCCCCGGTGGGCCTGCGGGCGGCCAAGCGGGCGCTGCGGCTGGGCCACGGGCTCGACCTGGCGGCCGGGCTGGACGTGGAGGACGCGGCGTGGTGGGGCGTGGCGTTCTCTGCGGACCGGGCGGAGGGGGTGGCGGCGTTCAACGAGAAGCGCAAGCCGGACTGGCCGGGGGCGCGGGCCTGAGTCGCGGCCCGGCCCCTGGCCGGGCCGCGCCCGGGGTCGCTTCTCGGGGCTCCGCCCCGAACCCCGCGCCTCAAACGCCGGCGAGGCTGAAGTTGCCCGGCTGGGCGGGGGTCGGCCCCGCGGGGCTGGATGTGGCCCGAGGGGCCGGCGGGGCTGGGGGTGGCGCAGGGGAGGGGACGGAAAAGGGGGATATTGCCTAGTCTGGGAGGATGGGAGTTGATCGGCGGCTGCGGGCCGTGGTGGGACTCGCGCAGGCCATGGCGGCCGCGCACATGCCGCGCGACTCCGTGCGCGCGGCGGCCCGCGGGGCGCGGCTGGCGATGGACGGTTCCTTCGCCGCCATCTCCGCCTGGGAGCGCGAGCACGGCCGGTTGCGGGTGCTCGTCAACGAGGGGGAGCGCCGGCCGGGCGAGGAGGAGTTCCCCGCGGACGAGTCGTACCCCGTGCACGACTTCCCCGAGATCACCGAGTTCCTCCACGAGCGCTGGGCCGGCGGCGGCGGCCCCCACGCCTGGGTGGAGCACGCGGGCGGCGGCCTCCCCGGCCGTCGCGGCGAGGTGCTCCGCCGCCGGGGCCGCGGTACCTGTGTGGTCGCCCCCATCGTGCTCAGCGGTCGCGCCTGGGGCGAGCTGTACGTCGCCCGGGACGAGGGGCTGCCGGACTTCGACGAGGACGACGCCGAGTTCGCGACCGTACTGGCGGCCGTGGTCGCCGCCGGACTCGCCCAGAACGAACGCCTGGAAGAGGCCCGCGCGCTCGCCTTCACCGACCCCCTCACCGGCCTCGCCAACCGGCGGGCCGTCGACATGCGGCTCGACGAGGCGCTGGAGGAGCACCGCGCCAAGGGCGCCGTGGTCAGCCTGGTCGTGTGCGACCTCAACGGGCTCAAGAAGGTCAACGACACCTTCGGGCACGCCATGGGCGACCGGCTGCTCGAACGCTTCGGGTCGGTGCTGAGCCTGTGCGGGGCCATACTGCCCGGCGCGCTGGTGGCCCGCCTCGGCGGTGACGAGTTCTGCCTGGTGAGCGTGGGTCCGTCGGCCGACGAGGTGGTCCGGGTCACCGAGGAGCTGTGCCTGCGGGCCGCCGAGCTGGAGCTGGGTGAAGGAGTGGCCTGCGGGGTCGCCTCGACCGGCGACGACATCGGTCAGGTGCAGTCCTCGCGGCGGCTGTTCCGGCTCGCGGACGCCGCCCAGTACAAGGCGAAGGCGGCCCGGCTGCCCAAACCGGTGGTGGCCGGGCGGGACACGGCCGTGATGCGCCTCGCCGACACCCCGCCCCCCGGATCCGGCGAACGCCGCCGCTTCCGGGGCCGGTGAAGGGGCCCCGGCCACAGCACTAGTGACATGTTGGGATTCAGTCCGTAGGGTGCTGAATATGGATATGCACACTGTCGTGGTGGGGACGTCGGGGACCACCGCCGAGGACGTCATCGCCGTCGCCCGCCAGGGCGCGCGCGTCGAGCTGTCCGCCGAGGCGGTCGACGCCCTCGCCCGGGCCCGCGCCGTCGTGGACGCCCTCGCCGCCAAGCCCGAGCCCGTCTACGGGGTGTCCACCGGCTTCGGCGCCCTCGCCTCCCGGCACATCAGCCCCGAACTGCGCGCCCAGCTCCAGCGCAACATCGTCCGCTCGCACGCCGCGGGCATGGGCCCGCGCGTCGAGCGCGAGGTGGTCCGCGCCCTGATGTTCCTGCGGCTCAAGACGCTCGCCTCCGGGCACACCGGGGTCCGCCCCGGGGTCGCCCAGACCATGGCCGACGTCCTGAACGCGGGCATCACCCCGGTCGTCCACGAGTACGGCTCGCTCGGCTGCTCCGGCGACCTCGCGCCGCTCTCGCACTGCGCGCTCACCCTCATGGGCGAAGGCGACGCGGAAGGTCCCGACGGGGTGGTCCGCCCCGCCGGGGAGCTGCTCGCCGAGGCCGGGATCACGCCCGTGGAGCTGCGCGAGAAGGAGGGCCTGGCCCTCCTCAACGGCACGGACGGCATGCTCGGCATGCTCGTCATGGCCATCGCCGACCTGAAGAAGCTCTACACCTCGGCCGACATCACCGCCGCGCTCTCGCTGGAGGCGCTGCTCGGCACCGAGAAGGTCCTCGCGCCCGAGCTGCACGCCATCCGCCCGCACCCCGGGCAGGGCGCCTCCGCCGCGAACATGGCGGCCGTACTGAAGGACTCCGGGCTCACCGGGCACTTCCAGGAGGAGTCGGCGCCGCGCGTGCAGGACGCGTACTCCGTGCGCTGCGCCCCGCAGGTCGCGGGCGCCGGACGGGACACGATCACGCACGCCGCCCTGGTCGCCTCGCGCGAGCTGGCCGCCGCCGTCGACAACCCGGTGGTGCTGCCGGACGGGCGCGTGGAGTCCAACGGCAACTTCCACGGGGCGCCCGTGGCCTACGTGCTCGACTTCCTGGCCATCGTCGCCGCCGACCTCGGTTCGATCGCCGAGCGGCGCACCGACCGGCTGCTGGACAAGAACCGCTCGCACGGGCTGCCGCCGTTCCTCGCGGACGACGCCGGTGTGGACTCCGGTCTGATGATCGCCCAGTACACGCAGGCCGCGCTGGTCAGTGAGATGAAGCGGCTCGCCGTACCGGCCTCCGCCGACTCGATCCCGTCCTCCGCGATGCAGGAGGACCACGTCTCCATGGGCTGGTCCGCCGCCCGCAAGCTGCGCACCTCGGTCGACAACCTGACCCGGATCGTCGCCATCGAGCTGTACGCCGCCACCCGGGCCATCGAGCTGCGCCACGGGCTCACCCCCGCCCCGGCCAGCCGGGCCGCGATCGCCGCCGCGCGGGCGGCGGGCGTGCAGGGCCCCGGTCCGGACCGTTTCCTCGCCCCGGACCTGGCCGCGGCGGACGCGTTCATCCGTTCGGGTGCCCTGCTGGAAGCCGTGGAACCGGTGACCGGTCCGCTCGCCTGATCACCCGTACGCACGTCAGGGGCCGCCCCTCGGGGCGGCCCTTCGGCGTGTCAGCGGCCGGTACGGGCCCGGCGCGCGGAGAAGGCCACGAATCCGGCGCCGACCCCCAGGCAGAGCGTGCCGCCCAGCAGGTACGGGCCGGTGTCCGCGCCGCCGGTGTCCGCGAGCAGGAGCGGGGACGCGGTCTCGTCCGCGCTCAGGACCCGGGTGTTCGCGTTGGCGGGCGGGGCCGGGGCCGGATCCGCGGGGGACGGGGAGGCGGCCCCGGCCGACGGGACGAACCAGAGGGCGCCGAGCAGAGTGGTCGCCCCGAGGGCGGTGAGCAGCGGTCGACGTGCGGACACAGTTCGATCCCCCTTGTGGCAGCAGCGAATTGGCCGTGTGGGCAGATGCTAATGAAAGGGGGCGGGTCGTGGGAAACCCGGGGGTTCGCGCCCCTTACCCTCCCTCGTATGAACGCTTCTGATGAATCACGGTACGTACGGCTTCGGGTGGATTTGGTGCTGGAGGTTCCGGATCCGGAGGCCCTCACCGGAGCCGCCCTCGCGCACATCAAGGCCGACGAGTTCATGCCCGAGGAGGAGCGCGGGCACGCGGAGGCGGCCGTCCGGGAGGACGCCGCGGAGGCCTTGGCCTACCTCGTCGACCCCACTGACCTGGTCGCGGAGATCCCCGGGGTGGAGCTGGCGCAGGCTTCCTGGAGCACGGAGCCCGTCGAATACGACCCCGAGTCCATGGAGTGGGACCTCGACGAGGAAGATGGGGACTTCGACGAAGCGGACGACAGCGCCTGACCGTGGGGTTGCCCACATCCGAACGGATCGTGGAACCGAACCGGAACGTTAACGCGTTGTAAGGAAGAGGCAGGCGTCGAGGCAGGGGAGCGCGCTCCCCTGCCCTGCTGATGCTCGGTGTTCCGGCAACGATGGAGTGACCTGTGAGGACGGACAGCAAGCGGCGGAAGAGGGCCCTCGTGGCCGCATCCGCTGTGCTCGGTGGGGTACTGGTGCTCTCGGCGTGCAACGACGGGGGTGGCAAGCCCGCGGGTAACGGCAGCGCGACCAGTAAGTCCCAGGCGGACGTCGACGCGGCGGCGGCGAAGGACACCTCCAAGGCCCGAATAGCCATCGCGCCCAAGGACGGTTCCACCAACGTCGGCCTGAACAACGCCACGGTGGCGGTCAGTGACGGCACGCTTACCAAGGTGGAGCTGAAGACCTCCGAGGGCGCGGCGGTCGACGGCAAGATCGCCGCCGACGGCAAGAGCTGGAAGCCGGAGGGCGCGCTCAAGCGCTCCCAGAAGTACTCCCTGTCCGCGTCCGCGAAGGACGCCGGCGGCAAGGAGGCGCACGAGAACGCCTCCTTCACCACCGTCTCGCCCGAGAACAGCTTCATCGGCTCGTTCACGCCCGAGGAGGGCACGAAGGTCGGCGTGGGCATGCCGGTCTCGATCGACTTCAACAAGCCGATCAAGGACAAGAAGGCCGTCCAGGCCGCGATCAACGTCTCCTCCAGCAGCGGCCAGGAAGTCGTCGGCCACTGGTTCGGTGACCAGCGCCTGGACTTCCGTCCGGACCAGTACTGGAACGCCAACTCCACCATCACGATGAAGATGAAGCTGGACGGCGTCGAAGGCGCCCCCGGCGTGGTCGGCGTACAGGACCGCACCGCGACCTTCCAGATCGGCCGCAGCCAGGTCTCGACCGTCGACGCCAAGACGAAGAAGATGACCGTCACGCGCGACGGCCAGGTCATCAAGACCATCCCGATCTCGGCGGGCTCCCCGGCCAACCCGACGTACAACGGCCAGATGGTGATCTCCGAGAAGTTCAAGGAGACCCGGATGGACGGCGCCACCGTCGGCTTCAAGGACGGCGACGGCAAGGGCGAGTACGACATCAAGGACGTCCCCCACGCCATGCGGCTGTCCAACTCGGGCACCTTCATCCACGGCAACTACTGGGGCGACGACTCCATCTTCGGCAGCGCCAACACCAGCCACGGCTGTGTCGGCCTGAACGACGCCAAGGGCGCCAACGACCCGAACCAGCCCGGCGCGTGGTTCTTCGACAACTCGCTCGTCGGCGACGTGGTCACCGTGGTCAACTCCCCGGACAAGACCATCAAGGCGGACAACGGCCTCAACGGCTGGAACCTGAGCTGGGCGGACTGGAAGGCCGGTTCGGCCACCTGATCCACCGACCCGCGCGGTAGCGGTAGCGGTCCCCGGCGGGGAAGCCTCACGGCTTCCCCGCCGTTCGTGTTCTCATACGACTCTTATCCGCCACTTACTCCGCCATCACGGCCGGTGCCTGGCTTCGGGCCATGTTCTTCACCTACCTCCGGCGCGAGTTGCGCCGCCGCAGGAAGGCGGCGCTCGTCGTCGCCTCGGGGCTCGCGCTGGGCATCGCACTCGTCATCGTCGTGACCTCCGTGTCCGCGGGCATGGGGCGGGCGCAGGCCAAGGTCCTCCAGTCCCTCTACGGCCTCGGCACGGACATGACCGTCACCAAGGCCCAGGCCCCGGCGGGCGAGGACGGCCAGCCGCAGCGCCCGCGCTTCAAGTTCGACGCCAAGGACGGCGCCGACGGCGCCACCGGCACCGACCAGAGCCACGACATCGTGATGCCGCAGGGCTTCCAGACCCTCGACGCCGCCACCGTCGGCAAGGTCTCCGGCCAGCACGGGGTCGCCGACGCCGTGGGCGGGCTCAGCCTCCAGGTGATGAAGGTCAACGGGCAGTTCCGGCGCGGCGAGTTCAAGCGCACCGAGGGCGCCACCGGCCAGGGCGCGGCCCAGGGCGGCACGCAGGGCGGCCGCACCGGCGGCGGTGCGGGCGGCGGCGCGGGCGGCGGCGCGGGCGGTTCCGTACAGGGCGGCGGCGCCGACTTCGACGTCAACTCCTTCAGCGTCTACGGCACCGACGAGCGGGCGGCCGAGGCCCTGGACTCCGTCGGGCTGGCCGAGCGCCGCGGCCACCTGCCGGGCGAGCTGTCCGGCGGGCAGCAGCAGCGCGTCGCCATCGCGCGGGCCCTGGTGAAGAAGCCGAAGGTGCTGCTCGCCGACGAGTCGACCGGCAACCTCGACGAGTCCATGCGGGACGAGGTGATGGAGCTGCTGGAGGGGCTGTGGAAGGAGCACGGCCTGACCTTCGTGATGGTCACCCACGACAGCGCGCTCGCCAAGCGGGCGCCGAGGGTGGCGACGATCCGGCGGGGCCGGGTCACGATCACCGAGAACGTCTGAGCCGGGCGGGCGGAAAAGGCTTCGCGGGGCGCCGAGGGCCCGGACCACGGTCACCGGATGACCGAACCCGCGCCCGGCCTGGTCGAGGTGACCGGGCAGCTGCGGGTGCCCTCGGTCCGGGGCCGTTGCCTGCACTGGGCGATAGCCGGGGATGACGGCGAACTCGACGCCGTCGCGCGCCTGTTGCTCTTCACCGACGAGGGCAATACGCACGGCTCCTACCTGGACGTCCTCGCCGTCCGCCCCGCCGCCCGCCGTCGCGGGCTCGGCCGGGCGCTGTGGGAGCGGGTCCGGGTCGAACTCCTCGCGCAGGACCGTACGTCACTGGCCACGACCCTCGGACTCGGCACCCCCGCCGAGGAGTTCGCCCGTACGCTCGGCTTCGAGAACGTACTCCCGATGGCCTGGCACGTGCAGCGGGTCCCCGCCGCCGGTACGGTCGGACCGCCGCGGCCCGCCCCCGGCTACCGCCTCCTCAGCTGGAGCGGGGAGACCCCCGACGAGTGCGCCGAGGACTCGGCCGTGGCGCACGGCGCGATGGAGGACGCCCCGACGGGCGACCTGGACGAGCGGGCGCCGACCTGGACCGCGGAGCGGGTGCGCGCGGCGCAGCGGCTGATCGAGGACCGGGGCGGGCGGATCCTGTCCGTGGCCGCGCTGACCGCTTCCGGCGAGATGGCGGCGTACACGGAACTGGTCCTCGCCGACCCGGCCGGCACCAGGGCGCTGCAGTACGACACCGCCGTCCTCCCCGCCCACCGGGGCCGCGGCCTGGGGAGCCTGGTCAAGCGCCGGATGCTGGCCGACGCGTCCGTCGCCTACCCGCGGCTGCGGGAGATCGTGACGACGGTCGCCGACGAGAACGGGCCGATGCGCGCGGTGAACGAGGCGCTGGGCTACCGGCGCGAGCGGGACGTGGCCCTGTTCCAGCTCACGCTTTAGCCGAGGGGGACGCCGAGCCGGACGGGGCCGCCCCGGGCGCGGCCGCCTCCCACGAGCCGAGCAGCCGCAGCGCGTCCGCCGACGCCGATCCGGGCTCGGCGTGGAAGACGACCAGCGACTGCTCCGGATTGTCGGGGAAGCCCAGGGTCTCGAAGGACAGGGTGAGCGCGCCCACGAGCGGGTGGCGCAGCTGCTTCGCGCCGTGGGCCTTGTTCGCCACGGTGTGCTCCGCCCACAGCTGGCGGAACTCCGCGTTCTTCACGGACAGCTCGCCGACCAGCGCGGACAGCTGAGGGTCGTCGGGGTACTGCCCCGCGTACAGCCGCAGGTTGCTGACCACCTCGCACGCCCGGCACTCCCAGTCGCCGTACAGCTCGGCGGCCGCCGGATCCAGGAACACCAGGCGCACCAGATTGCGCTCCTGCGGCGGCAGTGCGCCGAAGTCCCCGAAGACGGCCCGCGCCATCCGGTTCCAGCCGACGACGTCCTGGCGCCGCCCGACGATGTAGGCCGGTACGCCGTCCAGCGCGTCCAGCATGGTCAGCAGTTCCGGCCGCACCTTCTCGGGGCGGTGGCTCTGGCTCTGGCGGCGCTTGCGGGCCTTGGGCTGGGCCAGGTGCGTCAGGTGCGTGTACTGGGTGTCGTCCAGGCGCAGGGCGCGGGCGAGGGCGTCCAGGACCTCCGCCGACACGTTCTGGCCCTGGCCCTGCTCCAGCCGCGTGTAGTAGGCGACCGAGACCCCGGCCAGCTGGGCCAGCTCCTCGCGGCGCAGCCCCGGGACGCGGCGGTGGCGCCCGTAATCGGGCAGGCCGACGTCTTCCGGGAGCAGCCGGGCGCGGCAGGAGCGGAGGAACTCGCCGAGCTCGGTCCGCTGGTTGGACTGGTCCATCCCTCCAGTATCCCCGGGGCCCGCGGGCGGCGCGGCCGTCTTCCTGACCCCGCCAGGGGTAGGTCCGCCAGTCCTATCCTCGTCAGGGGGCTGGGTGGGCGGGCGGGTACGGGGCATCGTTTCTTCCAGTACCGCGCACCGCGCACTGCCGCACGCGTCCCCTCATGCCGCGTGCTTTCCCAAGGAGCCCTCCCGTGCCGAACCCCGCCACCGCCACCGTCGCCGTCCCCACCCGGGTCGCCGCCTACGCCGTGCCCGCCCCCAAGGCCCCGCTGGAGCGCACCACCGTCCCGCGCCGCCCGGTCGGCGAGCACGACGTCCTCATCGAGATCAAGTACGCCGGCATCTGCCACTCGGACATCCACCAGGCCAACGAAGGCTGGGGCGAGGGCATCTTCCCGATGGTCCCGGGCCACGAGATCGCGGGCATCGTGACCGCGGCCGGACCCGGGGTCACCAAGTTCGCCCTCGGTGACCGGGTGGGCGTCGGGTGCTTCGTCGACTCCTGCGGCGAGTGCGTCAACTGCGTACAGGGCCAGGACCAGTTCTGCGTGAAGGGCGCCACCAGCACGTACAACGCGAAGGGCGCCGACGGCGAGCCGACGTACGGCGGCTACTCCACGCACATCGTGGTCGACGAGAGCCACACCCTGCGCATCCCGGACGGCATCGCCCTCGACGTGGCCGCGCCGCTGTTGTGCGCGGGCATCACCCTGTACTCGCCGCTCAAGCGCTGGGGCGCGGGCCCCGGCAAGAAGGTCGCCATCGTCGGCCTGGGCGGCCTCGGGCACATGGGCGTCAAGATCGCCGCGGCGCTCGGCGCCGAGGTGACAGTGTTGTCGCAGACCCTGCGCAAGCAGGCGGACGCGCGGGAGCTGGGCGCCGCGCACTTCCACGCCACGAACGACCCCGCGACCTTCACGGAGCTGGCGGGCTCCTTCGACCTGATCGTCTCGACGGTGTCGGCGCCGCTGGACCTGGGCGCGTACCTGGGGCTGCTGAAGGTCGAGGGCGCGCTGGTGAACGTGGGCGCGCCCGAGGAGCCGGTCTCGCTGAACCTGTTCTCCGTCATCGGCGGCAACAAGACGCTCGCCGGTTCGATGATCGGCGGGATCCCGCAGACCCAGGAGATGCTGGACTTCTGCGCCGAGCACGGCCTGGGCGCGGAGATCGAGCTGATCCGGGCCGACGAGATCAACGAGGCGTACGCGCGGGTCCTGGCGAGCGACGTCCGCTACCGGTTCGTCATCGACACGTCCACGATCTGAGGCGCCCGTGATCCGGGGCGTCCGCGATCCGGGGCGTCCGCGATCCGAGATCGTAGATCGACGGGCGGGGTCCCGGAAGCTGGGAGAGGATGTCCTCAATGCCCCTTTCAGTCGGGGCAGTCGAGGATGTGATTGACCGTGGTACTGCAGTGGATCGACGCGGGGGACGACCTTCCGGAGAACGGTTCGGGAGTGTTGGGAGCGGTGTCCGGCCGCTACGCGAAGGGTCCGGGATCGGCCTTCTGGGTGGTGCTGCCGATGAGTTTCCTGACGCGCCACGTGCGCGGCACGGACGGCAGGGAGTTCCGCGACTGCTTCGTGGACCGGGGCTCGGTGATCCGCTTCCCGTACGCCGCCCCGGACCGGGAGGGCGTCACCCACTGGGCCTACCTCCCGCCCCTTCCGGGCGCCGCCCGCAACCACCTGGTGGGCCACACGGTGGCCCCCGCGCTCCAGGCGGCCTTCGGCCTCCTGTGAGGGCCGCCCGCGCGAGCCCGGGGGCGCCGACCCGGCATGCGGCCGGTTCAGCGTGGCCGCAGCCCGTCGAAGACCACCTCGAAGATCCGTTCTCGGGCCGACGCGTCGTTCGCGAGGTGCTCCATCGTCGTGCTGGTGCCGGCCAGCAGGGCGATCAGCTCCGGCAGGCCCAGGTCCGGGCGGACCGCCCGGACCTGCTGCGCCCTGGCCAGAAGGCCGGCGAGTTGCGCCTGGATCACCGCGCTGGACTCCTGCAGGGGCGCGTGCGCGTCCACGCCGGCCGCGGCGAGTGCGCGGGTGAACTCGCCCTTGCCCGCGGACTGGTCGACCACCAGGCGGAAGCAGCCGAAGAAGGCGTCGGAGGGCCCGGCCTCGGCGGCCAGCCGCGCGGTCTGCGCCGCGATCGTCTCCAGCCTGCGCACCATCACCGCCCCCAGCAGTGCTTCCTTGGTCGGGAAGTGACGGAAGAGCGTGCCGACCCCGACGCCGGCGGCCCGGGCGATCTCCTCCGTCGGCACGTCGACGCCGCGGGTGGTGAACACCTCCGTGGCGACGTCCAGCAGCCTGGCCCGGTTGCGGGCCGCGTCCGCCCGCAGCGGGCGTTCCTGAGCGCTGCTCACCCCGTCCTGCCTTTCCCTGCCGATGGCAGAGCCGCACTGGACAACCGGAGTGGCTAGTCCGTATCGTTTGAAACCTGAGTCGCTAGTCCGATTCTAGCGACGCATCCTGCTGGGGGTCGACCATGTCCGAAGCGCTGTCACCGCGTGAGGTCTTCCAGAAGCTGCTCGACGGCATCGCCACGGGGCGGTTCTCGGAGCTGGCCGAGCTCTACGCCGAGGACGCCGTGGTGGAGACCGCCTTCGAGCCGGTCGGGCCGCGCCGCATCGAGGGGCGGGCCGCACTCAGGGAGCGGTTCGCGGCGGTCTCCGCGGGCTCGCCCATGGAGCTGACCCCGGTGAACGTGGTGATCCGGGAGACCGACGACCCGGAGGTGGTCGTCGCCGAGTGGGACTACCGGGTGCACCACCGGGTGACCGGGCGGACCTTCGAGGCCGCCAACATCCAGGTGCTGCGGGCCCGCGACGGCCTGATCGTCAGCAGCAGGGATTACCACGACCACCTGGCCCTCGTCGTGGCCGGCGGCGGCCTGCCGCACCTGGTGGCGGCGCTGGACGGCAAGTAGCGCGAGTGCGGGGCCGCGGGCCGGCCCCCGAGGGGCGCGGCCCGCGGCGCGCTCCGCCGACGGGCGGTGCCTCCCGTTCGTCGGCCTTCGCCCCGGTCACAGCACTACCTTCGCCCCGGTCACAGCACTAGGTGTCCGTCGGCGGGGTCTCGGCGACGCCGATCGGGCAGGAGACGCCCGTGCCGCCGATGCCGCAGTAGCCCGCCGGGTTCTTGTCGAGGTACTGCTGGTGGTACGGCTCCGCGGGCCAGAACGGGCGGTCCGCGGCCGGGAGGACCGCCGTGGTGATCGCGCCGTAGCGGGCGGCGCTCAGGACCTGCTGGTAGGCGTCGCGAGAGGCTTCCGCGACGGCCTGGAGGGCGGGGGAGTGGGTGTAGGCCGCCGAGCGGTACTGGGTACCCACGTCATTGCCCTGGCGGAAGCCCTGCGTGGGGTCGTGGCTCTCCCAGAACACCTTCAGCAGGGCCTCGTACGGCAGCACGGCCGGGTCGAACACGACGCGGACGACCTCGGTGTGGCCCGTACCGCCCGAGCAGACCTCCTCGTACGACGGGTTCTCCGTGGAGCCGCCCTGGTAGCCGACCAGGGTGGTCCACACGCCCGGGGTCTGCCAGAAGATGCGCTCGGCGCCCCAGAAACAGCCCAGCCCGAAGTCCGCGACCTGGAGGTGGGCCGGGTAGGGCCCGGCCAGCGGGTTGCCGAGGACCGTGTGACGGGACGGCAGGTCGAACTGGGGGGTGGGCCGGCCCTTGAGGGCCTGCTCGGGGGTGGGGAGTTCGGGGGTACGGCGGTAGCTGAACACAGGTGCCTCCTCGGCGGGGTCGCACAGTGCACAACGGGGGAGGGGGGGGCC
>NZ_JASISO010000063.1 GCF_030063135.1 Streptomyces sp. G-G2
CGAGGCCTTCAAAAGGTCATCGACCCGCACGTACAGTGCAGTTGCGAGGGTGTCCATATCGGTCGTCACACATCGAGGGTGGACACCCTCGCGTCCGTGCCGCTACCCCTTGGAATCAATCATCTAGGCCGCCCCTTTCGGATCGCGCCCGCGCCCGCCGGTCGGCCCGGCCCGCGCCGCCCGGACGGCGGCCGTCGCCGGGGCGCGGCGCATGGGCCGGGGGAAACCTCGGTATGGTCTGGGACGTGCTTGAGGAGATGCGGATACGGTCGCTCGGGGTCATCGACGACGCGGTGGTCGAGCTGTCACCCGGTTTCACCGCGGTGACGGGCGAGACCGGTGCGGGCAAGACGATGGTCGTCACGAGCCTCGGCCTGCTGCTCGGCGGCCGGGCCGACCCGGCGCTCGTACGGATCGGGGCCAAGGCCGCGGTCGTCGAGGGCCGGATCGTCCTGCGGCCCGGCGCGGCCGCCGCCCTGCGGGCCGAGGAGGCCGGGGCCGAGCTGGACGACGGCGCCCTGCTGATCAGCCGCACGGTGTCCGCGGAGGGGCGTTCCCGCGCCCATGTGGGCGGCCGCTCGGTGCCCGTGGGGCTGCTCGCCGAACTGGCGGACGACCTGGTCGCCGTACACGGCCAGACCGACCAGCAGGGGCTGATGCGGCCCGCGCGGCAGCGCCAGGCCCTCGACCGGTACGCCGGTGACGCCGTCGCCGTCCCGCTGGAGAAGTACGCGGCCGCCCACCGGCGGCTGCGGGCCGTCGCCGGTGAGCTGGACACGATCACCACCCGGGCCCGGGAACGGGCCCAGGAGGCCGACCTGCTGCGCTTCGGGCTGGACGAGATCGCGGCCGTCGAGCCGCTGCCCGGCGAGGACGTGGAACTGGCGGCGGAGGCCGAGCGCCTCGGCCACGCCGAGTCCCTGGCCTCGGCGGCGGCCCTCGCGCACGCCGCGCTCGCGGGCAATCCGGAGGACCCGGAGGGCGTGGACGCGAACACCATGGTCGCGGGCGCGCACCGGGCACTGGAGGCCGTACGGGCCCACGACCCGGCGCTCGGCGCGCTCGCCGAACGGATCGGGGAGCTGGGGATCCTGCTCGCCGACGTGGCGGGCGAACTCGCCGGGTACGCCGACGGGCTCGACGCCGACCCGCTACGGCTCGCCGCGGTCGAGGAACGGCGCGCCGCGCTGACCCAGCTCACCCGCAAGTACGGCCGCGGCGCGACCTCGGCCGCCTCCGTGGACTCCGTACTCGCATGGGCCGAGCAGGGCGCCGACCGGCTGCTGGAACTCGACGGGGACGACGACCGGATCGGTGAACTGACCGCCGAACGCGACGCGCTGCGCTCCGAACTGTCCGGCCTGGCCCAGGCGTTGACCGACGCGCGGACGGAAGCCGCCCAGCGGTTCGGCTCCGCCGTCACGACCGAACTGGCGTCGCTGGCCATGCCGCACGCGCGGGTCACCATCGACATCCGGCAGACCGAGGACCCCTCGGGCGACGGGGTCGAGGTCGGTGGCCGGGTGGTGACCTACGGCCCTTCGGGCGCCGACGAGGTGGAGTTGCTGCTGGCCCCGCACCCGGGCGCGCAGCCGCGGCCGATCGCCAAGGGCGCCTCCGGCGGTGAACTCTCCCGGGTGATGCTCGCCGTCGAGGTGGTCTTCGCGGGGTCCGACCCGGTGCCGACCTACCTCTTCGACGAGGTCGACGCGGGCGTCGGCGGCAAGGCGGCCGTCGAGGTCGGGCGGCGCCTGGCCAAACTCGCGAAGACCGCGCAGGTCGTCGTCGTCACGCACCTCCCGCAGGTGGCGGCCTTCGCCGACCGGCAGCTGCTGGTGGAGAAGACGCACGACGGGTCGGTCACGCGCAGCGGGGTCACCGTCCTCGAGGGTGAGGACCGGATCCGCGAGCTGTCGCGGATGCTCGCCGGCCAGGAGGACTCGGAGACGGCGCGGGCGCACGCCGAGGAACTACTGGCGACGGCGCGGGCCGACGCCTGAGGGCGAGCGGCGCTCCGGCGGACGGCCGGACGTCGCCCATGTGGGTGATGGTCAGGGACATGTGACGGGCTGTCGTACGGGATCCGCACCCGTATGGTCCCGGAACGCGCGTGCGGACTGGCATCCTGGGCGACGTCCCTGACTCCCTCCTCCAGGAGCCCCGCCCGTGAGCAGCTCCGCGGTACCAGTCCCGGTCCAGCCGTACGGGCGCCCACCCCTGCGCACCGTCCAAGTCCTCGGCGGCGCCGCGGCGGGCAGCAGCGCGCACGTCCGCTCGCTCGCCACCGGGCTCGCCGCGCACGGGCTTCGGGTGACGGTGTGCGCGCCCGCCGAGGCGGAGGGCGAGTACGACTTCACCGGCGCCGGAGCCCGGTTCGAGCCCGACGCCGTCAGCGCGCTGCGGGCCGCCTGCGCCGGGGCCGACGTGGTCCACGCGCACGGGGTGCGGGCCGGGATGCGGGCCGCGCTGGCCCTGCGGGGGCACCGGGTGCCGCTCGTGGTGACCTGGCACGGGGGCGGCCCCGGAGCCCCCGGCCCGCTCGGGCGGCTCGCCCGGCTCATGGAACGCCGGGTGGCCCGGGCCGCCGCCGTGGTCCTGGGCACTTCCTCCGACCAGGTCGACCTGGCCCGGGAGCGGGGGGCGCGGGACGCGCGGCTGGCTCCGGTCACGGTGCCGGGGGCGCGGGCGGGGGGCGACCTCGACAAGGTCCGGGCCGAACTGGGCGTGGTGGAGCGGCCCCTGCTGATCGCGGTGGGCGCGCTGGTGGCGCACCGGGGATACGGGGTCCTGCTCGACGCGGCACGGGAGTGGCGGACCCTGGACCCCGCACCGCTCCTGGTGATCGCGGGGGAGGGGCCGCTGCGGGCCGAGCTGGCGCGCCGGATCCTGGACGAGGACCTCCCGGTCCGGCTGCTCGGGCGGCGCCCGGACGCGGTCGAACTCCTGGCCGCGGCCGATGTGGCGGTGCTCCCGAGCCGCTGGGAGGCGCGGTCACTGCTGGCGCAGGAGGCGCTGCGGGCCGGGGTGGCGCTGGTGGCCACCGAGGTCGGGGGCGTACCGGAACTGGTGGGCGACGCGGCGGTCCTGGTCCCCTACGGGGACGCGGGGGCGCTGGCCCGTTCGGTGTCCGGCCTGCTGTCCGACCCGGCCCGGCGCGCCGCTCTGGCCGAGGCGGGCCGCGCCCAGGCCGCGACGTGGCCGTCGGAGGACGACACGGTGGCGCAGGTGCTGTCCGTCTACGACGAGTTGATGGAACGCTGGGGGCGGTGACCGTCCCGCGCCCCTCGGCCCCCGGCGCACGAGCGCGACGGGTGCACTGGACCGGCTCCGGCGCCGAACCCCTGGCCTGACCGCTCCCCGCGGGAGCGCCCGCGGAGCGGCGCGCGCCGCGCGTCAAGAAGCGGAAGCGGCGGACACGTGGCGGCGGGCCCGCAGGGCCAGGCTCAGGGACAGGACCGTCTCCGGGTCGTCCAGGTCCGTGCCCAGCAGCTCCGAGATCCGGGCCAGCCGGTTGTACAGGGTCTGGCGGTTCAGGTGCAGCTCACGGGCGGTCTCCGCCTTGCGCCCCGCGTGCGCCAGGTACGTCTCCAGGGTCGGCAGGAGCGGCGGCCGGGACGTCAGGTCATGGGTGCGCAGGGCCCCGATGGCCCGCTCCACGAACGCCGCCAGGTCCGGCTGTTCCCGCAGCCGCCACAGCAGCAGGTCGATGTCCAGGCGCCGCGCGTCGTACCACGGCCTGGCCGGGAGGCCCTGCGCCGCCGTCGCGGTCTCGGCCGCGTGCCGCA
Organism: Streptomyces sp. G-G2; assembly: GCF_030063135.1. Taxonomy (GTDB): domain Bacteria; phylum Actinomycetota; class Actinomycetes; order Streptomycetales; family Streptomycetaceae; genus Streptomyces. The sequence goes on from NZ_JASISO010000063.1 coordinate 3,786, forward strand.
GCCCCGCGGAGGCCGCGGTCCAGCTGCCCGCGACGCCGACGACGACCGCGGGCGGGGCGCCCGCACGCTCCAGCCCGGCCCGTTCCACCCCGGCCCGCAGCGCCACCGCGACCCGGTCCGCGACCGCCGTGCGTTCCGACTCGGCCCGCAGCGAGACCAGCAGCGGCACCCGGCCCTCCACCGGCCGGACCCCCAGGAGCACCGGCACGCCCACGGCCGCGAGTTCCTCCAGCACGGCCCGGGCGAGGACCGCCCAGTTCCCCGACGCGCCGAGGTCGGAGGAGAGCCGCATCACGATCGGCAGCAGCGGCCCGGCCCCCGGTTTGAACCCGAGGACGCGCGCCTGTGCCGGGGCGTCCTCGGCACCGATCCGGCCCTCCGCCAGGTCGGTCAGGAAGTCCCCGCGCCCGCGCGCCGCCAGCTCGTCCTCCTGGCGGGCCTGCATCAGGACCACCGCCAGCACCCCCGCCGTCCGCTCGGCCGCCATCCGGTGCACGGGCAGCAGCGGCGTCGTGACCCCGAGCAGGACCAGCCGCGCCCGCACCGACCCGGTGCCGTGACCGCCGCCCGGTACGTCGACCACCACGACGTTCGCCGAGGGCTCGGCCTCCCGCTGACCGCGCAGCCCCTCCCAGACCTGGAGGGGATCGGCCGCGGCCTCGCCCGCCGTACTGGCGGCCGCGTACAGCAGCTGCCCGTCGGGGGTCTCCAGGAAGACCGGGTTGGCGGTGAAGTCGGCCAGGATCCGCAGCACCTGCGGGATCCCGCCACCGCCGAGGAGTGCGTGCGTACAGCGCCGGTGGACCTCCTCGGCGCGCTGGAGCAGCGCGTAGTGGCCGTTGACGATCTCGGTGTGGACCTCCTCCGTCACGGTGACGAAGGGCACCTCGCGGTGCAGCTGGACCAGCGGCAGCCCCGCCGCGCGGGCCGTCTCCACGATCGTGGCGGGCAGCTTGGTGAAGCGCGGCCCCAGCTCGACGACGAGGGCGGCGATCCCCCGGTCGGCGAGGCGGCGTACGAACGCCCGCTGCTCGCTGGGCCGGCTGCCCAGCCCCAGCCCCGTCGTGAGCAGCAGCTCACCGCCCTTGAGCAGGGAGGCGATGTTGGGCACCTCGCCCGCGTGCACCCAGCGCACGGTGCGGCCGAGCCGGTCCGCGCACGCCACGACCTCCGGCAGTCCGCTGCGCAGTCCCGGCAGCTCCAGCGCCCGCTGAACGGTGATCCCGCCCTGGTTGTCCATATCGCGGGACGCTATCAGGGGTCCGGGACGGCCTGATCAGGCCGGTTTGATGTTGTGGTTGAAGCGGAAGACGTTGTCGGGGTCGTACCGCGCCTTCACCTCGGCCAGTCGGCGCAGGTTCTCGGCGCCGAGCCCGGCGGCGACCCGCTCGGGGCCCTCGTCCCCGGTGAAGTTGAGGTACACGGCGCCCGTGCTCCACGGCTCGACGTCCGCCCGTACGTCCTTGACCCACTGCCGGGAGCGGTCGTCGTCGGCCGGGTCCTCCCAGACGGCGAAGGGGTGCACGGCCCACGGCGACTTCCGGTACGGAACCGGGTAGTCCGTCGGACCGTCGGCGATCGCGCCGCCCAGCGGGAGCAGCACGTGCTTGGACGGGCTGGGGACCGGCATCGCGGCGGCGCGGGCGCAGTAGACGTCCAGCAGCCCGTCCGGGGCGCCGGTCAGGTACTCCGCCGACCAGTAGTTGCGCAGGCCAGGCGGGTCGTCGAGCATGCACTGGAAATCGGCGTACGGCATGGCCGTGACCAGTTCCGCCTCGTGCGCCAAGGCCAGCAGCGGCCGCACGACCTTCCGCAGCGCCTCCTCGGTGCCCGCGTACGTCACCATCGCGCCGCACAGCAGGGTGCCGACGAGCTGGGGCGGTACGAAGGGGGCGGGCGGCCCGGTCATGAACAGCACCCCGCCGCCCGCCTCGGGCGGGGCGGCCTCCAGGACGTCACGGTAGACCCGGGTCACCTCGGGCCCGGACTCCGGCGGGTACAGCAACAGGGCGATCGCGAAGGCGGGCAGCGGGTGGACGCGCAGGGTCAGCGAGGTGGCGACGCCGAAGTTTCCGCCGCCGCCGTGCAGGGCCCAGAACAGCTCCGTCTCGTCCTCGGCGGTCGCGGTCAGGATCTCGCCGTCGGCGGTGACGAGGTCCACGCCGAGGAGGTTGTCCACGCAGAGGCCGAAGGCGCGGTCCAGCCAGCCGGAGCCGCCGCCGAGCACGAGGCCGCCGACTCCGGTGGTGGAGACGCGGCCGCCGGTGGTGGCGAGGGCGTGCGGGGCGCAGGCCCGGTCGAGGTCGCCCATGACGGCGCCGCCGCCGACCTGGACGGCCTGGGCGGCGGGGTGGACCGTGACCTCGTTCATCCGGCGCAGGTCGATGACGAGGGCGGCGTCGCCGAGCGCGTTGCCCGCGACGCTGTGGCCGCCGCCGCGGACCGCGACCCGCAGGTCGAGGTCCCGGGCGAAGCGGACCGCGGTGACGACGTCGGCCTCGCTCTCGCACTGGGCGATGACGGCGGGGCGGCGGTCGATCATGCTGTTGAAGACGGTGCGGGCGCCGTCGTAACCGGGATCGTCCGGGGCGAAGACCTCGCCGGACAGATCCTCGCGGAGCGCGGCGAGAGCCGTGCCCGCCTTTGAGCGGGGCGTCATGGCCGCCCCCCTTCCGCGGAGGGGCATAGGACCTTTCCAGCGTAGGTGGGGCCGCCCGAGGCCGCCCGGCGGGGCGCGGGGAGGCGGACAGCCTCGCCGGCAGGCGGGGCTGGAGGTGGTGCGGCTCGGCCTGCCTCGCGGGCAGGCCGAGGCGGGGGCACCACCACCTCCCGCGGCACTAGCCCCCGTACGCTCCGCTCGCCGTCAGGCGGAGGGCGGTGTCGATCAGGGGGACGTGGCTGAAGGCCTGGGGGAAGTTGCCCACCTGGCGCTGGAGGACCGGGTCCCATTCCTCGGCCAGCAGGCCCAGGTCGTTGCGCAGCGACAGGAGCTTCTCGAAGAGGCGGCGGGCCTCGTCGACCCGGCCGATCATCGCCAGGTCGTCGGCCATCCAGAACGAACACGCCAGGAACGCGCCCTCGTCACCCTCCAGGCCGTCCACGCCCGCTTCGTCACCGGCCGTCGGGTAGCGCAGGATGAAGCCGTCCGTGGTGGACAGCTCGCGCTGGATCGCCTCGATCGTGCCGATGACCCGCTTGTCGTCCGGTGGCAGGAAGCCCATCTGCGGGATCAGCAGCAGGGAGGCGTCCAGCTCCTTCGACCCGTACGACTGGGTGAAGGTGTTGCGCTCCTTGTCGTACCCCTTCTCGCACACGTCCTGGTGGATCTCGTCGCGCAGCTCGCGCCAGCGCTCCAGCGGGCCGTCCGCGTCCCCGCTCTCGATCAGCTTGATCGTGCGGTCCACGGCCACCCAGGCCATCACCTTGGAGTGCACGAAGTGGCGGCGCGGGCCGCGCACCTCCCAGATGCCCTCGTCCGGCTCGTTCCAGTGGGTTTCCAGGTAGCGGATCAGCTTGAGCTGGAGCAGCGACGCGTAGTCGTTGCGGGCGAGGCCCGTCATGTGGCCCAGGTGCAGGGCCTCGGTGACCTCGCCGTACACGTCGAGCTGGAGCTGGTGGGCCGCGCCGTTGCCGACGCGGACGGGCGTGGAGTTCTCGTAACCGGGCAGCCAGTCCAGCTCGGTCTCGCCCAGTTCCCGTTCGCCCGCGATCCCGTACATGATCTGCAGGTTCTCCGGGTCGCCCGCCACCGCGCGCAGCAGCCACTCGCGCCAGGCGGCGGCCTCCGCGCGGTAGCCGGTGCGCAGCAGCGACGACAGGGTGATCGCGGCGTCGCGCAGCCAGGTGTAGCGGTAGTCCCAGTTCCGGACGCCGCCGATCTCCTCCGGGAGGGAGGTGGTCGGCGCGGCCACGATGCCGCCCGTGGGGCCGTACGTCAGCGCCTTGAGGGTGATCAGCGAGCGGACCACCGCCTCCCGGTAGGGCCCGTGGTACGTGCACTGGTCGACCCATTCGCGCCAGAACCCGGTGGTGGCCTCCAGCGCCGCCTCGGCGTCGGGGGTCTCCGGGGCCTCCTTGTGCGAGGGCTGCCAGCTGATGCAGAAGGCGATCCGCTCGCCGGGCGCCACGGTGAAGTCGGCGTACGTCGTGAGGTCCTTGCCGTAGGTCTCCGCGTCCGTGTCCAGCCAGACCGAATCCGGACCGGCGACGGCGACGATCCGGGCGTCCACCTTGTGCACCCAGGGCACGACCCGGCCGTAGCTGAACCGCATGCGCAGGGCCGAGCGCATCGGCACCCGGCCGCTGACGCCCTCGACGATGCGGATCAGCTGCGGGGCGTGGTCCTCGCGCGGCGGCATGAAGTCGATCACCCGGACCGTGCCGCGCGGGGTGTCCCACTCGGACTCCAGGACCAGGGAGTCGCCGTTGTACCGGCGACGGTTGGCCCTCGGGGCCTCACCCCCGGGGGGGAAGGCCGGGCCGATGCGCCAGAACCCGTGGTCCTCGGTGCCCAGGAGCGCCGCGAAGACGGCATGGGAATCGAAACGTGGCAGACACAACCAGTCCACCGAGCCGTCCCGGCAGACCAGCGCGGCGGTCTGCATGTCCCCGATCAGTGCGTAATCCTCGATGCGCCCGGACACGTTGGATCTCCAGTCGAACGGCCACGTCCGCCCCGAAGGGCGCTTGCGTTGTGCGATTCCCGCTGAGTGATATCCGAGCAGGATATGACGGCACCCTAGTGATCTCCTTAAGTCTTGGAAGAATATGCCTCAGCCAAACGAGTGACGGGTGTTGCCCCTGCCAACGGGCATACGGGTTCATGCAGAGGATCGTGCGCGGGACGGCCCCACGGCCCGCGCGGGGCGTGGCGCGGACGCGGCCGGAGGCGGACTGTCCGGGTCGCTGATAGGCTGGTACCCCGTGGACCGGTGGTCTGCCTGTGCGAATCAGGAACCCCGAAACCGCAGCTTCGACGCCCCCGGATACTCCCTCGCGGACCCGGGGAAGGCGTCGGACTCACTCACCTCGCGACCACGGGAGCCCCCTCTTGGCGATGCCGCCCAAATCCATGACGACCAAGCACATCTTCGTCACCGGGGGTGTCGCTTCGTCCCTCGGCAAGGGCCTGACGGCCTCCAGCCTGGGTGCGCTGCTGAAGGCGCGGGGCCTGCGGGTCACGATGCAGAAGCTCGACCCCTACCTGAACGTCGACCCCGGCACGATGAACCCGTTCCAGCACGGTGAGGTGTTCGTCACCAACGACGGCGCCGAGACCGACCTGGACATCGGTCACTACGAGCGGTTCCTCGACGTCGACCTCGACGGCTCGGCCAATGTCACCACCGGCCAGGTCTACTCGCAGGTCATCGCCAAGGAGCGGCGCGGCGAGTACCTCGGTGACACCGTGCAGGTCATCCCGCACATCACCAACGAGATCAAGCACCGCATCCGCCGGATGGCGACCGCGGACGTCGACGTCGTCATCACCGAGGTCGGCGGCACCGTCGGCGACATCGAGTCGCTGCCGTTCCTGGAGACCGTCCGCCAGGTCCGCCACGAGGTCGGCCGCGACAACGTCTTCGTCGTGCACATCTCGCTGCTGCCCTACATCGGCCCCTCCGGCGAGCTGAAGACCAAGCCCACCCAGCACTCGGTCGCGGCCCTGCGCAACATCGGCATCCAGCCCGACGCGATCGTGCTGCGCGCCGACCGCGAGGTCCCCACCTCCATCAAGCGCAAGATCTCGCTGATGTGCGACGTCGACGAGGCCGCGGTGGTCGCCGCGATCGACGCCAAGTCGATCTACGACATCCCCAAGGTCCTGCACACCGAGGGCCTGGACGCCTACGTCGTGCGCAAGCTCGACCTGCCGTTCCGCGACGTCAACTGGACGGTGTGGGAGGACCTGCTGGACCGGGTCCACAACCCCGACCACGAGGTCAAGGTCGCGCTCGTCGGCAAGTACATCGACCTGCCCGACGCCTACCTGTCGGTGACCGAGGCGCTGCGCGCCGGCGGCTTCGCCAACAAGGCCCGCGTCGAGATCAAGTGGGTCACCTCCGACGACTGCAAGACCCCGGCCGGCGCCGCGGCGCAGCTGGCCGACGTGGACGCGATCTGCGTGCCCGGCGGCTTCGGCGACCGGGGCGTCAACGGCAAGGTGGGCGCGATTACCTACGCCCGCGAGAACAAGATCCCGCTGCTCGGCCTGTGCCTGGGCCTGCAGTGCGTGGTCATCGAGGCGGCGCGCAACCTGGCGGGCATCGAGGACGCGAACTCCACCGAGTTCGACGCCTCCACCCCGCACCCGGTGATCTCCACGATGGAGGAGCAGCTGGCCTTCGTCGAGGGCGCGGGCGACCTGGGCGGCACCATGCGCCTGGGCATGTACCCGGCGAAGCTCGCCGAGGGCTCGATCGTGCGCGAGGTCTATGAGGACCAGCCGTACGTCGAGGAGCGCCACCGCCACCGCTACGAGGTCAACAACGCCTACCGCGGCGAGCTGGAGCAGAAGGCGGGCCTCGTCTTCTCCGGTACCTCTCCGGACAACAAGCTCGTCGAGTACGTCGAGTACCCGCGCGAGGTGCACCCCTACCTGGTGGCCACCCAGGCCCACCCGGAACTGCGCTCGCGCCCGACCCGCCCGCACCCGCTCTTCGCGGGCCTGGTCAAGGCCGCCGTGGCGCGCCAGCAGGGCGCGTAGCGGCGCAGCGGGACGGTCGACCGCCCAGTGGTCGATAACGTAGGCAGCCGGGGCACGGATCGTGCCCCGGCTGTCGCGTTTCTCGGGAGGGTACTGCCATGGGCATCACTGACGCGGGGGAGTCGTGGGAGGTCGTCGCCGGGCGCACCCCGTTCGAGGGCGCGAAGACGGCGGTCCGGTCCGACCAGGTCCGAATGCCGGACGGGGCCGTCGTGCGGCGCGACTACCAGGTGCACCCCGGGTCGGTGTGCGTGCTGGCGCTGGACGAGGAGGAGCGGGTGCTGGTGCTGCGCCAGTACCGGCACCCCGTGCGGCACCGGCTGTGGGAGCTGCCGGCCGGGCTGCTGGACGTGACCGCGGAGAACCCGCTGCACGCGGCGCAGCGGGAGCTGTACGAGGAGACCCACGTCAAGGCGGGGTCCTGGTCGGTGCTGGCCGACTTCTTCGCCTCGCCCGGCGGGTCGGACGAGGCGATCCGGATCTTCCTGGCGCGGGACCTGGCGGAGGCCGAGGGTGAGCGGTACGCCGTCTCCGACGAGGAGGCGGACATGGAGCTGGCGCGGGTGCCGCTGGGGGAGCTGGTGCGGGGGGTCCTGGCGGGAGAGCTGGGCAATCCCGGGCTGGTGACGGGGGTGCTGGCGCTGTCGGCCGCGATGGCGGGTGGCGGGCTGTCCGCCCTCCGCCCGGCCGACGCCCCGTGGCCCGCCCGGCCGTACGAGTCCTGACCCCGGCCGGTGCCCGCGGGGCGCCACCGGGTCGACCCGAGCCCCGGCCCGCGGCTCGCGCCGCCGGGGGCAGCCCTTGGGGGCTCGGGCGGCCGGTGTGTTCCCGGGGCCGAGCCCGGTCCCGCGGCTCGTGGGGCCTCCAGCGGCGCCTCAAACGCCGGCGGGGCTGGAATGGCTTGCCGCCGGGGTCTGCGGTCCGGCGGCTCCGGGGAGGGGTGGTGTGACGATCCGCTGATCCGATTGGGGGATTTGTCCGCCGCGCTCCACCCGGATCGTCGCTCTGCGTGAACTACTCTCGGGATCCCCGAGGGCAGGGAGAGGAGCGGATCCGTGACGGATTTCGTCGGGCGGAGGCGCGAGCTCAAGGAGCTGCGCGAGGACATCGCCAGGACCGGGCTCGACACCCTCTCCGGCCGTAAGGCAAAGGCGCCCCGAGCGCGGGTGCTGCTCGTCGCCGGGCGCCCCGGCTCCGGCCGCACCGCACTGGCCGAGGCGTTCGTGCGGGAGATCGCCGACGACTACCCCGACGGGGTGCTCAGGGTGCGCCTCACCGCGCCCGGCGGGGAGACCGTCGCCACCGAGCGCGCGGTCCGCACCCTCCTGGAGGGCCTCGGCCGGACCACCCCGGCCGGAGCGGCCGAGGACGAGCTGAGTTCGGCCCTGCGCACCGCGCTGACCGGCCGCCGGATGATCCTGCTCGTCGACGACGCGGCCGACCCGCACCAGGTGGACGCGATGCTTCCGGACACCCCCGAGTGCCTCGTGCTGGTGACCGCCGAGGGTCCCCTCACCGGGATTCCGGATGTCCGCCCCTGCACCCTCGGCGGACTCGACACCCCCTCCGCCGTCGAGCTGCTGGCCCAGCGCATGGGATCCACCCGCGTCACGGCCGACCCCCGCGCCGCCGACGCGCTCGCCGAGGCCTGCGGGGGCCAGCCCGCCGCGCTGGCCCTGGCCGGGGGCTATCTGGCCGCCCATCCCAAGGCCGCCGTCGCCGACGTGGCCAAGCAGCTCCACGACATGCCCGCCAGTAACTCCGGCCCGCTGGCCCGCGCCTTCCGGCTGGTCTACGAGTCCCTGCCGCAGCCCGCCCAGCGGACCCTGCGGCTGCTTCCGCTCGCCCCCGCCGGGGTGGTCGACTCGCACACCGCGTCCGCCCTCGCGGGCTGCTCGGTCGCCGCGGCCCAGTCGACGCTGGAGGACTTCGCCGGGCTGGCGCTCGTACGCCCGGCGGCCGACGGGCAGTACCTGCTCCCCGGCTGCCTCGCCCCGCTGCTCCAGGCGCTCCTGGAGGCCAAGGAGCGCTCCGCGGAGGTCCAGCTGGCCCGGGCCAGGATGCTGGAGCGCACGGTCCGCCTGCTGCACTCCTGCCGGGCCATGGCGGAGGGTGACGAGGACGCCGTACGCGAGAAGCTCGACGGCCTGCCCCGCACCCTGCGTTTCCCGGACCGCCGGGCCGCCGCCCGCTGGCTGGACAGCAGGCTCCCCTCCCTGACCGCCGCCGCCGCGCTGGCGGTCGCCGACGGCGAGCTGGACACGCTGGCCCGCCGACTGGTCGCCGCTCTCGTCCGGGCCTTGGTCGACCACCGCGGCACGGCCGCCGCCGCGCCCGAGCTGTACGGCCTGCACCGGCTCGTCCTGGACGTGGCCGAACGCCGCGAGCTGCACCGCGAGCGGGCCGCCGCCCTGCTGAACCTGGCCGACCTGGACGCCGAAACCGGACGTACGTACGAGGCGCTGGAGCGGTACCGGGCCGCGCTGCACGCCGGAAGGGCGGCGAACGACCCGTACGCGACGGGCCGCGCGATGGAATCCGTAGGTGGCGCGTACCAGGAGCTGGGGGACTGGCACCGGGCCGCCGACTGGTTCGGTCGGGCGCTCTCCCAGGCGCTCGCGAGGGAAGAGCGAGCGGACGAGGCGAGGCTGTACGGGCGGCTCGGCAACGTGCACACCTACGCGGGCCGTTACGGGGACGCGCTGCGCAGCTGGCGGGCGGCCTCGGCGGGCTACCGGAAACTGGCCGATGTGCCGGGCCAGGCAAAGGCGTTGAGCGAGATGGCCCGGGTGCGCGAGTACGCCGGGCGGCCGGAGGAATCGCTGCACACCTGCCGCGAGGCGGTCGAGCTGGCGCGCAAGGCGGGCGACCTGCGCTTGCAGGCCGCGCTCCAGGTCCGGCTGGCCGACACGCTGGACCGGCTCGGCGACCCCGCCGCTGCCAGGCTGCACCGGGCCGCAGCCGACAGATTGCTGGGAGATGACCCCGCAGCCTGCGAAATCCGTAGTGGTTCCGACTAAGATTATTCGTTTGCAAGGCTAGACAGCGAGTCATCCTTCATTAGACTGGGTTCACCGCGGCATCCCGTGGTGCATCCCGTTGCGCGTTCTTGTGGGCGGGTATGTATGGAAGTACCCCGGTTAATCCCCTGAGCCAAGGACCGTGATCGACGATGAAGGTCGGCATCCCCCGCGAGGTCAAGAACAACGAGTTCCGGGTCGCCATCACGCCCGCCGGCGTGCATGAGCTGGTCCGTAACGGCCACCAGGTCTTCGTCGAGCGGAACGCCGGTGTCGGCTCCTCGATCACCGACGCCGAGTACGTCTCCGCGGGCGCCGAGATCCTCGGTACCGCGGACGAGGTCTGGGCCACGGCCGACCTGCTGCTGAAGGTCAAGGAGCCCATCGCGGAGGAGTACCACCGCCTCCGCAAGGACCAGACGCTCTTCACGTACCTGCACCTCGCGGCCTCCCGCGCGTGCACGGACGCGCTGCTGGAGTCCGGCACCACCGCGATCGCGTACGAGACGGTCGAGCTGGCCAACCGCGCGCTCCCGCTGCTCGCCCCGATGTCCGAGGTCGCGGGCCGTCTGGCCCCGCAGGTCGGCGCCTACCACCTGATGCGCTCGGTCGGCGGCCGCGGCATCCTCCCGGGCGGCGTCCCCGGCACCCAGGCCGCGAAGGCCGTCGTCATCGGCGGCGGCGTCTCCGGCTGGAACGCCGCGCAGATCGCCATCGGCATGGGCTTCCACGTGACCCTGCTCGACCGCGACATCAACAAGCTGCGCGAGGCCGACAAGATCTTCGGGACGAAGATCCAGACGATCGTCTCCAACGCCTACGAGCTGGAGAAGGCCGTCCTCGAGGCCGACCTCGTCATCGGCGCGGTGCTCATCCCGGGTGCGAAGGCCCCGAAGCTGGTCACCAACGAGCTGGTGTCCCGGATGAAGCCCGGAAGTGTCCTTGTCGACATTGCGATCGACCAGGGCGGCTGCTTCGAGGACTCCCGTCCGACCACCCACGCCGAGCCGACCTTCCCGGTCCACAACTCGGTCTTCTACTGCGTCGCCAACATGCCGGGCGCGGTCCCGAACACCTCCACCTACGCCCTCACCAACGCGACGATGCCGTACATCGTGTCGCTGGCGAACAACGGCTGGGTCGAGGCGCTGCGTCGCGACGCCGCGCTCGCGCTGGGTCTCAACACCCATGACGGCCAGGTCGTTTACGGCCCCGTCGCCGAGGCCCACGGCCTGCCGACGCTTGAGCTGAGCACCCTGCTCGGCTGATCCGACACGCGCGGTCGGCATCGGTTGGCGGCTTCCCGTCAACGACTGACGTCAATCTCACGTATCCGGCCGGACCTTGTCGCCAAGGTCCGGCCGGAGGCGTATCGCGGGTCGCCGGGATGCCGCTCAACTCGCCTCGAACGTAACCCTTTAACCGTTTCGCGCACCTGTGAAACTTCGCAGCGACAGCCCGCACGCCCTTGACAGAGTGTTGTTCGGTTGCCGACACAACGCGGCGGGTCCGGCGGATTGTGTTGCTGCGGAGCGGTGACACGCCATAGAGTCGCCAACCGTCGGCATGGTGCCACGCTGACGTATCGATAAGTGTCCTGGTCACGTCCAAGGAGGTAAGACGACTTGTGAATGAGTCGACATTTGCTCCTGGAGGTGGTCACGCGGGGATGCCGGCGCGGGCCCAGGGTCCGGTCGGACTCGAAGCGGTCGGCTCCGTCGCGGTACGCACCTTCGCAAACCACCAGCACCTGACGACGCCCCAAAAGAGCATGGACGGCCTAGACGTGAACTCCAGGGCCGGCGACCTGAGCGGCGAAAAGCCCACTGGTTTCGCCGACTATGACGTGGTGCCCGAAGGGCACTTCTACGACCCCGACGCCGAGTACGAGCCCGACCCCGAGTACGCGGCCACCCTCGCGCCCGACGCTGCCCGTCAGCGCCGGGAGCGGATCGGCCCGACCGGACGGCCGCTGCCGTACTTCCCGATCCCGGGCCCGCTGACCGACCACGGTCCGGCGAAGATCATCGCGATGTGCAACCAGAAGGGCGGCGTGGGCAAGACCACGTCGACCATCAACCTGGGTGCCGCGCTCGCCGAGTACGGGCGCCGCGTGCTGCTCGTCGACTTCGACCCGCAGGGCGCGCTGTCCGTGGGTCTCGGCGTGAACCCGATGGAACTCGACCTGACGGTCTACAACCTGCTCATGGAGCGGGGCATGTCGGCCGACGATGTGCTGCTCAAGACGGCGGTCCCGAACATGGACCTGCTGCCGAGCAACATCGACCTGTCCGCCGCCGAAGTGCAGTTGGTCAGTGAGGTCGCGCGCGAGTCGACGCTCCAGCGGGCGCTGAAGCCGCTGATGGCCGACTACGACTACATCGTGATCGACTGTCAGCCCTCGCTCGGTCTGCTGACCGTGAACGCCCTGACGGCGGCTCACAAGGTCATCGTGCCGCTGGAGTGCGAGTTCTTCGCGCTGCGCGGGGTGGCGCTGCTGACCGAGACCATCGAGAAGGTCCAGGAGCGGCTCAACCCGGAGCTGGAGCTCGACGGCATCCTCGCCACGATGTACGACTCCCGTACGGTGCACAGCCGCGAGGTGCTGGCGCGCGTTGTCGAAGCCTTCGACGACCACGTCTACCACACGGTCATCGGCCGTACGGTGCGCTTCCCGGAGACCACGGTCGCCGGTGAGCCGATCACCACGTACGCCTCCAACTCCGTCGGCGCCGCCGCCTACCGCCAGCTGGCCAGGGAGGTGCTCGCCCGGTGTCCCGCCGAGTGAGTCTGCCCGGAGCCGACGAACTGTTCCGTACGACCGGGGGGATGGCCCTCCAGTCGTCCTCGCCGCGACGCCAGAGCGAGGACGCGGCCACGGCCGCGGGCGGTACGTCGGCCCGGTCGGAGCACACCGCCACCGCGCAGGACGCGGGGGCGGAGGGGCGCAGCCGGGAAGGCGAGCCCGTGGTGGGCGCTCCGCGCAGGCCGCAGGAAGGTTCAGTCAACGGCGCTTCCGCCAACGGGAGCGAGCCGCGGCGGGGCAAGGGCCGCGGGGCGAACCGGCGGCCGAGCGGGCGCGAGCGGCACGACGAGAAGATCACGGTCTACGTCTCCGCCGAGGAGCTGATGGACCTGGAGCACGCCCGGCTGGTGCTGCGCGGCGAGCACGGGCTCGCGGTGGACCGCGGGCGGATCGTGCGCGAGGCGGTGGCGGTCGTCCTGGCCGACCTGGAGTCCCGCGGGGACGCGAGCATCCTGGTCCGCCGCCTCCGCGGCCGCTGAGGCCCCGGCCCGCCCCGGCCCACGCCGCCCCCTGTGCGGGGCGGCCGCCGTCCCACCGCCGGGTCCGCCGTCCCACCGCCGGGTCCGCCGACCCGGCGCCCGCAGGTCCCGCCCGGCGCGGCTCCGCCCGACCCGGCGTCTCCCGGGTCCGCCACCCGCCCCGGCCCGCTCAGGGGCCCCGGTGGCGCCCGGGCCCGCCGTACGCCCGCCCCGCTCGGGGCACGCCTGAGCGGTTCCGCCGGGTGGAGGCGGCAGCATGGGGGTCACGCCCCCCGCTCCCGTACCTCTGGACCGCGATGCCTCCCTCGACCGCCGAGCCCGGCCGTCCCGCCCGCCGCAGCCTGGGCCGCGGACCCGGCCGCGCCGCACCCGAACCCGCCGCGGCCCCTGAGGGCCTCCCGGCGGAAGCGGGCTCCCCGGAGCCCCTGGAGGCCCCCGAGGGGCCCAGAGGGCCGCAGGAAGCCCCTCACGAGCCCGGTGGGCCGGGGGGAGCGGGGCCGGCGGACCCCGGGGTTCCGGACGCCGACGGGCGGGCGCGGGTGCCCGACGGGCGGTTCACCCTGCGGCTGGCCAACTTCGAGGGTCCCTTCGACCTGCTCCTCCAGCTGATCTCGCGGCACAAGCTCGACGTCACGGAGGTCTCCCTCTCCCGGGTCACCGACGAGTTCATGGCGCACATCCGTGCGATGGGCCCCGACTGGGACCTCGACCAGACCACCGAGTTCCTCGTCGTCGCCGCCACCCTCCTCGATCTCAAGGCCGCCCGGCTGCTGCCGGTCGCCGAGGTGGAGGACGAGGCCGACCTGGCGCTCCTGGAGGCCCGCGACCTCCTCTTCGCGCGGCTGCTCCAGTACCGCGCGTACAAACGCATCGCCGCGATCTTCGAGGAGCGGGCCGAGAGCGAGGGAAGGCGCCACCCCCGGACCGTCGGGCTGGAACCGCACCACGCCGAACTGCTGCCCGACGTGGTCATCAGCATCGGCCCCGAGGGCTTCGCGCGGATCGCCGTCAACGCCATGCGGCCCCGGGCCAGGCCCGAGGTGTACGTCGACCACATCCACGCCCCGCTGGTCAGCGTCCGCGAGCAGGCGGAGGTCGTCGTACGGATCCTGCGGGCCCGCGGCGAGGCCACCTTCCAGGAGCTGACCGAGGACACCGCCGACACCCTCACGGTGGTGGCGCGGTTCCTGGCGCTGCTGGAGCTGTACCGCGAGAAGGTGGTGGTCCTGGACCAGGAGGAGGCCCTGCGGACGCTCACCGTCCGCTGGAGCGGCGGTGAGGGCGGCGCGGAGGGCGCCGCGGCCGTCAGTGACGAGTTCGACCGGATCGGGGAAGGCACGCGGGATGAGTGACGTGGGAGAACTGGAGCTGGGGCCCGCGCTGGAGGCCGTACTCATGGTCGTCGACGAGCCCGCGACGGAGGCGCACCTGGCCAAGGTGCTGGAGCGGACCCCGCGGGAGGTCGCGGCCGCCCTGCGGGAGCTGGCCGACGAGTACACCCGCCAGAGCCGGGGCTTCGAGCTGCGGCTGATCGCCGGGGGATGGCGCTTCTACACCCGGCCGCAGTACGCGGCGGCCGTGGAGGCCTTCGTGCTGGACGGCCAGCAGGCCCGCCTCACCCAGGCGGCACTGGAGACCCTGGCCGTCGTCGCGTACCGCCAGCCGGTGAGCCGGTCGAGGGTCTCGGCGGTGCGCGGAGTCAACTGTGACGGGGTCATGCGGACCCTCCTGCAGCGCGGTCTGGTGGCCGAGGCGGGGACGGAACCCGAAACAGGTGCGATCCTGTACAGGACGACGAACTACTTTCTGGAGCGGATGGGCCTGCGCGGCCTGGACGAGCTCCCGGAGCTCGCGCCCTTCCTCCCCGAGGCGGACGCGATCGAAGCCGAGACGCTGGAGGGTGTGCCGTCGTTCGATCCGGACGCACCGGACACCGATGAAGACGACAAGACGACGGAACTTTGATGCGAAGCAGCGGCAACGGCAACGGCGGCGGTAACAGGAACAGCGGCGGCGGTGGAGGCGGACGCGGAGGCTCCCGCGGAGGATCCTCCTCCGGCGGCGGCTACCAGGGCGGCGGCTCCCGCGGGGGCTCCTCCGGCGGCGGCGCCCGCGGAGGATCCTCCTCCGGCGGCGGCGCCCGCGGCGGCTCCTCCGGCGGCGGCTACCAGGGCGGCGGCAACTCCCGCGGCGGCTCCTCCTCCGGTGGCGGTTACCAGGGTGGCGGCTCCCGCGGGGGTTCCTCCTCCGGTGGCGGTTACCAGGGCGGTTCCTCCTCCGGCGGTTACCAGGGCGGCGGCAACTCCCGCGGCGGCTCCTCCTCCGGCGGTTACCAGGGTGGCGGCTCCCGCGGGGGTTCCTCCTCCGGTGGCGGTTACCAGGGCGGCGGCTCCCGTGGGGGCTCCTCGGGTGGCGGTTACCAGGGCGGTTCCTCCTCGGGCGGTTACCAGGGCGGTTCCTCCTCGGGCGGTTACCAGGGCGGCTCCGACTCGCGCGACCGTGACCAGGCGCCCGCGCCCCGGATCCGCAACCCCCGCCCCGAGGAGCGCCGCTACGACGTCGGCCCCGAGGGCGAGCGCAACGGCCGCGGCGGTGCCAAGGCGGGCGGCGGCGGTGCCCGCGGCGCGGCCGACGCCAACCGCGGCGGCGGTGCCCGCGGCACCTCGGCCCGCGGTGGCGCCAAGGGCGGCCCCAAGACCTCCAGGACCCCCGGCATCGGCGGCGCGGGCGGCCCGCGCAGCGGCCCCGGCAGCCGCAGCGGCCAGTCCAAGCCGCGCGAGCTGGAGGCGCGGATCGAGGAGCGCGTGCGCGACCGGTACGCCGACAAGCCCGTGATCAAGACCCCGAAGACCTTCCCGGGTGCCGAGGAGGAGGGCGAGCGCCTGCAGAAGGTACTGGCCCGCGCGGGCATGGGTTCGCGCCGCGCCTGCGAGGAGCTGATCCAGCAGTCCCGCGTCGAGGTCAACGGCGAGATCGTGCTGGAGCAGGGCAAGCGCGTCCAGCCGTCGGACGAGATCAAGGTGGACGGCCTGACCGTCGCCACCCAGTCGTACCTGTTCTTCGCGCTGAACAAGCCCGCGGGCGTCGTCTCCACGATGGAGGACCCGGACGGCCGTCAGTGCCTCGGCGACTACGTCAGCAACCGTGAGACGCGTCTCTTCCACGTCGGCCGGCTCGACACCGAGACGGAGGGCATCATCCTCCTCACCAACCACGGTGAGCTGGCCCACCGCCTCACGCACCCGAAGTACGGCGTGAAGAAGACGTACGTCGCCGCCATCACCGGCCCGCTGCCCCGCGAGATCGGCAAGCGCCTCAAGGACGGCATCGAGCTGGAGGACGGCTACGCCCGCGCCGACCACTTCCGCGTCCTCGACCAGCTCGGCAAGAACTACCTGGTCGAGGTGACCCTCCACGAGGGCCGCAAGCACATCGTCCGCCGCATGATGGCGGAGGCGGGCTTCCCGGTGGAGAAGCTCGTCCGGACCGCCTTCGGTCCGATCGAGCTGGGTGACCAGAAGTCCGGCTGGCTGCGCCGCCTGACCAACACCGAGGTTGGCATGCTCATGCGCGAGGTCGGCCTGTAGTCGGTCCCCTCGCTTGGAAAAGCCCGCGACGCCCTCGGCGCCGCGGGCTTTTCGCTTGCCCGACGGGACCCTCCGCCTTTATAGTCAGGGTGACTATAAAGAGAGCGGGGGGTCCGTCATGAGCTGGACCGAGGTACTCGGCTTCGCCACCGGCGCCCTGTGCGTCTGGCTGGTGGCCCGGCAGCACGTCGCCAACTGGCCGATCGGCATCGCCAACAACATCTTCTTCATCGTGCTCTTCGCCCAGGCGGGCCTCTACGCCGACGCCGGGCTCCAGATCGTCTTCATCGCCCTCGCCGCCTACGGCTGGTGGTCCTGGACCCACGGGGGTGGACCAGGAGCCGCCGGGGCCCTGCCGGTGCGCCGCACCACGCGCGCCGAATGGGCCTGGCTGGCCGCGGCGGGGGTGGTGGGGACCCTCGGGCTCACCCTGCTGCTCGACCGGGTCAGCGACTCCACCGTCCCGTTCTGGGACGCGCTCACCACCGCCCTCTCGCTCATGGCCACCTACGGCCAGTGCCGCAAGCTCGTCGAGTCCTGGTGGCTGTGGATCGCGGCCGACCTCGTCTACATCCCGCTGTACGCGTACAAGGGGCTGTACCTGACCTCCGCGCTGTACGTCGGCTTCCTCGCCCTGTGCGTGGCGGGCCTGGTCGGCTGGCGCCGCACCCTGGCCGCGCCCGGCGCCCGTACCGAGACCGCGGGAGCGACGGCATGACGGCGTACGCGCAAGGCGCCGGACGGCGCTACGGGCACGGGCTGGTGCTCGGGAAGTTCTACCCGCCGCACGCGGGGCACCACCACCTCGTACGGACCGCCCAGGCCCGGTGCGAACGGCTGACCGTCCTGGTCTGCGCGGCCTCCGTCGAATCGGTACCGCTCGCCGACCGGGTCGCCTGGATGCGCGAGGCGCACCCCGGGGCGCGGGTGGTGGGCGCGGTGGACGACATCCCCGTGGACCTGTACGACCCGGCCGTCTGGGAGGCCCACATGGCCGTCTTCCGGGGCGCGGTCGGCGAACCGGTCGACGCCGTCTTCACCTCCGAGGAGTACGGCGCCGAACTGGCCCGCCGCTTCGGCGCCGAGGAGGTCCTCGTCGACCCCGCCCGCACCCTCTTCCCGGTGTCCGGGACGGCCGTACGCGCCGACCCCGTCGGCTCCTGGGAGTTCCTCGGCCCGGGCGTCCGGGCGGCCCTCGCCCGCCGGGTCGTCGTGCTCGGCGCCGAGTCCACCGGCACCACCACCCTCTCCCGGGCCCTTGCCGCGCACTACCGGCGCCGGGGCGGGATCTGGGCGGGGACGGGCTGGGTCGCCGAGTACGGGCGCACCTACAGCGAGGAGAAACTGGCGGCCCTGCGCGCCGCGGATCCGGCGGCGGACTGGGCCGACGCGGAGTTCGCCTCCGCGGAGTTCCCGCTGATCGCCCGCCGCCAGGACGCCGACGAGGAAGCGGCGGCCCGGACCGGCTCACCGGTGCTGTTCTGCGACACCGATTCCTTCGCCACCGGGGTCTGGCACGAGCGCTACACGGGCGAGCGCAGTGAAGAGGTCGAGAAGATCGCCGCGGCCGGCCCCCGGCGGGACCTGTACCTGCTCACCGACCACGAGGACGTCCCCTTCGAGGACGACGGCCTGCGCGACGGGCCCCGGCTGCGCCCCTGGATGACCGGCCGGTTCCACGAGGAACTCACGCGCACCGGGAAGCGTTTCCTGGTCGTCGGCGGGGACCGGGAGGAACGGCTGAAGACGGCGGTCGCTGCGGTGGACGAACTCCTCGCGGAGGGCTGGCACTTCGCGGACCCGCTGCCCGAGAACCCGCTGCCCGCGGACCCACTGCCCGCGGACCCGCTGCCCGCGACTCGCCCGCCTGACCACGCGCGCGTCGCGGAGCGCCGGTGAGCGCGCCGAAGCCCGAGGGGTACGACCCGTCCGCCTTCGAGCCCTTCGCCGTCACCGCGGACCTCGCCGTGTTCACCGTAAGGGCCGGCCTGCTGCACGTCCTGCTGATCCGGCGCGGCCAGGAACCCTATGCGGGGCACTGGGCGCTGCCCGGCGGATTCGTACTGCCCCGCGAGTCCGCCGAGAGAGCCGCGCGCCGCGAACTCGCCGAGGAGACCGGGCTGTCCGGGGCGCTGGTCGAGGGCCTGCACCTGGAGCAGCTGCGGACCTACAGCGAACCGGACCGCGACCCGAGGATGCGGGTCGTCTCGGTCGCCTTCGCCGCACTGGTCCCGGACCTGCCCGAACCCGCCGAGGCGGGCGGCGGGGACGCGGACCGCGCGCGCTGGGTGCCGGTGACGGAAGCCGTCCGAACGGCCGGGGCCCTCGCCTTCGACCACGCGCTGATCCTGGCCGACGCCCGCGAACGGGTCGGCGCGAAGCTGGAGTACACCTGCCTGGCCACCGCCTTCTGCCCGCCGGAGTTCACCCTCGGGGAACTCCAGGGCGTCTACGAGACCGTCTGGGACACCACCCTGGACCGCCCCAACTTCCGCCGCAAGGTGCTCGCCACCCCCGGCTTCGTCGACGCGGTACCGGGCGCCGCCCGGCTCACCGGCGGCCGCGGCAAACCGGCCGCGCTCTACCGGGCCGGACCGGCGACCGCCCTCCACCCACCCCTGCTGCGACCCTCGGAAGGACACTCACGATGACCACCACCAGGAAACGGGCGGCCACGGGCGCCATGATGGGCCTGGCCCTCGGGGACGCGCTGGGCTTTCCGACGGAGTTCAACGACGTACCGTCGATCCTCGCCAAGACCGGCCCCTGGCGGGAGATGGAGCTGCCCCGCCCGGCCATCGTCACCGACGACACCCAGATGACGCTGGCCCTGTCCCGCGGGATACGGACGGCCGCCGGGCGCGGCCGCATCGGCCCGCTGCGGCTCGCGGGCCCGGTCCGCGAGGAGTTCGTCGAGTGGTGGCGCTCGCCCGAGAACAACCGCGCCCCGGGCCGCACGTGCATGGTCGCCTGCCAGCTGCTGAAGACCCCCGAGCGGGACTGGCGCGACGCCAGCCAGCTCGGGTCGAAGGGCTGCGGGGCGAACATGCGGGTGGTGCCGGTGGGGCTCGTACCGGACTGGACCGAGGAGGAACGGGCGGGCGCGGCCCAGCTCCAGTCGGCCCTCACCCACGGCCACCCGACCGCCCTGGCGGCCTCCGACCTCACCGCACGGGCCGTGTACCTGCTCGCGCGGGGCGCCGAGGTGACGGGCCTGGTCGGGCAGTTGCGCTCGTACGCCCTGGAGAACCGCACCCGCTACCACGAGCGGTGGCTGGGCGACCTGTGGACGCGGACCCCGTCCGACGCGTCGGCCGAGTCCTTCATCGCGCGGGGCTGGGACGAGTGCCTGGCCGTCCTGGACCGGCTGTCGGCCGCCCTGCGCGAGCCCTCCCCGGAGACGGACCCCTGCCTGACCACCGGGGACGGCTGGATCGCCGAGGAGGCCCTGGCCACCGCCCTGCACTGCTTCCTGCTCTTCCCCGAGGACCCGCTGACCGTCCTGCGCCGGGCCGCCTGCACGGCGGGCGACTCGGACTCCATCGCCTGCCTGGCGGGCGCCTTCGCGGGCGCCCACCTCGGGGCGGACGTCTGGCCGCGTGCGTGGGAGGGTCGGATCGAGTACCGGGAGGAACTCCTGGCGTTCGGCGCCCTCTGGGACGCCTGAGGTCAGCCCGCTGAGGCGCGGCGGGCGCGGATCAGGAAGTCCTCGACGCGGCGGCGGTCCGGCTCCGCCGGGAGCGCGGTGGTGGCCAGGGCCGCCTGCGCCTGCGCCGCCATCCGGGCCATCCGGGCGTCCACCTCCGGCCAGCCGACCTCGCCGCGCTTGACGGCCAGGAGCTCCTTGCGGCGCTCGCCCACGTCGATCGTCAGACGGCCGGTGCGGAGCAGGTCGACGCAGGACCCGAACAGGCGCAGCAGGTGCATCGCGTGCTTCCAGCGCGGGGCGCCGTGGAGGCGGACGTCCGCGTCGAGTTTCGCGCGCTGGGAGATGGCGTAGCGGGTGAAAGTGGCGTGGGCGCGGCGGGACAGGAACGCCCCGCGCAGGGACAGCAGTTCCTCGCCCACCGGGCTCAGCCGCTCCACCAGCGGGGAGTGCAGGCACTCCAGGGCGTTGGGGTTGGCGCGCAGGGCCAGTTCGCAGAACCGCTCCAGCTCCCAGGAGAACTCCTCCTCCCGGGGCCCCTCCACATGGGTGGGCGGCTTCTCGAACCGCCAGAACAGCGGAGCCGGGGCGAGGTAGACACCGCGCCGGTCGGTGTCGCTCGCCCCGGTCGCGAGACCGAACGCCCGCGATCCCATCACGCACGCGTAGACCGTGTGTTCGCGTACCAGCGTCAGGTCGTCCACCGGCGTCAGATCGTCGTCCATCGCCGCAGCGTAGGCGGGTGGCGGCCCGCCGCGCGAAGAGATTTACGGGCGTACGGCCCGGGGCGCGGCCCGGGGCGCGGCCCCCGGTCAAGCGAGGCTGATCTGGCCGTCCGGCGACACCGCGATCTTCTTCTCGGCCAACGGGCGGGTGGCCGGGCCGTGCGCCACGGAGCCGTCCGCGACCTGGAACTTGCTGCCGTGGCACGGGCAGTCGATGGTGCCGTCCGCCACTTTGTCCACGAGGCAGCCCTGGTGCGTGCAGACCGCGGTGAAGCACCGGTAGGACCCGGCCGTGGGCTGGGTGACCACGAGCTTCTCGGCCTTGAGGACGGTGCCGCCGCCCACCGGCACGGCCGAGGCCTTCACCAGGGCCTTGCCGGCGGCCCCGCCGTCGGAGGCGCCCGGCGACGCGGGGGTGCCGGAGGCCGGGGCGCTGGGGGTCGCGGCCGCGTCGGAGCCGCCTGCGGCCTTGTCGTTCCCGCCTCCGCACGCGGTGAGCGCGGCGCCCCCCAGGGCCGCCGCTCCTGCCGCCAGTACCGTGCGCCGGGCGGTGCGCGTGGGCTCGCTCATGACTTCTCCTTGCTGGGTCACCAGTGGGGCGAGCAGCATCCTGGCGTGTCACGGGCTCCGTGAGAAGCCCGCCGCGCCACCCGCTCCGGCCGGTGGTCCGGTCAGTGGCCGGGAGTCCGCGGAACCAGTTCCGCCGGGCGCCCCGGTGTGCGTACGACCTCCCACACGCGCACCACCGCGTCCCGGTTCAACGGGCCGTGCACGTGCGGGTAGCGCCCGCCGGACGCCCCCTCCCGGCGGACCGGTGCGGTCAGGGCGATCTCGTCGAGTTCCAGGGCGAGCAGCGGCCCGGCCGCGCCCGCGTAGTGCGCGTCGGCGATGGCCAGGGCGGTGGCCGTGTCCCCCGAGCAGTGCACGAACCCCTCCGACGCGAGCGAGGGCGGGGCGTACGGGCGGTCCGGGGCGGCCGACCAGTCGGCGAGCGCGACGATGTGGAAGATCATGCCGTTCGTTCTACCGCAGCCCGGCCCGGCGGGTCCCTCCGTACGGCGTCCAGGAGCGCCCCCCGGCGGTCGCTCCCGGTGGCGGGGCCGCCCGGTCTGGGTGACATTGTCCGTGTCCCGAAGCCGGGTGCGCCGTGTGCCGTGCGGCCCGGTCCCTCTTCGAAAGGCTTGACCATGGCGGGTAACGACCTCGGCTCACTCCTGGGCGGTCTCCTCGGCGGAGGCGGCAGCGGCGGCCAGGGAGGCGGCGGCCAGGGCGGCGGCGCGGGCAACATCCTCGGCGCCCTGCTCGGCGCGCTCGGCGGCGGTGGCGGCGCCCAGGCGGCGGGCGGCGGGAACAACCCGCTCGGCGGGCTGATGGAGATGCTGACCAAGTCCGGCCTGGCCGACCACGCCAAGTCCTGGGTCGGCACCGGCGACAACCAGGCGGTCAGCGGCGCGCAGATCGCCCAGGCCCTGCCGGACGACGCTCTTCAGAAGGCCGCCGCGCAGGCGGGCGTCAGCCCGGAGGAAGCCGCCGACCAGATCGCCCGGGCGCTTCCGACGGCCGTGGACAAGCTGAGCCCCGGCGGCCGGCTGCCCACCGGTTCGCTGGAGGACATCATCAAGCAGCAGAACCTCTGAGACCGGAGCGGGCCGGGGCAGACCGGTGACCGGGGCCCGGCGGACCGTCCCACGGGACGGACCGCCGGGCCCCGGCCCTGCGCGGGCTGACTACCCTGAACCCAGAGATCGCGGCGCCCGCCCCCGCGCGCGCGCCCACGGACCCGAGGAGCCCCCAGTGAGAACCGCCGTCGTCATCGGAACCGGACTGATCGGCACCTCCGCGGCCCTCGCCCTGACCGCCAGCGGCGTCCACGTCCACCTCATCGACCACGACCCGGCGCAGGCCCGCACGGCCGCCGCCTTCGGGGCCGGTACGGACGAGCCCGCCGAGGGCCGGGTCGACCTCGTGATCGTCGCCGTACCGCCCGCGCACGTGGCCGTGACCCTGGCCGACGCGATCCGGCGGGGCCTGGGCCGCGCCTACGTGGACGTGGCCAGCGTCAAGGGCGGTCCCCGGCGCGAGCTGGAAGCGCTGGACGTGGACCTGCGGACGTACATCGGCACCCACCCGATGGCGGGCAAGGAGCGCTCCGGACCGCTCGCCGGCAGCGCCGACCTGTTCGAGGGGCGGCCCTGGGTGCTGACCCCCACCCGGGAGACCGAGCACGAGGTGCTCAACCTCGCGCTGGAGCTGGTCGCCCTGTGCCGGGCCGTCCCCGTGGTCATGGACGCCGACGCCCACGACCGCGCGGTGGCCCTGGTCTCGCACACCCCGCAGCTCGTGTCCAGCATGGTCGCCGCCCGGCTGGAGGAGGCCGACGAGACGGCCGTGCGGCTGTGCGGGCAGGGCATCCGGGACGTCACCCGGATCGCCGCCTCCGACCCCGGGATGTGGGTGGAGATCCTCTCCGCCAACCCGGGTCCGGTCGCCGACGTGCTCAGCGGGATCGCCGCCGACCTCGCCGAGACCGTGGAGGCCCTGCGCGGGCTCCAGTCGGCGGACGAGCAGAAGCGGCGCGGCGGCTCGGACGCCATCGAGGACGTGCTGCGGCGCGGGAACGCCGGACGGGTCCGGGTCCCGGGCAAGCACGGCTCCGCGCCCACCGTGTACGAGTCGGTGTCCGTACTGATCAGCGACCAGCCGGGCGAGCTGGCCAGGATCTTCGCCGACGCGGGCCGGGCCGGGGTCAACATCGAGGACGTACGGATCGAGCACGCCACCGGTCAGCAGGCGGGTCTGGTCCAGCTCAGCGTGGAGCCGCGGGCGGTCGCCGCCATCACGGCCGAGCTGCGCGAGCGGGGCTGGGCCCTGCGCCAGTAGGCCGTCCCTCCCGCTTCCCGCCCCGCCCCGGACCGACCGGCGTCCGGGGCTCCGGCGAGTCGGTAACCTTAAGGAGGGGCGTTTTCGCGCGCCCGGACCCGTACGCGCTACCAGGAAGGTGCTCGCCCCGTGGAAACCGCCGCTCAGTCCGCCGTGATCGTCGCCATCGACGGTCCCTCCGGCACGGGCAAGTCCAGCACCTCCAAGGCCGTCGCCGCCGCGCTGGGGCTGCGCTACCTGGACACCGGAGCCCAGTACCGGGCCATCACCTGGTGGATGATCACCAACGGCATCGACCTCGACGACCCGCAGGCCATCGCGCTCGCGGCGGGCAAGCCCGCCATCGTCTCCGGCACGGACCCCAGCGCGCCCACCATCAGCGTGGACGGCCTGGACGCCGCCGGACCGATCCGCACCCAGGAGGTCACCTCCAAGGTCAGCGCGGTCAGCGCGGTCCCCGAGGTGCGCACCCTGATCACCGACCTCCAGCGCGCCATCGCCGCGGAGGCGGCCGAGGCGGCCACCGGGATCGTCGTCGAGGGCCGGGACATCGGCACCACCGTCCTGCCCGACGCCGACCTCAAGGTCTTCCTGACCGCTTCGGCCGAGGCGCGCGCCGCCCGCCGCAGCGGCGAGCTGAGGGGCGCGCAGGCCGTGGACCTCGCGGCCACCAAGGCGGCTCTGATCAAGCGCGACGCGGCCGACTCCGGCCGCAAGACCTCCCCGCTGGCCAAGGCCGACGACGCCGTCGAGGTCGACACCACGCAACTCACCCTCGGCCAGGTCATCGACCGGGTGGTCGCCCTCGTCGCCCTGGCGGCGGAGAAGCGGGCGGCGGCCGGTGAGTAGAACCCCCTCCCTCAAGGGTGCGGCGGTCGGCCGGCGGATCGGGATCGGGCTCATGTACGGGCTGTGGAAGCCCCGGGTGTTCGGCGCGTGGAAGGTACCGGCTTCCGGGCCCCTCATCCTGGCCGTCAACCACTCCCACAACGTCGACGGGCCCATGGTCATGGGCACCGCCCCGCGCCCCGTGCACTTCCTGGTCAAGAAGGAAGCCTTCATCGGCCCGCTCGGCCCCTTCCTGGAAGGGATCGGGCAGGTCAAGGTGGACCGCACCGGCGCCGACCGGGGCGCCATCACCCGCGCCCTGGGCGTACTCGGTGACGGCGGAGTCCTCGGGATCTTCCCCGAAGGCACCCGCGGCGAGGGCGATTTCGCCTCCCTGCGCGCCGGGCTCGCCTACTTCGCGGTCCGCGGCGGCGCCCGCATAGTGCCCGTCGCCGTATTGGGCAGTACCGAGCGGCGTGGCAGGCTGGTCAAGGGACTGCCGCCCTTCAAGGGGCGCGTCGACATCGTCTACGGCGATGCCTTCGACGCCGGGGACGGCAGTGGCCGCCGGACCCGCACGGCACTCGACGAGGCCACCGTACGCATCCAGGACCGGCTGACCCGCCACCTGGCCGACGCCAAGCGCCTTACCGGCCGCTAGGCGAGACTTGAACTCAGTAGTGGATCCGCACGCTGCGGGTGCCACCGATCACCACGAACGACGAGGAACGGACTTCATGAACGACCAGCACGACCACGGAGCACTCGGAGATGCCGAGTACGCGGAGTTCATGGAGCTCGCCGCGGAAGAAGGCTTCGACGTCGAGGACGTCGAAGGCGCCCTCGAAGAGGCGAACGCGGGCCCGCTGCCCGTCCTCGCCGTCGTCGGCCGCCCGAACGTCGGCAAGTCGACCCTGGTGAACCGCATCATCGGCCGCCGCGAAGCGGTCGTCGAGGACAAGCCGGGCGTCACCCGCGACCGCGTCTCCTACGACGCCGAATGGGCCGGCCGCCGGTTCAAGGTCATGGACACCGGCGGCTGGGAGCAGGACGTCCTCGGCATCGACGCGTCCGTCGCCGCCCAGGCCGAGTACGCGATCGAGACCGCCGACGCGGTCGTCTTCGTCGTGGACGCCAAGGTCGGCGCCACCGACACCGACGAGGCCGTCGTCAGGCTGCTGCGCAAGGCGGGCAAGCCCGTCGTGCTGTGCGCCAACAAGGTGGACGGCCAGAGCGGCGAGGCCGACGCGTCCTCGCTGTGGTCGCTGGGCCTCGGCATGCCGCACCCGGTCTCCTCCCTGCACGGCCGCGGTACGGGCGACATGCTCGACGCGGTCCTGGAGGCGCTGCCCGAGGCCCCGCCGCAGACCTTCGGCGCCGCGGCCCCCGGCGGCCCGCGCCGGATCGCGCTCATCGGCCGCCCGAACGTCGGCAAGTCCTCGCTCCTGAACAAGGTCGCGAAGGAGGACCGCGTCGTCGTCAACGAGATGGCCGGCACCACCCGCGACCCGGTCGACGAGCTGATCGTGCTCGGCGGCATCACCTGGAAGTTCGTGGACACCGCGGGCATCCGCAAGAAGGTCCACCTCCAGCAGGGCGCCGACTACTACGCCTCCCTGCGCACGGCCGCCGCCGTCGAGAAGGCGGAGGTCGCGGTCATCCTGATCGACACGACCGAGAACATCAGCGTCCAGGACCAGCGCATCATCACCATGGCCGTCGAGGCCGGGCGCGCCATCGTCATCGCCTACAACAAGTGGGACGAGCTGGACGAGGAGCGCCGCTACTACCTCGAGCGCGAGATCGAGACCGAGATGCAGCAGGTGGCCTGGGCCCCGCGCGTCAACGTCTCCGCCCTCACCGGCCGCCACATGGACAAGCTGGTCCCGGCGATCGAGGCCGCCCTCGCGGGCTGGGAGACGCGCGTCCCGACGGGCCGTCTGAACGCGTTCCTCGGCGAGATCGTCGCCTCGCACCCGCACCCGGTGCGCGGCGGCAAGCAGCCCCGCATCCTGTTCGGTACCCAGGCGGGCACCAAGCCGCCGCGGTTCGTGCTCTTCGCCTCCGGCTTCCTGGAGCACGGCTACCGGCGCTTCATCGAGCGTCGGCTGCGCGAGGAGTTCGGCTTCGAGGGCACCCCGATCCACATCTCGGTGCGGGTGCGCGAGAAGCGCGGCTTCAACAAGAGCAAGGGCTGACCGTGCCCCGAGTGTCCGCCGGGGGTCAGTAACCCCGGCGCGGAGCGGGCGGCAGGGCCGCCGGGATGTGCTGCATCCCGGTCTGGTGCTGCCGCCCGTTGGCGTATCCGGGGGTGCCGCCCGCGGCCGCGTAGTGCTGGGTGCCCTGGGCGGCGTAGGAGGGCTGGGGGACGTACGCGGGCTGCCAGGGGTCGGCCTGCCAGGCGGAGCAGCCCCAGCCGCTCTGGCCGGTGGCGTACGGGCTCTGGTAGCCGGAGGTGGTGGCCAGCGCGCTGCCGTACCCGGCCGGTGCGATCCCGAACGCCGTGAACCCGAGGTCCTCCTCGCCGCTGCGGTCGCCCGGCAGGGCCCGGAAGGAGCGCAGGTACTCGGAGTACAGGGCGTCGAAGATCGGGGTGGGCGAGACGGCCTGCGGTGCGGCGTGCGCGGGGGTGTGCGCGGGGGCGTGCGCCCCCTCCCGCGTCCACGCTGGGCGCATGGGGGGAATGGGGCTCGGATACGACGGGACGCGGGAGGGATCGTATGAATGCACGTATCTGCCAACGAAACCGGCGCTCTGCGGATGCGGGGCGCCGGGGAGAAATCGCAGATCGCCGGGGGTGTGCGGGACGGACCGCGCACCCCCGGCGCACGCCGCCGCGCGGCCCCGCTCCGGAGCGGATCCGGGGCCGGGACCGGACGGTGGCGGTCCGGTGGGGGTGCGGCGCGGCTCAGGTGCCCGCGAGCGGCATGGAGGCCGCCACGAGCTTGCCGCCCGCCGCGGCCTTGTCGAGCGCGTCGCGCAGCAGGTCCTCGCGGGGCTGCTGGCCGATGGAGCCGACCGGGGCGGCGTAGACGAGTACGCGCTGGGTCTTGTTGACGGCGGCCCGCCAGCCGTCGGTGACCGAAAGGGCCTTGTGGGCCTGCCACCAGGAGGTCGGCGCGGCGCCGTCGACACCGGGCTGCAGTACGGCGTGCAGCAGGCCCGCCGCGAGCAGCACGGACCAGCCCGACAGCTGCGAGGGCAGCGTGGAGGTGTCGGTCACCGGGATGAAGCCCTGCTCGATGAGTAGCGGCAGGAAGTCGTCGCCGGGCCCGTCGGTGCCGGGGCGGGCGATCGGGGCGGTCGGCTCGACGACCAGGGCGGGGTGCAGTTCGCCGCCGATCAGGACCAGGCCGCTGGTGATGCCGAGGACGGCCTGGCCGCCGGGTACGGCCCGGGGGACGTCGGGGTCCGCGAACGCGTCGACCTGTGCGGGGGCCTCGGCCGGGTCGTTGCCGGTGATGCTGCGCACGGCGCCCTGGAGCTGGGCCTCCGAGACGTTGACCACCTGGGAGGGGATGCAGAGGGCGTGGGCGAAGGCGAGCACGGCCGTCTCCTCGCCGACGAACAGCACCGTGCTGGTCTGTTCGCGCTCCGAGTTCCCCGGCGTGCGGCACGAAGTGCAGTCGTAACTGCTCGGGGCCTGGTCACCGGCGAGCAGTCGGTTGGCTTCTTCGTCGCCGATCTCGGCGCGTACGTCATCACTGACCTCGAGCATGCGCGGCACGGAGTGACTCCTCGGACTACGACGGACCGGTGGGCCGTTCCGTCTCGGCGTGCGGGACCGGGCGGTTCCCGGCTCGCCGGGATCAACGGGGGAGCGGTGGTCGGGGTCACGCCGGATGAGGGAACGGAATCGAACCTGCCCCCCGGACGAGTGAATGGACTGACCGCCGCTTCCCATTGGTGCCAACCCTTTTCTCTTTGTGGTCAGTTGGCGGCGTGGAATGCGCGCTCCGACGGGGTGGGGCGGCTCGGCCTTCCGGGTGGCGGGCGAGAAGGTGCCGCGTGGCAGGGCGGGCGGTGGAGCGGGGCCGCGTAGCGTGACGCGATGCCCACACTCCGGATCCGGGCGGCCGTGCTGGTTTCCGCCGCCGCGTTGGTGTTCGTACCGTCGGTGGCTCGCGCGCAGGCTCCGCCGCCGCCCGCGCCCGGGCCCGGCGGGGTGACGGCCGTCGGAGCGCCGGGGGTGGTCGGGACCGGGTACGGGGACTGCGGGCCGGGGGGACAGTGGCCCTGGGACTGCGTCGCCGACTGCGAGAGCAGCGGGCGCTGGAACGTCAACTCGGGCAACGGCTTCTACGGCGGGCTGCAGTTCTGGCAGCCGACCTGGGAGGAGCACGGGGGCCTCGGCTACGCGCCGCGCGCGGACCTGGCGCGCCGGGACCAGCAGATCCGGGTGGCGGAGGACCTGCTGGGGACGCAGGGGTGGGAGGCGTGGCCGGTCTGCTCGAAGCGGTACGGGCTGGCCGGGCGGATGCATGTGGTGCGGGTCGGGGACTCGCTGGACTCGATCGCGCGCAGGCATCGGGTGCGGGGTGGGTGGCGGGCGCTGTACGAGGCGAACCGGGGGGTGATCGGGGGGCGGCCGGAGGCGATCGTGGTGGGCACCCTGCTGACCCTCCCTCCGGCGGATCCGCCGCCGCTCCCGGCCCCGCCCGTCCGGTGACTCCGTCCCCGACACCGACCACCCCGGCGCCGCCGAGCCGCTGACCCCGGGCCCGGCCCGGCCCCGCCGCGCCTCAATCGCCGGCGGGGCTCCCTGTGCCTCCGGCGGCGCCTCAAACACCGGCGGGGCTGGAACCGGTAGTGCTCTGCCTCCGGCGGGGCTGGGACGTGCAGGGGTCGGCTCCGCATGAGGCCGCCCCAGCCTCGCCGGCGTTTGAGGCGCCGCCGGAGGCGAGGCGGCGGGGTGGCTGGACACGGTCCCGGGCCGTCGGCGATTGAGGTGTCGGAGGAAAGCTGAGAGGGCATCGGGCAATGCGGCGGGTGGAATTACCGGGGGGCGGGCGGGAATTGGAATGCCGCTTCGGACCGGGCGGGTCGCGGGGCCGAAAACAATTGCCCGGCGGAACTCGGCGGCCGGAACGACTGTCGGCAATCCGTGACACAAGCGTGACCCGGATTGGACGAACATGGGGGCGTGCCGCTGACGCAC
The DNA here is from genome assembly GCF_030063135.1 of Streptomyces sp. G-G2. Lineage (GTDB taxonomy): Bacteria > Actinomycetota > Actinomycetes > Streptomycetales > Streptomycetaceae > Streptomyces. Next base: position 33,621 of record NZ_JASISO010000063.1, read on the forward strand.
GACTGCCGCGGTCCGGACGGCGATCCGGCACGCGGCAGTCGGTGGGAGCAAGGCTGGGGCGGGATGGCTGTGCGTACCGGCCCCGCCCCGACGGGGCGTCAGCCGCCGGTCACCGGGCGGGCCGAAGGGTTGCGCCCGGCCCGGTCGCGGTCGGTGTGCGCGGGGCGGCGGCTGCCCGCGGGGGTGACCGGAGTCCGCTCCGAGCGGATGACGTGCGGCCGGGCGGCCGCGTGCGGGGCCGCGGTACGTGCGGCCGCGACATGGCCGGCGGCCGCCCCCGCGGGCACCGGGGCGGGCTCCTCGGCCGCGGGCAGGGCGGCACCGGCCGCCCGCTGGGCGAACACCTTGGCCTGCGCGGACAGCGGGGCGACGGACACGGGAACGGCGCCGCGGCCGCCCTGGCGGCGCAGGCTCCAGGCCACTCGCTGCTCCAGGATGAAGGCCTCGGCCCGGGCGATGAACGGCTCGAACCAGGGCAGTGCCAGCAGCACCAGCACACCGGCCGCCCAGCCGAGCAGCACGTCGCTGACCCAGTGCGTACCGAGGTAGACGGTGGTGGCGCCGACGCTCAGCGCGACGACCGCGGAGACCAGTGACAGCACTCGCCGGGTGACCACGGTCGAGGCCAGGTAGGCCAGGATCCCCCAGGTCACGACGGCATTGGCGGTGTGGCCGGAAGGAAATATATCCCCGCCGCCGAACATCTCGGCGGAGCCGATCTGGGTCGCGTAGTGCGGACCGAGGCGGCCGAGGCCGAGCTTCACGGAGCCGACGGTCACATTGAGCGCGAGCAGGGCCACGCCGAGGGTGATCAGCGGGCGCAGGGTGTGCTGGCGCCAGCAGCGCCAGCCCAGCCACGCCATGACCATCATCGAGGTCGGGCCGCGCTGGCCCAGGACCACGAGGTAGTCGAGGAAGGCGTGCAGCTGCGGCCACTGCTCGTAGGGCCGGAAGAACATGAGCTGCCAGTCGAGCCGCACGATCCACGAGGTGGTCAGCACCGCGTAGACGATCGACAGGTAGAACACGAGCGTCGCCCCGAAGAGCACGACACGGTGCCGGCTCATCTGCGGCACTTGCAGATGAGCCGGTCGTTCCGGTTCCCGGTCGAGGCGGGCGAAGACCCGCTCCAGACGGGTGAAAATTTGGTCAGTACGCACCCAATCGACGTTACCGCCCGCCGATGGGCCGCCCGGTCGATTCCCGGGCTTTGTGATGACCATGTGATGTGGAGTTGGTCTCGTTGGGGGCTTTATTCCCCGCAATCCGGCAATGGTTCGAGGCTATGGCGACCGCCCTTGATCCACAGCTCCTGAATAAGGTGACATATTTATCCGGATTTTATGGGCCCACGCTCAATTGTTTTGCACAAAGATGGTTCGGAATTCCCCATTCCGTTGCAGCTGGGCGACTAGGGCACACCCGCGACGCACCCGCTACGGCGGCCCCGAACCGTTCAGCCACCAGGCCCCGTAGGCCGCCGACACCAGCGCCAGAGCACCCAGAACCGCCACCGCCCGCCCCGTCCGCCACCGGGCCAGGGCCGCCGCCACCGGAAGCAGCAGCGGGAAGGCGGGCAGCAGCAACCGCGGCTTCGAACCGAAGTACCCGGAGGCACACAGTGCCAGCGCCACCACGATCCCGCCGTAGACCAGCAGCGCCACGGGCTGGCGCTGTTCCACGCACGCCCGGCACAGCCACAGCACCAGCAGGACCCCCGCGATCAGGCCCAGACCGGCGGGGAACGCGGCGGAACCCAGCCGGGACCCGATGAACCGGGCGAAGGCCCAGCCCCCGTCGAACCCGTTGCCCCAGCCGCCCTGCACGTCCAGGTACCCGAACAGCCCGCGCCCGGTGCGGGCGCCGACCCACAGCACGTACGCCGCCGCCCCCAGCGGGGCCGCCACCACCCCGGCCGCCATCCGCCAGGAGCGCTCCCCGCGCCGCCGGGCCAGTGCGGCCGCCACCCACACCGCCGCGACCACCGCCGCCCCGACCGGCCGGGTCAGCCCCGCCAGCGCGGCCAGCGCGCCCGCCCACAGCCAGTGCCCGCGCAGGACCCCGTACAGGGCCCAGGCGGCCAGCGCCGTGAAGAGCGCCTCGCTGTACGCCATGGACTGCACGATCCCGACCGGCAGCGCGGCCCAGAGCGCCGCGGCCAGCACCCCCGCCCGGTGCCCGTACAACAGGTCGGCCACGGCGAAGATGCCCCAGGCCGCGGCCAGCGACGCCGTCCACGCCACCACCAGGCCCGCGTCCCCGTACGCCAGCCCGGTCGGCGCCGCCACCGCACGCTCCAGCCACGGCAGCAGCGGGAAGAACGCCAGATTGGAGTGGACGTCGCCATTGGCCAGCACCACCTGGTACCCGTACCCCCCGCCCGCGACCCGGGCGTACCAGAGGGAGTCCCAGCGGGCCGACAACAGGGTGTGCGGACTACTGCCCGCCGCCAGCCCCCACACCGCGAGCGCGGCGAGCCCCAGTGCGCGGACCGCCGCGAAGACGGCGAGCGCGGGCGCGGCGCGGCGAAGGGCCGGGCCGCCCGGGAGACGGAGGGGAGGCCGGTTCCGGTCGGGCGGCGACGTGGCGGACAGGGGCGGAGCGTGCTCGTTCACAGGGTCGATTATCCGGGCGCGCGGGCCGGACCACGGCCGTGACCAGGCAGCTACCGGGCCCCCGAGCGGTGGCGCACGGCCCGGCGGGAGCAAGGCCGGACCGTGATCGGGGTGAGAGGTTGACCACGTGAGCGATGGCCCGAACTCGCGTACGCTGTCCGTTCACTCGCGCGCCGATGCCGGACCCCGTGGGACGCCGCCGATCCGCGGCCGTCGGACGCTGGTCCGCTGGTCCGCCGGTGCGGAGGGTCCACCTGGGAGGTAGATGCATGTCGGGGACGAACACCCTCCGGCAGCGGCTCGGCGCGCTCGCGGGCGGCGCCGACCGCTGGGCCGTGCTGGCCGTCCTCTGCGTCAGCCTGCTCCTCGTCGCGCTCGACGCGACGATCCTGCACGTCGCCG
>NZ_JASISO010000064.1 GCF_030063135.1 Streptomyces sp. G-G2
ATCTGGTGCCGTGCATCGCAAGGCGGAGGATCGCCCGCCTACTGGACGTAATCGGGCGTTCCGACAACGCGGCGAGGTGCGGTACCAGGCGCCGCGAGCCAGGCGGGACTTTCGAAACACGCACTAGCGCCGACGCAGGTTCCGGTCCAGGATCGCCCGCAGCCCGTCGACGTCGGCCGGGGCCTGGATGCCCCGCTTGGGCAGGACCGTGATGGCCACCGCCCCCTTGTCGTCGCTGAGCATGACGAACGACCCCGGGGTCTCCACGTACGTGGGCTGCGCGGCCCACCCGATACGCATCTCACTGGCGGCCGTGGTCACCCGGAGTCCGGAGTCGTCGACGAGGACCCGGGCCTCCCCGGTCTTCTCCATGTACGTGCCCAACGACCGCGCCAGCAGCCAGGGCGTCAGCCGGGGGACGAACGGGGAGAGCCCCCACAGCGCCGCCCCGGCGGCGGCGAGGCCCACGGGCCGGCCCGTGACCTCCCCGTCCGCCGCCATCGCCAGTGCGCCGAACAGCACCAGCAGTGTCCCGAGGAAGGGATACAGCCAGCGCAGCCGCCGCCCCGCCGCCGTCGTGGCGGACCGGGCCCGGAGCGCCTCGGCAAGCTCCGGCCGGGTCGTCAGGTAGACCAGTTCGACCACCTGACCACTCCGCGGTACCGCCTGGTCCGCATGCACATTCGTGTCCATGACAGCGGACCCTACTCGGGGCGGCGGCGGCAAGATCAGCTGGTGGGGCCTTCGCCCTGGTTCGGGACGGCTCCGCCGAAGCGGCGGTCGCGCTGGGCGTATTCCAGGCAGGCCGCCCAGAGGTTACGGCGGTCGAAGTCCGGCCACAGCACGTCCTGGAAGACCATCTCGGCGTACGCGCTCTGCCAGAGCAGGTAGTTGGAGGTGCGCTGCTCGCCGCTGGGGCGCAGGAAGAGGTCCACGTCCGGCATGTCCGGGTAGTACATGTACTTCGCGAAGGTCTTCTCGTTGACCTTCGACGGGTCGAGGCGGCCCGCCGCGACGTCCCGCGCGATGGCCTGCGCCGCGTCCGCGATCTCCGCGCGCCCGCCGTAGTTGACACAGAAGTACAGCGTCATCGCGTCGTTGTCGACGGTCTGCTCCTGCGCGACCTGGAGCTCCTGGACGACCGACTTCCACATCTTCGGCATGCGGCCGACCCAGCGGATGCGGATGCCCAGCTCGTTCATCTCGTCGCGGCGGCGCCGGATGACGTCGCGGTTGAAGTTCATGAGGAAGCGCACCTCGTCGGGCGAGCGCTTCCAGTTCTCCGTCGAGAAGGCGTACAGGGAAAGGTTCTTGACGCCCATCTCCAGGCAGCCCTTGAGTACGTCGAGCACCACGCCCTCGCCGACCTTGTGACCCTCGGTGCGCGGCAGCCCGCGCTCCTTGGCCCAGCGGCCGTTGCCGTCCATCACGACAGCGACGTGGTTCGGGACCAGCTCGCCGGGGATCTTCGGCGGGCGCGCACCGGACGGGTGCGGCTCAGGAACCTTGTACTCCCTGCGAGAGCGTCCCAGAATCCCGCGTCGTGCCATGTCCCCAGCTCCTATTTCTCGACGTAACGCAGGGAGCGTAGCCCCCGCTCCAGATGCCAGTGCAAATACGCGGAGACGAGTCCGCTCCCCTCCCGCACGTGGCGCGCCTCGCAGGCGTCCGCGTGGGCCCAGTCACCGGTCAGCAGCGAGCTGAGCAGCCCGATGGCCTCCGACGAGGGTACGACGCTGCCGGGGACGCGGCAGTCCCCGCAGACCACTCCGCCCGCGCCGACGGAGAAGTGCCGGTTGGGGCCGTGGATCCCGCACTTCGCGCAGTCCGTGAAGCTGGGCGCGTAACCGTTGACGGCGAGGGAGCGCAGGAGGAAGGCGTCGAGGATGAGGTTCGGCGCGTGCTCGCCGCGCGAGAGGGTGCGCAGGGCGCCGACGAGCAGCAGGTACTGCTGGACGGCGGGCTCGCCCTCCTGCTCGGTGAACCGCTCGGCGGTCTCCAGCATCGCGGTGCCGGCGGTGTAGCGGGCGTAGTCCACGACGATGCCGTTGCCGTACGGGGCGATGATCTCGGTCTGGGTGCACAGCGGCAGGCTACGGCCGACGAGGTCGCTGCCGCGGGCGAAGAACTGCACGTCGGCGTGGGAGAAGGGTTCCAGCCCGGCGCCGAACTTCGACTTCGTCCTGCGCACCCCGCGGGCCACGGCCCGGACCCGGCCGTGGCCACGGGTCAGGAGCGTGATGATGCGGTCCGCCTCACCCAGCTTCTGGGTGCGCAGCACGATGCCGTCGTCGCGGAACAGACTCATGGGCCCATTGTCCCGTACGGCGCCGACAGCCCGGGGACGGCGACGTCCCCGGACCGGACGGGGGCCCGGTCCGGGGACGTCTCCCGGGGAGGAATCAGAGGGTCGGCGCCGGAGCGCTCTCGTCCTTGACGGGCTGGTGCGGTACGACCGCGTCCGGTGCGGCCTCGTCCGGTGCGAGCTCGTCCGGTGCGAGCTCATCCGGTGCGAGCTCGTTCTGTACGACCTCGTCCGGTGCGGCCACGTCCGGCAGGACGGGGGCGGCGGCCATCGGGACGGCGGCGTGCGGGTCGCCCTTCGGGAGGCCGTTGAAGAGCAGGTTGAGCACGATGGCGGCGGTGGCACCGAGGGTGACGCCGCTGTTGAGGAGCGAGGAGGCGTCCACACTCATGTGCTTCTCGAAGAAGGCCGGGACGGTGGCCGGGAAGAGTGCGAAGGCGAGCGAGACACCGACGATCAGCGCGTTCTTCTCCTCCTTCAGGTCCACCTTGCCGAGGGTCTGGATACCGGCGAGGGCGACCATGCCGAACATCACGGTGGCCGCGCCGCCCAGGACGCCGGGCGGGATCGCCGCGACGATGGCCGCGGCCTTCGGCAGTAGACCCAGGATGATCATGATCACGCCCGCGGCGACCACCACGAAGCGGCTCTTGACCTTGGTGACCCTGACCAGCCCGACGTTCTCGGCGAAGGCCACGTACGGGAAGGAGTTCAGCAGACCGCCGATCGCGGTGGCCGCGCCGTCGGCCCGCAGGGCCCGGGCCACGGTCTCGCTGTCGATGTCCTTGCCGACGATCTCACCGACCGCGTAGGTGTCACCCGTCGTCTCGACCATGGTGATCAGCATGACGATCAGCATGAGGAGGATCGGGAACCACTCGAACTTCGGGGCGCCGAAGTGGAAGGGGGTGGTGACCCCGATCCAGGACGAGCCGCTCACGGCGCCGAACTTCGCGTCACCGAGGGCGAAGGCGACGAGGGTGCCGCCGACCAGGCCCAGCAGGACCGCGATGCTGGACAGGAAGGGCTTGCCCAGCCGCATCACGACCAGGACGAAGAGCATCGTCCCAGCGGCGTAGGCCAGCTGCGTGGGGTCGCCGCCGTCGCCGACCAGCGGGGCACCGCCGACCACGTCCTTGAGCGCGACCGGCAGCAGGACGATGCCGAGGATCGTGATCACCGTGCCGGTGACCACGGGCGGGAACAGCGACATCACGATGCGGAACACGCGGGCCGGCATCCAGGCGAAGGCGAAGGTCGCGATGCCCGCGGTGATGACCGCGCCGTAGATCACCAGCAGAGCGGCCGTTCCGCCGCCCGCGCCCAGTCCGATGGCGATCATCGGGGACACGGCGGTGAAGGTGACGCCCTGGATGATCGGCAGCCGGGCGCCGATCCGGCCGATCCCCCAGGCCTGGATGATCGAGGCGATGCCGCAGGTGAAGAGGTCCGCGTTGATCAGGTAGACCAACTGCTCGGGGGTGAGCTTGAGTGCGCTGCCGACGAGGATCGGGACGATCACCGCGCCTGCGTAGAACGCGAGTACGTGCTGGAAGCCGTACAGCGCGAGCTTGGGGAGGGGGAGCACCTCGTCGACCGGGTGCGTGCTCTGCTGTCCGTTGGCGGAAAGCCGGGCGGCGACACGTGCCATCTCTGCCTTGCCCTTCAAGAGGTAGGTAAGCGAGAGGAGATCTGGTTATCCCTGGTCGAAGTGGGTCGTGAGCCCGTTGATCCGCCAGGGTTGGCAGTACTTCACGTGAATCGAAGCCGTGGATTGTTACCGGCGGCGCCTCGTCGTGTGACCGGAATTGAACGCCCGTGGGGGGCTTCACAGATATCGTCGACTTCTACAAATTGTTGACGCTCTGTGAACCCATCTCAGGATGTTCCTCCAATGGCGCGCGCCCCGACATGGGAGTACGCCGATCCCCCGCGCAAGCGCCTCCTTTGCGGTGCACGCCTGCTAAACCAGACCTGTGGCCACTCCGTTGACGTGCTGGAACGGTGGGTTCTGCTGATTGCTCACCGCAAATCCAGAGCCCTCCGAACACCTGTCCACTTGGTGGATAGACCAACCCCGGAGGGATCACCACCACGCATCTGACGACACCTCTCAGCCACGCGGGAGGCCAGATTGTTACGTGGCGGGAGGTCGCGGCTGCGCCGCGGGGGCGGGGCGCGGCTGCGCCACGCGGGCGTGACTTCGCGCTTCCGGGGTCGGGGTCGTGCCCGGGGGCTGCCCCATGACCCGGGACCGCGTGGAGCGGCCGGGGCCCGGGAGGCGGCGAACAGCCCCAGGCGACAGGCGCGCACGATCGCCGTGATGGGTGGCGGCCGTCTCGGCGGGCGGCGGACCGGCCGTGGCCGGGCATAAGCCGCCACCCATCGCTACACAGTCGCGGTCGGCAGGCGACTGCGGTCCGTCATGGGCTCACACGACGGCCCAGCCGAAGTAGGAGCAGGTCAAGACGCCGACTGACCCACGATGGGTGAGGCAGATACCCACAAAAGGGGCATCGAGTCGGTTCGTTGAGTGTCGGATGGCGCTTGACCCGACTTCACGCTCATCCCACGGTCTTTCATCCCACCCACAGCCCGCAGACGCCCGCCCGCCGCCACTGTGGAGTGATGGATGGCGGCTTATGCCCAGCCACGGCCGGTCCGCCGGCCGCCGAGACGACCGCGACCGTGTAGCGATCTGCCCGCGTGCTTGTCGCCTGCGGCTTGTGGCTGTTCGCCGTCTCTGAGGCCCCGGCGCACGGTCGGAGCTCCCGGGTCATGGGAGCCCTCCCCCCGGCCCCTACCAGGAGCCCGTCGCTCGGACGCCCGCCAGCAGGCGGGAGATTTCGTCGCCGTCAAGGTGGAGGGCCGCGCCCACCGTGGCCAGGACTTCTCGCTCGGCCGGGATGTACGGGCCGTCCGCGAGGGCGATGCGGGCGGCCTGGAGCAGCAGGGACTCCCGGCCGGGGCCGGCCAGGTGCGGGGCCAGCGGCTCCAGGGCCTCGTGCAGCTCGATCGAGAGGGCCGCTCCGCAGCACTCCGGGCCGTCGTAGAGGCCCAGGCGCCCCTCGTCGGTGCCCAGCGCCTCGACCAGGGCCTCCAGCTGCTCCTCCGTACAGTCCTGGAAGCCCGCCGCCCGTACGGCGCTCACAGCGGCCTCCAGGGCGCTGGGCGAGGACGTACCGCCCGCCGCGAGCACGGCGAGGGTGACTGTGTGCACGGCGTCCCGCAGCATCGCCGAGAAGCGGGTCGTGGTCGGGTGGTCGAGGACGTCCGTGTCGAAACGGTCGTGGCAGCCCGCGCACTCGACGACGGGGCCGACGGTGCCGCGCGGCAGCAGTGGTACGCCGAGGACGGTGAACCGCCGACGGCCGGTGCGGCGCCGGTAGTTGCGGTCACCCCCGCACCCCGGGCAGAAGAAGTCTCCGTCACCCACGGTGCTCCAGGTGGTACGGATGCCCCACGCCGTCAGCTTCCGGCCGGTCCCACCCCGAACTGGCAGCACGTCGCACCTCCGTAACGTTCCGGCAACATCGCCGGGTTGGCGTGATGTTAGCCACATCGGTGAGCATGCGTCAGTCGTGTGACAAGACAACATCGGTCGAACGCGTGAGTTGGCCGAACTGCGCCCCCGGTTTTCCCGGTCCGTTCCGCCCGGTTCCTCCCTCGTACGAGGGACCCGGCCACCCCCCCGAACGCGACGGAGCCCCGTCCCTCGCTCTCGCGCGGGACGGGGCTCCGGCCGTCAGCGGTCCGTCGTCGGTCAGCGTCCCGCGCGGTTGACCGCGGAGATGACCGCCTTCAGCGAGGCGCGCGTGGTGTTCGCGTCGATGCCGATGCCCCACAGCACGCGGCCGTCGATGGCGCACTCGATGTACGAGGCGGCCTGCGCGGACGCGCCCTCGCTCATCGTGTGCTCCGTGTAGTCCAGCAGCCGGGCGTCGATGCCGATCGCGGCCAGCGCGGCGAAGAAGGCCGAGATCGGGCCGTTGCCGGTGCCCTCCAGTACGGTCTCGACGCCGTCGACGACCGCTTCGACGGTCAGCGTGTCGGTGCCGTCCGCGTCGGTGGCCGTCTGGCCCGAGCGCAGCTGGATGCGGCCCCAACGGGCGTCCGCGTTCGCACGGTTGGGCAGGTACTCGTCCTCGAAGATGGACCAGATCGCCTTCGGCGTGACCTCGCCGCCCTCGGCGTCGGTCTTGGCCTGGATGATCCGCGAGAACTCGATCTGCATGCGGCGCGGCAGGTCCAGCTTGTGCTCGTTCTTCAGGACGTACGCGATCCCGCCCTTGCCGGACTGCGAGTTGACCCGGATGACCGCCTCGTAGGAGCGGCCGACGTCCTTCGGGTCGATCGGCAGGTAGGGCACCGCCCACTCGATGTCATCCACCGTCTTGCCCTGGGCGGCCGCGTCGGCCTCCATGGCGTCGAAGCCCTTCTTGATGGCGTCCTGGTGGGAGCCGGAGAAGGACGTGTAGACCAGGTCGCCCGCGTAGGGGTGGCGCGGGTGGATCTCCATCTGGTTGCAGTACTCGGAGGTGCGGCGGATCTCGTCGATCTGGGAGAAGTCCAGCTCCGGGTCCACGCCCTGCGAGAACAGGTTCATGCCCAGGGTGACCAGGTCGACGTTGCCCGTGCGCTCGCCCTGCCCGAACAGGCAGCCCTCGACGCGGTCGGCGCCCGCCATGACGGCCAGTTCGGCGGCGGCGACGGCGGTGCCGCGGTCGTTGTGGGGGTGGACGGAGATGCAGACGTGCGCGCGGCGGGTCAGGTTGCGGGCCATCCACTCGAAGCGGTCCGCGTGGGTCGAGGGCGTGGAGCGCTCGATCGTCGCGGGCAGGTTCAGGATGATCTCGCGGCCCTCGCCCGGCTGCCAGACGTCACAGACGGCCTCGCAGACCTCCAGGGCGAAGTCCAGCTCGGTGTCGGTGAAGATCTCCGGGCTGTACTGGTAGCCGAAGACGGTCTCCTCGCCCAGGATCTTCTCGGCGTACTCCATGACCAGGCGGGTGCCGTCGACGGCGATCTGCTTGATCTGCTCCTTGGAGCCGCGGAAGACGACCCGGCGGAAGGTCGGCGCGGTGGCGTTGTACAGGTGGACGGTGGCGCGCTTGGCGCCGACCAGCGACTCGACGGTGCGCTCGATCAGGTCCTCGCGGGCCTGGGTCAGTACCGAGATGGTGACGTCATCGGGGATGGCGCCCTCTTCGATGATGGAGCGTACGAAGTTGAAGTCGGTCTCGCCCGAGGACGGGAAGCCGACCTCGATCTCCTTGAAGCCCATGCGCACCAGCAGGTCGAACATCTCGCGCTTGCGGGCGGGGCTCATCGGGTCGATCAGGGCCTGGTTGCCGTCGCGCAGGTCGGTGGACAGCCAGCGGGGCGCCTTGGTGACCCGGGCGTCGGGCCACGTGCGGTCGGGGATGTCCACCTGGTCGTACGGGGCGTACTTGTGGATCGGCATGCCGGAGGCGCGCTGCGTGTGCGTGGCGTTGGTGATGGGGGTGGGTCGTCCCGCAAAAATGTGCTGAGTCATGGCGTAGGGCTCCTCGCGTGTCCACGTGATGTTCGCTGGGACGGCCGACAGGCAGTAAAACCGCAACACCGGACTCCGCGGGGAGGGGGTCGGCCTACGACTACGGGCCCTCGCCGCGGCAGCTAAGGAGAAGCAGCCCAAAACGCATGATGACCGCACCCTAGCCCAGCCGCGCGGCTGTGCGGGGACCTGTTTCAGTATGCAAGACCACGCAGTCCGTTTTGTACCCTTTGTGAGTTACAACTCGTTTACCCGTGCGAGGTCCGGGCGATCCGTCAACACGACTCCATGCGCTTTCAGACAGTCGAATGAATCATGGTTGCAGCTAGTGACAGCGCCATGACGCAGTGCGACATTGCCGGACATGGATGCCACGCCTCGCCACACCGCTCACCACCCGGTTCACCGCACCGCTCACCACCCGGTCTTCTGCGCGATCGTGCCGCCGCACATGCTCGACCGCATCGCCCGGTCCGAGGACACCCGCCGCGCGGACATCGCGCAGCGCACCCTCGAACACGACTCCCTCCAGCGCACCCGGCGCCGCGTCAACACCCTCCGGGGCATCGCGCCGGAGCTCGGCACTCCGCCGTCCGACACCCCGGCACGGACGATCTACGACGCCCAGCACCACACCCGTCTGCCCGGCAAGAAGGTCCGCGCCGAGGGCGCCCCGGTGGACAAGGACGCCTCCGTCAACCGCGCCTACGCGGGGCTCGGCTCCACCTTCGAGCTGTACCTGAAGGCGTACGGACGCCACTCGATCGACGGTTCGGGGCTGCCCCTGAACGCCAGCGTCCACTACGGCGAGCAGTACAACAACGCCTTCTGGGACGGCACTCAGATGGTCTTCGGGGACGGCGACGGCGACCTGTTCCTCGACTTCACGGTCTCCGTGGACGTCATCGGGCACGAGCTGACCCACGGCGTCACCCAATACACGGCCAACCTGGAGTACTACGGCCAGTCGGGCGCGCTGAACGAGTCGATGTCGGACGTCTTCGGCTCCCTCATCAAGCAGTACTCACTGGACCAGACCGCGCGGGACGCGGACTGGCTGATCGGGGCCGGGCTGCTCGGCCCGAACGTCAGCGGGGTCGCCCTGCGCTCCATGAAGGCCCCGGGTACGGCGTACGACGACGACGAGCTGGGCAAGGACCCGCAACCCGCGACGATGGACGGCTACGTGCGCACCAGCGGGGACAACGGCGGGGTGCACATCAACTCCGGCATCCCCAACCACGCGTTCTACCTGCTCGCGGCCGATCTCGGCGGCAAGGCCTGGGAGCGGGCCGGGCAGATCTGGTACGACACCCTGACCGGCGGCGAGCTGACCTCCGACGCGGACTTCGCTCAGTTCGCGCGGCTGTCGCTGGCGGCGGCCACGGCCCGGTTCGGGGACGGCGGCGCCGAACAGCAGGCGCTGCTGAAGGCATGGTCGGTAGTGGGTGTGCCGACCGCGTAGAGCCGGTAGACAGGTGTCATGCGGATTCTTGTGGTGCGGACGGGCGGGTTCACCGGTATCGAACGCCGGGTCGAGATCGACACGTCGGACCTGCCCGACGAGGCCGAATGGCAGGCCCTTGCACAGCTCGCGCTGCGTCCCGGACCGCCGGGGCATCCGGCCGGCGGGGTCCGGGACGGGTTCTCGTACCGGATCACGGTCGACGGGCGGACGGTGCTGTGCCAGGACCCGAACCTGTCCGACGCGCAGCGGCAGTTGATCACCCGGGTCCTCAAAGAGGGTGCCTGACCAGGGCTTCTCTGTTTGGATGCCCGGGTGAACCTTCTTGATGACCTTGAGCGCTACTACGACACCGCCCCGCGGAACGGCGGCGCGCGGGCCGAGGACCTCGGCCCGCTCACCCTGTTCGTGCAGGAGGGCACCGGCTGGCCGTACTACGCGCGCCCCGCGCTCGGCGGCGGCGACGGCACGGGAGCCGCGCCGGCAGCGGCGCCGGTGACGGTGGCCGATGTGGAACGGGTCCGTCGGCGTCAGCGCGCGCTGGGGGTCCCTGAGGCCTTCGAATGGGTGGCCGAAAACAGCCCCTCCCTGCGGGCCGCCGCCGAAGCCTCGGGGCTGCATGTTCATGCGCACCCCCTGATGGTTCTGGACCCGGCGGCCGTACGGAGTCCCGCGCATCCCGAGGTCCGGCTGCTCGGCGCGGACGACCCGCTGCTGCGGGCCGCGGTGACCGTGCCGATGCTGGCCTTCGCCGAGCCCGGCACCGCGCGGGGCGAGGCGGGTCCGGCGCAGCTGGCCGCCGCCGCGGCGGACCCGGCGGCGCACGCCCGGCAGGCGCATGTGGCGGCCCTGCTCGCCTCGGGCCGTACCGGCCTCGCGGCAGCGGTGCGCGGGGGCGCGGTCCTGTGCTCCGGCCAGTACAACCCGGTGGGCGGCACGGCCGAGGTCGTGGGCGTCGGCACCCTCCCGTCGGCCCGCCGCCAGGGTCTCGCGCAGGCCGTGACGCAGGCGCTGGTCGCCGACGCGCTGGCCAGGGGCGTCCGTACGGTGTTCCTGTCCGCGGGCGACGAGGACGTGGCCCGGATGTACGGGCGGATCGGCTTCCGCCGGGTGGGCACGGCACTGATCGCGGAGCCCCCGCAGGAGCGGGCCGCCTGAGCCGTCCCTCGCGGCTCCCGCCCGGCCCGCGCGGAAGCGCGCCCAATACGCCGCCCGGGCGGCGTATTTGCCGGACCGGCAACAATATTTGTCGGGCGCGCGGGCGCGGGCGCAGCATCGGGGAACCGGCAGCCGCCCGCACAGGAAGAGGCCCCATGCCCGAGCACGCGCACACCCCCGCGCAGGACCACACCCACGACCACGCCCACGAGGGCCCGCCCGCCGAGGGCGCCACCGGCGCCGCGTACTGGGACGCCCGCTACCAGGAGAGCGACCGGATCTGGAGCGGGCGGGCGAACACCGTCCTGGTCCGCGAGATCGCGGGAGTCACCCCCGGCCGCGCCCTGGACCTCGGCTGCGGCGAGGGCGGCGACACGGTGTGGCTGGCCCGCCAGGGCTGGCGCGTCACCGCGACGGACATCTCCGGCGTCGCCCTGGAACGGACGGCGGCGCACGCCGCCGAGGCGGGCGTGGCGGACCGGGTGGACTGCCGGCGGCACGACCTGACCGAGTCGTTCCCGGCCGGGGAGTTCGACCTCGTCTCGGCGTGCTTCCTGCACTCCTTCGGCGACTTCCCCCGCGAGCGGATCCTGCGCACCGCGGCCCGGGCGGTCGCCCCCGGCGGCGTCCTGCTGATCGTGGGCCACGCGGGCTGGGCGCACTGGCAGGAGAACGTCCACCCCGAGGTCCGCTTCCCCACCCCCGACGAGGTCGTGGCGGAGCTGGAGCTGCCGGAGGGCGCGTGGGAGGTGCTGCTGGCCGGGGAACACGAACGGGCCCAGGACCAGCCTGACGGCAGGCCCGGGACCCGGACGGACAACGCGGTGAAGGTACGGCGGCTGGCCTGACCCCTTGGGGTCAGGCCCGGCCCGCGACGGACGGAGTCCGGCGCGTCGAGACGGTCAGAAGCCGAGCTTGCGGAGCTGCTTGGGGTCGCGCTGCCAGTCCTTCGCGACCTTCACGTGCAGGTCGAGGAAGACGGGGGTGCCGAGCAGCGCCTCGATGTGCTTGCGCGACTTCATCCCGACCTCCTTCAGGCGGGAGCCCTTCGGGCCGATGATGATGCCCTTCTGGCTGGGCCGCTCGATGTAGACGTTCGCGTGGATGTCCAGCAGCGGGCGGTCGGCCGGGCGGTTCTCGCGCGGGATCATCTCCTCGACGACCACGGCGATGGAGTGCGGCAGCTCGTCGCGTACGCCCTCCAGCGCGGCCTCGCGGATCAGCTCGGCCACCATCACCATCTCGGGTTCGTCGGTGAGGTCGCCCTCCGGGTACAGCGGCGGGCTCTCCGGCAGCAGGGGTGCGATCAGGTCCGCGAGCAGCTGTACCTGGCTGTCGCCGACCGCCGAGACCGGAACGATCTCGGCCCACTCGAAGCCCAGCTCGATGCCGAGCTGGTGGATGGCGAGGAGCTGCTCGGCCAGGGCCTTGGACTCGACCAGGTCGGTCTTCGTCACGATGGCGATCTTGGGGGTCTTCTTGATCCCCGCGAGTTCCTTGGCGATGAACTTGTCGCCGGGGCCGAGCTTCTGGTCGGCGGGCAGGCAGAAGCCGATCACATCGACCTCGGACCAGGTGGCCCGTACGACGTCGTTCAGGCGCTCGCCCAGCAGGGTGCGGGGCTTGTGCAGTCCTGGGGTGTCGACCAGGACGAGCTGGGCGTCCGGGCGGTGCACGATGCCGCGGACCGTGTGCCGGGTGGTCTGCGGCCGGTTGGAGGTGATCGCGACCTTGGTACCCACGAGTGCGTTGGTCAGGGTCGACTTGCCCGCATTGGGACGGCCGACGAAGCATGCGAAGCCCGCGCGGTGCGGGGCGGTGGGCTCGGGGGAACGATCGCTCATACGGGCCATTCTCCCCGATGCGGCTCCCAGCGCCGACCAGGCCACGGCGAGGAGGGCCGTAGCGCCCGCCAGCAGGGTCCCGAGGCGGGGGTGCGCGGCGTATCCGGCGGTGCCCTCGGCGGTGGCCCCGGGGGCCGTGGCGCGCACGGTCGTCCGGGTCCGGTCCAGGGCGGGCGGGTCCGGCCAGGACTCGGTGAGCCGGACCCGCTGGCCGGGCAGCAGCTCGGCCGGAGCGGTCGCCGCCCCGTGCGCCAGGGGGCGGCCGAGGGCTCCGGTGGAGGTGAGGGCGATCCGGGGCCGCAGGGTGACGTTGCCGAGATCGCGGAGGGTGTACGTGATCTCCGCACCGGAGCCGTGCGGGGTGACCGTGAGCCCCTCGACGGCGAGGGCGGGCGCGGTCGGGCCCGAGACCCGGAGGTAGACGCGGGCGGCGACGGCCCGCCGTACTCCGATGGCCCCGGCGGTGGCGGTGGGCTCGTCCTCCAGGGCGACGACGGCCCCGGGGTGGTCCCCGGGCTCCGCCCGCTCGGGGACGGCCACGGTGAAGGGCACGCTGACGGCGCCCCCGGCCGGGACGGTGACCCGGTCCCGCGCGAGCCGGGTCCAGGCGCCGGTGGCTCCGCGGGGCTCCTCGGGGCCGCGGACGGCGAAGGCATCACCCATTGACTGATGGGCCATCAGTTTCCGTCAGGGTGAGGGCGCCGGAGCCGGGCACCGGCCCCGCGCGCCCGCCCTCCTGGAAGGTCCGCCGGTACGCGGTCGGGTTCACCCCGATCGCCGCCTGCACGTGCTTGCGCAGGGACTGGGCGCTGCCGAACCCCGTTTCCCGGGCCACCTGTTCCATCGGCAGGTCCGTGCGTTCCAGCAGCTGCCTGGCCCGCTCGACCCGCTGCATCACGATCCACTGGCCGGGGCTGACCCCGGACTCCTCGCGGAACCGGCGGGTGAACGTCCGTACCGACATGGCCTCCTGGCGGGCCAGGTCGGTCAGCCGGACCGGCTCGTGGAGCCGGTCCAGCACCCAGGCGCGGGCCGCGGTGGTGCTCGCCGCCTGCGACTGCGGTACCGGGCGCTCGATGAACTGGGCCTGCCCGCCGTCCCGGTGCGGCGGTACGACGGTGCGCCGGGCCACGTCGTTCGCGACGCCCGCGCCGTGGTCGCGGCGCACGATGTGCAGGCACAGGTCGATCCCGGCGGCCACTCCGGCGGAGGTCAGCACGTCCCCCTCGTCCGTGTACAGCACGTCCGGATCGACCCGGACGGCCGGGAAGAGGCGCTGGAAGTGCGCGGCGGAGGACCAGTGGGTGGTGGCGCGGCGGCCGTCGAGGTACCCGGCGGCGGCCAGCACGTACCCGCCCGTGCAGATGGAGACGAGCCGGGTGCCGGGGCGGATGTGCGCGAGGGCGGCGGCCAGTTCGGGGGTGAGCCGTCCCTCGTCGTAGACCGGACCCAGCTCGTAGGAGGCGGGTACGACGACCGTGTCGGCGGTGGCCAGCAGCTCGGGCCCGTGCTCGACGTCGATCGAGAAGTCGGCGTCGGTGCGGACCGGGCCGGGGGCGAGCGCGCAGGTCAGGATCTCGTACAGCGGCAGGCCCGCCACGTCCTTGGCCCGGCCGAAGATCCGGTGCGGGATGCCGAGCTCGAAGGGCAGCAGCCCGGTGAGCGCGAGGACGACCACGCGGTGGGCCGACGGGGGCGGTGTCGCGGCGGAGGTCATGGCCCGATCATAGCGAACCATGTCGTTCAGGCCACTGGAGTACGGGTGGCTCGGGCCCGGAAGCTGTCCCTGTGACCCAGACAGCCCCCACCTCAGGCACCACGCCCGCCCCGGGCACCACGCGCGCCCCCGGCGGCGCCCCCGTCCACGGCCCGGCGCCGCGCCCGGCCGGGCGGATCCACCGCGCCTGGTCCGTCGCGGCCGTCACCTTCGTGACGATCATCGGCGCCGCGGCCTTCGCCTCCCTGCCCGGACTGCTCCTCGACCCCCTGCACAAGGAATTCGACTGGTCCCGCGGCACCATCGGCTTCGCCGTGTCCGTCAACCTGGCCCTGTACGGGCTGACCGCGCCCTTCGCCGCCGCACTGATGGACCGTTTCGGCATCCGCCGGGTGGTGGTGGTCGCGCTGACGGTGATATCCGGCGGCACGGCGGCCACCGTGTGGATGACCACGTCGTGGCAGCTGGTGCTGTTCTGGGGCGTACTCGTGGGCCTGGGCAGCGGTTCGATGGCGCTGGCCTTCGCGGCCACGGTCACCAACCGCTGGTTCACCACCCAGCGCGGCCTGGTCACCGGCGTCCTGACGGCGGCCGGGGCCTCCGGTCAGCTGATCTTCCTGCCGCTGCTGGCCTGGCTGGTGGAGAACCACGGCTGGCGCCCGGCGTCGGTGACGGTCTCACTGGCGGCGCTGGCGGTCGTACCGTTCGTCTGGCTGCTGCTGCGCGACCATCCGGCGGACGTGGGGCTCGCCCCGTACGGCGGGGAGTACGCGCCCAAGCCCGCCCCCGTGCCGGGCGCCGCGCGCCGGGCCGTGAGCGTGCTGTTCAAGGCGGCCCGCACGGGACCGTTCTGGCTGCTCGCCGGAACCTTCGCGATCTGCGGGGCCTCCACCAACGGCCTCGTCAAGACGCACTTCGTGCCCGCCGCGCACGATCACGGCATGCCGGTGACGGCGGCGGCCGGACTGCTCGCGGTGATCGGCGTCTTCGACGTGATCGGCACGGTGGCCTCCGGCTGGTTCACCGACCGCTTCGAGGCCCGTCGGCTGCTGGCGGTCTACTACGCGCTGCGCGGGGTCTCGCTGCTGTTCCTGCCGATGCTGCTGGCGCCCTCGGTGCACCCGCCGATGGTGTTCTTCATCGTCTTCTACGGCCTGGACTGGGTCGCGACCGTGCCGCCGACGATCGCGCTGTGCCGGGAGCAGTACGGCGAGGACAGCGCGATCGTGTTCGGCTGGGTGCTGGCCTCGCACCAGGTGGGCGCGGCGGTGGTGGCGTTCCTGGGCGGTCTGGCGCGGGACGCCTTCGGCTCGTACGACCTGGTCTGGTACGCCTCGGGCGCGCTGTGCGCGGTGGCCGCGCTGATGGCGATGGTCATCCGGCGCCGCCGCGACCCGGCCGTGGTCCCGGCCGCCGCCTGAGCGGTCCGGGACGTCGCCTGAGCGGTCCCGGCCGGATCCGGCCCGCAGCCGGTTCAGCCCGCCGTGGTGGTGGACTTAAGGGTGCCGTCGGGGGCGGCGAGCAGGACCGGTGTGGCCGCTCCGCCGAGGTCGCGGACGGCCGCCCGGTCGGCCTCGGTGACGCTGTCGGCCGCGCTGACCACGGCCGCCGCCTCCAAGGACTGCGCTCCGCTGGCCACGGCCATCGCGACGGCGGTCCGCAGGGCGCTGAGCTTGAGCGACTCCAGCTCCACGGTCCCGGCGACGTACGTACGGCCCGTCTCGTCCCGCACCGCCGCCCCTTCGGGCACCCCGTTGCGGGCCCGGGCGCTGCGCGCCAGCGTGATGATCTTACTGTCTTCGGGGCCGGGCCCGGTGGCGCCGTTGGCGTTATCGCTGTCCGTCATGCCCGAAAGCATAGGAGAGCGCCTCGGCGGGGCCGCGCAACGGCCCCGCCGAGGCGTTCTCCCCTCAATACCCACCCCCGGCCCCCGGCACGGGGTTTCGACTAGGAAGTCGGCTTGGTGGCCTTCAGCGAGGTCTCCACCTTGTGGATGGCGCGGTCGAAGTCCTTCTCCCCGCGCTGCCCGTCGCCCCAGTTGTTGTGGACGGTGCTGATCGCGGCGCCGACCCGGATCACCGCGATGTCCTGGTCCACGGCGTGCACGTCGTTCTTGATCTGCACGCGCAGACCCGTGGACTGCTCGCCGAGGGCCGGGATCTCGAAGACCTCGGCTTTGGCGAGCGCGGTCTTGCCCTCGAAGGTGGACTTGAAGGAGCCGCAGGCCTTGACCGTCGCGGCGAGTGCGGTCACTGCCTGCTCGGCGTCGGCGGCACTCTCGTAGCCGCTGACGTCCTGGAGTATGTGGCTGCCGCCGCTCGCGTCGGTGAAGACGGCCTGCCGGTTGATCTTGTAGTCGGAGAGCAGCCGCCCGGTGTTGACCAGGTCGACGATCGCCTTGCAGGTGGTCGGCTTGGCGGGGCCGAACTCGTACGACGCGGCGTCACCGGAATCGATGACGGTGTCCTTCTCGAACTTCCATCCGGCGGACAGGTCCGCCGCCGTCAGCAGCACGCTCTTGGCCTGGTCCGCCGTCAGCGTCGCGGGCGCCTTGGCGGGAGCGTCCGCGGGCGCCTTCGCGGGAGCCCCGGCCGAGGCGGCCTTCCCCCCGCCCTCGCACGCGGCGGCGAAGAGGAGGGAGGCGGACGCGAGCGCGGTCGCGGCGAAACGGGTACGGCGGTGCACGGGGTCTCCAGGAACAGATCATGCTTGGCGGAAGCAAACATAAACACAAAGTAAGAGGATCCGAAGATCTCAAGGTCCAATAAAATTGTGACCTTGCTCCCAGCCGCCCCCGTCCCGCGGGCGCGCGACGCCCCTCAGGGCCGGTCGAGCCGCAGCCGCTCCGCCCGCGGCATCCCCGCCACCACCAGGTCGTACGAGTCCTCGACCAGTTCCCTGACCACGGCGTCCGGAAGTCCGCCCACGGTCACCGTGTTCCAGTGCCGCTTGTTCATGTGCCAGCCGGGCACGACCGCCTCGTACTCGGCGCGCAGCCGTACCGCGGCGTCCGGTTCACACTTGAGGTTGACCGTGAGCGGAGCGCCGTCGAGTGCCGAGAGCGCGAACACCTTGCCCAGCACCTTGAACACCGAGGTGTCCGGGTTGAAGGGGAACTCCTCGACCGCGGCGTTGAATCCGAGGCAGAAGGCGCGCAGCTCGGCCGGTGTCATTCCGTCTCCCCCTTGACCGCCGGCTCCGGCAAAACCGGCTCGACCAGCACGGTGATGATCTTGTTGCGGCGGCCCGCCGGGGATTCGGCGGTCAGCAGCAGCGAGCGCCCGTCGGGCAGCTCCTGGAACGCGGAGGCGCCCGCGATCGGCACCCGGCCGAGCGCCTTGGCCAGCAGTCCGCCGACCGTCTCCACGTCCTCGTCGTCGAAGTCCTCGACCCCGAACAGTTCGCCGAGGTCGGTGATGTCGAGCCGGGCGGTCACCCGGTAGCGGTCGTCGCCCAGCTCTTCCACGGGCGGGAGTTCACGGTCGTACTCGTCGGTGATCTCGCCGACGATCTCTTCGAGGATGTCCTCGATGGTGACGATCCCGGCCGTGCCGCCGTACTCGTCGATGACGACGGCCACGTGGTTGCGGACCTGCTGCATCTCGCGCAGCAGGTCACCCGCGTTCTTCGTGTCGGGCACGAAGACGGCCGGGCGCATCGCGGTGGTGACGAGTTCGGACTCGGCCTCGCGGCTGATGTGCGTCTTGCGGACGAGGTCCTTGAGGTAGACGATCCCGACGATGTCGTCCTCGTTCTCCCCGGTGACCGGGATCCGCGAGAACCCGGACCGCAGGGCGAGCGTGGTCGCCTGACGGATCGTCTTGTACCGCTCGATGCAGATCAGGTCGGTGCGCGGCACCATCACCTCGCGCACCAGGGTGTCGCCGAGTTCGAAGACCTGGTGCACCATCCGGCGCTCGTCGTCCTCGATCAGCGATTCCTTCTCCGCCAGGTCCACCATCGCGCGCAGTTCGGCCTCGGAGGCGAACGGCCCCTTGCGGAAGCCCTTTCCGGGGGTCAGCGCGTTGCCGATGAGGATCAGCAACTGCGGGATCGGGCCCATCACCCGGGCCAGCGGGACCAGGACGTACGACGCCGCCGTCGCGGTGTTGAAGGGGTGCTGGCGGCCGATCGTACGGGGGGAGACGCCCACCGCGACGAAGGAGACCAGCACCATCACCCCGATGGCCACGAGCAGCGCCGTCCACGTCTCGCCGAACTCCTGGAGGCAGACGTAGGTGACGAGGACGCCCGCAGCCATCTCGCAGGTGACCCGGACCAGCAGGGCCACATTGAGGTAGCGGGTGGGGTCGGCGGCGACCTGGGCGAGCTTGTCGCTGCCGCGCCGCCCCTCGCGTACGGCCTGCTCGGCGCGGAAGATGGACATCCGGGCGATCCCGGATTCGGCGCAGGCCGCGAACCAGGCCACCACGACCAGCAGGACCGCCCCGGTGATCAGCTGGGGGGCGGTCACGAGACGGTGGGAGCGGGAGAGGCGCCGGTCATGCCGCGCTCACCCCGCCAGCCGTCCACGATGGCGGCCTGGAGGCCGAACATCTCGGCCTTCTCGTCCGGCTCCTCGTGGTCGTAGCCGAGCAGGTGCAGCACCCCGTGGACGGTGAGGAGCTGGAGCTCCTCGTCCATGGAGTGCTGCGTCGGCGCGTCCTCGCCCTGCTTCTTGGCGACCTCGGGGCAGAGCACGATGTCGCCGAGGAGTCCCTGCGGGGGCTCATCGTCGTCCTTCGCCGGCGGACGCAGCTCGTCCATCGGGAAGGACATGACGTCGGTGGGTCCGGGCAGGTCCATCCACTGGATGTGCAGCTGCTCCATCGCCGCCTCGTCGACCACGATGACGGACAGCTCGGACAGCGGGTGGATCCTCATCCGGGTGAGCGCGTAGCGGGCGACGTCGAGGATCGCCTGCTCGTCGACATCGGTTCCGGACTCGTTGTTGACGTCGATCGACATGGTGCTTCTGGACTACTTCCCGTTGTGGCTGTCGTACTGCTCGTACGCGTCGACGATACGGCCGACGAGCTTGTGCCGGACGACATCCTCGGAGGTGAGCCGCGAGAAGTGGATGTCCGGGACGCCTTCGAGGATCTCCTGGACCTGGCGCAGACCGCTCTTGGTCCCGCCCGGGAGGTCGACCTGGGTGATGTCACCGGTGACGACGATCTTGGACTGGAACCCGAGCCGGGTGAGGAACATCTTCATCTGCTCGGGGCTGGTGTTCTGGGCCTCGTCGAGGACCACGAACGCCTCGTTCAGAGTTCTTCCGCGCATGTAGGCCAGGGGCGCGACCTCGATCGTGCCCGCCGCCATCAGGCGGGGGATCGAGTCCGGGTCCATCATGTCGTGCAGCGCGTCGTAGAGCGGGCGCAGGTAGGGGTCGATCTTGTCGAAGAGGGTGCCGGGCAGGAAGCCGAGGCGTTCGCCCGCCTCGACGGCCGGTCGGGTCAGGATGATCCGGCTGACCTGCTTGGACTGCAGGGCCTGGACCGCCTTGGCCATCGCCAGGTAGGTCTTGCCGGTACCGGCGGGGCCGATGCCGAAGACGATCGTGTTCTTGTCGATCGCGTCGACGTAGCGCTTCTGGTTGAGGGTCTTGGGGCGGATGGTGCGGCCGCGGCTGGAGAGGATGTTCTGGGTGAGCACGTCCGCCGGGCTCTCGGACTCGTGCCCTCCTTCACCCCCGGCGCCGCTGCCGTTGGCCCGCAGCATCGCGATCGACCGTTCCACTGCGTCCTCCGTCATCGGCTGCCCGGTGCGGAGCACCAGCATCATCTCGTCGAACAGGCGCTGGACGAGGGCGACTTCCGCCGCTGCCCCGACCGCGCTGACCTGGTTGCCACGGACATGGATGTCGGTGGCGGGGAACGCCCGCTCGATCACGCGCAGCAGGGCGTCGCCGGAACCCAGCACCGTCACCATCGGGTGCGTGGCCGGGACGGTGAAGTGGGCTCGTGCCTGCCCCGGCAGTGCGGGGGTGCGGGCTGTGGGTGTCTGAGTCATGGGCCGGCTCTGAGGCCTGCGCACACCTCCCGTTGAGGGGTCTCGCCGATCGACGACCCTCGGATTTCCAAGGGTACGACTCCGCTCGGGATTGACCGAGGGTATTTCTCCGGGTCGGTTCCGGAGCGCGGGCATCCGGTTACGCGGAGTGCCGGAAGCCGATCGTGGGGACCGCACGGCGGCGGGCGGCGGCCCGGCCCGCCTCCTCGGCGGCCTCCGGGGGCAGCAGGCCGTCCAGGAACCCGTAGTGGCGCAGCTCCGGCGGGATCCCGCCCGGCCGGGACCGCAGCCCGTGCCACCAGTGGGCCACCTCCGGCCAGCCCGGTGCCGAGAGGGAGCCGCCGAACTCCTGCACCGACAGCGCCGCCGTCAGACCGGCGAAGGCGAGCCGGTCGGCGAGCGGCCAGCCCGCCAGGGTGCCGGTGACGAAGCCCGCCACGTACACGTCACCCGCGCCGGTGGGGTCCAGCGCCTCCACCTCGATGGCCGGGACCTGGGCGCTCTCGCCGGTCCGCCCGTCCACCGCGTACGAGCCCTCCGCGCCCATCGTGACCACCGCGATCGGCACCCGCTCGGCCAGCGCCCGGGCCGCCGCGAGCGGGCAGTCCGCGCCCGTGTACCGCATGGCCTCGGCGGCGTTCGGCAGGAAGGCCTCGCAGTGCTCCAGGTCGCCCAGCGCGCCCAGGTCCCAGCGCCCGCTCTCGTCCCAGCCGACGTCCGCGAACACCCGGGCCCCGCGCCGTGCGGCGGCCGCGATCCACTCCTCGCGGCGCCCGGGGGCCAGTGAGGCGACCGCGGCCCTGGCCCGGGGCGGGCAGTCCGGGATGGGGTCGGTCGCGGCTCCGGGGGGCGCCTCGTGCCCGTGCGAGACCATCGTGCGCTCGCCCTCGTAGGCCATGGAGACGGTGACGGGCGAATGCCAGCCGGAGATCCGGCGCGACATCGCCAGGTCGATGCCCTCGCCCTGTTCCAGCGCGTCCCAGCAGTACTCGCCGTAGTGGTCGTCGCCGAAGGCCGCGGCGAGGGAGGTGTGCAGCCCGAGCCGGGCCAGCGCGGTGGCCATGTTGGCGACCCCGCCGGGGCTGGAGCCCATGCCCCGCGCCCAGGACTCCGTACCGCGCACCGGGGCCGAGTCGAGGCCGGTGAAGATGATGTCGAGGAAGACCGTGCCGGTCAGGAACACGTCGCAGTCCGGGTCCCGGGGCGAGCGGAGCGGAGCGAGCGGGTCCACCTGCTCACCGGTGGCTCTGTTCCGGCTCTGGAGGCTGTTCCGACTGGTCACGGCGTGGTCCTCGTTTCGTGCGCGGCGTGGTGGGCCCGGAAGGCTGCCAGCCTTGCCCGGGCCGGACGGGGGCGAAACCCAGTGTGTCCCAGATCACCGGAGGAACGCTCCGGATCCCTCTTCTCCTCAACTCCGGTCGCTTGATAGATATTGGCCCCCGCTCCTCCCGCGGCGTCCCGAATCACCCGCGCACCTCCTGGATCCACCGTGTCCGACCATGCCCCGGCGCACCCCGCCGCCCGGCCCCTCGTCGCCCTCTTCACCGCCGGTTACGTCGCCCCGTACCTCCTGCCCACGGTCGTGGGACGGCTCGGCGCCACCCTCCCGCTGAGTCCCACCCAGGCCGGCCTGATCGGCTCGGCCCTGCTGCTGGGTTCCGCCGCCGCCGGGTTCGTCCTCGCCTCCCGCATCCCGCGCCACGGGCCGCGCCCGCTGGCCCGGCTGGGGCTGCTGCTCGCCGTCGCGGGCTACGGCGCGGCCGCCGCGACCGCGCTGCTGCCGCTGGTCGTCGCGGGGGCGGTGGTCGGCGGGTTCGGTTCCGGTGCGGCCACCGCCGTGGCCGCCTCGGGGATCGCCGCCCAACGCGATCCTCACCGCACCTCCGCCCTGGGGCTGTTGTCGGTGTCGGCGACCGCCGGGGCGCTGTACCTGCTCCTGCCGCGGCTCGGCGGCGGGCACGGGCCGCCGTTCGCCGCGATCGCCCTGGTGGCGCTCCTGGCGTGGCCCGCGACCGGGCGGCTGGCGGGGGCCCCGGCGGCTGGCGGGCGCGTGGGCGTACGTACTCCGGCCTGGCGGCTGCCGTACCCGCGGGCCGGGGTGGTGCTGGCCGGGGCGCTGATGCTGTGGTCGCTGGCCCAGAACGCGCTGTGGGGGGTCAGCGGCCGGATCGGGGCCCAGCAGGCGGGCCTGTCCGAGGTCGCCCTGGGTCTGGTCTTCGCCGCCGCCCTGGGGGCCGGGCTGCTCGGGGTCACCGCCGCCTCAGCGCTGGGCGCGCGGCTCGGGCGGGCGGTGCCGGTCGGGGCGGGCACGGCGCTGATCGCGGTGTGCGTGGTCGCCTCGTCCGGGGCGCGCGACCCGGGTTCATTCGCCGCCGGTGAGATCCTGTGGAACGCGCTCTACCCGGTGGTCCTCTCGTACGCCATCGGCCTCGCGGCCGCGCTGGACCCCCTTGGGCGCTGGGCGGTGCTCGCGGGTTCCGCTTCCTCCCTGGGGGTGGCGTGCGGCCCCGTCACGGGCAGTCTGCTGGCCGAGCGCGCCGGTTTCCCCGGCATGGGCCTGGTGCTGGGCGCCCTGCTGCTGGCGGTGGCGGCTCCGCTGACCGCCGTCGCGCTGCACGCGGGCGGACGCCCGCTGGTGCCGGGTTCGGTACGCCGCCGGGGCGGGGCCCCGGCCGCCGTGCTGGCGGCGGTCTCGGGGGCCGCCTCGGGTCCGGTGCCGCGGGTCGGCGCGCCGGAGCTGACGATCACCGACGTCACCGTGGCCCCGCTCCCGGGGCGCGCCCCGCCGCGGGTGCTGCTGCGCGCCCCCGCGGCCCGCTACCCGCGCTTGGGCAGCGGGACCCGGGTCAGGTCGGCCGCGATGGTCAGCTCGCCCTCGAACCCGGCCGCGCGGGCCTCGCGTTCGAAGTCGGCGGGGTCCGTGTAGCGCTGCGAGAAGTGGGTCAGGACGAGGTGACGGACGCCGGCCGCGCGGGCGACCCGGGCGGCCTGGGCGGCAGTCAGGTGCCCGTGGTCGGTGGCGAGCCGTTCGTCCGCGTCGAGGAACGTGGACTCGATGACCAGCATGTCGCAGCCGTCCGCGAGGGCGTCGACGCCCTCGCAGAGCCGGGTGTCCATGACGAACGCGAAGCGCTGGCCCGGCCGGTGCTCGCTGACCTCGTCGAGGGTGACGCCGTTCAGCTCGCCGTCGCGCTGGAGCCGCCCGACGTCCGGGCCCTTGATGCCGCGGCGCGCGAGCAGTTCGGGCCGTATCCGCCGCCCGTCGGGCTCGGTGATCCGGTAGCCGAAGGACTCCACGGGGTGCGAGAGCAGCTGGGCTTCCAGCGTGTACGTCGCCCCGCGCGCCAGCACCCCGGCCGCGGCCACCGGGGCCTCGGCGATCCGGACCGTCTCGCGGTACGCGGTCGCGTAGCGCAGCCGGTCGAAGAACTTCTGGCCGGAGGCGGGGTAATGGGCGGTGACGGGGTGCGGGACCTGGTCGAGGTTGATCCGCTGGATCACCCCGGCGAGGCCGAGGCTGTGGTCACCGTGGAAGTGGGTGACACAGATCCGGTTGATGTCGTGCGCGGCGACTCCGGCCCGCAGCATCTGTCCCTGCGTGCCCTCGCCCGGATCGAAGAGGATGCCCTCGCCGTCCCAGCGCAGGAGGTAGCCGTTGTGATTGCGGTGGCGGGTGGGCACTTGACTGGCGGTGCCCAGCACCACGAACTCCCGTACGGACACGGCTATCCCGGGGGCCATTCGAGGCCGCGGCCGCCGAGGACGTGCGCGTGGGCGTGGAAGACGGTCTGGCCCGCGCCCTCGCCGGTGTTGAGGACGATCCGGTAGCCGGAGCCGTCGACGCCCTCCTGCGCGGCGACCTCGCCCGCCTCGCGCAGTACGTCACCGGCGATGGTGGGCTCGGCGGTGGCGAGGGAGGCGGCGTCGCGGTAGTGCGCCTTGGGGATGACCAGGACGTGGGTCGGCGCCTTGGGGCTTATGTCCCGGAAGGCCAGGGTCGTCGCGGTCTCGCGGACGACGGTCGCGGGGATCTCACCCTTGACGATCTTGCAGAACAGGCAGTCCGCCTGAGGTTCCCCGGCCATTGCGGCGCCTCCGTTGTGGTGATCGACTCCCCGCATCGTAACGTTCCCGCACCCTCCGCACGGGGCACCGGACGCCGCTACCGCCCGCGGGGCGCTCCCGGCCCGTCCGGCGCTTGAGGACCCGCCGAAGGTACGGGGAGACCGCTCCCGACCCGCGGCGGCGGCCCGTCAGGACCAGCGGCCCGTGCGGGCCAGGAGGACCGCCACGGCCGCGGTGCCCGCGGTGGAGGTCCGCAGCACCGACCGCCCCAGGCGGTACGGCTGCGCCCCCGCCTCGGCGAACACGGCCAGCTCCTCCGGCGAGACCCCGCCCTCGGGCCCGACGACGAGGACGATCGAGCCCGACTCCGGCAGCGCCGCCCCGGCCAGGGCCCGCGACGCCGCGTCCCGGTCCTCGTGCAGGACCATCGCCAGGTCCGCCCCCGCCAGCAGCGCCGCCACCTGCTTCGTCGAGGCCGCCTCCGCCACCTCCGGGAACCGGACCCGCCGGGACTGCTTCCCGGCCTCCCGCGCGGTCGCCCGCCACTTGCCCAGGGCCTTCGCCCCCCGCTCCCCGCGCCACTGCGTGATGCACCGCGAGGCCTGCCACGGCACCACCGCGTCGACCCCGGTCTCGGTCATCGTCTCGACGGCCAACTCGCCACGGTCGCCCTTCGGCAGCGCCTGGACCACGGTGATCCGTACCGCGGGCTCCGGCTCCTCGTGCACCGACTCCACCGCCACCACCAGCCGGTCCTTGCCCTCCGCCGCCTTGACCACGGCCTCGGCCCAGCGCCCGCGGCCGTCCGCCAGGACCACCGCCTCGCCCGGGTTCAGCCGCTTCACCGACACCGCGTGCCTGCCTTCGGGCCCGTCCAGGACGAACTCCGGCCCCGCGGGGACCTCTTCGACCACGAACACGGGGGCGGTCATGACGCACTCCTCATCTGCAGCGCGCGCAACGCGCCCTGTGTTTCGGTCAGTTCGGCCGCCAGTACCTCCACCAGCTGCCCGGCGGGCAGCGGCCGGGCCAGCCGGTGGCCCTGGCCCGCCCACAGGGCCATCCCCTGCGCGTCCCCGGCCGCCGCGGCGGCCTTGCGCAGCCCCGCGGTCAGGTGGTGGACCTGGGGGTAGGCGGCGGGCGCGTACGGCCCGTGCTCCCGCATGAACCGGTTGACCAGCCCCCGCGCCGGACGGCCGGAGAAGGCGCGGGTGAGTTCGGTGTGGGCGAAGAGCGGGTCGGTCAGCGCCTTCTTGTGCAGCGGGTGCGCGCCGGACTCCGGGCAGGCCAGGAAGGCCGTACCGAGCTGCGCGGCCTCCGCTCCCGCCGCGAGCACCGCGGCGATCTGCGAGCCACGCATGATTCCGCCCGCCGCGATGATCGGGAGGGCGACCCCTTCCCGTACCTGCCCGACCAGCGCCAGCAGGCCGACGCCCGCCGTGCCGTCGGTGTGCGGATCGTCCCGGTGGGTGCCCTGGTGGCCGCCCGCCTCGATGCCCTGTACGCAGACCGCGTCCGCGCCCGCGCTCTGCGCGGCCCGGGCCTCGTCGACCGAGGTCACGGTGATCACGGTGTACGTGCCCGCCTGGCGCAGGGTCGCGAGCACCTCGGCCGGGGGGCACCCGAAGGTGAAGGAGACGACGGGGACCGGATCCTCGACCAGGATGGCCAGCTTGGCCTCGTAGCCGTCGTCGCAGGTTCCGGCGGTGTCCTCGTCCGCGAGGGAGAGCTCGTACCAGCTCGCCTCACCGGCCAGCTGTCCCCGGTAGGCCTCGATGGCGGCCGGGTCGACGGCGGCGGTCTGCGGCATGAAGAGGTTCACGCCGAAGGGGCGCCGGGTCAACCCGCGCAGCCGCTTGATCTCCTGGTACATGCCGTCGGCGGTTTTGTAGCCGCCCGCCAGGAAGCCCAGCGCGCTGGCCTCGGACACGGCGGCGGCGAGCGGCGGACAGGAGCCGCCACCAGCCATCGGAGCCTGCACGATCGGGTACTGGTAGAGACCGTTCGGTGCGGAGGACATGCCCAGCATCGTGCCATGTCCCCCGCACCAGACCGAATCGTGCAATTCGCCTGGCATAGTCCGTTTCCCCGGACCCCCGGCGGAGGCCCGGACCGCCGCCCGACAACACGCTCAACGCCCGTTGAACGCATCCTTCAACCGACTGAACAGACCCTGCTGCCCGGGCTGACCGCGCCCACCCGGGGGACGACCCCCGGACCCCCGGCGGAGGCCCGGACCGCCGCCCGACAACACGCTCAACGCCCGTTGAACGCATCCTTCAACCGACTGAACAGACCCTGCTGCCCGGGCTGGAACTGGCCGGTGGGCCGTTCCTCGCCGCGCAGTTTCGCGAACTGGCGCAGCAGTTCCTCCTGCTGCGCGTCCAGCTTGCTCGGGGTCATGACCTCGACGTGGACGATGAGGTCGCCGCGGCCGCCGCCGCGCAGGTGCGTGACACCGCGCCCGTGCAGCGGGATGGACTGGCCCGACTGGGTGCCGGGGCGGACGTCCACCTCTTCCATGCCGTCCAGGGTCTCCAGCGGGCACTTCGTGCCCAGGGAGGCCGCGGTCATCGGGATGGTGACCGTGCAGTGCAGGTCGTCCCCGCGCCGCTGGAAGGTGCTGTGCGGCAGCTCGTGGATCTCGACGTACAGGTCACCGGCGGGGCCGCCGCCGGGGCCGACCTCGCCCTCGCCCGCGAGCTGGATGCGGGTGCCGTTCTCGACACCGGCCGGGATCTTGACCGTGAGGGTGCGGCGGGAGCGGACCCGGCCGTCGCCCGCGCACTCCGGGCACGGGGTCGGGACCACGGTGCCGAAGCCCTGGCACTGCGGGCAGGGCCGCGAGGTCATGACCTGGCCCAGGAAGGACCGGGTGACCTGGGAGACCTCACCGCGGCCGCGGCACATGTCGCACGTCTGCGCCGAGGTGCCGGGTGCGGCGCCCTCACCGGAGCAGGTGGTGCAGACGATGGCCGTGTCGACCTGGATGTCCTTGGTCGTCCCGAAGGCCGCCTCGTCGAGTTCCAGGTCGAGGCGGATCATGGCGTCCTGGCCGCGGCGGGTCCGCGAGCGCGGTCCGCGCTGCGAGGCCTGGCCGAAGAAGGCGTCCATGATGTCCGAGAAGTTGCCGAAGCCACCGGCTCCGAATCCGCCCGCGCCGCCGCCGCCGCCCGAGGAGGACAGGGGGTCGCCGCCGAGGTCGTAGACCTGCTTCTTCTGCGGATCCGAGAGCACCTCGTAGGCCGCGTTGATCTCCTTGAAGCGCTCTTGCGTCTTCGGATCCGGATTCACATCCGGGTGGAGTTCACGCGCGAGGCGCCGGAAGGCCTTCTTGATCTCGTCCTGGGACGCGTCGCGGCGCACGCCGAGTACGGCGTAGTAGTCCGTGGCCACTTACGACTCCGCCAGGATCTGTCCGACGTAACGTGCCACTGCGCGTACCGCTCCCATCGTTCCGGGGTAGTCCATGCGGGTCGGTCCGACCACGCCGAGTTTGGCGACTGCTTCGCCGCCCGAACCGTAACCGACGGAGACGACTGACGTGGAGTTCAGTCCCTCGTAGGCATTCTCATGACCGATTCGTACGGCCATGCCCGATTCGTTGGCCTCGCCCAGCAGCTTGAGGAGCACGACCTGCTCCTCCAGCGCTTCGAGCACCGGCCTGATCGTCAGGGGGAAATCGTGTCCGAAGCGGGTGAGATTGGCGGTTCCGCCGATCATCAGCCGTTCTTCGGCTTCCTCCACGAGGGTTTCGAGGAGGGTCGCGAGGACGGTGGAGACCGTCGCCCGGTCCTCGGTCTCGAAGGACTCCGGGAGGTCCTGCACCAGCGGGGGAACATCGGTGAACCGGCGCCCCACCACCCGGCTGTTGAGCCGCGCCCGCAGGTCCGCCAGCGAGGTCTCCCCGAAGGGGGTCTGGCAGTCGATGAGCCGCTGCTCGACCCGCCCGGTGTCCGTGATCAGTACGAGCATCAGGCGGGCCGGGGCCATCGACAGCAGCTCGACGTGGCGGACGGTGGAGCGGGTCAGGCTCGGGTACTGGACGACGGCGACCTGCCGGGTCAGCTGCGCGAGCAGCCGCACCGTGCGGCCGACCACGTCGTCGAGGTCGACGGCGCCGTCGAGGAAGTTCTGGATGGCCCGCCGCTCGGGGCTGGACAGCGGTTTGACCCCTGCCAGCTTGTCGACGAACAGGCGGTAGCCCTTGTCCGTGGGAATGCGGCCCGCGCTGGTGTGGGGCTGGGCGATGTAGCCCTCCTCCTCCAGCACGGCCATGTCGTTGCGCACGGTGGCGGGTGAGACACCGAGCCGGTGCCGCTCGGTGAGCGCCTTGGAGCCGACCGGCTCCTCCGTCCCGACGTAGTCCTGGACGATGGCGCGGAGCACTTCGAGTCTGCGTTCGCTGAGCATCGCGCACACCTCCATCTGTGATGCCTGTTCGCTGGGCCGTCGTGGTGAGTGCCGCTGGCACTCGTGGGCGGTGAGTGCCAAAGATCCCCCGGCCAGTGTACGGCGGGTACGCACGGCGTTAGCAAGGGCGGCCCGTCAAGGTACCGCGCGGCGTCGGCCGCTCGACTAGCGTCGCCGCATGGACGTGCGTTGGGAAGACATGGGCTGGGAACGCCTGACCGGCCGCTCCGGACGGCTGCGGCTGCCGGTGTGGGACTGCACCGCGGGGCTGGTGGTGGGTGACGACGCGGTGCTGCTGATCGACCCCGGATCCTGCCTGCGGGAGGGGGCCGGACTGCGTGAGGCGGTGGAGCGGACGACCGGCCGCCAGGTGACGCATCTCGCATTCACGCACGGCCATTTCGACCACGTACTGGGCGCCGCGGCCTTCCCGGGCGCCGAGGTCTACGGAGCCGTGGGGCTGGACGCGCTGCTGACCACCGGCCGTGACGAGCTCTGCGAGAGCGCCGTACGGCAGGGCCTGGACCGGGCCGAGGCGGTCGGGGCGACGGACGTCCTGGTCGTCCCGCGCCACCTGGTGTCGGGCGAGTGGACCCTGGAGCTGGGCGGGGTCCAGGTGCTCCTGGCGAACATCGGCCCGGGGCACACCGGGCACGATCTGGCGGTGTTCGTGCCGGGCGAGCGGGAGGTCGTCTTCTGCGGAGACCTGGTCGAGGAGTCCGGGGAGCCGCAGGCGGGCTCGGACGCGGTACCGGGACGCTGGCCCGCCGCCCTGGACCGGCTGCTGTCATTGGGCGGCGACGACGCCCTGTACGTCCCCGGTCACGGAGCGGTGGTCGACGCGGCCTTCGTGCGTGCGCAACGCGACACACTCGCCCTGCGGTACGGCGTGTCGCGTGCGTGAGGACGCGCCTGCTCCTAGCGTCGGCCGAATGCGTGAGTACTCGCCCGACCTGACCCCCGCGTGGAAGCGCCCCCGCCCCGTGCCCGAGGTCCCGGCGGACCTCGACGTGGTGGTCGAGGAGGCCGCTACGGGCTTCTGCGGGGCGGTGGTCGGCTGCGAGGCGGGCACGGTGACCCTGGAGGACCGCTACGGCAAGCGGCGGGTGTTCCCCCTGGAACCGCGCGGCTTCCTGCTGGAGGGGGCCGTGGTGACCCTGGTGCGCCCGTCCCGGGCCCCGGCCGCCCCCGCCCGTACGGCTTCGGGCTCGATCGCGGTCCCGGGCGCGCGGGCCCGGGTGGCGCGGGCGGGCCGGATCTACGTCGAGGGCCGCCACGACGCCGAACTGGTCGAGCGGGTCTGGGGCGACGACCTGCGCATCGAGGGCGTGGTGGTGGAGTACCTGGAGGGCATCGACGACCTCCCGGCGATCGTGGCGGAGTTCGCGCCGGGCCCGGACGCGCGCCTCGGGATCCTGGTCGACCACCTGGTCCCGGGCTCGAAGGAGTCCCGCATCGCGGCCGAGGTGACCTCCCCGCACGTGCTGATCGCGGGCCACCCGTACATCGACGTCTGGCAGGCCGTGAAACCGGCCGCCCTGTCCATCCCGGCCTGGCCGGTGATCCCCCGGGGCCAGGACTGGAAGACGGGCATCTGCCGGGCCCTGGGCTGGCCGGAGAACACGGGCGCCGCCTGGCAGCACATCCTGTCCCGGGTCCGCACGTACCAGGACCTGGAACCGGAACTGCTGGGCCGCGTGGAGGAACTGATCGACTTCGTGACGGCCCCGGAGGGCTGACCGCCCCCGGGCGGGGGCCGGCCCGGCGGGGTCAGTCCACCAGGTCCCGCACCACCGCGTCGGCCAGCAGCCGCCCCCGCAGGGTCAGCACGGCCCGTCCCTCCCCGAAGGGCCCGGCCTCCAGCAGCCCGTCGGCCAGCGCCTGCCCGGCCGCCGCCAGCCCGGCCGGGGCCAGCAGGGACAGCGGGCACCCTTCCCGCAGCCGCAGCTCCAGCAGGATCCGTTCGACCCGCCGGTCCTCCTGCGGCAGCACCTCGCGCCCGGCCCCGGGCGAGCGCCCCTCCGCCAGGGCTGCCGCGTAGGCGCCGGGGTGCTTCACGTTCCACCAGCGCACCCCGCCCACGTGGCTGTGCGCGCCCGGCCCCGCTCCCCACCAGTCGGCTCCGCGCCAGTACAGCTCGTTGTGCAGGCAGCGCCCGGCCTCGGAGGTGGCCCAGTTGGAGACCTCGTACCAGTCGTAGCCCGCCTCGGCGAGCACCGAGTCCGCGATCAGGTACCGGTCCGCGTGGACGTCGTCGTCCGTCATCGGAACCTCGCCGCGGCGGATCCGGCGGGCGAGCTGGGTGCCCTCCTCCACGATCAGCGCGTACGCCGAGACGTGGTCGGGGGCCGCGCCCAGAGCCGCTTCCAGCGAGGCCCGCCAGTCGTCGTCGGACTCGCCGGGAGTGCCGTAGATCAGGTCGAGGTTGACGTGTTCGAAGCCCGCCGCCCGCGCCTCCGCGACGCAGGCCTCGGGCCTGCCGGGGGTGTGCGTGCGGTCGAGGATCTTCAGGACGTGCTGCCGGGCGCTCTGCATGCCGAAGGAGACCCGGTTGAAGCCCCCGGCGCGCAGCTCGGCCAGGTACGCCGGGTCGACCGACTCCGGATTGGCCTCGGTGGTGATCTCGGCGTCCTCGGCCAGCCCGAACTCCTCCCGGACCGCCCCGAGCATCCGGACCAGGTCGGCGGCGGGCAGGAGCGTGGGCGTACCGCCGCCGACGAAGACCGTACGGACCGCGCGCGGATCGTCGCCGAGCACCTTGCGGGCGAGGCGGACCTCGTCGATGAGGGTGTCGGCGTAGTTCTCGCGGGAGGCCAGGACCCCGCCGCTGCCGCGCAGCTCGGTGGCGGTGTAGGTGTTGAAGTCGCAGTAGCCGCAGCGCGTGGCGCAGTACGGGACGTGCAGGTAGAACCCGAGCGGCCGGTCCGCCGCACCCGCCAGGGCGTGCGACGGCAGCGAGCCGTCTTCGGGCATGGGTTCCCCGTCGGGGAGGGCGGAAGGCATGCCCCCATTGTCCCGCACGCGGCCCCGTGCGCCGTCCCCCTCCGGGTCCGGCGCACGGGAGCCCTGGTTCCGCCTCCGCTACGCCTCGTTCGAGCCCGCGTACATCTCGTCGATGAGCGCCTTGAACTCGCGCTCCACGACCGGCCGCTTCAGCTTGAGGCTGGGCGTGAGGTCACCGTGCTCGACGTCCAGGTCGCGCGGCAGCAGCCGGAAGGTCTTGACCGTCTGCCAGCGCTGGAGGCCCTCGTTGAGGGTCTGGACGTACGTCTCCACCAGGCGCGTGGTCTCGGGCGCGGCCACGACCTGGGCGTACGTCTTGCCCTCCAGCCCGTTCTCGGCGGCCCAGCCCAGAATGGCGGGGCCGTCGAGGGCGATGAGCGCGGAGCAGAAGTTCCGGTCGGCGCCGTGGACGACGATGTTGGAGACGTAGGGGCAGATCGCCTTGAACCGGCCCTCGACCTCGGCCGGGGCGACGTACTTGCCGCCCGAGGTCTTGATCAGGTCCTTCTTGCGGTCGGTGATGCGCAGGTAGCCGTCCGGGGACAGCTCGCCGATGTCACCGGTGTGCAGCCAGCCGTCCGCTTCGAGCACCTCGGCGGTCTTGTCGGGCTGGTTGTGGTATCCCTCCATGATGCCGGGGCCGCGCAGCAGGATCTCGCCGTCGTCGGCGATGCGGACCTCGGTGCCGGGGAGCGGCTTGCCGACGGTGCCGGTGCGGTAGGCCTCGCCGGGGTTGACGAAGCTGGCGGCGCTGGACTCGGTCAGGCCGTAGCCCTCGAGGATGTTGATGCCCGCGCCGGCGAAGAAGTAGCCGATGTCGGGGGCGAGGGCGGCGGAGCCGGAGATGGCGGCGCGCAGGTGCCCGCCGAAGGCGTCGCGGAGCTTGGAGTAGACGAGCGCGTCGGCGACCCGGTGCTTGGCGGCGAGGGCGAGGGGGGCCTTGGCCTGGCCGGTGCGGCGGAAGTTGTCCTGGGTGACCTGGGCGTACTCGCGGGCGACGGCGACGGACCATTTGAAGATCTTGTACTTCGCGCCGCCACCGGCCCTGGCCTTGGCCGCGACCCCGTTGTAGACCTTCTCGAAGATGCGCGGGACGGCCGCCATGTAGGTGGGCTGGACGATCGGCAGATTCTCGATGATCTTGTCGATCCGGCCGTCGACGGCGGTGACGTGCCCCACCTCGATCTGGCCGGAGGTGAGCACCTTGCCGAAGACGTGCGCGAGCGGCAGCCACAGGTACTGGACGTCGGACGCGGTGATCATGCCCGTCGCCACGGTGGCCTTGGCCATGTACGACCAGTTGTCGTGCGGCAGCCGGACGCCCTTGGGGCGGCCGGTGGTGCCCGAGGTGTAGATGAGGGTGGCGAGCTGGTCGGCGGTGATCGCCGCGATCCGTTCCCGGACCGCCTCGGGGTGCTTGGCGAGGTGCTCGTTGCCGCGCGCCTCCAGCTCGGCGAGGGAGAGCACCCAGCCCTCCGGGTCGCCGTCGGCCGCGAGCGCGGCGGCGGCGTCCAGCACGATGACGTGCGCCAGGCCGGGCAGGTCGGCGCGGTGCGCACGGGCCTTGGCGAGCTGGGCGCCGTCCTCGGCGATCAGCACGCGGCTGTCGGAGTCGGCGAGGATGAACGCCGATTCCTCGGCGTTCGTGCTCGGGTAGATGGTGGTGGTCGCG
Source organism: Streptomyces sp. G-G2 (assembly GCF_030063135.1). Taxonomy (GTDB): domain Bacteria; phylum Actinomycetota; class Actinomycetes; order Streptomycetales; family Streptomycetaceae; genus Streptomyces. Next base: position 33,194 of record NZ_JASISO010000064.1, read on the forward strand.
GCTCCGGCGCACATCACGCCGAGGTCGGCGAGGATCCACTCGACGCGGGTGCTGGAGGCGAGAGCCACGCGCTCCTCGGGCTGTACGCCGAGGGTGACGAGGCCCGCGGCGATGGCGAAGACCCGCTCGGCCGCCTGTCCCCAGCTGAGCGACTTCCACTCGTCCGGGCCCTGGCCGGGGGCCGCGACGACCGGGTAGCGGTAGGCCTCGCCGTTCGGAGTCGCGGCGACGCGCTCAAGGAAGAGGGCCGCCACGGTGGGCGGGCGGTTCTCGATCATGGTCTGTGTGTCGCTCACGACATCCTCCGGACCGGTCCACGCGGCAGTGCGTGAAGACGTGGGGACTGGCGGGTTTCTTGTGACTGGCGAGTAACCAACGAGCAGTGATCAGACTAGAGGGCTCCCCCACCAGTGCGTAAGGGTCGGCAGGTGGCCGGTTCATAACGAAACGGGCCCCCGCGCGTGTGCGCGGCGGCCCGTTCCGGATGCTTCTTCCCCGCTGTCGAACTACTTCTTCTTGCCGCCGGAGTCGTCGCTGGACAGCACCGCGATGAAGGCCTCCTGGGGGACCTCCACGGAGCCGACCATCTTCATCCGCTTCTTGCCTTCCTTCTGCTTCTCCAGCAGCTTCCGCTTACGGGAGATGTCACCGCCGTAGCACTTGGCGAGGACGTCCTTGCGGATGGCGCGGATGGTCTCGCGGGCGATGACCCGGGAGCCGATGGCGGCCTGGATCGGGATCTCGAAGGCCTGCCGCGGGATGAGCTCGCGGAGCTTGGCGACCAGGCGCACGCCGTAGGCGTAGGCCGCGTCCTTGTGGGTGACGGCGGAGAAGGCGTCGACCTTGTCGCCGTGCAGCAGGATGTCGACCTTGACCAGGCCGGAGGCCTGCTCGCCCGTGGGCTCGTAGTCCAGGGACGCGTAACCGCGCGTCTTGGACTTCAGCTGGTCGAAGAAGTCGAAGACGATCTCCGCGAGCGGGAGGGTGTAGCGGATCTCGACCCGGTCCTCGGAGAGGTAGTCCATCCCGAGGAGGGTGCCGCGGCGCTGCTGGCAGAGCTCCATGATCGCGCCGATGAACTCGGAGGGCGCGAGCAGCGTGGCCCGGACGACCGGCTCGAAGACGTCCGAGATCTTGCCCTCGGGGAACTCGCTCGGGTTGGTGACGGTGACCTCCTTGCCGTCCTCCAGGACGACGCGGTAGACCACGTTCGGCGCGGTGGCGATCAGGTCGAGGCCGAACTCGCGCTCCAGGCGCTCGCGCACCACGTCCAGGTGGAGCAGACCGAGGAAGCCGACGCGGAAGCCGAAGCCGAGGGCCGCGGAGGTCTCCGGCTCGTAGACCAGCGCGGCGTCGTTCAGCTGGAGCTTGTCGAGGGCCTCGCGCAGGTCCGGGTAGTCCGAGCCGTCGAGCGGGTACAGGCCGGAGAAGACCATCGGACGCGGGTCCTTGTAGCCGCCGAGGGCCTCGGTCGCGCCGTTGTGCAGGCTGGTGATCGTGTCACCGACCTTGGACTGGCGGACGTCCTTCACGCCGGTGATGATGTAGCCCACCTCGCCGACGCCGATGCCGTCGGACGGGGTCATCTCCGGTGAGGAGACACCGATCTCCAGCAGCTCGTGGGTGGCGCCGGTCGACATCATCCGGATGCGCTCGCGCTTGTTGAGCTGGCCGTCGACCACCCGGACGTACGTCACGACACCGCGGTACGAGTCGTAGACCGAGTCGAAGATCATCGCGCGGGCGGGGGCGGCCTTGACTCCGATCGGGGAGGGCACGGTGGCGACGATCTTGTCGAGCAGGGCCTCCACGCCGACACCGGTCTTCGCGGAGACGCGCAGCACGTCCTCGGGCTGGCAGCCGACCAGGTTCGCGAGCTCCTCGGCGAACTTCTCCGGCTGGGCGGCCGGCAGGTCGATCTTGTTCAGGACGGGGACGATCGCGAGGTCCTTCTCCATCGCCAGGTACAGGTTGGCGAGGGTCTGCGCCTCGATGCCCTGGGCGGCGTCCACAAGGAGGACCGTGCCCTCGCACGCGGCGAGGGAGCGGGATACCTCGTAGGTGAAGTCGACGTGACCGGGGGTGTCGATCATGTTCAGGATGTGCGTGCTGCCCTGGCTGTCGCCCGTGACGGGCGCCCAGGGCAGTCGGACCGCCTGCGACTTGATCGTGATGCCGCGCTCACGCTCGATGTCCATGCGGTCGAGGTACTGGGCACGCATCTGCCGCGAGTCGACCACGCCGGTGAGCTGGAGCATCCGGTCGGCAAGGGTCGACTTGCCATGGTCGATGTGCGCGATGATGCAGAAGTTGCGGATCAGCGCCGGGTCGGTACGGCTCGGCTCGGGCACGTGGCTAGGGATCGCGGGCACGCAGTGTCCTGATTCTCGGGTCGCAGTCGGAAAGCGTCGTCGGAAAGCGTCGTCGGAGCGAAAGTCGGATCTCGTCGCCTACGTCGGCGCGATGTCGGATCTGTACGCAGACTCCCATGGTCCCACGGCCGGGGCAGTGCGACCGGTTTGGGCCGCCCGGAGCGCGGCTGGTAGCCTGAGCAGCTGTGTGTCGTATGCCCTCTCAGCAGACGGCACACAATCCGAAGATCAAACTCTGAACCTGAAAAGGCTCTTTCGTGGCGAACATCAAGTCCCAGATCAAGCGGAACAAGACCAACGAGAAGGCGCGCCTGCGTAACAAGGCCGTCAAGTCGTCGCTCAAGACCGCGATCCGCAAGGCCCGCGAGGCCGCCGCCGCCGGTGACGTCGAGAAGGCCACCGTGGCTTCTCGCGCCGCTTCGCGCGCGCTCGACAAGGCTGTCTCGAAGGGTGTCATCCACAAGAACGCCGCCGCCAACAAGAAGTCGGCGCTGGCGATCAAGGTTGCCACCCTGCAGGGCTGAGCTTTCTGATGTGAACGCCGGAACGGACCCAGCGGGCCCTCTCTCCCGCTCCTGACCGGCACCCCGCGCCGCACACGGCCTGCGTTCGCCACGCGGGTGCGGCGCAACCAAACAGCACAGCAGTACAAGCAGCACAGCAGTAGACGAAGGCCCCGGCCACTTCCCTACCCCAGGGGAGCGACCGGGGCCTTCGTGCGTACGCCCGTCCGGGGCGGGGGTCGGGGCGGGGGTAGGGGTCGGGGTCGGTAGGGGACCCGGCCCGGCGGGGTCGGCGGACTGGCGGGAGCCCGGCGGGGCCAGGGGCTGGAGGGCTGGCAGGGGGTCCGGCGG
>NZ_JASISO010000065.1 GCF_030063135.1 Streptomyces sp. G-G2
CCGGACGCCCACCCGGCTCGAAAAACCGCAGGCCAGCCCCACGCCACGAACCCGGGAAGACCGTCAAGCGAGCCGAAACCCTCACCGAACACGTCCGCCTGAAACAGCAGCGAGGTTAAAGATCAAGCTCAGGGTGAACCGGGGAATTTCAGCGGTCTCCTGGGTCAGCGGCCGACGAAGGCCCCCCACGCTCACTTCGAACGATCCTTCGCGGACACCCAGATTCTTCACCTGTGCCCAGGGGTGGTCGTGGCGTCCGACCTTGATCCGGTCCATGCTCAGGGTGATGCTGCCGAAGTCCTGTGGTTCGCCGCGCTGGACGGCTTGCAGGGTGGCGGGGAGCATGGTCTCGGCGAGGTGGCCGCACACGAGCTGGCAGAACTCGGAGCAGGAGAATGCCTGGGGCGGCCCGACCTGGTTGACCGGCGGGTGCTCCATTCGTCTGTCGCGGAAGGTGCTCGTCAGTGTGAGGGACACGTTGTCGGCCCGGGTCAGGGTGTAGGAGAACTGGGTGTGCGAGTACGTGCCGGGTTGATAATGGAGCGTCCTGGACTCGCGCCAGTCCACGACGTCGGACCAGCGCATGGCCTCCGTCTCCGCGCCGGGGTCCTGCCAGACCATGCCTGCGTAGAACGCGTACACCCGTCGTACGCTCTTGCGGCGCAGTCCGACCTTGGTGGGGAAAGAGTTCTGCAAGTCACCTAAGTCGTAACGAGTCGCCACCTCCGTTGCCTCGTGGGTCAACTCAGCCCATTCACTGCTGCGGGGCAGGATCATCAGTTCCACGCGAACCTCCTTGTGGGCGTGGTGCCTTCTGGCCGCGCTGTGTGCTGGTCAGTGTGGTCGAGGACGTCGGCGGCCGTCCACGCGGTTGCATCAGACCGCTTGGTGGCCCCATCGTTTGATGGGCCTTCTGCCGCGACGGATTGTCGCCCCGCTGCTTTCGCGGCTTGCGTCGACCATGCCCAGCCGATGCCGCGTGCGGTGATCAGCTGGGGGCCGCAGCGGCGGGGCTTGTGGACTTTGGCCCACACGCTGGTGGATCTCGGCGGCCTCTCCAGGAGGGCTCTGGCCTTGTCCGGGTCTACGGAACGGACCACGACGACCCCCACCCGTGCCCGTGCCCCGGCCGGGACTACGCCGACCTGGTCGGCGGCCCGCTGGACGGCCCGCTGCTCGACATCACCGGCTGGACAGTGGACGCGATCCAGACCGGCGTCGCGCTCATGACCGAGCTCGGGCAGTTCGGCGTCGGCGGCCGGGCCTTGTACGACCCGGGCCTCGGCGAGCGGCACCGCTGGGACGGGTCCGGAGACACACCCTGATCCGGACGCAGCGCCGCTGACATGACGGCCCGCACGGAGTTTCCGTGCGGCCCGTCGCTGCGCGGTCCGCGTGCGACAGCCGGCACCGCTCGGGCCTGTTGGGCGTCGTTCCCCTGATCGCAGCGCCGGCCGGGTCTGGCGCAGACCCCTGAGGCACCGCGCCCGCCCACTTGATCGGTGCCGGGTTCCCGGCAGCTCAGCCTTGGCCGCCCGGACACTGGAAGGCATGCGACCTCGCCCGCGCGGTTGGTGGCGAGCCCGGATGGACAAAGCGCCGCCCGCCGAAGTCCAAGCCCTCCTCAACGCGGTCACCACCGGCAGCCCCCCTTGATCTCTACCGCTGGGCTTAACGAACTACCGGTAGTTGTGCCAGCCAGAGCACACCGGAAAAAGATAGGCAAGAGGTGCGATGCGGGAGAAGGCTGCCGCTTCGCCGGACGCCCGTGTGAGAGACTCTGCGGCACCTGTATGTCATGGACCGGACATTCGTGCATCCTCGCGGTGCGGGAGAAGGGCTAGGACACCATGAACAGATCAGCCTCCAAGGGTGTGGTCCGGGCGAGCCTCGCGCTCGGTGCGGCCCTGGCGTCGACCGTGCTCTGCACCACCGTGAGTGCGGCGGTGCCCGGGAGCGAGAGCGGGGTCGTCGGTACGGACTCCGTCGCGCGGGCGGATGGCGAACGCGCCTGCCCCGTCGTGTACTTCGACCTGGGCGAGACCCTCGTGCACACCGCCGACGACGGCGGCATCGACTATCAGTCCGGAGCGGCCTCTTATCTGCGCGCCCTGCGCGAGCGCCACATCAGAATCGGCCTGATCACCAACGTTCCGCCCTCCTGGGGCACGACCGACGCCGAGCGTGCCGCCAGGCTGAAGAAGGAAGTCGACGCGACGTGGAAGGGCTCTGCGCCCTTCGTCTGGGAGGACTTCGGCGGCCGGATCCTCACCCCCCGCACCGAGGCGGAGCGCAAACCGGCTCCCGCACTCTGGCAGCGCGCGAGGGCCGAGTCAGGGCCCTGCCGGCTCGTCTTCCAGGCGGAGACGGCCGAAGAGGTCAAGGTCGCCGCCTCGCTGGGCTATGTGCCGTACCAGGTCGGACAGCCCCACCGGCCCGCATTCCTCCCGGTCGGGCTGGTCCAACTCCTCGGCCACCGCTCCTACTGACACGCTGTACCGCGAGGGCGCGCCGCTTTGCTCGTCGCCGCGGCTGGCGCTCAGCCACATCGCACGGTCCGACGACGGGTTGTCGGTGGTGACGGGTTCTCCCTGACCGCCGTCGAACCGCTGGCCGACGCCACCACGTCGTCCCACGGAGGGAGGCCGACGGAGGCACGGATCGAGAGGTGCGGTGGACGAGGACCGGTATGAGCTGGTGTTCCGGAGCGACGAAAGCGGTGGGGGCGGGAGAGGGGCCGTGGAGAAGGTGCTTGTTTCGCGAACCCCGCAGACGGGACCGGGCGGCCATCCCGTGCACGCGGACGAGACCGGGATCATCCGGGCGGAGATCAGCGACCAGGGCGAGGTCAGAATGCTGGCCTCCGGTGGTCAGCAGGATCCCACGTACCCCGTGGCGGCCCGCCGGCCCGTATGAGGAGGGCGGTCCCGACCAGAGTCGAGCGGATCCGGTGAGGAACTGCCCGCCACTCGTATGCGGGTCGGCGCAACTGGCCTACGGCACTCGCTGCCCGCAGCCAGCCCGCTCGGACGCGTTCTGTCCTCGTCGTCCCGGATCGCGTACCGTGCGGCTCGCCGGGACCTCACGGCCACGGCATGAGCGCCGTGGACCCGTAGCGAGCATCGCGGAGACGGCGACCGTGCAGCAGCCTTCATCAGCTTCAGCTCTGGCGGGTCGCGAAGGCGAGGTCGTCGACCACCGCCTGCAGCCGCCCGCAGCGGTCACGAACCGCGCGCTGGTGCGCCGCTCCGGCGCCTTCGGCGCGGAGCCGGGTCAGAGCAGCTTCGGCGAAGGCCATATCCCCGGCCCCGTACAGACCTGGCGCCGCGCGCTCCAGAGCGTCCTCGATTCGCCGCCAGGGTGAGATCAGGGTGCCGGTGTCGGGGTCGAGGCCGGGGCCCTCCAGCCCGTGGAGGGCGGCCAGGTAGTGGGCCTCACGCAGCCGGTCTCCGGCGGCGGCGGCGGGCGGCGGGCGGCCGTCGGCGATCTCGGCCAGCAGTACGGAGGCTAGCCCCCGCACGAGGGCGGCCAGGAGAACAACAGTGTCGAGGTCGGCGTTGACGTCTGCGACCCGGATCTCCAGGGTGGGCACATGCTCGGACGGCCGGGCGTACCAATACACCATGGCGCGGTCCAGCAGGGTTCCGTCGCTGATCAGGCCACTCACCAGGCGCTCGTAGGCGACTTCGTCGAGTACGGGCGCGGGGCCCACGGTCGGCCAGCGGGCGTGTTCCACCGAACGCCAGCTCGCGTATCCGGTGTCCCGGCCGTCGGCGAAGGGCGAATTGGCGGCCAGGGCCTGGAGAGCGGGCAGCCAGGGGCGCATGCGGTTGGCGAGCTCCAAGGCTTGCGCGCGGCTGGTCACACCGATGTGGATGTGGCAGCCGCACACCACCTGCGCGTGCCGGAGCATGAGCTGGGCGTGCCGGGAGGCCATCTCGGCGTACCGCCGTCCCGCAGTCACCGTGAGGGGGTCCGGCGAGGGCAGTGGCGGGGTGCCGGAGGCGATCAGCAGACACCCCGCGTCATCGGCGGCTGCGGCCATCACGCTGCGCAGGCGGACAAGCTCGGCCCTCAGATCCGTCGTGCTCGCTGTCGGTTTGGTGCACACTTCCACCTGCGCGGTGAAGAACTCGGCCTGAGCCTGCGGGCCCAGATCCAGTCGTGCGGCGACGAGCACCTGAGGCGCCCGGCCTGCCGGGGTGCGGGTGCGGCGGTCGACCAAGATGTACTCTTCCTCGACCCCCATCGTGAGAGCCCCCGCGCTTTCCGGGCAGTCGGACGGTGCGAGCAGCCGCAGGGGACGGGCGTCTGGAGACGAGGCGGTCGGCACGGAGGTAGGCACGACGTGAGCCCTTCCTGAAACGGTGAGGCAGCCGGTGCGGCAGTATGCGGTTACCCCCCGGCCTTCCCCCTAACCTCGCCTCGCCGCGGCCGTCGTCCCCTCCGCCGATGCGGGGCGCCGGTGGCAAGGACGGCCGGACGCCGCGCCTGCTCCCTTCCCGGGGGCGTCAGGAGGGGGATGCCTTGCTGTGCCAGTCCAGGCGCAGGACGGCAAGGTCGTCGGTGTGGCGGTCGGCGTTGAGGGCGCGGGTTTCCTTGATGAGGAGGTCGACGTGGGCTCCGGGATCGGACAGTGGGATTTTATCGATCAGGGCGAGGAGTCCTTCGACGCCGAGGCGGCCGCGGCCTGTGGTGCCGGTGTGTCCTTCGGTGAGGCCGTCGGTGTAGAGGGTCAGGGCCCCGGCGAGCGGAAGCGGGATCACAGTGGTGGTCCATGTGCTCAGGTGGGGGCGATGCCGAGCGCGATACCGTGGGCCGCGGTCGTCTCCTGTATTCCTTCGGCAGCGCTGAGTAGGGGCGCGTAGTGGCCGGCAAGGTGAACGCTGGCGGTGCGCGCGTTCTGGTCGAGGGTGAGCAGAATGCAGGTGGCGAACATCGGCTGCTGGCCGCTTTCGGCGATCAGGATGGGTTCCAGGAGGCGAAGCAGGCCGGGCCCCGGTGCCCGCCCAGCGTCAGGGACCGCCAGGCGATGCGTCGGCAGGCGCCGAGGGCGGCGGCGTCGCGGCCGTGCCCGCCGACGTCTCCGAGCACGGCGTGGAGGAGTCCGTCGTCTCCTTCGACGGCGTCGAGGGAGTCTCCGCCGAGCAGGGCGTGCTCACGGCCGGGGAGGTAGCGGCTGGTGACGGTGACCGTACTGGCCGTGTCGAGGATCGGCTGGGGCAGCAGTCCGCGTTCCAGGCGCGCGTTCTCCTCGGCCCGCTGGCGTGCGGCCTGGGCCTGGGCCTGGGCGCTGGCGCGTTCGGTCTGGCTGCGGTAGACCGCGTAGGCGGAGCAGGTCGGCAACGACTTTGCCCTTGACTAGGTAGTCCTGGGCGCCGGCGGCCATGGCGTCGGCGCCCGCCTGCTCTTCCGACAGGCCGGTCAGGACGATCACTGCGGTGTGCGGTGTGCGGTGCCGGGGCGAGGACGTCGCCGGCGCCTACAGCAGCCACGCCAACGCCTACGTCACCGAGCCCGTCAACCTCGACGAATTCGAGAAGGCCGTCCAGAGCATCGACGCCTTCTACCCCCGGATACCGCCGCCCGCCCGCCCCGCGCCTGATTACGCACACCGGACACCGCACAGCCACAGCCAGCGCCCCAGCGAACCCCTCCCGCGTACGACAGCACGGGCCGCACACCTGCCGATGCGCGCCGGGCCCGCCAGTGAGTCCGTCATCCGTGGCGGTCAGTCCGCGGTCCGCGGCAGGCAAGCGGCGAGTTTACAGCTGCGCGTGCCGTCCTCCCCTGTGCCGAACGAGCTCGCTGACAATGTCAGGACCGGACCGTCACACCCCAGCGACAGGCCGGAGCTGACGAACGCGAGCGTCAGGAGCAGGACCGCCTCCGCACCGCGCGGACAGGCTCTAGTACGGCCGGGCCCGCTCCGCGTAGGCGGGCGCAAGCTTGCTCTGCGAGGCGCGTGGGAAGGCCACGGTGTTCGGGTCTCCGTCCGAGACGTACTGGTCCTTCCCGGCGACGAGCTTGTCCAGCCAGCGCGACGAACCGAACTCGGCGTCCTCGTCCGTGGGCCCTGCCGAGCGGATCCGCGGGATCGCCTCGGGCGTGAAGGCCTTGGCGAACGGAGAGACCGAGGGGTTGGCCCCAACGAGGTACACACCGGCGTAGCGGTATCCCGTTCCCCGCACTGCGATCCCGGCCGGTTGGGGCATGGCGCCGAAGGGCAGGGCGAGGGAGGTGACCTGGGTCCCGGGCGCGGACTTCTCGATCGCCCGCTGTCCGGCGGTGATGGCCTGCGCGGCGCCCGTCTGGTCCAGGGAACGCAGGTTCTGGTGGCGGTCGGTGTGGTTGCCGACCTCATACCCGTGCGACTTCAGCCAGGTCAGGGCCTTGGCGGAACCGGTGGCCGAGAAGGCGCCCGCGTTGACGAAGAAGGTCGCCACCGGCTTGAACGCGGGATGTTTCCTGGAGGTCTCCGCCAGGATGGCGATCGCGGTGTCCGGCGCCGGAGCGCCGGCCTGGTCGAGTCGCACCTGGCTGTTGGTCGAGTCGTCGAACGTGAGGACCACCGGGTGGGTTCCGGCTGGGATGTCGATGCGGCCCGCCTGGAAGTCCCGGGCGGTGACCGGCACGTAGTTCTCCCGGGCGAGCCGTTCCAGCTCGGCTCGGAAGTCGGCTGGTGTGCGGTCGTAGACGCTCGCGGGTTTCGCGGTGAGCTGGTGGTACATCAACACCGGCACTTGGCCGAGCTCGTTGGCGCCGACCTGCGCCGGGGCTTTGGCGCCGACGGGACTGGCCGCCGCAGAGGCGGCCGTCTGGCGTTTTCCGGGAGCCGGTGACGCCCCCGGGGAACAGCCCAAGGCGAGCAGGGCGGCGCCGGCCGCGGCGCAGAGCGGGACGAGCGGGTGGCGCATGAGAAACCCCTCCACGGTGGATGTGTCTCGCCATACCTACCTGCGGCAGGAGCGCCCGTACCGCACTGTCCCCTGTCTGGCGTATGCGCCACGCCGGACCGTACGCGGCTATTCGTGTGAAATCTGGCCAGAACCAGAGGGATGGCACTCGGTACGGCAATGAATGGAGGCACCACCCGGCCACGGCACGGAGGACGTCATGAGGTCCACGAAACACATATCGCGCTCCACCCCTTCCTACCGACTCCGACGCCCGGCCCGTCGGCACGCACTGATAGCGACGGCCGTTACGCTCGCACTGGCCGGAGCGGGGGTCGGAGCCTGGACTTTCCTCGCACCGGGACCAGGCATCCAGGGCCTCAACGACGGGGCCGTCCTCAACGGGCGCAAGGCCGCACAGATCAGCGCCTACCTCGACGCCGAGGCGGCCGGGAGCCGGGACAAGGTCCGCGCCACCCTCGACGGCGCGGAAGTCCCCCTCACGGTTCAGGGCGCCCGCCTGAAACTCACCCTCCCGCACCTGGCCGAGGGCCGGCACACCCTGGTGGTGGCGGGCGGCAGCAGCCTCCCCTTCGCCTCGTACCGAGAGGCCGTGGGCTTCACCGTAGACACCACCGCTCCTGACCTGAGGGTGGCCGACCCCGAGATCAAGAACGTCGCCGCTCCCGTGACCATCACCGGCAATGCCTCCACCGACGCGAAGGTGACCGTCGACGGCAAGAAGGTTCCCGTCGACAAGGCCGGGGCGTTCAAGATCACGGTGCCCAAGGGCACCCCCCTCGTGACGGTCACCGCAGTGGACCGCGCCGGAAACACCACCACCAAAGCCGTTTCCGCCCGGGGCCGTCGTCCCATGATCCGCGCCGCGCACATCACCGCCATCGGCTGGGGCGACAACACGCTGCGCGGCAACATCCTCGCCCTGGTGCGCAGCGGCAAGCTCAACGCCGTCGAGCTGGACGTCAAGGACGAGGACGGCGAGGTCGGGTACGCCTCCGAGGTGCCGCTGGCCCGTCAGATCGGCGCGGCCAAGGGGTACTACGACGCCCGCAAGGCGGTCGCCGAGATCCACGCCGCAGGCGCCCAGGTCATCGGCCGCATCGTGGCCTTCCGCGACCCCAAGCTCGCCTCGGCCGCCTGGAAGGCCGGCAAACGCGACCAGCTCGTGCTGACACCGGCCGGACAGCCCTACGACGGTGGCCACTACGGCGCCCTGTCCTTCACCAACTTCGCCGACCCCACGGTCCGAAAGTACAACCGTGACCTCGCCGTCGAAGCCGCTCGGCTCGGCTTCGACGACATCCTCTACGACTACGTGCGCCGCCCAGACGGCCCGCTGTCGCAGATGCGCTTCCCGGGCATCGGAACCAGCACCCCCGAGCAGTCCATCACCTCGTTCGTCGCCGACACCCGAACCGCACTGCGTCCGCACGCCACATACCTCGGCGTCTCGGTCTTCGGCATCGCCGCCACCCGCCCCACCGAGATCGCCCAGGACATCGGGGCCCTCGTCAAGGTCACCGACTACATCGCGCCGATGGTCTACCCATCTCACTGGGGGCCGGGGGAGTACGGCGTCGCACACCCCGACACCGACCCGTATGCGATCGTGCAGCGCTCGCTCGCCGACTTCGCCCGCCAGGCGAAGGGCACCCAGACCGAAATCATCCCGTGGCTCCAGGACTTCTCGATGGGCAGCGACTACGGGCCGGCCCAGGTGGCCGAACAGATCAAGGCCGCGGCGGCCGACAAGATGAACTCCTTCATCCTCTGGAACGCGGGTGCCCGCTACCAGGGGGCGGCGCTCCAACAGATCGCCACGCGGTAGGGACCTGAGTCTGAGATCCGGTGGCAGTGGGCGGCGACTTTGTCGAGGATCTCGTCGGCTGTCTTCGTCCAGACGGAGGGTCTGGGTTGGTCGTTCCAGTCGGCCATCCGGGCCCGGATGTCGCGCTCGAGGGCCTGGACGGAGCAGCGGACTCCACCTTCAGCTTCTTCTGGAGCCGTTTCGACGTGACGGTAGAAGCTCGCCTGACGGCCGGGAGGTCTATCCGCCGGCGCTGATGCAGGACGGCTGGCCTGATGGGTCGAGCAGGACGGGCCAGTGTTCGCCGCCGGGTTGTTGGGTTGGCTTGGTGGCTCCGAGTTCGCGTAGCTGTTTCTCGGCCGCCCGGACGTCGTCGAAGGGGATGTCAGCTCGGGCCCGGGCCCCACTCCTCGTCAAGGATGCTGAAGACCTCGGAGTCGCGCCAGCCGTCCCGAAGTAGCGCGGTGTGCCGGTGGCGGCCTTCATAGGTCATGCCGAGTTTGCCGAGTACCCGGGACGATCCGCGGTTGCGGGGATCGCAGGTCGCGTAGATCCGGTGCAGCCCCAACTGCCCGAACCCCCTGCTGAGCAGTTCCCCGCCGATGGTTGTGCCGACGCCCCGCCCCCACACGCGGGGATGGACCAGGTAGGAGATCTCCCCTTGGAGGTGGACCCAGCTGCGGACTTTCACCTCGCCGATGCCGATGAGATCGTCTCCGAGGCAGACCGCGTACGCGAATCTCGTCCGCGGAGACTGCAGCCGGGCATCCACCGCGCCCTGGACGAAACCGCGCGTCTGTTCCTCGGTGTTGGGCCCCCAGGCCTGGTAACGGCAGGCCTCCGAAAGGCTGGCGAAGGCATGTACGGCCTGGCAGTCGCCAACAACGAAGTCGCGCAGGGTCACCCAGGTTTCGATCACGGGCCGATTCTGCCGGGACAACCCCGTCATAGCCCAGCGCTCAACTCACCAGGCTCAAGATCGCGTCGCTATCGTGCGACTACCTCGGTTTGATTCGCATCTCCGAGCTACCGAGGGGCCCTGCCTTCATGCCCGCACCACGAGAAGATCACCCGATCAGGAACCCTGTTCGACGCCCGCGTTCCAAGATCGGTTGAGATACGGCTTCTGATGGCCGACCTCGGCGTGGCCGGGACCCCCCGTTCTCCAAAGCGGTACGCGTACCCGCCGACGGTAGCGACGCCGCCGGGGCCGGCGTGGCATGTTGCGGGGAGTGTCCCACCTCTGGGGTGGCGACTGTGCGCCGTGTCGGGTGGCGGTCCGGCCTCCCCAGGAGGTGGGGGGAGGCCGGACCGCTCAGGGGGTGTGCTTTGCGGCTGGTTCAGTGGATGGCGTGCTCTGTTGGCTCCGGCACTGTGGCTGCTGGCAGGTCAGGAGCCGGTGGTGCTCAGTACTCGCCGTGGTGGTCGGCCTTGTGGTGGTTGGCCTTGCCACCGCTGGCGTTGATGCAGGTGTTGCCGAAGGCCGGGTTGAGGAAGCCGCCGGCGTTGACGGTGTTGCCGCAGATGTTGATCGGGATGTGGATGGGCACCTGGACGACGTTGCCGGACAGGACGCCGGGGGAGCCGATGGCAGCGCCTTCGGCCGTGGCGTCCGCGGCCGCCATGCTGGCGCCGCCGGCGAGGATGGCAGCGGCTGAGGCGGTGACCGCTACGGCCTTTGCGATACGCGACATCAAGATCTCCTTAAGGAAGTGGACCTGCCGCAGGGAGTACGGCACGTGCTCCCCTTCAAACAGCACGGGCAGGTTGCCGGTTACGGTCATTGGGCCGGACCGGTGACCTCAGGCCACTTCTCCAGTCCTGTCGGCAGGGCGGGTCGCGGTCCGGCGGGGGCTGTGGTGCGGGCGCAAGGACCGGTCGCTCATGCCTGCCTCACCGGGGCTGCGGTAACGGGCGGCCCACCGCCCGCCGGTGGTGGGTGAGACCTGGAAGCGTTCGACGGCCGCCCGGCGCAGTGGCCGGCCGTCCTCGACCACGCTGCGGGCCGGGCGCAGGCGTCCGGTCTCGGTCAGGGGGCGTTACGGTGTGCCGCGAGGGCCTTTCTGGTCGGTGTAGACGTCGCACTCCACACGAACCCGCAGGGCCCTCACCCGTTCAAGATCCCTCAGCCGAGACCTGCATCACCCGTCCACAACCTCTCGGGACAGAACACAAACCGCATCACCGCCACGTGGCGGACAGGCCACGCCGCATGGCCTGTTCTGGGCCCCGGAGTCGAGGCCGCCCTGCGCCGGGTCGAGCGCGCCAGGCCCCTCGGGCCCTGCCTCCTCGGCACGGTCCCGCTGGACCAGGCTCCCATCACTTGGCCCCGTCACTGGTTCATAGTCGACGCGGTGCGTTACGTCGTCGACAACGGGATCAAGTGGCGTGCGGTGCCCGCCGACTTCCCGCCGTGGGACCGGGTCTGCGCGTTCTTCCGCCGCTGGCGCCGCCAGGGCCTGGACGTGGAGTTCCACGACCGGCTACGGGGCAAGATCCGCGTCAGCGAGGGGCGGGCGGCCGAGCCGACCGCCGGCATCATCGACTCGCAGTCGGTGCGGGCCGCCAGTTCGGTGCCCGCTGCCACGCGCGGGTACGACGGCGGCAAGAAGGTGCCGGGCCGCAAGCGGCACGTGATCACGGACTGTCTCGGTCTGCTCCTGGTCGTCGCGGTCACCGCCGCGAACGTGGGCGACCGCGAGGCCGCCGTGCCTCTCCTGGAACGGGTGAGGGCCGCGCACCGCTCGCTCCGTCTCATCTGGGCGGACGGCGGCTACACCGGCATGCTCGTCGACTGGGCCAGGGAGAAACTCCACCTCGTCCTGGAGATCGTCAAGCGCGGTGACGAGCCGCGTTTCGTGGTGCTGCCCAGGCGGTGGGTGGTGGAGAGGACGCTGAGCTGGCTGATGCGTTCGCGTCGGCTGGCCCGCGACTATGAGATGCTGCCCGCCACCAGCGAGTCCATGATCCTGTGGTCGATGACCATGCTCATGAGCCGCCGCCTCGCCCGCCGCACCCACACGGCCACGACGGTGATGTCCCTGGCGGCCTGAACCGCACCGACACGGCGTCAGGATGCTGAACTCCCCGGACTGATGCCCGGTGATCCACCCGCGCTCAGCCGGGCGTTTCGCCCGCGAACGCACTCCCTCGATCTTCGCGGGCACCACTTCCAGTCCCAGGGCCAGCGCAAGGTTCTTGGCCCGCACCTTGTCCCGGCCCGCCGCCGCCTCGGTCTCCAGCACCGAGATGATCCGCTGGTAGTCCGGCGCGAGGACCGCCCTGGCCAGCTGCCCGCTCTGGCGGGGAACCGGTGATCCCGTCACCGCGGCGGCCACCGGTGTGTCCTCCACCACGTCCACGGCCTGGCCGGCCGGCTCGGCCAGTACCTCCACCACCGCTTCCCGGGCGATGACCAGCCGTTCGAGAACCCGCTCGGCCTCTTCGAGCACGGCCGCGACCCTCGCGACTTCCTCCCGCGCCCGCTCGACCGCCTCCCGCGCGGCCGACTCCTTCGCCTCCAGCAGACCCAGCACCGACGCCACCAGCCACCCCCACCGATCAAGAAGCAACCCGACGCCCCGACGCTTCCACGCTGATGCAGAGTCCACTCCTGACCAGCGGAAACTCAACGGTCACGACCGGAAACACAACGGCTTCTGACACCGTCCGCATCACTGCCTCGCCAGCCAGGGATGTCCAGGATGCACGCGCGCAAGCCACCCGCTGAGAGTATCCCGCCGCGCCTGGCTCAACAGCGGGACGATTCCGTCGAAGTCAGCCTGATCCTTGGGCCGTGTCTCCTTCGCCTTGAACAACAGCACCAGCTCCGGCACCAGATAGGGGATGCCGTCTGCGGTGTGCTCAATGATCGCGTTGTACGGCAGCCGCAGGCTCTCGTCCCGCCGGCAGATCCACGTCCCGCCCTCATGCCGCTCCCGGAAGACGTCGAACAGGAACTGACCACTTGCTGGATCCCTCAGCCACGTCTGCCGGGTGGCCGCGAGCGCCTCAGCTCCTGCTTTCGCCCAGATCTGTCCCGAGCCCACCGCGTCACACACGTACTCGGGGAAGCGGTCCCGAACCTCCGCGAACCCTTCCGCGGGCACAGCGATTTCCAGATCGCCGTGGGGCCTCGACTGCCCACCGCGGAACAAATCCAGCGCCCACCCTGCCACGACGCACCAAGGCGCGCTGACCCCATTCAATCGCTCCGCGACCTGTTCCGGGCGCCAGGCATCCGCCCACCGGGCATCCAGTTCGTCCGCGTCAAGGACGATGCCGCCGGGCGGCAGACGATCACTCATCGGACCAGCCTACTGCCGCGACCCGGACGAGACGGCTCTTGGGGATGGGCGCCGACCACGGTAGCAGCGTGCTGAGAAGCGGGATGCTGGCCACGTGATTGCGACCGACGCAAGCCATTGCGGTCAGCGCATCATGAACCTCTGTCTTTCTCCTTGCAGCGTGGAGACCGTGACTGCAGGGGATGTTGAGAGTCATGGCGGAGAAGCGACGGAAGTCCGAGCCGGAGTTCCGTGAGGGGGGCTGTACGGATCGTTACGGAGACTGGCAAGTCGGCCCCTGAGGTCGCGGGGGACTCGGGGATCAACGAGACCACGCTGGCCAGCTGGGTGTCCCGGGCCCGCCGCGCGGGGACCGCGACGGCAGGCGCGAGCGACGAGCTGGGGCGATGCGGCGGGAGAATGCCCAGCTCGAGCGGGACAACGAGGAGCTGGCGATGGAGCGTGAAGTCCTCAAATGCTGCATGGTCCTGTGGGTGAAGTAGCCGAGCCGACCCGGCGGCTGTCGTCGGGGTGATCAGCGGCTTCAGGACCGAGCACGGCATACCGCACCGCGTCGCCTGCCATGCCCCTGGGCCCGGACCTGCTTGTGTGAGCGGTTGTGCTCCTGCTTCCACTCACAGAGCTCGCTGCCGGCGGGGCGGCTGTGCGGGATCAGGAGTCCGGTGCCCAGGTACCCGCCGTCGGCGATCGTCATGGTCCTCCCCACGGCTGCCTCCGCCCCGGATTCGCCCACGCTTTACAGTCGTTGCGGCCCCCCCGCACCGGCCGTCCGATCGCGACGACCAAGCGGGTGTCGGCGTCGATGACGACTTGGTGGTTCGTTGAGTAGAGGTGGTTCTTCGACTGCTCGGCGACGGTGTGATCCCGGCTGGGGATGAGGGTGTCGTTGACGATGAGCACGGTGTCACGCTGGAAGCGCTGCCACTGCTTGAGGGCAAGCTGCGGCCCGGTGTGGTCGATGATCTGGGCGGCGCTGGACTTGGAGATATCGAACAAGAGAGCGAGCTGCCGCAGTGTCAGGTTGGTTCGCCAGTAGGCGCCCACACCAGAAGCACCCGGTCCGGCAGCTGCAACGACCGCGAATGCCCTGGACGGGTGCGGTCGCCTCCTTCCCGTCGCAGCAATGCCTGGGCGCGAGCCAGGACTCGGCGGCCGTGTAGTCGCGGCCGTCGCGGTCGTCCTGGACCACTCGGCCGCCACCGCCCCGCACGAGCCCAAGGGCCCGTGCAACGAGGCCGTCGCAGCCTTCTACGTCCAAGCCTCCGGCGGCCTCGGCACCCTTTACGCGCCGGTGCTTTCCCTCACCGCCGGCGACACCGAGCGCCCCGGCCTCCTGGCCTACATCCACGGACTCCGTTTCATCGAGCTCGAACCGTTCGGCACCGCGGCCGCGCTCGCCGCCACCGAACTGCTGGGCGCCGGGCACTCCTGGGCAGCCGTCCACGCCATCCACGCCGCCAGGCCCTCCGCCGACTTCCCATCCGGCCGGTACCTGCTGACCTTGGTCCCCGAGGCGTACGAGAGCACCGGCGTCCAGGCAGTCCACCCCGGCCAGTAGCCGGCCGTTCCGCGTGACACCGGCCTTGCGCCCCATCTGTGGGTAGTACCTGTAGCGGTTTTGTGCCGGTAGAACTCTTGCCCCTCTGAGGGCAGAGCTCGCCGACGGGCACCCCGTTCCACCGCCCCGCGCAAAGCCGATCCGTACTCCCATCTGGCCGTCCGATGATCCAGAAAGGCCCTGTACGGCCCTCTGGGTGCATTTCCCGCCGCCCAGACTCCCCAGACTCCGGCATGGCCTCCGCGTCTGTGAGGCGCCCAGAGGGGCGCACAGCGCCGTTCACGTCGCCCCCACGGCTCGATGCGCCCGGGAGGGTGTTCGTACGGCACGCGTCCGCGAGGATCTTTTCAGTACTGGTCTGGCGGCTTCCCGCGGCGCGAGCTGCGCTCTCAGAGGGGCAGTGATGGCGCTCTGTGAAAACGGCCACCGCCGATCGGGAGTCACCCATGCCTGCTCGATGGATCTCCCCGGTCCTGGGACACCTGACCTGCGCCGGGCGCGACACGGGAGAGGCCACCCTGGATGGCCCCCCGGGGGGGCCATCCAGGGTGGCCTATGGCCAGCGCGTAGCGCCGCCGTAGGCGCCGAAGCCGTGCGGGCACCGCCGACGGCTACGGCCCGCTTGTGGCTTTCTTGCCCCCGAGGACGCGCGCTGGCTCACCAGGGACGCCATTCCCGTCTCCGTCGGCATGGGCTGACGCCACGCGGTCTTCGCCGCTGCCCCGTAACCAGCCGGAGTGGTTGCTCAAGGTCAGCGAGGCGTGAGGAGGCAGAACTCGTTGCCTTCCGGGTCGGCCAGAACCGTCCAGGAGATTGCGGACTGATCAATACCAGGGTCGGTGGCGCCCAGGGCGCGCAGTCGGGCTGCCTCTGCGGCCAGGTCGTCACCGGGGTAGGGGCAGACGTCGAGGTGGACGCGGTTCCACACGCTCTTGGTGTCGGGAGTGTGCAGGAACTCCAGGTAGGGCCCGACGCCTTTGGCGGAGCGCATGCTCGCGTGATCGTCGGTGACCTCGTGCAGCGTCCAGTCCATCGCCTCGCCCCAGAACCGGGCCATCCCTCGTGGGTCGGTGCAGTCGACCACCACCGCGGCGATCGGCCCGGTGTCCTGGTAGATCGGACGGGGCTCCAGGACGCAGAACTCGTTGCCTTCCGGGTCGGCCATGACCGTCCAGGGGACGTCGCCCTGCCCCACGTCGGCGAGCGTCGCGCCGAGATCCTTCAAGCGCGCGACCAACTCCGCTTGATGGGCGCTCGAGGTGGTGGCCAGATCAAGGTGCACGCGGTTCTTGACCGTTTTGGGTTCCGGGCGGCCGACGATATCGATGCAAACGGCCACGGGGTCGGGGTAGGCGAAGCCCACGGGTTCGAGGTTGGTCACGCCGGGTCCCTCGCTGTCGACACCCCAACCGAGTGCCTCCGCCCAGAACCGGCCGAGCGCGGGGTCGTCATGGGCCTTCATGTTGATCTGCACGAGTCGTGTTGCCATGCCGTAGATCCTAGAAGCTCCGCCAGCCCAGGCCGCCGCGATCAGACATGTGCTCGACCAGGCACTGACTGTGGTCGCGCTTGCCGAGACTTCCGACCGAGGCGAGTCCTTGTGAACGAAGGCAAGCCCCGACGCCGACGCCACTGACCGATCGAATGCTGCTCAAGCCTGCGCCGGCCGACTCGGCCCGCACGCTCCACGAGCGGGCGACCCCAGCCGACAACTCGCGCGACGCTGGCTGAAGCTCCCCACTCCGTTGAGCTCCGGACCAAGTGGGGCGACGAGTAGCCTTGGCCGTTTGTCGACACCGTCGCCCGGGCGGTGATTCGGTGCTTCGACGAAATTGCGAGGAAGTACGGGGAAAGCGGGTACCGGGGCAAGTGGAACGAGCACTTTCCCCGCATCGAACTCGAAGCCCTCAGGCGCATCTGGCGCGAGGGACGTTCGGCTGGGACAACCTGAGCACGGCCGAACCTGTCGAACTTCGGCACCGCCCGGCACAGGTTCGCCGGAACATGTGCGCTTTGCCGAACGGCTCGTTCGAGGTGATGGCGAGGCTGTTCTTCTCCTCGCGTTCCGTCAGGACCTGGGAGAGGAGTTCGGCGCCGCGGCGGTCCAGTTCCGTATAGCCGACTTCGTCGATCTATGCCGATATCCGCATGGATCGACCTATGTCGAGCCCGCGACTATGCCGAGAGTGTCGCGGGCGCGAGCCGGGTCCTCTCCTGTCTTGCTTGCGCTTGAGACTTCGAGGTGGAAGGGCGATCCGCTGACGCGTGGCGTCCAGCCTCGGGCGAGAGCGGTCCGAATGGCCTGGACGACATCCGCTGGAAGGACCGGCTTCGTCGGCAGGCCGAACCAGTTCTCTGGGTGGGGGCGGTCGGTCTGGACGGGCAGGCCCCGTTCGAACGCGCCACCGGGGTGCCGTCCGCCCCGGGCGACGTGCAGAGCCTCTACTACGCCCTTCCCGAGGGCGCGGTCCCCGGAGGATAAGCGGCTCCTCGTGGTCACCGAGGGCACGGCGGTCATCGGCCTGGTGGACCTGGTCCTGGCCAGTCCCGGTCCCGACGACGCGGCGGTCGGACTGTTCCTTGTCCACCCTGACGCCCGGGGCTTCGGAGTCGGCCGCGCGGTGGCCGACACCCTGCTCACGGCGGCCCGGTCACTGGGGATCCGCAGGGTTACCGCCACCGTGCCGCCCGGATGGCCCCCGGGTGAGCGCCTGCTGGCAGCCCTCGGCTTCACCCTCGACCCTGCCGATGCCGCCACCCGGCAGTTCGGCAACCGCAACCAGGGGCCGCGCGAGTCGGTTGTGGTCAGGGCCGAACTGCGGCTGGCAAAGGACAGCCATTGAGCCGAAGCTGATGGGTCTCCTACTCGATGGTGCAGCGGATGTGCCGGGTGGCGAAGTAGCCGCAGACGATGCTGCCTTGTTCGTGGCGTTGGCGCAGGAACCGGCAGGTTTCGTGGGCGAGGTCGTCGGGTGATGTCGCGCGCGGCGTTCACGTGCCGTTTCAGGTCGGCGTTCGGGAGTTCGTCGGGGTTGAGTCCGGGGCTGTAGCCGGGCATCAGGTGCATCTCGGCACGGTCGGCGTTGTCGTCCAGCCACTGCCGGACGGCCTTGCTGCGGTGGACGGGGAAACTTCCTGCCCGCCCTTCCCCTGAGCGGCGGTCACTTCGCGGCGACCGGGCCGCGCATCCGGTCGCTCATCCACTTCAGGTCCCCGTTGAACAGGGTGTCCGTGTACTTGTACCCGTCGTGACCGCCCTCGAAGGACGTCACCCGGGTCTCTACCGGCCCCTTGGTGATCTCCTGGCGGAGCTTTTCGAGCGCCGCGACCTCCTGCTTCGGCTCCTTCGTGCCCATGAGGAAGGAGATCGCCACCTTGGGGCCGGTCGTGGGGCCCTTCGTGGCACCGGTCGAGGGGCTGCTCTTGGGAGTGCTCTTGGGGCTGCTCTTGGAGCCGCCCTTGGCGCCGCTCGACGGGCTGCTCGTGGGGCCGCTCGTGGGGCTGCTCTTCTTGATCAGCTGTTCGGCCAGCCAGGCCGGGCTGTTCTCCTGCTTTTCCTTCGGATGGCCGTTCCACAGCGGCGAATCGGGCGCCGCGTCCGGCCCGCCCGCGATCGCCACACTGAACCGCTCGGGGTACTGGAGCACCATCTTCATGCCCACGTAGCCGCCGGAGGAGGAGCCGAAGAAGCCCCAGCCCTTCGGGTCGGCGTAGGTACGGAAGTTCTCCCGCACCAGGTCGGGGACGTCGTCCGAGATCCAGGTGCCCATCTTGGGCTGTCCCGGTATGTCGCTGCCGTCGTAGTAGGTGTCCTTGTTGGCGTTCAACACCGGCATGACCACGATGAAGGGCAGGCTCTCGCCCTTGTCGGCGGCTTCCCCGATCCGTTCCTGGAGGCGGAACTCCTTGGAGAAGAAGTAGTTCGTCGGGTAGCCCACGGCGCCGGGCAGCGCCATCAGGACCGGGAAGGCGCTGTCCTTGTACTCGGGCCGGCCGTACTGCTTCGGCACCCAGGCCCACACCCGGCCGGTGAAGCCGGACTTCGGCCCCGTCAGGTCGGTGCGCACCACCCGGGTCCCGTCCGGCAGCTCCCGCTGCGTCGTCCACTCGCGCGGGTGGGTCGGCATCCTGACGTCACTGGCGGCGCTCTCACCCGGCTTCGCCGTCTCCTTCGGGGCGAAGGAGACGGGATCGCCCTCGCTGGAGCAGCCGGACAGCGCGGCGACGGCGGACAGGACGAGGGCCGCGCAGAGCGAGGCGGAACGGTGTTTCACTCGGACTCCGGTGCAGACTTACGGATCTCGAACGGTCTCGAACGGATCTCGCAGGTATAGATCGGCACGGCGGCATTTCGGTTCCCTCGAACCGGCACGAACAGGAGCCGGCGCGTCGACGCCGTCCGGTCAGGGCGCGAGCCGCTCCAAGGCGGTGCGGGTGGCCGGGCCGTACCGGCCGGGGGGATCGGCGACGACGGCCGCCGCGACGGTGGACCACTGCTGGAACGTGCGCACGGCCGCCGTCGTGTCCTCGTCGTAGGACCCGAACCGGTGGCCGTGGTAGAGGCCGATCGAGCAGAGCAAGCGCTGCATCCGCGTCACCGACTGCCCTGCGTCACCAGGGCCGAGGGCGTCCGCCCCCGATCCGGAACCCGGCCCGGCGCCCGGACTCCCGGACGGCTCCCCGGAGGGCGACGGGTGCGCGGAGCCGGGTGGCCGGGTCGGTCCGGCGGACCGGTCCGGGTGCGCGGCGGGATCGGGGGCCGTTCGGTCGCTGCTCGATCTATCGGGGTGAACCGCTCGTCACGTCGCGTGAGACGGTTCGCCGTCTCGACATACGTGGTGCCGGTGACGGTGTCGCCGACCTTGTACGGTGCCCCGGCCGTGCGCCTGCGCACCATGGTGGTTACCGCCCTGCCTCGCCGCCCGTGACGTTGTTATGCCACGGTGAGTTCGCGGGTGCACTCGGCGAGGCGATGGTGATCTCGGTGCGCGCGAGCGGCACGGCGACGAGTACGTCCGCGCCGTCCGTCGGCTCCTGAGTGATCGTCATGGCCGTGGATGGCGTCAGGACTCACGCGCTGAACAGTCGATTCCGGAAGCCCGGACGAAAATCCCGTTGCCCAATGGTCAAGAAACGTTGACCATTGGAGGCATGCCTACCGACGATCTTCCCGAGACGTTCCACGTCACCACTGACGACCAGTTGCGCGCCGTTTCGAGCCTCACGCGTCACCGGATCATGGCCGTGCTCCGCTTCGAGCCCGCGACGATTACCCAGATCGCCGAGCGAGTGGGTCTCGCCAAAGGGAGTTCCAGCTACCACGTACGGCTGCTGGAGCGGGCCGGCCTGGTGAAGGTGGTGCGGACACGGAAGGTCCGGGGGGTCACCGAGCGGTACTACGCAATGGCCGCGCGGGCGATCGTGCTGCCGGATCCGGGCGAGGGAGGGCCGGATGTGCTGATGCGGCATGCGGTGGCGGACCTGGAGGCGTCGCCGGTGGATGGCGAGCGGCACGTACGGATGGCGCATCTACGGCTCACCGCGGAGCAGTTCGCGGAGCTGGGGGCGCGCCTGGAGGCACTGGCGGACGAGTACCGGGAGCTGTCCGATCCGTCGCTGCCGGACGCGTCACTCGTCTTCGCACTGTTCCACCCGGCATCGCGCGAGCAGGCCGATGGGGGCACCAAGTGACCTCAGGTGTGAGGAAGTTGCCGACCGGGTTCGGGCGGCTGTGGACCGCGCAGACGGTGTCCTCGCTCGGCGACGGGGTGTCGCATGCCGCGCTGCCGCTGCTCGCGTTGGCGTTGACGCGGGATCCGATGGCGCTCGCTGTCGTCACGGCCGCCGGGACGCTGCCGTGGCTGCTCTTCGGGGTGCTCGGCGGTGCGCTGGTGGACCGCTGGGACCGCAGGCGCACGATGTGGGTCACGGACGCGGCGCGTGCGGTGCTGCTCGCGATACCGGCGGCAGCGGCCGCGCTCGACGTGCTGAGCATTCCACTGCTCGCGGCCGTCGCCTTCCTGCTCGGCCTCGGCGGACTCTTCTTCGACACGGCCGCCACGGCCTATCTGCCGGACCTGCTCGGCCGCGACCCCGCGCTCCTGGAGCGCGCCAACTCCCGCCTGCGCGGCACCCAGACCGCCGCGTCCGGCTTCGTGGGGCCGCCCGCGGGCAGTGCCCTGCTCGCGCTCGGGCGGGCGGTTCCGCTGCTCGCCGACGCGGTGTCGTTCGCGATCTCCGCACTGCTCGTACGGTCGCTGCCCGCCGCACCCCGGCCCGCACCCCAGGCCCGTGAGTCGCTGCTGCGGCAGGCGCGGGACGGCGCCTCGTACGTCATCCGGGACCGGTTGCTGCTCGGGCTCGCGCTCCGCCCGGCGGTCGGGAACATCGCCTTCCTCGCCGTGGAGACCGTACTCGCCCTCTTCGCGCACGACCGTCTCGGCATCAACACCTTCGGCTTCGGCCTGCTCCTCACGGCGGAGGCCACCGGCGGTCTGCTGGGCGCGGGCATCGCCTCCTTCCTCGGCCGACGACTCGGCACCGGCACCGCACTGACCTGCACGGCCGCAGTCGAGGGACTCGCCATCCTGGGCCTCGCCGCCGCTCCGAACCCGCACGCCGCCGGCCTCGCGCTCGCCGTCTGCGGAGCGGGCATGGGCGCCACGATGGTGCTGGGCCCCTCCCTCCGACAGGCGATCGTCCCCGCCCACCTGATGGGCCGGGTCGCCTCCACCTCCCGCATGCTCGCCATGTGCGCCGCGCCGTTCGGCGCCTTCCTCGGCGGCTGGCTGGCCACCACCTACGACATACGCACCCCGCTCTACACCGCCGCCGGACTCCTCCTCACCATGACCGCCGTCACGTCGACCATGACCAGCAACCGCCGGGTCGAAGCGGCGCTGCGCGCCGCCGCCCCGGCCGACGATCCGGATCACCTGGAATCCTCGGATCCCGTTCAGAGGAGTGCCCTTCAGTGCTCCGCGAGGGCACCGATAGGTGTCGTCGACCGGGTCGACGAGGGCGAGTAGGTGCATGGTCTTGTCGATGGGCCCGTACTCGGCGAACGCCGCCCCCAGCGGGGTGGGGTGCCCTTCGCGGCCGAACATCCGCAGCGGGTCGCAGGCGCGGACCTGGTGGGTGATGAGCGACTCTCCGCCAACGGGTATCGCCGAACCCCGGCAGCACCACCGGACGGTGTGCCAGCCGAGCAAGATCAATCCCAGCGGCTCTTTTTGTACCGTGACTACTCACACCCGGAGGGTCCCGGGGACCTGCTCAGTCAAGCGGGGTCCTGTCCCGCCGCCCGGTGTGGCCCGTAGCCATCTCGCGGGAGGTCCGGTACAGCACACACTGGCGAAGCGGCCCTTCAGGCACGCTCGGATCCTCGAAGTCGTCGGCCGGGTTCCGGCTCATGCCGATCCGGCGCATCACTGCCTGGGAACGAAGGTTGTTGACGGTCGTCGACGCGATGACCTCCGGAAGCCCCAGGTCCTCGAAGCCGAAGGCCAGGCAGCGAATGGCGGCCTCGGTGGCGTAGCCGTGACCCCACGCCGAACGCGTCAGCCGCCACCCGATGTCCACCCCCGGGAACGGCATGTCCTCGTCCACCTCGTCCAAGCCGGCGCGGCCGACGAACTCACCGGTCTCCCGTACTTCGAGCGCCCACCACCCAAAGCCGCGCTCATCGAACTCGACTTGCATGAGTGCCACAGCGGCATCGCTCTGCTCCCGCGTCAGCAGTTCCCCCAGGTGTTCTCGGACTTCGGGATCGGCGTTCATCGCCGCCCACGGTTCGAGGTCGGACTTCCGCCAGCGGCGGAGCAGGAGGCGATCGGTACGCAGTTCCAGCATGCCAGCCAGCCAACGCCATCACGGTCAGGCTGTCGATCGGTTATGCCGACCCCTGCGGTGCCCGCCAAGGCCCACCCCGCTGCGCGGATCTTCACGGCCTGCTCCACTGGGCGGGACGCCTCCCGAACCGAATCACCTCTCTCAGGCTGCCACTTCTCATCGGCATTCCTGGACGTCTTGACGCGAACCGATGCCGGAAGCCACCGGCATTCGCTCTCCGCCCGCTCTCACCCAATTCGTTGATGGCGGGTCGGTGGAGCCAGGGGGCCGCTGCCGGTTCGTTCGGGGAGTTGGCGGAGGCGGGGGTGCGGGGGCCGCGCAGGCCGGTGCGCCGCCTGGTCTCACCGCGGGGTGGTGGCCGCGGCCACGCCGAACGCGTCGCCGTCGCCCGAGCCCACCGGGCAGGAGACCCGGGCTCGCCCGATAGCGATCACGCTGGCTGTCATTGGGGTCGAGCCCCGCGAGCAGCCAGGACGGCGGCGCCACGGGCGGTGTGCTCGCCACCGGCCAGCACCATCGTCCGCGCCGCCTGGTAGCGGCAACCGAGGGCCTCGAATACGTCCGCGGTGGCGAGCAGGCGCTTGTGGTCCTGGTCGAGGATGGATTCCGCCCGCTCCACGATGGCGCCGGCGACCGGGTTGCCGACGGTGAGAGTACGGGCATCGGCCAGGCGGTCGCGCGCCTCCGGACTTCCGGCGAGAACGGCGGCCTCGGCGCGTATGGCCACGTACCAGTGAAGCCAGATCCAGGTCACCCACTTCCACACCTCGCCAGGTTCGGGCGCCATCCGCTCCATGGCCTCCCCGGCGCGCCCGTGATGGAGCATCCGCATCGCGTCGAAAAGCGCCCCGTAGCCGTACGTCCGCTCGGATGAGTCGCCGAGCCGATCCAGAACCACCTGCCATTCGCGCTCGGCGTCGTGGTCGCCGCGGAAGTTGTGGATCATCGCCACTGCGGCAGCCGCCGGGCCGAGGGAGGCCTTGGCCGGGCTCCCCGCACGCCGCCACCCATCGAGGAAGCGCGTGCTGCCGGTGAGTAGTTCCTCGACGTCGCCCGCCAGCGCGTCGGCGACCAGCAGCCAGCTCGTGGCCCGATGGGCCACCTCGGCCAGTGCCGGATGGTCGGCCAGCTGGCGTCCCCTCCGGAGGGCGTCGGCCAGGTTCCCCACGCCGAGGCTGGTCTGCACGGCCATGCCGAGCCCGTCGATCAGTTCGTGGACACCGCCCGGCGTCTGCGGCTGGTCCGCCATGGAGGAGAGCAGCGTGATCCGGCGCCCGGCTGTCGCTGCGCAAGCGAACGGGTCACCGGCCCAGGCGTGTGCCGCGGTGAGCGCGTCGAGCGCCGCGGACTCCGCGAGCGGGTTGCGGGTACGGCGAGCCAGCTCGACCGCACGTTCGGCGCGCGCAAGCGTCTGCGCCACGGCGTTGTCGGCCGGGCCCTGAACCGCGCCGAACGTATCGCTGAGCACCCCTGCCTCCGCCAGCGCCACCGCCGCCTCGGCGGCCGGGTCGTCGCCTCCCAGCTCACGCGCTTCGCTGACCAGGGCGATCGCCTCTTCTTCGGGCGGCGGCTGCGCGAACGTGCTCGAGAACCGGTACGCGGCGGTGGCGGCGGTGGCCAGGTCCACGGCGGCGCCGGCGCTGTCCCCGGTACGGCGAGCGGCATCCGCGGCGGCGCGGTAGAGGCGGTACATGTCATCGCCGCGCGTACGGCAGGCGGCCACTTCCGCGGCCTGCCGAAGCATGGACGCAGTGGCGGCAGGGTCGTCGGCGAGCGCGGACGCCAGCTCGTACCGCTGCTGTGATTCCCCGATCAGATGGCGGGTGAAGGTCAGCTCAGCCACATGCCGGGCCAGGCGGTAGGCGTCCGCGCGCTGCTCCGGCTCGCTTGCCGCCCATCTCAGCGATGCGCGGAGCTCATCGGCGGCTGCGTCGAACCGGGCCCGCCAGTCCTGCCCGGCCACCGCCAGGTCGACGGCCTGGGTGAGGCACCAGCGCAGGTGCCGGGCCCGGGCACCGGCCAGCTCATCGGCCTGGCTCAGCCGTTCCGTCCCGTACTGGCGGATGGTCTCCGAGGCCCGGTAGCGGGTGCCCTTCGGGGACGACGTCACCCCCAGCAGGCTCTGCTCGGCAAGCCGGGCAAGTCCGTCGGCGACCACGTCTATCGCGGATCCGGCGACCTCGGCCGCTGCCGATGCGGTGAACGGCGCTACGAAGACCGACACTTGGTGCAGGAGGTCCTGGTCGACCGGCTCCAGCAGGGCGTGACTCCAGTCCAGCACGGCCCGAACCGAGCGGTGCCGCTCATCGGCACGGGAGCCGCCGATGAGCATCCGAAGCGGGTGGGACACCGCGTCGGTGATGCCGTCCAGCCCGAGCGTCGGAAAGCGGGCTGCGGCCAGCTCGATCGCCAGCGCCATGCCGTCCAGCCGCGCACAGATCGCGGCGACCTGGTCGTGCTGTGACGGCTCCAGCGGCCAGCCGGCCGCCTGCGCCCGATCCATGAACAACGCGACCGCGTCCGACTCGCCGGCCAGCGACAACGGCGGGACCTGATACACCCGCTCGAACGGCACCATCAGCCGCGCCTGGCTGGTCGTCAGCACGGTCACCCCGGGGCAGGCCGCGAGTAGCCGCTCGAGAAACAGCGCCACCCCGTCCACAACACGCTCGCAGTTGTCGAACAACAGCAACGCCTGACGGTCGGCCAGCGCGGCGACCACCGACTCGGTCAAGTCGCGGCCGGGCTGCTCGCCGAGTCCCAGCGCACCCGCGACGCCGGTCGCGATCAGGCCGGGATCGGTGACCGGGATCAGGTCGACGAACCACACCCCGTCGGCGTACCGGTCGGCTGTCTCCGCCGCCACCGCCAAGGCGAGCCGGGTCTTGCCCACGCCGCCAGGACCGACCGCAGTCACCTGGCGATGCGCCATGATCATCTCGGACAGCTCTGCCCGCTCCTCGGCCCGGCCGATGAACGAGGTCAGCGGGGCCGGCAGGGGGACCGGTTCCCGATGGGGCTGATCGACGGCTGCGCGCTGGGCGAGAGCTCGCCGATCCGGCAGGTCCAGCTTGCGCAGCAGCGAGGAAACGTGGCTTTCGACGGTGCGTACCGAGATGAACAGCCGCGCTGCGATCTCAGCGTTGCTGCAGTGAGAGCCGAGGAGCTCCAATACCTCGGCCTCCCTTGGGGAGATGCCGCCTTCTATCGCCATGGCCGCATTCTGTCGCATCCGCTCCGTGTTCCATCCGGGGCGGCGATCCGTGGTCGGTTCCGTGGTCGGTCCGTGATCGGTTCCGTGGTCACCACGGATGCTCACCAACTGGGCCTGGATGCAAGCTAGGAGCACAACAGATCGCGCCTACAGGAGCAAACGTGATCAAGACCGTGCTGCACCCCGTGTCCGACCTGACCAAGGCCAAGAAGGTCTACGCAGCCCTTCTCGGCCTTCAACCGGAGCACGACACTCCTTACTACGTCGGCTTCGAGGCCGATGGCCAGCACATCGGGCTGGTGCCGAACGGTGGACCGCAGGGCATGACTGCCCCGGTGGCCTACTGGCACGTACCGGACCTCGAGGCGAGGCTCGCCGCGGTGACCGCCGCAGGGGCCACGGTGCGGGAGGCGGCGCACGATGTCGGCGGCGGCCGCCTGGTGGCCACCTTCACCGATCCCGACGGCAACGTCCTCGGCCTCATTCAGGACCAGTGAGCACCGCGCTCGCGACCAGGTTCACCGGCGAACACCTGCGCCGGGGTGGCCAATTGGCCCTGCCCGGACGCCCCGCCGGGCGCATAATCACCCATGCATTACATGATCGCCCATATATGAGGAGCAGGACATGAAGGCACACGTCAGCTCGATCCTTCTTGGTGTCCGGGACATGGACCGGGCCAAGCAGTTCTACACCGAGGGGCTCGGCTGGAAGATCCAGAGCGACTTCGGCATCTCGGTGTTCTTCGCATCGGACGGCGCCTCGCCCGTCGGCTTCTACAGCCGCGAAGGCCTGGCCGCCCAGGTGGGTACGGACCAGGAAGGCAGCGGTTTCAGCGGACTGGTTCTGACCTACGTCGTCCGCAGTGAGGCGCGGGTCGACGAGGTGCTGGCGGAGGCCGAGGAGGCCGGCGCCACGGTCCTCAACCCCGCCGGCGCTCTGCCGTGGGGCGGGTACGGCGGCACCTTCGCCGACCCGGACGGCTACATCTGGAGCGTCGGTTACAGCTCCCAGGGAACCGACCAGCCCTACGCGGAGTAGCCGCGATCTGTGTCTCACAGCCGTTCGGGACGGCGGGCCCGTGCCGCTGCCGTCCCGGACGGCTGTGACCCCGGGTGACCCCGGTGCGGGAAGCGTGAGCGGGAAGCGGGAGCGGCGATCGGAGCCGGGGCGGGATCCGCGATGAACCGGCAGGACGAACAGGAGAAGATCATGAAGTTTCGGGCCTACGTCGAGCCGCCTGAGCCCATGCGGGGTCTGGAAGTTCCGTCCGCGGTGGTGGCAGCGGTCGGCGGGGGCGCGCGGCCGCCGGTGACGATCACGGTCAACGGGCATTCCTGGCAGAGCCGCCTCGCCCTGCTGCGCGGCCGCCACCTGATCGGCCTCAGCCATGCCAACCGGCGGGCCGCGGGTGTTGCGATCGGCGACGAGGTCGAGGTGGAACTGGAACTCGACACCGAGCCGCGCGTCGTTGTCGAGCCGGAGGACTTCGCCCGCGCCTTGGACGACGACCCCGTCGCCCGCGCCGCGTACGACGATCTCGCGTACAGCCACAAGCGCGCGCACGTTCACGCGATCGAGAGCGCGAAGAAGCCCGAGACGCGTCGGCGGCGCATCGAGAAGGCCATCTCCACCCTGCGGGGCTGATCCCCGATAGGCGA
Organism: Streptomyces sp. G-G2; assembly: GCF_030063135.1. GTDB lineage: Bacteria > Actinomycetota > Actinomycetes > Streptomycetales > Streptomycetaceae > Streptomyces. Next base: position 27,316 of record NZ_JASISO010000065.1, read on the forward strand.
ACACGCTTCCTGGGTGCCACGACGCCGATGTTCGTGCTCACCGGCGCGGCTACCACCCACATCGTCAACCACGACCCGGTGCCGGAAAGCTGGGCCGCGCCGAACCACCTGGTCATCATGGGCATCCTCGCGCCGGCCAACTGGCCCGCCGGCTGGCCATTCCTCCTGCGGGCTCCCGCCCCACCGGCAGGAACACCACATCCAGCGAAGTGACGACCGTCAACCTCGACGACGGCACCGTGTGGCCGACCCCCTTCGCCCGGACGACGCCGACTCCCTCCGACGAGGAGCGGATCGCCAGGCTGGCCAAGCAGGCAGCGAGCTGAGCTCCGTGGCCCGGCGGTGTGACCCCCGGACCAGGCGACCGACCATTCTCACCACGCGTATCCGAAACTGGAGACCCGACGCCATGACCGCCCCGCCCCGCCCCGCCTCGATCGCTCGCGCAGCGCATGAAAGACACCCGGCGCCGCCTCGACGAAGACGTCGACGCCTGGGTGGCCACCGCCGACCGAGCGGGTACGCGGTATCTGGTGCCGCTGTCGTTCCTCTGGGACGGCGAGACGCTGTTGATCTCGACGGCGCCCGGCAACCCCACGGCCCGCAATCTCCGTGCCGGCGGCCGGATCCGGCTCACGGTCGGGCCGACCCGCGACGTGGTCCTGATCGAAGGATCCGCGGTTGTCGCCGACGGGATCACCGACGAGGTCGGCGACGCGTTCGCGGCCAAGACCGGGTTCGACCCCCGCAAGCTGCGCAACTACCCGTACTTCCGCATCCGGCCGGAACTGATCCAGACCTGGCGCGAGGTCAACGAGATCACGGGACGGGATCTGATGGTCGTCGACGGCGAGTGGCTGACGTAGCGCCCCTCCCGGACATGCGAGCGCGATCGTCAAAGCACCCCGGCTTCTTGGCCGAAGTCCATCCTCGACGCACCGCCGTGGCGAGCTGTCAGTGCTGGTGCTCTCGCGCTTGGCAGTCAGGACGGCTGGACTTGGTCGAAGAGGGCGAGGGCTACGGCGGGGTCCGGGCTCACGAGGCGTTCCAGACCGGCCGTCGTCATCTTCGCCCACCTGCCGGCCCGCGCCCACATCCGCTCTTCGAAGGCGCGGACGGCCTCGTCCAGATCGCCAGGGTCGGTGGCGATGGACTCGGCGAGTTCGGCGCCTTCCAGCATTGCGAGGTTCGCGCCCGCCCCCACCTGGATGTGGGGGCGGAGCGTGATCCGATCAGCAGCCAGCAGCTCGGATTGGTAGACGTACGTCACGCCACGGCAGCGAAGGTGACGGCTACAGGAAGCGTGTGTCGACGCCGAGGCGGTCACAGGCCTCGGAGGAGCTGTTGCCTGCTGATTTCCTCGTCGTCGCGCACTGGCACAGGTGCGGCCCCGGTGATCGGTGGTGGAGCGTTCGGGTCGGGTCGAGCAGGGATCAGGTAGCACTCGGAAGGCTCAAGGCCGGTGCCGTCGGGGTTCAGGTGGCGGCCGCGAATCTTCCAGGTGATCTCAAAGTGCTACAAAAAGGGCTCCATCATCCTGACCTCGAACAAGACCTTCAGCGAATGGGGACAGGTGTTCGGCGACGAGGTCCTGGCCACCGCCATCCTCGACCGCCTCCTGCACCACTGCGACGTGATCTCCACCAACGGAACGCAGACGGTCTCGGCTGGACGGTGCGGGCCGGCAAGGCGGAGTGGGTGGCGGCGATGGCTCGGATGGCGGCTCGTCCAGGGGGATCCGTAGGTGGATCTTGACGTGCCAGCCGGTGACCTCGATTTCCTCGATCACCTTGCGAAGTAGGTCTTGTTGCTGGTCGAAGTTGAGCGCATCGATGCCGATACGTGCTCGCTGGGCGAAGCCGGTAATCCTGTCGTGGAGCTGTCCCGCCTGGGCAAGCTCCTGACGGCGGGCGGCGAGCGTGTCTCGACGCTCGGCCAGGTCGTGGCGCCGGTGGTCGATCAGGACGGCACGTCGATGCAGGTCAGGGAGATCGATCAGGTTGGTCTGGTAGAGGTCGGCCAGGCGGCTGCGTTCGGACTGGGCGGCGGCGAGCTTTCGGTCGAGGCCGGTCAGCTCTCGGGCCAACAGCTCGTCGTCGGAGGTGTGTTGGGCCCTCGCGTGCTGCCCGGCGAGGAGGACATCGGGGCGTAGGAGGGCCTGGCGGATCTGGTCGAGGACGAAGGCGTCCAGGACGTCGGCTCGGATGTTGCGCTCGGTGCAGCGACGATCGCTGCCGCCCGCGCGGATGGGATCGTGGTTGCGGCAGTAGTAGTAGCGGTGCCAGGTGCCGTTGCGGCCGCGCATCTTGTGGCAGTTGGTCCCGACGTGACAGGAGCCGCATTTGATCAGCCCGCGCAGCATCCACTGGCCGGGCTCGGTCCGGCGGGGGCTCCACTTGCTGTTGTCCCGGGTGACGTGGTCGACCGCGGCGAACATCTCCTCCGCGACGACCACGGGCACCGTGATCGCGATCCAGTCCTCCCTCGGCCGGGGAGTCTGGCGCGGGCGGTGACCGTGACGGGGGTCGGGAACGCTTTCCGTGCGGTTGAAGTAGACCTTGCCGATGTACGCCTCGTTGCGCAGAAGCCGGGCCATGGTGGAGGTGCCCCAGATGCCGTTGCCCTTCTTCGGGGTGGGGATCTGATCGGCGGCAAGCCCGCGGGCGATCTCCCGCATCGACAAGTCACGCACGGTGTAGTCCTCGAAGATCCGGCGGACCACGGCGGCCTCCGGCTCGAAGACCTCCAGGTGAGCGGCACGTTCTCCGTCGCGAGGCAGACGCCGGTAGCCGTAAGGGGTGCGCCAGGAGATCACCTCGCCGGCACGAGACCGGAAGAGCTTGCCCCGCCGGTAGCGTTCGGCGATCTTCGCCCGCTCGTACTCGGCGATCACACCCTGGACCTGCGTCAGCAGGACCGCTTGCGGATCATCCGTGATCGGCGGGGCATCGGTGAAGGTCACCTTCACCCGCAGCCGGGCCAGCTCGTCCAGGACCACGACTTGGTAGGCATAGACGCGGGCCAGCCGGTCCGGCGACAGGCACCACACCCGCTCGAACATGCCGGCCTCGGCCGCATCCCGCAGCGCGTCCAGTCCCGGCCGGTCCAGCCGGGCACCGGAACAGCCGTCGTCGGTGAACTGCGCGACCAGCTCGTCGCCCTCGGCGGCCACCCGCTCGCGCAGCACGGCCAGTTGGGAGCCGATGGTGCCGCGGGCCTGCTGGCTCTCGGTCGACACCCGGGCATAGAGCGCCGCCCTCATCGCACCCACCTCCCCGTCTCATCACACTCGTGGCCCAGGCGGTCGGCGGCGTCCAGCAGCACAGCAAACGCGCCGGCAAGAGCGTCCTGCCGCGGATCGTGGTGCGGCGTCCACCCCGGACGGCGTGCCCCGGACAGCTCGGCCCGGAAGACCGTCTCACCACGAGGCCAGACGATCAGGCCGGCCAGCCCGCGGCGCGCGAACCGGGCCGCCGCCAGCGAAGACGGCATCTGCCCGTACTCGAGTACGTGATTGCGCAGCATCTCGTACTCGGCCTGCGCGTCCTTGCCCGGCAGCGGGAACCAGTCCCGCCCCGACACCACGGCCGCGGTCACGGCCGCTGGATCCGTTCCACCGTGCGCCGGTGCAGCAGCACCCCGAAGACCTGCTCGATCCCGTCGGCCAGCACCGCCCCCGAAGTGCCCTTCGGTGCCGCACGAATGAAAGCCACGATGCCCTCGGTGACCTTGACCGGCCCGCGCCGCCCCGGCTTGCCGTCCAGCAACCCCGCCATGCCCTGCGCCTCGAAGGCCGCTTTGACCAGGTAGAACGCAGAACGCGAGTATCCATGAACCGCCGCTGCGGCACTCACGTCCCACTCCTCGACCGCCTGCACGCGCAGCATCTCGTACTTGACTTGGACCTTGTCCTGGGCCAGGAAGAACCCGCCCTCGCGGAACGGCACCGCGGTCACGGCCGGCGCATTCGGGTGGAGCAGCCCGGAAACTTCCAGGGCCCGCAATCTCGCGACCTCGCTCATCGGCGCCGCCTCCTACCTCGGACGGTAGGACGTCCAACAGCCCGTGTCGACTGTTTCCCGCCGCACCTTTCGAACGCGCCCCGACTACCCACGGCGCACGCCCCGTTGACGGCACCGCAAGCCGAATTCCCGAGCCCTGGCGCGGCATACTTCCCTGAACAATGCGACAGCGATCAGTGCACATCCGGGGCCCTCTCGACGATGGGCCGGCGAAGACGCCGACGGTGCTCAGGGCGCGAATACAACCCCTCCACCGGCTCCCCGGATGCCAGAGTGACCGTCAAGTACAGCTTTGCGTTCCGTTGGTGTCCATCAACGGCCCCAGCTACCGACTCAAGAACCGACTTGCCGCCATCGAGCGCGACCGGGACGCCGCGGCCTGACCCACTGAGTCTTCACAGGTCACTCCAGACATGTCCCTCGGAGTAGTCGTGCCAGCCTCGGAAGAACCAGTTGGCGAGATCCCCGACTCGCTCGATGCAGTCCGCGAAGTAGGCATCGGACGCCGGCTTTGGGAAGTTCGGGTGTGACGTCCACGACGGAACCCGGGTCGCGACCTCATAGAACCCCTCAGCAACCCATCGATCGAGCTTCTCGTCAGACTGGAGTCGTTCGCATGCGGCTCGCATCGCCCGCTCCAAGCAGGTGAAGGCAGCCCGGTCCCACTCCAGATCCCCGCGCAGCCGCAGCAGGAAGCTCCCCTCCTCTGCATCGAACTCCCGCTTCAGAACCTTGGTGATCTCGTCCATGCCCGAGATCATGACAGCCCTCGCAGAGACCCCAACACTGCCCGACGGCCAGCCAATCCTGACCACCTCGCCGACCGCCAAGCGGTGCACGTTTGTCTGTACTTGGCGGAGCACGCAGAGGAATACGCCGACACGCGGTTCTTGATCTCGGGGAGGACGTGCATCCAGTGCTTGGCGCCCTCGCCGCCGTCGCCGGCCCACAGTCCGAGGATGTCCCGCCTGACCTTCCCCTCGTAGCGTGGAGCCTTGACTGCAGGGGAAGTTGAGAGTCATGGCGGAGAAGCGACGGAAGTTCGACGCGGAGTTTCGTGAGGGGGCTGTGCGGATCGTGGCCGAGACGGGTCGGCCGATCGCGCAGGTCGCGCTGGAGCTCGGGATCAATGACACGACGCTGGCGAGCTGGGTGTCGCGGGCCAGGAGGGCCGGCGGGGACGGGGTACTGAGCGTGCCCGAGCGTGAGGAGCTGGCCCGGCTTCGCCGGGAGATCTCGGTGCTCAAGAAGGACAACAAGGAGCTGGCGATGGAGCGCGATGTCCTCAAACGCTGCATGGTCCTTTGGGTGAAGTAGCTGAGGGGGACCCGGCGTTGCTCGTCGGGGTGATCAGCGACCAGAGGACCGGGTACGACATCCCGCACACCGTTGCCTGCCGCGCGCTGGGCGTGTCGCAGGCGTGGTTCTACAAATGGCGCCGCCGACCGGCCGAGCCGACGAAACGCGAGGTCAGGAGGATGCGGCTGGAAGAGAGGATCACGCACTTCTTCCGCGAGTCGGGCGACACCTACGGCTCGCCGAGGATCACCTTGGATTTGTGGGCCGAGGGCTGGCAGGTCTCGGTGAACACGGTCGCCGAGATCATGGCCGACCTCGGGCTCCAGGGCCGCAAGCCGCCACGCCGACGCCGCTCGCTGACCCGTCAGGGCAAGCGCCGCGCCTCCCCTGACCTGGTGCGTCGCAGATTCGACGCGGTCGCGCCTGACGTGTTGTGGGTCGGCGACATGACCGAGATCGAAACCGGTGAGGGCAAGCTGTACCTCGCCACCGTCCTGGACCTGTTCTCGCGACGCCTGCTCGGCTACGCGATGGGCGCCCACCACGACGCTGCCCTGGTCGGGGCCTCGCTGAAAATGGCGGCCGTCACCCGGGGCGGCGACGTGGACGGCGTGATCTTTCACAGTGACCGCGGCAGCGAATACACCAGCGAGGCGTACAACAGCCTGTGCGACAGGCTCGGAGTGGTGCAGTCCATGGGACGTGTCGGATCAGCCCTGGACAACGCCGCCGCTGAGTCGTTCAACTCGCTGGTCAAGGTCGAGTACATCCACCGGCACCACTTCGCCACCCGCACCGAGGCCCGGCTGAAGATCGCCACCTGGATCACCGACTTCTACAACCCGCGCCGACGCCACAGCGGGGCCGCCGGCCTGGCACCCATCGAATTCGAACGAACCATCAGCGAAGCACGTGCCCGGCACCATCAGAAGGATCAAGCCGCATAAGGAAGGTCTCTACGCTTCCAGGGGATTGACACGCCGGCCCTCGGCCGTGACCGCCAGAGCCACCGACGAGACTGGACCGGTGCCAACCCTCCTGCGCGACTATCGCTCGAACCGTCGAACACGCGGGGCTCCTTGCCCAGAACGGGTGGGCCCTGGGGGAGCAGGCCGCCTCAGGGGTGGTTCCACCTCCCCTCGCCGAGCGGCTCGCAGGCCGTGCCGGGCGACTGCCAACACTGGCCGAACGGCACGAACGCGACCGTATTAGGACCTGCTTGGAGTCGTGATCAACCAGGTTCCTGTAGGAGGTCGTTGATCCAGATGACTGAGGCGCGGAGGGGAGGACGGCGAGGTAGCTTTCGGGAGTCTTGTCGTATCGAGTCGCGATGCCCCGCCAGGCCTTCAGCTTGTTGATCAGGCGCTCGACGGGGTTCCGCTCCTTGTATAGACCGGCGTCGTGGCTTTGGGGGCCGGCCGCCCCTACGGCCCTTCATCTTCCGGTTGGCCGCTTGGTCTTTCTTCTCTGGGATGACCGCCTTGATGTTGCGTTTTCGCAGGCAGGAGCGTTTGCCGCGGGACGAGTAGGCCTTGTCTGCGGCGACCGCGTCGGGGCGGGTGCGGGGACGGCCGACGGGCAGACGGATGCGCACCTTCTGCAGCAGGGGGACGAACTGCGGGCTGTCGGCGGCCTGCCCTGCGGTCAGGACGAGCGACAACGGATGGCATTTGCGGCCCGCGGCGAGATGAACCTTGCTGGTCAGCCCGCCTAGGGCCCTGCCGAGCAGGGCTTCCTTCAAGCGGAGCTTGCGCCGTCGCCGGATGTGTCGCCGCTCTTCCTTTTTTGGGGTCGTTTCCGCTGCCCTGCCCGTTCTGCTCCTGCGGGCCGCCCCCTTTTTTGCCGGGCCTGCTCCTGCTCGGCGGCAGCTTCCTCCAGGGCGTCCACGTCCTCCTTGCCGATGCGTATCCCGGCGGCGTCGTGGTGGGCGCGGGCGGTGGTGGAGTCCACGCTGAACACGGACAAGTCCGTCTTTCCCTGGCGGGCGGCCTCGGCGATCAGGCCTTCCAACAGCGCGGTGAAGATGCCGGCGCCCCTCCAGACCCGGAAGCGGCCGTAGACCGTCGGCCAAGGACCGAGCTCGCAGGGCATCTCCCGTCCCTGGGCGCCGGACCGGAACCGCCAGATCACCCCCTCAAACTGCTTCCGCAGCCGCTCGGGGTATGGGCCGAACCCGCCGATCGGCAGGTAGGGCAGGTAGGGCTCGATGAACTTCCATTGATTGCCGGTGAGTTGACTCCGCGTCACACCCAGCGACCTACCTGATCCTGCCCCCGTCCGAGGACGGAACCCGAAGATTGATCACACCATCACACAGGCTCTAGGAGGTCGCTGTCCGGAGCGACCAACGCGGTCTCAGGGCGACGCCTAGGGCGAACAGTTCCGCGGCGACGAGTGTTGTGACGTCGGCCCAGTTGTACGGCAGGGTCATGGCGACCGGAAGGGCCACCAGCAAGGCAGCCCCCTGCAGGACGGTGGAAATCGCCGGCAGATCCTTCACCGCCGCGGCCTTCCACGTGCGGAAGGCCGCGATCCCCCACAGCAGCGGGAACAGCAGGCAGACGATGGCAGCGACGGCGAAAATCGGCACGGCGATCACGTTCCCCATGTTCCCGCCGCCAGGTGAGTCGTCGCCGGGAACGACCACTGGGTGGTCCACGTTCCAGTTGGCGAGGAGCGTCGCCTGCACGAACACGGCAGGGAAGACGGCTGAGGTCAGGGCGGCCGCGCCGTGCCATTGCCAGGATCGGGTCGTCGCCCCGCCAGCCGCTGCCACCGCTACTCCTTGTCCGTCTACTGAGGTTGTAGGCGTGGTGTCGTGGGTGTGAGGCCGGTCGCGGCGAGGCATCCGTCGATGATGTCGCTGCGGTATTGGATCTGACGGAGGCCATGTCGGAGTCGGCGGATGAGGTGGTCTGG
>NZ_JASISO010000066.1 GCF_030063135.1 Streptomyces sp. G-G2
CCTCTTCCGCATCCTGGCGTTAACCGCCGCGATCTGGTTCAACGACAAGACGGGGCAACCCGTCAAGCGGTCACTGACCGCCTACGATCACTGACCGCGACGACACCCCTTGGACTCATTCATCTAGCCGACGCCGAAGCCCGAGGCCATCAACCGCACAAGCTCCTGAAGGAGGCCGCAGCCCAGCGCGAACTGAGCACAGCCCGCCAACCCGCCCGCGTCCTGATCACCCGCCTCCAGCACACCAGCCGCAACCCCAGCCCCAACTCCCGAGCCGAAGCCGCCCGCCGACGCACAACGGCATCGTGGGACAGCCAGTCGGGACACGGCACGCAGCCGCCTACCCCGCCGTCAGCCCCGCCGATCCGTCCGCGACGCTGAGCTCCGAGGCGGTGCACTCGGCGTCCGGCATTCCGTCCCACGGGAGGCGGCCCTCCTTGCAGGACAGGGCCGACAGACATAGCCGACGATCCCCGGTCAGCCAAACCGGGGATTCTCCAGACCATTGATACAGAGCCCCAGCCCACCTCCTTGAGGAGCACCTCTATGCCCGCAGCCACCCCGCGCCCCCACGTCATGGCCCTGCTGTTCGACACGAACTTCAAGACCCCCTCCGGCTCCCTCGTCTACCGCCACCTTGACGGGCGCCTCTTCACAGAGGAGGAACAGGCCATCGTCCGCAACGCCACCATCGAAGAGCTCCAAGCAGCCGGCGTCCACGTCCACGACCCCGAGGCAGGAGCCGACGCCAAAGCGGCCTCGTACGCAATGGCCGATCTCCTGCTCAAGTACGTCCGGAAGCACCATGAAGTCCTGATCCCCTTCATGACCCACGAGGACGTCCTCGAATACGGCCGCTTGGCCACCACCATCGCCAGGGGCGCCGACAGGCTCCTCCCGTACCAGGACTGACACAGGGGCAAGGCCCCCTCCGTCCCATGAGGCGGGGCCACCTCCCCGTACGAGACCTTCGGCCGGGCGAGGTACGATGAACATCGGCCGCACGGGCGTGTTCTTGGTCACACTTGAATCTCATCCGTGCGGCCACCTTTGCGTCCCTGTGGCAGCCCCTCCGCCCAGCGAAAGTCAGGCGAGGGCAGAGGTGTCACGGGCCTAGAATGACCGTCGTGACCGACAACACTCCACAGAGCCCCAATAGCGGGCCGACGCCTACCCATGAGCTGCCGACCCAGTACGCGCCAGCCGAGGTAGAGGGGGCGCTGTACGAGCGTTGGGTAGAGCGCGGGTACTTCGAGGCCGACGCGAAGAGCGAGAAGCCGGCGTACACGATCGTCATCCCGCCGCCGAACGTCACCGGCTCACTTCACCTGGGCCACGCCTTCGAGCACACGCTGATCGACGCCCTCACCCGCCGCAAGCGCATGCAGGGGTACGAGACGCTGTGGCAGCCCGGCATGGACCACGCCGGTATCGCCACCCAGAACGTCGTCGAGCGCGAGCTCGCCAAGGAGGGGAAGTCCCGCCACGACCTGGGCCGCGAAGCCTTCGTCGAGCGTGTGTGGGAGTGGAAGGCCGAGTCCGGCGGGCAGATCGCCGGCCAGATGCAGCGCCTCGGCGAGGGGCTAGCGTGGAGCCGGGACCGCTTCACCATGGACGAGGGCCTGTCCCGGGCCGTCCAGACCGTCTTCAAGAAGATGTTCGATGACGGGCTGATCTACCGCGCCGAGCGCATCATCAACTGGTGCCCCCGCTGTCTGACGGCCATCTCCGACATCGAGGTCGACTACCAGGACGACGACGGCGAGCTCGTCTCCATGAAGTACGGCGAGGGCGAGGACACCATCGTCGTCGCCACCACTCGCGCGGAGACGATGCTCGGCGACACCGCCGTCGCCGTCCACCCCGACGACGAGCGCTATGCCCGCCTGATCGGGAAGCAGATCAAGCTGCCGCTGACCGACCGAAGCATTCCGGTCGTCGCCGACACGCACGTCGACCCGGAGTTCGGCACCGGCGCCGTCAAGGTGACCCCGGCGCACGACCCGAACGACTTCGCCATCGGCCAGCGCCACAGCCTCGAATCCATCGAGGTCCTCGACGAGCGCGGCATCATCACCGTCCACGGCCCCTTCCAGGGCCTGGACCGCTTCGAGGCGCGCTCCGCGATCGTCGCCGCCCTGCGCGCCGAGGGCCGGATCGTCGCCGAGAAGCGCCCGTACGTCCACTCCGTCGGCCACTGCTCGCGCTGCAAGACGACGTTGGAACCCCGCCTGTCGCTGCAGTGGTGGGTCAAGGTCGAGACCCTTGCCAAGGCCGCTGGCGACGCGGTCCGCGACGGACGGGTCGACATCCACCCGGCCGACATGTCGCAGCGGTACTTCGACTGGGTCGACAACCTCAACGACTGGTGCATCTCGCGCCAGCTGTGGTGGGGTCACCGCATCCCCGTCTGGCACGGTCCCGACGGCGAGCTGGTCTGCGTCGGCCCCGACGAGGAGCCGCCCACGGGCGAGGGCTGGACGCAGGACACCGACGTCCTCGACACGTGGTTCTCGTCCGGCCTGTGGCCGTTCTCCACGCTCGGCTGGCCGGAGAAGACCCCGGACCTGGAGAAGTTCTATCCGAACTCCGTCCTGGTCACCGGCTATGACCTGATGTTCTTCTGGGTCGCCCGGATGGTGATGTTCGGTCTGTACGCGATGGACGGCCAGCCGCCGTTCCGCACGATCGCGTTCCACGGCATGGTCCGCGATGAGTTCGGCAAGAAGATGTCGAAGTCGTTCGGGAACACGGTCAACCCGCTGGACTGGATGGACAAGTACGGCTCCGACGCCCTGCGCTTCACCCTGGCCAAGGGCGCCAACCCGGGCGTCGACGTCCCGATCGGCGAAGACTGGGTCCAGGCGTCCCGCAACTTCGCCAACAAGATCTGGAACGCCACTCGCTTCGCGCTCATGAACGGCGCCACGGTCGAGGGTGAGCTTCCGCCCGCCGAGCAGCTGTCAGCGGCCGACCGCTGGATCCTGTCGCGGTTGAACAAGGTCGTCGCCGAGGCGGACGCGTACTACGAGGACTACCAGTTCGCCAAGCTTGCGGACGCCCTGTACCACTTCGCGTGGGACGAGGTCTTCGACTGGTACGTCGAGCTGTCGAAGACGACGTTCTTCGAGGAGGGCGACCAGGCCAAGGTCTCGGCACGCGTCCTGGGCGAAGTCCTCGATGTCACCCTGCGGCTGCTCCACCCGATCGTCCCGTTCGTCACGGACACCCTGTGGACCACGCTCACGGGCGGCGAGTCGGTCGTCATCGCCGAGTGGCCGAAGGACTCCGGGTTCCGCGACGAGGCCGCGGAGCAGGAGATCGGGCTCGTCCAGCAGGTCGTCACCGAGGTCCGCCGGTTCCGGTCCGACCAGGGCCTGCAGCCGGGCCAGAAGGTTCCGGCCCGCCTGGAGCTCGACGGCACGGCGCTGGCCCCGCACGAGGCGGCCATCCGCCAGGTGCTGCGCCTCCAGCCAGAGGGCGAGGGCTTCGCCGCCACCGCCTCCCTGCCGGTGGCCGGCGCCACGGTCTCCCTCGACCTGTCGGGCACCATCGACGTGGCGGCCGAGCGCAAGCGGCTGAGCAAGGACCTGGCCGCCGCCGAGAAGGAGAAGCAGCAGGCCGAGGCGAAGCTCGGGAACGAGGCGTTCATCGCCAAGGCCCCCGACAACGTCGTGGACAAGATCAAGGGCCGCCTCGCCAAGGCCGAGACGGACATCGCCCGGCTCCAGGCCCAGCTGGACAAGCTGCCGCCGCAGTAGGCGCCGGCACACGCCCTAAGGGGCCCAGACCGCAAGGTCTGGGCCCCTTAGGGATCTTCGGCCTCGGACACCCTCTGCATCGGGCTCTCGGCTGTGACGCTACGGAATTCGCAGCGTCTCGTACGGGCTCGACAGAGAAAACTCGCGTTGCTCCGCGACGATCTGGGCCTGATGGAGATCGAACTTCGCCATGTTCATGAGGTCGTCGAGGCGCGTCGGCTTCTGGCCCAGCACGTCGAGTGCGATCTCGACAGCCCCGTCGTTACGGTCCAGTCGGTCCCGGAAGAAGTCCAGGTTCTTCTCCACGACGAGGAGGGTCATGTCGAGCTCCGAGATCTCCGCATCGGACACTCGATCGACCCGTGAGTGCACTCGGTACTCGTAGAACGGGCCGGCCACGCAGTGGATGTTGTTGCCTGCCCCTCGCCTGTAGCGGCTGGCCAACAGGTTGACCGCGAAGGCCCAGTCACCCCACTTGAGCACCTTCGGGTCGTACAGCCCGCATTCGAGAGCATCGGCCCGCCGGCAGACTATCGACGTCGGGACATGATGCTTGCGCACCACCAGTTCCTCGCGGCACGGGTACGAGGAGATGGTGAATCCCTCGAAGGCGCCGAACATCCACGACATCGTGTGCACGAACGCCGTCTCGGCATTGGACTCGAGGATCTCCACTGCCCGGTCCGGGTAGGACCCTTCCCTGAGGAGATGCGGTTCGGTGGCCAGCCGGTCGTCGGCATCCACCTGCATCACATACTCCATCCGCGCGGCTGCCACGCCGGCGTTCCTGGCCACGTGATGCCCTTGGCGCTGGTCGAGCCGGACGACGCGGGCGCCAGGCAGTTCGGCGCAGGTGTCTATGGCCTCCAGAGTCGTGTCGTCGTCGGACCCGTCGTCCACGATCACTACCTCGTAAGGACGTCGAAGAGGCTGCTCGACGATAGATTCCACGGCCTCGATGAGGTAGTCGCCCGCGTTGTGGCAGGGGACAACGAAGCTGATGCCTCCCAATTCCGGGATGGTCACGCTGTCTCCCTTCCGCTCATGGCTGCGGTGCCGACTGGAGCCGGGCACCTGCGCGCCGCTATGACGGTCGCGCGAGCCGCTTTGAAGTAGGTGCGCCGCGAGCGTGTGTCCTGCTCGGTGTGGTCGTCCCAGCGCATGGTGACGTCCCATCCCTCGTAGATCCGCTCCAGCACGTGGCTGAAGGACTCGGGCGTGTACAGGGCCTCGCCCTCGATGTGGATCTGGACGCCGTGGACGTCAGTCCGGGAGATCGCGGTGAAGACCTCCAGATAGTGCAAGTTGACCGAGCGGGAACTCTGCACGGCCCGGGTGAGCAGAGCTTCGACGTCGTGCTGTGACAGGTAGTGGAGAACGTCCTTGGCGACGAGCACGCCGAAGTCCTCCTCGATGGGGTACTGCTCAATGAGGGACTCCACCACCGTGACCCGCTCCGCCAGGTCCTCGTACTCCGAGAGCCGCTGGAGCAACGGCTCGGCCGGGGCCTGGTCCACCGCGACAACGGTGAACCCGGCCTCTGCCAGGGCGATGGTGTACGCCCCGGCGCCGTACCCGAGGTCCAGAGCCAGACCCGGAGTGCCAGCGGGGAGGGAACCCAGCAGGGCGAGGAATCGTGCCGGGACTGGCGCGCGCAGCTCCTCGCCGGTGCTCCGGCCGTTCCGTAACGCGTCTGCGTAGAAGGCGTGAAGCAACGCCTTCGAGTGCTGCACAGGCAAGGAGCACCACCTGGGGTTGAGGTATGAGCGAGGACAGGCACCTAGAACTCGGCGATCTCGACGGCCCGGCCGGGCGTGAGCAGAGAGGTGGCCAGCGCCTCGGTGACCTTCATCGGCAGCAGGTGTGCCGAGAGCAAGCTCCTGTTCTCAGTCCCCCGCAGCCAGTTCTCCATGAGCTGCCTGTTGCTGTCGCTGTGGAACAACCCGTCGAACATCTTGACCGACGTGTACCGCTCCTCCGGCAGCAAAGAGGCGTTCGCCCTCGTGGTCAGCCGCGCGAAGGCGTCGATCTTGTCCGCGTTCTGCCCGCGGGGCACGTCGTAGCAGTGGACGTGTGCGGAGTAGAGGGTCGACAGCTGGGCTTCGAGGTCGACGCTGGAAGTGCGCCCGTTCTTGTTGTAGACGTCATCCGGGAGGTCCTGCCAGCTGCGGATGGACGGCGTCGTCTGCTCGAAGGACAGCGTTCCGACGGTCAGGGTCCGCTCCGACTCGACGTCGACCAGCCGGAACGTGGTGGTGATGTCCGTCTCGCCGAAGGAATGCGCCAGGCTCTCGGCGTCCGGCCAGCGCGAGTGGCCGTCCTCGAACCGGCGGGCGGCCGGATTCGGGATCCGGAGGTGCTGGTCGGTCGGGAAGGCGCCGAACGAGCTGACTTCGAGCCTGAAGCGGCGGTCGGGAAACACGAGCTTGTTGAGGGACAGGCACTGCACGGCAAGATCGATGTAGTGGTACGCGCCGTGCATCACCATCCCGTAGCCGTACCGGTAGGGGTGGTCGTCCCGCGACTCGTACTCGTGCTGGAGGTTCCACACGCCGCCGGCGGCTCGCAGGTGGAATGACGTGACCGGGGCCTGCCAGTCCCGCACCCGCTCTTCGAGCGATCGGAGCAACTCCCCGTTGTAGATACGGTGATACCGACTCAGCGTCATCACGGAATGCTTGGCACCGGTACGACCGGCCTGGGCGATGAGTTCCTGCATGACCTCGGTGATCCGGGACGGCGCGAACCGGCCACCCACCACCGGAGCCAGGACCGGCTTCTCCACCAGTGAATCGATGCCGTTCTCGACGCAATAGCGCAGATAGGCTTCGTGCGCCCGCACCTCGGTCGCGATGTACACCTTCATCGGCAGCTCCGGCAGACGAAGCTGCCTGAGGGCGGCTCCGATCAGCTCCGGCTGCGTCTGTTGTGTGGCCGCGTCGCTGCCCGGAAGGTAGACGACCTCCCGAGGCTTCAGGGCGACACCCTGTAGGCGTTCCTCGATCGTCGACCTCTCCGATTCCAGATCGATGACGGAGTACGAGTCGACGTGGCCGGCTTCGATGGCCTCCCTGATGCAGGGCAGGTACTTGTTGGCGACGATCTCGTCGAAACCGACCACGACGAGGTTGCGCCGACGAGCAGCAGGGCGGACATCGCGAGCGGAAGCCCGCCCCAGCGGATCCTCGACACAGCGGAGGGTCGGCGGCCTGGGGACCGAGGCCGTTGTTGTTCGAGACGTTCGAGAGTCGGTTTTCATCCGCGTTACTCCCACTCGTGCTGTCACTGTTCGGAGCCGTTCCGAAGTAGACCGGACGTCGATCGCCGCAGTGGTGATCGCCTCTTGCTGAACTGCCTGCCGCATACACCGATTGACGTCGGACATGCCCTCTTCCGGCCTCACTGATGAGGTGGCCTCTCGGGGGGCGGCGGACGGGTGTCATTGGCCAAAGTCATTTGTTGCAAGTCGAGTTGCTTGCATCTCCCAGCGGCCTTCTCGGTCTGTTGCGACAGTAGCCAGGGCGCCCCACGACACCCCGGAAAATCCTTCCGGGGTCCACTTCGGCCACGAGGTGATGATCAGGACATGCGAGGGATGACAGAGAACCTGACCATCGGCGAGCGCGTCGCCTGGTACCGGCGGCGGCGCGGCCTCTCCCAAGAGGTACTGGCCGGCCTCGTCGGTCGCACTGCGGACTGGCTGAGCAAAGCGGAGAACAATCGGATCGAGCTTGATCGCCTCTCGGTGATCACCTCACTCGCCGAAGCCCTCGATGTCTCCCTTGGAGACCTGCTCGCCGAGCCGACGCTCATGGAGTGGTCGGCCGACAGCGGGCACCGCACAGTCCCCGCGTTGCGCGAAGCGCTCATGGACTACAAGCAGCTCACGCCCCTGCTGGGGTCTGCACCCGAAGACGAGCCACCTGCCCTACAGGACCTTCGTTCCAACGTGAGCGAGGTCCTTGACGCCTATCAGGCGTCCCGCTACGGATTCGCCACTCGACGTCTTCCCCACCTCCTGACAGACGCCCTCGCCGCATCTCGCGCTTACTCGGGGCACGAGAGGGCGGAATCCCATGCGCTACTCGCCTTGGCCTACCACGGCGCAGCCATGGTGCTGGGCAAGGTCGGTGAGTCCGAGCTGGCATGGATCGCAGCTGACCGCGGTCTGGCAGCCGCGCAGCACAGCGGCCGAAGCGAGGTCACAGGTTCGCTCTTCCGCGCGGTTACGCACTGTCTCCTGGCCACCGGCCGCTTCACGGCAGCGGTCCAGCTCGTGAACGACGCGGCAGCCGTCATGCAGCCGGAACTGGGCACCGCAGACGACGAGTACCTCTCGGTGTACGGCACGTTGTTCCTCACCGGCGCGATGGCCGCCGCACGAGCAGAGGACCGGGCAGCTACGCAGACGTTTCTCCGAGAGGCCGACGAGACCGCGCAGCGACTCGGCGCCGATGCCAATCACATGTGGACAGCTTTCGGTCCGACGAACGTGGCGATCCACTGCGTAGCCACCGCCGGCGAACTCGGTGACATTCAGATTGCTGCGGACCTCGGCGCGCGCATCGACACCAGTGGTATGCCAGTGGAACGGCGTGTGCGGCACAGCCTCGAAGTCGCTAGGGCGCTAAGTGCCTGGAACCGGACCGACGAAGCCCTGGCCGTCCTGCTGGAAGCTGAACAGGCCGCCCCCGAACAGGTCCGCCACCACTACATGAGCCGAGAGCTGGTCGTCGGCTGGATGCGCGGTACCAGAGGTCGGCCGTCCCACCCCGTGGCGGACCTGGCCCGAAGGCTCCACATCGTGGCAGGCGGCTAGAGTCGAATCCGTGAGCGAGAACGAGCATGAAGCGAAGATGGCCCACCCCCGCATGGCGGCCGGCGCTCTCTTCTTCGACGAAGATGATCGAGTCCTCCTCGTCGAGCCGTCGTACAAGGACTATCGAGATATTCCCGGTGGCTATGTCGAACAGGGCGAGTCCCCCCGACAAGCCTGTGTTCGCGAAGTCCAGGAGGAACTGGGCATCAAACCCCACATCGGCCGCCTCCTCGTTGTCGACTGGGCGCCGAACCCGGGAGAAGGAGACAAGGTTCTCTACCTCTTCGACGGCGGCCGCCTTAGCGCCGACCTCCGTCAGCAGATCGCACTCCAAGCGGACGAGCTTCGTGGCTACGACTTCCATGGCGCCCAACAGGTGCCGGACCTCACCATCCCCCGCCTCGCGCGCCGAATCGCCGCTGGCATCCAGGCCCGAACGAACGGCCTGACTGCCTACTTGGAACACGGACAGTCGCCGGAAACAGAGGCATGACCGCACCGGTGCAGGAAACCCGTCTCCAGCCGGGCCCGTAAGCCACGTCATGCAGCACCGCCGCAGTAGCCAGCAGCTCAGCGTTCCCTGCTAGCGCCGGACCGAGCGCCGCTGCACGCGCCGCCACCCCTGAGAATGTGCCCACCGCCGGGGAAGCACATCTCTGAACTCCGGCTCGGCCACCCGGCTTGGCCGAGCCCCTGTCGATTCACCCATGGCCTGCTCCATGCCCAATAGGGGGCCAGGCCAGTCCCCTCAGCGTGACCACCACCCGTGGCAGCCAGTGTCACCAACGACGTTGTGGCGAACGCGACCTGGACTGAGCAGGCCTCCAGTGGACAACTCTTCTTAAAGATCACCTACGCCCGACCAGCCCTTTCGGTAGCATGCTCCGAACGGGGGATTTCGGCTGACGCGGGACGAGTTGTAGCGCACTCACCGCACGAAGCCCGAGCAGTCCTGCCACGTGCCGCTTCGCAGAGCACACAGACGAATCGACCACACAGGACTGACCGGGTGCACCGGGTACGGAGCGTGAAGATGGACTTCGACGTTGCCGCGCCCGACCCTGCCGGCATGGTGGCGTCGCTCAGTTCGCTCGGCTACTCGCTTCCCGCCGCCGTCGCGGATCTTGTGGACAACAGCGTCTCCGCAGAGGCCAAGAATATCGACGTCGACTTCACGTGGGACGGACAGGGTTCCTGGATCTCAGTGACGGACGACGGCAAGGGGATGACGGAGCCCGAGCTGGTGACCGCCATGACAGTGGCAGCCCGCGGCCCGTCTGCCGAGCGGAGTGCCACGGACCTCGGTCGTTTCGGTGTGGGGTTGAAGTCCGCCTCGTTCTCCCAGTGCCGCAAGCTCACCGTAGCCACAGTCATGGACGGGATCTGGCACGTTCGGACATGGGACCTCGGCGTCGTGGAGTACTACAAGGAGTGGCGGCTACTCCGTGACCCCGGCGACACAACCATGGCCCTCCTGCGACGGATCGCGGGAAGCATGCAGCATGGGACCGTCGTCCTGTGGGAGCAGCTCTCCGGCTACCACAACACCGCCGTGGCCGGCGACGACGATAAGATGCAGGCCCAGTTCTATGCGGAGGCGGAGCGTACGGAAGCCCATCTCTCGATGGTCTTCGCGCGTTTCCTGAAGCGTCCGGTCCGGTGCCGGATCCGGGTGCGCGGCTCCGATCTCTCCCCGTGGGACCCGTTTCTGTCCACGCACCCGTCGGTACAGCGGATTCCCTGGGAGCCTTTGCCGTTGGGATCGCAGTCGGTGCGCGTGGAGCCCTTCATCCTCCCGACGGCACAGCGTCTCTCGGAAGCCGAATACGAGTCGGCTGCCGGGCAGAGGGGATGGCTGGGGCAACAGGGGTTCTACGTCTACCGCCGTGATCGCCTGATTCTGGCCGGTGACTGGCTGGGGATCCGCGGCCTGAAGCGCGAAGAGAAGTACAACCTCGCGCGGATCGCCGTGGACATCCCTGCGGAGGCCGACGCGGACTGGGGCGTGGACGTGCGCAAAGCGAGCGTGGTCCCCCCCGTCTCCTTGCGCCGTCACCTGGAGAGGATCGCCAGGTACACCCGCGAGGCGGCCTCCCGTTCCGCACGACAGCGTGGTCAGGTGGTGTCGCGGGCACACGGCGACCCCCTGAGGTTTGCCTGGAACGTGAAGCGTCACAACGGCCGGATCACTCTGCGCATCAACAGAAAACACCCCTTGGTGAAGGCAGCGATGGGCAACGAAGGGGGTAATCCGGAAGTCGTCCGCTCGATGCTCCGCCTCCTTGAGGAGACGGTCCCGGTCACGGCGCTCCGCATGCTCCACGAGACCGACACGGTCGACGATCCCGAACCCTTCGGCGGTCCAGGGCCAGCCGCTCCCGAGACCGTCGACATCGCTCGCCGGGTGTACGAGGCGCTCTTGGAGCAGGGCCGCTCCCCTGAGGACGCCCGGGGAGTACTCGGCTCCATGCCTCCCTTCGACGAGCAACAAGGTTTCTGGAACTCCTGACCCACCTGGTAGCCCCACTCCCAACCGACCCGGCCGTGGAGGTCGCTGTGAGCACCACCCCCGAAGACAGTCTCGAAAAGGCAGAGCAGACCGCGTTGCTGCTCCTGCCGGGTGACCGCCAGGCAACGCCAGCCGAGGTGGACTTCGCCGTGAACACCGCGGCCAGCATCCTTGCTGCCCAGGGGATCACCGTGGAGCGGGACCAGGTGCGAAAAGTGCTCGAGGCCCGAGCTTCCGTGTTCCAGGCTGATTCCTCGGCGATGACGAACGACGAGGGACACGTGGCCTGGCTCGCCGACGCGAAGGCAGACCGGAACTGGGATTTCTGGGACCGCTACCGGCGCTACCTGCTGAGCGTGTCCAAGCTTCCGACGCAGGTCGTGCGCCGCCTCGATCAGAGCACCGACGACGTTCTCGGTGAGCTGGAAGACCCTCAGCGAGAAGGCATCTGGCGCAGGACCGGGCTCGTGATCGGACAGGTGCAGTCCGGTAAGACGGGGCAGTTCATCGGGCTCGCCGCGAAGGCAGCCGACGCCGGCTACCGGCTCATCGTGGTGTTCGCAGGGATCCACAATGACCTGCGCAGCCAGACCCAGCTCCGTATCGACGAGGGACTTCTCGGGTTCGACACCCAGTACCAGTTCCGCTCGGACGACGACGCGCACCGTCATATCGGTGTTGGCGCTATGTCGCATCACGGCAAGCGACTGAAGGCCGCGTCGCTCACCACCAGTCACGAGAAGGGGGACTTCGCCCGGAAGACGGCGGTCTCCGCGAATGTGCCGGTGGGCAGTGTCCCGGTGGTCCTCGTGGTCAAAAAGAACCGTCGGATCATCGACAACCTGCGTGACTGGGTCATCGACAACCACGGCGTGGAGGACCCGGAGACCGGCCGGATGGTCGTTCCCGACCTTCCCTTGTTTGTGATCGACGACGAAGCCGACAACGCCGGGGTGAACACCTCTAAGGACCCAGACACCAACCCGTCGGCGATCAACAAGGCCATCAGGCGGCTGGTCAACAGCTTCACAAAGGCGTCCTACGTCGGCTACACCGCGACTCCCTTCGCGAACATCTACATCAACCCCGACACCGACGATGCCGAGCTGGGCCCCGACCTCTTCCCGGAGAGTTTCATCCGCACCCTGCGGGCGCCGTCAAACTACCTTGGTCCCGAGCGTCTCTTCGGTCTGCAGACCGACGGCGACGAGGAGGACATCGAGCCCCTGCCGCTCATAAGGCACGTCAAGGACACGGACCTCTGGGTGCCGGACAAGCACAAGTCCCACCTCCAGGTTCCCGACTTCCTTCCAGAGTCGCTCCAGCGCGCCATCCGGTCCTTCGTCCTGACCTGTGCGGCACGCCGAGCGCGCGGGCAGGTCGCCGTGCACAACTCCATGTTGGTGCATGTGACCCGCTTCACCGCTGTGCAGCAGCAGGTCCGCGACCAGATCGACGCCCATCTACGCCTGCTCTTCGACGTTCTCCAGGACCGGTTCAGCAGCGCACGTGAAGAACTCGAGGAAGAGCTGCGGCAGCTCTGGGAGGAGGACTTCGTCCCCTGCACCGAGGACATGACCGGTGACAGGCTCGACTGGGAGGAAGTCGAAGCTCATCTCCATGCCGCGCTCGCGAAGATCACCGTCATGGCCGTCAACGGTGCGGCGAAGGACGCCCTCCAGTACTACGAGCGCCGGGAGACCGGCCTGTCAGTCATCGCCGTAGGCGGCGAGAAGCTCTCCCGCGGTCTGACCCTCGAAGGGCTGTCGGTCAGCTACTACCTGCGTGCCTCCAAGACGTACGACACCTTGCTGCAGATGGGACGCTGGTTCGGCTACCGTCCTCGCTACGAAGACCTGTGTCGGCTGTACACGACGCGTACGCTGCAGCGCCAGTACGCGGAGATTACTGCCGCCACAGACGAACTCCGGCGCGACGTCGAGGAGATGTCCGCGGTGGGACTCACCCCCCGCGAGTACGGTCTCAAGGTCAGAACCTCGTCACTAGGCCTCGGTATCACGGCGTCCAACAAGATGAGGCAGGGCACACGTGTCCGCCTCAGCTACTCCGGTGAGCTTCCCGAGACGACCATCTTCGACCTCTCCGAGAAGGTGGTCCGTAGCAACCACGAGCTGCTGGAGTCGTTTGTCGCACGCCTCGATGCGCACTCCGCCAGGGAGGTGGACGAGCGGAGCGGGACCATTGTCTGGAGCGGCGTCGCATCCTCCGACGTCACCGAAGGTTTCCTCGACTCCTACCTCACCGACCGACAGGCCCAGCGGGTGCGGCCGGCATTCATCGCGGAGTACGTACGCCAGTGCGCCAAGCAGGGTGAGCTGGGCAACTGGACGATCCGTCTGGCGAGCCGACTGCCCGAGGGAGCTCCGGCCGCGATCGCAGGCCATTCCGTCGGCCTCATCACGCGCAGCCACTCCAGGTCCTCGGACGTCGTTTCCGGCCGCTACACGATCAAGCGTGTGCTCAGCCCTGCCGACGAGCTCCGCGACCTGACCCCGGAACAGCGCAAGCGTGCCCTGGAAGCCACGCAGGAAGCCGCGAAGGGCAAGCTCAACAGGAAGGGGGAACCGCTCGATCCGGACACCCCCCGCGGTCGGCCTTTGCGTCACCAGCGCCGCCCTGACCAGCCGTTGCTTCTGCTGTATCCCCTCAGCCCTGCCGAGGTGGCCAAGTCGTCGGGAAACCCCGAGCCGGTCGCTCCGCTGGTCGGGTTCGCAATCAGCTTCCCGTTCTCCCGCCACCAGTTGAAGACTGAGTACGTGGTGAACGACATCTGGTTCAAGCAGGACATGGAGTTCGACGACTTCGAGGACGAAGAGTGATCGACGAGAGTGTGTGGCAGGAGCTGGAAGCTCACCAGCAGACCCCGGGTAGGTCCACCCGGCGGCTCTACCCCGACTCCCCACACGACATCCAGGTGTCGGTGACGCACCCCGCCCTCCGGCGGATGCTGCTGCTCGGCACTGACGCCAGGACCGCTGACGCCGTACGTCAGGAGGTCCAACAGCTGCCGGCCACACGTGGCCTGCAGCTGAACCTGTCGTCGGTGTCCGGCAACCAGTACGAGCTCCAGGTCATGCTCACTGACGACGAACTCACGGAGGTGTTCACCCCGCTCGTCTCCGACATCGCAGAGGTGGTGCGGGACTCACCGACCACCGAGACGGCGGCGGAGGCTGCGGTTCGTCGCTACGTCGGGTGGCAGCAGCTGTTGCGCTCTGTGTCGCGCGAGGGCCTGTCCCGACAGGCTCGGTGCGGCCTCTTCGGCGAACTCCACTTTCTCCTCGAGTACGTACTGCCTGCTGTCGACCAGCACACAGCTATCAGCTCTTGGACCGGACCCCGGCAGACGAACCAGGACTTCCAGTTGCCTGGCGCTGCGGTCGAGGTGAAGTCGACCACGGTCCGATCTCCCCGGACGGTGCAGATCGCGAGCGAGCGGCAGCTGGACACGGCCGACTCGACGCCTCTCGCACTGGCCCATGTCGTCCTCGACGACCGGCAGCGGGGGCTCGGCATGAGCCTGAACGGCCTGGTGGACGAGATACGGGCTCGTCTGACCTCACCGTCCGCCTCACAGCGCTTCGAGAGCCTGCTGGTCCAGGCCGGCTATCTGCCGAACCAACGGGACCTCTACGACCACGATCGCTACACCCTGCGTCGCAGCGAGTTCTGGACGGTCGGGGAGGGCTTCCCTCGGATCGTCGAGGCCGCGCTGCCGCCCGGGATCGGCAACTGCACCTACACCATTGACGTGTCGGCCCTGGCCACCCACAGCGTGACCGCCGAAACACTGGTCGACCTGATCCGAGGAACCCATGGCTGAGCACGACGTCCACGAGTACTCCCGCGCGCTGGTCACCGACATCCAGGCGCTGGCGGACGCCGAGAGCGGCTCGATTCCGAACACGTTCACCCAGCACGTACTCGAGATCCTTGAGGAAGCCGGTGTCGTCACCGACGCAGCACTCGCCTACCACTCCTCTCGGGGACTGGAGATCTACGGCTACGGCATGCCTGAGGACGGGTCCAGCCTCGACCTCTACACGACGGACTTCAACCTGACGCCGTCGAGCAGCAAGCTGACCAAGGTCGAGTCCGACAGGCTCTTCCGCAGGCTGTTCGCGTTCCTGGGAAAGCACGGGTCAATCCGCCTCAACCAGGAGGACAACACCGACGTGCACGACATGTGCGTCGGTGTGGAGAAGGCGTTGTCGAACGTTCCGAAGATCCGCCTCTTCCTCCTCAGTAACCGGGTCAGCACGACGAGCGCCCCGGAGCCCACGGAGTTCGAGGGGATCCCCGTCACCTACGAGCTCTGGGACCTCGCGCGGCTCCACAGGCACGAGACATCCGGGAGCATCGGCGAGCCCATCAAGGTGGCTTTCGAGCGTCCCCTTCCCTGCCTGGCAGCTCACAGTGACGAGCCGAACTACTCGGTCGTCTTGGCCGTGATTCCCGGTCGGCAGCTGGCCGAGCTGTACAAGGAGCACCGGACCCGCCTGCTCGAGCTCAACGTCCGGTCCTTCCTGCAGACCCGCGGCACTGTAAACAAGGGCATCCGCGACACCCTGCTGAAAGCCCCGGGCCAGTTCCTCGCCTACAACAACGGTGTGACCGCCACTGCCTCGGACGTGGACTTCGAGACCGACGAGGCCGGCCGTCCCATCGCTATCAGGAGCATGACCGGCCTCCAAATCGTCAATGGCGGCCAGACCACCGCCTCGCTGCATCACGTCCTGACCCGTGACAAGCGGGACTTGGACGGGGTCCACGTGCAGATGAAGCTCACGATCGTCGATCCCGCCCATCTTTCCGAGATCGTTCCGAGGATCTCCCAGTACTCCAACACCCAGAACAAGGTGACGTTGGTCGACTTCAGCTCGAACCACGAGTTCCACGTCGCCTTCGAACGTGTCTCCCGCAGCCTGTGGGCCCCCGCAACCGACGGCAGCGGCCAGGAGACGCGATGGTTCTACGAGCGGGCACGGGGCCAGTACACCGACAAGTCCGCCGAGTACGAGTCACGCGCCGCCCAGCGCAAGTTCAAGCTGATCACGCCGACACGGCAGAGATTCAGCAAGTCGGACCTGGCCACCTTCGTGCACTCCTGGGAACAGCTCCCGCACTGGGTGAGCCGCGGCGCCCAGAAGAACTTCGCCCACTTCATGGAGCGGATCGAGAAGTCCGATCCCGTCGTGGACGTGCAGTACTGCAAGCGCGCCATCGCCACCTCCCTCCTATTCCAGGCTGCCGACCGGATCGCCCGTACACACTCGGCTGGTAGCCACAAACGGCTGATCACGACCTACACGGTCGCCCGGCTCTCGCTTGAGGCCAAGAAGCGGATCGACCTCGACAGGATCTGGAACGAACAGGGCACTACGGACGCCCTGAATGGCGCCCTCGACGAACTCTGTCCCTTGATCATGGATACGGTGATCGCCAGCGACCGGCACGTGTCGGAGTGGGCGAAGAAGCCCGACTGCTGGGACGAAGTGTCCCGTATCCCGTGGACGCTTCCCGACGCGTTGGCCCCCGAGCTCACGGCTGATCCCTTCGAGATCGCGTCGCCCGAGAGCACCGAGTCGGACGAGGCTGAAGCCGCTGTCGAGGACATCCCCAGCGAGGAGTGGCAGGCTCTCGCAGACTGGGCCCGCGAAGGCCGGGTCCTGCGCTCCGTGGACAGGCAGCTCGCCGACCGTGTCGCGCAGCGTCTATCCCAGGGGCGAAGGGTCGTAGGGGCCCAGGCCAGGCTGGCGATAGAGGTCTACGAAGATGCCCTGCGGCAGGGGTTCCACCCTGTTCCCGCCGACCTTGACCACGAGACGTGAGCGGCGGCAGTCCCGGAACAGCTGGGGCTGCCGCTAGAGGGTTTCCTCGCCTAGCAGTCGTCTCAAGGCTGACGCTGAGCGAGCTACCCAGTACATCGCCGACGCCACACGCCTCAGCGTCCCTGTTCTGCCGGGGAAGGACCTGTCAGTCTGCGGTTAGCAAAGCATCGAAGGTGGCTGCGGCTCCCTCGTCCTCCTGTGGACGGGTTGGGCAGTAGTCACTCAGCGGGCAGCTTCCACAAACGGGCTGCTTGTCCCGGCACAGGTTCTCGCCGACGAACCTGATGGCGGCCATGCGCACCGGTGCATCACGGCCAGCACCGAGAAGCTTTATGAGGTTAAGCCGCCCCTCGGTCAGTCGGTTGGTCAGGTGTGATTGGTTCTGCTGCAACCTCGCAGCCACCCGCAACGCACCCTGGTTGACCAGCATGATGTCGTCGCCAGCCAGCAGCCTGAACAACGCGAGCTCAGCTGGCTTGAGCCCCATCATCTTGCTGTGATCAAGGATCGAGTCCGCGTCTACCCAGACCTCCGGCTTGTCGACAACCGGACCGAGTCGGTCTTCCAAACGCTTGCGGGCTGCTGCTGTCGGTGCCGCGTTCACGAGGGCGAGGTAAACGTCCCGGGTCAGTTCCCTGTGTCCAGCAACACCGTTCATCACGTTGGCGAGCTGGCTCGGATGCAGTTTTCCTCCCGAAAGCACCGCCATGACTAGAGCCCCGAGCGGCTTCATCTTCCGGCCGTTGGGGAACTGGTACCACTGCTTACCAGCGCGCTGCTCCTTGGCCCAGCGAGTCAGCTCCTCACGTACCTTCGGCCACTTGTCCGTGGCCTCGTGTCCGACGGGTGCATCTTGCGGCAGGAGAACCCGGGCTGCAGCTTCACCCAACAGCGGGGGAACCGCGTTGCCAATCTGCCGGAAGGCGTCACTCCGCGTGCCTGCGAACCGAAAGCGGTCCGGGAAGGTCTGGATCCTCGCGGCTTCACGTACGGTCAGCGTTCGCGGCTCTTCAGGATGGATGTACCAGTAACCGTCCTTGGCGATGTGTGCAGTGATTGTACGGCTCAACTCGTTCCAGTCGAGCTTCTTGTACTTGTCCGTGAACTGCTCCGCGTCGTACCTCTGGAATTCTTTCTCGTCGTCCCCCAGCTTCTCCTCCAGCTCGGAGTAGAGGGTCTTGGAATCCATGATGGTGAAGATCTTGAAGTCGTCAGTGCGGACCCGCCGCGTCATGTGGTCATGGATTACACTCTTATCCGCCTTCTTGCGCATTTCCTTGGCGAAGAGAGAAGGTTTCGGCTCTTGACTCTCGTCGTAATCAAGAATTCGGGAGCCCACCGCGTCCAAAGGCTTCGGTTTGATCGCAGGAAGGTCGCCAATAGCATCCCGCAGGGTGGTCTGCTTCTTTGGCTTATCCCACGTGAAGCTGCCACCATCTCTCCGTGCAAGCAGGATCAGGCGCTTCCTGTGCTGCGGCACGCGATAGTTCCACGCATCGACGAGACGAACCTGGGTCGCGTACCCAAGGCTCTCCAGCTTTGCCTCGATGATGCGGATCACGCTGAAATCGTCACCGAGCCCCATGTCAGGAACGTTCTCCATGAGGACAGTACGAGGAAGGAGCTGCTCCACCACGTCGACATAGGCGCGCCACAGTTCCTTGCGGAGATCGTGCGGGTCGCGGTTGTGGTTGTCGACCAAGTGTCGAATCTTGCTACGCCCGGCACGACTGAAGGGCTGACAGGGAGGGCCCCCCGCCACGATGTCAATCTCGGCCCCGGAGTCAAGAATTCGCTGGACGAACGCACCTCGCTGTCCGTCGTCCCCGAGGTCGACACGAAGGCTCATTCCGGGGAAGTTCACCGCATGAGTCTCGCGTGCCCGCTCGTCGAAGTCCACGGCCGCAGCGGTGGTCCATCCGGCTCGTTCAAGGCCGAGGCTCAGACCGCCGGCGCCCGAGAAAAGGTCAACGGCGAGACGCTTGCCTTTCCCGTAACCAGACCGGACCCATTCCCCGAATTTTTCCGGCTCACAGTGGTATTTGTGCTTGTCCAGCTTGAGGTAGTCGCTCCGCTCCAGGGGCACGCCATACGTATTTTTCGCCCCCTTCTCCTTTGCCACGACCCAATCCTCCGTACTTGCCGACCTGAACGAGCTCCAGGAGATCACGCATGACGCTGCGGAGGCAAGGCTTCCGGTTGGTCCGCGCCGCCGTATGGCCTCGACTGCCACGCGGGTGACCTGCCCGGCGACCGCCCCGCCACTTGTAGTGTAAAAACGGTCACTTAAAGTAGTGATCTCCTCAGACACCCCATGTTAAAGGAGCCCCCCTAGGACTCTCCCCGTAACTGTCTCGTTTCAGGGCGACACATCCACGATCGCTACCTGCCTCAACGAGATCCCACACCAGAAGACACGTTCGATCACAGCGATCACAGCGCTGCGCCTCCCTTCATAGGCGCCGTAGCCACCGCGGCCGCTGGCCCACCGCACGTACTGGGTTCTGAAGCAGATCTGAGCTGTGTCAAGGATCTCAGCTGGCAGAGTCGTCGAGTGTTGTGACCCACGGCAGCCGAGCTGGCGCATGCCTCCGTAGGACCCGATCCGCCGGCACGAACTCGTGGACTAGCTCGAAGGCGCGGGCGCTCCGCAGCCGGTGGCAGTCGCCAGCAAGGACTTCTGCGAAGGCAAGCAACTTGCGTCGGGCTGGGCCCTCAAGCAGCTGAGCTGCCGCCTTGGCGCCGCCGCTGATCAGCTTCGCGGTGCTGATCAACTCGTCCTTAGCGGCTGAATCGCCTTGTGCAAGGGCGGGCAACAAGCGGTCTCGTTCTCCGACCACATGGGCAGCGGCTAAGCAGAGAACCGTTGAAGCTGCCGTCTCGGCAGGTTCTCCGGCATTGGTCATGGCATTCGCCAGTAGAGGGAGAACGGCGAAAGGAAGGGGGTCCGCAAGCTCCCAGAGGGGTTCCGCGACTTGGAGTCCGGCATGTGTTCCCGTACGGTCCACGCACAGAGGTGGCAGGCCGGGAGAGGTTTGGCGTAGTTCCCAGCGCTCAATGCTGGGGTCTGCCAAGGCGGCCCTGAGAAGCGCACGGCACGCCTCTCTCAGCGTCTCAACGGAGATGTCAGGTACTTCCAACAGTACGAGACTGCCGTAGCGCCGGATGTCCAGCACCGGGAATCTGGATTCTCCAGCTGCCTGGAGTATGGAGAGGTCTCGGCTGACATAGTTCGACTCTTCCGCGCCCCAAATGATCAGCGGTGCGTTCTGGGCGTAGGCCAAGGCGACCCCGTGCTCGAACCCGTGACAGATGGCGCGAGCGCGGATCGCTGCGTCCAGTACCTGCTCCAGATCCGTGGGTTGTCCGCCTAGGAGGAGCGTGCTGTTGACGGGGTCCCAGCGGAAGTCCTCGTGTGCGTTCGCGTTGCGCCACTCAGTGCGGATCATCGAAGCCAGCAACTTGCAAAGCGGTTCACCGTCTTCAGCCGCCAGCAGGTCCCGTACGGTCGAGAGCGAGGCGCCTTGCGGAACCGCCCTGCCCAGCAGTTCCATGACCACGGCGGCCGTGCGCTTGACGTCACCTTCCAGCACGGCCCTGTGCAGGTCCATGGCCGCACGCGCCTTTTCCTCTTGGTGTGCCGCGCGGTTGTAGGCGTCACGGTAGGCGACCTGTCCGCGATGGGAGGACAGCATCTCCGGCTCGCGAGCGACGTGTCGTGCAATCACCGAACACGTCAGTTCCGGTTCGGCCTTCAGAAGGGATGTCACCAGATCACGCGCCGAGAATGCGGCGCGATGCGCCATTAAGGGGCGATCGGACAGCGCGAGGGCGGCAAGGTGATGTAGCAGTTTCACCGTCAGCGGTAGCGAGTCATCGACCAGATGACTCATGCTCCGTCGCAGCCGACGATCGAGCACCCTCGGAGCCTTCGCCCAAGCGGCCAGCAAGCGGGCCCGTGACGCAACACCCGACCCGGGACGCAGCTGCGCGGCCGGCACCCCGAGCGTTCGCTGATAGATGTCCTCGTCGGGAAGGCTGGCGTGATCAGCTTTGGCAGCAGCCTTCAGAGTTCGTCCAACTGCTTGAGCCGCGAGAGCGTGCCTCCGTACCTCAGACCACGCGAACTCCGCCCATCCCTGTTCCAGGCAGGCGAACAGCGCTCGAGCCTCGCTCCGATTCGCTTTCGCCAGGTCAGCCGCCAACCGTTGCTCTGCCGCGCCGGTGCGGGACGGGCTGAACCGGGAGACCTCTGCTGCGACAGTGCCCAAGGCGACTACCGACGCGCGGAGATGCCGCAGCAGCTCCGGAAGCTCCTTCCCCACAATCCGGCCGGAAGCGGTTCGCAGTCGCAGGATCTCTGCGACCATCTCGTCAGTCTTCCGCTGAAGCCCGGGTAGGTCGGCGTCCCTCAACACCGACTTCCATTGCGCGCGGGTTACCGGAACAAAGGCCACGCGCTGCTGCCCCGTGATGTGTGCAGGAGGTGGGGAGAGATTCAACTTCCGGATCACCGCTGGCGCTGCAGAACAGGACTCTCGTTCGACTGTGCCCAGTTGGTCGGGCAGGGGTGCGTCCACCAGTACAGGATGGCACCGGCGCCTTGCGCGAGCGTGGTGTTTTCCTCACTCTTATCGGTGCCTGCGTACGCGACGATGCTG
Source organism: Streptomyces sp. G-G2 (assembly GCF_030063135.1). GTDB lineage: Bacteria > Actinomycetota > Actinomycetes > Streptomycetales > Streptomycetaceae > Streptomyces. The sequence goes on from NZ_JASISO010000066.1 coordinate 21,603, forward strand.
GCGTGGAGTGTGCCGTTCGTGTTGTACAGGTACACGGTCTGAGTGAGCGGACGGGATGGCATGTGGTGGATCGGGCGGTAGGCGAGGGCCGGGCAGCACCTTGCTGACCTGGGGAACAGGATTATGTGGCACCGCCCGGCAGTAGTTGGGGTGATCTTGTGGGGCCTCTGGATGCATTTGATGCAGACATTCAGCGTCCTCGTCTCTTGCAGACAGCTGACCGCGGCAGTGAGGGTTGGTCCTGAGAGCCAACATGGCTATCGGCCTGCTTGAAGTTCCCCCCGGGGCTTGGACAGCGGGTGTTTACGCTGCGGGGGTGAGGTCTTGCCTGAGCAAGGTTCTCGTTTCGAGTGGGGTGATGTATCCGTACTCGGGATGCTTGCGAAGTCGGCTGCGGTTGTACTCGATCTCGATGTAGCGGAAGACGTCGGCCCGGGCGGCCTCGCGGGTTGCCCAGACGGTGGTTCCGATCTCCGCTTTGAGGATGGCGAACCAGCTTTCCGCAGCGGCGTTATCGTAACAAGAGCCGACACGGCCCATCGACTGCCGCATGCGCAACTTGCCTATTATCGTGCGGAATTCCTCGCTCGTGTATTCGCTGCCGCGGTCGGTGTGCATGATGCAGCCATCCTCCAGGCCACCGCGTCCGGCCGCCATCCGCAGGGCCGCCACCGGCAGAGCGGCGCGGTGGTGGTCGGCCATCGCCCAGCCGATCACCTCCCGCGTCGCGAGATCGATGCAGGTCGCCAGATACACCTTTCCTTCCAGCGTGACGAGTTCGGTCATGTCGCCGACCAGCCGCATTCCGGGGCGGGGTGCGGTGAAGTCCCGGCCGATCAGGTCGGCGGCGAACACCGCCCGCTTCGCCTGCCGGGTTAGGCCCCGGCGCCGGCGGCGGGTGATCCCGACGATTCGGTGCTTGCGCATCAGCCGCTCGACCCTCTTGCCGTTCACCGCCCGCCCGGCTCGCCGCAGGGCGGCGTGGACCCGCGGAGCTCCGTAGGCGCCGCGTGATCCTGCGTGGAGCACGCGGATCTCGTTGACCAGACCTTCCTCCTCGCGCCGTGCGGCCCGCCGCGAGGAGGCTGCCGCTTGGTGCGCGTAGTAGGTAGAGCGCGGCACTCCCAGTGCTCGACACAGCAGCGCCACGCTGTGACCTGCAAGGTCGCCGTCCGACGCCCTCTCCGCGTCGATGAAGCGGCACCGCGCGGCGGTGTCTACCTCATCTTGTCCTGCGCGAAGAAGGCGGTCGCTTTCCCCAGAATGTCGACCGTCTTCTCCAGCTCGCGAACCTTGCGTCGCAGCTGGCCGAGTTCCTCCCGCTCGGCGCTGGTCAGAGCCCCGGTAGGACCCTCGCCCCGATCGACCGCGGCCTGCTTCACCCAGCCGCGCAGCCCCTCCGGCGACACCCCGAGATCCCGAGCGACCTCGGTGACCGTCTTGTCCGACGACAGGGCCAGCGCGACGGCATCCCGCTTGAACTCCACCGTGTACCGCTTGCTCATATTGCTCTTCTTGCTCACTACCTGTGACTGCTTCCTCCGGGACCTTCCGTCCCAGTATCAAGCTGTCCAGGTCAAAGGGGGAGCTTCATTCCGTCGGCGGCGCGATCGCAGGACACATCGTCGCGTTCCCATAGGGCTTGTTGAAAGGTGAAGGTGAGTTGACGCTCTGCACTTGTGGTCAGCAAATCGAAGCGAATGATGCTTTTTGTCGCGCATGCGGCATACGCACCTCTATGGTCGGTTCGCTGTGCGGAACCCTCAGTCGCCGCGCCGAATTGACGTTTCAGGCATTGGCTGCCGAACACCGGAAAGGATGGCCGTCGAGCGAGGTAACGCATACCGAGGAGAACCTGCGGGCCATCGACCAAGCTCACGGGGATCGGGTAGCGATCCGGCCGTTCACGAGTGACGAGGAACGCCTGAACGGTGCGGACTGGGAGTGGTGGTTTCACTCTGGCGAGATGGGATTCGGCATGCGTGTCCAAGCGAAGCGTGCCAACCGGAGCGGTGGCTACGACCTGAGGTACCGACCAGATGGCGAAAAATACCAGAATGATCTGCTGATTGAGGATGCTGTGGCGGCAGGCTGCCTTCCCGCCTATGTCTTCTACAACCACCTCAACTGGGTGCAGCTCCGACATGGCAAGCCGTGGGTGGGTTGTGAACATCGACCCTTCACCGAGGGGCAGTTGGGCTGCACCATAGCGTCCGCCCTGGTTGTCAAGCGGACCTTGCTCGGCGCGCGTGCAAGTTCACGTTATGTGAAGGATCGCAGTCGCCCTTGGAACCGCATCCTGTGCGACGGCAGCGCGTCGGAGGTGCCGCGCCTGGACACTTCCTTCATGCGGGCGCAGCTCCTGCACCGGGCAGCTCTTGCCGAGCTTGAGAAGGATCCGGCGCGCGCGGGCACCTCGCCGTCAATAGCCAGACTTCCGACCCGGTCGGCTTTGCCGGGGGAGCCGGGCCCAGAGGGGCGCCGTCAGCGCATCAGTAAGGACGATCTGAGGCGAGACGACGGTGAGACGAGCACGCCTGACGCTGCAACTTCCAGTCAGGCGGAACGTGCTTTGAACCGGCAGCTGAGAGAAATGGCGGAGCGTCCGGTAGGTAGGCTTCCGAAACGCGTGCGCGCCATGGTTCGTGGAGCCGAGATGCCACCGCCTGACGATCGAGCCGCAGGGGCGATTCTGGTGAATCTTGGCCCTGTCGGGGATTGAGGCCGACCCGGGTGAACCAACAAGCCCGCAAACGTCAACTCTGACGGCTGGGGCACGCCGATCGACCTGAGCCCTGTCCCGGGTGTTAGGGAAAGGGCCGGCGGTGCGTGAGCGGTGCGTGAGCGGACGGGGTGGCACGGGGTGGATTGGGCGGCATGCGTGGGCCGGGCCGCACCTTGCTGACCTGGGGAAACAGGACTCGGCGGCACGGCCCGGCACCACGCGGGACGATCTTGTCGGGCCTCGTAATGCGTAGGTCTCGGGTTCGAATCCCGAAGGCGGCTCTGTAAAACCCTCAGGACTCACTCGCCGTGACCTGGGGGTTTTGCTATTTCCGGACGGTCCGGGGCCGGAACGCGATGACCTTCGCGTCGCCCCTGCGTCCATTGCGTGTCCATTGCGCGCCCCTCCTGCTCCGGAACTGTCCCTGTGATCTGGGCTGCAACATGGTCGAGGGCCAACCGCGCGACCTGCTCGCCCCGTGGATCGACGGGTGCCATCCCGCGCGAGCTGCGTCGCGATGGTGAGTTCGCCGGTTGCGGGGTCGTGGTCGGACCAGTGGGCGCCGCAGGCCTCGCCAGGGCGCGAGCCGCGGAAGGTGATCAGGTGGAACAGGGCGTACCGCCGGTGGCGGAAGCCGGCGAGAAGTGGAGGAAGGTGCCCGCCTGCTAGAGATCCGAGACCATGACCCCGCTCGGTTTCATCCCGGCCGTAGCCACTCGGCGATGCGGGCATCGGTATCGGTATCGGTCCACACCCTGGCCTTCTGCCGCTTGTCGGCGGGGAGTTCGACGTGAGCGGCGGCGGCGGACGTGAGAGTCCCCCGGTCCATCGCCGAGTTCAGCGCGGCCCGCTGCGTCGCCCTGACGCGCTGCTGCGCCGACGGTCCGGTGATGCGCCGGAACGGCTGCATCCTCTCGACGGACCGCGAATTCAGCTGGCCTCGGCCGTCAACGGCGCTGGTTTCGGATCGGCCGGACCTCGTCGACAGTGGGCCGAGACGCGTGTCGGAGTGGCGCTCGCGAGGCCGGAGTTCGTCGTTACCAAGGGCGGCGACGACTGAGCCCCGGTCCCCGGGGTGGTTCGGGGACCGGGTGGGTTCGGGGTGTGGCTATTCGGGTGCGGTGTGTTTTCTCGCGAGGTGGGTCAGCCACGCCCATCGGGCCAGGGCGCCCAGGGCGACGGCGGCGATGATGGCGCCCCAGTCAATGACGTGGGGGAGGCCCGGGGTGAAGGCGAAGACGGCGAGTGTCGCGGCGGCGCCCACGGCGAAGGCGGCGATGCCCGCGCGGCGGTGTTTCGTCGGCCGGGCGGGGTCTTCGGTGTCGTCGGGGGTCATGTGCGACTCACTTCGTGATGTGGTGGCACTGGCTGCCCCGGCGAACGCCGTTGACGCTGATGTGGGCGCACGCCTTGCCGTAGCGGGGGAGTGTCTGTGGGGCGTTGTCCCGCATGGGGTTGATCTTGCACTCGGTGTGGGTCGTGCCGCGGGAGGTGCGGTAGATCTTGTTGTCGGTGTCCGCGTAGGTGAAGTCGATCCGCCAGTTGCAGAATCCCGCGTTGAGGGCGCCGACGAAGCCGCAGTCGACTCCGGCGTTCTGGTACGTGATCTTCTTGCCCGTGCCGCGGATGATGTGCGTGAACATGCAGCCCGTGGGGATCTTCATGGTGACGCCGCCGACCTGGTAGTTGAAGGTGGCCACGGGGGTGGAGCCGATGGCGCCGGCGTACGCCTCGGCAGGGGATAAGACGGCGAACGTGGCGGCGCCGACGAGTGCGGTGATGACGCGTACGGCGGAAAGCTTGCCCATCTGTGTCCTCTGGTGTGGAGTTGTCTGTTCCTTCCTTCGAAACTCCGTCGGCAGGGAAGGGGGTTCTCGTCCGGAGGGGGTTCCACCATGACGAGTGATCAGTGGAGGGTGCGCTGACCGTGGCCGCGGACAATGGCTGTGGCGCGTTGGGCGGACGAAAGGGAGACGAATGGGCGAGCGGGTTGTGGTGCGGGAGGCCGGGGAGGCTGATGTCGCGGTGGCGGCACGGCTGTTTCGGGGGTACCTCGATTTCTATGAGGTGACCGTCGACGATCCCGGCGCCCCCGGGGAGTTCCTTCGGGCGCGGATCCGGAACGGGGAGTCGCTCGTGCTGCTCGCCGATGTGGACGGGGTCGGGACCGTGGGGTTCGCGCAGGTCTACCGGACCTTCTCGTCCCTCTCCCTGCGGCCCGCCTGGGTGCTGAGTGATCTCTACGTCGCCCCCGAGGGGCGGCGGACCGGAGCCGGGCGGGCCCTGCTGCGGGAGTGTCTGCGGCGGGCGCGGGAGGCCGGGGTGGCCGGGCTCCAGCTGGAGACGGCGTACGACAACCACGTCGCCCAGGGTCTGTACGAGGCGGAGGGGTTCGTACGCGAGGAGTTCCACGTCTACTTCCACGACCTGGCCTGATCGACGACCTGGCCTGACCGGCCTGGCCTGACCGACGCGGCACTAGCTCCTGAGGTGCAGGCCGTACAGGGACCACGTGCTCAGGGTGACGAGGACCAGGGTCAGGGGCCACTGGAGCAGTAGGGACGGGGCGCTCGCGACGAGGGCCACCGGGCCGTAGGCCGCGATCAGGGTGCCGAGCAGGGCCTGGAGGGCTACCGGGAGGCGTCCCACCCGTACCAGGAGGTAGAGGACCATCGCGCAGGTCGGGAACAGCCACGGGTACTCCCGGCCCGGCCCCTGGAGCAGGACCGCGTCGCGCAGGTCGGAGAACCAGTCCGCGTGCAGCTCGCTCATCGCGAGCTCGCGCGGATGGCTCCAGTGCGGGGACAACTGCTCCGAGAGGCGCAGCGGGGCCGTCCACCCGCTGAGGACCAGGAGCTGCCAGAGCAGCAGGGACAGCGCCGCGGCCTGGCCGACGGCCGCGTTCTGGCCCAGGCCCACCACCGGGCGGTCCTGGCGACGCGGTACTGCCCGTCGCGGCGCCGTCGGTAGTGGAGCCGTCGGTAGTGGCGCCGTCGGTTGCGGCGCCGCTGGTTGTGGCCGTACCCGTCGCGGCGCCGCCGGTTGTGGCGCCGCCGGCGGTGGGGTCGAGCCGGGGGCCTTGCCGCCGTATTTGAGGCGGGCCTCCCGGGCGCGGCGCATCGCCTCGGTGGTGTCGTCGCCCATCGTTCTTCCGTTCCTCCTGGCTCAGTGCGCTCGGTCCGCTCGCTGCGCTCAGCGCCCGTGGCGTTCTTCGAAGGCGCGTCTCTGGCGCCGGGTCAGTTCGGCGCTGTCGCCCGCCCGGACGTGGTCCCGGGGGTCGCTGCGCAGGGAGGGGTCCCCGCAGACCGGGCAGTCGGGGCGTCGGCCGGTGCGCAGCCAGATGCTCTGGAAGGCGTGCTGCCCGGGGGCCTCGCCGAGGACCCGCGGGAAGAACCAGTGGTCGGGCTCCATGGCGAACAGGGCCATGGACAGGTCCTTGCGCAGCGGGGCGGTCAGGAACCCGCCGATCCGTTCCGGCCCGCCGCCCTGGTGCAGCAGGGCCAGCGCGATCTTCGCGGCGGCCGCGGTCAGGTGCTGGATGTCGGTGAGCAGCCCGGGTACGGCGTACAGGCGGCCCGTGCCGTAGTCCGTACGCGGCTGGTGCCCCAGCTCGCCCAGGGATTCGCGGACCCCGCCGGTCGCGCAGGACCAGCAGGGGGAGCCGGGGGTGGTGAAGACGACCTCGCCGCCCGCCGCGCCGTCGTAGAGGCCGATGAAGAGGGCCGGGCGGCGCAGGAAGTAGGAGAGGTGGTTCAGCCGCTGCTGCGCCTGGTTGTCGTCGGTGGCGGCCACCACGAGCTGGGCGTCGGAGATCCGCTGGTGCCAGTGGTGGTCGTCGAGGGAGGCGACGTCGCGGGCCAGGACGGTGACCTTGAGGCGTTTGTTGATCCTGCGCAGGCGGCGGGCCGTGGCCCTGGCCTTGTTGCGGCCGATGTCGCGTACGCCGAACAACGACCGCCCCAGGTTGGCGGGTTCGACCCGGTCGGGGTCGACCAGGGTGAGCCTGCCGACGCCGGAGCGGACCAGCAGTTCGGCCAGGTGGCTGCCGACCGAACCGACCCCGACCAGCAGGACGTGAGTGTCCGCGAGGGCGGGGGAGAGCAGGCCCTGGGTGCGGGCGAAGAGCCCTTCGCGCACGCCGCGGTTCCGGCCGATCCCGGCCCGGTAGCCGAGCCTGCGGATCCGGCCGGGGGGCCGGGCGGAGGGCAGGAGGGGCTCCTTCGGCGGGCCCAGGAGGGGCGGTTGAGGGTGGGCGAGTGGTTGAGGGGTGCCCTGGTCCCGGGTGTGTGCTTCCCGGGCGGGCCGGACCGGTGTGGGCGCGGACGCCGCGGTGGGCACGGACGCCGCGGTGGGCGCCGGTACGGGGATCTGCGCGGGTACGGGCGCGCTGGGGCCCGGGGGTGGGGCCGGGTGCGGGGTGCGGCGTGACGGTGCCGGGCCCGCCGCGCGCGACCCCGGTGGTTCCAGTGCCCCCAGCGCCTCCCGCAGCCGGTCCGTCTCCGGGATCCGCGGGTCCCACCCCAGCTCCCGGACGATCAGCTCGGGGTGCGGCCCGTCCGCCCCCGCCTCCTCCAGCAGCAGGGGCGGGGCGAGGGGGAAGTCCGCGGTGGCGAAGAGGTAGCGCCGGGCGCCGGAGCGGCCCCGGGGCAGGGGGACCCGTACCCCGGGGACCCCGCCGGTCTCCGTGGTGACCGGGTAGGAGTCGGACCAGGACAGCCCGGCCTGCCGGAACGCGGCGGCCAGCGGAACGACCACCGGACGCATCGGTTCCAGCCGGACCCCGCGCTCGGCCCACATCGCGCCGAAGAAGGAGATGCGGGCGCTGTCGGTGAACAGCTCGTGCCGCTCGCCGGGGGTGGTGAGGTCGTGGGTGACGATCGGCGCGAGGTAGCGCCCGAGATCGGGTACGGCCTCCAGGGTGCGCCCGTACTCCCGGTGGTCCTGGCGCGAGGGGCGCGGCATGCCCGTCGGATGTGAGTGGACGATGCCCTTGAACCGGACCGGACCGGCCTCCTCCAGGCGTCCTATCTCGCTCAGCAGCCAGGCCGTGTTGCTGTACTCCACCCGGGTCACCTGGGCGCGCGCGTCGTGCACGAAGGCGGTCAGCACGTCGCGGCCGCGCAGCCCGAGCAGGGCGCCGCCCTGCTCGGGGCGGACCCGCCCGATGTCCCGGCCCACCTGGTCGATCACGTAGTCGAAGACATGTACGGGCAGCACGTCGGTCCCTACTGCTCGCGGTTGAAGGGGAACGGACGGCCCATGCGGACGAAGTCGACGCCCAGTGCCCAGGTCGCCGAGCGCGCGTACGCCTCCTGGAGGGTGGGCTGGCCCGAGCCGGGACGCTCCGACAGGCAGATCACCCCGCTGTGGTAGAGGTGGAACCCGTGCTGGTCGTGGCTCGGCAGGGTCTCCAAGTCCGGCTTGAGCAGCCGGACTTGGTACTCGACCCCGTCGAAGCGCGCGCACATCTCGTACGTGTTCTCGAACGTCGTGGTGATCGTGTAGACCCAGCCCTCGGCGCCCGGCGTGCTCTCGTAGTAGGTGTCGGCGGGGAACTTCGCCTCCACCACGCGGCGTTCCCGTTCCAGCCGGGCGGTGTTCGTCGCGCTCATGGCGGCGAAGGTGCTCTGCGGAACTCTGGACAGCGGCGCGTCGTTCTCACCGCCGGTGCCGAGGCGGACCTTGCCCTCGCGGTCGACGTACACCTCCTGCGTGCCCGTGGCGGTCTTGGACTGACTGGCGAAGAAGCTGTCCCGGATGGCGTTGAGGTCGTACATGTCGGCCATGGTCTTCATCCCTCCCTGACGGAGCTGCGTACTGCGTGGCGCGTACTGCGTGGCGCGTGGCGCGTAGGTCGTACCGCGCGGTGGAGTGCGGCGGGCCGGGTGCGGTTCCTCAGGCCCGGGTGCGGGCGATCAGTTCGCGCAGGCGGACGGTCTGCGGGTGGTCCGGTCCGTACGCCGTCCAGTGGTCGGCGTACAGGGCCTCGAACTCGGCCGTCGCGCGGTGGGTATCGCCCGCGGCGGCCAGCCAGTGGGCCTGGTCGTAGCGGATCTCCGACAGCTTCGGGTCGGTGGCGGCCAGCACCCCGGAGACGGCGTTGCGCAGTTCCAGCAGGTGCTGGGCGGCCGGGCGCGGGTGGCCGGACTCGCCGATGTAGCGGGCGAGGTTGAGCGCGCACAGGACGGCCAGCTGGTCGTCGGCCCCGAGCACCTGCCGGGCCCGAGCGGCGACCGGAGCGAGCCGCTCGGCCGCGGCGGCGGGCTGCCCGGCGCGGGCGAGGGCCTGGGCGAGGTGCAGGACCACCAGCCAGATCCCGCGGTGATCGGCGGGCAGGGTGGCGTACGCGAAGGCGAGTACGTCGCCCAGCTGCCGCACCCGTACTCCGGCCGGGGTCTCCGGGTCTCGTTCGGTGGCCTCCAGCACGGCGTTGCAGCGCGCCTCGACCACCTGGGCGGGATCGGTCGGGAGCCCCGGGGGCGGACCGGGCGGCGGAGGGACGGACGGGGTGACGACGACGGTGGGGCGCGGCAGGACGGCGACGCTGAGCCCCCGCAGCAGGCCCGCGACCTCACGCGCGTCGGCGGGACGTTCGCCGGGGCTCTTGGTGAGCAGCCGGGCGATCAGGTGGTCCACGGCGGGCGGTACCTCCGGGCGCAGGCCGCGGACGGAGGGGACGGCGGCCCGGCAGTGCAGGTTGACCAGGGTGCCGTAGTCGTCGGGGGCGGAGTAGGGCTGGCGGCCGGTCAGCATCTCGAAGAGCACGCAGCCGACGGCGTAGAGGTCGGTGGCCGGGCCGATGGGCTCCTGGAGGAAGCACTCGGGGGCCATGTACTCGGGAGTGCCCACGAGTTGGGCCAGGCCGGTGACTCCGGCGGCGTAGCCGAGGTTGCCGACGGCCGTGTAGGAGCGGGCGATGCCGAAGTCCAGCAGGACCAGGGTGGACCGGCCCGTCGGGCCGGTGGCGTGGCCGGTGGCGCCCGTACGTCCGATGCCGCCGGTGGCCGCGGACGGTCCGCCGGGGCCGGGCGCCGCGGCGCGGACCATGATGTTGCTCGGCTTGATGTCCCGGTGGACCAGGTCCCGGGCGTGTACGGGGACGAGTGCCTCGCACAGTTCGGCGGCCCAGCGCAGGGCGTGGTCGACCGCCAGGCGGCGGCCCCGGGGGAGCGCGACCCGCAGGGTCTCGCCCTCGATGTACTGGGTGATCAGGTAGAGGTGCCACGAGCCGTCGATCCGGGCCTCGTCCACGTCGTGGACCCGGACGATCCGCGGGTCGTCTATGGCGGCCAGGATCTTGGCCTCGCGCAGAAAGCGGAGGGCCGGGTGGGTGCCCCGGTCCGTGACGCGGAGGAATTTGGCGACAACCGTGCGGTCGAGCCGCTGGTCGTGCGCTTTCCAGACCTCCGCCATGCCTCCGTGGAAGCGTTCCAGTAATGCGTACCGGTCCAGAACAAGGCGCCGCATGGGCGCCGGGCCGGCCCCCCGAATACCCGACATGGGACAAGGGTGGCACTCACCCGGTCATCGGTTCAGCGTATTTGTGAAACATCTCTGAACCTCGCGTGGCTATTTCGCGTCTCTATTTTGCATCCGCGTAGCACTCCACCACGGCTGTGGTGAAAGGGAAGCGGACCGGGGTCTCCCCGAACGTGATCAGACCCGCCAGATCACCCGCCGCCCGGATGGCCTCGGCCACCGTCCGCGCCTCCTCGGCCGGGCAGTGCACGATCACCTCGTCGTGCTGGAAGAACACCAGCTCGGCGCGGAGGGGTCCGATGGCCCTGCGCAGTGCGGCCAGCATCACCAGGGCCCAGTCGGCGGCGCTGCCCTGCACCACGAAGTTACGGGTGAAGCGGCCCCGGGCCCGGGAGTCGGAGGAGGCGTAGCCCGGAGTGAAGCCGAGGCCCTCCCGGGCCGGGTCCCGGCCCTCGCCCGCCGCGGCCTCCTGGGGGATGCCCGCCTCGTCCTGGTCGGCGGCGCCCGCCGCGGGCGGGCAGGTGCGGCCCAGCCAGGTGCGGACCAGGCGGCCCTCCTCGCCCGCGCGGGCGGCGGCGTCGACGTACGCGACGGCGCGCGGGAAGCGGCGGCGCAGGGCGGCCAGGTTCTTGAGGCCGTCGCCGGAGGTCTGGCCGTACACCGCGCCGAGGACGGCGAGCTTGGCCATCTCGCGGTCGCCGGAGAACCCCTGGCGGGAGATCGAGGTGTAGAGGTCCTCGGGGCGGCCCGCCACCTCCATCAGTCCGGGGTCGCGGGAGATCGCGGCCAGCACCCTGGGTTCCATCTGGTCGGCGTCCGCCACGACCAGCCGCCAGCCGGGGTCGGCGACCACCGCCCGCCGGATCACCTTGGGGATCTGCAGGGCGCCGCCGCCGTTGGTGACCCAGCGGCCGGTGACGGTGCCGCCGGGGATGTACTCGGGGCGGAACCGGCCGTCGTGCACCCAGTCCTGGAGCCAGCCCCAGCCGTGGGCGGTGTAGATGCGGTACAGCTTCTTGTACTCCAGGAGCGGGGCGACGGCGGGGTGGTCGAGGTCCTGGATCTCCCAGCGGCGGGTGGACGTGAGGCGGATCCCGGCGCGGGCGAAGCCCCGGATGACGTCCGCGGGGAGGTCGGGGCGGACCGGGTGCCCGAAGGCGGCGGAGATCTGCTCGGCCAGCTCCGCGAGGCGGCGGGGCGCGCCGCCGCCGCCGTAGCGCTCGCCGAGGAGGTCGGTGAGCAGGGCGCGGTGGACGTCGGCGCGCCAGGGCAGGCCGGACTGGTTCATCTCGGCGGCGATCAGGAAACCGGCGGACTCGGCGGTGGTGAGCAGGCGCATCCGGTCGGGATGGGCGGTGGCGTCCAGGCGGCGCAACTGGTCGGCGTACACCGCGTGGAGGGCGTGGGGCGGGCGCGGGGCGGGGCGGGGGTCGAAGAGGGAGGACTGGGTGCCGGGCTCGGCGGCGCGCGGGGGGAGATCGGGCGGGACCGGGGAGCGGGTGAGGCGGGCCCAGGCGGCGGCCGCGGAGCGGGGTTCGCCGAGGCGGCCCTCGTGGCCGAGGAGGAGGAGTTCGGTGTCCTCGATGTCGTAGCAGCGCTCGATGGGGACGCCGGCGGCCAGGAGCTGGGGGTAGACGGCGGGGGTGGAGCGCCAGATCCAGCGGGTGGCGGGCGGGGCGGTACGGATCGCTTCCGC
>NZ_JASISO010000067.1 GCF_030063135.1 Streptomyces sp. G-G2
AGCTGGAAGTATCCAGCCCGTTCCTCAGCGAGCTTCTTTCGCCCCTGAGGGCTCCGCACCTCACGGATCCGGAAGTCCATCGCATCCCCTGAACTGGGGTGTTGCGACAACCACTAGAACCCAAGGTTCGACTGGAGGGCCCTTCTCACGCCGGACGCCACATCGACGCCACATCGCCACCAGCGAGGCCCTTTGTCGTCACCCATTCGGGGGGTCACAACTGGCAGATCATCGGGTTAGAGTGCAGGCGAGCGGGGCCGGCGCATCTCCCCACGCGCGCCAGATGTACGCCGCTCGGAATCTGAGTGCTCGGGTGGGGAAGATCCGTCGCTCAGGCAGAAACCCCCCGGCGCGTATGTCGCCGGGGGGTTCTCTCGTACACGCTAGACCGCCCCGCCCCGGGATGGGGGCGGGGCGGCGTGGCCTGACCGAAATCAGGACCAGAACGACCGGTCCGGCGGATGTACGAACGCCTGGACCGGTCGTCCTGCTCACCCCTGATCGCGCGAGGCGCGGGGGCGAGTTCATGTGGTGGTCGACAAACTGCGCTACTCTCCGCGATCGACCAAGATCACACGGGGTAGGGTTTGGCCAACTGACTTTCGATCATGACTGCCCGAGCGTGGACAGGTGCCACGCTCCGCTCCACCCTCCGACGATGTCCTCGCTCGTCGACGACGCATCGCGGGCCGGATCAGGGCCGCACGGGAGCACCGCAACCTGACGCAGGAGCGGGTGGCGAACTCGATGGGCATGGACCGGCCGTCGTACACCCTGCTCGAACAGGGGAAGGTCTCGCCGCGGCTGGACACACTTCTACGGATCTCTGACGCGCTCGGCGTGCCACTCGCTGAGCTGGTGCGAGAGTAGAAGCTAAGCGGAACGTAAGACCTGTATTTGTGGCATGCACACACCGTACGGGCCGGGATGCCCGATGGGTAGCCCCCGCCGAACAGGGCCGCCAGCCCTACCCCCACGCTCGGAGCAGCACCGTGTCCAGAGCGGACCCACGGGGCGCGCCAATGGTCTGTGCGGAGGGCTGGTGAAACCCGCACGACGTGAGATCGTCGGCCCACTGGTACGCCTCTCCTTCCCAACGCAGCACGCTCCGAGTAGGGCCGATCGCCGAACCCTCGGGATGCCTGCCCGGCGGAAGGTGAGCGAGCAGCAACACGCCACCCTCCCGAAGGCGCCGGCGCACTGCAGGCAGAAGGACCGATGGATTGGTGAACCAGTGCGCGCCGAACACGCTGAACACGGCCTCGTACGTCTCGGCTGTCGTGTCGAGCCAGGCCACCGCGTTGGCGTGGTGCACATTGATGGCCGACCCCCACCGCGCGCTCGCAGCGTCCACCTGAACAGCGGATGCATCAACCCCCACTGCTCGGACGCCAAGCTTGGCGCAGTGCGCGAGACGGTCTCCCTGTCCGCAACCAAGGTCGAGAACCGTCTGTCCAGCGGTGATGTCGAGGAGTTCGAGCCCCGGCCCGTGACCGGCGTACGGGGTCCACGAGAACGGGGCGAGAGGGGCGTCCCGGATGGTGCGGCGGGCGTACTCGTCCCAGGCAGAGAGCATGTCGGCACTCCAGGAAGTGGGGCCCCGACGCTCCTCGGTAGGGGCGTCGGGGCGCAGTTGTGCGACTCAGCTACGAGACTGCGGCCGCATGATGAACCCGCGTGCCGGAGGTTCCTCCGGGTCCCGGGACGCCGGCAGCTGCGACTCGCGCCAGTGCTGGACCAGCTCGGCGTACCGGGGGTCCGTCCATTCCTGCTGCATGACGTGTCCTCCTATCGGCCAGCAGCGTAGCGGCGGTCAGGCGGTCAGGCAGGCTTGATCGGGGTCTCCTTCGGGTCCGAGAGGCACTGGGGGCTCGGCATCGGCTTGATGCCGCACGTCGGGCTGTGCCAGGTCGGAGCCGCGACCGTGAACGGGCTCTCCGTCGGCCCGACCCAGAGCGCCAGGTCCGGCGTGAACCCTGCGGCCCGCATCGTGTCGAGGGTGTACTCGATGACGTCCGGGCGGAAACCGCCTGTGGCCCCCGGGCGCTCGGGGTAGTGGTGGACGAAGACGCCGAGGCGCGCGCACAGCCTGGCGTACAGGTCGGTGTGGAGGATGAGGGCGTGCCACCCCTCGTCCACGACCGGCGACGGCGCGAGGCCTGCTCCGGGGTTGACAGCGCAGGTGGCCACGAAAGCGAGGGCCTCCAGAGTGATCCGGTCTGCCAGTTCCGGGGTCATGCCGGGGTTGTTGTCGAGGACGGTGGCCGTGACCCCGTCGAACTCGGTCTCCGCGAGGAGAGAGCGGGTGTCCCTGGCGGTGGTGGTCTCAGTGGTGGTAGTCATGCGGTAGTGCCTCCGTGTGTGATGGGAGGTGCTGGGAACCCGCTCCGGCTGCGGTCCTGGAAGATGGCGGCCGGGGCGGGGGCTTAGTGGGCGCCGATGACGATGGCGCCGAGGATGCCGATCACGATCAGGACGTAGAGGAGTTGGCGCGGCCACTCGTTCACCGCGCCTGCTCCTGCCGTGCCCGGCGCCGGGCGTGACGCTCGTCCTCTTCGCGGAGCAGGTCTTGAAGCGCGGACGCGAGGGTGACGGCCTTGGTCCATGGATCGGCCGCGGGGCCGAGGCGGACCGCGGCATCCCAGGCGGCGAGTGCCTGGTCCGCGCTCGGGGCGCGCTGGCCCTCGGCCCGGGAGTGGAAGAGCCGTACGCCGTGCGCGACCAGGCTGCCCGCACCAGCGAGGTACGACGCCCAGTCCGCCACGTTCGCGGGAGGCTGCTCGGCGTGCTCCAGGACGTAGGCCACGCCACGGGCGACCTGGTCCTCGCGGCTCACGCCCGCTCCAGCGTGTCGGGGGCTGCGGTGAACTCGCGGTCGTCGGCGCCGCGCACGTATGCGGTCCGGGTGTACTGCTGGCGGCCGGACACGTACCCGTGAGGTTCGCGGACCACCGCCATCAGCTCGCCCTCGCGGTCCGTACGCGGGTCCCGGACCCGCTGGTGGAGCAGCGGATGGTCGACATGCCCGAAGCCTCCGTCAGGCGTGCTCTCGCGGACTTCCATGGCGGTGCTCCCTACCGTCATCAGTGGGTGGTGAAACGAGTGTGGGAGCACGACAAGGCCCCGACTATCAGGACTTGTTGATAGTCGGGGCCAGAGATTCGCGTTGTGTTACGCGCCCAGCCAAGAGCCGTACGACAGGAACGAATCGGGCAGCTGGCGGCGCGCGGCTTCCAGGCCGGCGTACGTCTCACGGACGGTCTGGTGATACCGGGCCTGCTGCGGCGCCGTCTTCCGCGCGAGCAACAGGTTCTGGAACGACGCATCCAAGTCCCCGGTCCACATCTGCGCCCGCGCCATCTCGGCGTGGTGGTGGGACTTGCGGGACGCTGGCCAGTCCTTCGGGATGACGACGCTACGCCCTTGCTGCGCGGCCTGCCCGTACTCGTCCAGCTCGGCCAGTACGGACACGCGATGCACCCGCACGTTGGTCGGACCGAACGCGAGATAGTGCAGCTTGGGGGCCTCGCCTGTCCCGCTCGCGATGCGTTCGGCCTCTGCGAGATGGGTTTCGGCTAGGTCGCCGTCCCGGGACCTGCCCGCCATGACCGCGGCGCCGAGGTGCAGCTGGCCGGTCACGACCTCGCGCTCCTTGCCGGGCTCCGCCTGCTCAACGATACGGAGTCCAAAATCGGTCAGACGCTGTCCCGTGTGGTACTGCCCCTCCCGCAGGTAGCTCAGCGCCCGGAAGTATCGGTACATGCCACCGAGGGTGGCGCTGGAAGCGCGCTCCGCTGCCCACTCCAGGCGGGCCAGGGCGATGGCCGAGAGGTCGCCGTAGCCGAGCTTCGAGGCCACGTCGTACGCCGAGCGGTAGGTACTGGCGAGGAGCCGCCACAGCTCGTCAGAGGGAGCCGTGTGGGCGGCCGTGGTGACCTCTTGGATCAGGCTTGGCAGCTGGGTAGCAGTCTGCTTGATCTCACCCGCGCGTACGGCGATGAGGAGAGCCTCGGCATCTTCGGCGAGGAACCGGTGCGCGCGGGGAACGATGGCGGGGTCCGCACCGAGGTCGTAGACATCGAGGGCTTCCCGGATGGGCCGGATCAGGACGTCCAGCTCGTCGGCTCGCAGCTCCGTGGTGTACGGCTGCCCGGTCACCGTGGCGACCTCGACACGGAGGGCGCGCGCGACGGCCGCGATGAGGTAGGGCGACGCGGGGATGACACCCTGCTCGGTCTTGGTGAGGGTGCTGTACGGGACCTGCGTGAGGTCGGACAGGGCCCTTTGGGTGAGGTGGCGTTCGAGGCGAAGGCGCTTGATGCGCGCGCCGGTGTGGTCGTGCGGTAGAGAGTGCATACTGGCTCCCGTTCTGACTCGACACCAGAACAGTAGCTGGACACGCAGAAATCGCCCCCTCCCGCCCGTAGGCGAGAGGGGGCACTGTGCTGCTGGGGGTCAGGGGACGCCGTACCACTGGGAGGCCCAGCCGGTGGAGATGATCGAGGTGAGCTGCTGCGTCAGGCCGAGCGTGGACGGCAGGGTGGGCTGGTTGGTGAGCATGTTCGAGTACCGCAAGTCGGCCGCGACCGGGCCCTCGGGGGGCTGCTCGGTGTGCGCGAGGACGTAGGCCACGGCGCGGGCGACCTGGTCCTCGCGGCTCATGCCCGCTCCAGCGGGTCGGGGGCTGCGGTGAACTCGCGGCCGTCGGCGCCCCGGATGTATGCGGTGCGGGTGTACGTCTGACGGCCCCGTACGAGGCCAACGGCCTCTCGGAGCACGGCCATCAGCTTTCCCTCGCCCTCCGTGTGCGGGTCGCGGACCCGCTGGTGGAGGAGCGGGTGGTCGACGTGGCCGAAGCCGCCGTCGGGCACGCTCTCGCAGGCTTCCATGGCGGTGCTCCCTACCGTTGTCAGCGGGTTGTGGGACGAGCCTAGGTATCTGGCGGGCTGGCTCGAAGTGACCCCCAGTACCGGTAGTTTGGGGCCGCACGCTGGCAGAGGAGGCGCCATGGGCAGCGACCACCACTCCACCCTGACCACCAGTCAGGGAGCCACCCAACGCAGTCGTACCGGCATGGTGTCCGGCTACGTATTCCGTGTGATCCGTGAACAGCTCGACCACACCCAGGACTCACTGGCCGAAGCCTTCAGGGTGTCCACAGACACTGTCGCCGGGTGGGAGTCCGGCCGTCGCCCGCTGACCTCTCTGGCCGTGGGGCAGATGCTCGTGCACCGGCACCGCCTCATGCGCATGGGCGTAAGCCCTGCCCTGCTCCTCGCCCTGGACAAAGGGCTGGAGGCAGACGTCCTGCTGGCCAGCGCCCTCGCCGATGACGGGCCCAGTGACAGCCCACTGGGCGCGTGGGTAATGCAACGCGACCTCGTCGAAGGTGCTGGCCTGGCCGCTGAATGGCGTCACCCCAGGCCCGATGCGCGGACTCGACGCCCCGGCCCGCCCACGCCGAGGCCCTGCTCCGACCCGACCCGAATTGACGGCGGACGACCGGCGGCGGTTCTTCCGGCGGATGCGGCGCATAGCAGAGGAGGCGCGTGGCGGAGACTTCCTCCTGCGACGCCAGGCCCTCTACCTCGCTGGCTATGACGATGCGCCCGACACGTCCGGCTGGCTGAGCCAGCAGCAGCGTGCCGAGCGGCCGGGTGACTGGCTGACCCAGTGGCTGACCGCGCGCTCAGTCGCTGCTGTAGCCGCCCGGCAAGGCGACCGCGACCGCATGCAGCACTTCATCACCACCACCCTGGACGACGACGACACAGGCGAGGCCGCGAACCTGAACTACTGGGCGTACTGGATCGGCGAAAGCGCGCACGTTCAGCTATCGGACGACTTCATCGCCACCACCAGCACGCCCACCTGGCACGGACACAAGCTGCTCCAGCACCTCGTCGCCGGCCTTGTCCCCGACCGCGGGTTCTTCGATCTGAACATTCACACGCTCTGGGCCCTGCTTGCCGCGCGCCCCGGACTGCTACGCACTTCGACTGCTGGACGCGCCCTGGGGGACCGCCTTCCACTGCTGTTGGATAGCACCGAACCCTCGACGCGCGCGCGTCGGGAACTCGAAGCGATTCGGTACGCGATCCGCCTCGGTGAGGCGTGAAGGAGAACAAAGTGGCTGACGACCTGTCTGCGGTCGCCCGATTCCTCTACGAGGCAGGCACGCTCAAGAACGCCCGC
Source organism: Streptomyces sp. G-G2 (assembly GCF_030063135.1). GTDB lineage: Bacteria > Actinomycetota > Actinomycetes > Streptomycetales > Streptomycetaceae > Streptomyces. Next base: position 6,196 of record NZ_JASISO010000067.1, read on the forward strand.
CGTACGGGGTGGTGGATGGCCGGCGTCAGCCATCCCGAGAGCGTTGCCGAGCATTCGTGGCGTACCTCGCTCATCGCCTCGATCATCGCGAAACTGGAGGGCGCGGACCCCGCGCGGGCCGCCTTCCTCGCCGTCTGGCACGACACCCAGGAGGCGCGCACGGGCGACGTCAACCACCTCGGGAAGAAGTACGCGACCGGTGCCGACCCGGTGGCGGTGACGGCCGATCAGACAGCCGGGATGCCCGAGCTGCTCGCCGCAACGATCCGCGAGCTGGTGGTGGAGTACGAGGCGAAGGATTCGCCCGAGGCGCTCTGCGCGCGGGACGCCGACAAGTTGGAGTGCATGCTCCAGGGCATCGAGTACAAGGCCCAGGGGTACGAGGCCGCACAGCGGTGGATCGACAACAGCCGGGCCCGGCTCACTACCGGGACTGGGCAGCGACTCGCGGACGAGCTGCTCGGACAGGGCACGCTCGACTGGCTTCGGGCCGCCATCGGAGAGAAGGGCTGAGCCCGGACGCACGAAATCGCCCCCTCGTGACCCGAGGCGAGAGGGGGCGCTGTGCTGATGGGGGGGCAGTGGGCGCCGTACCACTGGGGGGCCATGTGGGGGTCAGGGCCCCTCGTCCGCCTCGCGCGGGTGCTGGTGCGCGCGGTGCGGGAGCTGTCACCAGGAGCGGTCGTGCAGGCGTGGTGTGCGGTTCGGGCTGAAGCGGACCAGTTTGGTCGCGGGGTCGTCCAGGGGGGCGGAGAAGCGGGCCGGCCAGGTGTGGGGGTCGGGGCCCAGGTAGCGGGCGAGTTTGCGCACGGCTCGGGGCCGGTCGAGCGCCACGACCTGGGCCGTGCCTCGGCAGGTCACCGACAGCACCTCGGCGTGGGTGAGGTCACAGGTGTCGACCACCAGCGCGACACGGGGATCGGCGGCGAGGGTCTGCTCCATGCGGGAGTAGGCCCCGGTCAGCCACCAGAAGGCGCCGTCCTCCCAGAGGAACCACACGGGGCGGACCGCGGGCCCCTGCGTGGCGACGCGGGCCACGAGGGGGCGGGCGAGGAACTCGTCGACATCCACCTGGTGTGCCTTCCGACTGGTGTGCCTTCCGACCGGATGCGAAGACCATTCGACCCGAGCTTGCCAGGGGCGGCGTCCGGGGTGGACGTCGGGGCCGGAGGTCAGACGGACCGAGCGGTCCGAAGCCGCCCGCGGCCGTCGGACGAAGGCCTACGGCCTTTCCTGGCGCGGGACTTCGGTGTGCGCGGGGGAAGTTGGCCGGGGCGTTCCCTGCGGGGGGTGGGCATGGGATGGTCGGGGGATGCTGGGGAACTTCGATGTGCTCGGGCCGGTGTTGGGGGTCGCGGGGGTGGGCGCGATCGTCGGCGGGGTCGTGCGGACGTTGCTCGATGTCGCGGACTTCGACCGGAGGCGGGACGAGGAGCGGGAGCGGCTGCGGGCTGGGGTGGAGGCGGCGGCCCAGGAGGTGCCCGAGGTCAGCGAGGAAGAGGACGAGGAGCCCAAGTACGCCGATGTCGGCGGGAGTCGGCCGCCGCCCCGGGCCGTGGCGCTACTCGGGGACAAGCGGGACGACTTCACTCCGCTCCTCGTCGAGTACTACGCCTACGGGCTCACGCAGGCGCGCAGCAGCTTCGTCACCAGCCAGCGGTTCGCCGGGTTCGGGGCGACCATTCTGCTGCTCGGGGTGGGGCTGGCGGTGTGGAAGGCGGAGAGCACCGGGGACCTGTACCTGGGGGTCGTGACCAGCTCGGTCGGGGTGGTGGTCACGCTGATCGGGCAGCTCTTCCACCGGCGGGCCGACATCGCGCTGCGGCACATGTCCGACCAGACGGCCTCGCTCCGGGACGACCGGCGGGCCGCCGAGACCACGCAGCAGGCCATCGGGCTGCTGGCGGAGGTGGCCGATCCGGTGCTCCGGGCGCGGTTGCAGGCCGGTTTGATCATGAAGTTGTCCGGGGCGGAACTGCCTCCCGCGGACGGCTAGTGCTGTGGCCGGGAAGGTGGTGCACCTTTCCGGTCACGGCACTGGCGGGTGGATAGTGGGAGGTATGTGCCGGAGTATCAAGACGTTGCGACCGCCCGCCATCCCCGAGAAGGCCACCGAGGAGGAGATCCGCGCCGCCGCGCTGCAGTACGTACGGAAGGTGTCCGGGTTCAGGGCCCCCGCCGCCCACAACCGTGAGGTCTTCGACGCGGCCGTGGCGGCCATCGCCGAGGCGACCCAGGTGCTGCTCGACGGGGTGCACGTGCGGGGCCACGAGCACCCCGCGCCCGCGGCCGCCGCGGGCTGAGTCGGGCGGCGGCCGGGACCGCGTTCTCCTCCGGCGGGACCACCGCCACCGGGCAGGCCGTGTGGAGCAGGACCGCCTTCGTGACCGACCACGGGCGGGGCGGGGCGGGGCGGGAACGGTCGCTCGCGGGGGCGGCCGGGGGCCCCGCAGGGGGTTCGTCGTGCGCCGCCGTGCTTCCGCAGGCGCCGCCCGGCCCGGGCCGCGGTTCAGGCGGCCCGGCCCGCGCCGCGGTTCAGGCCGCCGGGGCCGGGACGGGGCCCGGACGGCGGACCATGTACGCCGCCAGGCCGCCCGCCGCGAACAGCGCGATCACCGAGACGGCGGTGCCGAGCCAGGTCGCGCCGAGCCACTGGGTGCCGTAGTAGCCGAGGGACACGCTGTAGCCCGCCCAGGCCATGCCCGCCAGCAGGGACCACGGCAGGAACTCCCGCACTTCCCGGTGGCGCTTGCCCGCACCCAGTGAGACCACCGAGCGGCCCGCCGGGGCGAAGCGGGCGATCACCACGAGGGCGCCGCCGCCCCGGGCCAGCGCGACACCCAGCCGCTCCTGGGCCCGGGTGAGCCGCCGCGAACGGCCGATGGCACGGTCGAGCCAGTCCCCGCCACGGCGGCCCGCCCGGTACGCGGCCAGGTCGCCCAGCACCGAGGCGCTGATCGCGACGGCCAGCAGTGGCAGAATGTCCGGCACCCCCCGGCCCGGCATGGCCACGGGCGCCCCGGCTCCGGTGGCCGCGGCGGCGGCCGCACCGATCACCAGCACGCCGCTCGGCAGTACGGGCAGGAAGACGTCGAGGAGCACGGAAAGTGCCACTACGGCGTAGATCCACGGGCTCGCGGTCAGCAACCCCACAGTCTCAAACAAAACGGGACTCCCCAGTCCAAGTGACGTGCTTCAGCGGTGAAGCGCCGCGACGTCGCGGGGGAGCGGCAGGGGCGGCTGACAGCCATCCAGCGTACGCCGCGCACACGCACCCTGTGTCCCCAGGGCACCTCTTGTGACACCTTTTGTGTCACATCCCCCCTCAGCGACCGCCCCGCCCCATGCCACACGGCCTGTCGGATCCGCGTCAGTCCGCCGTCAGCTCGCGGTCCAGCACGGTCACCAGCCGGGCCCCGCCCCGCCGTTCCCGGTGTGCCTGGTCCAGCCGCAGGCGCGCCGTACGGCCCGCCAGGGCCAGGGTCATCAGCTGGTTGCCGAACCAGGGTCCGCCCGTACGCCGCCAGCTCAGCGGTGGTCGGCCCGTACGCCCGTGCCGGGACAGCCCCCGCCCCAGCCACCGCCCCATGGGCGACCAGCCGAGCCGGAAGCCGAGCTTCACCGCGGTGTGGATGGAGTTGTGCACCGGGGAGCAGGTCAGCTGGAAGATCCGGGCCGTGCTGGGTATGCGCGGCTCGGCCACATACGCGTGGTGCACGTCTCCAGAGAGCACGCAGACCGTCGCCGGAGCCCGCGGGCCCGTCCCCACCTGCTCGATCAGATCGCTCAGCGCCTCGAAGGACGCCGGGAAGGCCGCCCAGTGCTCCAGATCGCTGCGCCGCCGCAGGTCCTCCGCGATCCGGGCCCAGCGGGGCCCCCGCTCCCCGCGGCACAGCGCCGCGTTCCACACCTCGGCGTCATGGATCAGCGGCGGCATCAGCCAGGGCAGTGAGGAGCCGATCAGCAAGTGGTCATAGCCGCCGTGCCCCTCCAGGGCGTTGTCCCGGACCCACTGCTCCTCGGTCGGGTCGAGCATCGCCCGCCCGTCCTCGGCCAGCACCCGCGCGGCCCGCGTGTCCACCATCAGCAGCCGGGTACGGCCGAAGTCGCGGCGGTAGCTCCAGCGCACGGTGGCCGGGTCGGCGTCCGCCCCGGACGCGAAGGCGCGGAGCACCTCCGTCCCGTCCGGGCTTTCGCGGACCGCCGCGTAGAGCGGGTCGGCGGCCAGCTCGGCGGGGGAGAGATTGCCCAGGTGCTGGTGGACCCAGTACGACATCAGCGCGCTGAGGATCCGCTCCCTCCACCAGGGAGTGGCGCGCATCTCCGCGAGCCAGGCGGCGCTGGTGTTCCAGTCGTCGCACACGTCGTGGTCGTCGAATATCTGCAGGCTGGACACGGTCGACAGCAGCCAGCGGATCTCCGGGTCCAGCCAGGACTCGTAGTAGAGCCGGGTGTACTCCTCGTAGTCCGCGACCTGCGCGCCCGGCGCCTCGCGCAGGTCCCGGCGGGCCGCGAGCCACTGTCTGGTCCGCCGGGAGAGCTGGTCGGCGTAGACCTGGTCGCCCAGCAGGAGCAGCAGGTCGGGCCGCTCCGCGCCGGGATCGGCGGCGAGGTGGGCGGCGAGGGTGTCGAGCGCGTCCGCGCCGTGCGGACCGTGGCGACCGGCGGGCGGGGCCGCCTGACGGCAGGACCCGAAGGTGACCCGCAGGTCAGGGCCGGCCCCCGGCCCCGGGCGGCCGCGGCCCGGTACGGCCGGGGTGCTGATGGTGCTCGCGGGGAATCCGCTGTCGGGCCGCGGCCACACCAGTACGCCGTCCAGGAGCACCTCGTACGCGGTGGTGCTCCCCGGGGTCAGGCCGGTCACCGGCACCAGCGCGTAGTGGTGACCGGCGATCTGGAACGTGGACGCGCTACCGCTCGCACCGTCGGCGCAGCGCACCTCGGCCGTGGCCGGGCGGTCGGCCTCGACCCACACGGTCGCCGTGGTGCCCGTGTCCCAGTCGACGTACCGCAGCAGCGGTCCCAGACGCAATCCGGCCATGCAACTCCCCCTCCTCCATGTCCCCTTGAATCAAGGTACGGCGTGCAGGGGGGAGGGCGGTTCCCCCTGGCGGGGGAGATCCATTCCCCTGTGCGGGGGAGATCCGCGCAGGGGTCCGGGAAGGCGTCCGGGCAGGGCTCCGGGCAGGGCTCCGGCCGGGGCTCAGGCCGAGGGTCCGGGTGGGGCGGCGGTCGGGTCAGCAGCCGCTGAGGACGTTCCCCAGGGCGGTCTTCTCGGCGGAGTCGATGCTCAGGCCCCAGTACTGCTTGACGTTGACCCACATGCGGACGTAGGTGCACCGGTATGCGGTCCGCGAGGGCAGCCAGGCGGCCGGGTCCTTGTCGCCCTTGGCCTGGTTGACGTTGTCGGTCACGGCGATGAGCTGGGGGCGGGTCAGGTCGTTGGCGAACTGCTGGCGCTTGGCGGTGGTCCACGAACTGGCCCCGGAACGCCAGGCCTCGGCGAGCGGCACCATGTGGTCGATGTCCAGGTCGGACGCGGCGGTCCAGGTGGCGCCGTCGTACTCGGAGTACCAGCTTCCGCTGACGGCGGCGCAGGCGGAGTCCTGGACCACGTTGACGCCGTCGCGCTTCAGGACGACCTCGCGGGTGTTGCAGGCCCCGGACTGGGTGATCCAGTGGGGGAACAGGTCGCGGCTGTAGCCGCTGGAGGAACCTTCCGCCTTGGGAGTCACCGTGGCCAGGTACGCGCGGGCTGCCGCCGCGCTGATGGGCGCGGGCGGGGCGGCCTGAGCGGTCGGAGCGCTCACGAGGGCGGCGACGGATGCGAGGGCGGCGGCTGAGGCGAGCATGCCAATGCGACGCGCGTAGACGGCGGGCGTGAAGGGCATGGGGGGCTCCCTTGAGGCGGGGGTGTGGCCGTACGGCCCCGGCGGGGCCCGGCCATGCTTGCGGCGCCGGGTGTCGCGGGGATGGGCGCCAGGTGACAGCGTGGCGACATGGGCACGTCACATCAAGGTGCTCAACCACCCTAGTGAAAAAGGAGGTTGGGGTTCCGGGAGGGGGTGTGAGGGTGTGGCGGGGGCGCGGAGGAGACGCGTGTCAGGGGTGGCGCCCGGGCGTGGAGACGGGCGCGCCGAGGGTCGTGCCGGGGCGGGGGCGGATGCCCGGGACCAAGGACCCATTTCGGACGGCTGCGGGCGTCGCGTATTCTCTGTGGTGCAGAAGGGGAGTAGCTCTTCGCCGGAACGTCGACATACTGCTGGGTCACCCCAGCCGGCGCCCGGAGGCAGGCCGCGTCAGCGGTCGGCCAGCGAGACCTTCGGCCGCAGTGTCCTGTTTGCAGACAGGGCGCCGCCGTGCCGAAGCGACCCCTGAATCACCCAGGTCTCTCGGTTCCGAAGGCGTCCTGCCCGACCGATTGAGGTTTCACCCCGTGATCAGCTTCAGCATTCTGGCGATCGCGTTCGGCGTCGTCTTCCTCGCCGAACTCCCTGACAAAACGGCCCTCGCCGGACTGATGCTCGGTACGCGTTATCGCGCGTCCTACGTCTTCGTGGGCGTCGCCGCCGCCTTCGCGGTGCACGTGGCTCTCGCCATCGCCGCGGCCAGCGTCCTGACGCTGCTGCCGCACCGTCTCGTACAGGCGGTCGTCGGCGTCCTGTTCCTCGCGGGCGCGGCGATGCTGCTCCTGAAGAAGAGCGAGGACGAGGAAGAGGTCAAGGAGCCGGCCGACCAGTCCTTCTGGAAGGTGTCCGGGGCCGGCTTCATGCTGATCCTGGTGGCCGAGTTCGGTGACCTGACGCAGATCATGACCGCCAACCTGGCCGCGCGGTACGACGACCCGCTCTCCGTCGGCATCGGCGCCGTCCTGGCGCTGTGGGCGGTCGCGGGGATCGGCATCCTGGGCGGGCGCACGCTGATGAAGTACATCCCGCTGCGGCTGATCACGAAGGTCGCGGCGTGCGTGATGGCTGCGCTGGCCGTGTTCTCGCTGTACGAGGCGATCGCGGGCTGACGTTGCCCGTTCGCTCCCGGAGGGGCGGGGTGGGGGCGCCGTCCCCAGGGACCCGGCTCCGGGGGGCGGGGCGGGGCCGTTCGGCGTCCCGCGCCCTTCCCGGGAGGGGCATTCGATCGCGTCCCGGCTGGGGGACGAGGGCGGCCGGGCCCGGCCGCCTGGCGCGGGCCCGGGGGGCCCGGCCGGGGGCGCTAACCGGCCCCGGGGACCGGCTTTCGGGCGGGGCGGGAGCGGTTGCCCCCGCCCACGGTCCCGGGGACCGTTCGCCGGGCTGCGCTCTCCGTGGAGGGGGGTGGCCGAACTCGTCCCGGCTGCGGGGCGCGGGGCCGGGGGGCCGGTGTCGGGCCGGTGGGTCTACCCGGGCCCACGGGGAGGGCCTCGGGCTAGGGGGTGGGGAGGGTGAGGCGGATGGTGCCCGCGGGGGTCTGGGTGATGTGGAGTGCGGTCAGGTCCTCGACGTGGGCCGTGGGGGCGTGGGACGCCGCGCGGGGGCCTACGCCGATGACGCGCATGCCTGCGGCGCGGGCCGCCGCGATGCCCGCCTCGGAGTCTTCGAGGACGATGCAGTCCGCCGGGTCCACGCCCAGCGCGGCGGCGCCCTTGAGGAAGCCTTCCGGGTGCGGCTTGCTGGCCGTGACGGACTCGGCCGTCACCCGGATCCGGGGCATCGGGAGGCCCGCGGCGCTCATCCGGGCCGTGGCGAGCTTCGCGTCGGCGGAGGTGACCAGTGCGTGCGGGAGGTCGGCGATGGCCGCCATGAACTCCGGGGCGCCGCCGACCGGGACCACGCCGTCGGTGTCGGCGGTCTCCCGCGCGAGCATCAGCGTGTTCTCGGCGTAGTTCTCCGCCATGGGGCGCTCCGGGAGCAGGATCGCCATCGTCGCGTAGCCCTGGCGGCCGTGGACGACCTTGATGGTCTCCCGCGGGTCCAGGCCGTGCGTCACCGCCCACTCGCGCCAGCAGCGCTCGACCACCGCGTCGGAGTTGACGATGGTGCCGTCCATGTCCAGCAGCAGGGCTTCGGCGGTGAGGACGACGGTGGTGGTGGTGCTGGCCGGCATCAGGGGTCTCCAGACAGGGCGCGGCGGCGGTTTCCCGTGGTGGGGAAAGAAAACAAGTGGCCCCGCCCACCGGTCAGGGTTTCGCAGGCGGAGCCACTTTGTTTCTCCATGATACAAAACCGCGACCCCTTGGGCCAGTGCAGTGACCAAGCTCTCCCCGTCGGCTCCCGACAGGACGTAACCGGACTCACCACTGAGGATGGATGTGTCCTACCGGTCGGTCCCCCGAGGAGGAGCCGATGGCTCAGGAAGTGACCACGTCGGCCGTGGACCCCGCCCCCGGCCCGGGCCCGGGCAGCGAACACGCCTCACGCGAAGTTCTCGTATCCATCGGCGCGCTGCTGCTCGGCCTGCTGATCGCCGCGCTCGACCAGACGATCGTGTCCACGGCCCTGCCGACGATCGTCAGCGACCTCGGCGGCATGGAACACCTGTCCTGGGTCGTCACGGCCTACATGCTCGCGTCCACCGCCGCCACGCCCCTCTGGGGCAAGCTCGGCGACCAGTACGGGCGGAAGAAGCTCTTCCAGGCGGCCATCGTGCTATTCCTGATCGGCTCCGCGCTCTGTGGGCTGGCCCAGAACATGCCGCAGCTCATCGGCTTCCGCGCGCTCCAGGGCCTCGGCGGCGGCGGTCTGATGGTGCTGTCGATGGCGATCGTGGGCGACATCGTCCCGCCCCGCGAACGCGGCAAGTACCAGGGGCTCTTCGGCGCCGTCTTCGGAGCCACCAGTGTCCTGGGCCCGCTGCTGGGCGGGCTGTTCGTGGACCACCTGTCCTGGCGCTGGGTCTTCTACATCAACCTCCCCATCGGCCTGGTCGCCCTCGTGGTGATCGCGGCGGCCCTCCGCATCCCCTCGCGGTCCTCCAAGCACACCATCGACTACCTCGGCACCTTCCTGATCGCCTCCGTCGCGACCTGCCTGGTGCTCGTCGCCTCGCTCGGCGGCAACTGGGGCTGGGGCTCGGGCCGGACCATCGGCCTCGCCGTGCTCGGCGCGGTGCTGCTCGTCGCGTTCCTGGCCGTCGAGCGCCGCGCCGCCGAACCCGTCCTGCCGCTCGGGCTGTTCCGGATCCGGACCTTCACGCTCTGCTCGCTGATCAGCTTCATCGTCGGCTTCGCGATGTTCGGCGCGATGGTCTACCTGCCGACCTTCCTCCAGGTCGTCCAAGGCGTCAGTCCCACCATGTCCGGCGTGCACATGCTGCCCATGGTGCTCGGCCTGCTCATCTCCTCCACCGCCTCCGGCCAGATCGTCAGCCGCACGGGGCGCTGGAAGGTCTTCCCCATCGCCGGAACCGCCGTCACCGCCGTCGGCCTGCTCCTCCTGCACCAGCTGCACCGCACCAGCTCCACCTGGGAGATGAGCGTCTACTTCTTCGTCTTCGGCGCGGGACTCGGCCTGGTCATGCAGGTGCTGGTGCTCGTCGTGCAGAACTCCGTCAGCTACGCCGACCTCGGCGTCGCCACCTCCGGTGCCACCTTCTTCCGCTCGATCGGAGCCTCCTTCGGCGTCGCCATCTTCGGCACGATCTTCACCAACCGGCTCGACGAGAAGCTCGTCTCCGCCCTCACCGCCGTCCCGCTGCCGCCCGGGACGGCGGCCGCGCTGAAGGCCGACCCCCGGGCCATCGGCAGACTGCCCGACACGCTGCGGCCCCGGGTCCTGGACGCCTACGCGGCCTCCATCACGGACGTCTTCCTCTACGCCGTCCCCGTCGTCCTCCTCGCCTTCGTCGTCGCCTGGTTCCTCAAGGAGGACAAGCTGCGCGGCTCGGTGACCGCCCCCGACGTCACCGAGACCCTGGCCTCCAACCCCGTCGAGCGCTCCTCGCACGACGAGATCGCCCGGGCGCTGACGGTCCTCGGTACGAGGGAGGGCCGACGGCACGTCTACGAGAAGATCACCGAGAAGGCGGGCTTCGACCTGCTCCCCGCCGCCAGCTGGATGCTGCTGCGGATGAACAAGTACGGCTCGGTGGAGCCGGCGATGCTCGCGGAGCGCACCGCCGTACCGATCAAGGCGATCACCGAGGCCGCCCGCCAGATCGAGGAGCGGGGGCTCGGGGTCAGGGACGGGTCGCCGCTGCTCCTGACCGGGACGGGGCGCGCGGCGGCCCTCAGGCTGGCCGACGCGCGCGAGGAATCGCTGGCCGAGCTGCTCGGCGACTGGTGGGGCCCGGACCGGCCCACCGACCTGATCAAGCTGGTCGGCCAGATCAACTCCGAGCTGTGCGGTTCCGACGCGGAGGAGCCGTACGAGACCTCCCCGCGCCGCGATCACGAAGCGCACCGCGCGCCCGGACCCTAGGCCTCTCCCGCCCGGCCGCAGCCCGGGACCCGCCCGCAGCCCGGCCGCCCCGCTCGCAGCCCGGGCGGCGCCCGGGTCCCGGGGGGCGGCCTCAGCGCAGGGGCTTGGCGAACCAGTGCTCGGCGTACGGGCTGTCGTTGTACGCGGGTATCTCGTCGTACCCGTGCTTGGCATAGAGCGTGCGTGCCTCCACCAGGTCGGACCGGGTGTCCAGGACCACCCGCTCGGCGCCGAGCGCGCGCGCCGTGTCCTCCAGGGCCGCGATCACCGCCGCGCCGCCGCCCGTGCCCCGGGTGCGCGGATCGACGTACACCCTCGTCAGCTCGGCGCTCTCCGGGGTCAGCAGCCGCAGGCCGCCGCAGGCCAGGGGTTCGCCGTCGAGTCGGCCGACCAGGAACTCTCCCGTCGGCGCGACGAGGTCGTCGTCCGGGAAGTCCACGATCAGGGCCTCGTCGATCTCGGCCTGCGTCATCGTGCGGTCGTAGTACCGCCCGGCGAGTTCCGCGTAGTAGGCGCGGCGCAGGACGACCGAGGCCGGGTCCGTGTACGGCTCCGGGACCACCGACCACCTGGCGCTCGCGCGCCCCCCACCGCGCACCCCACCGCGACCCGCACCGAGACCGCCCCTGCTCTTCATGCTCTCCATGCCGTCATTCTGGCGGCTGCGCCCCGCCCGCCGCGTGGAATATCCACAGCACCGGGACGATGATGGGAAGAACGGATTTTCTCCCGCATTTCCTCCCGTATCGAAGGGTGTGAGCGGCATGTCGGAGCACCCCGACTGCGCCCTGGTCCGCCGCGGCTACGAGGCCTTCGGCAAGGGCGACATGGAGACACTGGCCACACTGATGACGGCCGACGTCATCCACCACGTCCCCGGCAGCAGCCCGCTCTCCGGGCACCACAAGGGACGGGAAGCCGTCCTCGACCTCTACCGCCGACTCGGCAGCGAGACGAACGGCACCCTGCGCGTCGACCTCGACGCGGTGTTCGCCGACGGCCGGGGCCACGTGATGGCGGTCCACCACTCACGCGGCGACCGCGGCGACCGCGGGATCGAGATGCGCGGGGGGCTCTTCTTCACCCTCATCGGCAACAAGATCACCGACATCGACGAGTGCGTGGCGGACATCGACGAGATGGACGCCTTCTGGCGCTGAGCCCTCGCTGGCCCCCCGCGCAGGCCTCGTACGCCGCCCCGCCCCGGCCCCGCCCCGAACACGCCCCCCCGGGCCCGGGCCAGCCCCCCACCCGGGCCCCGGCCCCCTCAGCCCTGCTTCGGCGCCGTCTGCTGCACGACCTCGAAGGACCACACCTGGGACGCCGAAGCCGCCGGCTTCGGCCGCTCCCCGCCGCCCTGCGCCCCGCCCTGGTGCGCCGCCTTCATCGGCCCCTCCATCCACGCCTGGAAGTCGGCCTCCGAACGCCAGCGCGTGTACACGAGGTACTGGTCCGTGCCCTCGACGGGACGCAGCAGCTCGAACCACTCGAACCCGTCCGAGCTCTCCACGGACCCCGCCCGCGCGGCGAACCGCTGCTCCAGAACGCTCCGCTGCTCCGCGGGCACGGACAGTGCGTTGATCTTCACGATGCTCATGCCCGCCATCCTAGGTATCCCATGCGGGATATCGTCGTCCCGGGTAATTCATCGCGGCAGCCAGGCGAAGTCAGGGTTGCAGTCAACAAGGGTGGGAGGCCGGCGAGGCGTGGCCAACGCGGCGGAGCACAGCGGTGTCAACGGACATGCCGGAGTCATAGGCGGTGGTGGCAGCGGCAGCAGGCTTGGCGCCGCACGCCTCCTCCTGTGGGCACTGGCGGGCCTTCTGGCCGTGAGACAGGCGTCCGCCGTCCTGCGCGTGCCACCCGGTGAGTGGCTCACCGGCTTCTACCTGCCCGGCCTGCCCGGCTCGCTCTACGACGCCGGGCAGTTCACCGGCACCCCCTTCGCGGGACTGGTGCTCAAGCCGCTGGTCGGATTCGCCGACCAGTCGCTGGAAGTGGCCTGGACCTGCGTGACCCTGCTGTTCGTCGCCGCCATCGGGCTGGTGGCCGCGCGGGGCCTGCCCGATCCGGTGCCCCGGCGCACCGTGCTGCTGGCCGCGCCCGTGCTGGTCGCCCTGATGATGGTCTCGCTGCCCGTCCGGGAGGCCGCCTCCCCGGGCCAGACCGCCGTCCTGCCGGTCCTGCTGGTGCTCCTCGCCTTCTTCCGGGTACCGGGTGAGCGCCCCGCGGGCTTCCTGATGGGCCTCGCCGCGGCCCTCCAGCCCGGCCTGCTGCTCTTCGCGCCGCTGCTCTGGCTCACCGGCCGCCGCCCCACCGCGAGCACCGCCGTGACCACCTTCGCCTCCTGCACACTGCTGTCCTGGGCCGCGCTGCCGCACGACTCCTGGACGTACTGGGTGCACCACCTGGCCGGTACCGGCCTCGGCGGCAGCCCCGACGGGCTCGCCAACCAGTCCCTGCACGGCGCCCTGCTGCGCCTCGGGCTGTCCGGGCCCGCCGAGATCGTGCTGTACGTCGCCCTCGCCGCCGGGATCGCCTGGCTCGGCATGCGCCGCGCGGCCCGTTACGCCCGCGACGGCCAGCTGCTGCTCGCCGTCGCGATCACCGGGTGCGTGGCCGTCGCCGTATCGCCCACCGGCTGGCGCCACCAGCTGCTGTGGGTGCTGCTCGCCGTGGCGGGCAAGGTCGGCAAGCGGGCCGCCGACCGGCCCGTGTGGCCGGTGGCGGTGGTCCTCGCCATGACCCTGCCGAGCACGATGCTGCTGCCGAACATGGCGGTCCTGGCACCGGTACGGGACAACGTCCTGCTCCTGGCCGCCCTCGCCGCCGCCTGCGCGGTGCCGTTCCTGCCGCGCAGTTCGCCGTACTGGCGCGAGCCCGTGCCCACCGACTACGGGCGCCCCGCGGCCGCCCGCTGGTCGCGGATCCCGCTCATGCCGTTCTGGCGGCGCGTCCTGTCCCGGCCCAACCTGCTGCTGGAGCTCCTGCTGATACGGGTCGGCTACTCGCTGTACTCGTACATCCGGGCCGCCGCGCCCACCAGCCGCTCGCTCGCCGAGGGCAACGGCAGCCAGATCCTCTCCGTCGAGCAGGCCCTGGGCATCGACATCGAGCACGCCGTGAACCACGCGGTGGTCAGCGTCCGCTGGCTGGAGGCGTTCTTCAACTTCTACTACACGTCCTTCCACTTCGTGGTCCCGCTGACCATCCTGGCCGTCCTGTACTGGCGCCGTCCCGCCGACTACCGCTGGGCCCGCGCCTCGCTGGGCCTGGCGACCGTCCTCGCGCTCGTCGGCTTCTGGCTCTTCCCGCTGGCGCCGCCGCGGCTCATGCCCGGCCTCGGGTTCATCGATACCGTGCACGGCGTACAGGACCTGGCGCACCCGCAGTACGGGGCCATGACCGCGATCTCCAACCAGTACGCGGCGATGCCGTCGCTGCACTTCGGCTGGTCGCTGTGGTGCGGGATCGTGATCGTCACCCTGGCGCCCAAGGGGTGGCAGAAGCTGCTCGGGGTGCTGCACCCGCTGATCACGGTCTGCGCGATCGTCGCCACCGCCAACCACTGGGTGCTCGACGCGGTCGGCGGCGCGGCCGTCGTCAGCGCCGGGTTCGGGCTCGTCTACGCGCTCTCGGGTCCCCGCGGCGCCGTCCGCGCGCCCGGACGGGCTGCGCCCGGCGCCGTGCCCGGACCCCGGCTCCCGGAGCGGCTCACCGAGGGGCACGCCATGAAGGACCCGGCGGGCCGGGCCTGAGCCCTCGACGCCGCCGCCCCGCCACCCCATCGGGGCGGCGGGGCGGCGGCGTCGAGGGAGGACGGCGGCGCGGCTCGTGGCTCGCGCGGAGAGGTGACGGCAGGGACCGGGGCGTGGGGGTGGGGTCCCTGCCGTCCAGCCGGATCAGCCGTGGCTCACCCGGAGTTCCTTGATCCCGTTCAGCCAGGCGGCGCGCAGCCGCCGCGGCTGCGGTCCCGTCAGCCGCAGGTCCGGCAGCGCGTCGGCCAGCGCGTTGAAGATCAGGTCGATCTCCATGATGGCCAGGGACTTGCCGAGGCAGAAGTGCGGTCCGCCGCCGCCGAAGCCCAGGTGCGGGTTCGGGTCGCGGGTGATGTCGAAGACGTCCGGGTTCTCGAAGACCTCGGGGTCGTGGTTGGCGGAGGAGTAGAACATCCCCACCCGGTCGCCCGCCTTGATCTTCTGGCCGCCCAGCTCGGTGTCCTGGGTGGCGGTGCGCTGGAAGGACACCACGGGGGTGGCCCAGCGCACGATCTCCTCGGCCGCCGTCGAGGGCCGGGTCGCCTTGTACAGCTCCCACTGCTCGGGGTGGGTGAGGAAGGCGTGCATGCCGTGGCTGATCGCGTTGCGCGTGGTCTCGTTCCCCGCGACCGCGAGCAGCAGCACGAAGAAGCCGAACTCGTCCGAGCCCAGGTTGCCCTGGCCCTCGGCGGCGACGAGCTGGGTGACGATGTCCTTGGCCGGGCACTCCTTGCGCTCGGCGGCGAGGTTCATCGCGTAACCGATGAGCTCCATGGCCGCGTTGGCGCCGACCTCCTCCGTGATCGCGTACTCCGGGTCGTCGTAGGCGACCATCTTGTTCGACCAGTCGAAGATCCGGGAACGGTCCTCCTGCGGTACGCCGATCAGCTCGGCGATGGCCTGGAGCGGCAGTTCGCAGGCGACCTCGGTGACGAAGTCGAAGCTCCCGTCCGCGGCGTTCCCGGCCGCGGTCGCCGCCGCTTCTTCGGCGATCTTGACGGCCCGGTCGCGCAGGGCCCGCTCCAGGCCGCGGATGGCCCGCGGGGTGAAGCCGCGCTGCACGATCTGGCGGACGCGGGTGTGTTCCGGCGGATCCATGTTCAGCATGATCAGGCGCTGGGCATCGATCTGTTCGCGCTGGATGTGTTCGTTGAAGCGGATGATCGCGGTGTTGGTGGTGGAGGAGAAGAGTTCCGGGTGCGTGGACACGTACTTGACGTCCGCGTGCCGGGTGACGACCCAGTAGCCCTCGTCGTCGAAGCCGGTGATGCCCCTGGTCTGCGGGCACCACCACACCGGCGCGGTCTGCCGAAGCTGCGCGAACTCCGGGTGCGGGACGCGGAGTTGGAGCAGATCGGGGTCGGTGGCATCGAAGCCGTCGGGCAGTGCGGGGCAGGACATTCGGCAACTCCAAAGTCTGACGGCTCATCAGAAGTTGGCTCGAAGGTAGTAACGAGTTCTAGAAGTGACAAGGGGAGGCGCGGCAACTGTTGCGTGTGGAATCCGTGCAAGCCGTGTGCAAGACCCTTGCGTGCGGGGCCCATAGGTCATAAAACTGCCAGAGAACTAGAACGCGTACTAGTTCAGGCGCGCCGCCGGGACGGCCCGCCGCTGTGAAGGGGAGAGGACGAGCTCATGGCCGCGGAACCCGTCATCGTCGAAGCCGTACGCACGCCCATCGGCAAGCGGGGTGGTTCGCTCGCCAACCTCCATCCCGCCTACCTGCTCGGTGAGACCTACCGCGAGCTGCTCGCCCGTACGGGGATCCAGCCCGACTGCGTCGAGCAGATCGTCGGCGGCACCGTCACGCACGCCGGGGAGCAGTCGATGAACCCCGCCCGCAACGCCTGGCTCGCCATGGGCCTGCCGTACGAGACCGCCGCGACCACCGTGGACTGTCAGTGCGGCAGCTCCCAGCAGGCCAACCACATGGTCGCCAACATGATCTCCGGCGGTGTCATGGACATCGGCATCGCCTGCGGGGTCGAGGCGATGAGCCGGGTACCGCTCGGCTCCGGATCCAAGCACGGACCGGGCAAGCCCTTCCCGGACGAGTGGAACGTCGACCTGCCCAACCAGTTCGAGGCCGCCGAGCGGATCGCCCGCCACCGCGGCCTGACCCGCGAGGACGTCGACCGCCTCGGCGTCCTCTCCCAGGAGCGGGCCGCCACCGCCTGGGCCGAGGAACGCTTCAAGCGCGAGACCTTCGCCGTCCAGGTGCCCACCACCGAGGCCGAACAGGCCGCCGGGCAGGGCATGTGGCGGCTGGTCGACCGGGACGAGGGCCTGCGCGACACCAGCATGGAGGCGCTGGCCCGGCTCAAGTCGGTCATGCCCACCGCCGTGCACACCGCCGGGAACTCCTCCCAGATATCCGACGGCGCCTGCGCCGTGATGTGGGCCTCGCGCAAGATGGCCCGCGCGCTCAAGCTGAAACCGCGCGCCCGGATCGTGGCGCAGACCCTGGTCGGCTCGGACCCGCACTACCACCTGGACGGGCCGATCGACGCGACCCGGGCGGTCCTCGGCAAGGCCGGGATGTCCCTCAAGGACATCGACCTCGTCGAGATCAACGAGGCCTTCGCGTCCGTGGTGCTCAGCTGGGGCCAGGTCTTCGAGCAGGACATGGAGAAGGTCAACGTCAACGGCGGGGCGATCGCGCTCGGCCACCCGGTCGGGGCCACCGGCGCCCGGCTGATCACCACCGCGCTGCACGAGCTGGAACGACGCGACAAGGAGTTCGCGCTGATCACGATGTGCGCGGGCGGCGCGCTCGCCACCGGCACGATCATCCAGCGCCTCTGAGCCCCGTGGGCCCCGTGCCCCGTGGGATGGGAAACAGAAGGCCCCGGCGGGCGGACCTGGGGAGGTCGGCCGTCGGGGCCTTCGTACTGCTACTGCTGGTGCTGCGGCTCTAGCCGGTGGCGAGCTCGCGGCTTAGTACCAGTGGTTGGCGGACCAGAACTTCCAGGCGCCGACCGGGCTGCCGTAGCGGGAGTTCATGTAGTCCAGGCCCCACTTGATCTGGGTGGCCGGGTTGGTCTTCCAGTCCGAGCCCGCCGACGCCATCTTCGAGGCGGGCAGGGCCTGGACCAGGCCGTAGGCACCGGAGGAGGCGTTGGTGGCCGTGTGGTTCCAGCCGCTCTCACGGGAGACGATCTTGGCGAAGGCGTCGTACTGGGCCGGGTCCTTGATCATCTGTCGCGCGATGGACTTGGCGTCCATCGGGGCCGCCTGGGCGGGAACCGTGGCGAGCATGGAACCGGCCACACCCAGGGCGAGCACGGTACCGGCGAAGGTCTTCTTGGAGGCGGCGATGCGGCGGATGACGGCGTTGGACACGGAAAGCCTTCCGTAGGGAGCAGGGACGGTCGCCGCATGCCGAAGACATGCGTGAGCCACTCACGCGGTGGAGAGGGGTTCGTCTGCGGGGGGTGAAGCACCCCGGCCGCTTGGCGACATTCACCAGTTAGCCAGGCCGCCGAGGGTCTGGCAACGACCCCTCTTACTAGTTGAGGTCGCAGCCGGGGCTGAATGACCCCGTCCGAGGACGTCGGCATCCGTACAGGTGGGGGCCGGTTTGAGGGGGTATATATGGAACATTTAAGGACCACTATCCCGGGTCGTATGTGACCTGGGTCCTGTGGGGCGGGTCACCGGGGAGGGGCCCGGATCTCACGCTCCGTGGCTGTCCGTACCCCTTTCGGGGGTGTGTCCCGGGCCACTTTCAGCCCCTGGAGGGAAGGAAACCGGTGCCTCGAACGCGGCTTTCCTCGTCGCCCGGCGCAGCGCCTTCAGCAGCGTGGCGCCCAGGGTCATGGTCAGGACGACCGTCAGCACGGCCCGGCCCAGGTCCCAGCCCAGCGACGTGGCCAGGCAGTACGCGAGGAAGCGGGCCAGGTTCGCGCCCAGCGGGTCCCCGGGGTGGAAGGAGACGCCCTGGCCCATGCCCTGCAGGATCACCCAGCCCTGCAGGTTCATGACCGTGCCGTACGCGAAGGACCCGGCGAACCCGTACGCCGACAGCATCAGCAGCTCCGCCCGCCCCCGGATCCGGTCCGCGCCGGGCAGCAGCCCGGCGCCCAGCGAGAACCAGCCCATCGCCAGCATCTGGAACGGCATCCACGGCCCCACGCCGCCCGTGAGCAGCGCGGACGCGAACATCGTGACCGAGCCGAGGACGAAGCCGAAGCCCGGTCCCAGGACCCGGCCGCTCAGCACCATCAGGAAGAACATGGGCTCCAGGCCCGCCGTCCCGGCCCCCAGCGGCCGCAGGGCCGCGCCGACGGCCGCCAGCACGCCCAGCATGGCCACCGCCTTCGCGTCCATGCCGTTGTCGGCGATGGTCGCGACCACCACGGCCACGAGCAGCGGGAGCAGGGCGGCGAACAGCCAGGGGGCGTCCTGGGAGTGCGCCAGCCCGGACTGGCGGTCGGCGAGCAGGGGCCAGCCGAAGGCGGCGATCCCGATGAGGGTGACGAGGGCCAGGGCGACCGCGCCGCGCGGGCCGATGCGGACGGGGCGGTTCGTGGAGCGGCTCACGGGGCGGCTCACGGGGCCCCGCCCTGCGCCAGGGTCTCGGCGACCTGGGAGACGGTGAGCCAGTGGCCCGGGGCCAGGATCTTGGCGACCTGCGGGGCGAAGGCGGGCGAGGAGACCACCACCTCGGCCGTCGGGCCGTCCGCGACGATCTCGCCCCCGGCCAGGATGACGACCCGGTGGGCCAGCTCGGCGGCCAGTTCCACGTCGTGGGTGGCCAGGACGATCGCGTGGCCCCGGGCGGCGAGGTCCCGCAGGATCTCGATCAGCCGCGCCTTGGCGGCGTAGTCCAGACCCCGGGTCGGCTCGTCCAGGAGCAGGAGGGCGGGCCTGCCGGTGAGTACGAGCGCCAGGGCGAGGGCCAGGCGCTGGCCCTCGGAGAGGTCGCGGGGGTGGGTGTCGTCGGGGACGTCCGGGAGCAGTGCGGACACCAGCGCGCGGCAGGTTCCGGGGGCGGCCCCCGCGTCCGTGTCGGCGGCCGTGCACTCGGCGCCCACCGTGTCGGCGTACAGCAGGTCGCGGGGCTCCTGCGGTACGAGGCCCACGCGGCGGACCATCTCGGCGGGCGGGGTGCGGTGCGGGAGCCTGCCGCCGACGCGGAGGTGTCCGGAGGCGGGTTCGAGCATGCCGACGAGGGTGGCGAGGAGGGTGGACTTGCCGGCGCCGTTGCGGCCCATGAGGGCGACGGTTTCGCCGGGGGCGAGGGTGAGGGTGATGTCGTGGAGCACCTCCGTGCGGGTGCGCCTGACGGCTAGGTTCGTGGCGGTGAGGGGGGCCTCGGCCTCGCCTTCGCCCTCGCCCTTTGTTCGTGCCGTGGCTGCGGGCCCGCGCCGGAACATGCGCCATCGCCCCGCCCGGGCCGGGTGTGGCGCGGGTGCGTCGGTGCGCGCGGCGAGCGCCGACCGTGCCTCCGGCGGCGCCTCAAACGCCGGCGGGGCTGGTATGGGCTCGGCTCGGGGGGTTGGTGCTTGGAACGTGGGCGGGGCTGGTGTGGGCTCGGCTCCGAGGGGCGGGGCCTCCGGCGGCGCCTCAAACGCCGGCGGGGCTGGTATGGGCTCGGCTCCGAGGGAGAGGAGGCGGGCGCGCAGGGGAGGGGATTGGCGGCGGGCGTCGCGGATGGAGAGGGGGAGGGGGGACCAGCCCGCCAGGCGGCCCAGGGCCACCACCGGCGGGTGGACGGGGGAGACCGCCATGATCTCGGCCGGGGTCCCGAGGACGGGGGCCGCGCCCGGCGACGGCAGGAGCAGCACGTGGTCGGCGTACTGCACCACCCGCTCCAGCCGGTGCTCCGCCATCAGGACGGTCGTGCCGAGGTCGTGGACCAGGCGCTGGAGGACCGCCAGCACCTCCTCCGCGGCCGCCGGGTCGAGGGCCGAGGTGGGTTCGTCCAGGACCAGGACCCGGGGGTGCGGGGTCAGGACCGATCCGATCGCGACCCGCTGCTGCTGGCCCCCGGACAGGGTGGCGATCGGCCGGTCCCGCAGTTCGTTCAGGCCGAGCAGGTCCAGGGTCTCCTCCACCCGCCGCCGCATCACCGCGGGCGGCAGGCCCAGGGACTCCATGCCGTACGCCAGCTCGTCCTCGACCACGTCCGTGACGAAGTGCGCGAGCGGGTCCTGGCCGACCGTGCCGACGACATCGGCCAGCTCCCGCGGCTTGTGGGTACGGGTGTCGCGCCCCGCGACCGTGACCCGCCCGCGCAGGGTGCCCCCGGTGAAGTGCGGGACCAGCCCGGACACGGCTCCGAGCAGGGTCGACTTGCCGACCCCCGACGGGCCCACGAGCAGGGTCAGCTCGCCCTCCGGGACGGTGACGTCCACATCGCGGAGCGTGGGCTCGCACTGGCCCTCGTACGTCACGGAGACCTGCTCGAAGCGGATCATTACGGCGCCTCCTTGGGCGGTACGGGCGCCACGAAGGCGGGGAGCAGACCGATCAGCACCGCCGCCGCGGGCCACAGCGGCAGGCCGGGCGCGACCAGCGGCACCACACCGGGCAGCAGCCCCTCGGGGTCCACGGACCCGGCGTGGATCATCAGGGCGGCGACGGCCGCACCGGACCCGGACACCAGCCAGGCGCGCACGCCCCACCGGTCGGGGCGGTAACGGGTCCGGACGCTGCGCCGCCCGCCGAGCCGGAGCCCGCCGAGGGCGAGCGCGAGGCCGACGAGGAGGACGGGGAGTCCGTACCCGGCGCCTTCGGCGGCGAGCAGGCCGTAGGTGCCGGCGCAGATGCCGAGGAGCCCGCCGATGGTGAGGACGTTGGTGGTGTGCCGGACGGCGGGCGGCACACGGGCGGTGCGGCCGTAGCCGCGCGCGTCCATCGACGCGGCCACCGCCACCGAGCGCTCCAGGGCGCCTTCGAGGACCGGCAGGCCGATCTGGAGGATCGCCTTCACCCCGCCGGTGGGGCGGCCGCGCAGGCGGCGGGCGGTGCGCAGCCGGACCACGTCGGCGACCATGTTCGGCGCGAAGGTCATGGCCACGACCACCGCCACCCCCGCCTCGTACAGGGCGGCGGGCAGGGATTTGAGCAGCCGGGCCGGATTGGCGAGGGCGTTGGCGGCGCCCACGCAGATCAGGAGGGTGGCGAGCTTGGCCCCGTCGTAGAAGGCGAAGACCAGCTGCTCTGCGGTGACCCTGCCGCCGAAGCGGATGCCCTGGGCCCAGCCGGGCAGCGGGACCTCGGGGAGGGTGAAGAGGGTGTGCGAGCCGGGGACCGGCGAGCCCAGGAGCATGGAGAAGACCAGGCGCAGGCCAATGACGACCAGGCCGAGCTTGATGAACGCGCCGTACGACCGGGCCCAGGGCGCGGCGGTCCGGCGGGCGGCCACCACGTAGCCGGCGACGCCGACGATCAGCCCGAGCAGCAGCGGATTGGTGGTCCGGGACGCGGCCGTGGCCAGGCCGAGGGCCCAGAGCCACCACGCACCGGCGTGCAGCGCGTTGCGGCGCCGGGCGACCGGCGGCTGCCAGCGGCCCCGGCCGCGCCACCCCTCTCTCCGCGGGGGCGACGCGGAGGACGGGTGCGCCGAGGTCATCGGGCGCGGGGGCGGGACTGCCAGAAGGCGGCCGCGGCCAGGGCGATCACGGCCGCGATGCCCGCCAGGAGACCGACGGAGGGACCGCCTCCGCTGCCGTCCGCCGAGGAGGACGCGGCGGAAGCGGAGGTCGAGGCGGCGGCCGACGGCTTGGGTTCGGCCGGGGCGACCTGGTCGCCGCAGCCCTGCTTCGGGTAGCCGGAGATCGCGCACAGCAGCGCCGCCGAGTTGTACCGCAGCGGCTTCGCCACCTCCGCCAGCGCGTCGGCGGCCGTCGCGTCCGGGGCCACCACCGCGCAGGCGGTCCGCGGGGTGTCCCGCGGCGGGGTCTCACCGGAGGGCCCGTCCGCCGGGACACCGAAGTCGATGACCAGGGCCACGCGCTTGCGGCCCTCCACGGCGGCGGTGCCCGAGCAGACGGCCCCGAAGTCGGCCCCGGCGCGCGGCTTGACGGAGTCGTCCGCCGCGTCCTGGCCGACGCCGAAGCGGAAGCCCTGCACGGAGCCGTCCTTCGGCCGGACCTGGGAGGCGCCCTGGGTGGCGTACGTCCACGAGCCGTTCGTACCGTCCCAGAACGACCAGTACCGGTAACCGGCCGCCAGCGCGGGCGCGGCGCCGAGCACCGTCAGCGCCATGCCCACCGTGCTCAGCGCGAGCGCGAGCACGAGCGGCAGGGCCACCGGCCCGCCGCGGCGCGCGGCCCGGGAGGTGGGCCGCGTCACGGCCCGCGTCACGGCGCGCGGCCCGGCAGGCGCTGCGGCTCGCGGCACCGCACGGGTCACAGCTGCTGCTTCTTCTTGCGGCGGCCGCTCAGCAGGATGCCGATGCCCACGCCCGCCGCGGCGCCCGCGCCGACGATCCACCAGACGTTGCGGGTCGAGGAGGCGGGCTCGTTCGACGAGTCCGCGGCGGAGTCCTTGGCCTTCTCCTGCTCGGCCGGACCGGTCGCGCTCAGCGCCGTCACCAGGTCGGCGCCGCCGAAGGACCTGGGGTCGGCGCCCGTCGCGTGCGCGGCCAGGACCAGCGTGGCCAGGGCGGCCGGGCTGCCCTTGGACCACTCGGCGCTGTTGCCCTTGAGCCACTCCAGCGCGCCCGCGGCGGACTGCTTGTGACCGGCGGCGGCCAGCGCGATCACGGCGTCGGCGGTGTTGCCGATGTCCGCGGTGGGCGCGTCCGCACCCGGGGTCTTCGCGGTCAGGTGGCCGTCCGCCTTGAGTGCCTCGGCCAGGTAACCTGCCGCGCCCTGGGCGGCGGCCGCCGGGTCCATGGCTGCGGTGGCCCGGGCCGCGCAGTCCAGCGCGGCGGCGGGGGAGTCCGCGGCGCCCGGAGTGACGAGCGTGCCCTTGCCGAGGGCGGCGAGGACCGCGGCCGCGGTCGCGTCGGCGTTCGGCGGGAGCTTGCCCTCCTGCGGCTGGTAGCCGAAGGCGCCTCGGTCGGCGGCGGGCTGGGCCGCGCAGCCCAACTGGAAGGACAGCAGGCCGTCGTACGCCGACTTGCCCGCCTTCGACTTCACCGCGGCCGGGTCGTCCCCGGCCACGGCCAGCGCGCTGATCACGACGGAGGTGGAGCTGCCCTCGCTCGGGGCGCCCGGGTTGTAGGACCAGCCGCCGTCCTCGTTCTGTACGGACTTCAGCCAGTCGGCGCCCTTCTTGACGGCCGCGTCGTGGCCGCCCAGCGCCTTCAGGGCCTGCACCGCGACCGCGGTGGCGTTCGTGTCGGGCACCGTCTTGGCGTCGCACGCGGCGCCCGTGTCCGCACGGAACGCGGTGAACGCGCCGTCCGCGCACTGCTGGCCGGTCAGCCAGTCGACGGCCTGCCCCGCGGGCTTCACCCCGGCGGTGTGCTGCGCGAGCAGCGCGAAGGACTGGCGCCAGACGCCGTCGTAGGTCGGGTCGCCCTTGCCGAACAGCCCGGAGGGGATCACGGGAGCCGGTGAGGGCGAGGGGGCGCCGAGGGCGGCGGGAGCGGCGCCCACACAGAGCACGGCGGAGGCGGCGAGCGCGGCGGCGCTACGGCGGACGTTCATGGCGGGGCGGGTGCCTCTCCTGCTGGGGAGCGCGGGAGGCAGGCACGGGAAGTACCGGGCTCCGGCTCCGTTTACCTCGACGGTGCCGACCGCCGGGGATCCGGCGGCGCGAGCCGCGCACCTCCGCACGGGGCAATCCGGCTCCCCGCCCGGCGGGGCCGGGGCGGATCACGGTTGCGGGTCAGCGCCGGATTCGCACCGGCTTCCCCCCGCGCAGAAGTGTTGACGACCCGCCCACCCTACCGGCCCGCCGTCCCCACACCGGGTGACGGCGGGCCGGAACGCCCCTTGCAGGCCGGTGCCGGTACCACCCGGCCCGGTCCCGCGGAGCGGTTCCGCTTCCCGGCCGCGGGGCCCCCGGGGGCGGTTGCTACACGGCCCGGTAGGTGACCGGATCGCTGCCCGGTACGGCCTCGGCGCGGCCCTGCTTCACCAGCCGCCGCAGGTGCGCCTCGGCCTCCGACACGGCGATGTTGCGGGAGCCGTGCGGAATCTGCGCCCAGGGCCGGTTCCACTCCATCCGCTCCGCCAGCGCCCACGGTGTCAGGGGCCGCGCGAGCAGCTCCCACAGGCCGACGAGGCGCTCCTCGTGATGGGCCAGCAGCTCACGGACCCGGGCCGGGGCGTCGGTGAAGGCGTGCTGATGGGCGGGGAGCACCTCGGCGGGCTCCAGGCGGCCGATCCGCTCCAGGGAGTCGAGGTAGTCGCCGAGGGGGTCGGTGGCCATCAGGTCCTCGGGGGCCTCGTACAGCCCGATGTGGGGGGAGATGCCGGGCAGCAGGTGGTCGCCGGAGAAGAGGCGGCCGTTGCCCGGGAGGTTCGCGGGGTGCTCCTCCTCCAGGTGCAGGCAGACGTGGCCGGGGGTGTGGCCGGGGGTCCAGATCGCCCGGAGCCTGCGCCCGGCCAGCGGAAGCAGGTCGCCGGGGACGATCTCCCGGTCGGGGACGGCCGCGTGCAGCCCGGGGAGGGTGCGCAGCCGCCCGCTCTCGCGGGCGGCGCGCAGCGGGTCGAGGTGCTCGGGGGGTGCGCCCGCGGCGCGCAGTTTCTCGCTCATGTAGTCGAGCCAGACGCCCGGGTCGGAGCCGCGGGTGCGCGTGACGACCTCGGTGTCGGCGGCGTGCATCGCGATCCAGGCTCCGGAGGCCTCGCGCACGTGGCCGGACAGGCCGTGGTGGTCGGGGTGGTGGTGGGTGATGACCACGCCGTGGACCTCGGCGACGGGGATCCCGAGGGCGGCGAGCCCGGCGACGAGGGTGTCCCAGGAGGCGGGGTCGTCCCAGCCGGTGTCGACGAGGACGGGGCCGCGGTCCGTTTCCACGACGTGGACGAGGGTGTGGCCGAGCGGGTTGTCGGGGATGGGGACCTTGATTCCCCAGACGCCGCCGCCGTGATCGGTGACGTCAGGCGACTCCGGTACCTCTGGCATGTGGGCCCCCAGCTTAACGAGAACTTGTTTCAGTAGTAGCCCAAGTCGACCATCCCGACGGCTTTCTGACCAGTCGTCGGGTCTTCTGTCTGCGCCGTGGACTCCTGGAACTAGAACTGGTATCAGTTCTGGCATCCGGTTCTGAACCGCAGGAGGCATCAGCCATGACCGAGCTCGTGGAACACGGAAAGCTGTTCATCGGCGGGGAGTGGACCGATCCCCTGGGCAGCGGCACCATCGACGTCGTCTCGCCCCACACCGAGCAGGTCATCGGCCGCGTACCGCACGCCTCCACGGCCGACGTCGACCGCGCGGTCGCCGTCGCCCGCAGGGCCTTCGACGAAGGCCCCTGGCCCCGCATGTCCCTGGACGAGCGGATCGCGGTCGTCACCCGCATCAAGGACGCGATCGCCGTCCGGCACGAGGAGATCGCCCGCTCCATCAGCTCCCAGAACGGGTCGCCGTACTCCTGGAGCGTCCTCGCCCAGGCGCTCGGCCCGATGATGGTCTACGACGCCGCCATCACCGTCGCCCGCGCCTTCCCGTGGGAGGAGCACCGCCAGGGAGCGCTCAGCCCCATCCTGGTCCGGCACGAACCGGTGGGCGTGGTCGCGGCCGTCATCCCCTGGAACGTCCCGCAGTTCGTGGCGGCGGCCAAACTGGGGCCCGCGCTGATCAGCGGCTGCGCGGTGATCCTCAAGCCGTCCCCCGAAGCGCCGCTCGACTCCTACATCCTCGCCGACATCGCCCGCGAGGCCGGGCTGCCGGAGGGCGTGCTGTCGATCCTGCCCGCCGACCGCGAGGTCAGCGAGTACCTGGTCGGGCACCCGGGGATCGACAAGATCGCCTTCACCGGCTCCGTCGCGGCGGGCAGGCGCGTCATGGAGGTCGCGGCGCGCAACCTGACCCGGGTCACCCTGGAACTCGGCGGCAAGTCCGCCGCCGTGATCCTCCCGGACGCCGACCTGGAGAGCACCATCGCCGGGATCGTCCCCGCCGCCTGGATGAACAACGGGCAGGCGTGCGTCGCCCAGACCCGCGTACTGGCCCCGCGCGGCCGGTACGACGAGATCGCCGAAGCCCTCGCGGCGGCCGCCGGAGCCCTGGTGGTCGGCGACCCGCTGGACCCGGCGACCCAGCTCGGCCCGCTGGTGGCCCAGCGGCAGCAGCAGCGCTCCCTCGACTACATCAAGCTCGGCCAGGAGGAGGGCGCCAAGGTGCTCACGGGAGGTGGCCGCCCGGCGGGCATGGACCGCGGCTGGTACGTCGAGCCGACGCTGTTCGGCGACGTCGACAACTCCATGCGGATCGCCCGCGAGGAGATCTTCGGGCCGGTCGTCTGCCTGATCCCGTACGGGGACGAGGCCGAGGCCGTACGCATCGCCAACGACTCCGAGTTCGGGCTGAGCGGCAGCGTCTGGACCGGGGACGTGGAGCACGGCATCGACTTCGGACGGCGGATCCGCACGGGCGTCTTCAACGTCAATACCTTCAGCCTCGACATGCTCGGCCCCTTCGGCGGCTACAAGAACAGCGGCGTGGGACGGGAGTTCGGCCCCGAGGGGCTGAGCGAGTACCTCGAAGCGAAGATGATCTGCCTCCCCGGCGGGTACGTCCCGCCCGCGCCCACCGGTGGTGAGTGATGGGTGACCGCTGGCACGTGGAGGTGGACCGCGGCGTCTGCATCGGATCGGGCATGTGCGTGAACCACGCCCCAACGGGCTTCGCCCTCGACGCGGCCCGCCAGTCCCACCCCCGCACGGCCGATACGGACGCCAGCGAGCCGGTCCTGACAGCGGCCGAGGGCTGCCCGGTCGAGGCCATCACGATCACCTTGGCGGGCAGCGGGGAGGTGGTCTTCCCGCCGGAGGAATAGGGCGCGGGGCGCGGGGGCGGGTCTTCGGGGGGCGGGGTCGGGGCGCGGCTTCGCCGCGGGGGCTTTGGC
>NZ_JASISO010000068.1 GCF_030063135.1 Streptomyces sp. G-G2
CCCCCCGGAGCCCCGCCCATGCGACCCCGCACCATTGATGACGATGCGATCCTGCGGGCCGCCGTGCGCGTCATGGGGCGGGCCGGGCCCGCCAAGCTCACGCTGGCCGCCGTGGCGCGGGAGTGCGGGCTTGTGGCCGGGACGCTCGTGCAGCGGTTCGGGTCGAAGCGCGGGATGCTGCTCGCGCTCGCCGCGCACGGCGTGCGGGATCTGGGGGAGCTGAGCGCGCGGGTGCGGGCCGAGCACAGCTCGCCGCTCGACGCGCTGGCCGCGCTGATCACGGCCGCCTGGAGTCCGCTGGCCACTCCCACCGCCTACGCGAACCACTTGGCGTTCCTGTGCGCGGACCTCGCCGACGCCGAGTTCCACCGGCTCGCGCTCGACGCGCAGCGCGCGCAGCGCGCGGCCGTCGGTGAGCTGCTGGAGCTCGCCCACGCCGAGCTGCGCCCGGGGACCGACACGGGCGCGCTCGCCGACGCCGTGCAGGCGGCCGTCACCGGCGCCGGGCTGCTGTGGGCCGTCGACCGGGAGGGCGAACTGGCCGGGCGGCAGCGCGCGGCACTGGCGGCGGCCCTGGCTCCGTACCGACGACGTATGCACCCACCCACCCACCGAACCGGGGAGGACCCCTCATGAGCGACCCCACCAGCTACCGCATCGACCCCGCCGAACAGGCCGGGCAGGCCGATCCGGCCGGGCGCGCGGACCGGCCGTTCCGGACGGCCGTGACGATCGGGGTCAGCCTCGACGGGTTCATCGCGCGCCCGGACGGCGACATCGAGTGGCTCACGATGCGCGGCGCGCAGGCCGGGGAGACGGGCTACCTGGAGTTCATGGCCGGCATAGACACTCTGGCCCTGGGCCGCAACACCTACGAGAAGGTGCTGACCTTCGGCTTCTGGCCCTACGAGGGCAAGCGCGTCGCGGTCCTCAGCACGCGGCTGACGACGGACGACGCGCGCGTCACCGTCTACCGTTCGCTGCCGGAACTGCTGGCCGGGCTGACCGAACAGGGCGCGCGGAACGTCTACGTGGACGGCGGAAAGCTGATCCAGACCTTCCTGCGGGAAGGACTCCTGGACGAGCTGATCATCACCACCGCCCCGGTCCTGATCGGTGAGGGTCTCCCCCTCTTCGGTGCGCTGAAGAAGGACATCGACCTCCAGCTGACCGCCGCGAAGGTGCTGGACGCGGGGTTCATGCAGACGACGTACGCCGTGCTCTGACGGCGCCGGCCGCGCGCCGACCGGGCGCCCAGCTCCCCGACCGGGCGCGCCGCCCCCGAACAGGTGCGCCGCGCCCCGACGGCGTACGCGCGTGCGCCGCACTCAGAGGTACTCGCGCGCGAACTCCACGGCCCACTCCAGCGCGGCCACCGGAACGCTGCCGGACGACGGGTCGATCGACAGGCGCGCGGTCTGCCAGTCCTGGCCGTGTTCGCGGTGGACCGCGAAGCAGGTCGCGCCGCCCCCGGCCTCCGTGACGAGGAACTCGATCACCCGGTCGTCGCCGTCCACGCCGACGGCCGTGACCGACAGGCCGTCGACGGCGTACTCCACCGCTCTCACTCCGAACCCCACCCCTCTCCCAGCCGTTCGAACGCTCAGCCGTTCAGACATTCAGGTACCAGACCAGCAGCAGGGCGCAGAAGCCGAGCGCGCCCAGCGCGAGGACCGTGCCCGCCGCGACCACGATCGCGGTGCCGACGCGTTCCGTGCGCCTGCGGTACTCCGGCGGCTTCCATGTCGTCATGGGACAACCATCCGCCGAGCCGCCCGTACCCCGCATGAGTGCCCGTACTCAGCCGCCCTACTCAGCCGCCGCCCCCCTGCGCGCAGCTCACGTGATGCGGACCGCTCACCTCTACGCACCCCGGCGTGACGAGCGCAACACCCGCCCGCGCCCGCCGCGCCGACGCACCCATTCCGCAGGCCGGGGCACGGGCCCGCCCCCGTTTCCAAGGGCGGGGCGCGCCCGCACCCCGCCCCTCGCGCGAATCGGGGCAATTCACCCTTCCCCCTCCGGGCGGAATCCAGCGGCGCCGGGCGGCCGGGCCCCGTAAGCTCCCGCCATGCAGGTGATCCAGTCAACGAAACTCGCCAATGTCTGCTACGAGATCCGCGGCCCCGTCCTCGAGGAGGCCATGCGGCTCGAAGCGGCAGGTCATCGCATCCTCAAGCTCAACACGGGCAACCCGGCAGCGTTCGGCTTCGAGTGCCCGCCCGAGATCCTTGAGGACATCCTCCGCAACCTGGGCACCGCCCACGGCTACGGGGACGCGAAGGGGCTGCTGTCCGCGCGCCGCGCGGTGATGCAGCACTACCAGACCAAGGGCATCGACCTGGACGTCGAGGACGTCTACATCGGCAACGGGGTCTCCGAGCTGATCCAGATGTCGATGCAGGCGCTGCTGGACGACGGCGACGAGGTGCTCGTCCCGGCGCCCGACTATCCGCTGTGGACGGCTTCGGTCTCGCTGGCGGGCGGCACGGCCGTGCACTACCGGTGCGACGAGCAGGCCGACTGGATGCCGGACCTGGCCGACATCGAGCGGAAGGTCACGGACCGCACCCGCGCCATCGTGATCATCAACCCGAACAACCCGACCGGCGCGGTCTACGACGACGAGATGCTGCGCGGGCTGACGGACATCGCCCGCCGCCACAACCTCATCGTGTGCTCGGACGAGATCTACGACCGGATCCTCTACGACGGCGCCACGCACACGAACACCGCCGCCATCGCGCCGGACCTGCTGACCCTGACCTTCAACGGGCTCTCCAAGAACTACCGCGTCGCCGGCTACCGGTCCGGCTGGATGGCGGTCTGCGGACCCAAGAAGCACGCCTCGTCCTACATCGAGGGTCTGACGATCCTGGCGAACATGCGCCTGTGCGCGAACATGCCTTCGCAGCACGCCATCGCCACCGCGCTCGGCGGACGGCAATCGATCAATGACCTGGTCCTGCCCGGCGGCCGGATCCTGGAGCAGCGCGACACGGCGTACGACCTGCTGACGCAGATCCCCGGCATCACCTGCGTGAAGCCCAAGGGCGCGCTGTACCTCTTCCCGAAGCTGGACCCGTCCGTCTACAAGATCAAGGACGACCGGCAGATGGTCCTGGACCTGCTGCGGTCCGAGAAGATCATGGTCGTGCACGGTACGGGCTTCAACTGGCCCGAGCCCGACCACTTCCGGATCGTCACTCTGCCCAACTCCACGGACCTGGCGGACGCGGTGACGCGGATCGGGACCTTCCTGGACGGGTACAGCCAGCACTGACCGGCCGTAGCGGGCAGCTGCGACCAGATTCAGCTCAACTTTAGAACGAATCCAATGTAGGATGGTCTCCTGACCCAGCAGGAGGCCCCCTCATGTACGAGCCGATCCGCACCAAGTCGGTCCACCGCATGAGCGGAGGCCGCGCCGACCACTCGCACGACGAGCACGGCGAGCACGGCGATTTCCCGCACAGCAGCCGCGGCGAATCCCTGGACGCCCAGCTCGCCGGGCACCTGGCCGCCCTGCTCGCCGTCACCGACGAGCTGTGCCTCGACGAGGCGGCCGAGCGGATCTCGGGCGAGATCGCCCGGCTGCGCGGCCGGCTGCCCGTCCGGATCACGGGCCGCCCCATCACCGACGCGGCGCGCGGCATCCTGCACCAGCGCGCCCACGACCTCGCCGCCCGCGTGCTCCTCGTCGCCGCCTCGCGCGCCGACACCGCCGTGGCGATCCTCGCCGCCGAGCGCATGGACGCGCACTCCGCCGCCCTCTCCCCGGCCGGCGCCCTCTAGACGGCCCCGGTCCGGGGCCGCGGAGGCCTCGGACCGGGTGCCATACACCTTCCGGACCGCCACGCGCGTCCACCCCCGGACCGCCGCGCGCGTCCACCCCCGGACCGCCGCGTGCGCGTCCACCCCCGGACCGCCCTGCGCGTCCGCGCCGGATCGCCGTGCGCTCAGCCGTGGGCCCGTGCGCTCAGCCCGCGGCCGGGACGGAGCCGCCTACGGCGTGAAGCCCGTCGCCGGGACGGCCCCCGCCGCCGGGGTGAACTCCACCCCCGCCACCCCGCACCACGGCACCACTCCCGCGGGCCACGCCGGGCCGACCGCCTCGCCGTGCGCCACCGCGCCCGGCCGCGCTCCGGCCACCCTCACCAGCGACTGCACCGGGATGTCACCGCCCGCGGCGCCCGCGCCGCCCTGGCGGAACTCGACGGTCACGACGTAGAAGCCGGTGCGCGCGGCCCGGCTCACCGCCTCGACCTCGGCGAGGACCCGCCTGCTTGCCGGATCGATTCGGCACCCCGTCACCGCCACGTCCTCGGCCACCGGCCGCGCGGTCGGCGAACCCGCGGGCGCGGGCCCGCTGCTCGCCCACACGTACAGGCCGAAGGGGACGAAGACCAGTCCCGCCGCCACCATCACCAGCGCGGCCAGCCACCCGCTCACTTGCCTCATGGTCGCCTCATCCTTGCCTC
Organism: Streptomyces sp. G-G2; assembly: GCF_030063135.1. Lineage (GTDB taxonomy): Bacteria > Actinomycetota > Actinomycetes > Streptomycetales > Streptomycetaceae > Streptomyces. The sequence continues at coordinate 4,482 of NZ_JASISO010000068.1, forward strand.
ATGCCACCGATGATTCACCGGCAGTCGAAGTGGGACCACCTGGTCACCCGACGTTCACCCGACTCAGCGCGGAATGTGGGTTTCCGCGAGCACGCTGCCCCTCGTGAGACGCATCTTCGGAATCGCCCTGGCGGCCCTCCTGATCGGCGGCGTGACAGCCGTCATCCTGTGGGGCCACGGAGACCCGGGCACAGACGGCACGGCAACGAAGACCGTGCGCGGAGTCATCGGTTCGGAGAAGGCCGACTTCTTCAACGACGCCGAGGTGGTGAAGGCCCTCGCGGCCAAGGGCTACACCGTGAGGACGGAGACGTCGGGCTCCTGGGCGATGGACAAACTACCCCTGGAGCAGTACGACTTCGCCTTCCCCAGCAGTACCGAGCCCGCCCATGAGATCGAGGCCAAGGCCAAGCTCCAGGGCGTGCAGAGCACCCGGCCCTTCTACTCGCCCCTGGTCGTCGTCGCCCGCGGCAACGCCGCCACGGTGCTCGCCGACGGCAAGCTCGCGACGATGACCGGCAAGCACACCGGCACCCTCCTCATGGGCCCCTACCTCAAGGCCGCCGGCGAGGACCGCACGTGGCAGCAGCTGCCCGGCGCCCAGGAGTACGCGGAGCTGACCGGCACGGTGTTCATCAGGACCACCGATCCGACGACGTCCAACTCCGGCGCCCTCTACCTGGCCGCCGCCTCCCATGTCGCCAACAACGGCACGGTGGTCTCCGACGACGCGGGCATCAGCCGCACGGCTCCGCTGCTGCGCAAGCTGATCGCCGTACAGGGCGCCCTCGCGCAGTCCACCGACGACCCCTTCCGGGCCTTCATCAGCGGCGCGGGCGATCCGCTCATCCTGGTGTACGAGTCCCAGGTGGCCGCGCTGCTGCTGCAGAAGCAGGATGCGGGCGACCTGACCGACATGGCGGTCCTCTACCCGGACACCACCGTCAACTCGGCGCACACCTTCGTGCCGCTGAACGACAAGGCCAAGGACCTCGGGGCGCTCCTCGCCACCGACCCGGCGCTGCGCGAGCTGGCCGTCAAGCACGGGATGCGCCCGCAGGACGGGCTGGCCGAGTTCACCGCCGCCACCGCCCCGCACACCGACTACCTCAACCAGAAGCTCACCGGAATCCGCCAGGTCAACACGCCCACCGTCAAGATCCTGACGACGCTCGCGGCGCGCGCCAAGGCGCAGGGGGACACACCATGACACTGACACCTCCCGAGGCCCCCGGCCCCGGGTGGCCACTTGGAACGCAGCCGCTCGGCGGACGCGCTCGAAGGGGGCGGGCGATGAGCCGCCGTACCGCACGGATCCGCAGACGCCTCGCGGCGGCCGTCGCGCTGACCGCCGCCCTGCTCGGCGCGGCCGCCTGCACCTCGGGCGGTTCCTCCGGCGGAACTTCGGGCGGGCCGGGCACGCCGAAGGCGGGCGCGTACCACCAGGGCGCGCTGCGGGTGCTGGCCTCCAGCGAGCTGGCCGACCTGAAGCCCGTACTGGACCAGGCGAAGAAGGCCACCGGGGTCACGGTCGAGCTGACCTGGTCGGGCACCCTGGACGCGGCCGAGCAGGTGGCTTCCGGGAAGGCGGACGGGAAGTACGAGGCCATCTGGCTGTCCTCCAACGACTACCTGCGGCTGCGGCCCGAGGCGGCCGGGAAGCTCAGTTCCGAGACCCCGGTGATGTCCTCGCCGGTGGCACTCGGGGTGCGGCCGCAGGCGTTGGCGCGGCTCGGCTGGAAGCCGGAGGAGGTCACCTGGTCGGCGGTGCACCAGGCCGTCGCCGCCGGACAGCTGTCGTACGGGATGACGGATCCCGTGCGGTCCAACTCCGGTTTCTCCGCGCTGGTCTCGGTGGCCTCGGGGCTCTCGGGCGCCCAGTCGGCGCTGACCGAGGCGGACGTGGCCAAGGCCGCCCCGCGGCTGAAGGAGTTCTTCACCGGGCAGAAGCTGACCTCAGGGTCCTCCGGCTGGCTGGCGAGCGCCTACACCCAGCGCGGCGACGTGGACGCGCTGGTCAACTACGAGTCGGTGCTGCTGTCCATGAACCGGGACAGCGGGACGAACCTGACGGTGATCCGCCCGCGTGACGGTGTGGTGACGGCCGCCTACCCGCTGACCCTGCTGACCTCGGCCCCGGCCGCGGCGCGCGAGTCGGGCCGGGCACTGACGGAGTACCTGCGGAGCGCCGGGGCGCAGAAGGCGATCACCGAGCAGACCTTCCGCCGCCCGGTGGCGCCGGGGGTCGCGCCCGCGCCGGGGCTGGCCACCGACAAGCGCCGCGAGCTGCCCTTCCCGGGCAGCCTGTCGGTCGCGGACGGGCTGCTCGCCTCGTACGAGAACGTGCTGCGCCGCCCCTCGCGGACGGTGTACGTACTGGACACCTCGGGTTCGATGCGCGAGGACAACCGGATCGGGCGGCTGAAGTCGGCGCTCACCGACCTGACGGGCACCGGGAGTTCGGGGACGGGCCGGCGGTTCCGGGACCGTGAGGAGGTGACCCTGCTGCCCTTCGGCGACAAGGTCAAGAAGGTACTGACGCACGTGGTGGACCCGGGCAGTCCGGGCAGCGCCCTGGACGCGATCCGCGGGGACGTGGAGTCCCTGGAGCCGGACGGGGGTACGGCGGTGTACGGCAGCCTGCAGGCGGCGTACCAGCACCTGGGCCAGGGCAACGCGGACGCCTTCACCTCGATCGTGCTGATGACGGACGGGGAGAGCGGGGACAGCGCGAAGGACTTCGAGTCCTTCTACGCGGGTCTGCCGGACGCGCGGAAGCACACGCCGGTCTTCGCGGTGCTCTTCGGGGACTCCTCCCGCAAGGAGCTGTCCCGGATCACCGAACTGACCGGCGGGCGGCTCTTCGACGCCACCGACACGGGGGTCCCCCCAGCGGCAGCTGGGGGCGGTTCGCTGGACGGCGCCTTCGAGGAGATCCGTGGCTACCAGTAGGGGCGGGGCGGGTGCCCGGGTCCTGGGCTACCTGGAGTCGCGGAAGAACCTGGCGGGCTGTGCGGGCGGGATGGCCGGGCTGGCCCTGACGGTGTCGGGGGTGGCGGGGACGTTCTGGCCGGTGGTGGTGGCGGGGCTGTACGGCGCGGGCGCGCTGATCGCCCCGCCCGAGGTGCCGGTGGTTCCGCCGGTGCCGGAGCCCGCCGAGGAACTGGGCGCGCTGCGCGAGGACTTCGGGCGACTGCGGCGGTACCTGGCGGAGGTGGACCTGCCGCCCGCCGCGGGGGGCAGGCTCACCGAGCTGGTGGAGCTGTACGGGGCGATGCTCGATCCGGGCTGGGTGGCGGACGTACTGGCGGCCGAGGCGAACACGGTGCTCGCCCTGTCGCGGGGGATCCGGCAGGACGTACCGGAGTGCGTGGACACCTACAACCGGACCCGCTGGTGGACCCGGATGGCGCCGGGCGGCGAGTCGCCGGAGCGGCACCTGGAGCGGCAGCTCTCCGCGCTGTACGACGAGGCGGAACGCTTGACGGCGGGCCTCCGGGAATCGGAGGCCCGCCGACAGCAGACGCACACGACCTATTTGGAAGGTCGCGGGGAGTCCTAGGCCGGGACATCCCGCGTCGGTCCCCGGCCGGGGACAGCCGGCCGCGGTTCAGTCGGCCGCGGATCGCGCGGCCGGGTTCGGGGGAGGCCGCGGGTCACGCGGCCGGTGGGCTCAGCCCAGGCGCTCGACGAGCGCGTGGTACTGGTCCCACAGTTCCTTCGGCGTGTGGTCGCCGTAGGTGTTGAGGTGCTCGGGGACCAGGGCGGCCTCCTCGCGCCAGATCTCCTTGTCGACCGTGAGGAGGTAGTCGAGGTCCTCGGCGGGGATGTCGAGGCCGTCGGTGTCGAGGGAGGCCACGGTCGGCAGGATGCCGATGGGGGTCTCGACGCCCTCGGCGGTGCCGTCGAGGCGCTCGACGATCCACTTCAGGACGCGGCTGTTCTCGCCGAAGCCGGGCCACACGAACTTGCCCGCGTCGTTCTTGCGGAACCAGTTCACGTAGTAGATCTTCGGGAGCTTGGCCTGGTCCTTGTCGGAGCCGACCTTGACCCAGTGGCCCATGTAGTCGCCCATGTTGTAGCCGCAGAACGGCAGCATGGCGAAGGGGTCGCGGCGCAGCTCGCCGACCTTGCCCTCGGCGGCGGCGGTCTTCTCGGAGGCGATGTTCGAGCCGATGAAGACGCCGTGGTTCCAGTCGAAGGACTCGGTGACCAGCGGCACGGCGGAGGCGCGGCGGCCACCGAAGAGGATCGCGGAGATCGGGACGCCCTTGGGGTCCTCCCACTCGGGGGCGATCGTCGGGCACTGCGAGGCCGGGACGGCGAAGCGGGCGTTGGGGTGGGCCGCCGGGGTGCCGGACTCCGGCGTCCAGGCGTTGCCCTTCCAGTCGATGAGGTGCGCGGGCGCCTCTTCGGTCATGCCCTCCCACCACACGTCGGAGCCGTCCGGGGTGAGCGCGACGTTGGTGAAGACGGTGTTGGCGTACATCGTCTTCATGGCGTTGGCGTTGGTGTGCTCACCGGTGCCGGGGGCGACACCGAAGAAGCCGGCCTCGGGGTTGATCGCGTACAGGCGGCCGTCCTCGCCGAAGCGCATCCAGGCGATGTCGTCGCCGACCGTCTCGACGGTCCAGCCCGTGATCGTGGGCTCCAGCATGGCGAGGTTGGTCTTGCCGCAGGCGCTCGGGAACGCGGCGGCGATGTACTTCGCCTCACCCTGCGGCGGGGTGAGCTTGAGGATCAGCATGTGCTCGGCGAGCCAGCCCTCGTCGCGGGCCATGACGGACGCGATGCGCAGGGCGTAGCACTTCTTGCCGAGGAGGGCGTTGCCGCCGTAGCCGGATCCGTAGGACCAGATCTCGCGGCTCTCGGGGAAGTGCGAGATGTACTTGGTGGTGTTGCAGGGCCACGGGACGTCGGCCTGGCCTTCGGCGAGCGGGGCGCCGAGGGTGTGGACGGCCTTGACGAAGAAGCCGTCGGTGCCGAGTTCGTCGAGGACGGGCTGTCCCATGCGGGTCATGGTGCGCATGGCGACGGCGACGTAGGCGGAGTCGGTGATCTCGACGCCGATCGCGGACAGCTCGGAGCCGAGGGGGCCCATGCAGAAGGGGACGACGTACATCGTCCGGCCCTTCATGGAGCCGCGGAAGATCCCCTTCTCCCCGGCGAAGACCTCCTTCATTTCCGAAGGAGCCTTCCAGTGGTTCGTGGGGCCCGCGTCCTCGGCCTTCTCGGAGCAGATGAAGGTCCGGTCCTCGACGCGCGCGACGTCGGAGGGGTCGGAGGCGGCGTAGTACGAGTTCGGGCGCTTGGCCGGGTCGAGCTTCTTGAACGTGCCCTTGGCGACGAGCTCCTCGCACAGGCGCTCGTACTCGGCCTCGGAGCCGTCGCACCAGACGATCCGGTCGGGCTCGGTGATCGCCGCGATCTCGTCGACCCAGGTGATCAGTTCGGTGTGATCGGTGGGGACGGTCGTCGGGTGGGAAGTGGGAGCCGCGATGTCGCGCGCCACGATTGCTCCTTGTTGAGGGGTTTGTTTGGTGTTTGCCCCGTGGGGGCTGCGACCCGGATGCTTCGCGCTCCGCTCATCCGGTGCCGACCGCACTCATCTGATCATCCGGTGGATGTGCGCATATGTCCAGGGGGCCTCTCACGTGAGCATCGCCACGTGCGTCAATCTTCCGTAAAGCGCAAAATCGAAACCTACGGAACCGTAGGTAGCATGAGTGCCATGACTTCTGACGCTGTTGCCGCCCTGGCCGAACCCGAGGCCAAGCCGCTGATGCGCGGCTGGCTGCACACCGGGATGTTCCCCGCCGTAGTGGTCGCGGGGCTGGCGCTGATGACGTTCACCGATTCGACCCGCGCCCGGGTGGCCTGCGGGGTGTACGTCCTCACGGCCTGCCTGCTCTTCGGGGTCAGCGCGGTCTACCACCGGGGCACCTGGGGTCCGCGGGGCGAAGCCATCCTGCGCCGCCTCGACCACGCCAACATTTTTCTGATCATCGCAGGGACGTATACCCCGCTGACGGTGCTTCTCCTCCCGGCCTCCTCCGGACGGACCCTCCTGTGGGCCGTATGGATCGCCGCCGCCGCCGGGATCGCCTTCCGCGTCTTCTGGGTCGGCGCCCCCCGCTGGCTCTACACGCCCTGCTACATCGCCATGGGCTGGGCCGCCGTCTTCTTCCTCCCCGACTTCATGCGGTCGGGCGGGATCGCGGTCCTGGTGCTGGTGATCGTCGGCGGCCTCCTCTACAGCGTGGGAGGGGTCATCTACGGCATGAAGCGGCCCAACCCCTCCCCCCGCTTCTTCGGCTTCCACGAGGTGTTCCACTCACTGACGCTGGCCGCCTTCGTCACCCACTTCGTGGGCATCGCGCTGGCAGCCGCGCAGTACGCGTAAGCACACGTCAGTAGGCGTAAGCACACGCCAGTACGCCCGGACAGGCCCGGCGCGGCGCGGATCAGGCCGGGTACTCCGCGCCCAACTGGTCCGCCAGCTCGGCCGGGTCCGTCGTGGGGCGCGCGCAGACGAAGTGCCTGCACACGTACGCCGACGGCAGGTCGTCCACGAGCACCCGGTCCGCCAGCAGCGGGAACTCCCCGCCGCTGCCGTCCGCCGTGCGCGGCAGACCCGCCGCCACCACCGCGCCGGGAGCCGTCCCCAGCAGCGCCGTCCGGTGCAGCGCCGCCGTCGCCGGGTCCTGCGGATGTCCTACGACGGCCACCTCGCGCGGACCGTCCAGCAGGGCCTCGACCACCGCCAGCCCCTGCCCGATGAAGCGCGGGGCGCGCGGACCCAGCGCGCCCACCACCCCCAGCGCCCGTTCGGCGGCCGTCCGGTGGGCGCTCGACCCGGTGTGCGCGGCGTACGAGAGCAGCGCCCCGGCGGCCGCCGTCCAGCCCGAGGGCGCGGCGGTGTCCGTCGGGTCCTGCGGGCGCCGGATCAGCTGCTCGGCGTCGTGCGCGGTGTCGTACAGGGAGCCGTCCTCGGCGGTGAACCGGTCCAGGATCAGGTCCGTGAGGAACCCGGCGAACTCCAGCCAGACCCCCTCGCCCGTCACCGCCGCCAGCGCCAGGAAGCCCTCGGCGACGTCGCCGTAGTCCTCCAGTACGCCCGCGTTCACCCCGACCTTGCCGTCCCTGCTGGTCCGGGCGAGGCGGGCGCGGCCGTCCATGTGCACGCGCACGAGCAGGTCGGCGGCCTCCGTGGCCCGCTCGACGAGGTCGGGCCGGTCGAAGTAGGCGCCGCACTCGGCGAGGGCGGCGACGGCCAGCCCGTTCCAGGCGGCCACGATCTTGTCGTCCCGGCCGGGCGCGGGGCGCTCCGCGCGGGCGGCGAGCAGCCGCGCCTTGATGCCGCCGAAGCGCTCCGGATCCACGTCGGGTCCGTCGGCGGACAGTTGGAGCACCGACGTCCCGTGCTCGAAGGTCCCCTCCCCGGTCACCCCGAAGAGGGCGGCCGCCAACTCGCCGTCGGCCTCGCCCAGTACCTCGGTCAGCTGGGCGGGGGTCCAGGCGTAGTAGGCGCCCTCGACGTGCTTGCCGGTGGCCGGGTCCTCGCTGTCCGCGTCGAGGGCGGAGGCGAAGCCGCCCTCGCGGGTACGCAGCTCCCGGACCATGAAGTCGGCGGTCTCCAGGGCGACCCGGCGGGCCAGGTCCGAGCCGGTGGAGCGCCACAGGTGCGCGTACGCCCGGCACAGCAGGGCGTTGTCGTAGAGCATCTTCTCGAAGTGCGGGACCACCCACTCCCGGTCCACGGAGTAGCGGGCGAAGCCGCCGCCGAGCTGGTCGTAGATCCCGCCCCGGGCCATCGCCTCGCAGGTCTCCCCGGCCATCTGGAGCGCGCCCTCGGCTCCGGTGCGGGCGTGGTGGCGCAGCAGGAACTCGACGACCATGGACGGCGGGAACTTCGGCGCCCCGCCGAAGCCGCCGTGCACGGAGTCGTACTCCCGGGTCAGCCCGAGCAGGGCCTGCGCGGGCACCTCGGCGCCGGGCAGCCCGGCCTTGCCGTAGTCCAGCTGACGCCCGGCGAGGTCCCCGACGATCCGCCGCGCGACCTCGGCGACCTCCTCGGGCCGCCCGACCCAGGCGGTCCGCACCCCTTCGAGCACCTGCATGAAGGAGGGCATCCCGTGCCGGGGCTCGGGCGGGAAGTACGTCCCGAAGTAGAAGGGCGCGGCGTCGGCGCCGAGGAACACGGTCATGGGCCAGCCGCCCTGACCGGTGGCGGCCTGGACGGCCTCCATGTAGACGGCGTCGATGTCGGGTCGCTCTTCGCGGTCGACCTTGATGTTGACGAAGTGTTCGTTCATGTAGGCGGCGGTCAGTTCGTCCTCGAAGGACTCGTGCGCCATGACGTGGCACCAATGACACGCAGAGTATCCGACCGACAGCAGAACGGGTACATCGCGCCGTTTCGCTTCCTCGAACGCCTCGGGTCCCCACGGCCACCAGTCGACCGGATTGTCAGCGTGCTGAAGCAGATAAGGCGAGGTCACGCCAGCCAACCGGTTCATGCGACCCAGCCTCTCACAACGCCTGGCACGACCGGCGAAACCCTCACGGACCTGCCTCGTTTGGCCGAATTGCACTTATGAGCCATCACATGGTGGGCGGCTCCTTGCCCTCAGAGCCGGGGTCGAACTTCTCCCGGCGTTCCTCCGAGTCGGGCAGCCCGGCACCTCGGAACAGTAGGCTGGGCGCAGCAGTGCCGGACCTGCCGAGGCTCCTCGAAGGAGGTACACCGTGACCGCCGAGATGGTGGCGCCCGCGTGGATGCATACGCAGATCAGTGCGGAACAGTACGACTCCTGGTCCGAGGAGCAGTGCGCCGGCATCGAGATCGTGGACGGGATGGTGGCCGTGAGCCCGAGCGCCTCCAAACGGCACAACCGGCTGGCGCGAGTCCTGGCCAATGCCCTGGACGCCGCCGCGGGCCCGGACTGGAACGCAGACACGGACTTCGACGTTCGCCTGCAGGACGTTCCGCTCACCAACCGGCGTCCGGACGTCATCGTCTATCGGGCGGAGACCATCGACCTCACGCCCACCCGCCCCGAGCACGTACTCCTGGTCGTCGAGGTCGTATCGCCCGGTTCGGAGACCACTGACCGGATCGTGAAGGTGGACCAGTACGCCAAGGCCGGCATCCCCTTCTACTGGCGGGTTGAGCAGGCCGCCACCGGTGTCCCGATCGTCTACACCTACATTCTCGATCCCGCCACCAAGGCTTACAGGGACGGCGAGATGTTCACCGGCACGGTGAAGGCCACCGCGCCTTTCTCCATCACGGTCGATCTCGGGGTCATGTAAGGACGAAGAGGTCTCGCTTTCGACATCTGACCGATAGCGCTCGGATAGTCGTTGTTCGCGGGCAATCGACACTCCCCACCTTCGGGCCGGATGCACCACCCTGCGGATGTCATGCCAGCCCGTAAGTGATCGTTCAGCTGTGCCCGGGTCAGGAACTGATCAAGGTCACGTTGACGGAAGATCGCACCAACCGGGGCAGCTACCTACGAAACCGGCCCAGATCTCGGCATCTGGTTGCGGTTCATCGACGCGAACGGGCTACGACTGCCCCGCTTTCCCATCGATTCCACTGGCGCGCCCGTCGCGAGCTGGAACGTGGCACTGCGGGCAGGTACGAGTTGACATGTTCGACCACCAGCTGACCGTCCGTCTGCATGTCCTCTTGGTGGAGCGGGGCGAAGATCCCTTCCGGGGCATGCTCGCGCTGCCCGGAGGATTCCTGAGCCACGATGGCGAGGAGATCCTGGACGCCGCCCACCGCGAACTGCGTGAGGAAACGGCCCTGACCTCCGGCTGGGTGCACCTTGAGCAGCTGGCCGTGTACGGCAGCTCGGGCCGCGACCCGCGGGGCCGAGTCGTCTCCGTAGCTCACCTGGCGATCGCACCGGGGCTGCCCGACCCTGTCGCGGGGACGGATGCCACCGACGCCGCGTGGATTCCCGCAGAAGCAGTCCTGTCCGGAGAGGCCGCCCTCGCCTTCGACCACCGTCGAATCGCCGCGGACGGGATCGAACGCGCGCGCACCAAGATCGAATTCTCGGCACTGGCCACTGCGTTCTGCGGGGAGAGCTTCACCATCGCAGAGCTGCAGCAGGTGTACGAGACCCTCTGGGGCACCCCTCTCGACACCCGCAATTTCTATCGGAAGGTCCAAGCCGCGAAGGGATTCATCGTTCCCGCCGGGACGGACCGCAGGACCACGGGAGGACGGCCCGCACGGCTGTACCGGGCCGGTCCGAACACCGTGCTGTTCCCACCACTGATCCGACCCGCGCCATCTGCGGCGTCCGACTCCGGCTCGGGCAGTTCGTCCAGGTCAAGGGTCTAGGTCCGTCCGTCGGCCAGTTTGTCGGGCAGCTTGGCCGAGCCGTACTTGCACGTGTGGGCCGCGATGCAGCGGGAGCCGGTGGGCTGGGTGTGGGCGACAACCTCCCCGGCGCACGGGTCCACCACCGCCGTAGCGGCCGTACTTCGGAGTGCAGTCGTCCTAGTCCTTGCGCGCAGGAGACCAACACCGCCTCGGCGATCCGCAGCACGTCCTCAAAGCCATAGAGTTTGCCCTGCCGCTGGGCGTCCTCCCGCATCGGACACTCCCGCGTGCAGCGGGCTGACCAGGGCTCTGGAGAACGTCGACGTACCGGTCGGGTGCCACTCGATCGAATCGGCCCGTTGATCTTCAACCCGGGCGGACGTGCTCAGGCTCAGGGCGCCGCCTTGTGCGAGTTCACTGGCACCAGTGGCAGGAGCTGTAACCAACACTCAGCAGCACCGGCACCCCCCGCTCACGCGCCTCCGCGAAGGCCTCCGGCGACCAGGGCCACCAGTCGACCGGGTTGTCGGCGTGCTGGAGGAGGTAGGGCGAGGTCTCGTTCGCGAGGCGGTTCGACATGCCGCCCGTCCTGCCGCACCGGCCTCCCGCCGCCACGTGACGGGGCCATCAGGCCTCCGGTTCAGCGCCCCGGATGCGGTCGGCCCCTTTCCAGAAGCGTCCCCGGTCGAGGTCTGCGAGCAGTCGCTCGAAGGCGGGCCGGCCCCGGTCGTCCTTGGCAGTCGGTTACGCGTGGCCCGTCATCCCCTGAGCAGCGGGGCCAGGTCGGCCAGCCAGCCGGTGCGGGTGGCGGTCCAGGTGGCCGCGCAGTCGGGGAAGCGGGGGGCCAGGTCGGGGTGGTGGGCCGGGGCGGCGCCGTAGAGGTGGCACAGGTGGGTGGCCGCGCGGACCGCGTCGGGGGCGTGTTCGTCCTGGTCGTCGCCGTGCGGGCCGGTGGCGGAGGCCGCGGCGAGTTCGTACTCCCGGGCCGCCAGGCGCAGGGCCCGTTCGCCGGGTTCGCCTTGGCGCAGCAGCATGACGGCGGCGAAGCGGTCGGCCGCGTCCTCCTCGTCCCGGCCATCGGTCGGCAGGTCCAGGGCGTCGACCAGGGCGTGGCCCGCCTCGTGGAAGACGGTCTCGGTCCAGACCGCCGTCACCGCCTCGTCGGCGGGCCGCTCACCGGCCCGTTCGAAGAGGGCCCGGTCGTCGACGGCGTCGTCGTAACACAGCTCCACGCGCCGCGTTCCGGGGTCGTAGCCGGAGCCCTCGCCCGCGCAGGACCTGGCGACGACGCTCACCTCGTGGGGCAGGTCGAGGAACTCGTTGAGGCGTGCGGCGGCGGCCTCGGCCGCTCCGGCGGCGCGCAGCCGGGCCGCCTCGGCGCGGTCCGGGGCGGCGGGCGGCGCGTAGCGGACGGTGAAGCCTGTGCGGGCGGGCGGGGCAGGTGGTGACGCGGTGCAGGCGGTTTGCGCCGTCAGTGCGCACAGCAGTCCCGCCGTCGCCGCCGCTGTGCTCACCCGTCGCCCCATGGGGGTGATTGTCGGTCATCGATGGGTTCGAATGCGTGTCAATTGGGTTGCGGTGGGCGCCCGTTAGCTCTGAACTCGCTCAGATCTGCTCGCGCTCCCGCCCGCCACCAAGGACACTTGGGGCTCGTACCGGGCTCTTCGGAGGAGGATGCGGATGCGGGTCAGCCATCGCAATGAGGCCGAGCGTCTGCTGGAGCGGGCCGTCGACGAGGAGCTGTTGCGGTCCCCGGCGGCCGGGGACAAGGCGGCGCTGCTCGCGCGGGGGCGGGAGGCGCTCGACGCGCTGGGCGCCAGTGCCGCCGAGGAGTACGAGGCGTACGTACGGGCCCTGGACGAGGCGGCGGCCGGGGAGTACTCGCTGCGCGAGGCGTTCCGGCGGCAGAGCACCTCGACGGCGATGCTGGCCAGCGCGGTGGCGGCGGTGGCCGCGTTCGGGATGGATCTGGCGCTCGACGCCGCTCCCGCGACGGCGGTGGCCGCCGGGGCGGCGGCGATGGTGGCGGGCGGCCTGGCCACCGTCGCGAAGGTGACCGGCACCCATCTGCCCGCCGCGAGCAGGCGGGCGGGCGCGCTGGGCCAGCCGGGCGGGCCCGAGCAGCTGAAGCTCCAGTGGCTGTCGGCGCTGGAAGTGCGCGGCATCCGGCCCTTCCTGGCGCGGCAGCGCCAGGCGACGACGCCGCCCCGCGCCCAACGCCCTACCCGGGGTCCGCAGTTGCGCGGCGGGGATCGCAGCGCGGAGGCGCGCCGCCGCAGCATGCTGGAGCAGTCCTTCGGCCAGCTCCCCGAGCCCGCGGGCCCCTTCGCGGGCCGCCGTACGGAGATCGCGCAGATCGCGCAGTGGGTGCAGGCGGCCCGGGCGAGCACGGAGACCCGCCCGGTGGTGGTCGTCCTGCACGGCGAGCCGGGCGTGGGCCGCACGGCGCTCGCGGTGCGGGCGGCCCACCAGCTGCGGGACCAGTTCCGGGGCGCGTGCGTGGTGGCGCTCAGCGGGAGCGGGGAGGCGCCGCTGCCCACCCGGGAGGCGTTGCTGCACCTGCTGAACCGGCTCGGCGCGCCCCGTGAGCAGCTGCTGTTCCGGGAGCGGTCCTCGGCGGACCAGCAGGTGCGCAGGCTGGCGGAGCTGTACCACCAGCACCTGCACGGGATGCCGGTGACGGTGGTGCTGGACGACGCGGTGGACGCGGCGCAGGTGCGGACCCTGGTGCCGGAGCGGTCGGAGAGCCTGGTGCTGGTGACGGCGCGCCAGGCGCTGGAGCTGCCCGCCGACACCCCGGCGTGGGTGCACCACCTGGCGGTGGAGCGGCTGGGGGCGGCGGAGTCCGCGGAGCTGGTGCGGACGGGCGCGGAGGCGGCGGGCACGGGCCCGTACCAGCCCGAGGTGACGGCGGGGCTGCTGGCGCTGGGCGCGGGGCTGCCGCTGGCGCTGCGGGTGCTGGCTCCGCTGGGTGGCGTACGCGCGGGTGAAGGGGGCCTGCTGGAGCGGGCGTTGGAGCTGGCGTACGTACGGCTTCCGGAGGACCGGCGGCGGCTGCTGCGGCGCCTCGCGCTGGCGGGCCGGTCCTCGCTGGGCGCGGCCGCGGCGGCGGCACTGATCGACGCCGACCAGGCGGAGGCGGTGCGGCTGCTGCGGGAGCTGGCGAAGGCGGGGCTGGTGGACCACGTGCGCGGGGAGCGGTACCGGATGCACGACGCGGTCCGCGCGTTCGCGGCGGCGCGGCTGGCGGCGGACGAGGAGCGGGCGTCGGCGACGGCGGCGCATGAGCGGCTGATCCGCAACTACGCGCAGCTCGCGGACTCGGTGATCCGGATGGTCGACGGGAAGATGTCGACGCGGGCGAACCACTTCGGCGGGCACGGTTTCGCCTCGCTGGACGCGGCGCTGAACTGGCTGGAGGAGGAGTCGAGCTTCATCACGGCGGCGCTGCGGCAGTCGGAGGGCGTCGACCAGCAGGCCGTGCTGGACCTGCTGGGCGCGCTGTGCGACTTCTGCCTGCTGCGCGGGGACCTCTACCGGCTGGGCGAGATCAACGAGCTGGCGCAGGCGGTGGACCAGGGCCTGCTGGTGCGGTCGGTGCAGTGGCGTACGGGGATCGCGGCGCGCCAGCTCGGTGAACTGGACAAGGCGCGCACGACGCTGACGTCGGTGGTGGACCAGTACATGGAGGCGCACCAGGAGGCGGGGGCGGCGATGGCGCTGGTCTCGCTCGGGATCACCCTGCACCACCAGGGGAACCTGCCGGAGGCGGCGGCCCGGATCCGGGAGGCGATCGCGCTGCAGGAGCCGCCGGAGCTGGCGGGCGACCGGGCGTGGGCGCTGCACGCGCTGGCGGCGGTGGAGCGGGACCGGGCGCGCCTCGCGGAGGCGCTGACGCTGCTGGAGCGGTCGCTGGTGCTGCACCGGGAGAGCGAGAGCGTGCACGGCGAGGCGTGGGCGCACTTCCAGCTGGGGCAGGTGTGCCTGCGGATGGACGACGTACCGCGCGCGGAGGCCGAGCTGCGGCTGGCGCTGGAGCTGTACGGGCGTACGCACGACGGCCGCGGTGAGGCCTGGGCGCTGACGCAGCTGGGGCGGGCCCGGGTGGTGGACGGCGATCCGGAGTCCGCGGTCGGTCAGCTGCGGGAGGCGCTGGAGCGCCACCGGGAGGCGGAGGACGCGCGGGGGGAGGCGTGGACGCTGTACTACCTCGGGCAGGCGCTGGAGGAGGGCGGGCAGCGGGACCCGGCGGTGCGGGAGCTGGAGCGGGCGCGGGCGATGTTCTCGCGGATGCGGGACGTGTACGGGCTGGCGTGCGCCCGGCACCATTCGGGGCGGGTGACCCGGGACCAGCGGGCCGCGCAGACCGGCAACCTGCGCAATTCGGGCTTCGCCCGGCAGCTGCTGGTGGACGCGCGGGCCGATTTCCGGCGGATCGGGCTGGCCCACGGGGAGGGCTGGACCTGCCTGGAACTGGCGGTGGTGGACGCGGGCAACGGCCGTCTCGGGCAGGCGGTGGGGCTGTGCGAGGAGGCGGAGCGGCTGTTCGCCTCGTACGGGGACCTGCGCGGCGAGGACTGGGCGCGCTTCCTGCGCTGCACGATGCTGCCGTACGCCGCTCCGGGCGCCGAGTCCCTCGCGGCGGCGCGCGCCGAGCTGGCGGCCCTGGCGGCGTCCCCGCACCCGGCGCGGGACGGGAAGCTGGAGGACTGCCTGGATCCGTACGGGGTGATCCTGTCCCGGGGCGTGGATCCGGCGGAGGGCTGGCAGGCCTGGCGCCTGGCGATGGTCCCGGACCGGCACTCGCGGGAGATCATGGGCGTCCCGGTGACGGCCCCGTCGGCTTAGCGGCCGCGCGGGCGCGAAAGGCCGGGATCAGGCGCGGCCGGGCGGAATCGGGCGCGACCAGGCGGGGACCCGGCATGATCGCCGCGCGCTCACGGCGCGCGCGGGACCCGCCGCCCGGCCCTCGTACCAGGGGCGTGGGCGGCGGGTTCTCCGTACGTGCGCGGAGTGCCTAGGAGGCGGCCCGCGGAGCCTCGGGGGCTCCGGAACCGGTGCCGGTGCCGCTGCCGCTGCCGGCCGCGGCGGCCGGATCCGGGGCTTCCTCGAAGGTGACCCGGCCCATGTGGCGGCTCATCGACTTCATCAGGCCCCACACGCCGATGGCGAGGGCCGCGAACACGATGAAGCCGAGGAGGCCGGGGGTCACCTTGTTCTTGTCGAAGGTGTCACCCGCCAGCGGAAGGAGCTGGGTCAGTGCTGCCTGCGTAGCGCTCATAGCTACACATTCTCGCGGATGCCCGCGAAGAGGTCGGACTCGGGGAGGGACGTGTCGACGAGCGACTTCGCCAGCTCGTACTCCTCCGTCGGCCAGACCTCCTTCTGGATCTCCATGGGCACGCGGAACCAGCCGCCGTCGGGGTCGATCTGCGTGGCGTGCGCGATGAGCGCCTTGTCACGGATCTCGAAGAACTCCGCGCACGGCACGTGCGTGGTCAGGTTCCGCTCGGTGCGCTCGAACTCTTTCCAGCGCTCCAGCCATTCCCCGTAGGGGGACTCCATGCCGCGCGAGAGCAGCGCCTCGTGCAGGGCGACGGTGCGCGGCTTGTTGAAGCCCTGGTTGTAGTAGAGCTTGAGCGGCTGGTACGCCGGGCCGAACGCGGCCTCGGGGTACTTCTCGGTGTCGGCCGCGCCCTCGAACGCCACCATGGAGATCTGGTGGGTCATGATGTGGTCGGGGTGCGGGTAGCCGCCGTTCTCGTCGTAGGTGGTGATGACCTGCGGCCGGAAGCTGCGGATCTGCTTCACCAGCGCGCCGGCGGCCTCGTCCACGTCCGCGAGCGCGAAGCAGCCCTCGGGCAGCGGCGGCAGCGGGTCTCCCTCGGGCAGGCCGGAGTCGATGTAACCGAGCCACTGCTGCTCGATGCCGAGGATCTCGCGGGCCTCGTCCATCTCCTTGGCGCGCACCTCGTGGATGTGCTCCTCGATGTACTTGTCGCCCTGGAGCTTGGGGTTCAGGACTGAGCCTCGCTCGCCCCCGGTGCAGGTGACGACCAGCACGGGCACCCCCTCGGACACGTACTTGGCCATGGTGGCCGCGCCCTTGCTCGACTCGTCGTCGGGGTGCGCGTGGACGGCCATCAGTCGAAGCTGCTCGGTCAAGACAGGATCCTCTTTGGGTCGGGCGTGGCCTTCTATAGTGACTCCTCCCCCTCAGCAAGCGTCCTGCGAGGGGTATTCCTGGCTCACGCTGCCCGGCGGACCGGCGGTCCGTCGGGTCTGGCGCGATCGGCGCCAGCCGGGTCGAGACCAGCCCGGACGAGCATCACGCGCGCGGAGTCCCGGTCCCTCGGGGAGACCGCTCCGCGGGCGCCGCAGGTGTACGTGCGCTCCGGCAACGGTAGTGCGTGTCGGCTCCCGCTCCGCACTGTCCGCAGTCCACGGCGGGGTACGCGGCGGGGTACGCGGGACGCGCCGGTCGGACCGTCCGCCCGTGCTCGCACGCCGTGTTGATCAGTCGCGAGGGGCGACGGCGGGGGCCGGGCGGACGTCGGGCGGAGGTCTTCCACCGCGATCCGGGGGGCGCCGGCCGTTTCTCGTTCGGCCCACCGGGCCGCCCCGGGGAGCCGTCGTGCGGGAACCCCGATTCCGCTCCCGCCTGGAGGGCGTGGGATCCTCCAGGGGTCAGGCGACCCCATCGCGGACCGGAAGGTTCCGGCCCCTCCGGAGAGGAACGATCATGAGCGCGGTGCGCGAGGGACTGCCCGAGGGCCGATACGGCCGGTCGGCGGACGAGCGTACGGACCGGAAGCTCAAGATCCTGGGTTCCGTGCTGGGGGTCGCACTGCTGGGCGTGGTCGGCTGGATCGGCTGGGACTACGTCGGCGGCCAGAGCGTCAGCGCGGAGATCATCAAGTTCCAGGTGGTCTCGGACACCGAGGTCAAGGTGCACCTGGAGGTCCGCAAGGACGCCGGGGTGACGGGCGTGTGCACGCTCAGCTCGCAGGACACGGCGCACGGCGAGGTCGGGCGGGCGGACTACACCTTCGACCAGGCGCAGGGCCGGATCGACCAGGTGGTCTCGCTGAAGACCACCGGCCGAGCCACGATGATCGAGCTGGTCGGCTGCCAGCCCGCGTCGGGCGCCACCCGCTAGCGCCGTGACAGGGAAGGTGCACCGGGTCGCGGCCACAGCACTAGCAGGGGCGCGCGGGACGCCGTACGGGTGATCATGACCGGGCCGGGGCACTGTGGTGACGGGCCCTGACACACTTCACACGCTTGGTGTCCTCCCCCTTTTCTTCCCGAATTGTTAGGCTCGTGGTTTCGCCCATCGCTGGCGGATCTGTTGTCCCCCTGTACCGACGAGGAGCACCTGTGACCCAGACGAGCGAGAGCGTCACCTGGCTGACCCAGGCGGCGTACGACCAGCTGAAGGCCGAGCTGGACTACCTCTCTGGTCCCGCACGCACGGAGATCGCGGTCAAGATCGCAGCCGCCCGCGAAGAGGGCGACCTGCGCGAGAACGGCGGTTACCACGCGGCCAAGGAGGAGCAGGGCAAGATGGAGCTGCGCGTCCGTCAGCTGACGCAGCTCCTGGAGAAGGCCAAGGTCGGCACCGCGCCCGCGTCCGACGGCGTGGTCGCGCCCGGCACCCTGGTGACGATCGCGTTCGATGGCGACGAGGACGACACGCTGGAGTTCCTGCTGGCCTCCCGTGAGTACGCCTCCTCGGACTTCGAGACCTACTCGCCGCAGTCCCCGCTGGGGTCCGGCGTGATGGACCGCGCGGTCGGCGAGGACGCCGAGTACGAGCTGCCGAACGGCAAGAAGGCCAAGGTCAAGATCCTGGCCGTGACGCCGTTCAACGGCTGAGCCGCGGACGCGCATCGCGGAAGGGCCCTCGCCGGACGTCCGGCGGGGGCTCTTCCATATGCGCGTCCGCGGGAGGCTGCGGCAGCAGCGGCAGCGGTCCTACGCGGTCGCCGAGCGGTACTTTCGGACCGCCAGGGTCCGGAACACCACGATGATCACGACCGACCAGAGGATCGACGCGATGACGGGGTGCTGCATGGGCCAGGCGCCCGGGGCCTCGTAGCCGGGCGGCAGGTTGCCGAACAGCTGGCGGGCCGCCTGGACGGTCGCGCTGAAGGGGTTCCACTCCGCGATGTGCCGCAGGAACGCCGGCATGTTGGTGGAGGGTACGAACGCGTTGGAGATGAAGGTCAGCGGGAAGAGCCAGATCAGCCCGCCCGAGGTGGCCGCCTCCGGGGTCCGCACCGAGAGCCCGATCAGCGCCCCGATCCAGGAGAACGCGTACCCGAGCAGGAGCAGCAGGGCGAAGCCCGCCAGTACCTTGCCGAGGTTCTCGTGGGTGCGCCAGCCGACGATCAGCGCGACGGCCGCCAGGACCACGATGGTGAGCGCCGTCTGGACGAGGTCGGCCAGGGTGCGCCCGGTCAGGACCGCGCCGCGTGCCATGGGCAGGGAGCGGAAGCGGTCGATGAGGCCCTTGTGCATGTCGTCGGCGATGCCCGCGCCCGCACCGGCGGTGGCGAAAGTGACGGTCTGCGCGAAGATGCCCGCCATCAGGAACTCGCGGTAGGCGGCGGGCGAGGTGTTGCCGCCGACGCTGATCGAGCCGCCGAAGACGTAGCTGAACAGCACGACGAACATGACCGGCTGGATGACGCCGAAGATGATCATCTCGGGGATGCGGGACATGCGGATGAGGTTCCGCTTGGCGATCACGAGCGAGTCGTTGACGGACTGGACGACGCCGCCGCGCGGGCGCGGGGCGGCCAGCTCGGGGGTCCGGGAGGTGATGCTCACTTGGGCTCCTCCTTGCGCGCCTTGCGGCCCTTGGCGGCCTTGGCGCCGCCGGGGCCGCCGTCCGCGCCCGCCCCCTTGTCCTCGTCGGCCAGCTCGGCCGCGTGGCCGGTCAGCGAGATGAAGACGTCGTCGAGGGTGGGGCGGCGCAGGCCGATGTCGTCGATCTCGATGCCCGGCCGTCCAGTTCCCGGATGACCTCGGCGAGCAGCTTGGCGCCGCCCGTGACGGGCACGGTGAGCTTTCGGGTGTGTTCCTCGACGGTGGTCTCGCCCTTGCCGAAGGCGGCGAGGACCTCGCGGGCGGTGGTGATGTGCTCCCGGTCGTGCACGACCACCTCGACGCGCTCGCCGCCGGTGCGCGCCTTGAGCTCGTCGGAGGTGCCGCGGGCGATGACCCGGCCGTGGTCGATCACGCAGATGTCGTGCGCGAGGTGGTCGGCCTCCTCGAGGTACTGGGTGGTGAGCAGCAGGGTGGTGCCGCCCGCCACGAGCTCCTGGATGATGCCCCACAGCTGCTGGCGGTTGCGGGGGTCGAGGCCGGTGGTCGGCTCGTCCATGAACATCACGGGCGGGCTGACGACCAGGGCCGCCGCGAGGTCGAGGCGGCGGCGCATGCCGCCGGAGTAGGTCTTCGCGGTGCGGTCGGCGGCGTCGGTGAGGTTGAAGCGTTCGAGCAGTTCGGCCGCGCGCACCTTGGCCGCCTTGGCCTTCATCTGGTAGAGCTGGCCCACCATGTGGAGGTTCTCACGGCCGGTCAGGTATTCGTCGACGGCCGCGAACTGGCCGGACAGACCGATCGCACGGCGCACTTCGTTGGGGTGCTTGAGTACGTCGATCCCAGCGACGAAGGCTGAGCCGCTGTCGGGCTGGAGGAGGGTGGTCAGGACACGCACGGCGGTGGTCTTGCCCGCCCCGTTGGGGCCGAGCAGCCCCAGGACAGTGCCTTCGGGGACGTCCAGATCCACCCCGTCCAGAGCCCGTACGTCGCCGAAGGTCTTCACGAGGCCCTCGGCGTAAATGGCGCCTGGCATATGGATTCTCCCACGGTCGGGTCAGCAGAATCGGTGCTTTCCTACGCAAATCCTAGGGTCGCCGGGCTGACAACGCCCGGCCGAACGGGGGAACCCCCCGCGGCCCGGGCACACCCTAACGCGTCATATCGCGATGCGCACCGGGTTTGTTTGTGGTCCGTCTCCCCGGATCACCCCA
This sequence comes from Streptomyces sp. G-G2, assembly GCF_030063135.1. Taxonomy (GTDB): domain Bacteria; phylum Actinomycetota; class Actinomycetes; order Streptomycetales; family Streptomycetaceae; genus Streptomyces. The sequence continues at coordinate 24,870 of NZ_JASISO010000068.1, forward strand.
TCACGGTGTACCCCGCGCTGTGCAGCGAGCGCGCGACCTCGGTGCAGTGCTCCGGACCCTTGGTCTCCAGGTGCAGCTCCACCTCCACCTCGGTGAGCCCGAGCCGCGGGTCGGTCCGTACGTGGCTCACGTCCAACACGTTCGCATCCACCACTGACAGCACCCCCAGCAGCCCGGCCAGGGCCCCCGGCCGGTCCGTCACGCGCAGCCGCAGCGACAGGTAGCGGCCCGCCGCCGCCATGCCGTGGCGCAGGATCCGCTGGAGCAGCAGCGGGTCCACGTTGCCGCCGGAGAGTACGGCGACCACGGGCCCGTCGCCGTAGCGCTCGGGCTCGCTCATCAGCGCCGCGACCGGGCTGCAGCCCGCCGGTTCCACGACGAGCTTGGCCCGCTCCATGCAGAGCAGCAGGGCGCTGGAGAGCGCGTCCTCGGACACCGTACGCACGTCGTCGAGGAGTTCGCCGATGATTTTGAAGGGGATGTCGCCCGGGCGTCCGACCTTGATGCCGTCCGCCATCGTGTTGGGGTGGTCGATGGAGACCGGGTGGCCGACCTTGAGGGAGGGCGGGTAGGCGGCGGCGCCCGCCGCCTGGACGCCGACGACCCGGACGTCCGGGCGCAGCGCCTTGACCGCGACGGCGATGCCCGCGGCGAGGCCGCCGCCGCCGATGCCGACGACGATCGTGCGGACCTCGGGGCACTGCTCCAGGATCTCCAGACCCACCGTGCCCTGTCCCGCGATGATGTCGCGGTGGTCGAAGGGGTGGATGAAGACGGCGCCGGTGCGGTCGGCGTAGTCCTGGGCGGCGGCGAGGGTCTCGTCGACGACCTGGCCGTGCATGCGCACCTCGGCGCCGTACTCGCGGGTCGCGGCGATCTTGGGCAGCGGGGCGCCGACCGGCATGAAGACGGTGGAGCGGACCCCGAGGAGGGAAGAGGCGAGGGCCACGCCCTGGGCGTGGTTCCCGGCGCTGGCCGCGACGACACCGGCGGCGCGCTGTTCGGGGCGCAGGCCGGAGATGCGGACGTAGGCGCCGCGCAGCTTGAAGGATCCGGTGCGCTGGAGGTTCTCGCACTTGAAGTGGACGGGCGCGCCGACGAGCGACGTGAGGTGCCTGCTGCCCTCCATGGCGGTCACCCGGGAGACGCCCGACAGCATCTTCTGGGCGCCCCGGACGTCGTCGAGGATGACCTGGGGCACGGGCTGCGGCGCGCGGTAGTTCATGGGGGCAAGTCTCGCAGCTGACCGGGAGGCGGGCGCGGGGCGCCGACGGGGCCTGCTGAAGGACGACCGGAGGTGCGGCGCCGGGGGCGGCAGGCGTCCGGCGGGAGGGGCGGGCGGAGGTCCGGCGGGGGCGGGGTGCGAGCCCGGGCCGAGGTCCTGCGTCAGGGGCGGGCGGAGGTCCGGCGAGAGGGCGAAATCTCGCCATCCGAGACCCGTGCGGAGCCCGCTGGAAGTCTCCCCCCGGGTTGCCGTATCAGTTCTCGCACGACGCGTACGAGCCACAGCCCAGCCGCGTACTCTGTCCCCCATCCTTGTCGGCCCCCATGCGAAGAGAGCCCATGGCCATGCCTTCCACTCCGGCCAATTCCGACCTCCCGACGGCGCTGGACGCGCCCGCCGGAGCGGGTCTCCTCGACGCGCTCCAGCACCAGGTGGCGGTCTTCGCCCGGCGGGCGGAGCAGACCCGTCTCGGCGGGGTCGGCCAGGCCCGCAACTCGATGGACCGCGCCGCGTACCTGCTGCTGAACCGTCTCGACCTGGAGGGTCCGATGGGCGTCAAGGCGCTCGCGGGCGGGATGGGCATCGACTCCTCCACCGTGACCCGCCAGGTCGCGCCGCTGGTCGACACGGGCCTGGTCAAGCGCACCTCGCACCCGGAGGACGGGCGCGCGGTGGTCCTCGCGCTGTCCCCGCGCGGCCTGGCGCGGCTGGAGGAGGTCCGCTCCTCGCGGCGCGAGCTGATGTCCCGGGTGACGGACGGCTGGACCGAGGAGGAGCGCGAGTCGTTCACCGCGCTGCTCACCCGTTTCAACCTCTCCCTGTCGGAACTGATGGCGGCGGTGGCCGAGGGCGGTCCGACCTCTTGACCGGGGTGGTCCGACTGCCCGCACCATGTGGGTTGTGGACCACCAATCGACTTACGGACGGGGGGAGTTCGCCGGTCTCTCCGGTTCCCCCGCAGGACCCTTCGCGGAGTTCGAGGCCTTCGTCGCGGGTGCGGCGGGGCGGCTGCTCCATGTCGCCGTACTGCTGACGGCCGAACCGGAGGGCGACGCGCCGGGTGCGCGGCGGCTGCTGTCGGGCGCGCTGGCCCGTACGTTCGCGGACTGGCGGCGACTGCGCGGTGATGACCCGTACGCCGCCACCCGCGCGGAGCTGTGCGCGGCCTTCGCCCGTTCCGCCTGGCGCCCTCACACGCGGCCCCGGCCGGACGCGGGGGTGCTGGGGCGGCTGAGCCCGCAGGAACGTCTCGTCATCGTGCTGCGGGTGTACGAGGGGGTGGCCGAGGAGCAGGCGGCCGCGCTGCTCGGGGTCCCGCCGGAGCGGGTACGGGCGGTGTGCCACCGGGCGGTGGCGGCGCTGCGGGTCCGGGGCGCGCACGACGGCCCGACCGGCCGGGCCGCGTGATGGGCGCCTCCGACCGCAAGGAGGCGGAGGTGCGGCGGCTGATGGACGGCCCGCACCCGGTGGTCCCGGTGGACCTGGCGGCCGTGGCCGCGGCCCGGGGCGCCCGGCTGCTGCGGCGCCGACGCGTGCTGCGGCGCCTCGCGTGGGCCCTGGCGTTCGCGGCGGCGGTCGCCTTCACGGTGTGGGCGGCGCGCACGCACCCGTGGGAGCTCCCGCCGACGGACGTGGCCCCGCCCCTGCGGGGGTTCTGAGGGCCGTCTCTTTCGGAGACGGCCCGGGCCACGTCCGATGGGCGCGGCTAGTGCTGTGGCCGGGAAGGTGCACCGGGTCGCGGCGACCCTCCCGGCCACGGCACTAGCGCAGCGCCTGGGTGAGGTCCGCGATCAGGTCGTCGGCGGACTCGATGCCCACCGACAGACGGACCAGGTCGCCCGGGACCTCCAGGGCGGAGCCCGCGACCGAGGCGTGGGTCATCCGGCCCGGGTGCTCGATCAGGGACTCGACGCCGCCCAGGGACTCGCCGAGGGTGAAGAGCTGGGCACGGTTGCAGACCTCGACCGCCGCCTCCTCGCCACCGACGACCTGGAAGGAGATCATGCCGCCGAAGGACCGCATCTGCTTCGCGGCGATCTCGTGGCCCGGGTGCTCCGGCAGGCCCGGGTAGAGGACCTTGGAGACCTTCGGGTGGCGGGTCAGCATGTCGGCCACGCGCGTGGCGTTCTCCGAGTGCCGGTCCATGCGGACGGCCAGCGTCTTGATGCCGCGCAGCACGATCCAGGAGTCGAAGGGGCCGGCGATGGCGCCCATCGCGTTCTGGTGGTAGGCCAGTTCCTCGCCGAGCGCCGCGTCGGAGGTGATCAGCGCACCGCCGACGACGTCCGAGTGCCCGCCCATGTACTTGGTCAGGGAGTGCAGGACCACGTCCGCGCCGAGCGCCAGCGGCTGCTGGAGGTAGGGGGAGGCGAAGGTGTTGTCCACGACGAGCTTCGCGCCCGCCGTCCGCGCGATGTCGGCGACCACGGCGATGTCCGTGATGCCGAGGAGCGGGTTGGAGGGGGTCTCGACCCAGATGAGCTTGGTCTTGGGGGTGATGGCCGCCCGGACCGCCGCCGGGTCGGAGGTGTCGGCCACCGACCACTCCACGCCCCAGCGGGAGACGACCTTCGCGAAGAGGCGGAAGGTGCCGCCGTAGGCGTCGTTCGGGATGACCACGTGGTCGCCCGGGGACAGCATGGCGCGCAGCAGGCAGTCCTCGGCCGCCAGGCCGGACGCGAAGGCCAGGCCGCGCTGGCCGCCTTCCAGTGCCGCCAGGTTCTCCTCCAGCGCGGTACGGGTCGGGTTCGCGCTGCGGCTGTACTCGTAGCCGCCGCGCAGACCGCCGACGCCGTCCTGCTTGTACGTGGAGACCTGGTAGATCGGCGGCACGACCGCTCCGGTCAGGGGGTCGGCCTTGTTGCCCGCGTGGATCGCGCGGGTCTCGAAGCTCTGGTGCTCGTGGCTGTCGTCGCTCATGAGCAGAGCCTAGGGCCTGTCGGCGCGTCCGGGACGTCCGCCCCGTACCCGCCCCGAGCCCCCCTCATTCGCGTCCGGGGCGGTCCGTCTGGTTCGCTTGGGCACATGGAGATCTTGTGGTTCCTGCTCGCCATGGGCATGGTCATCGCCGTCGTGGGGCCGTACGTCCGGCGCAGGCGCTCGGGCGTGCGGCTCGTCGCGCCCGGCAGTCCGGACGCCGCCGACCCCGAGGCCTACGGTTTCGCCCGGCAGGAACACCTCGACATCCGGGTCCCGGGACCGGACCAGGACCTGATGGACGCCCTCGGCAACGTGGAGCGCAGCGGCCAGTGGCAGGCGGCTTCCATGCTGCTGGCGGGTACCCCGCGCGACGGCGAGGTGCGCTGGCAGCGCGTACAGGCCTTCGCGGGCGCGGCCGCGCTGGACCTGTCCCGCAATCCCGGGGTCGGCGCGCAGTGGCTCAAGGCGTGGCGGCTGGACGCCCCGAAGGACGCGGGCGGCGCGCAGGTGCACGCCCAGCTGCTGGTGCAGCAGGCGTGGCGGCAGTCGGGCGGGGTGGGCTCCACCGACCACCGGATCATCCTGGAGGAGGCGCGTACGGCGTGCGGGAACGCCGCGCTGCTCGCTCCCGGGGACCCGGTCCCCTACATCACCGAGCTGGCGGTCGCCCGTGGACTGGGCTATTCCGAGGCGGAGTTCGACGCCCTGTGGGCGAAGGTCATCGACCGGGCGCCGCAGCACATGGGCGCGCACCTGGTCGCGCTGCACTACTGGTGCGAGAAGTGGCACGGCTCGCGCGGGCAGGCCGACGCCTTCACACACGCGGCGGCGGCCCGCGCCCCGCAGGGCTCGCTGCTGGCCGCGCTGCCGCTGTTCGGGGTGTACGAGCACCTGCCCGAGTTCACGACGGTCAGCACCTTCTACCAGAGCGCGGTGGTGACCCGGGCCGTCGAGGGCGCGATGTACGCCGTGCACTCGGCGCGCGCGGACGACCCGATGCTGGCGCACGTACGGCACCTGCTGATCCTGTTCCTGGTCAACGGCGAGCGGTGGGCCGAGGCGATGGAGCAGCTGCGCCACGTCGACGGGTACGTCGGCGCGCTGCCCTGGTCGCACAGCCCGGACCCGGCGGCGCAGTACGCGGTGTACCGGGCGCTGGCGGTCGCGGGCTACGAGGCGAACGGCGGCTCGCCCGCGACGCTGCCGCACTGAGGGGACGGCTGCCGGTCCGGGCGGCCGGCGCCGAAGGGACCGGGGGCCGAAGGGACCGGGGGCTGGCGGTCCGGGGCACCGTCCGTCCGGGGCCGCGCCGCCTACGGATCGCGCCGCGAACGGATACCTCCATTCCGGTTGCCGGGGGCAACCGGCATACTCATCACACTTCACGCCGGCAGCACGCCGACCGCCGCTCCGTGCCGCCTGTCTTCACTCACCGCATCCCGTGGGGGGATCTGTCCAAATGGGCGCCTCTTCGCGCGCTTTGCGCGCTCTCGTACTCCTGGCCGGCTTCTATCTGCTCGGCTTCGTCATGCTCGCCGCCCTGGCCGGCATCGACTACGCCGTCATCGCATTGGGCGGCCACGGCGCCGCCGCCGGCAAGCTGATCTTCGTCACGCTGGTCCTCGCCTTCCCGATCATCCGCGGCATGTTCATGCTCCGCACCCCGAGGGGCGAGCCGCTCGCGGGCCTGCGGCCCACCGAGTGGCACGAGCCCTATCTCTGGCAGACCGTGCGCGAGCTGGCGGCCGCGGTCGGCACCCGCGCCCCCGACGAGATCGTGCTGACCGACGAGGTCAACGCGGCCGTCAGTGAGGACGCCCGGCTGCTCGGCCTGGTCCGCGGCACCCGCCGCATGTACATCGGCGTGCCGCTGATGACCGGCCTCGACGAGATGCAGCTGCGCGCCGTACTCGCCCACGAGCTGGGCCACTACAGCAATTCCGACACGCGCCTCACCCCGCTGATCGTGCGCGGCAAGGCCCAGCTCACGCGCACCATCACGCACTTCCACGGGCGGGCGGAGAAATCCGTCGCCAAGGAGCGCGCCAAGCAGGAGAAGCACGCCGAGAAGCGGATCGCCAAGGGCAAGCAGCCCAAGAAGGTCGACACCATCGGCTCGGGTGTCATGTACCGCATGATGGCCAGGATCTACACGGCCTACGGAAACTTCTTCATGCGCGCCACCCTCTCCGTCTTCCGCGGCCAGGAGTACGCGGCCGACCAGGCCGCCGCCCGGATCGCCGGACGCGACGCCTACGCCTCGGCGCTGCGCGAACTGCCCGCCCTGGTCAAGGCGCACGACTTCTACATGGGCTCGTACGCCACCCTCGGCGTCGGCGCCGGCCTGCTGCCCCGCCAGGGCCAGGTCTTCGGCGGTTTCCGCGAGCTGCTGCTCGCCCGCTCCGAGGAGCTGGCGGAGCTGCGCCAGGAACTGCCGACCCCGCCCACCTCGCCGTACGACTCCCACCCGCCCATCGCGGACCGGGTGGCCCGGATCGAGGCCCTGCCGGACGACGGCCGCGGCAGCGTCGCCGCGCGCCCGGCGATGGACATGCTCGGCCACCCGTCCGCCGTACTCGCCGCACTGGAGCAGGTGGTCCTGACCCCGGAGGCGCTCGGTCTGCGCCGCGCCGACTGGCCGGACCTCGTGCACGACAGCATGAGCGTGTACGCCGCCCAGGGCGCGGAGGACATCCGCGCGGCCGTGGCCGCCGAGGGCGTGCACCCCGGCCTGGCCGCCCTGCTGGACGCGATCGACGCCGATCCGGCGCTGCGCTGGCGGCTCACCGACCGCTTCCCGAAGTCCGATCAGGCGGCCTCCGCGACGGGCCGCGCGGCCCGCGAATTCGCCCGCCCGGCCCTGCGCCGGGCCCTGAACCAGCTGGTGACCGTCGAGCTGACGGGCCGCGGCGCCGCCCGTTGGAAGCTGTCGTGGTCGGACTCGGCCACCCTGCTCTACCCGTTCGACGGCTTCGCGGACCAGCTGGAAGCGGCCCTGAACGCGGCCGTGACGGACCTTTCCGACACCGCCCCCCTGCGAAAGCTGGTGCTTGTCCCGTGACCGGTCTCATCCTCTTCGCCGTCATGGCGGCGCTCGGCGCCGTCTACAAGGCGTACGCCACCCAGAAAGCCAAGCGGGCGGCCCCGCAGCCGCCCTCCGCCGCGCAGACGCAGAGCGCGGCGGAGAAGGCCGAGAAGAAGGCCCGCCAGGCGGCCGCCGTGGTGGCGCTGGGCTTCGTACCGGAGGCGGCGCTCGACACCGGGAACCTGGCAGCTCCGCCGCCCGAGCGGCTCGCCGCCGCCGCGGCGGTCCGGGCCGGTGACTGGCAGGCCGGCGCGGCGTACGTCGAGGCGGCCGGCCGGGACTGGGAGGAGCGCTGGAACCGCGTACGCACCCTGGCCGAGGCCGCCGCCGAGGACGACGCGTGGCTGCTGGCCTGGCGGGCGGCCCGCCCGCAGGACCCGACGGCGGCGCTGGTCACCGCGGACACCTCGGTCCAGGTGGCGTGGAACGTGCGCGGCAGCCAGTCGGGCTCGCGCACCACCCAGGAGCAGTTCCGGCTCTTCCACGAGCTATTGCTCAAGGCGCAGCAGGACGCGTACGAGGCCCAGCGGCTGGCCGACCCGGCGGACCCGGTCCCGTACATGGCCGAACAGCCCATCGGCCAGGGCCTGGGCTACCCGCACGAGCAGTACCAGCAGCTGTGGGCGCACATCGTCACGCGCGCGCCCAAGGTGCTGACGGCGCACACCAGCGCCCAGCAGTACTGGTCCCAGAAGTGGCGCGGCTCCCACGAGCTGGCGCTGGACTTCGCCTACCGGGCGGCGGCCTCCGGCGCGCCCGGCGAGCTGCTGTCGCTCCTGCCGCTGATCGCGTACGTGGAGCAGGAGCTGCACGAGGACGGCCTCAAGCCGGAGACCTTCTTCAAAGAGCCGGAGATCGCCGCGGCGGTCGACGCGGCCCTCGTGGACCTGGCGGCGGCCGACCCGGCGGACCGGCGGGCGGTCCGGCTGCGGCACATGCTGGCGTGGCTGCTGTTCTGGCAGGACCGGGACGCGGAGGCGGTCGAGCAGTTCCGCCACATCGACGGGTACATCGGCGCCATGCCCTGGTACTACTCGGGCGCGCCGAAGGCCCGCTACCTCCACGCCCGTGACTGGAGCGTGCGCGAGGTGACGCCGGGGCTGTGACCCGCGACTGTCGGTCATGGCAGCCGCTACGGCAATCGCTGTGGACAGCGGGGGAGGGCGGCCC
>NZ_JASISO010000069.1 GCF_030063135.1 Streptomyces sp. G-G2
TCCTTGCGGGCCTCGACCGCCAGACGCGTCGCGCGCTCACGCAGTTCGTCGGGGTATTTACGGGGAGCAGCCATGATCGGCATCCTTCCGGGTCTTCGATGTCTCCATCAAACCCGGGGCGATTCACTCTGATGTCGCGCTGGGTGGGGCCCTGTGGCTGTGGTACTTCGTGGAGTGTCTTGCCCGGCCCGGCAGGGGGTTTGCCGGGCGGCGGGTACAGCATGGCGGCAGGGCGGGGGCGGCAGCTGGGATTGCTCGTCTCGCAGCCGATCGGGCTGCCGTCAGTGCCTCTTTCGGATCCCAAGTTGGGCGGGTTATACGCCTGCTCGCTTCAGCGGCCGGTTCGCAGGACGGTTGCGGTAGCGGTCCAGCGAACGGCGCCCCTGCTGCTGACGCGGCCTGCTCTCGGGGATTGCATGGGGCTGGACTCGACCACCCGGGGAAGCGAGAATTTCATGGCGCGATGATCGCGTGGCAGGTTCCCGAACGGAGTGGCCGTTGTCCGCAGTGGATCGTGTCGGATGGTTCGGGCTCCCCTTCTGGGCCGCGGCGCGGGTGTTCTGCCCGCGCCGCCCCGACCGCGTGCGCGACGCGCCGGTCCAGGCGATGCAGATCGCGCGGACCGTAGTGGGCCTGTCGGCCACGTGTTGGCTCGTCTTCGCCTATCCTCTGAAAGGGAGGCTCTCCGACTTCGCGACGGCCCGAGCACTCGACGCCTTCCTCAGCGTGTGGGTACTCCTGGGGGTCGGCTTTCTGACGCTGGTGCTCTTCGTACTGGCCTCCCGCCCGCCTGCCCGGCGCATGTACGGAAAGCGCCTGTTGGGCCCGCTGGGCGCCCTGCTCTCCTTACCCGTGACCGTATCCCTGGCCTGGTTCTTCATGTTCCGCGAGGGCATGTGGTGGATCGGCCACGACTGGAGCCTCCTCACCGTGCTGGGCGGCGCCGCCGGGCTCGTCGCGTGCACCGTCATCCTGGCCTTCGGCTTCTCGGGCCTCGTCCTGGCCCTGCACTTCGGCTTCCGCACCGCCGACGTGCACGAGGTCCTGCCCCCGTTCATCTCGACGATCCTGGGATGGGCGATGTTCATATTCCAACTGCTCGACAGGCCCCTCGTCGACGCGCCGGATTGGGTCATGTGGCTGTTCCTCGTCGGCCCTGCGTTGAGCGTCACCGCACTGGCATTCTGGGAACTCCACCGCCTGCGCAGCCGCTTCGGCATCACCCTGCGCCGCGCCCTCAGTCCCGCGCCCGTCGGCCCCGCCCACCCGTGACCCGCGCCCGCGGCGGCCGTCCAAAGCGGTGATCGCCGGAGGTCTCCCCTGCCGGCTGAGGCATGTGGACCGGCGGTCGGTGTCATCGCTCATGGCCTTGAAGGCGACGTCCGGGCGCCGCAGCAGGCCGGTCGTCACGGTCGTGGCGACGCTCTCCTCGCGTGTGAATGGGTGGGGTGGTGGCAGGGGTTGGTTGACAGCGGCCATGAGAAATGGTTCTGATCCACTCTCTGTGGACCGATGGCGGAGCGTCACGGTGCTCAGACCTGCGCCACCACCCGCGTCCCCGGAATCGAGCGCCTGGTGTGGGCCAGGACCGATCCGGAGTGGGCGGATTTGCCTTGAGCGTTGGCTCAACGGCGCGTCTGCGTTGCAATCTGGCGTGAGCGAGCGGCGTCGGCCTCGCCCGAGATCCTGACGCAGTATCAGTTGATCGACTAGCTTGGCGGTGCTCGTGTCTTGTCGTCGCCTGGTTGGAGTGTGTCAATGGCGGATTCAGTGCAGTACCCCGGTGTCAGCATCGAGGAGGACGCCTCGTTGAGTCTGGCGGTGTCGTCCGGTGCGACGGCGGTACCGGCGTTCATCGGGGATTTCGGACCGGCTATCGATGGTGTGGTGCGGGTCAACAGCTGGCTCGACATCTCGACGATTGCAGAAGACGGCATGGCTGCCGGGGCCGCAGGTGGCGTCCTCCGCGGGTACTTCGAGAACGGGGGCGGAACCTGCTATCTGGTCAGCACCGCTGGCAGGACCCTGCAGGAGGCGCTGACCGCGGTCGGAACCTTAGACGATGTGACGATCCTTGTGCCGCTCGGCCTGTGGGACCGGGGCGCCGACGCGGCCGGCGAGCAGGCGCGGGCTGTGGCTGCTCACGCGGCCGGCCACCTGGCGATGGCCATTCTTCACGCTGACCGGGACCACGACGCCCGGCAGGCCCGTGACGCGGCGAGCGGCTTCAAGCTGGACGCCGACCAGCGCGCACACACCGCTCTCTACCATCCGTGGCTGATCCCGGCCGAGGACCAGGTCCAGCTGGTGCCGCCCGTCGGCGCGGTCGCGGGGGCGTGGGCCAGGGTCGATCGCGAGCGCGGGGTGTGGAAGGCCCCGGCCAACGTCAGCCTCAAAGCTGGTGCCCGCCTTGCCCAGAAGGTGACCGACCAGGAGCACGCCGATGCCCAGCCGGTCAACGTCCTGCGCGAATTCTCTGGCCAGGGAACGGTTATCTGGGGTGCCCGCACCCTCGATGACCCCGATACAAATTGGCGGTACATCCCTGTCCGGCGCCTGGCCGACATGGTGGAGCGCGATCTGATGAGGACGCTGCGCCTCGTGACTTTCGAGCCGAACAGTCAACCGACGTGGGAGCGCGTGCGGGCCGCGGCGGACAGCTACCTGTACGACATCTGGCAGCAGGGCGGGCTGCAGGGGAACAGGCCGGGGGAGGCGTACTTCGTCCAGATCGGCAAGGGCCTCACGATGACCGACGAGGACGTCCAGGCCGGCCGGATCGTCCTGAAGCTGGGCATCGCCCCCGTCCGTCCGGCCGAGTTCATCATCTTGACCTTGACTGGGACGGCCGGCTCGGCCTGACCATCCGGACCCTCGGGCCTGCGGCGCCGTGGGCGAGATGGCACTTCCCTCGGCGCCGCTCTCTGCGGAGCGATGACGGAGCGTTCAGTCGGCGCGGAGGATCTGGAGGCGGAGGAGGTCGAAGCCTGTGCGGCCGTACCCATCCCTCTTGATCCGTTTGATGCGGTTCACGTTGCCCTCGACTTTGCCGGAGTTCCACTCCAGCGTCAGCCCGGCGGCAACGGCGGCGAAGTCCCGGCGCAGGCCGCGCGCGAGGCTGAGCAGAGGCTTCTCGCCGGTGGCCTCGGCGCGGACGAGCCAGGCGTCGAGGTCGCGGCCTTGGCGTTTGGCCATCATGGTGGCGAAGTCGCGGACGCATGCGGCGACGGCCTCGAGTTCTGGGGATCGGGTCAGGAGCTTCTTGAGTTCGATGGTGCGGTTCTCGTTGAGGTTGTCCGGGTGCGAGGTGATCAGCCAGGTGGCCTTCCGGACTGTGAGCTCGGTCGGCTTGGTGGGAGCCGGTTTGCCGCTGGCGCGCAGGGTCTGCAGGCTGCGGCGGATGGTGCGTTCGCTGCCCCGGTAGCCGCGTTCGCGGATCTCGGCGCAGAGACGCGCGGCGTCGGTGCAGCCCTCGTTCCAGCATTGGTGCAGGTAGGTGAGGTATGGCTGGGTGCGTCCCGAGCGGCGGCTTCCGGTTCCGATCACGGCCGATACCAGAGCGCGCTCCGCGAGTTCGATGAGCTGGAATGCCTGGCTGACCCGGCCTCCGGGACCGGTGTCAGGGTCATTCCCTGTGGCGACCAGGCCGGCGCCGCCATCGGCGACGTCCGCTGCGTGATCGCACAGGACGAGGCGGGCCAGCGCCTGGCGGGTGAATCGGGCACGGTCGGCGCCATATGGGGTCGTCTCAGTCACCCCCACAGCCTCGCAGTCCGTATCCGCGGCGAGAACCCGATTCCCACCAAGGGCGAGCCTCCGCTTGACGGCTTAACTGCATGAGGTGTCTTTCCCACGCAGTAGCCGTGGGGAAGAGGAGCGCCTCACTTCCCGGCCGGCGGCGAGGACGAGACGCTAACGACGTCCGTGCTCTACGTTCCCGCCCGTCCTGTCCCGTGACCGCGTCTCCATCCGGGAGACGGCACGCGCCCAGGCAGAGGCGCCGACGGACGGATCCGGTTCGCCCACCGGTCCTGACGGGTTCCCACCAGCACCTGGGGCCGGTTCGCGCGGCAGGGACGGCCCGCCCCTGTTCGCCGACCTTGTCAACACCGAGCGATGCCTGATCTGGCGGAGGGGCGGCTGGGAAAGCTCAGTTATGCCGGATCTGTAGCAGTCTCCGGGCGTTTGGTGAATCGGTGCCACCAGTGGCGGCGTCGGGGATGCACTGCACGGCCCAGCCGGAGGCCGATCAGGAGGTAACCCAGGAGAGCCCCTGTGGTGTTGAGCAGAACGTCATCGATGTCGAAGGTACGCCCGATGATAAGGGCGCCTTGGACGAGTTCCACGAGGAGCATCACGAGAGCGGTGACCACTCCTACCCGGACCAGCCCTCGCGCTCGGGGCACCAGCACCGGCAGCAGCACACCGAACGGCACACCCATCACGATATTGCCGCCGAGCTGCTTGACCGTGTCAAAGGACGCGGGATGAACGAGATAGGCACGGATAGAGTCACCAGGGCGCAGGTTACTGTGCGTCAACGGCACAGACGCCGCCGACGGTTCCAGCGTCAGCCGGGCCAGCACCACCGCGAATCCCACCATCACCGCGAAGGCCAGCAGCATGGCCAGTACCCGGCCGAGCACAGACAGGGGAGGCTCTCCGGGAACCCGGTCCCCGGGTTCCGCCGCGGTCTTATTGCGCAGCACCATCCGCACCATTAACAGGCTCCTAGCCACATTGGTTTGCTTGGACGTTCCGATACCCGCGAGACGTGACGCGGCAGGCGCGCTACGCGGGGTCCGTTCCGGTCCGAGGGTATCGGCCTGCCCGGTGGCAGTTGGACGAGCATGCGGCGCAGCAGTGCGTCGTCAGGCTCCTCACTGACCGGGCGGGCACTGGTCGCTGACGGATCGGTTGAGTCTGTCATGCCCTGACCTTTTCCAACTTCACGAGCGCTGACGCGGGCCTCCTGTGGCATGCGGAGTGAGGCGACGGGCAGCGGTTGTCAGTGGCACTGGGCACGCTGCCTGGCGTACTCGTCGTCGCTTTGCCTATGGGGGTACCCATGTGCGAGGGAATCGGGTGGCTGGCCGACCGGGACGAGGGCTGGGCAGTTTACGCCCTGTCGGTCGCCAAGCGGAGTTTGGCCAGTTCGGCGTTGAACTGGGCGCCGGTGAGGAGGGCCAGGTTGGACAGCCACAGCCACACCAGGAAGACGATGATCCCGGCGAGCGATCCGTACAGCCGGTAATAGGTGCCGACGTGCGAGACGTAGAGGGCGAAGCTGGCGGAGGCGGCGAGCCACAGGGCCACGGCGAGAGCGTCTCCCAGAAGCCGCTGCCGCACTCCGCGTGTCCCGGCCGGGCCCGAGCTGAACAGAACCAGCACCAAGATGGCGACCAGGCACAGCAGGAGCGGCCATTTCAGCGCGTTCCAGGCAATGCCGGCTGTGCTGCCCATGCCCACGAGCCGGCCGACGGTGTGGGCCGCTTCGCCGGTCAGGATGAGCACCAGGGCACTGGAAACCAGAAGCATCAGCAGCACCGAAGTGGTTATCACCAGCCGTGGCGCTGTCCTCCACGCCGGGCGCAGGTCCTCGATGCCGTGCATGAGGTGCAGGGCTCGGCGGAAGGCCCCCAGATAGCTGGAGGCGGACCACAGGGCGCCTATCGTGCCGAAGACGGCCAGCGTCCAAGCAGCTGTGTGCTGCTCCGCCATGCCCTGCAACGTGCTCAGCATGACGGGGCGGGACTCGGTCGGCACGACAGCGATCACTTTACTGATCAGGTTGTCGGTGGTCGAGGCGCCGACGATTCCCAGCAGTGAGACCGTGACCAGGAGCGTCGGGAAGAGCGCGAGCACCGCGTAATAGGTGAGTGCGGCAGCGAAGTCGGTCACGTTGTCGTTCCACACCGAGGCGGGGGTGCGCCGCAGAGCGGTGACGATGTGGCGCCAGCCCGGCAGATCGCGCGCGTACGTCGGGGGCGGCAAGGGTGCTGTGGTTGCCACGCGTGTCTGCAAGTGGTGTGCGGGAGGCTCTTCTTTGGAGCGTGACAGCGGTGCGCGGCCGGCACCGCCCGGGTCAAGCGCAGGTGTGGGCGAGCTGCTCATCAGGCGGCGCCTTCCCCTCGTGCCATGTTCCGTCGTCCGGTTGCTGTTGGCGGGGTTCCCCGGCGAGCCGTTCGCGCGTCACCCCGGGCGGCACGCCCCGCTCGCCGATGCGCGATCTGCGTGGAGTTACCGGCGGACCCGTATCTGTTCGTGCCGCAGAACCTATCCGCTGCTACGCCGGACAGCCAACTGAATCGTTCCGGGTTCGGTAGAGACTCGATTCCATGAAAGGATCAAGTCATGGCACGACCTTCTTCCTATCCCCTTGAACTGCGCAGACGGGCGGTCCGTATGGTCGCCGAGGTCCGTGGTGACTACCCGAACGAGTCGGCCGCGTTCAGGGCCGTCGCCACCAAGCTCGGCATCGGGTCGACCGAGACGCTGCGCACATGGGTCCGTCAGGACCAGGTCGACTCGGGGGCCCGTCCGGGAACGAGTACGGAGGAGTCCGCCCAGCTCAGGGCCCTCAAGAAGGAGATCGCCGAGCTGAAGCGGGCGAACGACATCCTGAAGGCGGCGGCGAGTTTCTTCGCGGCCGAGCTCGACCGGCCACACACACGCTCGTAGCGTTCATAGACGAGCACCGGGACCGCTTCGGCGGCGTCGAGCCGATCTGCAGAACGCTCACCGAGCACGACTGCAAGATCGCCCCCTCCACCTACTACGCCCACCACAAGTGGCTGGCCGAACCGTCCGCGCGAACCGTGCGGGACGAGGAACTCAAAGCCCTCATTCACGAGGCGTTCACCGCCAACTACCGTGTCTACGGGGCCCGGAAGATCTGGCGGGAGCTGAACCGGCAGGGCCATACGGTGGCCCGCTGCACCGTCGAACGCCTCATGCGCGAGCTCAGCATCGCCGGCGCCGTCCGCGGCACTACCTGACCACCACGAAACCCCAGGCCACAACCACAATCTGAGATCTCTACCGAACCCGGAACGATTCAGTGTGGCTCATCGCCGAACTCACCCGCACCGGCCACACCATGAGCACCACGATTCCCGGCCCCGCCCGCAAACTCCAGCCACGCCCATCTCCTGGGCCGTCCCTTCGCTCCAGCGTCAGGATCTGCTGGCCGGTACGGAGCGGGACGGTGTTCCTGACGATCTGTGGGAGGGAGCCGTTGGGGTGGCTGGTGGTGGGTCTGTGGGCGGGGGAGCCGGGCAGACCCAGGAGCCGTTCGAGCGTTGTTCCTCGTCGGTCACCGGACTGCAGATTGATCACGACTCGCTACGTGCTCTGAGGCGATGGTGCCCTGCACCGTTCACCTCACGACGCGAGTCGCCCGGCTGGGAAGCCCGGCCGGGCGACTCGTCCGAGTCATGTTCCCCCACGCGTCAGTGATCAGTCGTCGGTCATTGACCGCGTGATGTGTGGCACCGTGGACGCGTCTTTTGTGGTTGGTTGCTCAGCAGGGGAGGGTGGTGTGTCCGGCGGCGCCGGTGGCGCCGGTGATGCCGTCCGCGGTCAACGTGGCGGCGGTGCCGTCGCCGCCGGGCTTTCCGGGACACACCGGGCTCGCGGCGCCACCCGCCCCACCCGTGCCGCCCTTATGGGTGCCACCTGCCGTCGATGCGCCGCCCTTGCCACCGTTGCCGCCGACGATGCCCGTACCGGCGTCGCCTACGCCGCCCACGCCGCCTTTGCCACCGGTGCCGCCCTGGTTGGCAGTACCCCCGGCGCCTCCGCTGCCGCCGTTACCGTTGGCCCCGCCGGCGCCACCCGCGCCTCCCGCGCCGCCGGTGCTTCCGCTGCCGTCACCGTTGCCCCCGGCGCCTCCGCTGCCGCCGTTGCCGTTCGCACCGGCCGCTCCGCCAGTGCCGCCGAGGCCACCGATACCGCCGTTGCTCCCCACGCCGTTGGCGCCGTTCCCGCCAGGGAGGCCGAGAACGCCCAGGACGGAAGTCCGGGAACTGCCCGCGTCGGCGAGAGCCGTCGCGGAAGCCAAGGTCGGGGTCGCGAGGCCGACTACGGCGATCGCGCTGATCAGGAAGGTCCGGGCCATGGCGGTGGTGCGCGAGATGCGCATGAGGTACGCCTTTCGGTTTGTGCAACCGGAGATATTCTCCGGCCGGCACACCCCACAAACTAGGGGGGAACGACCTGGTCCGCATTGTGCTGGATGATCAAATGTCTGGAAATAGAGATATTCGCCGAACTCTGGCTTCAAATCCCCGTAGGGGGGCGGGGCTTCGATAAACCAACATGAGCAGCGGCCAGTGGAAGCCGATGGGCAGCCCTGAGACGGCTCCTCCCGCGCCGGACCGGCGCCGGCGGAATGGTCCCCTAATTCGCAGGCGAGCGGCGGCGAGTAGCGAAATTTGCTGGATTCGGCGACGTCGGTCTAAACAAGGAAATGGCGTCCGGCGGGCGTAGTAGCCGTCATTTTGCAGCTTTTTCTGCCCCGGCGCTGCCCCGGCGCGCTCACAGGGCTCCGGGCGCCGGGTGGCCACAGATGCCTTCCGGCTGCCGCGGCCTGGCAGAACCTGCAGTTCAGCAGCTACGGGACCAGGAGGGCCACGAGGTGAAGACGCGTCATCGGCTATTTAGGGCCGTGTCGGTGAAATTCGGCCAAACGCTTCACTTGGGTGAGTTTGCGTACCGCAGTCAGAGGACTGCTCCTGCGGGAAAATGTCGATGAACATCGCACTCCTCGTTCGATTATAAATATTAAGAAATGCATGTCTTATGGGAAGAGTCCGGAATTTCACTGACTGTCTGTCGGCCCGCGGCCCGGAAAACGTTTCGGGGAGCCCCTTGTTCCTCTTCGGTTCCAGGCCGGCCTCGTTCAGGCCGCATCACCCACCGCTTCACCTGAGCCAGAGGAACCCTGTGAACAGGAAACAGACCACCGCCCTCCTCGCCCTCCCGACCCTCTTCGCCGGGGCTGCACTTTTCCTCGGTGCTCCCGCCGGCGCCTCGGCCCTTGCCTGCACCGCTGGCACCGCGGGCGTCGCGGGTGCCAACGGCAACTCCTCCCACCCCAACGGTTTTCCCGGGACCGCGGGCGGCCCCGCGACCGGGACTGGGGACTGCGCCGGCGGTGCGGGCGGTCCGGGCGGTAACGGTGTGCTGGGCGGGGTCGGGGGTGCGGGCGGCAACGGCGGGCTCGGGCTGGGCGGCGGCTCGGGTGGGGCGGGTGCCATCGGCGGCAACGGCGGCCCCAACGGTGCGGCGGGTGGCAACGGTGGCACCGGTGCCGCCGGCGGCCTCGACGGTGCGGGCGGCGCGGGTGGAGCAGGCGGCGCGGGCACCAAGGGTGGTGCGGGCGGCACCGGTGGTTCCGGCGGCAACTCCGGCGCCAACGCCGGAGCGGGCGGCGCGGGCGGCCTCGGTGGCGCCGGGGGATCCACCGGCGGCGCGGGCGGTAACGCCGGTAACGGCGGCATCGGCCACGGCGGCGGTGCGGGTGGCAACGGCGGCGCGGGCGGCATCAACAGCTCCGGTAACGGCGGCAAGGGCGGACGGGCCGGCAACGGCGGTAACGGAAGCTCCGGCGGCGCTTATCCGGGTGGCGCCGCAGGCATCGGCGGGGCCGGCGGAATCAGTTCCGGAGGCATCCTCAATGTCGGCGGCAACGGGGGTAACGGGGGCAACGGGGGCGCCAAATCGGGTGCCAGCGCCGACGGCGCCTGCGGGATCGGCGGCGCCGGCGGCAACGCCACCGCAGGCCTCCTCTTCCACGGCGGGGCCGGCGGCATCGGCGGGACCTTCGGCGGTGGCAGCCCCTGCGCCAACGGAGCCAACGGAACACCGTAACCGGCCCGCCCCAGGTGCCCCCGAGCCACCCTTGCGCAAGGACACCTGGCGCGGCTCCGGCGGTGAGGCAGCACCTTGACCCCTGTCATTGAGCAGCCGGTATACCGGCTGCTCAATGACAGGGCACGCCGGCTGTGCCGACACTCAGAGACCGCGCGTCACCGGTCGTGAAGGTGCCCAGAACTGAGCAGCCGACTCGTCGACGGGCCGCCCCCCACTGCTCGGCGCCTGCGGCTCGAGCGGGACGTGTCCCTGCCGTCACTCCGCAGGTTCTCCGAGGGCCGCAATGCCCTACTTGCTCCTCGGGCCTGCGGGGCACGACCGGTTGTGCCTGGTATGCGTCGTCGACGGTTCCCACGCGCGCCGTTGTGCTGCTGGGGGCAATTACCCTGGCAACGTCAGGAGGCCGGGAGAGGCGGGGTGGCAGGAAGCACGCAGCCTGCCGCGGCGGCTGCGGTCTTGAGGGCTGCGGCAGCCGCATCGTTGGCCGTCTTCTGGGCTTTGAGGGCTTCCCCTGCCGTGGCCTGGGCAGCGGCCGGGTCGGCGGCGATGACCAGGGCGGCGGCCATGCTGGCCGAATAGGTGACGTTGGCGGCCGCGAAGGCCGCGGCCGCGGTGGCCGCGTCCTTGAGCAGGCCCACACAGGCGGTGGCATCGGGGGGAACGGGGTCGGCAGCAGCAGCAGACGGTGCGGTGAACAGGCCACCGCCGACCACCAGAACCGAAGCGGCCAGGGACATTGCGGCTGTACGACGAAGCTTCACGGTCGAACTCCTGACAATTGAAGAGACGAGCCCACAGAGAGCAGAACCAGAGCAAGAGCCTCGACGAACGACCCCCAGCCACACGACAGACGACACGCGATGCGCTGCCCGTCACCCAGCAAGCCACGGCACGGCTCCCACCGGAGCTGACCACGCCCCCACCCCACCCGCACCCTCAAGCAGGCCGAACGAGACCCCGGCTCACAAAAGCACTCAAAGGACGCGACCCCTTCCCCGGCCCCGGGCATGTCCACTGCGCGCCGGGCCCCGCGGCCGGAAATCCCGGCGCCGAGCAGGACTTCCTCGACGTCCGCCGGGATGTGACACGTGGCAGTGGACTGCGTGATGCTGGCCAAGGTCGCCTGACTCCTGATCGCCTGGGGAACCGGTGGCTGTCACCGGGCCGCAGCGGTCAAGCCTGCGACGGTGCCTGCCTGGAAGATCCCGATGGTCCGCATGACCCTCGCGACCCGCTTGTGGTTGACCACCAGGCCGCCGTCGTCGCGGAGCTCGGCCGTGAACCTGGGGGCGCCGCAGGTGCCGTCGGAGCCGTGGTGGACCTTGCGTATCCGGGCGGCGAGTTCCGCCTCGGCGAGCTGCCGGGCCGCCCTCGCGGGCACGGTGCGGCGCCAGTAGTAGAAGCTCGAGCGCGCGATCCCCAGCAACGAGCACAACCGCTTCACGCCGAACCGGCGCTGATGACCGTCAACGAACTGGCAGCGGTTCAGGCGCCGCAATAGCAAGCGGTCCACGCTGGGGTAGTCGAGGCACCCTTGGACCATCCACCAGCGGCGCAGGGACTCCACCGCGAAGGCGGCGGCTCAGGCCGGTGGCGGCGGTCAGCTCGTCGGTGGGGGCAGTCACGGTGATCTGGCCGCCCATCCTGGCCGCCGGAGACAGATGGGTGGCCGCTGGAACCCGCCACCGGTCCAGGAGGCCAGCATGGCCGGCGAAGGGAACTGACGCAGCATCTCCCTTCCACTGAGAGTCCGGTTCGACGCCCACGTGCACCTGGTGTTCGACGCCCGAACCATGTAGGAGACCAGCGACGATGACCTGCTGGCCGGGCATGGGCAAGCGTGCCGAGCAGCTGCTGGCCACCGGCGTCACCACGGCCCGCGACCTCGGCGGCCTCCTCCTTCAACTTGCCGCCGAGACTGCGGGCGGCAACTCCGCCGGTCCGCGGATCATCGGAGCCGGTACCCCCATCACCCCGTCTGGCGGCCTCTGATCGCTTGCGTGCCGCTCCTGGAGCGGTGTTACGCCATCGCCTTTAGTGTGAAGGCAGGGATGGCGTGATGCCTCCTGCTTCCCCGGAAGGGATGAGTGGCGATGACCGATACAGGACAGCCGAACCGGCCCGAGACCACCCGTGCACCGTCCGTGGGCGAGCTCGGCAGGAAGCCCCTCGGCGCAGGCCACGGCAGTGATCCGGGCTCGCGTGGCCGTACGACGATCGCCGACGGCGTGGTGGCGAAGATCGCCGGGATGGCGGCCCGGGATGTGCCGGGCGTCCACGCGATGGGCGGCGGGTTCGCCCGTGGCATGGGGGCCGTGCGAGGACGGGTGCCCGGTGCCGGCGGGAAGTCGGTCACGAGCGGAGTGAAGGTGGAGGTCGGCGAAGTCCAGACGGCGGTCGACCTGGAGATCGTCGTCGAGTACGGGGTCTCCATCATCGAGGTCGCGGGCGATGTCCGACAGAACGTGATCGCCGCCGTCGAGCGGATGGCCGGCCTGGAGGTTGTCGAGGTCAACATCGCCGTCAGCGATGTGCATCTGCCCGATGAGGAAGAAGAGCAGGAGCAGGAACGACGGGTCGAATAGCCGCTTGCCGGACTGAAGCGAGTGGGAGCGGGCGATGCGTATGGCCGTGGTCGGCTTGATCGTCGGGATGGCGCTGGGCTTCGCCGGATACTTCGGCGGCTTTGGCGCGTTCTTGCTGGTGGCGGCGCTGGGCGCCGTCGGGTTCGTCGTCGGCCGGTTCGCTGACGGTGAATGGGAGCTCGGCGACTTCCTCCACAACCGCGAGCATGGCAACCGGCGGCGGTGACCCCATGGCCGCACATGCTGAGGCGGTGCCGACGGGAGCACGGGGTGCGACCCGCCTCGCCGACCGGGTCATCGCCAAGATCGCCTCGCACGCCGCCCGGGAAGCACTGCATGCTTTCCCTGAGACCGTCCGGCAGCTGCCGGACGGGCACGCTGCCCCGCACGCGACGGTCTCCGTCCGGCCGGCCACCGTACAAAGTACGTCCGAACGGGCCTCAGGACAGGTGGCGCCGCTGGGTGAGACGTGGGTGCGCGTCGCCGTCGAACTGGGCTATCCCTGCGATATCGGTGCGCAGTGCGGGGCGGTGCGCCGCACGGTGGCCGAGCGGGTGGAAACGCTGGCGGGCATGGATGTGCACGCCGTCACGGTGACGGTCGAACGGCTGCACTCGGTGCACACCAAGCACACGGGACGGGGAAGGGTGCAATGAGCGAAGCCGGCCCCGAACCACGCACCCAGCGGCTGCCGACCATCGAAGGCGACGCTCCCACCGGTCCGGAGCACTCCGCCGCCGGCGCGGCACACCGACCAGAGGCGGACGTGACGGCAGCGGGTGGGCATGGCCGGGGCATCCACCGCTTCTGGTCGAAGCGACGGGTGCCCGCCGCGATCATGACTTTGCTCGCCGCCGCGGGCACCGGACTCCTGTTGTGTGACGTGATTGCCGTACGGGCCGGACGGCAGGCGATGCGCTGGCGGCGCGGGCTCGCCGACGAACTGGCCACCCGGCCCCTGGGTAATCATCGGCGCCGTCGTGGCGATGGTCACCGGGCTGTGGCTGATCTTGCTCGCCGCGCCCCCCGGACTGAGATCCCTGCTGCCGATGCGAGCACCCGCCGGCGTTCCGGGCGCAGGGGACGTACGCGCCGGTATCGGCCGCTCGGCCGCGGCTCTTATGCTCCGCGACCGGGCCATGGAGGTCCAGGGAGTGCAATCGGTACGCGTCCACGTTCACCGCCACAGGGTCAAAGCCACAGCGCGGGCGCACTTTCGCGACCTCGCCGAGGTCCAGCACGACCTGGAGACCGCGCTGAGCGACGGCATGAGCCGGCTGGGCCTTGACCGGCAGCCCACCTTGTCCGTGCGTGTGCGACGGCCGAAGGGAGGTGACATCGTGGAGGGCCGGCATTTCCGGCGTAGGGAGCTCTACGATCAAAGTCGAGCCGTACTGGTGGCTCCTGTGCTGCCGGATGGCTTGCGTCTTTAGCGTTTGGCCCTGTCCGTGAGCCTGGTCGTGGCTGGCCCCAAGGCCGGCTTTGCCGAGAAGGCCGAGACCGCGTCAGCGGACGCGACGCTGGCGCCTGCCTCCCCGACGGAACCTCACTGCGCCGTAGACGAGGTCGGCCGCCAGGACGAGGATGCCGATGATCAAGAGGTAGAAGAGGCCCTCGGCGGTGGCCCCGATGATTCCCAGGATGATCGCCACAATGATCAGGAGCAGGAACAACCTCATCGCCCGTCCTCCTTCGATATTCGCAGGTCAGCGGCGCGCAAGACGCCGTTCCCCGCTGGCACCCGGCGCGTAGCCCAGTTCGTAGTGGCCGAAGACGGCCTCCTCGTCTTCGGCAGGCAGCACTCCATCGGTTCCGATCGAGGGGGCATCCTTGACCAGCTTCTTGGAATAGGCGACCTTCAGATAACCCGGGCCTACCGTCGCGCCGGTCAGCGGGACGAACACCAGGCGGTGACGGGTGGGCAGGCCCACCGTGACGGTGGCGAAAAACGGCTCGTCGGTCGCGGTGTCCACGTACACCGACTCCAGAGTGCCGATCTTGTGGCCGTCCGCGTCGACTACGTCGCGGCCGCGCCACTCGCGGATATCGCCCGCTTCGAACATCGCTGACCTCCATAGTTGGGGTGCCCTTCCATCCTGCCCTCGATGCCGGGTTTCCCCTCTGTTCGTGGTGCGCTGCTGGCGACAGCCCGTGTGCCACCTGGTCGCGTCTATCGCGGGAGGAGGGCGTGGATGGTCTTGCCGTATTCGGGGCCCGGTGTGATGGTCACGCTGCGGGCGAGGCTGCGGATCATGTGCCAACCGAAGCCGCCGGTGCCGCCGTTCAGGTCGGGCTCGCGCTCGCGTGGCAGTGCGGGGCTGGGGTCGCTGACCGTGATGCTGACGCCATCGGGGTCGGCGCTCAGCTCGAGGGTGTAGTGGCCGCCGCCGTGGCGAAGTGCGTTGGTGGTGAGCTCCGACACCACGAGAGCGAGCGAGTCCGCGGTGTCGGGGTTGGGTGCGGGCTCGAGATTTTCGGCGAAGAGGCGCGCGATGTCACGGGCACGGCGGACACCGGCCGCACTGTCGTCCTCGATCACGAGTGGCGCGGGAAGTGACGTGCTGTTCATGTCGTTCATGCGCGAACACCCCACTTGTCTGTCGGGACCGTCGAGCCATGCTTCTTCCCGCTCTACCCGTTTTCACACACAGTGACCCTGGCGTCGCGTACAAGCGGGCGGCCGGGCTCCAGGCAGTGAACCCGCGGTGCGGGATCCGTCCACGCCCGCAGACCCCTGAACATTCGCCGGCGGCTTCGCCTTCGGGCGGCAGGATGCGGGGCAAGCCGAGCGAAGCCGGGCTGACGCGTGTACGGGTTGCAAAGACCCCCGGGACTCGTGCACGCGTCAGCCCCCGGTACCGCGCCCGGCGCCGGGGGTCCGCAACTGCCGGTGTCGCCACCTGCGGACCGTTGATCGAAGCCCTGGGCCCTACCCTCCTACGGTCACAGCCGCCGGTACCCGCCGCACCCCGGCGGCACTGCTGCGGGCAGTGTCACCGGTCGGCGTCAGAGGCGTGCAGGTCCTCGTTGAGGCGGCTGTGCAGCAGCAGGAGGGCGGCGGTGTCCGCGACGTGGGAGAGATGTTCGAGCAGTAGCCGGATTCGGGCGTCGTCGCCATCGCGGACGGCTGCGACGATGTCGGCGATGGTTTCGCGTACGGGCGCCGGAAGGCCGGCGGGAGTGTCCATCACCTGCGGATTCCCGTGTGAGCCGTCGGAGTGACTCACTCGTTCGGGTGAGGCTCCGGGACCGGTAGGGGCCCAACCAGAACCGGCCGGTCCGGCAGCCCCGGGTGTGGCCGGGCAGGCCTTTCGGGGCTGCCCGGCCGCGGTGGCGTGGTGCGGGCGGGGGCTGTACCCGCGCGGACGGCTCGACGAGCAGCGGCCGACCTCGCCGGGGCCCATCCGGCCAGCAGGTTCGCCGTCACGACCAGCTGGTGGTCCAACTCCGATGGCAAACGGTCCAGGTCCTCTGTCACCGGACATTCAACGACGCCGGTGCCTGGCGGCAATGCCGCCGGGCGGGGACGCGTTGTGGCGGGTTCTAGCGGGGGAGGAGGGCTCGTACGGTTTTGCCGCCGCCGGGGGCGGCGGTGACGTGGGTGGCCAGGGCGAGACGGTTGACCATGCGCCAGCCGAAGCCTCCCGTGCCGGTCAGGTCGGGGGTGTGCATGACCGGTGCCTGTGGGCTGGGATCATGGACGGCCACCTCGACGCCGTCCGGGTGCGCGGTCAGCTCCAGGGTGTAGGTGCCGCCGCTGTGGCGCAGGGCGTTGGTGACGAGCTCCGAGACGACCAGGACCACGGATTGCTCAGCCTCGCGGGCAAGCGGACGGGCCAGAGCGTCGAGGAAGCCCCGGGCGCGCTCGCGCGCGTAGGCGGGGGAGACAGCGGAAGGGCCGGCTGCGAGGTCGGTGCCCATCGTGCCCATCCGGCCCCCCTTGGCTCCGACCGCCCGTCGTCCTGCTCAGCAGCTGTGAAATGGTTCAACGCGGAGAAGGGCTTCGGCTTCATCGCCCAGGAGGGCGGGGCCCGGACGTCTTCGCCCACTACTCCAACATCAATTCCTCGGGCTACCGCGAGCTGCAGGAGGGCCAGGTCGTGACGTTCGACGTCGGCCAAGGCCAGAAGGGCCCCCAGGCCGAGAACATCACCCCGGCCTGACCTCCACCACCCCGCCCGCGTGTGGGGAGTGGTGGGTGCGGATGCCCGTGGGAATTCCGTACCGTCCGCAGCACAGCGGTCTCCTGACTTCGATCAGCATCCGGCTGTGCAACGGGGGGCTGCCGCATGCTGTGATATCGCCGGGCCAGCCCGGTCCGTCCAGCCTGCGCCTGCCCGTGACGGGGTGGTGGGGGAATCGTTAAATCAGATGTCGCCGAACAAATGCACCCGCAACAAGGGCATGCAGATGTGGCAGGCCCTGCGGCTTGGCGCGGGCTGGGGCATCAGCAGAGAGCCGTGCGACGACGGCGACTGGACCGAACAGACCTGGCGGGTCTTCGAGGCCGTCGACTACCGATGGGGCCAAGACCTGGAGCCGGTCGCCCGGCTTGGCCAGCTGGTCGGCCGCCACGTCGACAGCGGCGGCCAGGACCGCATCGCAGAAGACGACGTGCTCCTCACCGGATGGTTCCGCGACGCGATCCTCGAGTTCCTGCCCCATCCCGGCCTGGGTGAGTGGAACGACGTCCTGCTGCGCGCCTGCCACGGCCGGGGCGAGCAGGACCGCGACTGGGTCCAGCAGCAGATCCCAACGGAGCCGACGCACCGCAGACAGCGGCGCCGCGAAGAGCCGCGCGTCTACGTCTGGGAGTACCTGACCGGCACATCCCGCCACAACGGCGGCATGCGCTCGATCAGTGCCGCGTTTCGGATGACCGAGCCCACCGGCACCCAGGCGATGGAGTGGATGACCGTGACCATGCGCCATGCGCTGCGCTGGGGAGGCACGGCCCCGGCCTGACGGCACGCGAGGCTTGCCCGGGGCGCCGCACAGGCCGGATGAGGGTTGCATCGGAGGGCGGCTGGACAGGGGGCTGGACAGTGGCTTCCAGCGGGGTCGGGGGAGTGGTCGCGGCAGTAATCCGTCAGGTATCTCATCCTGTTCCTGCTTCGGTTCCTCGCCTCCGGTGTCGACGGTCCGGCCCTCACCCCCCGGTATTTTCCGGGCGTGATTGCGTGTGAGATATATGAGGACTAAAATTTCCCATCAAACGTGGGTGGCCGCACAGGTCGAAAACCCTTGGATTCGGCCACCTCGGTTCAGGCAGGGAAAGACGAGCAGTCGATGCAATGTGCCGTCGTCACCCAGTCCTACCTGCCCCGGCGCTGTGCGACGCGCCCCATCGGGTCCTGGGTGTCGGGTGATCAGAAGAGCCCTTCGGTCGCCGCAAGCTGACAGAACCCGCAGCTCAGCGCCCACACGCTCCCAGAAATTTCAGAAGTGGCTAATTCGCGTTGATATTTTGCGGTTGAATCCGCGAATATTGAATAAACCGATAAATTCGAGGGAGTTTTCCTACCGCAGGTGATGTACCGCCCTGTCGGGCAATTGTCGATGAGGATCGCACGCCTTATGTCATTACAAAACTCTGGACATGCATGTCTTATGGAAGGAGCGCGGAGGTTCTCGGGCTGCCTCACGGTATGCGGCACGGAAAAATGTTCGAGGGAAATTATTCTTTTCCTGGTGCCGTGTCTGGCCTGATTTCGCGCCTCGGATCGATCCCCGTTTCACCTGAGCTAGAGGAACCCTGTGAACAGGAAACAGACCGCCGCTCTCCTCGCCCTTCCCACCCTCTTCGCCGGGGCTGCACTCTTCCTTGGCGCTCCTGCCGGTGCCTCGCCCCTGGCCTGCACCGCGGGCACCGCGGGCGTCGCCGGAGCCAACGGCACCACCGCCCACCCCGCCGGTTTTCCCGGGACCGCGGGTGGCGCTGCGACCGGAACCGGGGACTGCGCCGGCGGTGCGGGCGGCCCTGGCGGCAACGGTGTCCTGGGCGGGGTCGGCGGTGCGGGAGGCAACGGCGGGCTCGGTCTGGGCGGCGGCTCCGGCGGGGCGGGTGCTGTCGGCGGTAACGGTGGCCCCAACGGTGCGGCGGGCGGTAACGGTGGCACCGGTGCCACCGGCGGCCTCAACGGTGCGGGTGGCGCTGGCGGTGCTGGCGGTGCGGGCACCCAGGTCGCTGCGGGCGGCATCGGTGGTGCCGGCGGCAACTCCGGTGCCAGTGCCGGAGCCGGCGGCAAGGGTGGCCTGGGTGGTGCCGGTGGATCTACCGGTGGTGCGGGCGGCAACGCCGGCAACGGCGGCATCGGCCACGGCGGCGGCACAGGCGGCAACGGCGGCGCCGGCGGCATTAACAGCTCCGGCAACGGCGGCAAGGGCGGTAACGCCGGAAACGGCGGCAATGGCAGCTCGGGCGGTGCTTACCCCGGTGGTGCCGCAGGCATCGGCGGTGCCGGCGGTGTGAGCTCCGGCGGCATGGCCAACTCCGGCGGAAACGGCGGCATCGGCGGCAACGGCGGCGTCAAGTCGGGCGCGAGCGCCGATGGAACCTGCGGTATCGGCGGCGCCGGTGGCAACGCCACCGGGGGCGTGCTCTTCCACGGAGGGACCGGCGGCACTGGCGGAACCTTCGGTGCCGGCAGCCCCTGCGCGAGCGGCGCCAACGGAACACCGTGACCCTGCCCCACCAGACGCCCCGCACCATCGCCCCGCAGGGCCACCTGGCGCGGTCCCGGGATGTGACGGCCGCACCTTGACCCCCGCCACTGAGAGTCGGTGAACCGGCTCTCAGTGGCGGGCGCGTACCCGGGGCTGGCATCCGCAGGACAGCGATGGACACTCCGTTGCGGGTCCGTGTGAGTGTCAGGAAAGCCCAGGAAGAAAGATCAGCCCCAGATCACCGGCCAGGAGGAGCTGTCCGCGGACGGGGGTGGCGTCACCTATGACGCCACCCCCGAAGGGGAGGAATCTGAGGGGGGTAGCGTCATGTGTGACGCTACGGGTGGCGTCACAGGTGACGCGCTTCTTTCAAGAGCCGGTGTTCGGGAACCCGCTACAGAAACCACTGCGCCTCCGGCGCGTAGCGCCGCTGACGCCCGTAGGGCTAGTGCAGGTAGTAGCGCGCAAGGCAGCAAGGGCGGCTCCGCCGCGTCCGACGGCGCCAAGGCGCCGAAACTGGGGCCGGCGGGGGGTTCGGACTCGAAGGCGGGCCGGGTAGTGCTGACGCCGGAGCTGGCGGCTGCGGTGGCGACGGTGGCGGCGGCCTGGCCGGCGGAACTGGCCGCGCTGCTGCCGGACTACGCATGGGTCAGGGCCGCACGGGCCCACTTCTTGGTCACACTCGAAGAACACGTGCGGCCACCGCCACGTTACGGCTGCCCGCCGATGATCAACGGGTGCGGCTCGGCTGCGGGAACTGTCTGAGCTGGGAACGTCCCTGCAGAAGAGGAAACGCTGCTGTCGAAGCACCGGACCGAGCATCAGGGCCTCAGCAGTCCGCCCACCCACCAGTCGTGTGGTTTGCCATCGTTGGCGATGCCGCGATTGCGCAGTGTCCCTTCGACGGTGAAGCCGAGTTTCTCGGCGACGGCCCGCGAGCCGGTGTTCCCAGCCATGGCCCACCACTCGATGCGGTGGATGTCGAGGGTGGCCCAGCCCCAGTCACACAGGGCCCGGGCAGCCTCCACCGAGTACCCGCGTCCGCGCTGTTCCTTGACCGCCCAGTAACCGAGCTCCCAGACGCCACGGCTGACGAAGGTCAGGCAGTACGAGCCGACCAGGGCGCCGGTGTCCATGCGGAAGGCGCCGAGGGTGTAGTCCCTGTCCTCGGCCCACTGAGCGGGCAGCATCGCGCCGACGAGCTTCTCCGCGTCCGCACGCCGGTACGGCACCGGCACCGGGGTGTAGAACTGGATGTCCTCGTCCTGGCAGGCTTCGTACACCGCATCCACGTCGGCCGGTGTGAAGGCCCGCAGCACCAGACGGTCGGTCTCAAGCGTCACTGGATCCATCGCGGCAGTATGACCACCATTACAAGCGGCGACCATCGAATATCCCGACCGAGCACCGCCCATCACAACACCCCCGGGCTGGTCAACGGTCCTCGCGCACCCCAGACCAGCTGCCCCCGAGACGGAGCTACTCCCACCATCAATCGCGGACCGAGCCGTAAGCCCCCAGACCAGCCATCAAAAACACTCACTATCGAATGGAGGCGCGGTGTGTGCGGGACGGCTACCGGGACTACCAGGGCACCGTGCCGGTCATCGTGACCGATCGTCATGGCCTGGGTGCGGGCGGTCTCCAATGGTGCGCGCGTGAGGGAAGGCGCCAGGCGGGGGTGTCCCCGGTCTGAGTCCGGCACGTGTCCGGCGTTGGGCACACACGTCCTGACCGGGGGCGGGACCCCGGTCCCTGGGCGGTGGCCCGTGTGTCCCCGGTGCGGGGGACGGCAACCGGCGCCGCCTCGCGCCGGGGCCCAGCACGTGCCGGGCGTGGTGCGTACGGGTGCGCGAGGCGGCGCCGGGTTCGTGGGCGGATGCCGCGACCGGGCTGGCCGGGGCGGCGTCAACGTCCAGGGCTGAAGCCGGTTACCGGCCGGTCGCTGGCCCGGTGCCGAGGGTGCGGCGTCCGGCCGCCCTGGTGGCCGGCTCGGTGTCGGCCTGGTCGGTCGGGAGGCGTTCGGCGGCGAGGCGGGTCCGCAGCGCGGTCTCTGCGGCGGGGGACGGTTCGGCGGGACGGGGGCCGGTGCCAGCGGGCGGCGATCGGTGCTCACCGAACCGATTCTCCGCTCCTGTCCGGCTGCTCCTGGTCCTCCTCACCGCTGGTGGTGAGGAACCAGTTCGCTGCTGGCTCGTTGACGGGCCAGGATGCACACCGCCCCGGGGTCCGCCCCCGAACCTCCAGGGCGGACCCCGGGTCCTGACACCTGACACGTTCCGCCCCCGTCCGATCTGCTGCGGGGGGCGGTAGCACCGCGAGCGGCAGTGTCAGCGTCAGGTGTCAGGACCACTGTCCCGTCTCATCCGATCTTGCCGCTTGGCGACGCCCTGACCTGCGGAGAGACAAAGTCGGGTGAGACGCAGGAACCTCGCCGTCTCACTTGAAGCTGTCGGCCAGGCGCGTTTCCAGGGCTGAGCTTGACTCTGTCGGGGATCTTGGAGTTCTCCGGTGCGGCAGCTTGATCAACGGGCATGCTCGGGTTGTTCCAGTGGCCCATGCAGTCATCGAGGTGCTCGTTGTCCCTTCGCCCCCGTTCCGGTGACCAAGTCCCCTCTCTGACGGCGCAGATCGCGCGGGCGAGCAACCCGGGTGGCACAACGGCGATGTGGGTGAGAGACCGGCTGAACGGGCTGTGGCGCGACGAGGACTTCGCCGACTGGTACCCGCGTGACGGGCGTCCGGGTCTCTCGCCCGCTCAACTGGCTACCGTCTGTGTGCTGCAGTTCCTGCTCGGGCTGTCGGACCGGCAGGCCGCCGAGGCCGTCCGCTGCCGCATCGACTTCAAGTACGCCATGGCCATGGAGCTGGACGATCCCGGCTTCCACCACAGCGTGCTGGCCGACTTCCGCGAACGTCTCGCCGAAGGGGACCGTGCTGACCGCCTCCTCGACCTCGCGCTCGCCCGCCTCAAGAACGCCGGCCTGGTCCACGAGCGCACCACCCAGCGCACCGATTCCACCTACGTCCTGGCCGCGGTGCGTGACCTGACCCGCCTGGAGCTGATCACCGAGGCGGTCCGCGCCGCCCTGGAAGAAGTCGCCGGTATCTCCCCTCACCTGCTGGACGAGCTGGTCAATGAGGACTGGGGACGCCGCTACGGACGGCCGGTCCGCCTGGGCAAGAACCCCACCAGGCCCAAGACCCGGATCCTCGCCACCGGGAACGACGCCCTCCGGCTCCTGGAACACCTCTACCGGCACGGAGCGGACCGCACGTCCGGCCCGCGCATCCAGGCCCTGCGCCAGATCATGGTGCAGGACTACGACCGTGACACTGCTGGGCACCTGCGCTGGCGCACGGCCGAGAAGGAAGAAGGGCCCGGGCTGCCGCCCTCGTCCCGGGCTGTCGTCTCTCCCTACGACACCTCGGCCCGCTACGCACGGCACGGACACATCATCAGCTGGAAGGGGTTCGCCGCTCATCTGACCGAGACCTGCGCTCCCGACGGCCCCAACGTGATCACGGACGTGGTCACCACCGCGGCCACCACCCACGACAGCCAGGTCCTGCCTGGCATCCACACCCGTCTGGCCCGCCGCGGACTGCTGCCCGCCGAGCACCTGGTCGACGCCGGCTACACCTCCCTGCCCCACCTGGAACAAGCCGCTCGTGAACACCACGTCACCGTCACCGGACCACTGCCGGCCAACCCCACCCGCCAGCATCGCCAGGGCAACGGTTTCGCCCGGGACGACTTCCACATCGACTACGACCATCAGCAGGTCACCTGCCCCCAGGGGCCAGGTCAGTGCGGGCTGGCACGGCCCCTACCCGACCTCCTCGCCCACCGCGGCCCCGCTAATCGTGGCCAGGTTCACCAAGAGCCAGTGCCGCCCCTGCCCGGCCCGCACCCAGTGCACCAGCACCGCCGACAACGCCCGCACCGTGGGCTTTCCCCCGCGAGAGCTCCGCGACCTGCAACTCCGGATCCGTACTGAGCAACAGACACCCGAGTGGAAAACCCGCTACGCGGTCCGCTCCGGAGTAGAGGGCACGGTCAACGAGTTCGCCCACGGACACGGCATGCGGCGCTGCCGCTACCGAGGACAGGGAAAAGCCCACATCCAGCACGTCCTGACGGCCATCGCCGTCAACATCGAGCGCCTCAGCGGACTGCCACCAACCGAGGAATCACCCATACCTCGCCGACCGACTGCTCTCCAGAACTACCTCGACCAGCGCG
This sequence comes from Streptomyces sp. G-G2, assembly GCF_030063135.1. GTDB lineage: Bacteria > Actinomycetota > Actinomycetes > Streptomycetales > Streptomycetaceae > Streptomyces. The sequence continues at coordinate 23,374 of NZ_JASISO010000069.1, forward strand.
AGATCCCCCGGCCGAAGTCATGGCGAACCCTGGGCACCTGACCTCGACGGCTCCAAGATCCCCGACAGAGTCAAGCTTACGACGGCCTGTTCAAACCATGCCAACAACGCAGGACGCCCACCGACGTTGCCGCCGGGCTCGGCTCACGCGCACGCTATTCCGCTGCCGGGCAGCCCCGCGCACGCGGCGGTCCCGACGCGTGCGCCGGTCGCACATGGTGCTTTTCGCGTCACGGTCGCGCTTCTGCCGCCCGTCGCGTACGTCCTTTGCAGGGGCCGCAATTTTCGTAATCTGGAGGTAGGGGGGCTCCGATGCGAGTGAATCGGGAGAGAGCGCCGTGGATGTGAAAATCCTTGATGACTCCCACAAAGAAATGAAGGCGGGGTCCGTGATGGGGCCTCTGACTCGACTGCACGGATGGCTCGGGGACCAGCGGAGATTCCTGACCGCCGCGCAGTGGCATGAACTCCGCGAGGCCGTGTCCGCGCATCCGCTGGCTTCGCTGCTGCGGCAGGATCCGTTGATCGGGAGAGCCTTCCGCAAACCGCGCGGATACGCGGGTGACGCCGAGATGATGGACATGATCTACGGGATGGGCACCGTGCCCTCGCCGGGTGAAGGGGTACTCGCCGAGCTGCACAGCTTCGCTGTGGGGATCGCAGCATTCCGGTCGGTCCGCTATCGGCGCGAGGCCTTCCGGACTCGGCTGGACGAGTCCGCCGCCCGTACTCCGGGCCTCACGGTGGCATCGGTGGGAGCCGGGCATCTGCGTGAAGTCGAGGACAGCAGGGCCCTCAGGGACGGCGAACTCGGCGGATACGCTGCGTTCGACCAGGACCCGGAGTCCCTTGCCGAGATCGACCGCGCCTACGGCCGGTACGGCGTGCGGACCTTTTCTCGGCGTGTCAGGGAGGTCATCACCGACGGTGTCCTGCCAGAGCGGGTAGATCTGATCCACGCCGGCGGGCTCTACGACTACCTGACGGACCGAACGGCCGTCCCGCTGACCCGTTCCCTCGTCGCGTCATTGCGCCCCGCCGGGACGCTGATGATCGCCAACATCGTGCCCACCTGCCGGGACATCGCATATCTGGAAGCGGTGATGGACTGGCCGCTCGTGCACCGGGACGAAAAGGACATGCGCGCCCTGCTGGAAGAGGTTCCGGACGGCCGTGTTGCCGACCTGGCATTGCACCGCGACCCGGACGACGTGATGACCTTCATGACCGTCACGGTCCGCTGAACCGCCTGCTGAACCGCCTGCTGAATCGTTGCCTTCCACGGTCACACGGCGGTACCGCTCCAGGCATCGGGCGTCTGGACCACGGAGGCGTCATGCGCGTCGGTGCCTGAACCGGGAGAGGTGTCCGGCGAGCGACTGGGCCGCCCGCCCCGCGCAGGAGCTACCCCTGCGGTGCGGGATGCCGCTGACGCGCACGGCCTGCCGTCAGCCCGGGCAGCCAGGCGCCCCCGCCGTACCGCCTCCGAGCGCGGGACGGCCACTGGACCGGACGCCGGTGCCGGATGCATCAGACATCGGTGCAAGGAGTGGAGCGATGGAAGCGAGCGGCCCCCGGGAACGCGTGCTGGCGGAACAGCGGGGCATCGATGCGATCGACGAAGAGATCATCTCCCTGGTGGAGCTGCGCCGCTCGCGCAGCCGCGCCCTGGAAGGCGCACGCAAGGCCGAGTCGAGAGCCAGGCGGGAACTGGCACGTGAGCAGCGTGTGCTTGACACGTACCGAGCGCGTTTGGGCCCGGCTGGCACCCAGATGGCAGTAATCCTGCTCAAAGACTGCTGCTACTACACCTGAAGTACGTCCCACCAGAGCTGCGCACCTTGGACTGGACGTCACACATCGGACCGGCGGCCCTGTCCGGCTGAGTCGTGCCAGGGCTTCCGGCTGCTGCGCGGCCGCATCCCACCCCCTGTTTTCGTGAATCCGTCTATTGAGATAGGAGGAATCTCGTGCATCTGTTGGTCAGGCCGAACAGACGGATCCTGCGCGGCGACATCGAAGTCCCCCCGTCCAAGTACCACGCACACCGTGCGCTGATCCTGGCGTCGCTGGCCGAGGGCACGAGCCGAATCAAAGGGGTCTGCCGGGCCCACCATGTACAGGACACGCTTCGGGTGCTCCGCGGCCTGGGTACACGGATCAGTGTCGAGGGCGATACCTACGTGGTGCAGGGCGGCCGCTACCAGCCTAGGCGCGATGCGGTGTCGGCCGGGAGTTCCGGCACCACCTTGTACTTCATGACTGGTCTGGCCAGCCTGGCCGAGTCGCCGGTTACGGTGACCGGTAACAGGTACTTCGAGCGGCGTCCCATCGCGCCGCTGCTCGAAGCCCTGCGGCAGCTGGGCGTAGGCGTGGACGCCCCTGACGGCCGTCTGCCGGTGGCTGTGACCCCAGGGCTGCCCTCAGGGGGCAGGGTGAAGATCCCCGGCACCCTTTCCCAATGGATCTCCGGGCTCATCCTGCTGGCCCCCTTCGCGACCGGCCCCACCACCGTTGAGGTCGGCGGCGACCTCAACGAGCGTTCCTACTTGATGCTCACCATCGCGATGATGCGCCGCTTCGGACTGCAGGTCGCTGTCTCCGAGGACTGGCGGCGTTTCGACATCGCGCCGGGCCAGCACGCACGGCCCACCGATCTGACCCTGCCTCCCGACCTCGGCTCCGCCGCCTTCGGGATCGCCGCGGCCGCGCTGCACCCAGCGGACGTACTGCTGCGCGGCCTCACCTGCCTGGACGGCGACGCCACCGACCACCCCGAGAACGGATTCCTCGACGTGGTCCGGCGCATGGGGGTGCCCATGGAAGTCGACCACCGGGCCGGCGGGATCCGCATCCGGCACTCCGGGATCCGGCTGGCAGGCACCACGATCGACGGCCGGAAGCTCCCCGACATGCTGCCGGTCCTGTGCACCCTGGCCAGCCTCGCCGAGGGCGAAACCGTCTTCGAACACATCGGCCACGTCCGGCTCAAGGAGTCTGACAGGGTCTCGGCGATGCTCCAGCTCAACCGCATGGGCGCAGACCTGCGTATCGACGGCGACCGATTGAAAGTGAACGGGGTGTCCACACTCAGCGGGGCCCGGCTGACGTCGCACAACGACCACCGCGTCCTGATGGCGCTGGCCCTCGCCGGCACTGTCGCCCACGGCTTCACGACCCTGACCCACCCCCGCGCCTACAGGATCTCCTACCCGCGGTTCCTGAAAGACCTGACCGGCCTCGGGATCCCCCTATCCGTGGAGGCCGGACCCGCCCCCGACCCGCCCCGCCACCTCCCCGGGCTGCTGACGAGCTGGGCCCGCTACCGTCCCGACGACCTCGCGCTTGTGGACCGGCGCGAAGCCGGAGAGGTGCACGTCACATGGAGGGAACTCGACGAACGGGTCGGCCGTGCGGCCGCCGGGCTGCTCGCCCTGGGCGTGCAGCCCGGCGAGCCCGTTGCCTACCAGCTTCCCAACTGGTCCGAGTTCGTGGAGGTTTCGCTCGCCGCCTTGAGCGTCGGGGCCGTCTGCTGCCCCCTCATGCCGATTCTGCGTGGCCGCGAGATGACGGCTGCCCTGCACCGCTGCGGTGCCCGGGTCCTGCTGATCCCCGACCGTTTCCGCGGCCGGGACTATCGCAAGGAGACGGCCGCGTGGCTGGCCGCAGTCCCGCCGGGCATGCGACTACGACACGTCCTGGTCGTTCCCTTGGACCCCACCGAGAACCGACCACCGCTGCCGGCGCCCGAAGACGGCGGTATGACCTGGGAGAACTGGGCCGAGATCACTGCCGCGGCCCGGGCCGACCGGGCCGCGCTGGACGGGATACGGCCCGCCCCAGACGCGGTGGCGCAGCTGCTCTTCACCTCCGGTACCACCGGGGAGCCCAAAGGGGTCCTCCACCGGCACGACCGACTCGGCCTCGCCGCCCGTCTGCAAGCAGACCGGGCAGGTCTGGACTGCCGCGACATACTGTTCGTTCCGTCCCCGCTGGCGCACCAGACCGGATTCCTGTACGGCATGTGGCTGGCCGTCAGCCTTGGCGCCCCCCAAGTGCTCCAAGCCCGCTGGCATCCCGGTAAGGCCCTGCGCGCCCTTCACGACCACAAGGTCACGTTCATCCAAGCAGCAGCCCCATTCCTCGCCGACCTGGTCAAAGAGGTTGACAGCGGCGGGAGAGCACCGAACACCCTGCGTCTCTTCGTCTCGGCCGGCGCCGCGCTTCCGCCCGGTCTGGCCCTACGCGCGGCCGCGGTTCTGGGAACGGCGGTCTGTGGGTCGTTCGGCACCACGGAGACCTGCCTAGGCTCGCTCTCCTCACCCGGCGACCCCGCCGAGCGGGCGCGGGGCTCCGACGGCCGTGCCATGCCCGCAGTCACCCTCCGCGTCACCGACGGCACGGGAAGAGCTCTCGCGCCCGGCCTGGGGGGCAACCTCGAGGTCCACACCCCCACGGCGTTCACCGGGTACCTGAACCGGCCCGACTTGACCGCAGCCGCGTGGACAGCGGATGGCTGGTACCGGACCGGCGACCTCGCCGTCATCGACACCGACGGATACCTCCGCATCACGGGCCGGGTCAAGGACATCATCAACCGCGGCGGCGAGAAGATCCCCGTCGCCGAGATCGAAGCCCTCCTCCACGACCACCCCGCGGTAAGCGAGGCAGCGATCGTGGGTATGCCTGACGAACGGCTGGGCGAGCGCGCCTGTGCCTTCGTGGTCCTCACCCCCGGAGAAGACCTCGGACTCGAAACACTGTGCCGGTACCTCGACGACCACCAAGTCGCCAAACAGTACTGGCCCGAACGCCTCGAAGCCGTACCCGAACTGCCACGCAACCCGGTCGGAAAGATCCAGAAATTCGTCCTCAGGCAGCGCGCCCTGGGCCTGGACCCGCACCTGCCTGCCGCAATAGCAGCCCCGGAGCAGCCGATGCCAAGCCCCCAGACCACCCCGCAGGGTCTCCCCCCTGCCGAATTCACCCGCCTCCGCACGGAGATAGCCGCCTTCGTGGCCGGCCCCGGGGAGGAATGGGCCCGCCGGATCGAGGACAGCGGCACGGTCCCCGAAGAACTGTGGGCAGAGCTCCGCCGCCACGGCTACCTGTCCCTGGCAGCCCCAACCCCTTACGGCGGCCGCGGCCTGTCCTTCCCGCAGTGGATGGAACTGATGGAGCTGTTCTCCCGCTCCCACGCTTCCCTGCGAATGATCGTGCACGTGGTGAACGGCACCTGGCGGGCAATGGAGCACTTCACCACCCCCGAACAGCACCAGCGCTTCGTCCTGCCCTCGGTCGCCGGACGACTCAAAATCGCCTTCACCCTCACCGAACCCGCAGCCGGTTCAGGTGCCGACATCCGCTCCACCGTCACCCGCAAGGGCGACACCTACCACCTCACCGGCAGCAAACACCTCATCACCTTCGGCGTCCGCTGCGACTACTGGCTCCTGGCCGCCAGAACCGAAGGCAGCAGCGGACACCAGGGCACCGTCGCCCTCATGGTCCCCCGCACAGCCCCTGGCGTCACCGTCGAGGACACCTCGAAAACCATGGGTGTCACCGGCACCGACCACGCCCGCCTGACCTTCGACCGCACCCCCGTCCCGACCGCCAACCGCCTCGGCGCCGAAGGCGACGGCCTCGCGGTCTTCCTCGGCGGCTTCCTCATCCCCTCGCGGATCTCCGTGGCGATGAGCTGCGTCGGCCTGGCCCGCCGCGCCCAAGACCTCGCCGTCCACTACGCCCAAGGACGTGTCACCTTCGGTAAACCCCTCACCTCACGCCAGGCCATCCAGTTCATGCTCGCCGAGAACGAAGCCGACATCGAAGCCGCCCGACAACTTACCCTGCACGCCGCCCGCCGCTTCGACACCGCACAAGCCGACGCGGCCATGCTCTCCTCCATGGCCAAACTGATCGCGGTCGACATGCTCACCCGCGTCACCGACCGAGCCCTCCAGATCCACGGCGGATCGGGCTACTGGAAGACCAGCCCGATCGAACGCGTCTATCGCGACGCCCGCGCCCAGCGCTTCGAGGAAGGCACCAACGAAACCCAGAAGACCGTCATCTTCCGCGAACTCCTCAAACACCAGGAGGGCACTCCGTGACCCCGCCCACCCCGCCGCTGGACGGACGGATCGCGCTGATCACGGGAGCCTCTCGAGGCATCGGCCGCGCCCTGGCCCTGACCCTCGGCGCTGCTGGCGCCAGCGTCATCGTCAACTACAAGACCAACACCGACCTCGCCCGAAGCACCCTCACCGAAATCGAAGCCCGCGGCGGCCGCGGCATCGTCGTCCAGGCCGACATCGAAACGACCGAAGGCATCGACCGCCTGTTCGCCACCGTCCGCAGCACCTACGGGCGGCTCGACTACTTCGTCTCCAACGCGGCCGCCAGCGCCTTCAAGAACATCCTCGACGTCAAACTCCACCACCTCGACCGTTCCTACGCCATGAACCTCCGCCCCTTTATCCTCGGAGCCCAGCAGGCACTGCCTCTCATGCCGCCCGGAGGCCGGATCGTGGCACTGTCCAGCTACGGCAGCCACCGTGCCTACCCCACGTACGCCCTCCTCGGAGCGATGAAAGCCGCCATCGAAGCCTGGGTCCGCTACATGGCGCTGGAATTCGCCCCTCACGGCATCAACGTCAACGCTGTCAACGCCGGACTGATCGACTCCGACTCCCTGACCTACTTCTACGCGCTCCCCGGCATGCCCGACATCCGCACCGTCGTCGAACGCATCCCCCAAAGACGGCCCGGCTCGACCCAGGAAGTCGCCGACGCGATCGCGTTCCTGCTGTCTCCGCAAGCCTCATACATCACCGGCCAGACCCTGATCGTGGACGGAGGCCTCAGCATCGTCGCCCCGCCCTTCTTCGCCGACACCTCCCCACCCCTAGCCCAACCCCACCTCCCCGCCACGGAGGCCTAAGTGCCCAGCCACGTCTTCCGCCCCGGATCACTGGGCCCGCTCACGCTGCCCCACCGCATCATCATGGGCGCGATGCACCTCAACCTGGAAACCCGGCCCGACGGCGGCGCGACCATGGCTGCCTTCTACGCTGAACGTGCACGAGGCGGCGCCGCCCTCATCATCACCGGCGGCTGCGCCGTCAGCCCTGAAGGCGCAGGCGGCCGCCACTACGCCCGCACCGACGATCCCGCCCAGCACCCCAGCCTCGCCGCTTGGACCACAGCCGTGCACCGGCACGGCGGCAAAATCGCCCTGCAACTGTTCCACGCGGGCCGCTACACCACCCGAGAAGCCACCGGACACGCCCCGGTGGCACCCTCCGCCACACCCGGCCGGTTCGGCGCACCCGCCCCGTCAGCCCTGAACGAGGAACAGATCCAGGCCGTCATCAACCGCTTCGCCGACGGCGCGGCCATCGCCCGTACCCTCGGATTCGACGCCGTCGAGATCATGGCCGCCCAGGGATACCTCCTCAACCAGTTCCTCTCCCCCCTGACCAACCACAGGGACGACCACTGGGGCGGCGACGCCGCACGACGCAGGCACTTCCCCCTGGCCGTCCTGTCCCAGGTCCGACAAGCCGTCGGCGAGGACTTCACCATCCTCGTACGAATGTCAGGCAACGACCTGATGCCCGGCTCCAGCCTCCCGGACGAAGTCGACGACCTCGCCACCGCACTGGCCCGTGGCGGCGCAGATGCCCTGCACGTGAGCGTGGGCTGGCACGAGTCCCGCACCCCCACGGTCCAGACCCTCGTCCCACCCGGTGCCTGGATCAGCCACACGGCAGGGATCCGGCGCAAGCTGCGAGCATGCGGACTGCAGACCCCGGTCATCACCTCCACCCGGATCAACCGTATCGACCTGGCAGAACGTATCCTCGCCGAACAGCACGCCGACTTCGTCGCCATGGCGCGGCCCTTCCTCGCCGACCCCGACATCGTCCGCAAAGCCCGGCAGCCGACAAAGCGTCCTACCAATATCTGCATCGCTTGCAACACCGCATGCATCGACCGCTCCCTGGGCGACACCGCGGTCTCCTGCCTGGTCAACCCACGAGCCGGAAGAGAACTGGAAATCCCGTCGGCCAGGCCGCCCCGCGCCCGCGGCCGCCCGCCCGCCCGCTTCACGGTCATCGGAGGCGGACTGTCCGGACTCGAAGGCGCCCGTGTCCTTGCCTCAGCGGGCCACCGGGTAGACCTCTACGAAGCGACCGGCGCCCTGGGCGGACAGTTCAACCTCGCCCGACTCGTCCCTGGCAAAGCGGACTTCGGCGCGACGATCGACTACTTCCAGGCCGAACTCCAACGGCTGCATGTACGCGTTCACCTCAACCATCCAGTCCGCACAGCCAACCTCGTACTCGGGCCCCTCACCAACGGAATACTCCTCGCCACGGGCGTGCACCCCCGTCGGACAGATATCCCTGGCGACGACTTGGAGCACGTCGTCACCTACCAGAACGCCCTCCAGCACCCCGACGAATTCGGCCCCCGCACCGTGGTGATCGGCGCCGGAGGCATCGCCGTCGATGTGGCCCACCTCCTCATCACCCTGGGCCACGACGTAACCCTGCTGGGCCGCAACGGTCGCATCGGCGAAAGTCTGGGCCGCAGCACGCGATGGGCCGTACTCGCAGAACTACGCCGCCACGGAGTCCGATGGCACACCGAAGTCGCCTGCACAGCCGTCCTCCGACATGGAGTACGTCTCAGTGACCGGCACGGCCACGAGTTCCTCCTGCCTGCCGACACCGTTGTCCTCGCAGTCGGACAGACACCGAACAACACCCTCCTGCCCGAGCTCGAAGAGGCCGGCATCCTCCACCGCGCCGCAGGCGGCGCAGCAGGCACCCACGGCCTCAACGCCGTCCGCGCCGTCGAACAAGGGATGCTGGCCGCACACGACCTCTTGAAGGCCGTGACGAAGGGGACTGGATGAGGCTTCCCCTCAATCGGACACCGGGTCCGTAAAGTCAACGCCCCTGTCTCACATTCGGTGGTGACAGAGGGTGAGATTATCCGATGTCGGCGGTTGTGGCAGAGTTCTGGAGGATCTCGGCCGTCACCGCCCGGATCTGCGGGGGAGGGTCCACCAGAGCTGGTCGGCCACGGAGCTGAGCGTCGCCGCCCTGTCGTACCGGCGGAACTGCACCCATCGTCTCAGCTCACGAACCTGCGCGTATCGCAGAGCCGTTATGAACAAATTCTACTTTATAATCCAATCTCGCAACTACTGAGGGTAATGCTTGGCTATCTGAAGTGACCCCCGCTGGGCGTGTTGTCCTCTCACCGTGTACGGGTTTCCAACCTTGCACACAGGCGGTCCACTCACACCGTCACCCATTCAGGCCGCTCCGCATGCGTACCGTAGTTTGCGGATGTTTGCGTGGGGTGACCACTGTGGTCCGCCTTAGGGATGGAGACAGCATGTCCCGCACCACAAGCCGTCCTCTCGTGCGCCGCACGCTCACAGGAGTCGGCCTGGCACTTGCCGGTCTGGCTCTCACCGCCCAGAACGCCTACGCCGTGAACTGCGTTCAGGTCGAGCAGCAGATGCTTCCGTGCACCGCATACCTGACCAAACTTGCTGCCAATCCGTCGGCCCAGTGTGCAACAGGCGTCCTAAACCTCAACAGGTTGCCAGGGAACGCAACCGATCGCAGGCAGCTCTGCCGATGCCTTCACAATTCCGCCAAGCTGCAACAGTGGGACCCGGACCGATTCAATGGCCTCCCCAGGAGAATTGGCTTGTCAACAGCGCCGTGGTGTGTCAATCCCCTGGAAGCGTAGAGACCTTCCTTATGCGGCTTGATCCTTCTGATGGTGCCGGGCACGTGCTTCGCTGATGGTTCGTTCGAATTCGATGGGTGCCAGGCCGGCGGCCCCGCTGTGGC
>NZ_JASISO010000006.1 GCF_030063135.1 Streptomyces sp. G-G2
CGAGGCCTTCAAAAGGTCATCGACCCGCACGTACAGTGCAGTTGCGAGGGTGTCCATATCGGTCGTCACACATCGAGGGTGGACACCCTCGCGTCCGTGCCGCTACCCCTTGGAATCAATCATCTAGCCCCCCCATACGGCCCCGGTACCTATCCCCCCCAGGTACCGGGGCTCCCCCTTTCCCCCGCACGGCCGCCTCATTCGCCGCCGGGTCCGGCCGGCCTCCGGCGGCGCCTCAATCGCCGGCGGGGCTGAGTTTGCCCCGCGGGACTAGCGAAGCCCAGGCGGGCCATTCCAGCCCGCCGAGCACAGGGCCCGCCATCTCAGCCCGCCCGGCGTTTGAGGGCCCGCCGGAGGCCCCACCTGGCCGCGCCCGGGCGGAACCGGCCGCCCCCGGGCCGGGGGAACCGGCCGCCCCTAGCGGGCGACGGCCGCGGACGTCAGGCGCGTGCCCAGCGCACGCGCGGCGGCCGCCAGCGACGGCGGCCCGTCGACGGTGAACGGCAGCCCCGCCAAAGCGATCCGCACCGCCAGCCACTCCGGCGCATCCGCACAGGAGAACCGCACCCGGCACCCCCCACCCGGCAACGCCACCGCCGACCCCAACCACCCCGGCACCGCCTCCGGTTCGGCCTCGAACCGCAGGTCCACCTCATAGGCCGGCGTCCCGCCACCCCCGCCCCGCAGGCCCCGCTCCACGAACGCCACCGCGTCCATCGGCAGCTCCCTCGGTACGAACCTGGCCCCCGTCGCGAACGGCTCGCTCACCCGGTCCACCCGGAAGGTCCGCCAGTCGTCGCGGTCCAGGTCGAAGGCGACCAGGTACCAGCGCCATCCGGTGCTCACCAGCCGGTTCGGCTCGACCAGTCGCCGCGTACCGGCCCCGTCCGCCGCCCGGTAGGCGAACCGCAGCCGCTCCCGCCCGGCCGTCGCCGACGCCATCGTCGTCAGCGTCCGCGGGTCGATGCTGGCCCCGTCCCCCCGGGTCAGCGCGACGGTGGCCGCCTGGAGCGACCCCACCCGGTGACGCAACCGTGACGGCAGTACCTGCTCCAGCTTGGCCAGCGCCCGTACGGACGCCTCCTCGACCCCCTCGATGGCGTGCCCGGCCCCCGCCCGCAGCCCCACGGCGATCGCCACCGCCTCCTCGTCGTCCAGGACCAGCGGAGGCATGGCCGCCCCGGCCACGAGCCGGTAGCCTCCCTCCGCGCCCAGCGTGGCCTCCACCGGGTACCCGAGGTCCCGCAGCCGGTCGATGTCGCGCCTGATCGTGCGGGAACTGACCCCGAGCCGTCCCGCCAGCTCGCTCCCGGGCCATTCGCGGGGCGTCTGGAGCAGGGACAGCAGGGTCAGCAGCCGTGCCGGGGTATCGGTCATGGTTCAAGATTGCCAGGGAAGTAGGACACCACCTGACCTACATCCCGTCTAGGTTTCTCCCCATGAGCACGGAGACCTCCAAGACATCGCCCGAGAGCGAGACCGGGCCCGAACCAGCAGAGCGGACGACCGAAGCCCCCGCCGCACCCCACAGCATCGGCGCCGCCCCCCGCGCCGTCGGCGCCGCCCCCGACGCATGGGACCAGACGCCCCTCGACGCCAAGGCCGACCGCCGCCGCTGGCTGGCGCTCGCCATCGTGATGACCGCGGCCTTCATGGACCTGGTCGACGTCACGATCGTCAACATCGCGATACCCAGCATGCGGGGCGACCTCAACGCCTCCACCAGCGCCATCCAGTGGATCACCGCGGGCTACGCGCTCGCCTTCGCCGCGGGTCTGATCACCGGTGGCCGCCTCGGTGACATCTACGGCCGCAAGCGCCTCTTCCTCGTCGGCATCGCGGGCTTCACCGCCGCCTCGCTACTCTGCGGCATCGCCGCCAACCCGGCCATGCTCGTCTCCTCCCGGCTGCTCCAGGGGGTGATGGCCGCGATGATGGTGCCGCAGGTGCTCGCCATCATCCACGTCACCTTCCCCCCGCACGAGCGCGGCAAGGTCTTCGGCCTGTTCGGCGCGATCGTCGGGCTCGGCGCCGTCTCCGGCCCCATGCTCGGCGCGCTGCTCACCGAGTGGAACATGTTCGGCCTCGAATGGCGCCCGATCTTCCTGATCAACCTGCCGGTCGGCATCGCGGGCGTGATCCTCGGCCGCAAGTTCATCACCGAGTCCAAGGCCCCCAACGCCCTGCGCCTCGACCTGATCGGCGTCGTCATCGCCACCGCGGGCATGGTCATGCTCATCTACCCGCTCACCCAGGGCCGCGAGAACGGCTGGCCGCTGTGGGGCTTCCTGTGCATGGGCGCGGTCCCGTTCCTGATCGCCGGGTTCATCGCGTACGAGAAGTACAAGATCCGCAAGGACGGCTCGCCGCTCGTCGAGCTGTCCCTGTTCAAGGTCAAGAGCTTCGCGGCGGGCATCGCCGTCCAGCTCACCTTCGGCATCGCGACCGGCATCTTCTTCCTGGTCTGGACGCTGTACATGCAGATGGGCCTCGGCTGGAGCGCGCTGCGCGCGGGCACCACCGGCATCCCCTTCTCCATCGCCGTCTCGGCCGCCGCGGGCCTCTCCGTGCAGAAGCTGGTGCCGCGCTTCGGCCGCAAGGTGCTCCAGGCGGGCGCCCTGACCATGGCCGCGGGCCTGCTCCTCTACATCTGGGAGTCCCAGCACTTCGGCATGGGCATCGCCTCCTGGCAGATGGCCGCGCCGCTGGTCGTGATGGGCATCGGCATGGGCCTGATCGTGGCGCCGCTGACCGACACGGTCCTCTCCGAGGTACCGCGCGAGCACGCCGGTTCCGCCTCCGGCCTGATCAACACCACCGGCCAGATGGGCAACGCGCTGGGCCTCGGCCTCACCTCGGTCCTCTACTTCGGCGTGATCGACGACGATACGGTCTTCGGGCCGCAGTACGTCGACGCGTTCCACAGCGCGCTGTGGTGGGTGGTCGCGGTCCTCGTCGTGATCTTCGCGGTGATGTTCGCGCTGCCGCGCAAGCAGGCGACCGCCGCCCACGAGGGCACCGGCCCGGTCGACGGCCCGGTCGATGACGCGGTCGGCGTCGCGGGCGATGACGCCGGCGACGGAGACCCCGTCATCAGCCCGGAGAAGGTCCCGGTGGCCTAGGTCGTCCGGCCCCTTTTCGCGGACATGCCCGCCTTTGGTGGCGGGCATGTCCGTTTTTTATTGTTTCGAGTCCGGTGTGGGCGTAAGATCAAGGAAACCCACTGAGTCGGGCATCGAACGGACGTAAAACCACATGTACGCACCGGAGCGCCAGCAGGAGATCCTCCGCCTCGCCCGCGAGGCCGGGCGGGTCGACGTCCTCTCCCTCGCCGAGCGGTTCCAGGTCACCGCCGAGACCGTACGCCGCGACCTCACCGCCCTGGACCGGGCCGGACTCGTCCGCCGCGTCCACGGCGGGGCCATCCCGGCCGGGCGCCTGGACTTCGAGCCCGACCTGACCGAGCGGGAGTCCACCGCCGCCGACGAGAAGGACCGCATCGCGGCCGCCGCCCTCGCCGAGCTGCCCGACGGCGGCAGCGTGATCCTCGACGCGGGCAGCACCGTCGCCCGCCTCGCGGCCGCCATCCCCGTCGACACCGCGCTCACCGTGGTCACCCACGCGCTGCCCGTCGCCGCCCGGCTCGCCGACCACACCGGCATCGACCTGCACCTCGTCGGCGGCCGCGTCCGCCACCGGACCCGGGCCGCCGTCGACGCCTGGGCGCTGCGCGCGTACGCCGAGATCCGCGCCGACGTCCTCTTCCTCGCCGCGAACGGCTTCACCGCCGCCGGTGGTCTCACCACCCCCGACCTCGCCGAAGCCGCCGTCAAGCGCGCCGCCGTCGCGGCCGCCCGCCGCGTCGTGGTCCTGGCCGACTCCTCGAAGTCCGGCCAGGAGCAGTTCGCGTGCTTCGCCTCCTTCGCCGACGTGGACCTCCTCATCACGGACCAGGGTCTGACCCCCGAAGACAAGGCGGCGATCGAGGCCGCCGGTACGGAAGTTGTGCTCGTATGATCCTCACCGTCACCCCCAACCCCTCCCTGGACCGGACGTACGAGGTCCCCGCGCTGGACCGCGGTGCGGTCCTGCGCGCCACCGCCGAGCGGGTCGACCCCGGCGGCAAGGGCGTCAACGTCTCCCGCGCCGTCGCGGCCGCGGGCGTACGCACGACGGCGGTCCTCCCGCTGGGCGGCGCCCCCGGTACCCTCATCGCCGCACTCCTCGGCGCCCAGGGCGTGGACGTCACGGCGGTCAGCATCACCGGCCAGACCCGTTCCAACATCTCGGTCGCCGAACCCGACGGCACCCTGACGAAGATCAACGCGGCCGGTCCCGAACTCAGCGAAGCCGAATCCGGCCTCCTCCTCGACACCGTCCGCACCTGCGCCGGCGGCGCCGACTGGATCGCCTGCTGCGGCAGCCTCCCGCGCGGCCTGGCCCCCGAGTGGTACGCCGACCTGGTCACCCGGGCCCACGAGGCGGGCGCGCGGATCGCCCTCGACACCTCCGGTCCGGCCCTGACCGCCGCGCTGCGGGCCCGCCCGGACGTCATCAAGCCCAACGCCGAGGAACTCGCCGCCGCCGTCGGCCGCCCCCTGCCCACCCTGGGCGACGTGGTCAAGGCCGCCGAGGAACTGCGCGACCTGGGCGCCGGTGCGGTCCTCGCCTCCCTCGGCGCGGACGGCCAGCTCCTGGTGTCCGCCGAGGGCACGTACTACGGCACGGCGGCCGTCTCGGCGGTACGCAGCGACGTGGGCGCCGGTGACGCCTCCCTGGCCGGTTTCCTGATCGCGGGCGGCGCGGGCCCCGAAGCCCTCGCCTCCGCCCTGGCCCACGGCGCGGCCGCGGTCCAGCTCCCCGGCAGCGCCATGCCGACCCCCGCGGACCTGCGTCCCGACGCGGTCCGCGTCACCCAGGACATCCCCCTGGACCTCCCCCTGTCCGAACGGAGCGACGAGCGATGAGCGAGCCGACCATGATGATCACCGCGGAGCTGGTCGACCTCGACCTCGCCGCCGACTCCAAGGAAGCGGCGGCCCGCTCCCTGGCCCGGCGCATGCTCGCGCTGGGCCGGGTCACGGACCTGGAGGGCTTCCTCGCGGACGTGGCGGCGCGGGAGGCGCAGATGCCGACCGGGCTGGAGGGCGGGATCGGCATCCCGCACTGCCGCAGCGCGCACGTGTCCGCCCCCACCCTCGCCTTCGGCCGGGCCCCGGCCGGGGTCGACTTCGGCGCGCCGGACGGGCCCGCGGACCTGATCTTCCTGATCGCGGCCCCCGCCGGGGCGGACGACGCCCACCTGACGATCCTGTCCTCCCTGGCCCGCCGCCTGATGCGGCCCGAGTTCGTCGCCGCCCTGCGCTCCGCCACGACCCCGGCGGAAGCCGCGGCCCTGGTATCGGGCGACACCCCGGACTCAGGAGCCCCGTCGGCGCTTGCGGCGCACGATCCGGCCCCACCGGCCCCCGAGGCGAGTGACCCGCCCCCGCCGGCGCCCGAGGCGAGTGACCCGCCCCCGCCGGCGCCCGAGGCGCGGGGGACCGGAGAGGGCGGAGCGCCCTTCACGGTGGTGGCCGTCACCTCGTGCCCCACCGGCATCGCGCACACCTACATGGCCGCCGAATCCCTCCAGCAAGCCGCCGCCGCCGCGGGCATCACCCTCACCGTCGAAACCCAGGGCTCCGCCGGTTTCACCAAGCTCGACCCCGCCGCCATCGCCGCCGCCGACGCGGTCGTCTTCGCCCACGACGTGCCCGTCCGCGACCGTGCCCGCTTCGCCGGGAAGCCCACCGTCGACGTGGGCGTCAAGGCCGGGATCAACCGCCCCGCCGAACTCCTCGCGGAGGCCCGCGACAAGGCCGCCCGCGGCGAGAGCGGCGGGGCGGATGCCCCGAGGACCCCCGTGGACGAGGCGGGCGCACCGGGCGAGGGCTACGGCTCCAAGCTCCGCACCTGGCTCATGTCCGGCGTCAGCTACATGGTCCCCTTCGTCGCCGCGGGCGGCCTCCTCATCGCCCTCGCCTTCGCCATCGGCGGCTACGGCATCAACGAGGCCCCCTCCGTCGCCGAGCACTTCGTCTGGACCGAGTCCGCCAGCTGGGCGGCCCTGCTCTTCCAGACCGGCGGCCTCGCCTTCGGGTTCCTCGTCCCCGTCCTCGCCGGATACATCGCCTACGGCATGGCGGACCGCCCCGGCCTGGTCCCCGGCTTCGTCGGCGGCGCCGTCGCGCTCACCATCGACGCCGGGTTCCTCGGCGGTCTGATCGCCGGTCTGATCGCGGGCGGTACGGTCCTGGCCGTCCAGCGGGTGAGGGTCCCGGCCGCGATGCGCGGGATCATGCCGGTGGTGGTCCTGCCCCTGATCGGCTCGGCCGTCACCGCGTTCCTGATGTTCCTCGTCATCGGAAAGCCGGTCGCCTCGCTCCAGCAGGCCCTGACCGACTGGCTGTCCGGCCTCTCCGGCGCCAACGCGGTCATCCTCGGGATGATCCTCGGCATGATGATGTGCTTCGACCTCGGCGGCCCGCTCAACAAGGTCGCGTACGCCTTCGCCATCGGCGGTCTGGCCGCCCCCAACGAGGGCAGCCTGAAGGTCATGGCGGCCGTGATGGCCGCGGGCATGGTGCCGCCGCTCGCCATGGCGCTGGCCACCACCGTGCGCGGGAAGCTCTTCTCCAGGACCGAGCGCGAGAACGGCAAGGCCGCCTGGTTCCTGGGCGCCTCGTTCATCAGTGAAGGGGCCATCCCCTTCGCCGCGGCCGACCCGCTGCGGGTCATCCCCGCCTCCATGGTGGGCGGCGCGGTCACCGGAGCCCTCTCGATGGCCTTCGAGTGCACCCTGCGGGCCCCGCACGGCGGCATCTTCGTGATCCCGCTGATCGGCAACCCGCTGCTCTACCTGATCGCCATCGCCGCCGGTACGGGCGTCGCCGCGGGCCTGGTCATCCTCCTCAAGGGGATGCGCCGCACCGACCCGGCCACCACCGAGCCGGAGGCCGGGGCCGAGACCGAGACCGGGACCGGGACGAAGGTCGCGGTCGCCGCCTGACCCCGGCCCTCACCCTGGCGCCACCCTCACCCTGGCGCCACCCTCACCCTGGCGCCACCCTCACCCTGGCGCCACCCTCACCCTGGCGCCACCCTCACCCTGGCGCCACCGTCATCCCGGCGCCACCGTCATCCCGTCACACCGTCACCGCACCCGCGCGCGGAGCTCCATGGCTCCGCGCGCGGTGCTCTCGCTCTCGTACACCTCGCACATGTGCCGCCCGTCCGGCGTGGCCGTGTGCTCGACCTCCCACAGGCTCAGCTCGGTCCCGTCCAGCAGGACGAAGGCGTGCTCGTAGAGGGTGAAACCGGCGGCCCTGCCGTCCGCGAGGCACTGCCTGCCGCCGAAGGCCTGGGTGATCTGGTGCGCGTACGCCCCGCGCAGCAGGACGGCCACCTCCTCGCCCGGCCGGTCGGCGTTCTCCGCGCGGCGCAGCACCCGGCGGGCGTGGTCGGCGGACTGCTCCACCGCGTACTCCCGGCGGAGCTGGACCGGGCCGGAAGCGGCGAGCAGGGCGCTCAGCGGGTCCTGGCCGGCCGCCTCGCCCTCGGCCTCCTCCAGCAGCGCGAAGTCCCGTACGGCGGCCGGGTCCTCGCCGAAGATCCGGACCGCGGCCAGGGCGGCCTCCGCACGGCTGACGAAGACCTCATGCCGCGTCACCCGGTCCTGCTCCAGCCGGTACGCCAGCTCCCACAGGGTCACCGCCCCGCCGTCGGAAAGCAGGTAGGCGTGCTGGTGGGTCTCCCGCCAGTGACCCGCGGCCGGTCCGTGGTGCGTGCTGTGGAGCGAAGAGCTGTGGGCGAGCGCCGTGCCGAGGCGCTCGACCAGCCGGTCGGGCAGGTCGAAGGAGTTGAGGGCGCGGCCCAGGAGTCGGTCGAGGTGGGCCTCGGTTGTCTCGTACGGATCGCTCAAGGTGGGTCTCCAGGCCGTCGCAGCTTGTCACTTCGCGGACGCTCAACGTAGCCCCTGGGTCTGACATTACGTCCGGGGTTCGGTAAAACGTCCGGGAAGTATCAGGGGTTCCCGGCCCTTCAATCGGTCAACTTGCGTACGAATAGCGACGGTTCGCCACTATCAATGGCGAAGTGCGGGACTATGGGACACATGGCAACGAATACAGTGGGCGTCCCCCGCCAGCAGGGGCAGACCCGCGCTCCACACGAAGGCGAACCGGGAGAACCGGTCGCGTCCCCCCGCGCGCTGGCCTGGCTGCTGGTGCTGACGGGGGCGGCGGGGCTGCTGGCCGCCTGGGTGATCACCCTCGACAAGTTCCTCCTGCTGGAGGATCCCGACTTCAAGCCCGCGTGCAGCCTCAACCCGGTCGTCTCCTGCGGCAGCGTCATGCGGAGCGACCAGGCGGCCGTCTTCGGCTTCCCCAACCCGATGCTGGGGCTGGCCTGTTACGCCGTCGTGGTGTGCGTCGGCATGGGCCTGCTGGCCGGCGCCCGCCACCGCGGCTGGTTCTGGCTGGGTCTGAACGCGGGCACCCTGTTCGGCGTCGGCTTCTGCACCTGGCTGATGGCGCAGTCGCTGTACGAGATCAACGCGCTGTGCCTGTGGTGCTGTCTGGCCTGGGTGGCGACGCTGGTCATGTTCTGGGCGGTGACGGCGCACACCGTTCGCACGGGCGTCCTGCCCGCCCCCGGTCCGGTGAAGGGATTCTTCACCGAATTCGGCTGGGCCCCGCCCGTGCTGCACGTCGGCGTGATCGGGATGCTGATCCTGACCCGCTGGTGGGAGTTCTGGACGAGCTGACGCGAGGGCGCCGCGGCAGCGGCGGCACGGCGAGGGCCCCGGCGGCTGGACGCTGCCGGGGCCCTGTCACTTCGCTCCACGGGCGCGGGGGCCCGGACCGTAATCGAGAGCGGAGATCAGCTGCCCGCGGAGAGGTTGCCCGAGAGGATCGGGATGTTGTCCAGGATGTGCGAGAGGGACTCGTCGCCCTTGGCCTGGGTGGAGTTCTCGGTGCACTGCTGGGTCATCGGGTTGGACAGGATGGGGATGTCCTGGACGCCGACGTTGGCCAGGCCCACCAGCGACTGGACGTTGATCTTGGCCGGCAGGGCGACGCAGGGCTTGTTGGCGCTGCCCTGGACCAGGCTGAGCTGCGGGCTCATGTCGCCGTAGGTCTTCTGGTTGCCGTACACCTGGGACGAGCCGTTGCCGTTGACCGTGTTGACGCCGTTGTCGTTGCCGATGGCCAGGGCGGGGGCGGCCGTGGCGACACCCGCGGTGAGCACGGACGCGCCGATCAGGGTGGCCTGGACGAGCTTGTTCATCATGTTCCTTTTGTCGCACGAGTGCCCGCTAGTGGAGCGCCCTGATCAACTGCCCGGCCGGGGGGTTGGTTCCGCTGCTTCACTCAAACGGCCCGCTTGCGCGCGGGTTTTCCCCAGCCCGGGTGAGAGCGCTCCGGACGCTTGCGCGAAGCCCGTACGCAGCCAGTAGGGATCAAGATCCGGTTGCGGTGCGTAGAACCTATTAGCACGGTGGGTGAAATAAGTGGACTTTCGTGGTCCGCCCCGGCCCGAGCACCCGTAAGGAACCGTCATGCACCGCACCAAGGCGTCCCGCGTCCTCGTCCCGTCGGCCCTCACCGCCGCCATACTGCTCGGCGCCGCGGCCCCGGCGAGTGCCCTCGACGGCGAGAAGGCGGCCGCGCTCACCGAACGGGTCGCCACGGTCCAGCAGCAGATCGACGCACGCGTCGCGGCGGCCGGTCCGATCGACGACCTCCTCGCGTCCCTCACCAAGACCATCGCGGACCTGCTGAAGACGCTGCAGGGCCTGATCCCCGACATCAAGCTGCCGGAGGTGCCCGGGGTCAAGCTCCCGGACATCAAGCTGCCCGAGGTGAAGATCCCGGACATCAAGCCGCCCAAGCTGCCCAACGTCCCCGCGATCCCGGCCGTCCCCGGGGTCCCGGCGGTTCCGGCCGTCCCTACGGTCCCGGGCGCGCCCGCGGTGACACCCGCGGTACCCGACATTCCCGACATTCCCGACATCCCTGGCCTCGGCTGACCGGGCGAGTCCATGGCGCGTTACGACTATTGGGCTGAACAGGTCTGATCGCGCCCCTCGCCGTGTCGTTCTGGGCGCTGGACCGTTTCGCTCGGTGTGAGCCCCGGTACGGGGCAGAACATCGAACAGAAGGTGCAATTCCCATGAACTCTGCCAAGAAGGCCGCCCTGGTCATGGCCGCCGCTGGTCTCGCCGCGGCCGGTGCCGCCGGTTCCGCCGCTGCCGACGCCTCGGCCGAGGGTGCGGCCGTGGGCTCCCCCGGTGTCCTGTCGGGCAACCTCGTTCAGGTCCCGGTTCACATTCCGATCAACGTCTGCGGTAACTCCGTGAACGCCGTCGGCGCCCTGAACCCGGCATTCGGCAACGTCTGCATCAACGACTGACGCCAGCCACCGCATGTGACTGTGGGCGCCACCGGCATCGCCGGTGGCGCCCACAGTCGTTTGCCCGGGTGCGGGGACTCAGCCCTGGCCGCCGTTGAGCTTCACGCCACCCAGCATCGGGGTCAGCTTGGTGGCCGAGTTGGCGGCGCCCAGTACCTCGGTCGGCCCAGCGTTGCGCAACTTGTTCACCTTCTGCGCGGTGCCCACCACCTTGCCCACGGTGTCGCCCTGCTCGGCCAGCCCGTTGCCCAGGGTCTGCGGGAGTGAGGCGGAGATCGGCGCGGCCGCGTTGAGCACCTCGGTCGCCCCGCTCGTGAGGCTCATGGGCGGCAGCGCTCCCGGCTCGGCCGCGAAGGCCGGGGTCACGGCGCCGAGGGCGGCGACGGAGCCTGCGAGAACAGCGGCGACCTTCGTGTACTTCATTATCGAAATCCTTTTCCAGCGACGACCGGCGCGTCACTTTCGCCCTGGGTAACGATTCCTGGCGGCTACGGAAACTCTGTTGCCCGAACTGTCCGGAAGTTCCTCGAACGCGAGGCGAACGGTAAGACGAACGGCAACGGCCGGAGAATCCGCTGGGGATTCTCCGGCCGCTATTTCTTCCTCTTGCCGTCCGGTCAGGAGATACGAGACCTGCGGTACAGGATCGACCCGCCGAGCAGCAGCGCCGCGGCGAGGGCGGCGGCGGCCGCGGGCTGGCCCGCGGCTCCCGTCTCGGCCAGCATCGGTCCGGCGACCGGTGCCGCGGGCATCTCGCGGACCGGAGCGGGAGCGGGCGCGGGGGCCGGCACCGGAGCCGGGAGCAGATGGATCGGGGCGTCCCCGGCCGGAGCGGCCGGGGGCTGGTCCACCGCGTGCACGGCCGGACGTACGGCCTCCGCTACGGGCGCCGGGGCGGGCGCGGGACGCGGCGCGGCGACGGGAGCCGGTGCCGGGGCGGGAGCCGCCGGGTGCTCGGCCATCTGGCTGCCGTGCCGCGGCGGCCGGGGGGCGGGGGCCTCCTCGGCCACCACGGGGGCGGGCGCGGGCGCCGGGGGCGGGGCGGTGGCGGCCTTGGAGCCGGGGGGCGGCCCGCCCTCCCACACGGGGGCGGGCAAGGGCTTCGGCGCGGGCGCCGCGTGGCGCGCGGGCGCGGGCTTCGGCTTGGCGTGCGCGGGCCCGTGCGCGGGGCGCGGCGCGGGAGCCTCGTGCACCGCGGGGGCCGGGGCGGCGCGGGGGTGTTCGTCGCAGTCCTCCTCCGGACCGCCGGAGCCCGTGGAGCCGCCCGGGCCCCCGCGGTGCTCGGGACCGCGCTGCTCGGGGCCGCGCTGCTCGGGCATCCGGTGCCGGCCGGTGCCCGCGCGCTGCTCGTCCCGCTCGCGCCGCTCGTCGGCGTGGTCGTCGCGCTCTTCACCACGCTCTTCACCACGCTCGTCGGCGGGGCCGCCGGCGTGCTGGTCGCCCCGCTCCTGGCCCCGCGCGTGCTCGTGCTCGTCGAGGTAGCGCTCCAGGGCCGCGGCGTGTTCCGGGCTCAAGTAGCGTTCGTACTCCGCGTAGTCGCCGGAGCGTCCGCCCCGGCCGTCCGCGGTCACGCAGGTGCTGCCCATGGAGGGGTTCAGCGCGGCCGCGCCGTCCACGCTGTTGCCGCAGACGTTCGGCGAGAACGTGATCGGTACCGAGACGCTGTTACCGGCGAGCACGCCCGGTGAGTGTGCGGCCTCGGCTGTCGCTCCGGGATGGGCGTAGGCCGCACCGGTCGCGATCGACAGCAGGCTCGACGCGGCCGCGGCCGTGAGCACTCCCTTGCCCAGTACTTTTCGGCTCAGTACCTGTCGCATGGGTCCTTCCCTGTCTACCGGCGGGGCCGCCGGTGCTGAATCGAAGGCGGCCCCGGAGTGCACCGCCGTGCACTCCGAGGCCACCCCGAGGAGGTCTTGTCCCTTAAGGGCTCAGGCGCTTCGTCAGGCGTTGACGCAGGTGTTGCCGAACGCCGGGTTCAGCAGCGCGATCACGTTGACCGTGTTGCCGCAGATGTTGACCGGGATGTGCACCGGCACCTGGAGCACGTTGCCGGACAGCACACCGGGGGAGCCGACGGCCTTGCCCTCGGCGTTGGCGTCCGCCATGGCGGGGGCAGCGGCACCCACGGCCATCAGAACACCGGCGGCCAGTACAACTGCCTTCTTGTACGTCATGAGAATTCCAGTCCTTTCCCGCAGGGGCGTATCCACTGCACAAATTACAACGAGCCGCGCCGGGAAAAGAAACCGCGAAAATCCAGGCAACCCGCGCGGCCCTGAGTCAATTCACCCCAATGCCTGGAGTGCGGGAATGCGCGGTATATACCCGGGCATTTTCGAGGGGCCGGAACGGATGTGCGTTCCATGCGGGGCGGACACAAGGGCGGGGCCGCCGCGACCCGAAGGTGCGACGGCCCCGACTGCGTGTTCCGCGATCAGCTGCCGGCGGAGGCGTTGCCGGAGAGGACCGGGATGTTGTCCAGGATGTGCGACAGCGGCTCGTCGCCCTTGGCCTGGGTGGAGTTCTCGGTGCACTGCTGGGTCATCGGGTTGGACAGGATGGGGACGTCCTGGATGCCGACGTTCACAGCGGCCACCAGCGACTGCAAGTTGGCCTTGGCGGGCAGGGCGATGCAGGGCTTGTTGAGGGAGCCCTGGACCAGCGCCATCTGCGGGCTCATGTTCCCGTAGGTGGCCTGGTTGCCGTAGATCTGCGCGGCACCGTTGCCGTTGACGGTGTTGACGCCGTTGTCGTTCCCGATAGCCATCGCCTGCGGGGCCATGGCCGCACCCATGCCCACGACGGAGGCGGCGACGGCCGCGGCGGCCATCATCTTCTTGATCACAATCGTCCCTTTTCTGCAAGATTGCCCGGTACAGGAGCACCCGGAACAACTGTCGTGTCCCGGGATGGGTTGCGCGGATTCACCCGGATGCCGACGTTTCGGGCGGCGCGGTTGACGGTCAGGCGTTCACACGGCTGGTGCCGAACGCCGGGTTCAGCAGGGCGATCAGGTTCACGGTGTTGCCACACGCGTTCACCGGAACGTCGACCGGGACCTGGGGCAGGTCGCGCTCAGGACGCCGGGGGATCCCGCGGTGGCACCGTGCGCCGAGGCGCCGTCGCCACCGTGGGCGGAGGCGAGGCCGGCGCCGCCCATCAGCACCGCGGCGCCCGCGACCGCCAGCGTGGTGCCGCGCGACAGCCTCTTCCCCATCTCCGTTATCCCTTTCGGTTCGAACAATGGTGCATCCCCATAACGACCTCCTCTGCGGGAGGGTGCGTGGTATCGCCCAAAAGGCCGTACGCGCGAGTCCGGCGTGATTTCCAGCTTGATTTCTGACAAAGTTCACTACTGTTTTGTCCCCTTGATCGAAAAATGGAGACAGGGTCATGGGTTCCTCCCGCAGAATCCTCGGTTCGCTCGCCCTGCTGTCCTGCCTCGCGCTTTCAGTGAACGTTTCTGCGGCCGGTGCCGCGGGCTCGCCCCCGAAGGCTCCCGCGCAACGGGAAATGACCCGTGTGCCCTTCACTCCGCGTTATCAGGCCCAGCTGCACGGCGGCCTCGTACGGGCTTCCAACGCGGGCATCAGCTGCCGCAAGGAGGAGTCCCCCCAGGCCGAGCCCTGCGAGGAGGTCAAGCGCGGCGCGGCCGGGGTCAACAGCGACTTCGACATGTTCTACACGGAGGTCGACAAGGACCCCGACACCTACAACTCCACCCGCGCCGAGCTGAAGGTCCCGCAGGGCGCGAAGATCGCGTACGCCCGTCTCTACTGGGGCGGGAACCTGCGCGTCGGGGAGCAGAAGCCGCCGGAGGACAGCGGCCGGGTGCTCCTGGCCGAGCCCGGGGGCGCGTACAAGGAAGTGCTGGCGGACACCGTGATCGGGCACCGCTCGGACGCGGGCAGCGATGCCTACCAGGCCTCGGCCGATGTCACCCCGCTGGTCCGCGAGGGCGGCGCCGGGATGTGGACGGTGGCGCAGATCAACATCGCCATGGGCAATTCGCCGGTGGGCGCGTGGGGCGGCTGGACGCTGGTCGCGGCCTACGAGCAGCCGCAGGAGCCGGTGCGCCGGGTCGCGGTGTGGGACGGCTTCGAGGAGCTGCGCGCCGGGGCCGGTCAGCAGGCCGCGGAAACGGTGGAGGTGTCCGGGGTGGACGCGCCCCCCGGGGCGGCGGGCCGGGTCGGGATGGTCGGTTACGACGGGGACCGGGGGGTCCTGGGGGACTCACTGACGGTGACCGCGGACAGCGGTCGGCGGTTGAACCTGAGCGACGGCGAAAACCCGTTCAATGACGTGATGAATTCGACGATCACTGATTTCGGGCATTCCGCTTCAGTACGACAGCCTGAAAATATGAATAATCTCGGATATGACGCGGACGTGTTCGATCTGAGTCCCGCCCTGTCCGGTGGTGCCCGCAAGCTGACTTTCCGCTTGACGGGCGAAAACCAGGGTCATTTCCTCGGCGTGCTCTTCGTTCAGACCGACGCGCGCCGCTGATCGCAGGAGACCGCTCCACGTGCCGTCAGACCGAGTATCAGACCATGCGCCGAATCCCGCTCCGCATCCCGCTCCGGACCGTGAGCCGGACCGCGCGCCGCATTCAGCGCGGCATTCCGCGCCGCATTGCGCGCCGGACCCCGCGCCGGAACGGATGACCGTCCTCCATCTCGTCCAGCCCGTGGAGGGCGGGGTCGCCCGGGTCGTCATCGACCTCGTCCGCGCCCAGAGCGCCGCGGGCATCCGCGCCGTCGTCGGCTGCCCGCCCGGCGGACAGCTCGCCGACGGCGCCCGGGAAGCCGGGGCCGAGGTGCTCCCCTGGCGGGCCGGGCGGGCCCCCGGGCCGGGGCTCGCCGCCGAGGTCGCGGGCGCCGTCCGGCTGGTCCGCCGGGTCCGGCCCGACCTGCTGCACGCGCACAGCGCCAAGGCGGGCCTCGCCGGACGGCTCGCCGTGCGCGGGACGCTGCCCACCGTCTTCCAGCCGCACGCCTGGTCCTTCGACGCGGCCACGGGCGCCACCGGCGCGCTCGCCCTGCGCTGGGAGCGCTTCGCCGCCCGCTGGGCCGACCGGGTGCTCTGTGTCAGCGAGGCGGAACGGCGCGCGGGCGAGGCCGCGGGCATCACCGCCCGCTGGTCGGTCGTCCGCAACGGGGTGGACCTCGACCACTTCCGCCCCGGCCGCGGCTCCCCGGCGGACGACCGGAAGGCCGCCCGCGCAGGACTCCCGCTGCCCGCCGGGTTCGCGGACGGCGCTCCGCTCGCCGTGTGCGTCGGCAGGCTCTGCGAGCAGAAGGGCCAGGACGTCCTGCTGCGCGCCTGGCCGGAGCTGCTCGGAGCGCTGCCCGGCGCCCGCCTGGTCCTGGTCGGCGACGGCCCCGACGCCGAGCGGCTGCGCCGGACGGCGCCGCCCGGGGTGTTCTTCGCCGGAGCCGCCCCGGACATCCGACCGTGGCTTCGGGCCGCCGATCTCGTTGTACTTCCGTCGCGGTGGGAAGGGATGGCGCTCGCCCCGCTCGAAGCCATGGCCTGCGGCCGCCCGGTCCTGGTCTCCGACGTCAGCGGCGCCCGGGAGAGCCTGCCGCCGGGCCAGGGCCGGTTGTGCCTGGTGCCGCCGGAGGACCCGACGGCGCTCGCCAAGGCGCTCGGCCTGCTGCTGGCCGAACCGCGGCTGCTCACCGAGCTGGGCGAGCAGGCGCGACAGCACGCGCGGACGGACTTCGACGTGCGGCGGAGCGCGGACGCGGTCACCGGTCTGTATCACGAACTGCTGGGCAGGCCCCGGCCCTTGAACCAGGAGCGCATCAGCCGATGACGATGGACAGCGCACACGCCCGGCCCACCGGGCAGAGCGGCACCGGGCCCGCGGGCACCACCGCGGTCCGGCGCTCCGCGGCCGCCATCCACCCGCCGCGCGGTCCCAAGGCCGAACAGGCCCGGCCCGCCCTGCGCCCGCAGCGGGTCCGCCGCCGGGACGGGGTCGGTGCGCTGCTGGCCGTGGACGTACTGGCCGCCGCGGCCACCGCGACGGCCCTTCCCGGCACCGGCCTGCCGGTCCAGGCCGCCGCTCCGATCGCGCTGCTCGCCGCGGCCCTGCACGCCCAGGCCGGGCTCTACCGGCCGCGCCTGGCACCCTCCGCGCTGCTCGAACTGCCCACGCTGGCGGGCCGGGCCGCCGTGCTGTGGTGCGGGGTCGCCGCCGTGGTCGCCGCCGCCGCGCCCCGTCAGGCCCTCGGCTGGGGCGTCCTGGTCACCTGTGTGAGCCTGCAGTTCGTCCTGGCCTGCGCGGGACGCGGGCTGGTGAACCAGCTGCGCCGCCGTACGGCCGTGCGCGCCCCCCGTTCCGCGCTGGTCGTCGGCCCCGGGGCCGGGGCGGGCGCGGTGGCCGCCGCCCTGCACGGGCGGCCCGAGTACGGCCTGCGCCCGGTCGGGCTCGCCGACACCGGCCCCGGCGCCGAAGGCGCCGCCGGGGCCGGTCTGCCCGTACTGGTCACCCACGAGGACATCCGGCGCGCCGTCATCCAGAACTCCGTGCGCCACGCGGTCTTCACCCGCCCGCCGGAGGCCGACGAGCGCACCGCCTCCCTGGTGCGGCTCTTCCACGACCACGGGTGCAGGCTCTGGCTCGCCGACCCGGCCGGGACCGCCAAGGTCACCGGGATGCGGGTGGCGCGGCCCGCCGACCACCTGTGGGGTTACGCCGTACAGCCGCTGCTGCCGCGCCCGGCCCGGCCGCTGGAGCGGCACGGCAAGCGGATCATCGACTCCACGCTCGCCGCCCTCGCGCTGTGCGCCGCCGCCCCCGTGATGGGCGCCTGCGCGCTCGCCGTACGTCTGGCCGACGGACCGGGGGTGATCTTCCGTCAGGAACGCGTGGGCCTGTACGGGCGCCCCTTCACCCTGCTGAAGTTCCGCACCCTGCGCCCCGCCGACGAGCACGAGTCCGCCACCCGCTGGACCGTCGCCAACGACAACCGGATGGGCCCGGTGGGCTCCTTCCTGCGCAAGTCCTCGCTCGACGAACTGCCCCAGCTGTGGAACGTCGTACGAGGTGACATGAGCCTGGTCGGACCGCGTCCGGAACGGCCCTTCTTCGTCGCGAAGTTCGCCAGCGTCCACCCCGGCTACGAGGCGCGGCACCGGATGCCCGTCGGCATCACGGGACTGGCCCAGATCAACGGGCTGCGCGGGGACACCTCCATCGAGGACCGGGCCCGCTTCGACAACCACTACATCGACACCTGGTCGCTCTGGCAGGACCTGTGGATCCTGGCCCGCACCGCGGCCTCCTTCTTCCGCTTCCGGCTCGGAGGCAGCTGAGCATGAGCACCGCCCACGCCCCCTCCCCGGTCCGCGTCCTTCCTCTCGGTGGTCCGGGGGCACTGCGCAGGCACTGGCCGCTGCTGCCGCTCGCCGCGACCGTACTGCTGCTGTGCGCCCCGCTCCCGGCGGGCGACGCGACCGCCTCCGGCAAGGTCACCCCGGCCGACGCCGCCTCCCTGCTGCTGGTGTTCTGCTGCGCGGTGCAGGTGCTGCGCGGGCAGACCCGACGGCTGAGCCCGCTGGGCGCGTTCCTGCTCGGGCTGCCCGCCGTCGGGCTGGCGGTCGCGACCGTGACCGCCGCCGATCCCTACGCCGCCCTGCCCGGGTTCGTGCGCTACCTCCAGGTGTTCGTACTGGTCCCGGGGGCGGTGGTGCTGCTGCTGCGCGACGCGCGGGAGTTCCGGCTCGCCGGGGGGTGCTTCGTGGTGCTGGCGCTGGTCCAGGGAGCGGTGGGCGTCGTCCAGTTCGCCACGCACACCGGAGCCTCGTACCAGGGCTCGGACATCCGGGCCGTCGGCACCTTCGGCCCCGGTGACGTCATGGGCATGGCCACCGTGGTGGCGTACGGGCTGATCATCGCCACCGCCGCCGCGCTGACTCCCACGCTGTCGCACCGGGTCCGGCGCACGGCCACCCTCTGCGCGCTGGCGCTGCTCGTCCCGCTCGGGCTGTCCTTCAGCCGGGGCGCGTGGATCGCGACCTTCGCCGCCGGGCTCGTCGTGATGCTGATGGCCGGGGTGCGGCGGGCGCTGAAGGTGCTCGTGGCGCTCGGGGCGGCCGGGGTGGTGCTGGTGGGCGGCCTCGGCTTCGGCTCCGAGATGATCGCCGAGCGGCTCGGCTCCATCACGCAGGTCTCCAGCGCCCCCGACCAGTCGGTGACCGACCGCTACACGATGTGGGCCGCCGCCGAATCGATGTGGCGGGAGCGGCCCGCCGCCGGGGTGGGCCTCAAGGGCTTCCCCGCCAACCGCGACAGCCACTCCTCGCTGGGGCTGTCCTCGGGCAGTGACACCGCGGGCGCGGGCCAGGCCTTCATCCGCCAGCCGCTGCTCTCCCCGCACAACATGTACCTGCTGGTCCTGAGCGAGCAGGGGCTGATCGGGCTGACCGCCCTCGCGGGCGGCTGGGCGGCGCTGCTGGTCGCCGGGGTACGACGGGTGCTCGCCCCGGACCCGAGCGCCCGCCGGATCCGGGACTGCGGCCTCGTCGCCGCCGGGCTGTTCGTCTGGCAGCTGACCGACTTCCTGTACGCCGACATCGGCGGCCCCTCGACCGTCCTCACCGGGGTGATCATCGGCCTGGCCGCCTGGTGGGCCCTGCCGTCCCCGGATGGCGCGGCCGCCGCGTGACCGATACGACGCCCGCGCCGGGCGCCCGGAGGCCCGCCCCCGCCCCAGCGGCGGGAGCGGGCCCCGCCCACGTCCCCCCCTCCGCCCCGCCCTTCCCGGACCGGCCTCCGGTGCGGGGCCACATCCTGGGCACGGGCCCGAACACCGGTCTGCGACCGGCCGGGTACGGGCCCGCCTCCGGCACCGCGGACCGGGCGGCCGGTCGTCCCGCGGGCCCCGGCAGCGCCCCGGGCCCCGCGGCTCCCGGGTCCGGCGCGCCCGTCGGGCCCGGACCCGGACCGGAGCAGGAACCCGCGCCCGAGCAGGAACCCGCGCCCGAGCAGGAACCCGAGCCCGCGCAGGTTCTGCGGGCCGGGCCGGGGGCGCGGCCCGCGGTGCGGCGGGGCGGGCACGGCGCCGACGGGCGGGGCCCCGGCTTCGCCGCCGCCGGGACCCGGGTCCAGGACCCGCCGGGCCCCGCCCCCGGCCGCGCTCCGCGGCGCCCCGGCCTCCCGGGCGGGGACCGGACCGTCCGCCGCGGCGGCGCCGGGGCCTTGGGCGCCGAGACCCCCGGGCCGGGGCGGGACGCGGGGCCGGGAGTCCGCGCGGAGCGGGACGGGGACGGCGCCGGGGCCGCTCCGCTCGGCCGGTTCCTCGCCAAGGCCGCCGCCGTGACGGCCGGGCTGACCGTCGCCGGGGCCGCCTTCGGGCTGTTCCGGGACCAGACCATCGCGCACCTCTTCGGCGCCGGGCACGACAGCGACGCCTTCCTGATCGCCTGGACCGTGCCCGAGATGGCCTCGACGCTGCTGATCGAGGACGCGATGGCGCTGCTGATGGTGCCCGCCTTCAGCCACGCCCTGGCCCGCCGCGCGGGCAGCCGGGCCGGGCTGACCCGCAAGGAGGCCCGCGCCCAGGACCCCGTACGGCTGCTGGTCGGGGCGACTCTGCCGCGCCTCGCCGTCCTGCTGGCCGTGGTGGCCTGCGTACTCGTCGTCGCCGCGCCGCTCGTCGTCGCCGTGCTCGCCCCGGGGCTGCCGGACCCCGAACTCGCCATCCAGTGCACCCGGCTGACCGCGCTCACGGTCCTCAGCTTCGGCATCGCGGGCTACTTCAGCGCCGCGCTGCGCGCCCACCGCTCCTTCGTCCCCCCGGCCGCGATCTACGTCGGCTACAACGTCGGGATCATCGGCGGCATGCTGGCCCTGCACGCCGTGTGGGGGGTGCGGGCCGCCGCCGCGGGCGTCGCCGTCGGCGGGCTGTTCATGATCCTGGTCCAGCTGCCCGCCTTCATCCGCAATGTCGGCTTCGGACCGCCCCGCGCCAACGGCGCCAGCCGCCGTCAGCAGGGCCGCGACCGGCCCACCCTGATCGCCTTCGGGGTGATCGCCCCGGTCATCTTCTTCGCGGTCTTCCGCCAGTCCCAGGTCCTGGTGGAGCGGTTCCTGGCCGCCTCCCTGCCGCCCGGAGCGATCTCGCACCTCAACTACGCGCAGAAGGTCGCGCAGATGCCGATGGTGCTCTCCCTGATGATCTGCACCGTCACCTTCCCCGTGGTCGCCCAGGCGATGGCGGGCGGCGAGCGGGAGAAGGCCCGGCGCCGGGTCGAGCAGGACCTCGCGCTCGCCTCCCTCGCCGTCCTCGTGGGCACCGCCCTCGTCATCGGGTACGCGCCCCAGATCATCCAGGTCCTCTTCGAACGCGGTGCCTTCACCCACCGGGACACCGAGGCCACCGCCTCCGTCATGCGGGTCTACGGCATCGGACTGCTCGGCCACTGCCTCGTCGGGGCGCTGTCCCGGCCCTTCTTCTCGACCGCCCGGCCCACCTGGTTCCCGGCGCTCGCGATGGGCGCCGGACTCCTCGTCAACATCGTCGCCGGGGCCTTCGCGGTGGGCCCGTGGGGGACCTACGGGATCGCCGCCGCCAACGCCGCCGGGATCTCCACCACCGCCGCCCTCCTGCTCACCGGCCTCGGCTCCCGGATCATCGCCATCCAGGTCCGCCGGGTCGCCACCAGCATCGGCCGCCTCTCCCTGGCCGCCGCCGCGGCCTGCGCCACCGGCTGGATCGCCGGACCGATGATCCCCGACCCGCTGCTCAGCGCAGCCCTCGGCTGCCTGCTGGTCCCGGCCATGTTCGGGGCCACCGGCATGGCCCTCCGGGCCCTCGAAATCACCGCCCTGCCCGCCCTGATCACCCAGAGGTTCCGTCATGTCCGCTGACCCCGACACGGCCGCCGCCGCGGCGGCCCCCGCCCGCAAGGGCACGCCCGCATCGCCGTGGGTGCTCATGTACCACTCGGTCGCCGAGTTCACCGATCCCGCCGAGGACCCGTACGGCATCACCGTGACCCCCGGCGCGCTGGAGGCCCAGCTGCTGTGGCTGCGGGCGCGCGGGCTGCGCGGGGTCTCCGTCGGCGAACTGCTGACGGCCCGGGCGCGGGGGCGGGGCGCCGGACTGGTCGGCCTGACCTTCGACGACGGCTACAGCGACTTCCTCACGCACGCGCTGCCGCTGCTCCAGCGGCACGGCTGCACCGCCACCCTGTTCGTGCTGCCCGGGCGGCTCGGCGTGGACAACGTGTGGGACCCGCTGGGCCCGCGCAAACCCCTGCTGAGCGCCGAGGGGATCCGCGTGGTGGCCGGGGCGGGCCAGGAGATCGCCTCGCACGGGCTGCTCCACCAGCACCTGACCGCCGTACCCGACGACGTGCTCCAGCAGGAGCTGCGCGGCAGCCGCGAACTGCTGCGGGAGCTGACCGGGACCCTGCCCGCCGGGTTCTGCTACCCCTACGGCTCCATCGACCGGCGCGTCGTCGAGGCGACACGGGCCGCCGGGTACCGGTACGCCTGCGCGATCGGCCCCGGGGCGCTGGAAGGCCCGTACGCGATGCCCCGCACCCACATCAGCCAGGCCGACGGCGGGGCCCGGCTGCGGATCAAGCGGCTGCGCCACCAGGCGGCCCGGCTGACCCGGATCGCCCGGGTCCGGCGGGCGGTGCGCGGATGAGCACCCCCACCTCCCTCAAGGCGCTGCACATCATCACCGGGCTCGGTGTCGGCGGCGCCGAGCAGCAACTGCGGCTGCTGCTGCGTCACCTGCCGATGCGGTGCGACGTGCTGACCCTGACCAACCCCGGGCCGGTCGCGGAGGGGCTGCGGGCCGACGGGGTCCGCGTGGTCAACCTCGGGATGCGCGGCAACCGCGACCTGGGGGCGCTGCCGAGGATGGTGAAGTTCATCCGGCGCGGCGAGTACGACCTGGTCCACACCCACCTCTACCGGGCCTGCGTGTACGGGCGGCTCGCGGCCAGGATCGCGGGCGTCGGCGCGACCGTGGCCACCGAACACTCGCTCGGCGAGGCCGAGATCGAGGGCCGCCCGCTGTCGGGCGGGGTCCGGGCCCTCTACCTGGCCAGCGAGAAGCTGGGCGCGGCGACGGTGGCGGTGTCGGACACGGTGGCCGCGCGGCTGGCGGACTGGGGGGTGCCCGCGGCCCGGGTGCACGTCGTACCCAACGGGATCGAGGCGGTCCGGTTCCGCTTCGACGAGTCGGTGCGCCGGGCCACCCGCACCCGCACGGGCCTGCCCGAGCGGGCGTTCGTGATCGGCGGGGTCGGGCGGCTGGTGCCCGGCAAACGCTTCGACGTCCTGGTCCGGGCGGTCGCCGCGCTGCCGGGCGCGCACCTGCTGCTGGCCGGGGACGGACCCGAACGCGCCAAGCTGCGGGCCCTCGCCGCCGAACTGGGGGCGCAGCACCGGATCCACCTGCTGGGCGAGCGGGACCCGCTCGGCGACAGCGCGGACGGGCGCACGCCCGGCATCCCCGCCCTGCTCGCCGCCATGGACGTCTTCGTCTCGCCGTCGCGCGAGGAGGCGTTCGGGCTGGCGGTGATCGAGGCGCTGGCCGCCGGGCTCCCGGTCCTGCACGTCACCTGCCCCGCGATCGACGACCTCCCGGCGGCCCAGGCCCCCGGCGCGCGCCGGATCGGGCCCGGCCGGGCGGAGCTGACCGCGGCCCTGCGCGGCCACATGGAGGCCGGCGCCCGCAGGCTCCCGCCGCCGCCCGTCGTACGCCGCTACGACATCGCCCGCAGCGCGGAACAGCTCCTGCACGTCTACGAGCGGGCGCTGGCCCCGCCCCGCGCCCCGGCCGCCCGCCGCCCCGGGGCCGGACCGGCCGCCGCCGGGCCCGGCGCCGCGGGGCCGCTCGCCGCCGGGCCCGTCATCGACGACCCGGACGCCGCCGGGCCCGCGGCCGGGGCGCGCGCGTCGGCCGACGACCCGGACGACACCGACCACCGGCCGCGCACACCGCGCGGGCCGGAATCCGAACTCCCCTCCACGAGGAAGTGAGCACGCACATGGCCGAGACCCCCGACCACAAGAAGACCGACCGCACGCCGGAGCAGAGCCCGGCGCCCCGCAGGCGGCGGGGGCACCGCGTGCGGGGGCGGCTGCGGCCGCTGCCCGTGTGGTGGCCGCTGCCCGCCTGCGCCCTGCTGGGCCTGGCCGCGGGCGGGGCGTACGGGGTGCTGAAGGCCCCCGAGTACGCCGCCACCAGCTACGTCGTCGCCGTCCCGGGCGCCAACACCGAACCGGCCACCGCCCTGGGCTTCGCCCAGGCCTACGGCCGTATCGCCACCAGCAGTTCCACCCTCGCCTACGCCCAGCCCCGGGCCGGGATCGCCGCCGAGCAGCTGCGCACCCAGGTCCGCGCCGAGACCTCCCCCGAGTCCCCGATGATCGCGATCACCGGCACCTCCCGGACCGCCACCGGGGCCGCCGACATCGCCAACGCGGTCGCCGACGCGCTGTCCCTGAGCAGCAACACGGCCGCCAAGAACACCGGCGTGCAGCTGCTCCTCTTCAACCAGGCCGTCGCGCCCACCGACCCGGCCTCCCCGTCCGCCCCGCTCAGCGGCGCGGTCGGCCTGTGCGCGGGCGGCCTGATCGGCGGCCTGTGGCTGCTGGCCCGGCCCGGCCGCAAGCGCCGCCGGGCGGACGGCACGGTCGCCGCGGACGGGGCAGTGACCGCGGCCGGACACGCCGAGTCCGGCTACGTGACCTCGCTGCCCGCACAGGGCGAGGCCGCCGACGCGGCGGCCTCCGCGAAGGAGAAGGAGTCGGTGCGATGAGCGCGGGCTCCACGGGGGTCCTGTCGGTGACGCTGTGCCGCGACCCCCGGCAGTTCGCCGGGCTGGAGGAGCCCTGGAACCGGCTCGTGCGCGCATGCCCCACCGCCACCCCCTTCCAGAGCCACGCCTGGCTGCACTCCTGGTGGCTGTCCTACGGCCGGGACGGGCGGCTGCGCGTCGTGCTGGTGCGGCGCGGGGGCGAACTGGTCGGCGCGGCCGCGCTGATGCTCGTACACCGGCCGCTCCCGCTGCTGGTCCCGCTCGGCGGGGGCATCACCGACTACTTCGACGTCCTGGTGGACGCGGAGTACGCCGACCAGGTCGTCCCCGCGCTCGCGCACGGCCTGCACCGGGCCGCCCGGGGCGCGGTGATCGACCTGCGCGAGGTACGGCCCGGGGCGGCCGCCGAGCGGCTGTACGGGGAGTGGCCCGGCGCCCGGACCCGGCTGGCCGACTCCACCTGCATGGAGTTGCCCGCGCTGCCCTTCGACGAGCTGGTCAAGCGGATGCCGAAGGCGGGCGCCCAGCGGGTGCGCGCCAAGCTCCGCAAGACCGACGCGGCGGGCATCGAGGAGCACGAGGTCACCGAGCAGGAAGTGCCGAGCGCGGTGCGGAACTTGCTGCGCCTGCACGAGAAGCAGTGGCGCGGGCGCGGGGTGACCCCCGAGCACCTCAAGCCGCGGTTCGCCGAGCACCTGACCCGGGCGACGCGGCGGATGGTGCGCTGCGGGGAGGGGCGGCTCACCGAGTTCCGGCTGGAGGGGAAGGTGGTCGCCGCGAACGTCACCCTGCTGTCGGCCGGGCTGAGCGGCGGCTACCTGTACGGCGCCGATCCCGGTCTGCGGGACCGGAAGGTGGACGTGGCGA
Organism: Streptomyces sp. G-G2; assembly: GCF_030063135.1. Classification (GTDB taxonomy): domain Bacteria; phylum Actinomycetota; class Actinomycetes; order Streptomycetales; family Streptomycetaceae; genus Streptomyces. The sequence continues at coordinate 25,120 of NZ_JASISO010000006.1, forward strand.
CGCTGCTGCTGCGCTACGAGACGGGGCGGGCACTCGCGGAGGGGCGGCCGGTGGTCAGCTTCCTGCGCGGGTCCGAACCGTACAAGAACCACTGGCGGCCCGAAGTCGTGGTCAACCAGCGGCTCCTGCTGGCCACGGCCCCGCTCGCGCCCCTGCTGCGACTGCACGAGTCGCAGCTGTCGGGGCGCGAGCGGGCGGTGGGCGCGCTACGCGAGTCCCTGCCCGCCGCCAGGGACTGGCGGGCCCGGCTGAACGAACTGCGCGTCCGGTGACCCGGGCGCCGCTCCGGCTAGAACGGCCACCACGTGCTGTCCTCACCCAGGTCGATCTTGAAGCAGATCGCCTGCTTTCCGACGATCTTGGACAGCCACTCGCCGAAGTTGAGCGGGACGCACCACTGGGACGGGACGGACGGCGGCTTCGGAGCCACCACCGGCGGCTTCAGGGGTGTGGGCACGGGCGCGGGCACCGGAGCGGGCGAGGGCGACCCGGGGACGGGGACCTCGACGGGACTGGGCACGACGGGACTGGGAGCGACGGGGCTGGGGACGGCCGGCGACGGCTGCGGCGCCGAGGGGACGACGGGGCTCGGTACGACGGGGCTGGGCGCGACGGGCGTGGGCACGGTTTCCGGGGCAGGGATCTCGGGGGAGGGCACGACCGGGGTCGGGACGACGGGACTCGGGAGGACGGGACTCGGGAGGACGGGCGTCGGGAGGACGGGCGTCGGCACAGCCGGGCTCGGCACCTGCGGGGTCGGGACCTGGGGCGTGGGGACCTGGGGCGTGGGGACGACCGGCGTCGGCACCACGGGCGTCGGGATGACCGGCGTCGGGACCACCGGGGTCGGGATGACCGGCGTCGGGACCACGGGCGTCGGCAGCGGGTCCGGCTTGGCGCTCAGCGCGTCCCGGAAGGCCTTGGAGGAGCGCGGGTTCTGCTTGCACTGCCACACGCCGTGCGGGCAGTAGTCCGTGATGGTGTGGTAGGCGGGCTTGTGCTCCTCGATCCACTGGATCATGCGTCGCACGTACTCCGGGTTGTCCCCGTGCCGGAACAGTCCCCACTCCGGGTACGAGATCTCCTTGCCGTGTGCTTTCGCGAAGTCCACGTGCTTCTGGAGACCGTACGGCTGGCTCACCTGGTCGTCGAAGGTGCTGCCCGGACCCTGGTCGTACGAGTCCATCCCGACGATGTCGACGACGTCGTCGCCGGGGTAGCACCGGGTCCAGCCGATGGCGTCCGTACCCCGGTTCGGCGCGTAGTCGAACTTGAACCGCTGCCCCGGCACCGAGCGCATCGCGGTCACGACGCGCTTCCAGTACACCTTCCAGCGCTCCGGGTCCGGGCCGCAGCGGTGGGTGTAGGTGGTGCCGTTCATCTCCCAGCCCAGCACGATCACCGTGTCCGGCACGCCCAGCGAGACCAGCCGCTCGGCCAGCTTCTTGAAGTGGGCGTCGTTCTGGCCGTCCGCGCCCGCGCGGATCAGCCGGGCCACCTGGTGGTCCGGGATCCGGCTCTCGTTGCGCTCCTGCATCGGGACGTTCAGGACGAACATCCGGTTGGAGCGGGCCTGGCGCCACTCGGCCCAGTCCGCGAGGAAGTCGGTGCCCTCGATGTTCGACCAGCGGTCGCCGGGCAGGTAGGTGTGGCCGACCCGGATCTCCCTGCCGCCCAGCCAGCGCGACAGCAACGGGATCCGTGCCACGCCGGACGGGCCGTAGTCGAGGTAGGCGCCCATCGCGATGCCGGACCCGGCCGGCTCCTCCCCGGGGGCAGCGAGCGCGGCGCCGGTGGCGAGCAGTCCGGCCGTGACCGTACCGACGCAGGTGCTCACCAATCTGCGGTGTGGTCTGGACATGGCGTCTCCCGAGCTTCCCCGAATCGGTGTGCTTACCAGAGACGTTAGGCATCACATCTGACGAATGGCCTGTCCGGTGGCCGCAGCGTAGGCCATTCGCAGCTGCGCACCCTCTCCGTTTGGTCCGACTAGGTGAAAGACACCGCTTCCATGCACGCGTTCGCCAACCATGTGCCCGCTGTTCTGCTCAGACTCGATCGGAATCCGTTCCACCACGGAACCCTCGGCGCCGTCAGATCCCTTGGGCGCAAGGGCGTGGAGGTCCATGCCGTCGTCGAGACCGGGGGAGGTCCCATGGGTCGGTCGCGCTATCTGCGCGCGGTGCACCCCGGGCCGTCCGACGGGGTCGACCCCGAACGCCCCGAGGGGCTGCTGGAGTGTCTGACCGGGGTCTCGGAGCGGATCGGCCGTCCCGCGGTGCTCGTCGCCATGGACGATCTCAGCGCCATCGCGGTGTCGCGGATCGCGCCGATGCTCCAGGACCGGTTCCGGATCCCCCATCAGCCGGACGGCCTGCCCGCCCGGGTGGCCGACAAGGCGGAGCTGTCACGGCTCTGCGAGCGCTGGGACATCCCGCACCCGGAGACGGTGATCCCGCAGAGCGCCGCCGAGGCCGTCGAGGCCGCCTGGCGGCTGGGGCTGCCGGTGGTCGCCAAGTGGAGCCGCCCCTGGCTGCTGCCCGCGGGCGTCGGCCTGCGCAGCACCACGCTGGTGCACACCACCGCCGAGGCGCGGCGGCTGTACGAGCGTTCCGCCGAGGCCGGGAGCCCGCTGCTGCTCCAGCGGTTCCTGCCCGCCGGGACCGACACGGACTGGTTCTTCCACGGCTGCTTCACCCGGGGCGGGCACCCGCTGCTCACCGGCTCGGGGCGCAAGGAGCTGTCCTGGCCGGTGCGTACGGGGCTGACGGCGATGGGGCGTTGGCTGCCGGACCCGGCGGTGGAGGAGGCGGGGCTGCGGATCGCGGAGCGGCTCGGCTACCAGGGGATCCTCGACCTGGACTTCCGCCGGGACGAGCGGGGGTGCTTCCGGCTGGTGGACTTCAACCCGCGGCCCGGGGCGCAGTTCCGGCTGTTCACCGACGCGGGCGGGCTGGACGTCGTACAGGCGCTGTACCGGGACCTGACGGGGCAACGGGTGCCGGAACCGGTGGGCGGCCCGGGGCGGGTGTTCGTGGCGGAGAACTACGCGCTGCTGGCGGCCGTACGGGGGCCGCTGCCGAGGCGGGCCGCGCCGGTCGTGGTGGCGACGCCCGCGAAGCCGGTGGCGGGGGAGAGCGCCGCGCGGCCGGTGCGGGTCGTTCCGGCGGCGGAGCGGGGGCGGGTGGAACTGGCCTGGTTCGCGGCGGACGACGTCCTGCCGTTCCTGGCGATGGTCGCGGCGTTCCTGGGGCGCGGGGCGGACAAGGGGGCGCGGGGTGCGTGGAACGCGCTGAGCGAGGTGCCGGCGAGGGGGTGGCGGACGGCGCGGGCCGTGGCGCGGGCGCCTCGGCAGCGGGTCGCGCCGGGGGCGCGGGTGGTGGGTGGGGTGGGTGAGGCGGCCGAGTCGCTCGCGTCCGCCGCGTCCGTCGAGTGCGTCGAGTCGGCCGAATCCGCCGAGCCGGAGGGGCTGGTGACCCGGTGACGGGGTGACGGGGTGACGCCGGGGGTGCGCGTGGGGTGTGCGGTGTGCGGGTCGCGTGGTCCGCGCGGTGCCTCCGGCGGGCCCTCAAACGCCGGGCGGGCTGGTTGTGGCCGGGCTGGAGGTGGGTGGGCGGGACGGTTGTGGGCGGGACGGTTGTGGCCGGGCCGGAGGTGGCGGGGCGGGCTGGTTGTGGGTGGGCTGGCTGGTTTCGGCCGGGCCGGTTGTGGCTGCTCCGGTTCGGAGTCGGGGGCGGTGCGTGGAAGGGATCCGGGCCCGGGATGCGGGAGCGGACGGGTAGCTAGGGCCGGTGTGAGACCGGCAGGAGACTGGAGACTGCCGTGGCGCGCATGGACGATCTCGTGGTGGTCGGCGCGGGACCGTACGGGCTGTCCGTCGCCGCCCACGCGGCGGCGGCCGGGCTCGGCGTACGGGTGCTCGGCCGCCCGATGGCCTCCTGGCGGGACCACATGCCCGAGGGCATGTACCTCAAGTCCGAGCCGTGGTCCTCGAACCTGTCCGCGCCGGGCGGGCGCTACACCCTGGCCGACTTCTGCGCCACTCGCGGCACGGTCGCGGAGCACGGCACTCCGCTGCCGATCGGGACCTTCAGCGCGTACGGGCTCTGGTTCGCCCGGCACGCCGCGCCCCCGGTCGAGGAGGTGACGGTCACCGAGGTCACCCCGCAGGGCGCCGGGTTCCGGATCAGCACCGACGGGGGCGAACCCCTGCTGGCCCGTACGGTCGCCCTCGCGGTCGGGGTGATGCCCTTCGTGAACCACCCGTCCGCGCTGCGCGCGCTGCCCCCGGCCCACTATTCGCACAGCAGCGACCACCGGGACCTGACCCGCTTCGCCGGTCAGGAGGTAGCGGTGCTCGGCGCGGGTCAGGCCGCGCTGGAGACCGCCGCGCTGCTGGCCGAGGCCGGGGCCCGGCCCGTACTGGTGGCCCGCCGGTCCCGGCTGAACTGGAACACCCTCCCGCAGCCCCTGGAGCGCCCCCTGACCCGGGCCCTGCGCGATCCGCACAGCGGGCTCGGCACGGGCTGGCGCGGCTGGGCCTGGTCGGAGCTGCCCTGGGCGGTGCGCAGGCTGCCCGCCGCGACCCGGGAGCGGATCGCGGCCACCGAGCTGGGCCCGGCCGGGGCCTGGTGGCTGCGGGACCGGTTCGAGAGCCGGGTGCCCGTGCTGCTGGGCCACGCCCTGCACCGGGCGGTGCCGGTGGGCGCCCGGACCCGGCTGGGGCTGACCACCGCCTCCGGTGAGTCGGTGGTCCTGGACGTCGCGCACGTGATCGCGGCGACCGGCTTCCGCCCGGGGCTGGGGCGCCTCGGACTGCTGGACGCGGGACTGCGTACGGCGGTGCGGACGGCCGCGAGCGCGGATCCTGCCGGGGGCCCGGACGTCCCCGAGCTGAGCGCGCACTTCGAGTCCTCGTGGCCGGGGCTGTTCTTCGCGGGACTGCTCACGGCTCCCTCATTCGGCCCTTCCATGCGATTCGTACACGGCGCGGGCTTCACGGCGGGGAGACTGGTGAGAGGAGTCCGCAAGCGCCTGGGCGCCCAGGGCCCGCTGCCGGGCTCCACCGGCGCCGCCGCCCCCCGGGGCCTCGGTGCCGGGCATCAGAAGACCTATCCGGTGTGAGAGCCGGTGCGAAAGGGGTCCGCGATGAGCCCGGAGAGAGCACAGGGGCGGGGCTGGGTCCACATTCCGGCCAGCCGCGCGGAGCAGCCCGCCGGGCCGGGCCGCGGGAGCGCGGCCCGGCCGCCGCAGCCACCGCAGGGGGACCAGCCCGCCATCTACCTCTCCCTGGTCACGCGCTGGCGGGAGGCCGGACGCACCCTTCCAGGGCATCCTGACGAGGAGTGGGAGCGGTTGATCTCCCAGCCGTGCTGGCCCGGCCGATAGGTGGTGTGACGCGTGGCAGCGGCGGAGCACGACGGGCCCGGACCGCCCCCGGCGATCACCGCCGAGGAGCGGCTCGCACTGAACGGCATGGGCAGCTTCGAGTGGGACCTGGGCTCGGGGACCATGGAACTGGACCCGGCCGGGATGGTGGTCTTCGACCTGGAGCCGGCGGAGTTCGACGGCACCCCGGAGGGTTTGGGGCTGCGGATCCCGGCCGATGACAGCGCCCGGCTGGCGGACTCGGTCCTGGCGACCCTGGACGGCGGCGGGGACACGTACGGCTCGTACTTCACGGTCCGGCGGCGCGACGGCCGCGACCAGTGGACCCACACCCAGGGCCGGGTGCTGCGCGACGAGGACGGGCGGCCCCGGCGGATCGTGGGGATCGTCCGCGACGCGACCGCCGAACTGGCCCACGCCACGCTGCTGCGGAAGCTGGAGGCGGCGCGCGCCAAGCAGAGCACGATCGTCCAGCGGACCACGGAGGCCCTGTCCCGGGCGGTGACGGTGGACGACGTCACGGCCACGCTGACCGGCGCGGGCGCGCTGGAGCGGCTCGGCGCGGAGGGGCTGGCGCTGGGGCTGGTCGAGAACGGCGCGATGAAGATCATCGCGCTGAGCGGGGAGACGCTGGAGATCCTGAGCGAGCGACAGTTCACCCGGTTGGACGGATCGCTGCCGCTGTCCCAGACGGTCCTCACGCGCAAGGCGCGTTTCGTCAACGACCTGGGCGAGCTGGCGGCCGAGTTCCCGCTGTTCGCGCCCTACCTGAGCCGGATCCGGTTCAACGCGGCCGCCTATCTGCCGCTGATCGCCCAGGCCAAGGCGATCGGCGGGCTGGTGCTCTTCTACGAGCGGCGCAGCGAGTTCAGCCCCGAGGAGCGGAACCTGTGCCTGGGGCTGGCGGGCATCGTCGCCCAGTCGCTCCAGCGCGCGCTGCTCTTCGACCAGGAGCGGGAGTTCGCCACCGGCCTGCAGGCGGCCATGCTGCCCCGGCGGATCCCGGAGATCACCGGCGGCGAGATCGCGGTGCGCTACCACTCGGCGTGGAGCGGGCGCGAGGTCGGCGGCGACTGGTACGACGTGATCGCGCTGCCCCGGGACCGGGTCGGGATCGTGGTCGGCGACGTCCAGGGCCACGACACGCACGCGGCGGCGATCATGGGGCAACTGCGGATCGCGCTGCGGGCGTACGCGGGCGAGGGCCATCCGCCCGCCACGGTCCTCGCCCGCGCCTCGCGCTTCCTCGCCGAACTGGACACCGAACGCTTCGCGACCTGCACCTACGCCCAGGTGGACCTGGAGACGGGCGGGGTACGGGCGGTGCGCGCCGGACACCTGGGCCCGCTGATCCGGCACACCGACGGGCGCACCGGCTGGCCGAACCTGCGCGGCGGCCTCCCGCTGGGCCTGGCCTCGGTCTTCGAGCAGGAGGACTTCCCCGAGACCCGGCTCGACCTGGTGCCCGGCGAGACCCTGGTGCTGTGCACGGACGGGCTGGTGGAGGAGCCCGGTACGACGATCACCACCGGGATGGACGCGCTGGCGCACGCGGTGCGCTCGGGCCCCCAGGAGGCCGGGGCGCTGGCGGATCACCTGCTGGACCGGCTGTGGGAGCGCTGGGGCTCGGGCGACGACGTGGCCCTGCTGGTGCTGCGCCGGGCCCCGGACCCGGGCACGCACCGGGCGCCCCGGATCCACCAGTACGTCCACCAGGCCGACCCCGAGGGCCTCTCGGAGGCCCGTTACGCGCTGCGCCAGGCGCTGCGCGACTGGGGGGTGCCGGGGCTGGCCGACGATGTGGAGCTGGCGGCGGGGGAGTTGCTGGTCAATGCGCTGCTGCACACCGAGGGCGGCGCGGTGCTGACCATGGAGGTGCTGCCGGAACCGGTGCGCCGGATCCGGCTGTGGGTCAAGGACCGTTCCAGCGTGTGGCCGCGCAGGCGGACCCCGGGGGAGGCGGCGACGACCGGGCGCGGGCTGCTGCTGGTGGACGCGCTGGCCACGCACTGGGGCGTGGAGTCCCGGGGCGACGGCAAGGCGGTGTGGTGCGAGTTCGACGCGCCTCCCGATGACTCCGGGTGACTTTTCCCTCACGTCGAGTCGCGGGTTCGGCCGGGGCGGGTGATGATCCGGTCATGGAGAGGATTCGGCCGTGGGGGCTCGTACTGCTGGCGGCGCTGGTGATCGCGGTGATCGCGGGCGCCGCCCCGAGGATCGCGGACTGGACGGCGGGCCGCGCGCACGCGGCGCCCGGGTGCCGGTCGGTGGCCTTCATGTCGATGACCGGCGCGGCGCCGGAATGCCGGTAGCGGCGGCTACCGGTCGGAGCGGGCCGCGGGGCGGGGCCGCGGGCCCGGGTCGTACGGCGGCGCCCGTCAGTGGCCGTCGATCGTGAGGCCGTGACCGTCCTGCGCGAGGACGTCCTGGGAGAACGAGGTCGGCACCAAGGAGTGGCCGTGCGCCCGGGTGGCGGTCAGCCGGGCCTCGGTCTCGGCGGCGCCGGGGTGCAGACCGGGGGCGACCCCGACGGTGCCGGTGACGGACCACTCGTGGACGGCGCCGTCGCACGCGGCGCTGCCCGCGCCCATGCCGAGGCGCTTGTCGCCGTCCTGGCGCACCAGGGTCTGGATCTGCACCCCCTCGGGTGATCCGGGCGCGCAGCGGTAGACCCCGGAAAGGGTGACGCGGCCGTCCCGGGTGATGGTCGCGTGGTCCCGTACGGAAATCGTATTCAGGCCGGAATCGGCGGTCGCCGGTACGGCGCAAACGGCGCCGGCGGCCAGTGCGGCCAGCGCGGACAAGGTGATGCGGGAGACGGGCGTGCCCATCGTTCCTCCAGGTGGGTGCGGGCGGTGAATTCCGCCGGAACGAATTGTGCAGGTCGCTCGGCGGTATCCCGCTCCGGTCACTCGTGTCGGTGAGTGCAATTTCCCGTCCGGGCGCGTGAGACTGGCCGCAATACATCCCCGAAGGGATCCCGCATGCGCCAGCCCGCCTCCGTTCTCGCCCTCGCCCTCCTGCCCCTCCTGCTGTTCGGGTCCACCGCCTGCCAGAGCGCCCCCGAGGGGGCCGCGCTCGCGCCCGCCGCCGCCCCGGCCGTCCCCGTCGACGACGGCGTGCCCGGCGGCGCCGACGAGGAGGCCGCGGCGGCCCCGGGCGCGCTCGCGGGCCCGGCCGTCAAGGAAGCCCATGTGGGTGACCCCGTACGAGTGCGCGGTCAGCAGGTGGGCAGGCACCTCCAGGCGGTGCTCACCGCGTACGTCGACCCGGCGGTCAGTGTCGACCAGACCTTCGCCCCGGCCGCGGGCAAGCGCTGGGTGGGGGCCGGGATGTCCTTCGTCAACGTGGGCGGGTCGACGTACGGGGCGCTCGGGAGCATGTGGGCGTACGACAGCGCGGGACAGCGCTATCCGGCGGTGAAGACGGGCGGGCTGACCACCGGCAAGCCCCTCGTCTTCGATTCGCTTTCGGTCGGTGACCGGGCCGAGGGATGGGTCGCGTTCGAAATCCCGGAAAACGTGCGGATCGTACGCCTCCAGTACCAGGACGCGAACACGCAGGCGAATTCCGGAGAGGGATTCTGGGCGGTCTGAACCCACCCGGGTGAAGCGCCGGGAAATAGCGGGGGGAAAGGCCACTAAGGTGCGGGCCATGACTTCGACTCACACCGAACTCGACCGGTCCCACCTTGGCACCCTTTCGGTGCTCGCGTGGATCGGCGACCCCGAGGACGGGCACAACATTCCGTACCTCATCGCCTACACCCTGGGCGACTGCCCGCACGGTCACGAGGCCGCGGAATCGTCCGCGCGCGGGCTGCTGGAGCACCTGGGGCTGCGGATCGGCGACGAGGTGCTGGACGGCACCACCCACCCCCACAAGTTCCCGGTGAAGATCCTCGTCGAGGGCGACCAGGTCGCGCTCACCGTCGTGGGCGAGGACATCGGCCTCAACGCCCGGTGCACCGCGCCGCCGGAGTGGGTGGCCGCGGCCGCCGACAGCGACGAGGTCTACTTCCTCTTCGCCACCCGCCCCTGGCCCCAGGCCAAGCCCGGCGAGCCCCTCGACGCCGAGGCGCTGCAGCAGTTCGTCGGCGACGAAGAGGTCCTGACCAGCAGCGTGCACGCGGTGCTGCGGGTGCAGCGGCTCAAGAAGTAGCCACCGGGCGCGGGGCGCCGACCGCCGGCCGCCGGGCCCCCAGCCTGCCCGGTGGCCGGCCCGCGCGGGCGGTCGTACGCCCTCCGCGTGCGGGTGTGGCGGCTCAGGTGTCGAACGCGAACCGCAGCGACCGGACCCGGTTGTCGAAGTTCGACCCGGCCAGCTCGGGCAGTCCCACCGCGCGCAGCCCCACCGGGCGGCTCAACAGCTCGCGGAACAGCGCCTTCATCTCCACCCGGGCCAGGTGGGCGCCCAGGCAGAAGTGCGGACCGCCGCCCCCGAAGCCCAGGTGCGGGTTGGGCGAGCGGGTGATGTCGAAGGCGTCCGGATCCGGGAAGACCGCCTCGTCGCGATTGGCGGACGCGTAGTACAGCACCACCTTGTCGCCCGGCGTGAACAGGTGCCCGCCCAGGGTGTGTTCGGCCACCACCGTGCGGCGGAACTGGATGATCGGCGTCGAGTGCCGGACCATCTCGTCCACCGCGCCATCGGCGTACTTCTCGAAGTCCCCCAGCAACAGCGCGCGCTGGTCCGGGTGATCGGTCAGCAGGGCCAGCCCGTGGGTGATCGCGTTCCGGGTGGTCTCCACTCCCGCCACCATCAACAGCGAGAAGAACGCGCCCAGTTGACGCACGCCCAAGGCCTGGCCGTCCACGTTCGCGGTCACCAGCGCCGAGATCAGGTCGTCGCCGGGGGCCCGCCGCCGCTCCTCGGCGATCCCCGCGACCATCCGCTGCATCCGGGCCAGCGCCCGCAGCCCGCGGCCCGGCATCCGCAGCCGCGCGGTCAGGCCGCGCTCCACACCGATGTTCTCCGAGGCGTGGTTGACCCGGTCGGCGATCTCCGACCGGTACTCCTCGGGAATCCCCATCATGTTGCAGATGACGTCCAAGGGCAGCCGCGAGGAGACCGCCGAGACGAACTCCGCGGGCCGCTCGGCCAGTACGTCGTCCACGATCCGCGCGGCCACCGCGTGGACGTCCGCCTCGGCCGCGGCCAGCAGCCGCGGGGTGAAGGCCCGTTGCACGATCTTGCGCAGCTGCGCGTGGTCCGGACCGTCCAGGTTGACCATCGAGTCCCCGAACAGCGCCCGCACCCAGCGGGCCGGCTCCGGCGTGGTCACCCCCGGCGCGCTCGCGAACACCTTGGGCAGCCTGCTCGCCTCCTGCACGTCCGCGTGCCGTACGAGCGCCCAGTGCGCGCGCTCGGGACGGCGCCAGGACGCCGGGCGCTCGACGAACCGGCGCGGGCCGTCCAGGGCCCGCAGCCGCGCGAAGGCCGCGATCCGGGCCTCCGGGGGGAGCTGCCAGAACGCCGGGTCGGCGAGATCGGTGTCGGACGGATGCCGCTGTGCCGGGACCGTCATGGCCCGCACCTTCTTCCAGATGGTCAGGGTGTCCAGGGCGCCCTGGAGCCTCGTGCGCCCCCGCCGTCCCCCGCGGCCCCCGCACTCACGCTTCTGAACGCGCCCGGTGCCGCAAGGTCACGCCCAGCGCCACAGTGGCCGCCGCCACCAGCCCCGCCCACAGCACCGCCTGCTGGCCCGTCCAGGCGCAGCCCAGCACCGCCAGCGCCGCCACCGGCAGCAGCAGCTGCTGGGCCGCGCCCTGCTTGAAGTGCCTCGCGTGCAGCAGCCACACCACGGCCAGGAACAGCGCGGCGGGCACGGTGACCCCCAGGTTCGCGGCCAGCAGCGAGACGTGGGCCTTGCCGACCGCCTGCTCCACCGACACCTCGACGCCCGCGCCGATCGCCGCGGCCGACCCGAGGATCGCGAAGTGCCCGTAACCCCACGGGATCGCCGCCCGGTTGTCCGTCACCCGCTCGTGCGCGGGCACCGCGAAATAGATCCACCAGGCGGCGAACACCAGCAGTAGCGCGCCCGCCGCGATCGGCAGCAGCTCGCCCAGCACCTCCTCCTCGTCCAGGGCCGACTGCACGGCGACCGTGCTCGCGGACACGGTCTCGCCGAGCACGATCAAGGTGAACAGCCCGTACCGCTCCACGATGTGATGGGCGTGCCACGGCGTCTGGTGGTAGCGCTCGGCGATCATCGGAACCGACAGCTCCGCCACCACCATCACCAGGAACAGCCAGTGCCGGGCCGGCGCGGGCGCCACCAGCAGCGCCACCCAGCCGCACTGGCACACCAGCAGCCCCACCGCGTAGAAGAGCGCGGCGCGCCGCGCCCGGCCGCTCTCCCCGACGGCGGCCCGCAGCCACTGCGCGGTCAGCGCCGCCCGCATCACCAGGTAGCCGATGACCGCGATGGTCCAGTCGTTGGAGTCGAAGGCACGGGGCACGCCCGCCGCGTAGACCAGCACGCCGGCGATCTGGACCAGGACCGCGATCCGGTACGGGACGTCATCGGTGTCGTAGGCGGACGAGAACCAGGAGAAGTTGACCCAGGCCCAGAACACGCCGAAGAAGACGAACAGGTAACCGCTGATCCCCGCGCCCACGTGCCCCTCGGCCAGCGCGTGCACCAGCCGGGCGCCCGCCTGCGCCACGGCGACGACGAAACACAGGTCGAAGAACAGTTCCAGCGGGGTCGCCGCCCGGTGGCCCTCGTCGGGACTCCGGGCGGTCATGGGTACGTATGCCATACCGGCAATCACAGCAGTGCCGGGCCGCCTGGCAGGCCAGGCGCGCGGCCCGCCGCATCCTGGTACCCCGCGCGGACTCGTAGCGGTCCACCACCAGCCCCTCCAGTAGCGCGGGGAGGTCGATCCGGCGGTGGAAGCCGTCGCCGGGCAGCAGCGGGACCACCACCGAGCCCGGGTGCGGAGCCGTAGCCGTAGCCGTAGTGGGAGCCTCAGCGGCAGCCTTACGGCAGCGCGGGCGCGCGACCAACGCACTGTGGGCGACAGGACCTTGTCCTGTCGCCCACACGACGTTGTCCCCTGACGCGGGACACGGCCCGGGGCGGACTCTGGATACGTCAGGACTCCCAGCACGATTCCCAACGTTCAGGACACGCCATGAGTTCCGCCACCCAGGACGTGCGCCCGGCGACCGGCCGCGCGCAGGCGCCCGACCCGGCGCAGTACCGGCCCGGCCGCACCATCACCGAATGGACTCCGGAGGATCCGTCCTTCTGGCGGTCCACCGGCAAGAAGGTCGCCACCCGCAACCTGTGGATCGCGGTGCCCGCGCTGCTGGTGGCCTTCGTGGTGTGGCAGGTCTGGAGCATCACGGCCACCAACCTCAAGGACGTCGGCTTCGGCTTCAGCCAGTCGCAGCTGTTCTGGCTGACGGCCGTCCCGGGCATCACGGGCGGTACCGCCCGCGTCTTCTACACCTTCCTCGGTCCGATGATCGGCCAGCGCCGTTTCACCGCGCTCTCCACGGTCGTCCTGATCGTTCCGCTGCTGTGGCTGGGCTTCGCGGTCCAGGACCCGCAGACCTCGTACACCACGATGGTCGCGATCGCCGCGCTCTGCGGCATCGGCGGCGCCAACTTCTCGTCCTCGCTCGCCAACATCGGCTTCTTCTACCCGAAGCAGGAGAAGGGCAACGCGACCGGCATCAACGGCGGCCTGGGCAACCTGGGCGTCTCGGTGGTGCAGCTGCTGACCCCGATCCTGATCACCTCCTCGGTGCTGGCGATCGGCGCGGGCCAGAAGAAGGCGAACGGCTCGGAGATCTACCTCCAGAACGCCGCCTTCGTGTGGGTGCCGGTGCTGGTGGTCCTCGCGGTGGTGGCCTGGTTCGGGCAGAACGACCTCAAGGTCGCCGCCACCCCCTTCGGCCAGCAGAAGGTCATCTTCAAGCGCAAGCACAACTGGGTGATGACCTGGCTCTACGTCGGCACCTTCGGCTCCTTCATCGGCTTCGCGGCGGCCCTGCCGCTGCTGATCAAGACCACCTTCCCGGCGTACTCGGTGGCCACCTACGCCTGGATGGGCCCGGCCCTGGGCGCCCTGGCCCGGTGGGCGGGCGGCTGGATCGCGGACAAGCTGGGCGGGGCGCGGGTCACGATCCTGTCGTTCGTGGGCATGGCCGCGTCGATCATCGGCGTGATCACCTTCCTGCCCGCGGGCTCCGATCCCGGCTCCTTCCACGGCTTCTTCCTCTGCTTCCTGTCGGCGTTCTTCTTCTCCGGCATCGGCAACGGCTCGACCTTCCGGCAGATCCCGGTCATCTTCCGAGGCCAGCACCTGAAGGGCCTGGCGGAGGGCACCCCGCGGTACGCGGCCGCGCTGAAGCAGGCGGAGATCGAGTCGGGCGCGGTCACCGGTTTCACCGCCGCGATCGCCGCGTACGGGTTCTTCTTCATTCCGGCGATGTTCGCGAACTTCGCCGTGACGAGCGCGATGTGGGGCTTCGTGGCCTTCTATGCCAGCTGTGTGGTCGTGGCCTGGTACTTCTACGCCCGCAAGGGCGCGGAGGCGCCCAGCTGAGGGCTGCGCGTGCCCGTGCCGCAGGTGCCCCCGACGGGGCCGGAGTCCTGGTGACTCCGGCCCCGTCGGTGCGTACGGACACACACGCCGACATCTTTGTGAATGTATTCACAAGCGAACCAAGGACTTTGGTCCGGCTCGAAATGCCAGGTCAGGGGCGGGGTAGGGGGCTGGAAGGCGGATTGCGCGGGACCTTCGGGCGTCAGGTGGGGACCAACGCGGCCGTAAATGATCGATCAAAAGGCGTCCAATGGAGGCAAGCAATGAGGCGACTCGGAAGGTGCGGGCGATGACTGCCACCCCTGCGGAAACCACGAAGAACGGCGGAGCCTGGAACGGCTTCAAGGGCGGACTGTGGCGCGACGCCATCGACGTCCGCGACTTCATCCAGCAGAACTACACGCCGTACGAGGGTGACGACTCCTTCCTCGCGGGCCCGACCGAGCGCACCACCGCCGTGTGGAAGGCGATCACGGACAAGTTCCCGGAGGAGCGCGAGAAGGGCGTCTACGACGTCGCGCACGACATCCCCTCCACGATCACCGCGCACGCTCCCGGCTACATCGACCGCGACAAGGACCTGATCGTCGGCCTCCAGACGGACGCCCCGCTCAAGCGCGCGATCATGCCGTACGGGGGCTGGCGCCTGGTCGCCGGCGCCCTGGAGACCTACGGCTACCCGGTCTCCGAGGACCTGGAGAAGGTCTTCACGGAGTACCGCAAGACCCACAACGCCGGTGTCTTCGACGCCTACACCCCCGAGATCCGCGCCGCCCGCAAGGCGGGCATCGTCACCGGGCTGCCCGACGCCTACGGCCGCGGCCGCATCATCGGCGACTACCGCCGCGTGGCCCTCTACGGCGTCGACCGCCTCATCGCCGTGAAGAAGGAGGAGAAGGAGGAGCTGAACGCCCTCCCCGCGGGCGACCGCTCGCTGGAAGAGACGATCCGCCTGCGCGAAGAACTCGCCGAGCAGATCCGCGCGCTCGCCGAGCTGAAGGCCATGGCGGCCTCCTACGGCCGCGACATCTCCGGCCCGGCGGGCAGCGGCCACGAGGCCGTCCAGTGGCTGTACTTCGGCTACCTCGCCGCCGTGAAGGAGCAGAACGGCGCGGCCATGTCGCTGGGCCGCACCTCCACCTTCATCGACGTCTACCTCCAGCGCGACATCGAAGCCGGTCTCCTGACGGAGGAAGCGGCCCAGGAGCTGGTGGACGACTTCATCATCAAGCTCCGCATCGTGCGCTTCCTGCGCACCCCGGACTACGACGAGCTGTTCTCCGGCGACCCCACCTGGGTCACCGAGTCGATCGCGGGCATGGGCGAGGACGGCCGCCCGCTGGTCACCAAGTCCTCCTTCCGCTACCTCCAGACCCTCTACAACCTCGGCCCGGCCCCCGAGCCGAACATGACGGTCTTCTGGTCGCCGCGGCTGCCGCAGGGCTTCAAGGAGTTCTGCGCCCGGGTCTCCATCGACACCTCGTCGGTCCAGTACGAATCGGACGAGCTGATGCGTCCGCGCTTCGGCGACGACACCGCCATCGCGTGCTGCGTCTCGGCGATGCCCGTCGGCAAGCAGATGCAGTACTTCGGCGCCCGCGTGAACGTCGCCAAGACCCTGCTCTACGCGATCAACGGCGGCCGGGACGAGAAGTCCGGCGCCCAGGTCGGCCCCTCGACCGGCGCGCTGACCTCGGAGGTGCTCGACTACGACGAGGTCATGGCCAAGTTCGACGAGCAGATGGAATGGCTCGCGGGCACCTACGTGCACGCGCTCAACGTCATCCACTACATGCACGACAAGTACGCCTACGAGCGCATCGAGATGGCGCTCCACGACCGCGACGTGCGCCGCACGATGGCCTGCGGCATCGCCGGTCTCTCGGTCGCGGCGGATTCGCTGGCCGCCATCAAGTACGCCGGGGTCACCCCGGTCCGCGACGAGACCGGCCTGGTCACCGACTACGTGACCGAGGGCGAGTACCCGGCGTACGGCAACAACGACGACCGGGTCGACGACATCGCGGTCTGGCTGGTCGAGGAGTTCATGAAGAAGGTGCGGGGGCACGCGACCTACCGCGGCGCCGAGCACACCCAGTCGGTGCTGACCATCACCTCGAACGTCGTCTACGGCAAGAAGACCGGCAACACGCCGGACGGCCGCCGCGCGGGCGAGCCGTTCTCCCCGGGCGCCAACCCGATGAACGGCCGCGACACCCACGGCTACGTCACCTCGGCCCTGTCGGTCGCCAAGCTGCCGTACGAGGACGCCGAGGACGGCATCTCGCTGACCAACACGGTCACCCCCGACGGCCTGGGCCGCACCCCCGAGGAGCGGATCAAGAACCTGGCGGGTGTCCTCGACGGCTACATGGCCAGCGACGGCTTCCACATGAACGTCAACGTGCTCAACCGCGACACGCTCATGGACGCCATGGAGCACCCGGAGGACTACCCGCAGCTGACCATCCGCGTGAGCGGGTACGCGGTGAACTTCGTCCGGCTGACCCGCGCGCAGCAACTGGACGTGCTGAACCGCACGTTCCACGGCTCGCTGTAGGACGCCGACGGGCCGCGCGAGCCTCGCGGGGCCTCGCGGGGCTCACGGGGCGCCATGACCCGTGCGGCCCGGGGCGGGGCCTCCCGCCCCGGCCCCGGGACCGCGCGACTCCCACCGCCCCACCCGATCACCCGGCCCCACACCAGATCAGCCTCTCGCATCTGGAGCACCTGCCATGACCGTCCTGTTCGGTACGAACATCCCCGTCGGCGCCGCCAACGCCGTCCCCGTGAGCCCGGGCCGAAGCCCCCGGACCCCCGCCGCCGCGGCGACCCAGCGGCCGAGCGAGGGCTCCGTGCACTCCTGGGACCTGTCGACCGGTGTGGACGGCCCCGGGACCCGGTTCGTGACGTTCCTGGCGGGCTGCCCGCTGGCCTGCCTGTACTGCCACAACCCCGACACCCTGCGGATGCGCAACGGCAGGCGGACCTCCGCCGACGACGTGATCGCCGAGGCGGGCAAGTACACCCGGTTCATCACCGCCTCCGGCGGCGGCGCCACCATCTCCGGCGGCGAGCCGCTGCTCCAGCCGGTCTTCGCGGGCGAGCTGCTGCACCGGATGAAGCACGACCTCGGGCTGCACACCGCCCTGGACACCTCCGGCTTCCTCGGGGCCCGCGCCGCCGACGCGCTGCTGCGCGATGTGGACCTGGTGCTCCTGGACATCAAGTCCTGGGACCGGGAGACCTACCAGCGCGTCACCGGCCGCCCCTTGGAACCCACCCTCGACTTCGCCCGCCGCCTCGCCGGCCTCGGCAAGGAGGTGCACCTGCGCTTCGTCCTGGTGCCGGGGCTGACCGACGCCCGGGAGAACGTCGAGGGTGTCGCCGCCTTCGCCGGGGGACTCGGCAACGTCTCGCGGGTCGACGTACTGCCCTTCCACAAGCTCGGCGAGAGCAAGTGGGACGCGCTCGGCATGGAGTTCTCGCTGCGCGACACGCCGTCGCCGACCGGCGAGCAGATCGCCGAGGCCAAGGCGGTCTTCGCGGCCCGCGGCCTGACTGCGGTCTGATCCGCCGCCCCGGGCGGTCCGCACGACCGCCCGTACGACCGCCCGTGTGGGCGGTCCGCACCGGCCCCGCTGAATGGCCTTCGCTCGAATGGCTCAGCAATAAGGGCTTAATAACGGGCTGAACCAGGACATACGCCCTAGCGTGGTTCTGTGCCCGAGCCCTCAGAAGTACTCGCCGCAGCGCCACCCCCCGACGAGGCGCCCGTTCCGCAGCCCCCGCCGCGGCCGGAGCCGGGCGCGGGACGGTCCGTCACCGCGCGGGCCACCCTGGCGGGCGCCGTGGTCTCGCTGCTCCTGATCGCCGCGATCGTCCTGGGCAGCAGGCTGCTGCGCGACTTCGACTCGGCGCTGCTCCCGTACGCGGTCGCCACCGTCTTCCTCGCCTTCGGCGTCGCCTACCGCTACACGGTCTGGGTCTCCGCGCCCGGCGCGCGCCGTCTCTTCAAGAAGGGGTTCGGCAGCCTCTTCTCGGCGGCCAACTTCCGCAAGGCACCCACCGCGCTGCCGAAGATGATCGCCACCTACCTCGGCTTCCAGAAGTTCCTCGGCGCCCGCTCGCACGCCCGCTGGGCCGCCCACCAGCTGATCTTCTGGGGCTGCGTCCTGGCCGCGATGATCACCTTCCCGCTGACCTGGGGCTGGTTCACCTTCACCTCGAACAGCGCCTCGGGACCCGGCTACGAGATGCGCATCTGGGGCTTCAAGGTGCTCGGCTTCGACTCGCTGAACATCCTGGGCTGGCTGATGTTCCACGGCCTCGACATCGCCGCCGCCCTGGTCATCCCCGGGGCCTCGTACTTCCTGTGGCGGCGGATGAAGGACCGCGGGGCCATCACCGGGCAGCGCTTCGCCTACGACCTGCTCCCGCTCATCATGCTGATCGTCATCTCGGTGACCGGGCTGCTGCTCACCTTCTCGTCGATCTTCCTGCACGGCGGGGGGTACGAGTTCCTGGCGATCCTGCACATGGTCTCGGTGGTCTTCACCCTCATCTACATCCCCTTCGGGAAGTTCTTCCACATCGTGCAGCGGCCCGCGGCCGTCGGGATGCAGCTCTTCAAGTACACCGGCCGCCAGGACGACCAGGTCTTCGCCTGCAAGCGGTGCGGGGAGCCCGTGGACACGGCCCCGTACGTCGAGAACCTGCGCGGCACCATGCGGGACCTGAAGCTCGACTTCGACGCCTGGGCGGAGTACTGCCCGCGCTGCAAGCGGGTGCTGCGCGGCGGCGCGTACCTCGACCACGTGAAGAAGGGCTTCAAGTGAGCAAGCAGCGCATCCCGCTCGACCCTTCGATCTCCCCGCCCGGAACCCGCAACTTCCGCGACGCGGGCGGCATCCCGGCCGATCAGTGGCACGCCGACCAGAACGGCGAGACCCTCGTCCCCACCCACTGCTGCTTCTGCGGGGTGCAGTGCGGGATGTACCTGCGCGTCGACAAGGGCGGCAAGGTCTTCGGCGTCGAACCGCGCAACCACGACATCAACCGGATGCGCCTGTGCCCCAAGGGCATCAACGCCTACCAGCAGGTCAACCACCCCGACCGGCTGACCGCCCCGCTGATGCGCCGCTCCCGCGAGGAACCCTTCAAGGAGGTCTCCTGGGACGAGGCGCTGGACCACACCGTCGCCGAGGTCCGGCGCATCCAGGCCGCGCACGGCAACGACGCCTTCGGCCTGCTCGGCGGCGCCAGCCTGTACTCGGAGAAGACCTACCTGGTCGGCAAGTTCGGCCGGGTCGCCCTCAAGACCCGGCACGTGGACTACAACGGCCGGCTGTGCATGGTCAGCGCCGCCGGGGCCAACAAACTGGCCTTCGGCATCGACCGGGCGGGCAACCCCTTCTCCGACATCCTCCTCACCGACTGCCTGCTGATCGCCGGGTCGAACGTGGGGGAGTGCTTCCCCGTGATGACCCAGTACGTGTGGGGCGCCCGGGACCGGGGAGCCCTCCTCATCGTGATCGACCCGCGTGAGACGGCGGTCGCGCGGACCGCCGACATCCACGTCGCCCTCAAGCCCGGCACCGACTCGGCCTTCTTCAACGCCGTCCTCAACGTCGTCGTCGAAGAGGGACTGACCGACGAGGCCTTCCTCGCCGAGCACACCACGGGCTGGGACGAGGTCAAGAAGACCGTCGCGCAGTACCCGCCCTCCCGCTCCGCCGAGATCTGCGGGATCCCGGCCTCCCAGATCGTCCAGGTCGCCCGCGCCTTCGCGGGCGCCGGGAACGCCATGGCCATGCACGCGCGCGGCGTGGAGCACCACTCCCAGGGCGTCGAGAACTGCCTGTCGATCATCAACCTCTGCACGGCCACCGGGAACCTCGGCAAGCCGGGCGCCGGATACGGCACCATCACCGGCCAGGGCAACGGTCAGGGCGGCCGCGAACACGGCCAGAAGTCCGACCTCCTGCCCGGCGGCCGCTCCATCATGAACGAGGAGCACCGCCGCCAGATCTGCGCGATCTGGGGCATCGAGGAATCCGAACTCCCGCTCGCCGGCACCTCCATGATGGAGATGGTCTGGCAGATGCAGCGGCGCGAGATCCGCGGTCTGATCGGCATCTGCAACAACCCTTTCGTCTCGCTCCCCAACTACGCGACGGTCAAGGAGGGGTACGACGCCCTCGAATTCCACGCCCAGTTCGACTTCTTCCTCTCCGAGACCGCCGCCAACGCGCACGTGGTCTTCCCGGTCACCGTGTGGGCCGAGGACGAGGGCGTCATGGCCAACACCGAGGCCCGCGTCGTCAAGCACAACAAGGCGCAGGAGCCCCCGGCCGGGGTACGCACCGACACCTGGGTGATGTGCGAACTGGCCCGCCGCCTCGGCGTCGGCGAAAAATTCGACTTCCCCGGCTCCCGCGAGGTCTTCGAGGAGCTGCGAGTCGCCTCCGCGGGCACGGTCAACGACTACTACGGGATCACCTACGAGCGCCTGGAGGAGACCGGCGGCATCGTCTGGCCGTGCCCTTCCACCGACCACCCGGGCACCCCCCGGCTGTTCGAGGGCGGCAAGACCTTCCACCCCGACGAGAAGGTCCACCTGCAGGTCGTCGAGTGGCATCCGCCCATGGACGCCTACACCGAGGAGTACCCCCTCTCCCTCACCACGGGCCGCACCGTCGCGCACTTCCTCTCCGGCAACCAGACCCGCCGTCTGGGTGCCCTGGTCGAGCAGACCCCGCGCCCCTGGGTGGAGGTCCACCCCTCGCACGGGTTCCGCAACGGCGATCCGGTCCGGGTGGTCACGCGCCGGGGCAGCGAGGTCTTCCCGGCCCTGGTCACCGAGGCCATCCGCCCGGACACCGTCTTCATCCCCTACCACTGGCCCGTCCCGACGGCCGCGAACGCCCTGACCATCGACGCCCTCGACCCCCGGTCCAAGATCCCCGAGTACAAGGTCTGCGCCGCCCGGATCGAGGCCGCCGAGCGGGTCGACGAGGTGCCCGCCCCGCCGACCGCCCCCGGGCACGTGGCCTACCCGGAAACCCAGGTCTCCCGCACCGACCCCCTGCCACCCTCGTCCCCGCAGGGGCGCGGCACGGCGGACAGGAGCTGACCCGCCATGATGGGCAGAACGATCTTCATCGACCCGGGCCGCTGCATCGGCTGCCAGGCGTGTGTCTCCGCCTGCCGCGAATGCGACTCGCACCGCGGCACATCGATGATCCACCTGGACTACACCGACCCCGGCATGTCCGTCGCCTCCCTTCCCACCGTGTGCATGCACTGTGAGGACCCGGTCGCGCCCTGCGCCGAGGTCTGTCCCGCCGACGCGATCCTCGTGACCGCCGACGGGGTGGTGCAGCAGGCCGACACCACCCGCTGCATCGGCTGCGGCAACTGCGTCAACGCCTGCCCCTTCGGCGTCCCGAAGATCGACCTCCAGGCGAAGCTGCAGATGAAGTGCAACCTCTGCTACGACCGCACCGCCTACGGCCTCGCCCCGATGTGCGCCACGGTCTGCCCCACCGGGGCGCTGTTCTACGGCACCCTCGAGGAACTCCAGGCCGAGCGCCCCGGCGTCCAGGTCGCCGACTCCTTCGTCTTCGGCGATGTCGTCGTCCAGACCGGGGTGGCGATGGTCGTCCCCGCCGACAAGGTGCAGTGGCCCGTCCCGGGCGGGCTCCCCGTCGTCGAGATCAACGGAGTCGATGTCCGATGAGCGTCACCGAACAGCCCGCTCCGCCCCCCGGCGGCGACTCCGGCCCTGGCCCCGGCGGCGGATCCGGCTCGGGCAGCGGACCCGCCGCCGATACGGGGGTGGACGCCGCCGCCGAGCAGCTCCGCGACCGGATCAGCGCCGACTCCCTGACCACCCGGCGCGACTACCTGCGGATCGTCGCCACCGTCTCCGGCGGACTCGCCGTCGGCGGGGTGGGCGTGGCGGCGGGCATCCTGCACCGGCACGGCGACTCCGAGAAGCCGCCCAAGGCCAAGAAGGTCGTCGACCTGCTCCCGCCGGGGGAGTCGGTGGCCTTCCGGTTCCCCGGCGAGGAGGACCGGGCCCTCGCGGTCCGCCTCAAGGACGGCACCCTCGTCGGCTACTCCGCCGTGTGCACCCACTTGGCCTGCGCGGTGCTCTGGCGCGAGGACCGCGGCCCGGAAGGGGAGCTGTACTGCCCCTGCCACGAGGGCGTCTTCGACGCCCGCACCGGCGAGGTCACCGCGGGCCCCCCGCCCCGCCCGCTGCCCAGGATCTTCCTGACCGAGGAGGTGGACGGCAGCGTCTGGGCCGTGGCCACCTCCCGGTCCGGAGAGCCGGCCAAGGACGCCCTGTGCCGGCAGTTCAGCGAGGCCCGCCCGGACATGGCCGCCCGCCTGGGCTGCCCGGGCGGGGCCCGCGCCACCGAGAGCAGGCGGACATGAACGACGAGCGGCTCCCGCCGCGCCCCGAGTACGTGCCCGGCAGCGCCCAGCCCCGGCTGAACCGGCCGGTCCGGGAGCGCTATCCCCAGATCCGTGCCACCAGTGGCTACGGCGACCCCCGGATCCGGCACACGGGCCCCGGCCCGGGGGCGGGCACCGAGCAGGAGCCGGAACGCTCCTCGAAGCTCAACGCCCGTCTCGCCCTCGCCCTCACCGTCGTGATCGGCCAGCTCTGGGCGCTGACCGTGACCGTCAACGAGTGGATGAAGGGCAATACCCACACGGCCTGGTGGGGGGCGGGATTCCTGTTCCTGTCCTTCCTGGTCGTGCTGGGTCTGTGGCTCCTCGACCCGAAGGACCGATGACCATGTCCATACCCACCCCCACTCCCACCTCGCGGGCGCCCCGGTCCCACCGGGCCGAGACCTACAAGCCGGGCGCCACGATCGGGGACTGGCGCCCCGAGGACGACGGCTTCTGGCAGTCCACCGGCCGCACTGTGGCCCAGCGCAACCTGTGGATCTCGATCCCCGCGCTGATGCTCGGCTTCGTGGTCTGGCAGGTCTGGTCGGTCACCGTCGTCAAGCTCAACGACGTCGGTTTCGGCTTCTCCACATCGCAGCTGTTCTGGCTGACCGCCATTCCCGGCATCACCGGCGGCACCTTCCGGATCCTGTACACCTTCATCGGGCCGATCTTCGGCGAGCGGAAGTTCACCGCGCTCAGCACCCTGGTCCTGGTGGCCCCGATGCTGTGGCTGGGCTTCGCGCTCCAGGACACCGGGACGCCGTACTGGGAGCTGGCCCTGATCGCGGCCGTCTGCGGCATAGGCGGCGCCAACTTCGCGTCCTCGATGGCCAACATCGGCTTCTTCTTCCCCAAACGGGAGAAGGGCAGCGCCAACGGCCTCAACGGCGGCCTCGGCAACCTCGGCGTCAGCGTCGTCCAGCTGGTCGCGCCGCTGGTGGTCACCGCCGCGGTGCTCGGCGCCCCGGCGGGCGGACCGCAGCACGACGCCAAGAAGGACACCGACATCTGGCTGCAGAACGGCGCCTTCCTCTGGGTGCCGCTGCTGGTCATCATGGCGCTGCTCGCGTGGTTCCTGATGAACGACCTCAAGGTGGCCGCGTCCCCCTTCAGCGCACAGAAGATCATCTTCAAGCGCAAGCACAACTGGCTGATGACCTGGCTCTACGTCGGCACCTTCGGGTCCTTCATCGGCTTCGCCGCGGGCCTGCCGCTGCTGATCAAGAACAACTTCGAGGCCCAGGGCTACCAGGCCACCACCTATGCCTGGATCGGCCCCTTCGTCGGCGCGATCATGCGGTGGGTGGGTGGCTGGCTCTCCGACAAGATCGGCGGGGCCAGGGTCACCATGCTGTCCTTCGTCGGCATGGCGGCCGCACTGGTCGTGGTGATCTTCGCGCTGCCTTCCGGAAGCGACCAGGGAAGCTTCTGGACCTTCTTCATCGGCTTCCTCGTGGCCTTCTTCTTCTCCGGGATGGGCAACGGCTCGACCTTCCGGCAGATCCCGGTCATCTTCCGGGACCAGCACGCGAAGCTGGCCGAGGGTCAGGGCCCCGAGGTGCAGGCCGCCGCCCTGAAGCAGTCGGAGATGGAGGCGGGCGCCGTCACCGGCTTCTCCTCCGCGATCGCCGCCTACGGCTTCTTCTTCATCCCGGCGATGTTCGCCGCCATGGCGGTCACCAACGCGCTGTGGATGTTCATCGGGTTCTACGCGACCTGTCTGGTCGTCTGCTGGTGGTTCTACGCCCGCAAGGGCGCCGAAGCTCCCAGCTGACCGGCCGCGGGGGCGGCCGTACCCTTGAGGCATGAGTACCGCCCCCGCCTCCGGCCCGCAGTCACCCCAGCCCGCCGGGTCCCGGCCGAAGCCCAGGCTCGACTTCGACGACCCGCTGGACCGGCAGTCGTCGGACGACACGGACCGGGGCTGGGGCGAACGGCCGGCCGCCGCGGACAGCGCTGCCGATCTGGCCCGCTTCCTCGACGAGAAGCCCCCGCACCACATCTGAGTCAGGCCGAGGCGTCGCGCCCCTGGCCGCCCGCGTTCCGCTGAGCGACGAGCGCGTCGCGGATCTCCTTGAGCACCTCCAGCTCGGTGATCTCCATGGTCTCCTGAACGCCTTCCCTGGCCTTGCGGCGCAGCTCCTGCTTGGCGAGGTACTTCGCCATCGGCAGCACCATCAGGAAGTAGACGACGGCGGCGGTGATCAGGAAGCTGAGCGTCGCGTTCAGCACGGAACCCCACATGATGGGGATGCCGGACACGACCTCGCCCTTGGCGTTGGTCTGGCAGGGGCTCTTCAGGCAGGACGAGTACGCGTCCAGGTCCTTGGTGCCGATCGCGCCGACCAGCGGGCTGATGATCCCCTTCACCACGGAGTTCACGATGTTCGTGAACGCCGCGCCGATGACTACGGCCACCGCGAGGTCGACCACGTTGCCGCGCATCAGGAAGGCCTTGAAGCCTGCCAGAACGCCGGTCTTCTTCTCGCTCACCACTGCATCTCATTTCGCTCGTACTGAACTCGGAGCCAACGGTTCCGAAAGCTACGGCAGTCCGGGCGCGGCGTGTCCAATCGGGGCCCACCTTCAGGTGACTTGACTGCGCGCGCGTGCGAGTCCGCGTGCGAGTGCAGACGTCATCGCGAGTACCCGTACGCGTCAGCACAGGGTCACCGCCAGCCGCGTCATGGCACCCGCCCCCACGAGAGCCCGCGCGGTGTCCCGGGGCACCGACAGGACCACGAGCGCCCCACCGTCCCCGACACCCTTGTCCGGATCGGGTACTTCGGCAACCCGGGCCGACTCCGCGAGCACCCGCGGCGGCCCGTCCCGCTCCGCCGCCACCACGTCCACCCGGTCCCCCGGGCTCAGCAGCCGGACGGTCGCCGCGTCCGCGATCCGCACCGGCGCCGACACCAGCGGCACCGGCCGCGCCCCCGCCGCGGGCGCCACCACCGGCCGCGGCGGCGGGGACGGCGCGCCCCGCGAGGCCTGCGCCTCGGGCCCGACGGCGGCGGCCAGCACGGCCGCCGTCACCGCCAGCCCCGCACCCACCACCCGCCGCCTGCGCCGCACCGCCCTGCGCAACCGGTCCCCGCCGCGCCCCACCCGCAGCGGGGCGAAGTCGGGCACCGTGTGCGCGGGCCCGCACGGGACGGCCGGGACAGCGGGGCCGGCGGGGCCGGGGAGTGAGGATCGGGTGGATCGAGTGGAACCGGACATGGTCACCACACCCTTCGCCAGGTGAACTCCGGGCACCCTGCCCGGACTCCCCACACGATCCGCCGATTCCCCGGACCCCGCTCCGGCCTGTGGACGGTCCCCAGGTTGTGGACAACCCCGTCACCCGCACGAGGGGCCGACAGGGCAGGGTGCGGACGACCGATGAGTTCCGCCGCCGCCCGCGGTCCTACCTGTGACCGCGCCCGACACCCAGCAAAGGACCCGCCATGACCGCCACCGACGGCCTCCACCCCCAGTCGCACACCCTCCGGGTGCCCGGGGCCCTCCTGCACTACGAGGTACGCGGCGCCGGGCCGCTGCTCCTGCTGCTGGGAGCGCCGATGGACGCCTCGGCCTTCGGCGGGCCCGCCGAGGTTCTCGCCGCCGACCACACCGTGGTCACCCTCGACCCCCGGGGCATCTCCGGCAGTGTGCTCGACGACCCCGGGCAGGACTCCACGCCGGAGCTGCGGGCCGACGACGTCGCCGCCGTCCTGGACGCGCTGGGCGCGGAGTCCGCCGACGTGTTCGGCAGCAGTGGCGGCGCCGTGACCGGCCTCGCGCTCGTCGCCCGCCACCCCGGGCGGGTACGGACCCTCGTCGCGCACGAACCGCCCCTGCTGGAACTGCTCCCCGACGCCGCCGAACGCCGCGCCGATGCCGAGGCGGTCGTCGAGGTGTTCCGCCGGGAGGGCGTGGGCGCGGCCTGGGCCCGCTTCATGGCCACGATCGACACGGCCCCGGGAGCCCCGGCGACCAGCGCCGACGCCCCGCCCCAGGCGACCCGGCAGGCCCCGGCGGCGACCCCGGCGGATACGGGGCCGGACAGGGACGCGGAGGCGCCCTTCGAGCCGTCCCCGCAGGACCTGCTGAACAGCGCCCGCTTCTTCGGCCACGAGCTGCACGGCACCGTCACCCACCAGCCCGATTTCCGGGCCCTGGCCGCCGGTACCAGCCGCATCGTCGTCGGCGTGGGCGCCGATTCCCGGGGCCAGACCGCGCACCGCACGGCCCTCGCCCTGGCGGACCGCCTCGGCTCCGCTCCGGCGGTCGAGTTCCCGGGCGACCACGCCGGATTCCTCGCGCACCCGAAGGAGTTCGCCGACCGCCTCCGCGAAACCCTCTGACGCGAGGACGCGAGGACGCGAGGTACGGGGCGGCGGGAACCCCATACCGCACGAGCCCCGGCGGCGGCCTACGGCAGTTCGATGCCCAGGTCCCAGCCGTCGTGGGCGTGCGTGCACAGGCAGTCGCGCGACTCCGTCACCGGGAGGGCGGCCACCGCGTCGAAGAGCACCTCGCGCAGGCGGCCGACGTTCTCGCCGAACACCCGCAGGACCTCGGTGTGGGAGACCCCCTCGCCGGTCTCCGCGCCCGCGTCCAGGTCCGTGACCAGGGCGATCGAGGTGTAGCAGAGCCCCAGCTCGCGGGCGAGGACGGCCTCGGGGTGGCCGGTCATGCCGACCACCGACCAGCCCGCCGCCGCGTGCCAGCGGGATTCGGCGCGGGTCGAGAAGCGCGGGCCCTCGATGACGACCATGGTGCCGCCGTCCACCGGTTCCCAGTCGCGGCCGACCGGGCAGTACGGGTCGGCGAAGGTGGTGTGCACGACGTTCGGAACCGGTCCTCCCCCTGGCAGGGGTTCGCCGTCGAAGTAGGTCTGGGCGCGGGACTTCGTACGGTCGACCAGCTGGTCCGGTACGAGCAGGGTGCCGGGGCCGTACTCGGGGCGGAGCCCGCCCACCGCGCAGGGGCCGAACACCTGGCGCACGCCGACGGAGCGCAGGGCCCACAGGTTGGCCCGGTAATTGATCTTGTGCGGCGGGACCTTGTGGTCGCGCCCGTGACGGGGGACGAACGCGACCTGGCGCCCGGCCAGCTCACCGACGAAGAGGGAGTCGCTCGGCCTGCCGTACGGGGTGTCCACCTCGATCTCGGAGACGTCCTCCAGGAAGGAGTAGAAGCCCGAACCGCCGATGACACCGATCTCTGCGTTCACCATGTCCTGAACCTTAGGCCGTGTGGTCGAAGGACCTTCCCCCGGCTACCGCCGGGAGGTGCCCCGGGGCCGGTGGGGGCTGGTGCGCGCTCCCAGGCCCGGGCATGCGAAGGGCCCCGCCGCCGGTATGACCGGCGCGGGGCTCGAACGCGGAGGGTGGGGCGTCAGGCGGCCGAGGTGCCGCTGCTGCTCTTGGACCCCGCCGAGGAGGACGAGGACGTCGAGGAGGACGCCGAAGCGGTGGACGTCGAGGACGACGCCGCCGGGGCGGACGCGGGCTTGGAGGCCGGCGTGCTGCTCGACGACGAGCCGCGGCTGTCGTTCCGGTAGAAACCGGAACCCTTGAAGACGATGCCGACCGCGGAGAACACCTTCTTCAGGCGTCCGTCACAGCTCGGGCACACGGTCAGCGCGTCATCGGTGAACTTCTGCACGGCCTCAAGGCCCTCACCGCACTCGGTGCACTGGTACTGGTAGGTCGGCACGAATTTCCTCCTGGCACTCTGACTCAATGAGTGCTAACGACGTTCCATGGTGACGTATTCCGGCGGATCAGTCCACCGTCACCGGTACGCGGTGACCGACGACACGCTCGTTCGCACGCTCGTTCACCCGCACGGTAGCCGTAGGACGGGACGCGCCGATGATCCGGCTCGGGGCCTTCGGAGCCAGCTTGGAGCGCAGCGCCAGCAGTGTGACCAGCGCGAGCGCGGTGGCGACGGCCGGGACCAGGAAGCCGTACGAGGACCCGTGGGCGTCGGTCAGGCGGCCCGCGACGGTGACCGCGGCGGCCTGCCCGAAGGCGACCGCTCCGGTCAGCGCGGTGAACGCCTCGGTCCGCGAAGCGGCCGGAATCAGCTGCTCGACCATCGTGTAGCCGGTGATCAGGGCCGGGGCGATGCACAGGCCGACGACCAGGCCGAGCCCGCCGAGCAGGAAGACCGAGTTCACGGTCCAGAGGACGGAGGCGGCGGCCGTGAGGCCGACGTAGCCGAGGATCAGGCGCCGACGCGGGCCGATCTTCCAGGCGACGGTGCCGCAGGCGATGCCCGCGATCATGTTGCCGCCCGCGAAGACGCCGTAGAGCAGGCCGTTCGCGCCCGGGTTGCCGATCTCCTCGGAGAAGGCGGCGAGCGAGATCAGCATGCCGCCGAAGACGGCGCCGATGCCGACGAAGGCGATGATCAGGACGCGCAGACCGGGGAAGGACAGCGCCGAGGCGTGCTTCGCCTGGCCCGCGACGCGCGGGGCCGGCGTGGGCTGGGTGCCGCGCCGCGCGGCGAACAGCAGACCGCCGATGAGGGTCAGGCCCGCCTCGGTGAGCAGCCCGGCCGAGGGGTGGACCTGGGTGCACAGGAAGGTCGCGAGCACCGGGCCGACCACGAAGGTCAGCTCGTCGGTGACGGACTCCCACGCGGCGGCCGTCGGCAGCAGCGGCGAGCCTTCGAGCTTGACGGCCCAGCGGGCCCGGACCATCGGCCCGACCTGCGGCACCGAGGCGCCGGCCGGTACGGCGGCCAGGGCGAGGGCCCACAGCGGCGCGCCCAGCAGCGCGAGCACGGTCAGCCCGACGACGGAGGCGGCGTGGAGGAAGACGATGGGGATCAGGACGGCGGCCTGGCCGCGCCGGTCGGCGAGCTTGCCGGTCTGTGAGGCGAACAGGGCCATCGAGACGCCGGTGACGGTGGCGACGATGCCCGCGTCACCGAAGGATCCGGTGGTGTTCTGGACGAGCAGGACGATGCCGATGGTCAGCATCGCGAAGGGCTGCCGGGCGGCGAAGCCGGGGATCAGGAAGCTGAGGGCACCGGGAGTGCGCAGGAGCTGCCCGTAGCCGGGGCGGGTCGTGTCGGTCGTGACCGCGGATGTCACGGCCTGGCCTTTCCGCTGCCTGGTAGAACTCCCCGACTGCGGACGGTGCGCCGCCTTGTGAGCGAGCCGCACCCGTACATGTGGGAGCCCCGAGAGCTGTCCTCTTGCGCCGAACCGAGTGATACCTGGGCGCCCACTGCGGGAGGGAGCCACGGCCGCCGAGCGGTCGCGCCAGCTCTGCGTCAGACAGAGTTGGTTCGATATGGTGTGCCTTCATGCTACAGGCAAAGTGCCCATAGCGCCCTGTGATTGCGGCGACATCGAATGTCTTCACCTGCGATTAACGGGAACTTCGCCTTCCGGTACCCCTGAAAACAGGGCAGAACCGGCCAGTGGGCATCGAACCTGTCTCCTTTCGACCTCAGCCCGGCCGCGCCCCGAGCCCACCCCGGCCACGCCTCGACCCCGACGGCAGGCCCCCGGCCCCGCCGGGGCCCTACTTCGGCCCCGTCCTGGGCCCCTGCTTCGGACCCGGCCCCCGGTGCGTCACGGCCGTTGCCCCGCCCGTCCCCAGCCAGCCCGCCAGCTTGCCGCCCCGGGCCACCGCCCGCAGCCGCGCCTCCGTGGCGTCGCGCACCGGGTCGGTCGCCACCACCAGCAGCTCGTCCCCGCGCCGCAGCACGGTCGCGGGCAGCGGTACGAAGCTCTTCGTGTCCCGGACCACCAGTGTCACGGCCGCCCCGGCGGGCAGCCGCAGCTCGCTGACCTCGACCCCGCTCATCCGGGAGCCCTCCGGGATCCCGAACGACAGCAGGTGCCCGCGCAGCCGCTCCAGCGGCGCCGATTCGATCCCGAGGTCCGCGGCGGCCGCCCCCGAGTCCCCGAGCTTGAGCGTGCGCGCCAGCCACGGCAGCGTCGGCCCCTGGACCAGGGTGTAGACGACGACCAGCACGAAGACGATGTTGAAGACCCGGTCGCTGCCCTCGATCCCGGACACCATCGGGATGGTCGCCAGGATGATGGGGACGGCGCCGCGCAGGCCCGCCCAGGACATCAGGGCCTGCTCCTGCCAGGGCACCCGGAAGGGCAGCAGGCTCAGGAACACCTCCAGCGGGCGCGCCACCATGGTCAGCACCAGGCCGATGATCACCGCGGGCCAGAAGTCGTGCACCAGGTCGTGCGGGGTGACCAGCAGACCGAGCAGGACGAACATGCCGATCTGGGCGATCCAGCCGAGCCCGTCCGCGAACCCGCGGGTCGCGGGCCAGTGCGGCAGCTTCGCGTTCCCCAGCACCATCGCGGCCAGGTACACGGCGAGGAAGCCGGAGCCGTGGGCCATCGCGCCCGCCGCGTACGCCGTCACGGCGATCGCCATCACGGCGATCGGGTAGAGGCCGGAGGCGGGCAGGGCCACGTGCCGCAGGCCGTAGGCCCCCACGAAGCCCACGGACAGGCCTATCGCGACGCCGATGGCGAGTTCCAGGGCTATCTTCCCGAGCAGGACGTACCAGTCGTCGACCGGACCGACCGTGGCGAAGGCCACGACCAGGATCACCACGGGAGCGTCGTTGAAGCCGGATTCGGCTTCCAGCACACCGGTCACCCGCGAGGGAAGCGGCACCTTGCGCAGTACGGAGAAGACGGCGGCGGCGTCCGTCGAGGAGACGACGGCCCCGATCAGCAGCGCCTGGCGCCACTCCAGCCCCACCAGGTAGTGCGCTCCGGCGGCCGTGACGCCCACGCTGACCGCGACGCCGACCAGCGACAGCACGATCGCCGCGGGCAGCGCCGGTCTGACCTCTTTCCACTTCGTGCCCAGACCACCCTCGGCGAGGATCACCACGAGGGCCGCGTAGCCGATGACCTGCGTCAGTTCGGCGTTGTCGAAGACGACGTTGCCGATGCCGTCCTGGCCTATCGCGATACCTATGCCGAGGTAGATGAGCAGACTGGGGAGCCCGCTGCGCGAGGAGACGCGCACCGCCGCGACGGCGATGAGCAGCACGAGCGAGCAGACCAGCAGAAGCTCATTGAGCTGGTGAACAGTCAGCGGGCGATCCTTCCCTCGGAGCGCCTGCCGGAACGTTCCTCCGGCGGCAAGTACTTCGTTACCTTACCTAATCTTTGACGATTTCTTGACGGTCGATCCCATTGTGAAACGCCCGGCGGTTCCGCTGCCGGCCGCCGGGACCCCTCGCGGATCACCGCGAGGCGCCCTGCGCCTATGGTTGCTCCAGCACTCCAGGACCACCCTGCCCCGCGAAGGACAGCGATGCCCGCCAACGAATCCGCCCCTTCCGTCAAGAAGAAGGGACGACGCGCCCGTCTGATCGTGCTCACGCTGGTGCTGGCGCTCGTCGCGGGCCTTGGCTACGGGGCGTACTGGAGCGTGGACAGTGTGCGCGCCTCCTACCCGCAGACGACCGGCACCCTCAAGCTCGCCGGGCTCACCGCGCCCGTCGAGGTCAAGCGCGATGCCAACGGCATTCCGCAGCTGTACGCCGACACCGATCAGGACCTCTTCCGAGCGCAGGGCTTCGTGCAGGCGCAGGACCGGTTCTGGGAGATGGACGTACGACGCCACATGACCTCCGGCAGGCTCTCCGAGATGTTCGGATCCGGTCAGGTCGAGACGGACGCCTTCCTGCGCACGCTGGGCTGGCGTCAGGTCGCGCAGACCGAGTACGACACCAAGCTCTCACCCGAGACGAAGAAGTACCTCCAAGCCTACGCCGATGGGGTCAACGCGTACCTCAAGGGCAAGTCCGGCAAGGACCTCTCGGTGGAGCACGCGGCCCTCAAGCTCAGCGAGGACTACCAGCCCGAGCAGTGGACCCCGGTCGACTCGGTGGCCTGGCTCAAGGCTATGGCCTGGGACCTGCGCGGCAACATGCAGGACGAGATCGACCGCTCGCTGATGACCGGAAAGCTCACGCAGGCCCAGATCGACGAGCTGTACCCGCCGTACCCGTTCGACCGGAACAAGGCGATCGTCGACGGCGGCAAGGTCGAGGGCGGCAAGTACGTCGCCCAGGGCAGCACGGCCTCCGGTTCGTCGAGCGGATCGGGCGCGAACACCAGCACGTCGGCGAGCACCGGCGCCTCCGCGAACACTGGCACCTCCGCGAGCACCGGCGCCTCCGCGAACACCAGCGCCGTGGACAACACCACCGTCCAGGGCGCCAGCGCGGGCCTGCGCACCCGGCTGACCTCGCTGGCCGCCACCCTGGACCAGATCCCGGCGCTGCTCGGTCCCAACGGCAGCGGCATCGGCTCGAACTCCTGGGTCGTCGCGGGCAAGTACACGACCACCGGCAAGCCGCTGCTCGCGAACGACCCGCACCTCGCCCCGCAGCTGCCCTCCGTCTGGTACCAGATGGGCCTGCACTGCCGCGCGGTCTCCGCGTCCTGCCAGTACGACGTCGCCGGGTTCACCTTCTCGGGCATGCCCGGTGTGGTCATCGGACACAACGCCGACATCGCCTGGGGCATGACCAACCTCGGCGCCGACGTCACCGACCTCTACCTTGAGCAGATCAAGCCCGAGGGCTACGTCTACGACGGCAAGGTGCTCCCCTTCACCACCCGTGAAGAGGTCATCAAGGTCGCGGGCGGCCCCTCGAAGAAGATCACCGTGCGGACCACCAACAACGGTCCGCTGGTCTCCGACCGCAGCGACGAGCTGGGCACCGTCGGCAACCGCGCCCCGGTCGGCGGCGCGGCCCCCGACCGCGGCAACGGCTACGGCGTCGCCCTGCGCTGGACCGCCCTGGACCCGGGCAAGTCGATGGACGCGGTCTTCAAGATCAACCGGGCGAAGGACTGGCCGGGCTTCCGGGCCGCAGCCGCCGAGTTCGAGGTCCCCTCGCAGAACCTGATCTACGCCGACAACAAGGGCGCCACGGGCAACATCGGCTACCAGGCCCCGGGCAGGATCCCGCTCCGCACCACGGGCGACGGCCGGATGCCCGCCCCGGGCTGGGACTCGAAGTACGCCTGGAAGGGCTTCATCCCCCAGGCGGAGCTGCCCTCCGAGTTCAACCCGCAGCGCGGTTACGTCGTCACCGCCAACCAGGCGGTCGTGGAGAGCGGCACCGGCTCCGGCAAGTACCCGTACACGCTGACCACCGACTGGGGCTACGGCGCCCGCAGCCAGCGGATCAACGACCTCATCGAGGCGAAGATCAAGGACAGCGGGAAGATCTCCACCGACGACATGCGGACCATGCAGATGGACAACAGCAGCGAGATCGCCGCGCTGTTGGCGCCCATGCTGACCAAGATCTCCGTCTCGGACCCGGACGTGCGCTCCGCCCAGAAGCTGCTGGAGGGCTGGAACTACACCCAGGAGCCCGACTCGGCGGCGGCCGCCTACTTCAACGCGGTCTGGCGCAACATCCTCAAGCTGTCCTTCGGCGACAAGATGCCCAAGGAACTCCGGGTCAGGGACAGCTGCATGAACGTCAAGGGCAATGGCACCGGCCCGGCCGACGACCTGGCCGTGGTGGTCCGCGAATGCGGCGAGCGCGGCCCGGACTCGGCTCAACCGGACGGCGGTGACCGCTGGTTCGAGGTGGTCCGCAAGCTGGTCAAGGACGAGAAGTCGGCCTGGTGGCAGTCGCCCGCCCTGTACTCGGACCAGGCGACCTCCACCCGCGACGAGCTGTTCGCGCGGGCCATGAAGGACGCCCGCTGGGAGCTGACGGCCAAGCTCGGCAAGGACCAGTCGAGCTGGAGCTGGGGCCGCCTGCACCAGCTGACGCTGAAGAACCAGACCATCGGCACCGAGGGTCCCGGCGCACTGAAGTGGCTGCTCAACCGCGGTCCCTGGAACCTGGGCGGCGGCGAGGCCACGGTCAACGCCACCGGCTGGAACGCCTCCAGCGGCTACGCGGTCACCTGGGTCCCGTCGATGCGCATGGTCGTCAACCTCAACGACCTCGACAAGTCCCGCTGGATCAACCTGACCGGGGCCTCGGGCCACGCCTACGCCGACCACTACACCGACCAGACGGACATGTGGGCCAAGGGCGAGCTGCTGGACTGGGCGTTCGGCAAGGACGCGGTCGCCAAGGCGACGGTCGAGACCCTGACCCTCAAGCCCTAGGGTCCGAAACGGCGCACCCCCGACGGGGTGACCACGGCGTGCACGGGGTGGTCGTGCGGTTCCTCCGGGACCCGCGCGACCACCTCTTCGTCGTAGAGGAGCACCACCAGCGCCGGATGCGCGCCCGCGCGCTCCAGGCGCGCGAGCACCCGGTCGTACGAGCCCCCGCCGCGCCCCAGCCGCATCCCGCGCCCGTCCACCGCCAGCCCGGGCAGCAGGACCGCCCCGGCGCCGGTCACCGCGTCCGGCCCGAGCCGCGGACCGGCGGGTTCCAGCAGGGCCATCTTCCCGGCGTGCGCCGTGCCGGCCAGGCTCGCGGGCCCGTCGTACGCGGCCCAGTCGAGGTCGTTGTCGGGGAGCAGGACGGGCAGCAGGACGCGGACCCCGCGCTCGCGCAGCGCGTCGAGCAGGTCGCGGGTGCCGGGTTCGGCGCCGACGGAGACGTACGCCGCGACGGTGCCCGCGTCGGACAGCTCGGGCAGGCCGAGGGCGCGGTGGGCGAGCGCGCGGGCCGACGTACGCACCGAGGCGTCGGTCAGGGCGCGGCGACTGGCGAGAAGTGAGCGGCGCAATTCCGCTTTGTTGGAACGGTTCTGTACCACAGCTGGCTCGAAAACCCTTCTAATTCAGGACAGACAGGGGAAAAATTCACCGGGTTCTCGCATAGCAGTCCGGGCCACCGACTATCGTTTCGCCCATGACTCAGTTGCACCCCGTGATCAAGAAGGCCGTCATCCCGGCCGCGGGCCTCGGCACTCGCTTCCTTCCGGCGACGAAGGCCACCCCGAAGGAAATGCTCCCGGTCGTGGACAAGCCGGCCATCCAGTACGTGGTCGAGGAGGCCGTCGCGGCCGGACTCGACGACGTACTCATGATCACTGGGCGTAACAAGCGTCCCCTGGAAGACCACTTCGACCGGAACTACGAGCTGGAGTCGGCCCTCATCGCCAAGGGCGACGACGACCGGCTGAAGAAGGTCCAGGAATCCAGCGACCTGGCCACCATGCACTACGTCCGCCAGGGCGACCCGCGCGGCCTCGGCCACGCCGTCCTCTGCGCCGCCCCGCACGTGGGCGACGAGCCCTTCGCCGTCCTCCTCGGCGACGACCTGATCGACCCGCGCGACCCGCTGCTCCAGCAGATGGTCGAGCTGCAGCAGCGCACCGGCGGAACCGTCATCGCGCTGATGGAGGTGGACCCCAAGTCCATCCACCTCTACGGCTGCGCCGCCGTCGAGAACACCGACGAGGACGGGATCGTCCGGATCACCGGTCTGGTCGAGAAGCCGGACGCGGACGAGGCACCCAGCAACTACGCGATCATCGGACGCTACGTCCTCAGCCCCACGATCTTCGACATACTGCGGGAGACCGAGCCGGGCCGCGGTGGGGAGATCCAGCTCACCGACGCCCTGCAGAAGCTGGCCGCCGACGAATCCATCGGCGGCCCGGTGCACGGCGTGGTCTTCCGGGGCCGTCGCTACGACACCGGGGACCGCGGGGACTACCTGCGGGCCATCGTCCGCCTCGCGTGCGAGCGCGAGGACCTGGGCCCGGAGTTCCGCACCTGGCTTCACAGTTACGTCACGGAGGAGATGTAGCACCTTGACCAGTTCCGCACCGGGGGAAACCGGCCACCAGCGCCTGTGGTCGGTCGACGAGCACCTCGCGGACGTCCTCGCCACGGTCCGGCCGCTGGAGCCGATCGAGCTCCAGCTGCTGGACGCCCAGGGCTGTGTCCTGGTCGAGGACGTCACCGTGCCCGTCGCCCTGCCGCCCTTCGACAACAGCTCCATGGACGGGTACGCCGTCCGCGTCGCCGATGTCCAGGGTGCGAGCGAGGAGTTCCCCGCGGTGCTGACGGTCATCGGGGACGTCGCGGCGGGCAGCGGAGACCTGCCCACCGTCGGCCCCGGCGAAGCCGCCCGCATCATGACCGGAGCCCCGCTGCCCCCCGGCGCGGAAGCCGTCGTACCGGTCGAATGGACCGACGGCGGTACGGGCGGCGGCGCGGCCTCGGGGATGACCCCGGCCAGTGCGGATCCCGACGGCGCGGGCGGCGAGGTCCGGGTGCACCGGGCCGCCGAGGCCCGCGCGCACGTCCGCCCGCGCGGCAGCGACGTACAGGCCGGGGACCTCGCGCTGAGCGCGGGCACCGTGCTCGGCCCCCCGCAGATCGCGCTGCTCGCCGCCATCGGACGCGCCACCGTCCGGGTGCGCCCGCGCGCCCGGGTGGTCGTCATGTCCACCGGCAGTGAACTGGTCCAGCCCGGCGAACCGTTGACCGACGGCCGGATCTACGACTCCAACAGCTTCGCGCTGGCCGCCGCGGCCCGCGACGCCGGAGCCATCGCCTACCGCGTCGGCGCGGTCGCCGACGACGCCGACACGCTGCGCTCCACCATCGAGGACCAACTGATCCGGGCCGACCTGGTCGTGACGACGGGCGGCGTCAGCGTCGGCGCGTACGACGTGGTCAAGGAGGCGCTGACCAGCGTGTCCCGCGGTGAGGACGACGTCGACGCCGCGGGGGTGGACTTCCGCAAGCTCGCCATGCAGCCCGGCAAGCCGCAGGGCTTCGGCACGGTCGGCCCCGACCACACCCCGCTGCTCGCCCTGCCCGGCAACCCGGTGTCGTCGTACGTCTCCTTCGAACTCTTCGTCCGCCCCGCGATCCGGGCCCTGATGGGCCTGCCCGCCGCGGATCCGCACCGTCCGGTGCTCCGGGCCGCGCTCCGGGCCGACAAGGCGCTGCGCTCCCCGGCCGGGCGCCGCCAGTTCCTGCGCGGCGCGTACGACCCGGCGGCCGGCACGGTCTCCCCGGTCGGCGGATCGGGTTCGCACCTGATCGCCGCCCTGGCGCACGCGGACTCGCTGATGGTCGTACCGGAGGACGTCACCTCGGTCGAGCCCGGGACCGAGCTGGAAGTGGTCCTGCTCGGCTGAACCCCGCCCGGTGCGGGTAGCGTGTTGCACCACACAGGCCCTTGCGGGGCCCGGACGGGAGCGGCACGCACTTATGAGCACGCACAGCAGGCTGACGCACATCGACGAGGCCGGCGCGGCCCGGATGGTCGACGTGTCCGAGAAGGACGTCACGACCCGGACGGCCCGCGCGAGCGGCCGCGTCCTCGTGTCGCCCCGGGTGATCGAACTGCTGCGGGGCGAGGGCGTGCCCAAGGGCGACGCCCTCGCCACCGCGCGGATCGCCGGGATCATGGGCGCGAAGCGGACCCCCGACCTGATCCCGCTGTGCCACCCGCTGGCCGTCTCGGGCGTCAAGGTCGACCTGTCGGTGACGGACGACGCCGTGGAGATCCTCGCCACCGTCAAGACCACCGACCGTACGGGCGTCGAGATGGAGGCGCTGACCGCCGTCGCGGTCGCCGGACTCACCGTGATCGACATGGTCAAGGCCGTGGACAAGGGCGCGGTCATCACCGACGTCCGGGTGGAGGAGAAGACCGGCGGCACGTCCGGCGACTGGAACCGCGCGTGAACGCCCCGCGGGGCGGCGAGGTCCACAGCCACAGCCACACCCCCGTGGGCGGCGAGGCCTGGAGCCACGCCCCGGCCGCCGCCGAGGCCGCCGCCCCGCTGCGCGCCCTGGTCGTCACCGCCTCCAACCGCGCCGCGCGGGGCGTGTACGCCGACAAGGGCGGCCCGCTGCTCGCGGACGCCCTGGCCGGTCTCGGCTTCGCGGTGGACGGCCCGCGCGTGGTGCCGGACGGGGACCCCGTCGAGCAGGCCCTGCGCGAAGGGGTGGCCGCCGGGTACGACGTCATCCTCACGACCGGCGGTACCGGGATCTCGCCCACCGACCGGACCCCGGACGCCACCGCGCGGGTCCTGGACTACGAGGTCCCCGGCATCCCGCAGGCCATCCGCGCCGAGGGCCTGGCGAAGGTACCGACCGCCGCCCTGTCCCGGGGCCTGGCGGGGGTGGCCGGGCACACGCTGATCGTCAACCTGCCGGGTTCGACCGGCGGCGTACGGGACGGCCTGACCGTCCTGGACCGCATCCTGCTCCACGCCGTCGACCAGATCCGGGGCGGCGACCATCCCAGACCCGGGAGCCCGAGCTGAACGGACCCACCTGGCCGGTGGTGCTGACGGACGGCGATGTCACGCTCCGGCCGATAAGAGTCCGTGACCAGCGCGCCTGGCGCGAGGTGAACCGGCGCAACCGCGACTGGCTGCGGCCGTGGGAGGCGACGATCCCGCCCGCCGCGCCCTGGGGGCCGGTCGTGCAGCGGCCGACGTACCGCCAGATGGTCCGCCATCTGCGGGCCGAGGCCAACGGGGGCCGGATGCTGCCGTTCGTCATCGAGTACCAGGGCGGGCTCGTCGGACAGTTGACGGTCGCCGGGATCACCTGGGGCTCCATGTGCGCGGGCCACGTCGGGTACTGGGTGGACCGGGACGTCGCCGGGCGGGGCGTGATGCCGACGGCGGTGGCGCTGGCCGTGGACCACTGCTTCCGCCAGGTCGGGCTGCACCGGATCGAGGTGTGCATCCGGCCGGAGAACGGGCCGAGCCGCCGGGTCGTGGAGAAGCTGGGGTTCCGCGAGGAGGGGATGCGTCCGCGCTACCTCCACATCGACGGCGCCTGGCGGGACCACCTCGTCTTCGCGCTGACGGCGGAGGAGGCGCGGGAAGGACTTCTCAGCCGGTGGCGGCGGGAACGGCACGGGCACGGTCAGGACCACCCGAGGAAATAGGGAGTGCCCCTTTTCCCTTTATTCGAATAAAAGTTCGAATAAAGGGCCCCGATCGGGCTCCGATCGGGCGCCGTCCATAACCTGATCCGAAGAATCACAAAAAAAGTCCGTGATATCAGCCGGATCGTGCGACACACCGGCTCAATTGGCGGATTCGCCCGGCCGTCCCCCTCTACGGTGTGGGGTGTGAGCAGCAGCGGCCTCATCTACGCAGTCATTGTCGGGGCCTGGGCCGCCTACTTGGTGCCCATGTGGCTCCGGAGGCAGGACGAGCTGAACGAAGCCCGTCCGACGGAACGCTTCTCCACCGCCATCCGGCTGCTTTCCGGCCGGGCGGGAATGGAGCGCCGTTACGCCAGGGAACTGCGTGAGCGCGGTGACGAGGAGGCGGAACCCCAGCCCCACGTGAACCCGGACGCCGCGACGGAGAAAGTGAATTCCGTCGACGCCGACGCCCGGTTCATCGGTGTGCCCAGAACCAGG
Source organism: Streptomyces sp. G-G2 (assembly GCF_030063135.1). Taxonomy (GTDB): domain Bacteria; phylum Actinomycetota; class Actinomycetes; order Streptomycetales; family Streptomycetaceae; genus Streptomyces. The sequence goes on from NZ_JASISO010000006.1 coordinate 64,887, forward strand.
GCGGAACCGCGGGGCGCGAGCTCCGAGCGCGCGGACCGCGCCGAGCGCGCCCGGCGCGAGCAGCGCCTCCAGGTCCTCGCGCGCCGACGGCGCACCATCGCGATGCTCTTCCTCGTCTTCACGCTCGGCGCGGTCGTCGCCGCGGTCGGCGGCCTGCGGTACCTGTGGGCGCCCGCCCTGCCCGCCGCCTTGCTCAGCGCGTACATCGTGCACCTGCGGGTCCGGGAGCGCCGGCGGTTCGTGTTCACCATGGACCGGCGCCGCGCCGAGACCGCTGCCCGGCGACTGCGCGAGAACCGCCCGCGCCGCCGCGAGGCCGAGGACACCGCCGCCGCGGGCTCCGAACCGGACCCTGCGCCACCGGTCTCCCCGCAGGAGGCGGGCCGACGGGCCCTGGTCGAGCAGACCGACCACGCGGAGTGGGTGGACCAGCAGCGCGAGCGCGAGCGGGGCCCGGCGCGCGGTGACAGCTGGGAGCCGGTGCCGGTCCCGCTGCCGACGTACGTGACGGCGCCCGTCGCCCCCCGCGCCACGGGTCCGGCGGCCCCCGACTCCTGGAGCTCGGCCCGCTCCAGCACGGCGGAGCCGACGGAACCCCGACTGCGCGCGCAGCAGCCGAGGCCGGAGGCGCGCGCGGAGCAGAAGCCCGCCCCGCCCACCCCCCGCCGCAGCCGCGACCGGGGCCGCACCCCGCTGTTCGACCAGTACGAGGGCGACGACCGCCCGCGCGCGGCGAACGAGTGACACGGGTGACGCGCGAGTGACGTGACCTGCGGAGCAACGGATTTCCGTGCACCCCGGATGGGATGCTAATGTTTCACACGTCGCAAGGGCCTGTGGCGCAGTCTGGTAGCGCACCTCGTTCGCATCGAGGGGGTCTGGGGTTCAAATCCCCACAGGTCCACAAACGACAGTTCGCGGGTTGCTCCCGAGGACGTCCCGAGATCCCGTCCGGTCGAAAGACCGGGCGGGATCTCGGCGTTTGCGGGGTGTGTCCGAGGTGGTGTCCGTACAAGGACCTTGACGTGCACCTTGATGTGTACCGCCGTCACCGCGAGGCGCCGCGTAGCCGCGCGGGCACGCACGCGTGCGGCGTCGCGGGGAACGCCGAAGGGGCCCGGCTGATGCCGGGCCCCTTCGCATGTGTAGCGGGGACAGGATTTGAACCTGCGACCTCTGGGTTATGAGCCCAGCGAGCTACCGAGCTGCTCCACCCCGCGTCGGTAGTGCCACTCTACGTGGTCCTGGCGGCCGAGTTGACCAGGGCCAGCCGCGTACGAGGTCCATGAGCGCCCCGCACCACCGATACGGCGCCCGTCCCATGACCGATTAGGGTCACGGATCATGGGACGAAGCGCCGCGGGCCGCCATACGAGGAGCTACTACCTTGCGTGGAGTGCGATAGCCGAAGTCTGTACCGGTGCCACTCTCTACCTGTGGATCTCCAGTCGGGAGACCGTACGCGGTACGGCATTCGGGCCGGAGATTCCCGGTGTGCCCTGGGGCGCCGTGTTGGTGGCGGCGCTCGTGGTGACCGCGGTCTCGGGCGTCCTCATCGTGGTCGGTTCGGGTGTCCCCCGAGTTCTCCGATGGGGAGTCGCGATGGTGGGGGCCGTCGTCGCCGGTACGGTCGGGCCGCTCGCCCTCAATCTCATGGTTCAGCCTTCAGCGGCCGGGCTGCTGTCGGCGGTGAGTGTCGTCGGCATGGGCATCGCGGGGACTGGTGCGGTGCGAGCCCCTCTGCTCCGTGCGGCCGGGAACCCGGTCGGCCCTCCTCGGTAGGACCTCGTGCTTCCGGTCACGGCACTAGCCGCACTGCCAGGTGAACAGGGCGCGGTCGAAGCGCAGGGCGGCCAGGTCCTCGGGGCGGATCAGCCAGTACAGGGCCCCGCAGTCGCCCCACATCATGTCGGCGGCGTTCTCACTGTCGAACTGGGCCAGCAGGACCCACCGGTCGACCTCGTCACGGATCAGCGGGTCGTCCCAGGACGTCGCGCCGCCCAGGGCCGCGTCGGCGATCTCCAGTTCCACGGGGTTGTGGATGGCGTGCGCGTGGCCGCCGAGCTGGTGGCCCACGTCGCCGTCGAAGTCCCAGACCGCGTCGAGGAACTCCTGCCCGCACACGGGGTGGTCGTAGCGGCTGCCGAAGGCGGCCTGCGGGGCGAAGGTCCGCTGGACGTGGGGGTGCCAGGGTTCGGTGGAGGTCATCGTCGGGCGGGCCGTCAGGTACGCGACGGGGTACGGGGCCAGGCCCGGCGGGGCCTCTCGCTCCACGGGGTCGGCGCCGACGGGGACGTGGAGTACGCGCGCACCGGCCCGGCTGTCCGGGTCCGCGGCCAGGACCAGGGCGTCGTCGCCGTCGTCGAGCCGGCCGTCGAAGTAGAAGAAGAGCAGGGTGCCGTCGGCGGGGAACGCGATGTCGAGGGCGTCGGCCGGCAGCGCCGCGCAGTCGACGGAGGCGACGAGGGAGAGGGGGCCGTGGCCTTCCCAGACGGGCCACTCCACCCCGGCCGGCAGGCGCGGCAGGCCGCCGAGCCTCCCGACCGCTCCGCCGGTGCCGACGCCCACTTCGAGGCGTACCCCGGGGCGCAGCAACCCGACCCAGCGCTCGGCCGCGTCGGCGGGCAGGTGCTGGTGGGCGAGGCGGCGGAAGGCGGCGGTGGATCCATGCGTCATGGGGTGATCATGCCGCAGGCCCCGGACAGCGGGGTCCGGGGCGGAGCCCCGGGGGCGCCGGGGCGCGGCCGGGAGGCGGCCGGCGGCGGGGCCCGTTACGGGGTCAGGGGTTTCGTCATGCAGCGGCTGGAGTCGTAGTCGCGGTAGTGGCCGAACTTGTTCGGGGCCGGGGTGTAGTTCTCCGAGGCGTACAACGCCAGGGCTTCCGGCTGCTGGTCGCCCGTTTCCAGGACCATGCGGGTGCGGCCCGCGCGGCGGGCGTCCGCCTCCAGGTCCGCCAGGATGCGGCGGGCCAGGCCCAGGCCCCGGGCCTCGGGTATGACGTACATGCGCTTCAGTTCGGCGTCGCCGTCCTCGTAGCCCTCCCCGTTCGCGTCCATGGCGCGCCAGCCCCCGCTCGCGACGGGGGTGTCGTGGGCGTCGTAGGCGAGGAGGTACAGGCCGTTCGGCGGGGCGAACATGGCCGGGTCGAGGGGGGTGACGTCGCCGTCGCCCTGATAGCGCGCCTGGTACTCGAGCTGGACCTGGTCGTTGAGCTTGACCGCGTCCGGGTGGTCGTACGGTACGGCGCGGAGCTGGATCCCGTGAGGCATTCGAACATCGTACGGCCGTCGTGCGCGCAGGTACGCTGGTGACCGTTTTGGGTGACGTGGGGGCGCGATGCTGGGGAGCAAGTCTTGATCACTGTGACGTCCGTGAATGTGAACGGAATCCGCGCCGCCGCGAAGAAGGGTTTCGGCGAGTGGCTCGCCGGGTCCGATGCCGACGTGGTCTGCCTCCAGGAGGTCAGGGCCGAGGAGGGGCAGATTCCCGAGGAGGTCCGGCGGCCCGAGGGCTGGCACACCGTCTTCGCGCCCGCCGCCGCCAAGGGCCGGGCCGGGGTCGCGCTGTACACGCGGCGGGCGCCCGAGCGGGTGCGGGTCGGCTTCGGGAGCGCGGAGTTCGACGCCGCCGGGCGGTACCTGGAGATCGACCTCCCCGGGGTGACCGTCGCCAGCCTCTACCTGCCCTCCGGTGAGGCGGGGACCGAGAAGCAGGACGAGAAGTACCGCTTCATGGAGGAGTTCAGCGCCTACCTCGTCGCGCTCAGGGCGCGCGCCGCGGCCGACGGGCGCGAGGTGCTGGTCTGCGGGGACTGGAACATCTGCCACCGCGAAGCCGACCTGAAGAACTGGAAGACCAACCGGAAGAACGCGGGCTTCCTCCCCGAGGAGCGCGAGTGGCTCGGGCAGGTCTATGACCGGGCCGGATACGTGGACGTGGTGCGCGCACTGCAGCCCGAGGGCGAGGGCCCGTACTCCTGGTGGTCCTACCGGGGGCGGGCCTTCGACAACGACGCGGGCTGGCGGATCGACCTGCACGTGGCCTCGCCGGGACTGGCGGGCAAGGCCGTCAAGGCGTTCGTCGAGCGCGCCGAGACCCACCCGGAGCGGTGGTCGGACCACGCTCCGGTGACCGTCGTCTACGAACTGGGCTGACCGGGAAGGGCCGTCGGGGTCCGGTCCCGGGCGGTCAGCAGGCGGTCCATCGCCATCGTCAGCTCCGCCTCCACCACGCTCTTCGCGAGCGGGCGCAGCCGCGGCAGCGCGTCCTCGGACAGGTGGGCCGCCATCAGCTCGGCGAACAGCACGGCCAGGGCGTCCGCGTGGGCGCGCACCCGGCGGCCCGTCTCCAGGACGGCCGACAGCGGGACCCCCTCGCGGACCAGCGCCGAGGACACGTCGAGCAGGCGGCGGCTGACGTGCACGATCTCGTCGCCGTCGGTGGCGAGGTAGCCGAGGTCGAGGGAGGCCGCCAGGTTCTCCGGGGTGACCTCGCCCTCGAAGTAGTCGGCGAGTGCCTGCGGGGTGAGCCGGACCGGGGTCTCCTGGGACCAGCCGATGCCGAGCAGCTCGCCGAGCTGGCCGACGTCGCGGCCGTTCTCGAAGGCTGCGGTCAGTTCGGCGATGCCGCCGAGGGTGTGGCCGCGGTCCAGCAGCGCGGCGATGGTGCGCAGCCGGGCCAGGTGGTGGCCGTCGTACCAGGCGATGCGGCCCTCGCGGCGCGGTGGTGGGAGCAGTTTGCGCTCGCGGTAGAAGCGCAGGGTGCGCACGGTGATGCCCGCGGCCTCGGCCAGCTCCTCCGTGCGGTACTCGCGCACCGGCTCCGCCGACCGGGTCGGACCCGCCTCTTCCGTCTCGTTGTCCACCACAGGCGCACCCTATGGCGTACCGCGGGTAACTTTCCCGCCGCGACCCCTACCCATGGGTACGGAGCTGCTCTACGCTCCAACCGTGCCAGTGATTGCTGGCGCGATTGCGGGGTGCAGGCTGTGAATGAAGCGGAAGCGGAAGCGGAGGCGGCGGGCATGGGTGGACGCGCGGATGAGCGTGAGCACGTACGGGTGGCGGTGGTCGGGTCCGGGTTCGGCGGGCTCGGCGCCGCCGTACGGCTGCGGCGCGAGGGGATCACGGACTTCGTCGTCCTGGAGCGCGCGGACTCGGTGGGCGGGACCTGGCGCGACAACAACTACCCGGGGTGCGCGTGCGACGTGCCCTCGCACCTCTATTCCTTCTCCTTCGCGCCCAATCCCGACTGGCCGCGCACGTTCTCCGGGCAGCCGCACATCCGCGCCTACCTGGAGCACGTCGCCGACACCTTCGGGCTGCGCCCGCACCTGCGGCTGAACACCGAAGTCGAGCTGATGCGCTGGGACGCGGACGAGCTGCGCTGGGAGATCGAGACCTCGCGGGGCTCCTTCACCGCCGACGTCGTCGTCTCCGCGACCGGGCCGCTCTCCGATCCCAGGATGCCGGAGATCCCGGGGCTCGCCGAGTTCCCCGGCAAGGTCTTCCACTCGGCGCGCTGGGACCACGACTACGACGTGCGCGGCAAGCGCGTCGCCATGATCGGCACGGGCGCCTCGGCGATCCAGATCGTGCCCGCGATCGCCCCCGACGTGGAGCGGCTGACCCTCTTCCAGCGCACCCCGCCGTGGGTGATGCCCCGCACCGACCGCGCCATCAGCGCGGGCGAGCGCTGGCTGCACCGCCAGCTGCCCTTCACCCGCGCCGCGCGCCGCGGCCTGCTGTGGGGGATCCGGGAACTCCAGGTCGGCGCCTTCACCAAGCACCCGAACCGGCTCGGCCTGATCGAATCCCTGGCCAAGGCCAACATGGCCCGCTCGATCAAGGACCCGCAGCTGCGGGCCAAGCTGACGCCCTCGTACCGGATCGGCTGCAAGCGGATCCTGCTGTCGAGCGAGTACTACCCGGCGCTCGCCCGGCCCAACGTGGACCTCGTGGCCTCCGGGCTGAAGGAGATCCGCGGTTCGGTGCTGGTCGCGGCCGACGGCACGGAGACCGAGGTGGACGCCATCGTCTTCGGTACGGGCTTCCACGTCACGGACATGCCGATCGCGGACCGGGTGGTCGGCGCCGAGGGCCGCACGCTCGCGGACGAGTGGAAGGACGGGATGCGGTCGCTGCGCGGGGCCACCGCGGCGGGCTTCCCGAACTGGATGACGATCATCGGGCCCAACACCGGGCTCGGGAACAGCTCGATGATCCTGATGATCGAGTCGCAGCTGAACTACATGGCCGATTACGTCCGCCAGCTCGGCGTACTCGGCGGGCGCGCCGCGCTCGCCGCGCGCCCCTCCGCCGTGCAGGCCTGGAACCGGCGCGTGCAGGAACGGATGAAGCGCACCGTGTGGAACACCGGCGGCTGCACCAGCTGGTACCTCGACGCGAACGGCCGCAACACCACGGTGTGGCCCGGGACGACCGCGGAGTTCCGGCGCGAGACCCGGGGGGTGGACCTCGCCGAGTACGAGGTCGTGCGCGGCCGGGACGGGCGGCCGGGGCGGCTCCCCGCGCCCGCGGCGGTCCGGGCGGACGTCCCGGCCGGCGCGGCAGCGGCGTCCGACGCCGAGAGCGTGCCCGCGGGCGCCGCGGACGGTGCCGCGTGAACGCCGGGCGCACGCTGGAGGCCGTCTCCGCCGACGGCTCCCGGCTGCACGTGGAGGTGCACGGCGAGGACGGCGCCCCCGCGGTGGTCCTGGCCCACGGCTGGACCTGCTCCACCCTCTTCTGGGCCGCCCAGATCCGGGACCTGGCCGCCACCCACCGGGTGATCGCCTACGACCAGCGGGGCCACGGCCGCAGCCCGGCCGCCCGGGCGCACAGCACCGAGGCCCTCGCCGACGACCTGATCGCGGTCATGGACGCCACCCTCGCCCCCGGGGAACGCGCGGTGGTCGCCGGGCACTCCATGGGCGGGATGACGGTGATGGCCGCCGCCGGGCGCCCCGGCTTCGACGAGCGGGTCGCCGCCGCGCTGCTGTGCAGCACCGGCAGCTCGGGGCTGGTCGCGCAGGCGCTGGTGCTGCCCCTGCGCGCCGGGCGCGTCCGGACCCGGATGACCGGCGCGGTCCTCGGCTCGCGCGCCCCCCTGGGACCGGTCACGCCGGTGGCGCGGATGGTGCTCAAGTACGCCACGATGGCCCCGGGTTCGGCCCCCGACCGGGTCGACGCCTGCGCCCGTATCGTGCACGCGTGCCCCACCCCGGTGCGGCGCGCGTGGTCCAAGGTGCTGGCCGGGCTCGACCTGGACGACCGGCTCGCCCTGCTCACCGTGCCCACCGCCGTCATCGGCGGCACGGCCGACCGGCTCACCCCGGTGGCGCACGCCCGCGGGCTCGCCGCCGCCCTGCCGAACTGCGTCGGGCTCACCGAACTGACCGGCGTGGGCCACATGACCCCGATCGAGGCCCCCGAGGCCGTCACCGGTGTCCTGCGGGAACTCGCCGCGCGCCACCTCGGGCCGACCGGCACCCCGGCGGCCGACCCCACCGTGCCCACGAAGGAGAAGACGGCGTGAGCGAGCACAAGAGTCTGGAAGGCCAGGTCGCCGTGGTGACCGGCGCCGCCCGCGGCGTCGGCGAACTGCTCGCCCGCAAGCTGTCGGCGCGCGGAGCCAAGGTCGCCTTGGTGGGCCTGGAGCCGGAGGCCCTCAAGGAGGTCTCCGAGCGGCTGCACACCGACAGCGACCACTGGTACGCCGACGTCACCGACCACGAGGCCATGGCCCGGGTCGCCCAGGAGGTCAAGGAGCGCTTCGGGAAGGTGGACATCGTCGTCGCCAACGCCGGGGTCGCCTCGGGCGGGCCCTTCGGCGACTCCGACCCCGACGCCTGGCGCCGGGTGATCGAGGTCAACCTGATCGGCGGGGCCGTCACCGCCCGCGCGTTCCTGCCCGTCCTGATGGAGAGCCGCGGCTACTTCCTGCAGATCGCCTCGCTCGCCGCGATCACCCCGGCGCCGATGATGACGGCGTACTGCGCCTCCAAGTCCGGGGTCGAGGCCTTCGCGCACTGCCTGCGTGCCGAGGTCGGCTACAAGGGCGTCAAGGTCGGCGTCGGCTACCTGTCCTGGACCGACACCGACATGGTGCGCGGGGCCGACCAGGACGAGGTCATGCGGGAGCTGCGCCAGCGGCTGCCGTGGCCGTCGAACCGTACGTACCCGCTCGGGCCCGCCGTGGACCGGATCGTCGCCGGGATCGAGCGGCGCTCCGCGCACGTGTACGCGCAGTGGTGGCTGCGCGGCATGCAGGGCGTGCGCGGCTACCTGCCGGGGATGATCGCGGCGGTCGGGCAGCGCGAGATGAAGCGGTTCGAGCCGCGGCTGGCCGGGGTGTCCAAGGGGCTCGTGGGCGCGGGCGGGGCCGCCGACGAGCAGGAGCGCACCCGGCGCCCCTGACCGGGGGCGGGCGCACGAAAGGGGCGTGATCCGTGGAACGGCACGGATCGCGCCCCTCGCTGCTCCGCCGCTCCGCTGCTCGGCTGCTGGGTCGCGCACCCGCTCCGCTACTTCGCGAACGGCTCGTCGAAGGTGTCGCGAGCCCGCTCTTTCACCTGGTCACCGGCCTGTGACGGACGCTCGGGGGCCGCGTCCCGCTGGCCCCGCGCGGCCGCCTCGGCTCGTGCCGCCAATTCCTTCGCCTTGTCCTGGAACTGCTCTCTGATACCCATGCGCCTAGAATTCCACGACCGTATATACCTCGCATTTCGGTCAGGTTTCCGCTCAGTTCCGGGGTGGCAGCTTCGGACGGCGCCGGTCCGGTACGTCCGCGTAGCCGGGCGGTACCGCCGCCGGGTCCTGTTCCAGCAGTTCCAGCGCCAGGTGCACCGCGTCGTCGAGCTGCGCGTGCCGGCCCTCCGCCCAGTCCAGCGGGGTGCGCAGCATCGCCAGGTCCGGCTCGACGCCGTGGTTCTCCACCGACCAGCCGTACTCCGGGAACCACGCCGCGTTCATCGGCACCGTGATCACCGTGCCGTCCCCCAGGGTGTGCCGGCCTGTCATCCCGACCACCCCGCCCCAGGTGCGCTGGCCGACCACCGGGCCCAGGCCCAGCAGCTTGAAGGCCGCGGTGATCATGTCCCCGTCCGAGGAGGTCGCCTCGTCGGCGAGCGCCACGATCGGACCGCGCGGCGCGTTGGAGGCGTACGAGACCGGCTGGGCGTTGCGGGGCAGGTCCCAGCCCAGGATCGACCGGGTCAGCTTCTCCACCACCAGCTCGCTGATGTGCCCGCCCGCGTTGCCGCGCACGTCGACGAGCAGGGCGGGCCGCGAGACCTCCAGGCGCAGGTCCCGGTTGAACTGGGCCCAGCCGGAGCCGCCCATGTCGGGGATGTGCAGGTACCCGCACTTGCCGCCGCTTAGCTCGCGGACCACCGCACGCCGCTTGGCCACCCAGTCCTGGTAGCGCAGGGGCCGTTCGTCGATGAGCGGTACGACCGCCACCCGGCGGGCCCGGCCCTCGCCCTCGGCGGGCTGGACGGTCAGCTCCACCGTGGTCCCGCCCGCCGCCGCCAGCAGCGGGTAGGGCCCGGTGACCGGATCCACGGGCCGCCCGTCCACGTGGGTGAGCACGGCGCCCTCGCGGATCCCGGTACCGGCCAGCGGCGAACGCGCCTTGGAGTCGGAGGAGTCGCCGGGCAGGATCCGGGCGATCACCCAGGCGCCGTCGCGGCACACGAGGTTGGCGCCGAGCAGCCCGATCGCCCGCTGGTAGTGCGGCGGGCCCTCGTTGCGGCGGGCGGAGGAGACGTAGGCGTGCGAGGTCCCCAGCTCGCCCAGCACCTCGCGCATCAGGTCGGCGAACTCGTCGGGGGACGCGACCCGTTCGACCAGGGAGCGGTACTGGCGCAGGATCCCGTTCCAGTCGATCCCGCACATCTTCGGTTCCCAGAAGTAGGCGCGGATGATCCGCCCGGCCTCCTCGAAGGCCTGGCGCCACTCGGCCGCCGGATCCACCTCGTGCAGGATCCGCCGCAGGTCGAGGTAGACGGTCGAGTCGCTGTCACCCGACTCGGTCGCCGGTACGGCGCGCAGCTCCCCGTCGTCGTTGACGACGAGGCGGGTCCCGTCGCCGCTGACCGCGAACCAGTCCAGCCCGGAGGCCAGTTCGGTCTTGCGCGCCTTGGTGATGTCGAAGTACTCCAGCGTCGGTTTCCCGCTGGTGTCGGCCGGGTTGGCGAAGGTCTCGCCGAGCGCGCCGGAGATGGGCCAGCGCAGCCACACCAGCCCGCCACCGCTCACCGGGTACAGGGCGGAGTACTTGGAAGCGGTCACCGGAAAGGGCGTGACCCGGCTCTCCAAGCCTTCCACCTCGACCATCACCGCGCCGTCACCGCTCTCGGAGTCACCCTCCACCGGGTCGAGCCCGCCCGCCGCCGGGCGCCCGTCCGCCGAGAACGCGAAGGGCGAGGGGGTCGCCGAGGACAGCGGCACCAGATAGGGGCGGCAGCCCAGCGGGAAGGACAGGTCCCCGGTGTGCACGTCGTAGACCGGGTCGAACCCGCGCCACGACAGGAACGCCAGATAGCGCCCGTCCCGGGTGAACACCGGGTTCTCGTCCTCGAAGCGGCCGTTGGTGACGTCGACGATCGTCCGCCCGCCCGGTCCGGAGATCCGCGCCATCTTGATCTGCCGCAGTGAACGGCCGATCCCCGGGTGCGACCAGGTCAGCCAGCATCCGTCGGGCGAGAACGCGAGGTCGGTCACCGGCCCGTTGACGGACCTGATCAGCTCGGTCACCTCACCGTCGGACTCCTCGGCGGCGTCGATCAGCAGCAGCCGCCCGTCGTTGGAGGCGATCGCGAGCCGCTCCCCGTCCGGGTCCGCGAGCAGCTCCAGTACGCGCCCCAGTCCGCCCGAGGCCAGCCTTCGCGGCTCGCGCTCCCCGCTGGCCCGCGGCAGGTAGGCGATCTCCACCGCGTCCTCGCCCTCCGCGTCCGTCACGTAGGCGACCTGGCCGCCGCTGCCCAGCATCTCCGGCAGCCGCACCCGCACGCCCGGGGTGTCGGCGATGGTCCGCGCGGGCCCGTCGCGGTGGGTGAGCCAGTACAGACTGCCGCGCACCACGACCGCGCTGGCCCGCCCGGTGGCGTCCACGGAGAGGGAGTCCACGTGACTGGCCGCCGGGACCTGGTACGTACGCCGTCCCGCGCGCGGCCCGCCCAGGCGCACCTCCAGCTTGCGCGGGACCGCGCCGGGCGCGAGGGAGTCGACGAGCCACAGGTCGCCCGCGCACTGGTAGACGACGCGGGTCCCGTCGCTGGACGCGTGGCGGGCGTAGAACTCCGCGTGGTCGGTGTGGCGGCGCAGGCCGGTGCCGTCGGGCAGGCAGGAGTACAGGTTGCCGATGCCCTCGTGGTCGGAGAGGAACGCGATCCGGCCGTCCACGAACATCGGGGAGTCGAGGTGGCCCTCGATGCCCTCCAGCAGCCGCTCGCCGTGCAGCCACAGCCGGCCGGTGGCGCCGCCGCGGTAGCGCTTCCAGGCGGCGGGCTCGTGCGGGGGCTTGCCGGTCAGCAGCAGGGTCCGCCGCTCGCCGGAGCCGCCCTCGCCGGCGGCCCCTTCCTCGTGGACGGCGATGTCGGAGACCGTCCCCCAGGGCAGGCGCCCGCCGGGGCTGCCGTCGGTGGGCAGGCTGTAGGCCCAGGAGAAGTAGGAGAAGGGCTGGCCGTGCGAGGAGACGGCCAGGATGTCGCTGCGGCCGTCCTTGTCGGGCGGGGTCCAGCCGCAGACCCGGGTGTCGGTGGAACCCCAGTGGGTCAGCCGCCGGGCCGGACCCCCCTCGACGGGGGCGAGGTGGATCTCGGGGTCGAGGCTGCGCCAGGTGGTGAAGGCGATGTGGCGGCCGTCCGGGGAGAAGCGGGGATGGCCGACCCGGGTCCGGTCGACGGTGATCCGCCAGGCCCGGCCCACCGGGCCTCCAGGAGGAACCAAGGGCGCCACCCAAAGATCGTCCTCAGTGGCGAAACACAGCATGTCGTCGTGCAGGTGCGGGAACCGGAGGTACGCGACGTCGTGACTCACCCCCCAATGGTTTCCGTGCCGAGGGGGGGCTGGCAACTCGTACACGTGATCCGCGCGTGATCCGCGCGTGACGCACGCCACTGCCACAAACGAAACGGAACGGTTTCGTTTCGCTAGCCGTCCGGGTATCTTCGGTGGAGTACTGGTCGTACGAGTCGCACACGTCGTACGGGCCGAACGCGTCGTACGAGCCGTACGACCGCACGCGACACGGCCGCTCGGGCCGCAACCGGTGGGAGGGACGTGGAGATGGCCGAAGAGGTCCTGTCGTCGCGACGCAGCCGGATCACCCCCGAGCGGGAAGCCGAACTCCACGGGGCGGTCCTGGACCTGCTGCGCGAGGTCGGCTACGAGGCGCTCACGATGGACGCGGTCGCCGCCCGCACCAAGTCCAGCAAGGCCACCCTCTACCGCCAGTGGGGGAGCAAGCCGGAGCTGGTCGCCAAGGCCCTGCGGTGTACCCAGCCGGTTTCGCTGCGGGACATCGACACGGGCAGCCTGCGCGGGGATTTCGCGATCATGGTCGAGAACTCCGACGACGCCCAGATGGCCAAGGACACCGCGCTGATGCGGGGTCTGGCCCACGCCGTCCACGAGAGCCCCGAACTCCACAAGGCGCTGCGCGACCTGCTGGTCGACCCGGAGCTGAACGGGCTCCAGGTGATGCTCCAGCGGGCGGTGGACCGGGGCGAGATCGCCCCTGGCTGTCCGGCGCTCGACTTCGTACCCCACATGCTCATCGGGGCGTTCATCGCGCTCCCGCTGATCGAGGACCGGTCGGTGGACCGGGCCTTCCTCGCCGACTTCATCGATGCCGTGGTCTTCCCCGCCCTCGGCGTCTGAGTCACCGGTTCCGACCCGTTCCACCCCTGTCCTGCTGCTCCTGACACGCCGCTCTCGTCGTCGGGCCGGCTCATCACGCCCTGATCCATCCCGGATCCATCCCACGACCTGAACGGGAGAACCGCCGACGTGGCCACCTTCCTCTACCGGCTCGGCCGGGGCGCCTTCCGGCGCCGCCGCTTCGTCGCCCCCGTCTGGGTGGCGCTGCTGTTCCTGGCCGGCTTCGGCGCGGCCTCCGCCTCCGCGCCCACCTCCGGATCCTTCTCGATACCCGGTACGGAGGCCCAGAAGGCCTTCGACCTCCTCGACCAGCGCTTCCCGGGCATGGCCGCCGACGGCGCCACCGCCCGCATCGTGATCAAGGCCCCGGCGGGCCAGAAGGTCACCGACCCCGGCATCAAGACCGAGGTCCAGAAGATCGTCTCCGATCTGAGGAGCGGCCCCGGCCGCGACCAGATCGCCTCGGTCACCGACCCGTACGAGGCCAAGGCCGTCAGCGAGAACGGCTCCACCGCCTACATCAGCAACAAGTACAAGGTCAGCGGCATGGAGCTGACCGACCAGACCCGTGACGCGCTGAAGGGCTCCGGCAAGGAGGCCCAGGCGCGCGGGCTGACCGTCGAGATCGGCGGCGACGCGCTGATGACGGCGCCCGAGACGGGTTCCGGCGAGATCATCGGCATCGCCATCGCGGCGATCGTCCTGGTCGTCACCTTCGGCTCGCTGATCGCGGCCGGGCTGCCGCTGCTGACCGCGCTGATCGGCGTGGGCATCGGCGTCTCCTCGATCACCGCGCTCGCCAACGTGCTCGACCTCGGCTCCACCACCTCCACCCTCGCGATGATGATCGGCCTCGCGGTCGGCATCGACTACGCGCTCTTCATCGTCTCCCGCTACCGGGCGGAACTCGCCGAGGGCCAGGAGCGGGACGAGGCAGCCGGACGGGCCGTCGGAACCGCGGGCTCCGCAGTCGTCTTCGCCGGTCTGACCGTGGTCATCGCCCTCGTCGGCCTGGCCGTCGTCAACATCCCGATGCTCACCAAGATGGGCTTCGCCGCCGCGGGCACCGTGGTCATCGCGGTCTTCGTGGCCCTGACCCTGGTCCCGGCCATCCTCGGCTTCGCGGGCAAGAAGGTGCTGCCCGCCGGTACGAAGAGCAAGCTCTTCGGCAAGGGGCGCCCGGCCCCGGCGGAGGGCAAGGAAGCCAAGCCGAACGGCGGCACCCGCTGGGCCCGCTTCGTGCTGCGCCGCCCGGTCATGGTCCTGCTGGCCGGTGTGATCGGCCTCGGCGTGATCGCGATCCCGGCGAGCAAGCTGGAGATGGGCCTGCCGGACGACGGCGCCCAGCCGGTCTCCACCACCCAGCGCCAGGCGTACGACCTGCTCTCCGAGGGCTTCGGCCCGGGCTTCAACGGCCCGCTGATGGTCGTGGTGGACGGCGGCAGGACCCTAGCGGACGCCACGGTCGAGCGGATCAAGAAGCTGGACGGGGTCGTCGCGGTCATGCCGCCGACGCTCAACAAGGCCGGGGACGCCGCCGTGATCACGGTGGTCCCCAAGGACCGCCCGTCCTCCGCGCAGACCGAGGACCTGGTCCACGAGATCCGCGCCGGCAGCGGCGACGACGTCTTCGTCACCGGCGCGACCGCGATGAACATCGACTTCTCGCAGAAGATGAACGACGCGCTGCTGCCGTACCTGGCACTCGTCGTCGGGCTCGCCTTCCTGCTGCTGATGCTGGTCTTCCGCTCGGTCCTGGTCCCGCTCAAGGCGGCCCTCGGCTTCCTGCTCTCGGTCGTCGCGGCCCTGGGCGCGGTCGTCGCGGTCTTCCAGTGGGGCTGGCTCGGCTCGCTCTTCGGGGTGGAGCAGACCGGTCCGATCATGTCGATGATGCCGATCTTCATGGTGGGCGTGGTCTTCGGCCTCGCCATGGACTACGAGGTCTTCCTGGTCACCCGCATGCGTGAGGCGTACGTCCACGGCGAGCGCCCGGGACAGGCCGTCGTGACCGGCTTCCAGTACAGCGCGCGGGTCGTCGTGGCCGCCGCCGTCATCATGATCGCGGTGTTCTCCGGCTTCATCGGGGCCAGCGAGCAGATGATCAAGATGATCGGCTTCGGCCTCGCGATCGCGGTGTTCTTCGACGCGTTCGTGGTCCGCATGGCCATCGTTCCGGCGGTACTGGCCCTGCTCGGCCACAAGGCCTGGTGGCTGCCGGGCTGGCTGGACCGGCTCCTGCCCAACGTGGACGTGGAGGGTGAGAGCCTGCGCAAGCACCTCGCCGGGTCCGCCGCCGCGCAGGGCCCGGACGCCGACCGCGAGCTGGTCAAGGTCTGAGCGCAGGCACGCGAAAGCCCGGCCCCGCACCCCGATCACGGGTGCGGGGCCGGGCTTTTCCGTGCCCGCCCGGCTACGCCTGACGGGTGAGGGCGGCGTTCGTACGGCGCAGGAAGCGGCGCAGCGCCGCGATGTCGAACTGGATTACGGCCACGCCCTCGGGCGAGTGGAACTCCACGACCGCCTGCACCCGTCCGCAGGGCCACACGCGGACGTCACCGGTCCCGGTCGGGGCCTGGAGGCCCGCCTCCAGCAGGGCGCGGGGGAAGACCCACTCGTTGTCGGTGCCCTCGGGGGAGAGGTCCGCGGGGAAGACGATCCGTACGGCCAGGGGTTCGTCGGGGGCGAAGCGCAGGTTGACCGGGATCTTGCGGTAGAGGGGATCGTCGCTGATCACGCGGGCGGTGACCCGTTCCTCGACGGCGGTGGCGACCGCGGTCGCGGGGGGATTCTCGGCGGGGGCTGACATCGACCGGTCTCCTCGTAATCGGAACATATGCGTCCGTATCACCCCCAGAATCGCATATTCCGACGAACGTGCGAGGCGCTTTCCGTGCTGTGGACGCTCTTGCCAAGCATTCGCAACTGAGCATTATTCTTAAACGGTCAAACACCGTGTTAGTCCGGCCGGTCCGCCGGTTCCCCCGCAGGAAGCGGAGCAACGCCCATGCATGTGCCCGACGGCTTCATCAACGCCCCCGTCTCGATGGCCGCCGGAGTGGCCGCCGCGGGCGCGGTGGCCGTCAGCCTGCGCGGCGCCCGCCGGGAGCTGGACGAGCGGACCGCGCCGCTCGCCGGACTCGTCGCCGCCTTCATCTTCTCCGTCCAGATGCTCAACTTCCCGGTCGCCGCCGGTACCAGCGGCCACCTCCTGGGCGGAGCGCTCGCCGCGATCCTCGTCGGCCCCTACACCGGGGTGCTCTGCGTCTCCGTCGTCCTGCTCATGCAGGGCCTGCTGTTCGCCGACGGCGGGCTGACCGCACTCGGCGTCAACGTCATGAACATGGCCGTGGTCACCGTGGTCGTCGCCTACGCCCTCTTCCGCGGCCTGCTCAAGGTCCTCCCGGACACCCGCCGCTCCGTCACCGCCGCCGCCTTCACCGGCGCGCTGCTCTCGGTGCCCGCCGCCGCCTGCATGTTCACCCTGCTCTACGCCCTCGGCGGGACCACCGACGTCCCCCTCGGCAAGGTCCTCACCGCGATGGTCGGCGTCCACGTCCTCATCGGCATCGGCGAGGCCGTGATCACCGCCCTCACCGTGGGCGCCGTACTCGCGGTCCGCCCCGACCTGGTCCACGGCGCGCGCGGGCTCGCCACCCCGCTCAAGCTGCGCGTCGACGGCAAGCTGATCGACGCGCCCGCCGCCGCGCCCGCCGCAGCCCCGGCCGCCGTCCCGCTCGCCGCCCGCTCCACCCGCACGATGTGGGCCGCCGGCCTGGTCACCGCCCTGCTGCTGGCCGGTTTCGTCTCCTTCTACGCCTCCGCCAGCCCCGACGGCCTGGAGAAGGTCGCCGCCGACCAGGGCATCGACCAGCGGGCCACGCCGCACGCCGCCGCCGACTCCCCGCTCGCCGACTACGGCGTCAAGGACATCACCGACGCCCGCCTCTCCGGCGGCCTGGCCGGGGTCATCGGCGTCGGCGCGACCATCGCGGTCGGCTCGGGGATCTTCTGGGCGGTCCGCCGCCGCCGCACGGACGACCGTACGGCCGCCACCGCCAGCGCGGCGCTCTGACATGGGCGCGGGCCACGCCCACAAGCTGTTCCGGCACGGGCACACCTCCGTCCACGCGCTGCCCCCGCACTGCAAGCTCGCCGCCGCGTTCTGCTTCGTGGTGATCGTCGTCTCCACCCCGCGCGAGGCGGTGTGGGCCTTCGCCCTCTACGCCGTGCTGCTCGCGACCGTGGCCGCGGCCGCCCGGATCCCGGCCGGCTTCCTGCTCAAGCGGATGCTGATCGAGGTCCCCTTCGTCGCGTTCGCCGTCCTCATGCCCTTCGTGGCCCAGGGCGAGCGGGTCGACGTACTCGGCATGTCCCTCAGCGTCTCGGGCCTGTGGGGAGCGTGGAACGTACTCGCCAAGGGCACCCTCGGTGTCGCCGTCTCCGTGCTGCTCGCCTCCACCACCGAACTGCGGGCGCTGCTGCTGGGCCTGCAACGGCTCAAGCTGCCGCCCCTGCTCGTCCAGATCGCCTCTTTCATGATCCGCTACGGCGATGTGATCAGCGACGAGCTGCGCCGCATGAGCATCGCCCGCCGCTCGCGCGGCTTCGAGGCCAGCGGCGTCCGGCACTGGGGGGTGCTCGCCAAGACGGCGGGCGCGCTCTTCATCCGCTCCTACGAGCGCGGCGAACGCGTGTACCTGGCGATGGTCAGCCGCGGATACACCGGTTCCATGCCGGTGATCGACGAGGTGGCCGCGACCCGCACCCAGTGGGCGTACGCGGCCGTGCTCCCGGTGACGGCCCTCGCCGTCTGTCTGATGGGATGGACCCTGTGACCGCTACCGCCCCCGCCCACGCGCCCTCCCTGGAAGTCTCCGGACTCGCCTACGCCTACCCCGACGGCCACCAGGCCCTCTTCGGCGTCGACCTGACCGTCGCGCGCGGCGAACGCGTCGCCCTGCTCGGCCCCAACGGCGCGGGCAAGACCACCCTCGTCCTGCACCTCAACGGCATCCTGACCGGCGGGGTCGGCTCCGTCACCGTCGCCGGGCTGCCCGTCGAGAAGCGGCACTACGCCGAGATCCGGCGCCGGGTCGGCATCGTCTTCCAGGACCCCGACGACCAGCTCTTCATGCCGACCGTCCGCGAGGACGTCGCCTTCGGCCCGGCCGCCGCCGGACTGCGCGGCGCCGCGCTGGAGAACCGGGTGCGGGAGGCGCTGGAGCGGGTCGGCATGGCGGACTTCGCCGACCGGCCCCCGCACCACCTCTCCTTCGGGCAGCGCCGTCGGGTGGCCGTGGCGACCGTACTGGCCATGGAGCCGGAGATCCTCGTCCTCGACGAACCCTCCTCCAACCTGGACCCGGCCTCGCGGCGCGAGCTGGCGGACGTACTGCGCTCGCTGGACGTCACCGTGCTGATGGTCACCCACGATCTGCCGTACGCCCTCGAACTCTGCTCCCGGTCCGTGATCCTCAGCGACGGGGTCATCGCCGCCGACGGGCGCACCCAGGACCTCTTGTGCGACGAGGAGCTGATGCGGGCGCACCGGCTGGAGCTGCCCTTCGGCTTCGACCCGCGCTCGGTGTCCGTGGCCTGAGCACCGATTGGCACCACCACGGATCGGCATAAGCGCGGACCGGCGTGCGTTGGACCGCTCGTGAACATTCAGGGTGAGGTGGCGGAGGGCTACGAGCCCGTCCGGGACGCGTTCGTACGGAACTTCGAGGTGCTCGGGGACCGGGGCGCGGCCGTCGCCGTCTACCGAGACGGCCGCAAGGTCGTCGACCTGTGGGGCGGCGCCCGGGACGCCGAGGGCTCCGCGCCCTGGGCGGCGGACACCGCGCAGATCGTCCGGTCCGCCACCAAGGGCGTCGCCGCGGCGGTGCCGCTGCTGCTCCACCAGCGCGGGCTGCTCGACCTGGACGCTCCGGTGGCCGCGTACTGGCCCGAGTTCAAGGCGGGCGGCAAGGAAGGGGCCCTGGTCCGGGACCTGCTCGCGCACCGGGCCGGGGTACCGGCGCTGGACCGGCCGCTGACCCCGGAGCAGGCCGCCGACGGGGTGTCCGGCGCGCGGGCGGTCGCCGGACAGCGTGCCTTCTGGGAGCCGGGGAGCGCGCACGGCTACCACGCGCAGACCTACAGCTGGCTGCTGGGCGAGCTGGTCCTGCGGGTCACCGGGGCCTCGCTGGGGCGGTGGCTGGCCGAGGAGGTCACCGGGCCGCTGGGGCTGGACTTCTGGATCGGACTGCCGGAAGCGGAGGCCCGCGCGGGCCGGGTGGGGCAGGTGGCTGCGGTGGAGCCACCAGAGCCGGCGGGGGGTGCGGGGCTCAGGGTCCGGCCCAAGCGGAACGTGTCCGAGGCCTACGCCGATCCGGGCTCCCTCACGCGGCGGGCGTTCGCGGCGATCACTCCGCTGCCGGACGAGAACGGCCCCGGGTACCGGGCCGCCGAGCTGGCCGCCTCCGCGGGGATCGGCACCGCGCGGGCGCTGGCCCGGTTCTACGCGGCCACCTTCGGGGGAACGGCGGGGGGCGGGCGGCGGCTGTTCAGCCCCGCGACCACCGCCCTGGCCGGGCGGGAGCTGTCGGCCGGGCCGGACCGGGTGCTGGTCGTGAACACCCGCTTCGGGCCCGGGTACATGCTGCACGGGGCGGCGTCCCCGATGCTGTCCCCGGCGTCGTACGGACATCCTGGGCGCGGGGGGTCCCTGGCCTTCGCGGACCCCGAGGCCGGGGTGGCCTTCGGGTACGTCACCAACGCCCTGACCCCGTCGGTCACGGCGGACCCCCGAGCCCAGTCCTTGATCCGGGCCCTGCGCACCACCCTCTGATCCCGCCGGGGCGGGCCGTTTCAGCCTGCCCGGCGTCCGGGGGCGCCGCCGGGCTCCGCCGGGGCCCGGCGGGGCTGGGTTTCGGGCCCCGCCCGGGTTCGGTGGGGTCAGGAGGCGGTCAGGATCTGGGCTACCAGGGGGCCCGCCGCGTCGACGCCGTGGCCACCGGCCTGGACCATGGCGGCGGCCGCCACGTCGCCGCTGAAGCCCGTGAACCAGCTGTCCGGGCTGCCCGCGCCGTCGACCTCCGCCGAGCCCGTCTTCGCCCCCTTGTCCCCGCCGACCGAGGCCATCACCTCGGCCGCCGTACCGCTGGTCGCGGTCTGCCGCATCATCTGGACGAGCTGCCGCGAGGTGCCCGGCTTCATCTGCCGCTCCGCCCGCGCCAGCACCCGCGCCCCCTGCCCCGCCTCGATGATCACTGGCTGGCGGAACACCCCCGTCTTCGCCGTCGCCGTGACGGAGGCGATGTTCAGCGGGCTGGTGCGGATCCGGCCCTGGCCGATGTACTCCGCCGCCGCCTCCGGCCCCGACGCCGCCGGGACGTCACCGTCGAAGGACGGCACACCCGTGCTCCACTCCAGCCCCAGCCCGAAGACCCCCCGCGCCTCGGCCGCCATCGCGGACTCGTCGCCGACCGCCTTCATCTGGCCGATGAACGCCGTGTTGCAGGACCTGGCGAAGTCCGTCGCGAAGCTCGCGCCCTTCAGTTCCATGTTCTCCAGGTTGTGGAAGGAACGCCCGCCCCCCGACACCGTCTTCGGGCAGTCCACCGCCTTGTCCGCGCTCACCACCCCCCGGTTGATCAGCATCGACGCCGTCACGATCTTCATCGTGGAGCCCGGCGCCCGGGTGCCCCGCATCGCCGCGTCGAAGCCGTCCGCGCGGTGGTTGGCCACGGCCAGGATGTGCCCGGTGCTCGGCTGGACGGCCACCACCGAGGACTCGGGGTACGCCGCCACCGCCTTCTCGGCCGCCGCCTGCACATCGGCGTCGAGCACGGTCTTCAGCAGGCCCGGCGTGCCCTGCGACAGCGTCAGCAGCACCCGCCGGGGAGCGTCCCGCGCGGCGGGCTCGATCCACAGCTCGACACCGGGGGTGCCGCCCGCCGCCGTCCCGTACGTCTTGCGCAACTGGTCCAGGACCGGCTTGAGCGAGGGGTACTTCTGCGCCGTCAGCTCCGCCCCGTCGCGGTCCACCGCCTTGACCGGCGGGGTCGGCGCCGCGCCCGCGCGCAGCTTCTCGTCGCTCTGGAGCTGCGGGTGCAGGATCGAGCTCTTCCAGTCGACCAGCGGTTTCCCGCCGGTCGCCCCGCGCACCACGGTCAGCTTGGACTCGTACGTCAGGGGCTTGGTGACCCCCTCGTACGTCACGTCCGCCGCCACCGTGAAGGGCACGGTGCCCCCGGTCGGCGTGCCGGGGGTGATCACGGCCTTCGACACGTACGCCGCGGTCCTGAACTCGCCCACCGCCGACTGCGCGAGCGCCGCGTTGTTCGTCAGGTCGGCCGCGGCCCGTTCGTCCCCGGCGGCCCAGGCCGCGAGGAACTCCTTCGCGGTCCGGGCCGTCTCCCGCTCGCTCGGCGGCCCGGACCGCTGCTCCGCCACGGGCCGCGTCCCGCCCCCGCCGGAACCGTCCCCCACCAGCGCGTACACCCCGTAGCCGGTCGCGCCCACCATCGTCAGGAACACCCCGCCGACGACGGCACCCCTCGCTGCCCCGTTCATACAGTCCCCTCCCCAGGAGCCACATCTGTCTGAACATGTTCAGGGGCTCACACCCAGGTGTCCAGCCACATCCGGCCTCTCCAGGAGTCCATGGGGATGGGTTGGCCGGTATAGATGGGCCAGAAGTAGATGAAGTTCCACACGATCAGCAGGACCAGCACCCCAGCCCCGATCGCCCCCACCGCCCGCCGCCGTTCCGATGATCCCGCCGGGCCCAGCAGCGCGCCGATCATCATGGCCACCGCCAGACACAGGTACGGGATGAAGACCACGGCGTAGAAGTAGAAGATCGTCCGCTCCTGGTAGTTGAACCAGGGGAGCAGGCCCGCGGCCAGTGCGCACGCGATGGCGCCCGCCCGCCAGTCGCGGCGGAAGAACCACCGCCACAGCACGTACAGGAGCGCGAAGACGCCCGCCCACCACAGCAGCGGCGTGCCCAGGGCCAGCACCTCGCGGGCGCACTTGCCCACCTCCGTCGCGGGGCAGCCGTCGGTGCCGGGCGCGGGGGACTGGTAGTCGTAGGAGACGGGACGGCCCAGGACCAGCCAGCTCCACGGGTTCGACTGGTAGGTGTGCCCCGAGGTCAGTCCCACGTGGAACTTGTAGACCTCCGTCTCGTAGTGCCACAGGCTCCGCACCCACTCCGGCAGGAACGACAAGGCGCTGCCCTGGTCCTGCGTGGCGGCCCAGTCGCGGAAGTAGCCGCCCTTGCCGTTGTCCGGGCTGAGGATCCAGCCCGTCCACGAGGCGACGTACACCGCGATCGCCACCGGCACGGTGGAGAGGAACCCGGGCAGCGCGTCCCGGCGGAACATCGCCGCGTACGGCGTGCCCGCGCCCGCGACCCGGCGCGCCGAGGCGTCCCACAGCACGGTCAGCACGCCGAAGAAGGCGAGGACGATCAGACCGTTCCACTTGGTGCCGAAGGCCAGGCCCAGCGAGATCCCGGCGAGGATCCGGTACGGGCGCCAGCCCAGCCGCAGCGTCTCGGCGATCACCGGGTCGGGCCGGGTGCGGCCCTCCGCGTCCACCGGCAGCGCCGCCGCGAGTCTGGCCCGGGCCTTGTCCCGGTCGATCAGCAGCGCCCCGAACGCGCCGAGCACGAAGAACATCAGCACCAGGTCGAGGAGCGCGGTCCGGCTCATCACCAGGTGCAGGCCGTCCACCGCCATCAGGCCGCCCGCCAGGCAGCCGAGGAAGGTGGAGCGGAACAGCCGCCGCCCGATCCGGCACAGCATCAGCACCGACAGGGTGCCGAGCAGCGCGGTCATGAACCGCCAGCCGAAGGGGTCGAAGCCGAACATCCACTCGCCGAGCCCGATCACCCACTTGCCGACCGGCGGGTGCACGACGTACCCCGGGTCCGTGGGCAGCACCACCCCGTCGGGGTTCGACAGGATCGACTTGTCGATGTCCTTGGGCCAACTCGCCTCGTAGCCCTGCTGGATCGTGGCCCAGGCGTCCTTCGCGTAGTACGTCTCGTCGAATATCACCGCCTTCGGGCTGGCGAGGTGGACGAACCTCAGCACCCCGGCGACCAGCGCCACCAGCAGCGGACCGGCCCACGCCAGCACCCGCAGCACCGTCGCGGTCGCCGAGGAGGGCACGCCGAGCGCCGTCCACAGGGTCACCGAGGGCTGCGCGTACGGCGGCACGAGCCGGGCGCGGACATCGGTCCGCGGCCCCCCGCCCGGCGGCACGTAGCCGAAGCCGCGCAGGCGGCGCAGCCAGGTCGGCGGCTCGTTCTCGCCGTCGCCGGGCGGCGCGGGCGGGGCCCCCGCGGGGCTGGGTTGCGGCGTCGCGGTACTGGTCACCGGGTCATCGTAGGGAACAGGGCTGTGCGAACCCCAGTACCGGGGGCCGACCGGGCTGATCAAGAGGAGTGGCCGGGCCGCGGGGCCGCGGGGGGCTGAGAGGATGTGGGGGTGACCACTGCGCAGCCCCGAGGTACCGAAGCCGCCCACCCGACCACCGACCCGGCGGGTGTGCTCGTCCTCGCCGGGACCCCGATCGGGGACCTCGCGGACGCGCCGCCCCGGCTCGCCACCGAGCTGGAACGGGCGGACGTGATCGCCGCCGAGGACACCCGGCGGCTGCGCCGCCTGACCCAGGGGATCGGCGTGCACACCACGGGCCGGGTCCTGTCGTACTTCGAGGGCAACGAGTCCGCCCGCACCCCCGAACTGGTCGAGGCCCTCCTCGCCGGATCCCGGGTGCTGCTGGTGACCGACGCGGGCATGCCCTCGGTGTCCGACCCCGGCTACCGGCTGGTCGCCGCGGCCGTGGAGAAGGACATCAAGGTGACGGCCGTGCCCGGCCCGTCCGCCGTCCTCACCGCGCTCGCCATGTCCGGGCTGCCGGTGGACCGGTTCTGCTTCGAGGGGTTCCTGCCGCGCAAGGCGGGCGAGCGCCTGAGCCGCCTGCGCGAGGTCGAGGGGGAACGCCGCACGCTCGTCTACTTCGAGGCCCCGCACCGCCTCGACGACACCTTGGCCGCGATGGCCGAGGTCTTCGGGCCCGAGCGGCGGGCCGCCGTGTGCCGTGAGCTGACCAAGACCTACGAGGAGGTCAAGCGGGGCGGTCTCGGCGCCCTCGCCGAGTGGGCCGCCGAGGGCGTACGTGGCGAAATCACGGTGGTCGTCGAGGGCGCGCCCGATCCGGTGCCCGGCGACGTGGACGCCGAGGAGCTGGTGCGCAGGGTGCGGGTGAGGGAGGAGGCGGGGGAGCGGCGCAAGGAGGCCATCGCGGCGGTCGCCGCCGAGGTCGGCGTACCCAAGCGCGAGGTCTTCGACGCGGTGGTGGCGGCAAAGAATGCGGCACAAAAGGTGCCGCAGGTCGGTAAAGAGCTAGGCTGAAAAGCAAAGCTCAGACCGCGCACAGGGCGCTTTGGGCATGCTTGGCCCAAAGGCCGTCCAACACTGGACAGGGCCTGATGCGCTCCCGCCGGAACAGGCGTCCACTGGCTAGTGAAATACCAGCGGACAAGAGGAGCTGGCATGAGTGAGATCGCAGACACCCCGGTTCCCGCGGCCCCGCCGGTCGCGACCGCACCGACCGTCGCGCCCGTCAGGACCACCGCAGCCGTACGGACCGTGCGCGAGGCCTATGCCTTCGCGTGCATGAAGTGCGGGTACGGCTGGGAGCAGGCGTACGAGATAGAACACCACGTGGACGGGCTCGGCCACCCGTTCATCGTCTACACGGTCAAGGGCGGCGACCGGGTCCCCTCCCCGCTGTCGAACCCCACCTGCCTGAACTGCGGTGGCCACGTCGTACGGATCATGCGGGAGGGGCAGGTCTCCTCGGTACTCGGCATGCTCGACCAGCTCTACCACCACCGGGTCGCGCCCGGGATCGCCGGTCCCGTCCCGGCCGGGGCGGACACCCCGCGCCGCCCCAAGGCGCCGAAGGCGGCGCGGCCGCGCAAGGCCTCCCGGCTGCACGACGCACCCGGACCGGTCGCGATCGACCCCGACGCGCGGGACGCCGGAGGGGGCAAGGGGCTGCTGGGGCGCCTGTGGCGCCGGATCCGCAGGGGCTGAGCCGGTCTGAGCCGCGGGACCCGAGCCGGCCCCGCGGCCCTGAGCGCCCGGTGCGGCCCCGTGCGGCCATGAGCCGGGGGCGCTGTCCTCGCGGCCGGTCATAAGATCGCCCGTATGAGTGCCAGCCCTTCCGGCCCCCGCCGCAAAGACGCCGACCGCGACACCCCGCCGCCGCTGCCCGAACCCCTGCGGGTGCCGGTGGCGGACTCCCACACCCATCTCGACATGCAGAGCGGCACCGTCGAGGAGGCCCTGCGCAAGGCCGCCTCGGTGGGCGTGACCACCGTCGTCCAGGTCGGCTGCGACGTGTCGGGTGCGCGTTGGGCGGCCGAGACCGCCGCCGCCTACGACAACGTCCACGCGGCCGTCGCCCTCCACCCGAACGAAGCTCCCCGCATCGTCCACGGGGACCCGGGGAGCACCTCCCAGCCCCCTGGGACCGGGGGAGGACGGCCCGGCCAGGGCGGCCGGCCCGGCGGCGGCGAGGCGGCCCTGGACGAGGCCCTCGCCGAGATCGAGGCGCTGGCCGCCCTCGCCCACGTCAAGGCGGTCGGTGAAACGGGTCTGGACTACTTCCGCACCGGACCGGAGGGCGTGGCCGCGCAGGAACGCTCCTTCCGCGCCCACATCGAGATCGCCAAGCGCACCGGCAAGGCCCTGGTCATCCACGACCGCGAGGCCCACGCCGACGTGCTGCGCGTCCTGCGGGAGGAGGGGGCGCCCGAGCGGACCGTCTTCCACTGCTACTCCGGCGACGCGGAGATGGCCCGGGAGTGCGCGGCCGCCGGGTACTACCTGTCCTTCGCGGGGACGGTCACCTTCAAGAACGCCGCGCAGCTGCGCGAAGCGGTCGCGGTGGCCCCGGCGGAGCTGCTGCTCGTCGAGACGGACGCGCCGTACCTGACCCCGGCGCCGTACCGCGGGCGGCCCAACGCGCCGTACCTCATTCCGCTCACCGTCCGTGCGATGGCCGCCGCCCGCGGCATCGGCGAGGACGCGATGGCCACCGCCCTGGCCGCCAATACCGCACGCGCGTTCGACTACTGACGGGCGCCCGCGGCCGCCCAGCGACGACACGCTGTGTAGTGCCTCGGCTTTGATGCGTGACGAACGCTCCGCTAGGGTGCCGTGCCCGAACCAACGGGACCGGACCAGTGGAGCGAGCGTCGTGAGCGATACCCAGGGCAGCCACCGCCGTGGCCCGGGCCGCCGGTCCGTCCGGGACCAGCCCGACGGGGCGGCCCCGGCGGCGGCCCCGGCGGCCGCCCCGGCCCCGGAGGAACCGGAGGCGGGCGTCCCCGCGCCCCGCAGCGGCGAACGCCGGGCCGCGCGCCGCCGCAAGGCGGAGTCCACCCCCACCGTCCGCCGCGCCCGCGGCCGCGTCCCTCTCCCGGCCGCCCCGGCCGCCGTGACCGCTTGGCCCCCCGCTCCCGTGACCGCCTGGCCCGCCCCCGAGGCGCCCGAGGCCCCCGGGCCCGCGAACGGGGCGGACTGGCTGGAGGCCGCGCGCCGCGAAGCGGCCGACGCCGACCCGCTCGGCACCGCCTGGCCCGGGCCGCCGGACGACGAAGGGGACCCGTGGGTCGCCGTCGCCGTCGCGGTCGGCGCCCCGGGCGCCGGACCCGGTCCCACGCCCGGTCCCACGCCCGGTCCCACGCCCGGTCCCACGCCCGGTCCCACGCCCGGTCCCACGCCCGGTCCCACGCCCGGTCCCACGCCCGGTCCCACGCCCGGTCCCCTGCCCGGTCCCACGTCCGATCCCGCTGCGGACCCCGGTACGGCCGGTGGCGCGGCCACGGCGGCCGAGGTGCCCCCGCCACGCCGCGGCAGACACGACGGCGGGCCCGCCGCCACCGCCACCCGGACCCGGCGCGGCAACAAGGCCGGGCGCGGCACCGCCAGCTGGCGCCGGATCGTCCCGCAGGCCCTCGTCGTCGCCTTCCTCGCGGGCGGCACCTCCGCCTTCGTCGCCGCCGACAAGGCGGTCCGGCTCACCGTGGACGGCGAACCCCGCACCCTGCACACCTTCGCCGACGACGTCGACGAACTGCTCCGGGCCGAGGGGCTCGGCGTCGGCCCCCACGACCTCGTCGCCCCCGCCCGGGCCGCCGACCTCGACGACGGCGACGAGATCGTCGTCCGCTACGGCCGCCCGCTCCAGCTCACCCTCGACGGTCAGCGACGCCAGCTGTGGACCACCGCCGACACCGTCGAGGGCGCCCTGCGCCAGCTCGGCGTCCGCGCCGAGGGCGCCTACCTCTCCGCCCCCCGGACCGCCCCCGTACCGCGCGGCGGGCTGACCCTCAACGTCCGCACCGAACGCAGCGTCACCTTCATGGCCGACGGCCGCGAACGCACCATCCGCACCAACGCCGCCACCGTCCAGGAGGCCCTCGACCAGGCCGGGATCTCCCTGCACGCCCAGGACACCACCTCCGTGCCGCCGGGCTCCTTCCCCCGCGACGGCCAGACCGTCACCGTGCTGCGCATCACCGGCACCCGCGAGGTCCGCGAGGAGCGCATCCCGTACGAGACCGAGAAGGTCCGGGACGACGCCCTGTTCGCCGGGACCGAGGTGGTCGAACGCGTCGGCCGCCCCGGCGCACGCCGGGTCACCTACAGCCTCCGTTCCGTCAACGGCGTCCGGCAAAAGCCCCGCCGGATCGCCGAGGAGACCCTGCGCGAGCCCGTGTCCCAGCTGGTCAGGGTCGGCACCCGGCCGCTGCCCGACTCGGTCGCCGGGGCGGACGGCCTGGACTGGGGGGCACTGGCCCACTGCGAATCGGGAGGCCGGGCCTCGGCCACCGACGCGTCGGGAACGTACGGCGGCCTCTACCAGTTCGACGTGCAGACCTGGCAGAGCCTCGGCGGCAGCGGCAGCCCCCAGGCGGCGTCCGGCACGGAGCAGACGTACCGGGCCAAGAAGCTCTACGTGCAGCGGGGGGCGAGTCCGTGGCCCCATTGCGGCCGTAGGCTTTACCGGTGAGCACCGCAGAGCAGGACAACGCAGAGCACGGCACCGCAGAGCACGGCACCGCAGAGCACAGCGCCGGGAACGAGGCCCCCGCGCAGAGCCCCGACGCGCTGTTCGGCGCCGCCGACATCCGGGAACTGGCGGCCGTACTCGGCGTGCGCCCGACGAAGCAGAAGGGCCAGAACTTCGTCATCGACGCCAACACGGTCCGCCGGATCGTGCGCACCGCCGGGGTGCGCCCCGACGACGTCGTCGTCGAGGTCGGCCCGGGCCTCGGCTCGCTGACCCTGGCCCTGCTGGAGGCCGCCGACCGCGTCGTCGCCGTCGAGATCGACGACGTGCTCGCCGCCGCGCTGCCCGCCACCATCGAGGCCCGGATGCCCGCCCGCGCCGACCGGTTCGCGCTCGTGCACTCCGACGCGATGCTCGTGACGGAACTGCCCGGCCCGGCGCCCACCGCCCTGGTCGCCAATCTGCCCTACAACGTGGCCGTGCCCGTCCTGCTGACCATGCTCGGCCGCTTCCCCAGCATCGAGCGGACCCTGGTCATGGTCCAGGCGGAGGTCGCCGACCGGCTCGCCGCCAAGCCCGGCAACAAGGTCTACGGCGTGCCCTCGGTCAAGGCCGCCTGGTACGCCGACGTCAAGCGCGCCGGATCCATCGGCCGCAACGTCTTCTGGCCCGCGCCGAACGTCGACTCCGGGCTCGTCGCCCTGGTCCGCCGGGCCGAGCCCGTCAAGACCACCGCCACCAAGCGCGAGGTCTTCGCCGTCGTCGACGCCGCCTTCGCCCAGCGCCGCAAGACGCTGCGCGCCGCCCTCGCCGGCTGGGCGGGCTCGGCGGCGGGCGCCGAGAGCGCGCTGGTCGCCGCCGGGATCTCCCCGCAGGCCCGCGGCGAGGCCCTGACGGTCGAGGAGTTCGCGCGGATCGCCGAGAACAAGCCGGTGGCGGAGCGGGCGGCCCTGTGAGCGCCGCCGGGGCCGGAGCCGCAGCCGCCGGAGCCGCTCCAGCCGTCACAGCCGTCACCGTACGGGTGCCCGCCAAGGTCAACGCCGGACTGGCGGTGGGCGCGGCCCGCCCCGACGGCTTCCACGACCTGGCCAACGTCTTCCTCGCCGTCTCCCTCTACGACGAGGTCACCGCCACCCCCGCCGACACCCTGACGGTGACCTGCTCCGGCCCCGACGCCGACCAGGTCCCCCTCGACCGTACGAACCTCGCGGCGCGGGCCGCCGAACTGCTCGCCGCCCGGCACGGCCTGGACCCGGCCGTCCACCTCCACATCGCGAAGAACATCCCCGTCGCGGGCGGCATGGCGGGCGGCAGCGCGGACGGCGCGGGCGCACTCCTCGCCTGCGACCTGCTGTGGGGCCTGGGCAGCAGCCCGGCCGAGCTGCTGGAGATCTGCGCCGAACTCGGCAGCGACGTCCCCTTCAGCCTGGTCGGCGGCGCGGCCCTCGGCACGGGACGCGGGGAGCAGCTCGCCCCGCTGGAGTCCGGGATCTTCCACTGGGTGTTCGCCGTCGCCGACGGGGGACTGTCGACCCCGGCCGTCTTCCGCGAGTTCGACCGGCTCGCCGCCGCGGCCGGTACGGAGATCCCCGCGCCGCTGGCCGCCCCGGACCTGCTGGCCGCGCTGGCCGCCGGAGACCCGGACGCGCTGGCCGCGACCCTGCTCAACGACCTCCAGGCGGCGGCGCTCTCGCTGCGCCCGGAGCTGGCGCGGACCCTGGACGCGGGCCTGGACGCGGGAGCGCTGGCCGCCCTGGTCTCGGGCTCCGGGCCGACCACCGCCTTCCTGGTCCGGGACCCCGAGTCCGCGGCGAAGGTCGCCGGGGCCCTGACCGCCTCCGGGACCTGCCGCGCCACCAGCGTGGCCACCTCCCCGGCCCCGGGCGCCACCCGCCACTGAGCCCGGGCCGCCCGCGCACGGGCCCGCCCGGCGTTCGCGCAGCGGTCGGGCCCGGCCGGGAAGGTTAGGGTAAGGGGCTGATCCACCCCTTTCTCTGGAGCGCGTCTGATGGCCGTCAACCTGGTCAATGTCGAGGCAGTCAGCAAGGTGTACGGCACCCGTACCCTGCTCGACGGCATCTCCCTCGGCGTATCCGAGGGGGACCGGATCGGCGTCGTAGGACGTAACGGAGACGGCAAGACCACCCTCATCCGGATGCTCGCGAAGCTGGAGGATCCGGACATCGGCCGGGTCACCCAGAACGGCGGTCTGCAGATGGGCGTGCTCACCCAGCACGACTCCCTCGACCCCACCGCCACCGTCCGCCACGAGATCATCGGCGACATGGCCGACCACGAGTGGGCGGGCAACGCGAAGATCCGCGACGTGCTGACCGGCCTCTTCGGCGGCCTGCACCTGCCCGGCTTCGAACAGGGCCTGGACACCGTCATCGGCCCGCTCTCCGGTGGCGAGCGCCGCCGGATCGCGCTCGCCCAGCTGCTGATCGCCGACCAGGACCTGCTCATCCTCGACGAGCCCACCAACCACCTCGACGTCGAGGGCATCTCCTGGCTGGCCAAGCACCTCCAGGAGCGCCGTTCCGCGCTCGTCTGCGTCACCCACGACCGCTGGTTCCTCGACCAGGTCTGCACCCGCATGTGGGACGTGCAGCGCGGTGACGTCCACGAGTACGAGGGCGGCTACAGCGACTACGTCTTCGCCCGCGCCGAGCGCGACCGGATCGCCTCCACCGAGGAGTCCAAGCGGCAGAACCTGATGCGCAAGGAGCTGGCCTGGCTGCGCCGCGGCGCCCCCGCGCGCACCTCCAAGCCGCGCTACCGCATCGAGGCGGCCAACGAGCTGATCGCCGACGTGCCGCCGCCGCGCGACACCAGTGCGCTGATGAAGTTCGCCAACGCGCGTCTCGGCAAGACGGTCTTCGACCTGGAGGACGTCACCGTCCAGGCCGGCCCCAAGACCCTGCTCCAGCACCTGACCTGGCACCTCGGCCCCGGCGACCGGGTCGGCCTGGTCGGCGTCAACGGCGCGGGCAAGACCTCGTTGCTGCGTGCGCTCGGCGAGGCCGCCCGCACCCAGGGCGACGTACAGCCCGCGGCGGGCAAGGTCACCGTCGGCAAGACAGTCCGGCTCGCCTACCTCTCGCAGGAGGTCGGCGAACTCGACCCGTCCCTGCGCGTCCTGGAAGCCGTACAGCGAGTCCGTGACCGGGTGGACCTCGGCAACGGCCGCGAGATGACCGCGGGCCAGCTGTGCGAGCAGTTCGGCTTCACCAAGGAGAAGCAGTGGACGCCGGTCGGCGACCTCTCCGGCGGTGAGCGCCGCAGGCTCCAGATCCTGCGCCTGCTGATGGACGAGCCCAACGTCCTCTTCCTCGACGAGCCCACCAACGACCTCGACATCGAGACCCTCACCCAGCTGGAAGACCTCCTCGACGGCTGGCCCGGATCGATGATCGTGATCTCCCACGACCGGTTCTTCATCGAGCGCACCACCGACACCGTGATGGCGCTGCTCGGCGACAAGAGCCTGCGGATGCTGCCGCGCGGCCTCGACGAGTACCTGGAGCGCAGGCGGCGGATGATCGCCGAGGCCTCGCCCGCGCCCGCCCCGGCCGCCACCAAGGAGAAGACCTCCTCGGGCGACGCGCGTGCCGCGAAGAAGGAGCTCCAGAAGATCGAGCGCCAGCTCAACAAGATGTCGGACCGCGAGACGAACCTGCACGCGCAGATCGCCGAGAACGCCACCGATTTCGACAGGGTCGCCAAGCTGGACGCGGAGCTGCGCGAACTCATCTCGGAACGGGACGAGTTGGAGATGCGCTGGCTGGAGCTGGCGGAGGACGCGTAGGTTCCGGCGCCGCGCGCGCCAACTGGCCGGATAACGGCGCAGTCACGGGCCGGTCCTCCCTTGGGCACAGGGGCTGGACCGGCCCGTCCCGCGTGCGCCCGCAGTGATACAAAGGTCATCCCCCACGCCCGACCGACGCCGAAGGTACAGCTGATGACCGAGCCGCCGCAGCCGCCGAACCAGCCGCCTGTACCTCCCGGTTACGGGCACCTGCCCGGCCCGCCGCCGCCCTCCGGCTACGGATTCCCGCCGCAGGGCGACAACCCGTACGCGACGCAGCCGCAGGCCCCCCAGGCCCCGTACGGGCAGCAGCCGCAGCAGGGATACGGCTACCCGCAGCAGGGATACGGCTACCCGCCGCCGCCCGGCCCGGCCACCCCGCCCGGACCGCCCGGCGGCTCCGGGGGACCCGCGGGACCCGGCCGGAAGACCGCCGTGATCGCCGCCTCCGTGGCCGCGGTCCTGGTCCTCGGCACCGGGGCGTACGTCGCCTTCTCCGACGGCGGCGGCGACAAGAAGCCCGTCGTGGCCCAGAGCTCCCCGCCCGCCGACGGCGGCCCCTCGGCCTCGGCCCCGGTCGACAAGGGCGACGGCAAGGGCAACGGCGACGCCGACGCCGACCTCAACTCCGGCCGCAAGCCCGGCGAGGACAAGGTCCTGTGGCTCAAGACCAACTCCACCGACCTGCCGGGCGGCGGCGGCGACGCCACGGGCCAGTGGATCGTGGGCGACACCGTCGTCAAGTCCCTCTACAAGTCCCTCGTCGCCTACAACGTGAACGACGGCAAGGAGAAGTGGACGCTCGCCTTCCCGGCGAAGATCTGCAGCACCCCCTTCCAGACCACCGCCGACGGCAAGGTCGTGGTGGCCTTCATGAGCGGTGAGTCCGACCAAGCCAGCTGCAACCAGCTGAAGATGGTCGACCTGAAGGCGGGCAAGGAGGGATGGACGAAGGAGGTCCCCAAGGAGGGCCTCTTCGACATCATGGTCACCCCCGGCCTCTCCCTCACCGGTGACACCGTCACCGTCAGCCGCATCGGCATGGCCAGCGCCTTCAAGGTGAGCACCGGCGACCGGCTGTTCGGCGGCAGCGTCGCCGAAGGCTGCCAGCCCGGCTCGTACGCCGGGGGCAACGGCAAGCTCGTCGCGCTCGCGACCTGCGCCGACGGGATCGAGGAACTCCAGGGCGCCGACCCGGCCACCGGCAAGAAGAGCTGGACCTACCGCTTCCCCGAGGGCTGGAAGGTCAGCAAGGTCTACTCCGTGGACCCGCTCGTCGTCGACGTCAAGCAGCGCGACAAGAACCAGCGTTCCATCATGGTTCTGGGCCCCGACGGCAAGCAGCGCTCCCAGCTCAGCGGCGACGGCCAGTTCACGCCCCGTTGCGACACCACCCTGCTCGACACGTCCCTCCAGAGCTGCTGGGGCGTCGTCGTGGACGCCGCCGCCAACACCATCGTGCTGCCCACCGAGGGCGCCTCCAACGAACTGGTCGCCTTCGACCTCGGCACCGGGAAGACCAAGTGGCGCACCCCGGCCGGGGACATGCGCACCCTGGTCCCGCTGACGGCCGAGAACGGCACGCTCTACGCGTACAGCCAGTCGCAGGACCACGACGCGGGCGGCCAAGTCGTCTCCGTCCCCCTCACCGGCGGCAAGCCCACCCCGGTGCTGCGCAATCCGTCCGGCCCCGCCGCACCGCTGGAGAACTCCTTCTCCACCCCGCAGATCGCCTACGCGGGCGGCAGGCTCTTCATGTCCTCCACGCACCTCACCGGCGCGGGCAAGGACGAGAAGTTCCTCATGGTCTTCGGCAAGTGACCGTGTCCGCAGCGTCGTTCCCCAGGCAGTCCACGAGAGGCAGAAGCACCCGATGAGTACCCCGCCGCCCCCGAACCAGCCCCCGTCCGGCGGCTTCGGCGCGCCCCAGGACCCGCCGCAGGGCGGCTTCGCGCCCCCGCCGGCCGCACCGCCCGTACCGCCGATGCCCCCGCAGCAGCCGAACGCCGCCTACGGCTACCCGCAGCAGCAGCAGCCGGGTCCGGGCTACGGCTACCCGCAGGCCGAGCAGCCCGCGTACGCACCGCCCGCGGGCGGCGGCAACGGCAACGGCGGCGGGGGCGGCGGCAACGACCTGCGCAACCAGCTGCTCATCGTCGCGGCGGCGGTCGTGGCCATCGTCCTCATCGCCGGCGGCGGCTACTGGTACGTCTCCGACGACGGCGGCACGAAGGCCACCGCACAGGGCCCCACCGACGGCAAGAGCCCCGGGGCCAACGGCGGCGGCGACAAGCCCCCGGGCGCGGGCGCCACGGAGAAGGTCCCCGCCAAGACCAAGGCGAAGACCCTCGTCAACGTCACGCAGCCGAAGGTCGACGACCTCGTCAACGTCGAGGGCTCCTGGATCACGGACACCGCCTACGTGAAGTCCGACGTGGCCAAGGTCGTCGGCTATGACCTGGGCACCGGCGCGGAGAAGTGGTCCGTCCCGCTCCCGGCGCAGCTCTGCGGCGCCACCAAGCACATCAGCGAGGGCAAGACCGCGATCCTCTTCAAGGAGGCGCTGCC
Source organism: Streptomyces sp. G-G2 (assembly GCF_030063135.1). Taxonomy (GTDB): domain Bacteria; phylum Actinomycetota; class Actinomycetes; order Streptomycetales; family Streptomycetaceae; genus Streptomyces. Next base: position 99,234 of record NZ_JASISO010000006.1, read on the forward strand.
CAGCGACGCCAACAAGTACCCGCGCTGCAACCAGGTCGGCGTCATCGACCTGAACGCGGGCAAGCTGGCCTGGTCCGGCAACATCAAGGCCGCCACCAGCGGTGACAAGCCGGTGGAGTTCAAGGAGATCACCATCAGCGGCCAGACCGTGGCCGCGGGCGGACTCCAGGGCGGCGCGGGCTGGAATCTCGCCGACGGCAAGAACCTGTGGCCCGCCAAGGTCGACGCCGACGGCTGCTACGACCTCGGCTACGGCGGCGGCGACGCCCTCGCCGTCATCCGCAAGTGCGGCCCGTACGGCAGCCAGTACCTGCTCGCGCAGAGCCTGGACCCGACGACCGGCGCCCCCAAGTCCTCGTACAAGATGTCCCAGGGCATCGAGTACGCCAGCATCGTCTCCACCAAGCCGCTCATCGTCGGCGCCGACGTCGGTGACGCCGCCAAGGGCGGCAGCGCGGTCAGCGACCTCTTCGTCCTCGACGACGCGGGCGCGCTGAAGACCCGTATCCCGGTCTCCTCCGGCAACTACGACGTCCGCTGCGAGCCCACCGAGGTCGAGGGCTGCCGGAAGATGGTCGTCGGCAACGGCAAGATCTACGTCCCGGCCGCGGAACACAAGGGCTCGGACTCCTACGGGCGCACCAACGAGCTGCTGTCCTTCGACCTGAGCACCGGCAAGCAGACCACCGACCGCTCCGACGCGGGCGAGCAGTTCACGCTGATGCCGCTGCGCATGGACGGGCCGAACGTCATCGCCTACAAGCTGCCCCCGTACGAGAAGGGCGGCCAGATCGTCAGCATCGACGGCACGACGATGAAGCAGACCCTCCTCATGGAGATGCCCTCGGACAAGAACATCCGGCGCCCCGAGACCGCGTTCTCCTCGCTCGGAGCCGAATACCGCTACCAGAACGGGCGGTTCTTCATCGCCCAGACGCTGATCAGCAAGCCGTACTCGGCGACGACCGACCCGTCGTACCTGTTCGTCTCCTTCACAGCGAACTGACGGCCGTCCGGCCGCGCGCCGACAGAGGAGCCCCCGGAAGGTCAGTCCTTCCGGGGGCTTCTGCGCGGGAACCGGCACGCGGCGTCGAACAAGCGTGTAGCTTGCCGGGTCAGAAGGGTCGGGGGGGTGCATGCCGTCATGGGCGTACGGGTCATGGTCGTTGACGATCACCGGCTACTGGCCGAGGCGCTCGCCTCGGCGCTGAAGCTGCGCGGGCACCGGGTGCTGGCCGCGGCCGCCCCGACCGCCGGGGCCGCGGAGCTGGTGATCAGCCGCGCCCCCGAGGTCTGCCTGCTGGGCACCGCCACCCCCGCCGAGCCGGGGATCTTCGAACCCATCGTGCGGATCCGCCGCGAGCGCCCGCAGATCGCCGTGGTCGTCCTGGGCCCCGTGCCCAGCCCGCGCGGGATCGCGGCCGCCTTCGCCGCGGGCGCCTGCGGGTACGTGCGCCAGGACGAGCGGATCGAGGGAGTGGAGCGGGCCCTGGCCAAGGCGCGGGCCGGAGAGGCCGCCGTGTCACCGCAGTTGCTCCAGGGCGCCTTCGCCGAACTCCTCAACCCCACCACCCAGCCCGACGACGAGGGCAGCAGACTGCTGCGCCTGCTCACCCCGCGCGAGGTGGAGGTCCTGGTCCGGGTCGCCGAGGGCGAGGACACCCGGCTCATCGCGGCGGGCATGGCGATCGCCCCGAGCACCGCGCGCACCCACGTCCAGCGGGTCCTGATGAAACTCGGCGTCGGCTCCCGGCTGGAGGCGGCCGCGCTGGCCGCGCGCACCGGCCTGCTCGACCGCGCGTCCCGCCCGTAGCGCCCGTATCGCACCTGTCGCACCTCTCGCACACCCCGCCGATTTCGCCGTGGGCCCGGAATCGGGTAAGCCAGGGGGGAACGGGCCGCGCGTGTGCGCGGCCGGGCGACTTCGAGAGGTAGTGGGCGAGTGAGCAAGTACCTGGTCACCGGTGGCGCGGGATACGTGGGCAGCGTCGTCGCGGCCCATCTGCTGGAGGCCGGACACGAGGTCACCGTCCTCGACGACCTCTCCACCGGTTTCGAGGCGGGCGTCCCGCAGGGCGCCACCCTCGTGCACGGCCGGATCCAGGACGCCGCCCGCCACCTCGACGCCTCCTTCGACGCGGTGCTGCACTTCGCGGCCTTCTCGCAGGTCGGCGAGTCCGTGGTGAACCCCGGCAAGTACTGGGACAACAACGTCGGCGGCACCTTGGCGCTGCTCACCGCGATGCGGGAGGCCGGGGTGAAGAAGCTGGTGTTCTCCTCCACCGCCGCGACCTACGGGGAGCCCACCGAGGGGCTGCTGACGGAGGAGTCGGTGACCAGGCCGACCAATCCGTACGGGGCGTCGAAGCTGGCCGTCGACCACATGATCACCGGTGAGTGCGCGGCCCACGGGCTGACGGCGGTCTCGCTGCGGTACTTCAACGTGGCCGGCGCGTACAAGGAGTTCGGGGAGCGGCACGACCCCGAGACCCACCTCATCCCGCTGGTGCTCCAGGTCGCGCTGGGGCAGCGCGAGTCGATCTCCGTCTTCGGCGAGGACTACCCGACCCCGGACGGCACCTGCGTGCGCGACTACATCCACGTCGCGGACCTGGCCGAGGCGCACCTGGCCGCGCTCGCGACCCCGGCGTCCGGGGAGCACCTGATCTGCAACCTCGGCAACGGCAGCGGGTTCTCGGTGCGCGAGGTCATCGAGACGGTCCGCAAGGTGACCGGGCACCCGATCCCGGAGGTCGTGGCCCCGCGCCGGGCCGGTGACCCGGCCGTCCTGGTCGCCTCGGCGGCCACCGCCCGCGACCGGCTCGGCTGGACCCCCTCGCGTGCGGACCTCGCGGGGATCGTCGGCGACGCCTGGGCCTTCGCCCAGCGCTGAGGGGAGCGCGCGAGCGGGGTTCGCGCGCTGGTTCGGGGCTTCGCGCGCGGGCGCCCGGCGTGCGCGCGCTGCGTGGAATGCCCCCGTGCATCTGCCGGTGGCACACCCCGTCGCGGGGGCGGGGTCCGGGCCCCGGGGGATCGGTGAGATCAAGCCACGCACAGCTGTTCTACAGGCCGACGCACCGGAAAATGGCTCGGAAAACTTCTGCAATTCGGCCAACCGCGCACCGCCCCGGGCCTACGCTGATGCGTGACACCGGTGGGGGCCGGTGTTGATTCAGGGGTCGAGACGTGTCGGGTGCGGCGTCCGGTCCGGGGTAGTGCCGAGGTGCCACGGCGGCGGCCGCGGCAGCTGCGGATCACCCCGTCCGGGCGCCGTGCCCGCAGCTGTCCGTTCCCCGACCCTTGGGGGTTCTGTGGTTCGTATCCGGGTTCTCGTGGTGGACGATCACCGCATCTTCGCCGAGTCGCTGGCGGCCGCGCTCGCGGCCGAGCCGGACGTGGACGTGTCCGCGGCCGGGAGCGGCCCCGCCGCGCTGCGCTGTCTCGAACGGGGCGCCGCCGAGGGGCGCCGCTTCGACGTGCTGCTCGTCGACGCCGACCTGACCGGCGCTCCGGCCGGTCCGGTGCCCGCGCAGCGGGAGGCCGGGGCCGGTCCTCCGGGCGACGGGATCGCGCTGGTCGCGGGCGTACGGACGGCCCATCCCGGCGTCCGTACGGTCGTCCTGGCCGAGCGTGACGAGCCGCGCCGGGCCGCCCTCGCCCTGCAGGCCGGGGCCTCCGGGTGGGTGGCGAAGGACTGCTCCCTGTCCCGGCTGCTCGCGGTGGTCCGGGGCGTGCTGCGCGAGGAGACGCACCTGCCGCCCGCCCTGCTCACCGGGGTGCTGCGGGAGCTGACCCAGGCGCGCAAGCACCGTACGGACAGCGAGCGGCTGGTGGAGTCCCTGACCCCGCGCGAGCACGAGGTGCTGCGCTGCATGGTGGCGGGCTTGGGCCGCAAGGACGTGGCGGCCCGGCTGTTCCTGTCCCCGCACACCGTGCGGACCCACATGCAGAACGTGCTGGGCAAGCTCGGGGTGCACTCCACCCTGGCGGCGGTGGCGCTGGCCCGGCGGGCGGGAGTACGCCCGGCGGACCTAGCCGGGGATGTTGTCGAACGGAGCGGTCAGCTGGCGTAGCAGCGAGGCCAGGTCGCCGCGCTCGGAGCGGGACAGCTGGGCGAGGATCGCCCGCTCCTGCGCGAGCAGCCCGGCGAGCGCCTGGTCGGCGCGGTCGCGCCCCTCCGGCGTGAGCCGGACCAGCACCCCGCGCCGGTCGCTGGGGTCGGGCAGCCGCTCGACCAGGCCCTTCTTCGCGAGCCGGTCGATGCGGTTGGTCATGGTGCCGGAGGTGACCAGGGTCTGGGTGAGGAGCTGCCCGGGGGAGAGCTGGTACGGGGCTCCGGCGCGGCGCAGCGAGGTCAGGACGTCGAACTCCCACGGCTCCAGGCTGTGCTCGGCGAATGCGAGCCTGCGTGCCCGGTCCAGGTGGCGTGCGAGCCTGCTGACGCGGCTGAGCACTTCGAGCGGTTCCACGTCGAGGTCAGGGCGTTCGCGCCGCCATGCCGCGACCAATCGGTCGACCTCGTCCTCCATGTCGATCAGTGTAAGGGGTATGTCGATATGAAGTCTCTTGACGTCAAGATATATATGGGGTGACCATGGGCAGGCAGGGGCCGGGACTGATTCCGCTTCCGCCCGTCCCGCCCAAAGGGAGGCTCGAACATGCATTCCGATACCGCTCCGGCAGTCCGGCCGCCGCACGACGAGGACAGCTCCGGGGCCCATGCCAAGGGCGCCGCCCGACCCGCACCCACCTGGGATCCGCAGCAGTACCTGCGGCACGCGAGCCACCGCGCCCGCCCCTTCCGGGACCTCATCGGCCGGATCCCCGACCTGCCCACCGGCCCCGGCCGCCCCGCCCGCATCGCCGACCTCGGCTGCGGCCCCGGCAACGTCACCGCCCTCCTCGCCGAGCGCTGGCCCGACGCGGACATCACCGGCTTCGACCTCTCCCCGGAGATGCTCCGGCGCGCCACCGAGGAGTACGCGGGCCCCACCCCCGGCGGCGGCTCCCTCGCCTTCGCCCACGGAGACCTCGGCAGCTGGCTCCCCGAGGGCACGTACGACCTGATCGTCTCCAACGCCGCCCTGCAATGGGTCCCCGGCCACCCCGGCTCCTTCGCCCCCTGGATCAACGGCCTGCGCCCCGGCGGCACCTTCGCCTTCCAGATCCCCGGCAACTTCACCGCCCCCAGCCACGCCCTGCTCCACGCGCTCTGCGACACCCCGCGCTGGCGGGAGCGGCTCGCCGGACACGGCGCCCGATACATCCACGTCCTCGAACCCGGCGACTACCTGGACCGGCTCACCCAGCTCGGCTGCACGGCCGACGTCTGGGAGAGCACGTACCACCAGCTGCTCACCGGCCCCGATCCGGTCCTCGACTGGGTCAAGGGCACCGCCCTGCGCCCCGTCCTGACCGCCCTCGGCGACGACCGGGCGGCCGTGGACGAGTTCCTCGCCGCATACCGCGACCTGCTGCGCGCCGCCTACCCGGCCGGCCCGCGCGGGACGGTGTTCCCCTTCCGCCGCGTCTTCGCCGTCGCCCGGAAGGAGGGCTGAGCGTGCTCAGCGCCGTCGACCACGTCCAGCTGGCCGCCCCGCCCGGCTCCGAGGGCGCCCTGCGCGCGTACTACGGGCACGTCCTCGGCATGACGGAGATCCCCAAGCCGCCCGTCCTGGCCGCCCGCGGCGGCTGCTGGTTCGCCGCCGGGCCCGTACAGCTGCACCTGGGCGTGGAGGAGGACTTCCGCCCCGCCCGCAAGGCCCACCCGGGCCTGCGGGTCACCGGGATCGAGGCCTACGCCGCCCGCCTGAGCGCCCGCGGCGCCACCGTCGTCTGGGACGACCACCTCCCGGGCCACCGCCGCTTCTACTCCGAGGACCCCGTCGGCAACCGGCTGGAGTTCCTGGAACCCGACGCACCCCGCCCCGCCCACTGACCCCCGGGACCGGACACAGCACGGCGCCCCGCCACCGGAGGTCCGGTGACGGGGCGCCGTGCCGCGTGCCGCTCGCCGTGCGGGCGGTGCGGTGATCAGCTGACGTTGCGGTACGTCCAGTTGTCGTACAGGGCGCGCGCGCCGTTGAAGAGCGCGGCGCTGGAGGCGTTGCCCGCCGTCCGCTGGCTGACGTGGCCGGAGGCGTCGACCATGACCAGGTCGGCCTTGCCGTCGGCGTTCAGGTCACCGGGCGAGGTGAGCTGGGTGATCTCACTGCCGCCGCTGACCTCACGGCGCGCCGAGAACGGCGCGGAGGCCTTGCCGGTGCCCTGGTGGAAGTACAGGTGGCCGGCGCCGTTGACGTTGGAGTTGCCGACCACGTCCGCGATGCCGTCGCCGTTGAAGTCGCCGGCCGCGATGGCGTTGTACTGGTCCCAGCCGCTGCCGACGTTGACCGGAGCCGCGAACTTGTTGCCGGTGCCGTCGCCCTGGTGGACGTACAGGTTGCCCCAGACGTCACGGGTCAGCAGGTCGCCCTTGCCGTCGCCCGAGACGTCGCCGCCGCCGACGATCAGGTTGGTGACGCCCCACCAGTCACCGGCGATGTTCTGACCGGTGGTCCGGTTGGTCAGGCCCCACTGGTTGAACTGGAACTGGTGACCCCAGTTGACCTTGTCCATGCCGGAGGCCAGCACCAGCTTCGAGCCGTCGGTCGGCCACACGAAGCTGCCCGACGTGCGCGGCTCGTAGAAGCCGCCGTTGGACAGGTTGTCGTACGACCAGGCCTGACCGTTGGTGTCGAGCGCGCCGAGGCTGTGCTTCCCGTAGACCGGCGTGATGCTCGCGCCGGCGAACATCTCGAGGTTGGTCCAGTTCGACCCGCAGTTCGTCTGCCAGGTGAACTTGCCGTTGCCCTCGGAGAAGTGGCAGAACAGGTCGCCGCTCTCGGTCACGCCCAGCAGGTCGGCCTTGCCGTCGCCGTCGATGTCGTCGCCCGCGATGAGCTGGCTGTAGAAGGTCCAGCCGGTGGCGATCTGGGTCCGCGCCGCGAACGGGGCGGCCGCGTTGCCGGTGCCCTTGTGGAAGTACAGGTCACCAGTGCCCGTGCGGCCGATGACGTCCGCCGCGCCGTCACCGTCGACGTCGTTGACGCCGAGGATCTGGTCGTACTGCTCCCAGCCGCTGCTGACCTTGACCCGGTCGGTGAAGGGCTTGGTGAGGTCGCCGGTGCCCTTGTACAGGTACAGGTCGCCGGACGGGGTGCGCGCGAGCAGGTCCGGACGGCCGTCCCTGTTCAGGTCGGCCGCCGCGATCACGCGGTTGTAGATCTGCCAGCCGGTGCCGGTCCAGACCGGGGCGCCCACCGAGCTGCCGGAGGTCTCGCGCAGCTGGAGCTTGCCGTCGAAGGTCCAGGTGAGGACCTCGGGGTTCCAGCCGCCGCCCGCGTTGCCGAGGGCGATGATGTCCTTGACCGTCTCATCGTTCTCGCCGTCGATGTGAACGTCCACGCGGGTGGAGCCGTTGCTCTCGAACGCCCCCGTGTAACCGCGGGTCGTACGGAAGACCAGCTCGCTGAAGCCGTCACCGTTCAGGTCGAGACGCGGCTGCGGGACGCTGGACGCGGCGAGCGTCTGCGGCGGGGCGGCACGCAGGCCCTTGGCCGCGGGCTTCGGGGCGGTCACCACACCCGCCGCCGGAGCGGCGGGGTGCGGGACGCGGGCCTTCGGCGCGGCGGCGGAGGGCGCGGCGGACGAGCCCGTGGGGCGGTCCGTCGCCTTGCCGGCGGCGGATGCCTGGCCGGCGACGATCAGAGAACTCGCGGAGAGTGCGAGTGCGGTGCAGGCCGCGAGGCGGCCGAGGCGCTGAGTGCGCGACGAAGACAAGAGGGTTCCCCCTGGATTGCAGGTGAAACCGGGTGGACCACACGACGATCGAGGCGCGCGCAGAACTGCGGCGCGGCGCCTCGACCGTATGTTCCCCCCCGGGAAGTGACACCAGGCTACTGGTGGGTTTCCCGAGGTAGAAGTGCTTTTTCGTACAACCTTTCGGTCCGGAGTCCGTCGCTCGCTCAGCTCTTGCGGTGGCCCACCAGGCGGGGCTTCGATTCCAGGCGGTCCAGGCCGTGCCAGGCCAGGTTCACCAGGTGCGCGGCGACCTCCGCCTTCTTCGGCTTGCGGACGTCCAGCCACCACTGCCCGGTCAGCGCGACCATCCCGACCAGCGCCTGCGCGTACAGCGGCGCCAGCTTCGGGTCGAAACCGCGCGCCTTGAACTCCAGGCCCAGGATGTCCTCGACCTGCGTGGCGATATCGCTGATCAGCGAGGCGAACGTGCCCGTCGACTGGGCCACCGGCGAGTCACGGACCAGGATCCGGAAACCGTCCGTGTACGACTCGATGTAGTCCAGCAGCGCGAACGCCGCCTGCTCCAGCAACTCGCGCGGGTGCCCGGCCGTCAACGCGCCCGTCACCCCGTCCAGCAGCTGGCGCATCTCCCGGTCCACGACGACCGCGTACAGGCCTTCCTTGCCCCCGAAGTGCTCGTACACCACCGGCTTGGACACCCCGGCCTTCGCCGCGATCTCCTCCACCGAGGTGCCCTCGAAGCCCTTCTCCGCGAACAGGGTGCGACCGACGTCCAGCAGCTGCTGACGCCGCTCGGCGCCGGTCATCCTGACCCGGCGGCTGCGCCGCGGCTTGTCGCTGCTGGGGGTACCGCCGTCGATCGCCACGTCACCCATCATGCCGGGTTCGTGGCCTTTTCCTTGCGCCGGGCGTCGATCCTGGACGCCGACGGCCAGCGCACCTCGCTCGCCCAGCCGGCCAGCTCGAACCAGCGGATCAGCCGCGCGCTGGAGTCGACCTGGCCGCGCAGCACGCCGTGCCGGGCCGAGGTCGGATCCGCGTGGTGCAGGTTGTGCCAGGACTCGCCGCAGGAGAGCACGGCCAGCCACCACACGTTGCCCGAACGGTCGCGCGACTTGAAGGGACGCTTGCCCACCGCGTGACAGATCGAGTTGATGGACCAGGTCACGTGGTGCAGCAGCGCCACGCGGACCAGGGAGCCCCAGAAGAACGCGGTGAAAGCGCCCCACCAGGACATCGTCACCAGGCCGCCCACCAGCGGCGGGATCGCCAGCGAGAAGATCGTCCAGTAGATGAAGTCGCGCGAGATCCGCCGGATCGCCGGGTCCTTGATCAGGTCGGGCGCGTACTTCTCCTGGTTCGTCTGCTCCTCGTCGAACAGCCAGCCGATGTGCGCCCACCACAGGCCCTTCATCAGGGCGGGCAGGGTCTCGCCGAACCGCCACGGCGAATGCGGGTCGCCCTCGTGGTCCGAGTACTTGTGGTGCTTGCGGTGGTCCGCCACCCAGCGCACCAGGGGACCCTCCACCGCCATCGAACCCATCACGGCCAGCACGATCCGCAGCGGCCGCTTCGCCTTGAAGGAACCGTGCGTGAAGTAGCGGTGGAACCCGATGGTGATGCCGTGGCAGGCCAGGAAGTACATGAACACCATCAGGCCCAGGTCCAGCCAGCTCACCCCGCCCCAGGCGAAGGCCAGCGGAATCGCGGCGAGCACCGCCAGGAACGGCACGGCGATGAACAGCAGGAGCGCGATCTGCTCGACCGACCTCTTGCTCTCACCGCCCAGCGTCGCGGACGGCGCGGATGCTCCGGAGGACGCCGAGGCGTCCTCGATCAGATCGGGGCTTACGGTCATGGGGTCCCCTGGGGGGTGAGGGAGTCGGCAGGAGCCCGGCTACGGTCCCGTAACCTACGGCATCGTAAGTATGGCAAAGGTGAGCGCCGCGGCAAGAGCGGCACCCCGCCCTCCGCCCGCCCACCGACCGCATCCCGAGACGGACCCGAGCCGTCGCACCGGGCACCGGGCCAGGACACCTATCCTGGTGTCGTCGGACAGCGCGGTCCGCACGGGCAGCCGAGCTGCGCACCAGGCGGAGACGGACCGGACGTCATCCGGGCAGGCACCGCCGCGCGCACCCCGGAGGCCACGCCCCAGTAGCGCTCGAAACACTGCAAGGAGCCGCACCTGTGAGCAGTGCCGACCAGGCCCCCGTCACCCCGGCCACGGTTACATCAGCAGACATGGCCAACGCGGAGCTGCGCGCGGACATCCGCCGCCTCGGCGACCTCCTCGGCGAGACCCTCGTCCGCCAGGAGGGCCAGGACCTCCTCGACCTCGTCGAACGCGTCCGCGCCCTCACCCGCACCGACGGCGAAGCCGCCGCCACCCTCCTCGGCGACACCGACCTGGAGACCGCCGCCAAGCTCGTACGCGCCTTCTCCACGTACTTCCACCTCGCCAACGTCACCGAACAGGTGCACCGCGGCAAGGAACTGCGCGCCCACCGCGCCGCCGAAGGCAGCCTCCTCGCGCGCACCGCCGACATGCTCAAGGACGCCGACCCCGAACACCTGCGCGAAACGGTCAAGAACCTCAACGTCCGGCCCGTCTTCACCGCGCACCCCACCGAGGCCGCCCGCCGCAGCGTCCTCAACAAGCTGCGCCGCATCGCCGCCCTCCTCGAAGAGCCCGTCACCGGAGCCGGCGAACGCCGCCGCCACGACCTGCGCCTCGCCGAGAACATCGACCTCGTGTGGCAGACCGACGAGCTGCGCGTCGTGCGCCCCGAGCCCGCCGACGAGGCCCGCAACGCCATCTACTACCTCGACGAACTCCACGCCGGAGCCGTCGGCGACGTACTGGAGGACCTCGCCGCCGAACTCCAGCGCGTCGGCATCGAGATCCCCGCCGGAACCCGCCCCCTCACCTTCGGCACCTGGATCGGCGGCGACCGCGACGGCAACCCCAACGTCACCCCCGACGTCACCCGCGACGTCCTGATCCTCCAGCACGAACACGGCATCACCGACGCCCTCGAACTCATCGACTTCCTGCGCGGACTCCTCTCCAACTCCATCCGCTACACCGGAGCCACCGAGGAACTCCTCACCTCCCTCCAGGGCGACCTCGAACGCCTCCCCGAGATCAGCCCCCGCTACAAGCGCCTCAACGCCGAAGAGCCCTACCGGCTCAAGGCCACCTGCATCCGGCAGAAGCTCGTCAACACCCGCGAGCGCCTCGCCAAGGGCACCCCCCACGAACAAGGCCGCGACTACCTCGGCACCGCCGAGCTGCTCACCGACCTCACCCTCATCCAGACCTCGCTGCGCGAACACCGCGGCGCGCTCTTCGCCGACGGCCGCATGGACCGCACGATCCGCACGCTGGCCGCCTTCGGCCTCCAGCTCGCCACCATGGACGTACGCGAACACGCCGACGCCCACCACCACGCCCTCGGTCAGCTCTTCGACCGCCTCGGCGAGGAATCCTGGCGCTACGCCGACATGCCGCGCGACTACCGCCAGAAGCTCCTCGCCAAGGAACTGCGCTCCCGGCGCCCCCTGGCCCCCACCCCCGCGCCCCTCGACGCCGCCGGGCACAAGACCCTCGGCGTCTTCGGCGCCATCAAGGACGCCTTCGAGAAGTTCGGCCCCGAGGTCATCGAGTCCTACATCATCTCGATGTGCCAGGGCGCCGACGACGTCTTCGCCGCCGCCGTCCTCGCCCGCGAAGCCGGACTCGTCGACCTCCACGCGGGCTGGGCCAAGATCGGCATCGTCCCGCTCCTGGAAACCACCGACGAACTGCGCGCGGCCGACGTCATCCTCGACGAGATGCTCGCCGACCCCTCCTACCGCCGCCTCGTCTCGCTGCGCGGCGAGGTCCAGGAGGTCATGCTCGGCTACTCCGACTCCAGCAAGTTCGGCGGCATCACCACCAGCCAGTGGGAGATCCACCGCGCCCAGCGCCGCCTGCGCGACGTCGCGCACCGCTACGGCGTCCGGCTGCGCCTCTTCCACGGCCGCGGCGGCACCGTCGGCCGCGGCGGCGGCCCCTCCCACGACGCGATCCTCGCCCAGCCCTGGGGCACCCTCGAAGGCGAGATCAAGGTCACCGAGCAGGGCGAGGTCATCTCCGACAAGTACCTCGTCCCCTCCCTCGCCCGCGAGAACCTCGAACTGACCGTCGCCGCGACCCTGCAGGCCTCCGCCCTGCACACCGCGCCCCGCCAGTCCGACGAGGCCCTCGCCCGCTGGGACGCGGCCATGGACATCGTCTCCGACGCCGCCCACGGCGCCTACCGCGCCCTGGTCGAGGACCCCGACCTCCCCTCGTACTTCTTCGCCGCCACCCCCGTCGACCAGCTCGCCGACCTCCACCTCGGCAGCCGCCCCTCCCGCCGCCCCGACTCCGGGGCGGGCCTCGACGGACTCCGCGCCATCCCCTGGGTCTTCGGCTGGACCCAGTCCCGCCAGATCGTCCCCGGCTGGTACGGCGTCGGCTCCGGCCTCAAGGCCCTGCGCGAAGCCGGTCACGGAGACGCCCTGGTGGAAATGGGCGAGCGCTGGCACTTCTTCCGCAACTTCCTCTCCAACGTCGAGATGACCCTCGCCAAGACGGACCTGCGGATCGCCCGGCACTACGTCGACACCCTCGTCCCCGACCACCTCAAGCACGTCTTCGACCGGATCGAGGCCGAGCACGAGCTGACCGTCCGCGAGGTCCTGCGAGTCACCGGCGGCGACAAGCTCCTCGCCTCCCACCCCGTCCTCCAGCAGACCTTCGCCGTCCGCGACGCCTACCTGGACCCCATCTCCTACCTCCAGGTCTCCCTGCTGGCCCGCCAGCGCGCCGCCGCCGAGCGCGGCGAACCCGCCGACCCGCTGCTGGCCCGCGCCCTCCTGCTCACCGTCAACGGGGTCGCGGCCGGACTGCGCAACACCGGCTGAGCACGCCCCTGAGCACGACGGAGCCCGCGGCTCAGGAGTTGTACGTCGACTGCGCGCGCTCCAGGCCCTCCTGGAGCAGGCACTCCACCGCGTCCGCCGACCGGTCCACGAACCAGTCCAGCTCCTTGCGCTCGGTGGAGGAGAAGTCCTTCAGCACGAAGTCCGCCACCTGCATCCGGCCCGGCGGACGCCCGATGCCGCAGCGCACCCGGTGGTAGTCCGGGCCCATCGACTTCGTCATCGACTTCAGGCCGTTGTGCCCGTTGTCCCCACCGCCCAGCTTGAGGCGCAGCGTCGGGTAGTCGATGTCCAGCTCGTCGTGGACCGCCACGATCCGATCGAGCGGCACCTTGTAGAAGTCGCGCAGCGCCGTCACCGGGCCGCCCGACAGGTTCATGAACGACATCGGCTTGGCCAGCACCACCCGACGGTTCAGCGGCCCGGGCGGACCCATCCGACCCTCCACGACCTGCGCCCGCGACGCCTTGTGCGCCTTGAACTTGCCGCGCATCCGCTCCGCGAGCAGGTCCACAACCATGAAACCGATGTTGTGACGGTTGCCCGCGTACTCGGCGCCCGGATTGCCCAGACCCACGATCAGCCAGGGTGCCGTGTCGTCCGACATCAAAAGCTCCTTAAGCGAAGACGACCGCCGTCCCGCTCCATGGGAGCAGGACGGCGGTCGGTCAGCAACTGACGAGCGGGGAGGCTCAGGCCTCGGTGCTCTCGGCGGCCGGCTCCTCGCCCTGCGGGGCGACGACCTGCAGGACGGCGAGGTCGCCGTCGACGGCCAGGGTGGTACCGGTCGGGAGGACCAGGTCCTTGGCGTGGATGGTGGCGCCGGCCTCGAGGCCCGCGATGGAGACGGTGACCTCGGTCGGGATGTTGGTGGCCTCCGCCTCGACGGAGATCGTGTTCTGGAGGGTCTCCAGCATGTTGTTGCCCGCGGCCAGGTCGCCCTCGGTGACGATCGCGACGTCGACGGTGACCTTCTCGCCCTTCTTGACGATCAGGTAGTCGACGTGGGAGATCGAGCGCTTCAGCGGGTGCTTCTGCACGGCCTTCGGGATGACCAGCTCGGTGCCGCCGTCGGCGATCTGCAGGGAGAGCAGGACGTTGGCGGTACGCAGCGCCAGCTGCAGGCCGTGACCCTCGACGTCGACGTGCTTCGGCTCGGTGCCGTGGCCGTAGATCACGCCGGGAACCATGCCGTCGCGACGGGCCTGGCGGGCAGCGCCCTTGCCGAAGCTGGTGCGGGTCTTGGCGGAAAGCTTGATCTCGGACATGCTCACTCCTCGTGGGGTGACGGAATTGGACTCATACGTCACCCGGCCGGAACACGGCCTGCTACGAAGAGCGCGTCGATAACGGAGCACCAGAACCCGTCCGGAAACGGGCACGGCCTCCCTCGCCGAGCAACTCGTGGAGTGTACCCGGCGGGGAGGCCGTACCCAAAAAGGATCTAGCGCCGTACCGCTGTGACTACTACTACTGCTTCTACCGCTGCTTCTACTGCTGCTCTTCGAAGAGGCTGGTGACCGAGCCGTCCTCGAAGACCTCGCGCACCGCGCGGGCGATCATCGGCGCGATCGAGAGCACCGTGATCTTGTCCAGCTCCAGGTCGGAGGGGTCCGGCAGGGTGTTCGTGAACACGAACTCGCTGACCTTCGAATTCTTCAGCCGGTCGGCGGCCGGGCCCGACAGGATGCCGTGCGTGGCCGTCACGATGACGTCCTCCGCGCCGTGCGCGAAGAGCGCGTCGGCGGCGGCGCAGATGGTGCCACCCGTGTCGATCATGTCGTCGACCAGGACGCAGACGCGGCCCTTGACCTCACCGACGACCTCGTGGACGGTCACCTGGTTCGCGACGTCCTTGTCCCGGCGCTTGTGGACGATCGCCAGCGGCGCGTCCAGCCGGTCGCACCAGCGGTCGGCGACGCGCACGCGGCCGGCGTCCGGGGAGACGATCGTCAGCTTCGAGCGGTCCACCTTGGCGCCGACGTAGTCCGCGAGGACCGACAGGGCCGAGAGGTGGTCGACCGGGCCGTCGAAGAAGCCCTGGATCTGGTCCGTGTGCAGATCGACCGTCAGGATGCGGTCCGCACCCGCGGTCTTCAGCAGGTCCGCGACCAGGCGGGCCGAGATCGGCTCGCGGCCCTTGTGCTTCTTGTCCTGGCGGGCGTACCCGTAGGACGGCACGATCACGGTGATGGAGCGGGCCGACGCGCGCTTCAGCGCGTCGATCATGATCAGCTGCTCCATGATCCACTTGTTGATCGGAGCCGTGTGGCTCTGGATCAGGAAGCAATCCGCGCCACGAGCCGACTCCTGGAAGCGGACGTAGATCTCGCCGTTCGCGAAGTCGAAAGCCTTGGTCGGCACGAGGCCGACACCGAGCTGGTGCGCGACCTCCTCGGCCAGCTCGGGGTGGGCGCGGCCGGAGAAGAGCATCAGCTTCTTCTCGCCGGTCGTCTTGATCCCGGTCACAGCACAGTCTCCTCAGACGTGTTGAAAGCTGCTCGCCCCCATGTGCGTCCGTCCCGCACACGGTGAGCCAGCCGAATTGCGTGCGCTATCACGGTACGCCGTCACGGGCGCACCTGTTTCCGGTCAGTTCACCTTCAGGCCTCGTCAGGGCGCTCCGGGGCCCCCGACAGAGCGGCCTGAGCGGCGGCGCTTCCCGGACGCTTGCGGGCCACCCAGCCCTCGATATTCCGCTGCTGGCCACGGGCCACGGCCAGCGCACCGGGCGGCACGTCCTTGGTGATCACCGAACCCGCCGCCGTGTAGGCGCCGTCCCCGATCGTGACGGGCGCCACAAACATGTTGTCGGAGCCCGTCTTGCAGTGTGAACCGACGACCGTGTGGTGCTTGTGCTCACCGTCGTAGTTCACGAAGACGCTCGCGGCACCGATGTTCGTGTACTCGCCGATCGTCGCGTCGCCGACGTACGACAGGTGCGGCACCTTGGTGCCCTCGCCGATCGTGGCGTTCTTCATCTCCACGTACGTACCGGCCTTGGCCTTGGCGCCGAGGTTCGTGCCCGGACGCAGGTACGCGAACGGACCCACCGTCGCCGCCGCCCCGATCACGGCCGTGTCCGCCACCGTGTTGTCCACCCGGGCACCCGCGCCCACCCGCGTGTCCTTCAGCCGGGTGTTCGGGCCGACCTCCGCGTTCTCCGCGAGGTGCGTGGCACCGAGCAACTGGGTACCCGGGTGCACGATCGCGTCCTGACCGAAGGTCACGGACACGTCGACGAACGTACTGGCCGGGTCGACCACCGTCACGCCCGCGAGCATCGCCCGCTCCAGCAGCCGCGCGTTCAGCAGGGCGCGGGCCTGCGCCAGCTGCACCCGGTTGTTGATGCCGAGGATCTCGCGGTGATCCCCGCCGACCGCCGCGCCCACGCGGTGGCCGCCCTCGCGCAGGATCTCCAGCACATCGGTGAGGTACTCCTCGCCCTGGCTGTTGTCGGTACGGACCTTGCCGAGCGCCTCGCTCAGCAGCGCCCCGTCGAAGGCGAAGACCCCGGAGTTGATCTCCAGGATCGCCCGCTGGGCGTCGGTCGCGTCCTTGTGCTCGACGATCGCGGTGACGGCGCCGGTGGCCGCGTCGCGGATGATCCGCCCGTAGCCGGTGGAGTCGGGGACCTCGGCGGTCAGCACGGTGACGGCGTTGCCGTCGGCCTCGTGAGCGGCGGTGAGCTGCGCCAGGGTCGCGCCGGTCAGCAGCGGAGTGTCGCCGCAGACGACGACCACGGTGCCGGTCAGCTCGCCGCCCAGCTCCTCCAGGGCCATCCGTACGGCGTGCCCGGTGCCGTTCTGCTCGTACTGGACGGCGGTACGGACGTTCGCGTCGACCTCGGCGAGGTGCGCGGCGACCTGCTCACGGGCGTGCCCGACGACCACGACGAGGTGCGCGGGGTCCAGCTCGCGCGAGGCGGCGACGACGTGGCCCACGAGCGTGCGCCCGCAGATCTCGTGGAGAACCTTGGGTGTCGCGGACTTCATGCGGGTGCCTTCCCCCGCTGCGAGTACGACGACGGCTGCCGGGCGATTGGCGCTCACGGGTGGGCCCTTCGGCTTCGGGTGCTGGACGCACGAAGGATACCGGGGGGTGGGGTGCCGTAAACGAGCGCGGGTCCCGACCGCGGCGGTCGGGACCCGAAGGTGAGCAAACGTGTTCTGCGTGCTCCCGGAGAAGGATTCGAACCCTCATTCAATGGACCAAAACCATTTGTCCTGCCCTTAGACGATCCGGGATGGTTCACCGTTTATGCCCGATTTAGGTGATCGGGCTTTGATGCAGCACCCACTATGCCGTACCACCAGCCTTCGATGCGACGGTACAGAGCCGCGCTCTGGAGAACTCGAATGGTGAGGCAGCCGTGGTAATTGTCCCCCGTGTTCTTACGGACCGTCGCCGGGTTGTGCCTCTTGAGGGTGGTCTTGCCGAAGTGCTCAGTGCCGCTGCCGACGCACTCCGCCCAGAACTGTTCCGCGCCGGTGATATCGGCTGATTCGTGGATCGTGATGGAGTAGCGAAGCTGCTCGTCCTGGACGCCCAGTAGGCGGAGCCATGCCAAGTGGAGGCGGATCACGTCGGGGTCGCTGTTGATGAGGACCACGCGTTCGCGGCGGGCGTGCGGCTTGTCCTTGCTGCCCTCGGCCCAGTAGAGGGCGACGCCCGCGAGGAACAGCTCGCGGTCCGAGAGTGTCCCGATTTCGTCGCTCGCTGCTCGTTTGACCTGGAGTCTTTCTTCTTCTCGTATCTGGAGTGTGCGCTCCCAGCCGCGGCGGGCGATCGTGGAGGACTCTTCTGGAGTGCGCCGCCGCGGCGGCTTCGGGAGGTCGCGCACCCAGAGGGAGATCGAGCTCTTCGAGCAGCCCAGTTCCAGCTGTATCTGGTCGTAGGTCAGGCCCTGGAGGCGGAGTTCGCGGGCCTTGTCGCGGAGGTCGTCCTTCGCGTTGGGGCGCTTCGTCCACTCCGGCGGGGGCTCGCCCTGGAGCAGGCGGTTCAGGATGTCGTGGTTGTCGACGTGCAGGCGGTCGCGGATCTGGCGGCGGCTGAGGCCCTCGCGGCGGAGGGTCACGGCCTGTTCGCGCAGGGATTCGAAGTCGGCGTATTTGCTCATAGGGAAAGTCTTGTCCGGAATGTGGGATTCAGGTCTCATCCACCGGATGGTTCAGTCGTACGTGCGATTACCGATGGTTCGGGGGAATTAACCGCGGGTGTGTGCTGACGGGCCCTGCGTAGGCTGGCCGTATGACCATGACGGGGGAAGAGCGGGGCGGCGCCGGGCGGGACGGGCCGCTGTGGTGGGGGCAGCGGCGGGGGGCCGCGCTGGATGTGGGGCTCGGCGTCGTGTCCGCCGCCGAGTGCGGGTTCGAGGGGGTCGCCTTCGCGCACGACGCCGGGCTGCCGACGGCCGTCGGGGTGCTGGTCGGAGTGCTCGTCGGCTCCGCGCTGGTGGCGCGGCGACGCTGGCCCATCGCCGTGGTGCTGCTCGGGATCGCGATCACGCCCGCGGCCATGGGGTTCCTGCTCGGCGTGGTGGGCCTGTACACGCTGGCCGCCTCCGAGGCGCCGAAGCGGATCACCGCGGTCCTGGGCTCGATGTCCCTGGCCGGGACCTTCGTCGTCACCTACTTCCGCACGCGCGGGGACATCGAGGGCGAGCACTTCCTCGTCATCGTCCTGTCGGTGTTCATGGCGGTGGCGCTGACCGTGCCGCCGGTGCTGTTCGGCCTGTACGTCGGGGCCCGGCGCAGGCTGATGGAGAGCCTCCAGGAGCGCGCGGACTCGCTGGAGCGGGAGCTGTCGCTGCTGGCCGACCGGGCCGAGGAACGGGCCGAGTGGGCCCGTACGGAGGAGCGCACCCGGATCGCGCGCGAGATGCACGATGTGGTGGCCCACCGGGTGTCGCTGATGGTGGTGCACGCGGCGGCGCTGGAGGTGGTGGCCGTGAAGGACCCCGCGAAGGCGGTACGGAACGCCGTGCTGGTGGGTGACATGGGCCGTCAGGCGCTGACGGAGCTGCGCGAGATGCTCGGGGTGCTGCGGGCCTCGTCCCAGGCTCCGGCGCCCGCCCCGGCCCTGGTGGCGCTGGTGGGGACGTTGGAGGAGGGGCCCTCGCTCGGTGAGCTGGAGGCGCTGGTCGGGCAGTCCCGCGCGGCCGGGATGGTGGTGGAGTTCGAGGTGCACGGGGACCCGGCGGGGTATCCGGCGGAGGTGGAGCAGACGGCGTACCGGGTGGTGCAGGAGGCGCTGACCAACTGCCACAAGCACGCGCCGGGCGCGCGGGTCGTCGTACGCCTCGCGCACCGGAGCGGTGAGGTGGCGGCGCAGGTGGAGAACGGCCCGTGCGGCGCGGACGGCGTCGAGCCGGGGCTGCCCAGTGGGGGCAACGGGCTCCTGGGGATGCGCGAGCGGGTGCTGGGTCTCGGCGGGGTGTTCGTGTCGGGCCCGACGGACGGGGGCGGCTTCAAGGTGTCGGCGGTACTGCCGGGGGAGCGGGTTCCGGGGCTCGGCTAGCCGGTGGTGAGGCGGGTGGGCTGGAGGCCGGTGAGGAGGGTGGTCAGGGCTTCGTCGATGCTCGCGCCGAGGTACCAGTCGCCCGTGTGGTCGATGGAGTAGACGCGGCCCTCGGCGTCCAGGGCCAGGTGTGCGGAGCCGTCGGTGTCGGTGCCGAGGGGGCAGAGCCGGGTGGAGAGGGCGCGGCCGAGGTCGGCGAAGGTGCGCGCGAGGTGGAGGCCGGTGAGGGGGTCGACGCGGACCGGCGTGGGGGCTATCTGGCGGCCCGGGCCGGGGGCGGTGACGGTGAGGCCGCCGAATTCGGCCCAGGCCTCGACGGCGGCGGGGAAGACGGTGTGCCGGTGTCCGGCGGGGGTGGTGTGGTCGCGCAGGGCGTCGGCCCAGTATTCGGCCTGCTTGATGTCCCAGCGGCCGGGCTGCCACCCGGCGGTGCGCAGCGCAGTGTCGACGGCCTGGGGGAAGCGGGTGGCCGAGGAGCGGTCGTAGGAGGCTGAGGCGGTCATCTGGGTGGGTCAGGCCTTCTCGGTGGCGGGGGTGGTGGCGGGGACCGTGAGGTCGACGGCCCGGACTCCGAAGTGGGCGAGCAGGGCGTCGCAGGAGCGGCAGGGGGGTGCGTAGCTGCCGTGGAGGGGGTCGCCCGCTTCGCGGATGCGGCTGGCGGTGATCTTGGCGTGCTTGAGGGAGCGGCGTGCTTCGTTCGGGGTGAGGGGTTTGCGGGAGGCGCGTCGGCTGCGGCCGTCCTCGACGGTGGTGAGGTGGCGCGAGAGCAGGATGGCCTCGGGGCAGCGGCCGGTGAAGCGTTCGCGCTGGCCGCTGGTGAGGGTGTCGAGGAAGTCCTGGACGAGCGGGTGCAGGACGGGCGGCTGGTCGGCTTTGCCCGCGGTGCCGGTGAGGGTCTCGCCGCGTACGGAGAGGGCGGCGGCGATGGTGGGCAGGATGCCGTCGCGGCGGAAGCGCAGGACGGGGACGGTGGGTCCGCCGGCGCTGCTCCAGCGCAGTCGGGGGTCGCCCGAGGTGCCGCTGGCGTGGGTGGTGGCGCCGTCGGGTGTGTCGTTCGGCGGCGGTTCGGTCCGGGCTTCCGTGCGGGGGTCCGTCTGGGGCTCCGTGCGGGTCGTCGTGTTCTGCATGTGGCGCTTTCCCTCCCGTGGCCGCGGCACTGTCCGTAGTCGGACCGCTGTCGCGCACGCCCCCGTGCTGCGGGGACAGCCTGTCAAATGTCTCCTGTGGTGCGGAAGCGGGGTCGAATATTCGTATCAATTCGGGTGTTCCCGGCCGGGGGGTACGGGCCTGCGCACGGGGGGTGGCCGGGTACGGCTGCCGTCCTTGCCGAACCGCATAGGCTGTGCGGAACCAGCCAGATCCAGCAGGGGGCTACCGCCATGACGACAGGTCGGCTCGGGCAGCAGGCCGCGCCACCCAACGCCGCGTACTCGGGGCAGGTCGTGCATTTCCCGGACCCGGTCCGGGCCGCGCGCCATCCTCATGGGGTGCGGATCGGCGGGGACGGGCATCCCGATTTCTCGCGGTACGCGCGGGCGGCGGTGGAGATCGCCGAACCCCCGGAGGGCTTCGGCGTCGACGAGCTGCGGTTGACGGACTACGTGTCCGCGAACGCCGCCATGCACGCGGCCGGGCACGAGCTGTGGGACACGGTCGGGCCGGTGGCGACCCCGCACGGCTGGACCTGGCACCACGTGGCGGCCTCGCGGCGCCTGGAGCTGGTCCCGGTCGAGGTGAAGGCGCTGCTGCGGCATCACGCGGGGCTGGTGACGGCTCCGGTGGATCACGAGAAGCGCGGGACGCGGGCGTTGCAGGAGGTGCGGCCGGTGCACCTGGGGCTGCCGAAGTCGGTGGTCTCGGTGACGGAGTCGCAGGTCCAGGGGGTCGAGGAGGACCTCGGGTACCGGCTGCCGGAGGCGTACCGCTCCTTCCTGAAGGCGGCGGGCGGCTGCGCGCCGGCCGGGGCGGGGCTGGACGTGGAGCTGGGTGTGCTGGTGGACCAGCCGTTCTTCACGGTGCGTGAGGAGGCGGCGGTCAACGACCTGGTCTACGTGAACAAGTGTCTGCGGGACCACCTGACGAAGGACTACCTGTGTGTGGCCTTCGCGCAGGGCGGCCTGCTCGCGGTGAAGGTCAAGGGTGAGGCGCTCGGTTCGGTGTGGTTCTCTCCGTACGACGACGCGCGCGACCGGGACGGCTGGTCGGTGCAGGAGCGCGTGGAGCGGCTGTTGCTGCCGTGCGGTACCGATTTCGACGCCTTTCTCGAACGGTTGGCGGGTAATCCGCCGGAGCTGGAGACGGTGGCCGGTCTGATGGTGGACGGCGGATTCGCTCGTTCGGTTCCGGTAGCGGTGGAGGGGTGATCGCGCGGTGGTGACGTTTGCGCAGGCGCAGGAGCGCGCCGAGGAATGGATCAACGGGGACGTGCCCGGATATCAGCACCGGGAGGTGCGGGTACGGGAGTTCGGCCTCGGTTTCGTGGTGTGGGCCGAGGACCGGGCGGCCGGTCCGGTGTCGGCCGGTGGCAGGCAGCGGCTGGTGATCGCGCGCGACAGCGGTGAGGCGACCTTGTGGCCGGGGCTGCCGGTGGGTGAGGTGATCCGGCGGTACGAGGAGGAGTACGGGGTGTCGGCGACGGCGCCCGAGGCGTCGGTTCCGCCGCAGCGGATCGACGCGGAGCAGACGTCGTTCATGCTGAGCCCGCCGGAGTGGCTCCAGGAGGCGGCGGACCGGGCGGGGATCCCGCCGGTGGCCCGCGCGGGCGGGGCGGAGCCGGAGTACGAGCCGACCGCGTCGGACGGCGTACCGGCGGAGGTGCGGGCCGCGCCGGTACCGCCCGCGCCGCCGGTGTCGCCCGCGCCGCCGGTGCCCTCCGTACCGGCGGCTCCGGTGCGGCCCGCGCCGCCCGCTCCGGTGGGTGCGACGCCGTGGGCCGGGACCGATGTGAACGCGGGGGCGGACGACGTGTCCGTACCGCTGCCCGCGACGGTGTTCGCGCCGCCGCTGTCCGGGATGGACCTGGAGGACGCGCCGTCGTCCGGGGCGTCGGCGGAGGCCAAGACCACGCTGATGGCCGGGGGTAGCCGGCTGCCCGCGACCGCGATCGCTCCGGCGCTCGGCGCGGGGCCGAGCGCGGGGCCGAGCGCGGGGCCGGCCGCGGGGCCGGCCGCGGGTGCGCCCGCGGCTCCGGTGGCCCGGCCGGTGCCCGGGAGCGACATCGCCGACGCGCCCACCAGCAAGGCCCGGGTGAACCGGCCGTCCTCGCCGTCGGTGCCGCCGGGTCCGCCCGGTGTCCCGGGGGCCGGCCGCGCGCCGGGCGCGGGGCCTGGCGCCCACGCGGGCCGGCCGCCCGCGCCTCCCGCGCCTCCGGGTGCGCCCGGCGGCGGGTCGGCGCAGTACGCCGCGACGATGCTGGCCGGTCCGGCCGTGGGTCAGCCGCCCGCGCCTCCTGGTCCGCCGGGTGCTCCTGGGGCTCCTGGTGCGCCGGGGACTCCCGGTGGCGGGGTGCAGCATGCCGCGACGATGCTCGCGGGCCCGGCCGTGGGTCAGCCGCCCGCGCCTCCCGGTCCGCCGGGTGCTCCTGGTGCGCCGGGGACTCCCGGTGGCGGGGTGCAGCATGCCGCGACGATGCTGGCCGGTCCGGCCGTGGGTCAGCCGCCCGCGCCTCCCGGTCCGCCCGGCGCGCCCGGGGCCGGGGCTCCGCACGCCGCGACGATGCTGGCCGGTCCGGCCATGGGTCAGCCGGCCGCGCCCCCCGGAACCGCACCGCAGGCACCGCGGCAGCCGCAGCAGCCCGGGGTGCCCATGGTCGGCCCGGGCTACCAGGCCGTCCTGCGCTATCGCGGCCAGGACGGTTCCGAGCAGCAGCTCATCCGCCGCTCGGCCCCCGGCACCCCGCACCCGGAGTGGCAGATCCTGCACGAGCTGCGCGCCATGGGCGTGCCCCCGCAGCAGGTCCTCGAACTCCACACCGAGCTGGAGTCCTGTGAGCTGCCCGGGGGTTACTGCGCCCGGATGATCCGGGAGACCTGGCCCCAGGTGCGGATCACCAGCGTGGCGCCGTACGGCAAGGACCACGCGGGCCGTCAGCAGGGCATGCGCCACCTGCTCACCCACCAGGGCGAGCTGCACCAGGTGGCGGACGGACCGGCGCGTCCCGCGCCGGTACGGGCGCCGCTCGCGCAGGTACCGCTGGAGCCCGCGATCCCGCTGGAGGCGATCGCGGCGGAGCTGACGCAGGCCTTCGGTCCGCAGGGCGTGTTCCGGTTCGAGCAGCGCGCGGTGTCCCGGCAGGGCGTGCCGGAGATCGTGGCGCAGACGCTGGTGTGGTCGGGCCTGCCCGTGGACTTCGGGCCGTTCTTCTGGGCGCAGGCGGTGCCGGGTCAGCCGGTGCCGACGCTGGCGGAGATGGCGGCGCAGCGGCAGGTGCAGCCCGCGCCGGACGCGGGTTCGTACCTGGTCGTGGGCAGTGACTTCGGCAAGGCGATCTGTGTCCAGTACGGGACGGCGCACATCGTCGCGGTTCCGGTGGAGGCGGGTCCGGGGGGTGCTCCGGTGCCGCCGCAGTTCGTGAATTCGAGCCTGCCGCAGTTCGCGCGCTGCCTGGCGATGCTGGGGTACATGTGGCGGCTGCGGATGCATCTGACGCCCGAGCAGGCGGGGCGCTGGACGGCCGATTTCCAGGCGAAGCTGGCGGGGCTGGACGGTGCGGCGCTGGCGTCGCCGGAGAACTGGTGGTCGGTGCTGCTGGAGCAGATGTGGGACGGACTCATCTGATCACCGGTTGACCCGCTGATCGGCTGGGCATCTCTTGCTCATGGCCGGGCCGGGACCCCCGAACGGGGTCCTGGCCCGGCCATTGCCGCTTCTGTACGCAAATGACGCATCCTTGACGGGAATCCACGCGCATCGGCCACACGCCGCACGCCACGCGAGAGAGGCGCTTCCAGGATGAGTGCACCCATGTCACCGCGACCTCAGGGTTTCGCGACCGTGCGCGGCCGGGCCTACCGGGCGGACGAGGTGGACCGCTATCTCGACCGGCTCTCCGGGAGCCGTGACGAGGCCTGGGAGCGGGTGGCCCGGCTGACGGCGCTGGAGCGGCGGCTGGAGGAGGAGTCGCGGCGCCTGGGCGAGGTGGTGGGCGCGCTGGCGCCCCAGACGTACGACGAGCTGGGCGAGCGCGCGCGCCGGATCCTCGGGCTGGTGGAGGAGGAGGCGGACAGCGTACGGGCGCAGGCCCGGGCGGAGGCGTCGGACGTCCTGGGCGCGGCCGAGGCCCACGCCGAGCGGGCCGCGGACCTGGCCCGGCAGGACGCGGACGCGGTGCGGGACCAGACGGAGGTCCGGGCCGTGCAGGGGCTGGCCCGGGCCCAGCACGAGGCGGACGAGGCCCGGGCGGAGGCCCGGGACGACGCGGCGGCCTGGCGCGGCGACGCCCAGGCGGCGCTGACGCAGACGCGCCGCCGGGCCGAGGCGCTGCTGGCGGACCGCGACCAGGAGCACGCGGAGCGCCGGGACACGGCGGAGCGGGAGCTGGCGGCCCGCGAGGCCGAGTGGGCGGCCCGGTACGCGGAGCTGGAACGGCACGCGGAGGCGGGGCTGGCGGAGGCCCGCCGGGCGTCCGCGGAGCAGGAGGAGGCGGCCCGGCACGGCCAGGAGGACGCGGAGGCGCGGGCGGCGGAGCTGCTGTCGGAGGCCGGGGTGCGGGAGGAGCGCACGGTGCGCGAGACGGAGCGGATCCTGCGGGAGCACGAGGCGGCGCGGGACGAGATGCGGGCGCACATGAACCACGTCCGCTCCAGCTTGGCGG
The DNA here is from genome assembly GCF_030063135.1 of Streptomyces sp. G-G2. GTDB lineage: Bacteria > Actinomycetota > Actinomycetes > Streptomycetales > Streptomycetaceae > Streptomyces. The sequence goes on from NZ_JASISO010000006.1 coordinate 124,339, forward strand.
CGCTCACGGGCCGGGCCCCGGCGGAGGGCTGAGCCCGCCTGGGCCCGGCCGGTGTCAGCCCGGCCGGTGTCAGCCCGGGTGGGGGCCGTCCGGCGGCAGGGTGGTCAGGAACGCGACCGCGCACCGGCGGGCGGCCGACCCGGCCCGGCGGCTCGCGGCGGAGCCGGCCGAGGCGGTGGCGGACCTGCTGTCCGGCCTCCGGGTGACGGACGTGCGCGGGTGCGAGGGTGTGGAGTGCGCCCTGCTCTTCCTGCCGGGTCCGGGCCGGGGCCCTACGGCCGCGCGACCGGCCGGTCGCCGGGCCCGGGGGCGGGCGGGGCAGCGGAATGGGACCCGTCGGCGGGGGCGGGCGCGGGGGCGAGGTCGAGGTCCAAGTCGAGTCGGGGCGCGGGCTCGGGCGCGGGGCGCTGTGCCACGACCGTCGCCGCGGGCCGGTAGACGTACGGATCGCTGCGCAGGCCGCGCGCCGTCACGTGCACGGTGACCGGCGTTCCGGGAGTGGTCACGGGGACCGGGAGGGGCAGGGTCAGCGCCCCGTCGGGGCCGAGTTCGGCGTCCGGCCGGGTTTCGCCGTCGATGCTGACCTGGGCCTTGCCGTGGGTGGCGTCCGGGCCGAAGCCGCCGCCCTCGACGCGCAGCAGGCCGCCCTCGCGGGTGACCCGGGTGATGACGGGGTTGGGGCGGGTCGCCAGTTTGTTGACCAGGTAGACCCCGGCCGGGGCGCCGGTCAGCGCCCAGATCCCGGTGGGCAGCTTCGGCAGGCCCGCGCCGACGTCGGCCACGAAGAAGGCGGCGACGTAGAGCATCGTGACGACGCTGAAGGCGACGTACTGGAGGTCCATCAGGTCGGTCTGGCCGGAGTCGTTGGCGATGAGTTCGTTCATCGGCAGCTTCTGGGGGGCGCCCGCGGGCGGGGCGCCGGGCTCCGGCTTCTTCTCCGGCTTGAACAGGTGGCCGTTCTGCACGCGCACCCCGACCACGCCCTTGGCCCCGATCAGCGCCAGGTACGGGCCGCCGAGCAGCGGCAGGTAGACGCTGGTCAGGGACTGGAAGGGGTCGCGCGGCCCGCGGAACCAGCCGATGCCCTGGGTCAGTCCGTAGACGAGCAGCACCAGCAGCATCCACAGGAGCAGGCCGGTCCAGGCGGTGGCCAGGGTCTTGGACGTGGACAGCCGGCCGTCGCGGCCGGTCACCAGTCCGGGACGGGCGCGCAGCGCCCAGTACCCCACGGCCAGCGCGGCCACGAGCGTCAGCACAGCGGGCAGCCAGGCCATGATCGTTCCCCCCGTTCCGGTCCCCCTACCGTGGTGTACCGCGCGGCCGGGTTCATGACAAGTGTGACGCGCCGGGGCGGCCGGAGCCATCGATCCGCCGACGAAAGACCGCGCGGGCGCCTACGAAGCCCGCCGGCCCTCCCGCTCCTCCCGGCCCGCCCGCTCCTCCCGCTCCCGCGGTTCCGCCCGGTCCGCCCGGTCCTGGGCCTCCGTCAGCACCGGGAACCGGCGCGGCGCGAGGAGCAGCAGCACCAGCACCGCCGCCACCGCCGCCGCGCTCGCCCCCAGGTAGATGTGGTCCACGGCCGCCGCCACCGCGCCCCGCAGGTAGTCGACGGCCGCAGCCGGCAGCGACCCCGGATCCCGCAGGGCCCGGGATACGTCGTCCAGGTGGCCCGGCAGCCCGTCCATCGGCGCGTCGGCCAGCCGGGCCGCGATGGTGGCGTTGGCGACGGCCCCCAGCAGGGCGGCGCCGACGCTCTGCCCGACCTGCCGGGAGAAGAGCACCGAGGCGGTGGTGGTGCCGCGCTCGGCCCAGCCCACGGTGGCCTGGACGCCGATCATCAGCGGCAGCTGGAACAGCCCGAGCGCGCAGCCGAGCAGCAGCATGACCAGTGCGGGCTGCCAGGGCTCGGCGTGCCGGGGGAGCAGGGTGAAGGAGAAGAGGATCGCGGCGGCGAGGGACATGCCGATGACGGCGCTGTCGCGGAAGCCGATGCGGCGGTAGACGTGCTGGCTGAACGCGGCGGATATGGGCCAGCTCAGGGTCATGGCGGACATGACGAACCCGGCGCCGACCGGGCCGAGCCCGAGGACGGCCTGGGCGTAGGTCGGCATGAACACCATCGGGGCCACCATCAGCAGGCCCAGCGCGGCCATCGCGAGGTTGACGGCGGCGATGGTGCGCCTGCGCCAGACCCAGCCCGGCAGGATCGGTTCCTCGGCCCGGCGTTCGACCCGGACCACCACCGCGGCCAGGGCGGCGCTCCCGGCGAACAGCCCCAGCGAGGGCGCGGACAGCCAGGGCCAGGCGACCCCGCCCTGCACCAGGGCGAACAGCAGCAGCCCACCGCAGGCGAACACGGCGAGGGCGCCCGCCCAGTCGGTCCGGCCCCGGGCGGCGGGGGCCCGTACCGGCTCGGTCAGGTGCCGGACGATCAGCAGCAGCGCGAGCCCGCCCAGCGGCAGGTTGATCAGGAAGATCCAGCGCCAGTCGGCGTAGGCGGCGAGCAGCCCGCCGATCGCGGGCCCCGCGACGGAGGAGGTGGCCCACACCGTGGACATCCGGGCCTGGATCCTCGGCCGTTCCTTCAGCGGGTACAGATCGGCGGCCAGGGTCTGCACCGTGCCCTGGAGGGCGCCGCCGCCGAGGCCCTGCACGATGCGGAAGGCGATCAGGGCGGCCATGTTCCAGGCGGCCGCGCACAGCAGCGAGCCGACCAGGAAGAGGGCGACGCCGAAGAGGAGTACGGGCTTGCGGCCGAAGGTGTCGGAGAGCTTCCCGTACACGGGGAGGGAGACGGTGACGGCGAGCAGGTAGCCGGAGAAGAGCCAGGAGAAGACGGAGAAGCCGCCGAGGTCACCGACGATCTGCGGGACGGCGGTGGCGACGATGGTGCTGTCGAGGGCGACCAGGCCCATGGTGAGCATCAGCGCGGCGACCACGGCGGTACGCGGCCGGGCACGCGCCGCTCCGGCCGCCGCGGCCCCGCCGCCGCCCGCGGCCCCGCCGCCGTCGGCCGCCCCGGCGCCGTCCGCCGCCGCGCCTCCGTCGTCCCGCTCGGGGCCGCCGGCCCCCGCCGCGTCGGGGGCCGTACCGGCGCCCGTTCCCACGTCCCCCGTACCCACGAAGACCCTTTCACTGTGCATCGATCGGCGGGAAACACCATCTCACCGCGGCCCTGCCGGCGGTATCCCCCAGAGCGTCTCGCCCAAAGGGCGGACATCCCCTAGGGGTCGCTCCTCAGGAAGGCGCAGGGGCCTTTCGTCCCGACGGAGGAGGCCGGGGCCCTCCCCGGCTTCTTAACTGATTCTTACGGGCCGCGGGGGGCGGCTCCCACGGGGGTGGGGCAGCCCCTCCCCGTGGACACGTCGCGCGCCGCGGCGACACGCGGTGCGCACACCAACCGAGGAGAACGCCGTGACAACCGCAATGACCGATACCCGGCACGGGGGCGCTGGAGGGCATGTGGCCGTCGCGGCGCGAGCTCGGCAGGTCGTGAAGGCCTACGGCACGGGCGAGACCCGCGTGGTCGCCCTCGACGGGGTCGACGTGGACATCCACCGGGGCCGGTTCACCGCGATCATGGGCCCCTCGGGGTCCGGCAAGTCCACGCTCATGCACTGCCTCGCGGGCCTCGACACGGTCAGCAGCGGCCGGATCTTCCTGGACGAGACCGAGATCACCGGCCTCAAGGACAAGAAGCTCACCCAGCTGCGCCGCGACCGGATCGGCTTCATCTTCCAGGCGTTCAACCTGCTGCCCACCCTGAACGCGCTGGAGAACATCACGCTCCCCATGGACATCGCGGGCCGCAGGCCCGACGCGCAGTGGCTGGACCAGGTCGTGGAGACGGTCGGCCTCTCGGACCGCCTCGGCCACCGTCCGACCCAGCTCTCCGGCGGCCAGCAGCAGCGCGTGGCGGTCGCCCGCGCCCTGGCCGCGCGCCCCGAGATCATCTTCGGCGACGAGCCGACCGGGAACCTGGACTCGCGGGCCGGCGCCGAGGTGCTCGGCTTCCTGCGCCGCTCGGTCGACGAGCTGGGCCAGACCATCGTGATGGTCACCCACGACCCGGTCGCCGCCTCCTACGCGGACCGGGTGCTCTACCTCGCCGACGGCCGGATCGTGGACGAGATGTTCGACCCGACCGCCGAGCGGGTCCTCGACCGGATGCTGGGCTTCGCCGGGGGACACCCCCAGAGTCCCGACTTCGACGCGCGCGGGCGGACGTCATGACCGTCCTCAAGACCTCGCTGCGCAACTTCGCCGCGCACAAGGGGCGGATGGCGCTCTCCGCGATCGCCGTCCTGCTCTCCGTCGCCTTCGTCTGCGGCACCCTCGTGTTCACCGACACCATGAACACCACCTTCGACAAGCTCTTCGCGGTCACCAGCGCGGACGTCACCGTCAGCCCCAAGGAGGCCGACGACGGCGGCAGCCGGCAGAGCGGCCGCCCCGACGCGCTGCCCGGCTCCGCCGTCGAGCAGGTCAAGAAGGTCGAGGGCGTCCGGTCCGCCGAGGGCGGCGTCCTATCGACGGCCGTCACGGTGGTCGACGCCAAGAACGAGAACATGGGCTCGACGACCGGCGCCCCGACCATCGCGGGCAGCTGGAACGACAGCGAACTCACGTCCATGAAGATCACCTCGGGCCACGCGCCGCGCGGACCCGCCGAGGTGATGGTCGACGCCGACACGGCGAAGAAGCACCACTTGGCCCTCGGTGACGAGCTGCGCACCATCGCCATCACCGGCGACATCCGCGCGAAGATCACCGGCATCGCCTCCTTCACGGTCACCAACCCGGGCGCGGCGATCGTCTACTTCGACACCGCCACCGCCCAGCAGGGCCTGATCGGCACCCCCGGTGCCTTCACCCACATCAACGTGGCCGCCGAGGAGGGGGTCAGCGACGAGCAGCTCAAGGCGAACATCGCCACCGCGGTCGGCGCGGGCACGTACACGCTGCGGACCGCCAAGGAGGCCGCGGACTCCGGCCGCAAGGACGTCGGTTCCTTCCTCGACGTCATGAAGTACGTGATGCTCGGCTTCGCCGGGATCGCGTTCCTCGTCGGCATCTTCCTGATCTTCAACACCTTCTCGATGCTGGTCGCCCAGCGCACCCGCGAGATCGGCCTGATGCGCGCCATCGGGGCCGACCGCAAGCAGCTCAACCGGTCCGTGCTCATCGAGGCCTTCCTGCTGGGTGTCGTCGGCTCGGTCCTCGGGGTCGGCGCGGGCGTGGGCCTGGCCGTCGGCCTGATGAAGCTCATGGGCCAGATGGGCATGCACCTGTCCACCGACGACCTGACGGTGCTGTGGACCACCCCGGTCCTCGGTGTCGCCCTCGGTGTCCTCGTCACCGTCGTCGCCGCCTACCTCCCGGCCCGCCGGGCGGGCAGGGTCTCCCCGATGGCCGCCCTGCGCGACGCCGGTACCCCCGGCGACCGCAAGGCGGGCCGGGTCCGCGCCGTACTGGGCCTGGTCCTGACCGGTGTCGGCGCCGCCGCCCTGTTCGCCGCCGCGGCCGCCGACAAGGCGGCCACCGGCTCGCTGTGGCTCGGGCTCGGCGTGGTCCTCTCCCTGATCGGGTTCATCGTGATCGGCCCGCTGCTGGCGGGCGCCGTGGTCAAGGTGCTCTCCGGCGCGGTCCTGCGGCCCTTCGGTTCCGTCGGCCGCCTCGCCGAGCGCAACGCGCTGCGCAATCCGCGGCGTACGGGCGCCACCGCCGCCGCGCTGATGATCGGACTGGCCCTGGTCGCCTGCCTGTCGGTGGTCGGCTCCTCGATGGTGGCCTCCGCCACCGGCGAACTCGACCGCTCGGTCGGCGCCGACTTCATCATCCAGTCGGAGACCGGCCAGCCGGTGCTGCCCCAGGCCGAGAAGGCGCTGCGATCGGTCCCCGACATCGACCACGTCACCTCGTACAAGATCCTCGGCGCCAGGCTGACCACCCCCGACGGCAGGACCGGGGACGGGGAACTGGCCGCCGCCGACCCGACGTACGCGCAGGACCTGCGCAAGAAGACCGTCGCCGGTGAACTGTCGGCCGCGTACGGGAAGAACGCCATGTCGGTCGGCCGGGCCTTCGCGACCGAGCACGGCCTGAAGACCGGCGACGAGCTGACGGTGGCCTTCACCCTGGGCGGCAGCGCCAAGCTGAGGATCGCGGCCATCACCTCGGACGAGGGCAGCATCGACACGGGCGTGATGTACACGAACGTCGCGACGGCCGCCCAGTACGTCCCGGCGGACAGGATGCCGCAGAACGCGATCATGTTCGCCAAGGCCAAGGACGGCAAGCAGCAAGCCGCCTACAGCGCCATGAAGGACGCGATGGCCGCGTACCCGCAGTACCAGGTGCGCAACCAGAGCGACTTCAAGAAGAACCTCAAGGACCAGGTCGGCCAACTGCTCAACATGGTCTACGGCCTGCTCGCCCTCGCGATCGTCGTCGCGGTCCTGGGCGTCGTGAACACCCTCGCCCTCTCGGTGGTCGAGCGGACCCGCGAGATCGGCCTGATGCGCGCCATCGGCCTCTCCCGCCGCCAGCTGCGCCGCATGATCCGCCTGGAGTCGGTGGTCATCGCCCTCTTCGGCGCGCTGCTCGGCCTCGGCCTGGGCATGGGCTGGGGCGTCGCCGGACAGCAACTGCTGGCCCTCCAGGGGCTGAAGGTGCTGGAGATCCCGTGGCCGACGATCCTGGGCGTCTTCGCCGGATCGGCGTTCGTGGGCCTGTTCGCCGCCCTGGTCCCGGCCTTCCGGGCGGGCCGGATGAACATCCTGAACGCGATCGGCAGCGAGTGAGGTGAGGCCGGGGCGGGGCCCCCGTCCCGGGGGCCCCCGTCCCGGGGGCCGCCGTCCCTGGGGGCCGCGGCACGCCAGTGGGGCCGCGGAACGCCCGCCACCCGCCACCCGCCGCGTTACGGCACGCGGCGCATCAGCACGAACCCGGCGGCCTCGTCCGCCCGCACGAACTCCGCGCCCGGGTGCAGCTGCCGGGCGTAGTCGCGCGGGTCGCCCACCCAGCCGGAGGAGTTGTCGAAGACGATCCAGTCGGGCACCAGCCCCCGGGTGCCGCCGATCCACAAGACCCGGCAGCGCGAGGTCAGCCGGGCGATCGGCGCCATGTCCGCCTCCACGCTCGCCCCGTCAGGGACACGGGCGAAGAGCCGCTCGGCGAGGACGGCCCGCTCGGGGATCCGGTAGGTGTCCGGCTCGGCCAGCCGGGCCGACGGCAGCGTGGTCGCGCCCAGCGTGAGCGCGCTCGCCAGGGTGGCGGCGGGCAGTTGGAGGGCGTACGCGCGCAGCCACGGACGCCGGTCGCGGCGGCTGCGGTCCACCGCGTCCACGAGCGCCAGCGCGAGGACCGGCATCAGAACCGCGCTGTAGTGCCAGTCGGCGGACCAGTAGTGCGGGTCCCCGGACAGGAACCGCCAGCCGAGGGTGGGCACGGCCACCAGCAGCAGCGGTGAGCGCAGGGCCAGCAGGCCGGTGGTGGGGATCAGCAGCCAGCCGAGGGTGGCGAGCTTGACGTCGAGGCCGCCGGTCAGGGCCGCCGCCGGGCTCTCGCCCGTCACCTTGTCCCAGTAGTCGTAACCGCCGCCCGTGTTGAAGGAGGGGATGACGACGCTGAAGACCAGGGCGGTCACGGCGGCCCCGAGGACGGCGGCCCCGACGGCGAGCCGGGCCGTGCGCCGATCGCCGTCACGCCCGGCCCGCCAGGCGCTCAGGCAGGCCAGCGCGGCCAGGGTGAGCCCGAGGTCCTCCTTGACCAGGACCAGCGGCAGCGCCCACAGCAGCGCGGCCCGCCCGCGCCCCCGCAGCAGCGCCTCCAGGGCGAAGGCGATCAGCGGGACCGCGAAGCAGATCTCGTGGAAGTCGAACTCGACGGCCCGCTGGACCCCCCACGACAGGCCGTACCCCGCCCCGACCGCGAACCCGCGCGCCCGCCCCAGCAGCCGGATCCCGGCCCGGGTGACCGGGACGGCGGAGAGCGCGAACAGCGCGGCCTGGGCGACGAGCAGGGTGACCGGGGTCGGGAAGAGCCGGTAGAAGGGCGCGAGGAGTGCGGTGACCGGGCTGAAGTGGTCGCCCAGGACGTTGGCGCCGGGGCCCTTGAGGTCGACCACGGGCGCCCGCAGGTGCGCGTAGGCCCGGACCGCCTGCTCGAATATGCCCAGGTCCCAGGACATGGTTTCCAGGCGGCGGTAGCGCAGGACCGAGATCAGGGCGTAGCCGGTGAAGAGGACCCCGGCCAGCAGGTACGGAGCCCAGCGCTCCACCCGCCGCGCCCCGCCCCCGGGACCGGGCGGGGCGGGCGCCCGTACGGCGGTGCGCGGCCGGGGCGGCGCCTGGAGGGCGGTCACCGCAGCGGGCTCTCGGAGACCGGGCCGCCGGATCCCGCGGGGGACCCCGAGCGCCGAGGGGCGGAGGCCCCGGAGAAGGAGCCGTCCGGGGACCCGTCCACGCCCCAGGACCCGCTCACCCCCGGACGGGGCGGCGACGGGGTCGGGGTGACGCCCGCTCCGCCGTCGCTCGGGAAGACCGACCCGGACGAGACGCCGGAGCCCGGCGCCGGGACCGTGGACGGGCTCACCGGCGGTCCCGTCCGAGCCCCCGAGGACCCGGAACCGCGGGAGGGGGTCACGTCGCCCCGGGGCGCGGAGGGCGCGGCGGGGGGCGTGTCGCGCCGGCCCGGGCCGGAGCCGAGGTCGACGGCCGCGAGGGCGCCGCCCGCGCCCAGCACGCACACCGCGCAGGCGGCCGCGGCGGCCAGCCGGCGGCGGTGGCGCCGGGCGCCGCGCTCGGCGACGACCGCCACCGGCGCGGCCGCCGCCCGCCGCCCGCCGTCACCCGCGGCGCGCTTGAGGGCGGCGCCGAGCAGCTCGTCGTACGCGGGGGAGCCGGGAGAACCGGGAGAACCGGGAGAACCGGGGGAGCCGGCGGAACCGGCGGAACCGGGGAAGTCGGGCGAGTCACTCACCGTGCGCCTCCTCGAAGTACGGCCGGAGCGCGGCCCGCGCCCGGGACAGGTGGGTCTTGACGGTGCCCGCCGATATACCGGTCTCCGCGGCCACCTGCTCCACGGACAGGTCGCAGACGTAGAAGAGGACGGCCACCCGGCGCTGCCGCTCGGGCAGCGTGCGCAGGACGCCGACCAGGGCCGCGGTGTCCGGGCCGGGATCCCCGGCGGAGGAGGCCTCCGGCGCGCCGTGGCGCCGCCAGGCCTCGGCGGCCCGCCCGCGCCGCCGCCACCGGCTGACGGCGAGCCGCCAGGCCACCGTGCGGATCCATGCCTCGGGCCCGGCGTCCGCCGAGAGCCGCGCCCGGCGGGTCCAGGCCCGTACGAAGGCCTCCTGCACCACGTCCTGCGCCTCGTGCAGGTCGCCGGTCATCAGATAGACCTGTCCCACCAGGTGTTTCACGGAGTGCGCGTAGAACTCCTCGAACTCCTCGACGGTCATGCGGCTCCCGGTGCTGGACAGATTTCGACGTGTATACGCCTGCGGCGCCGCCCCAGGTTGACATCCCGCCCCAAGAACTTTTTCCGCCCTTCCGGGAGGCGGGAAGGGTGGAAGCCTGTTCGCCCCCCTGGGCGACAGCAATCCCACGCGCGGGTGTCGGACCCGCGCCGTAAGGTGGAAACCCCGGCCCGTACGACGTGTCGGGTCCTTCGCGTTGCCCCCTCACCGGACGGAAAGCCGCTTCATGAGCCTGTACGGACTGCTCGACGCCGTCACCCGGGATCCCGCGCTGACCGAGGCGGTCGAGGCGGCCGGCGACGGGAACCGGATGCACGTGGACCTCGTCGGTCCGGCCGCCGCGCGGCCCTTCGTGATCGCCGCGCTGGCCCGGCGGACCGGGCGGACCGTGCTCGCGGTCACCGCGACCGGGCGGGAGGCCGAGGACCTGGCCGCCGCGCTGCGCTCGCTGATGCCGCCGGAGCAGGCGAGCACCGTCGTGGACTACCCGTCCTGGGAGACCCTGCCGCACGAGCGGCTCTCGCCCCGCAGCGACACCGTCGGCCGCCGCCTCGCCGTCCTGCGCAGGCTCACCCACCCGAGCAAGGACGACCCGGCCGCCGGGCCCGTCTCGATCGTCGTCGCGCCCATCCGGTCCGTGCTCCAGCCCCAGGTCAAGGGGCTCGGGGAGCTGGTTCCGGTGGCCCTGCGCGGCGGCCAGAGCGCCGACCTCGGCGAGGTGACGGCGGCGCTCGCGGCGGCCGCGTACGCCCGGGTGGAGCTGGTGGAGAAGCGCGGCGAGTTCGCGGTGCGCGGCGGCATCCTCGACGTGTTCCCGCCCACCGAGGAGCACCCGCTGCGTGTGGAGTTCTGGGGCGACGACGTCGAGGAGATCCGTTACTTCAAGGTCGCCGACCAGCGGTCCCTGGAGATCGCCGAACACGGTCTGTGGGCACCGCCCTGCCGGGAGCTGCTGCTCACCGACGAGGTGCGCGAGCGCGCCGCGGCGCTGGCGGTCGAGCACCCCGAGCTGGCCGAACTGCTGGACAAGATCGCCGAGGGGATCGCCGTCGAGGGCATGGAATCCCTCGCCCCGGTCCTGGTCGACGACATGGAACTGCTGCTCGACGTGCTGCCCGAGGGCTCGATGGCCGTCGTGTGCGACCCGGAGCGGGTCCGCACCCGGGCCGCCGACCTGGTCGCGACCTCGCAGGAGTTCCTCCAGGCCTCCTGGGCGGCCACCGCGGGCGGCGGCGAGGCGCCGATCGACCTCGGCGCGGCCTCCCTGTGGGGGATCGCGGACGTCCGCGACCGGGCCCGCGAGCTGGGCACCATGTGGTGGTCCGTGTCCCCCTTCGCGGCCGACGCCGAGCTGACCGACGCCGCTGACGCGGCGGGCGGCGAGGACACCCTCACGCTCGGCATGCACGCCCCCGAGGCCTACCGCGGCGACACCGCCCGCGCGCTCGCCGACACCAAGGGCTGGATCGCCGACGGCTGGCACACCGTCTACGTCACCGAGGGCCACGGCCCGGCCGCCCGTACCGTCGAGGTGCTCGGCGGCGAGGGCATCGCGGCCCGGCTGGAGGCCGACCTCGCGTCCCTGCAGCCCTCCCTGGTGCACGTGGCCTGCGGCTCCCTCGACAACGGGTTCATCGACGCCGGGCTCAAGATCGCGGTCCTCACCGAGACCGACCTGACCGGCCAGCGCACCGCCACCAAGGACCTCGGCCGGATGCCGACCCGGCGCCGCAAGACCATCGACCCGCTGACCCTGCGGGCCGGGGACTACATCGTCCACGAGCAGCACGGCGTCGGCCGTTACGTCGAGATGGTCCAGCGCACCGTGCAGGGCGCCACCCGCGAGTACCTGCTCGTCGAGTACGCCCCCGCCAAGCGCGGCCAGCCCGGCGACCGGCTCTACATCCCGACCGACCAGTTGGAGCAGGTCACCAAGTACGTCGGCGGCGAGGCCCCGACCCTGCACCGGCTCGGCGGCGCCGACTGGACCAAGACCAAGGCGAAGGCGAAGAAGGCGGTCAAGGAGATCGCCGCCGACCTGATCAAGCTGTACAGCGCGCGGATGGCGGCCCCCGGCCACACCTTCGGCCCCGACACCCCCTGGCAGCGGGAGCTGGAGGACGCCTTCCCGTACGTCGAGACCCCCGACCAGCTGACCACGATCGCCGAGGTCAAGGAGGACATGGAGAAGTCGGTCCCGATGGACCGGCTCATCTGCGGCGACGTCGGGTACGGCAAGACGGAGATCGCGGTGCGCGCCGCCTTCAAGGCGGTGCAGGACGGCAAGCAGGTCGCGGTCCTGGTCCCGACCACGCTGCTGGTGCAGCAGCACTTCGGCACCTTCTCCGAGCGCTACTCGCAGTTCCCGGTCAAGGTGCGGGCGCTGTCCCGGTTCCAGTCGGACACCGAGGCGAAGGCCACCCTGGAGGGCCTGAAGGAGGGCTCGGTGGACATCGTCATCGGTACCCACCGGCTGTTCTCGCAGGAGACCAAGTTCAAGGACCTGGGCCTGGTCATCGTCGACGAGGAGCAGCGCTTCGGCGTCGAGCACAAGGAGCAGCTGAAGAAGCTGCGCGCGAACGTCGACGTGCTGACGATGTCCGCCACCCCGATCCCGCGCACCCTGGAGATGGCGGTCACCGGCATCCGCGAGATGTCGACGATCACCACCCCGCCCGAGGAGCGGCACCCGGTGCTGACCTTCGTCGGACCGTACGAGCAGAAGCAGATCGGGGCCGCGATCCGCCGCGAACTGCTGCGCGAGGGCCAGGTCTTCTACATCCACAACCGGGTCGAGTCCATCGACCGGGCCACCGCCAAGCTGCGCGAGATCGTGCCCGAGGCGCGGATCGCGACGGCGCACGGGCAGATGGGCGAGAGCCAGCTGGAGCAGGTCGTCGTCGACTTCTGGGAGAAGAAGTTCGACGTGCTCGTCTCGACGACGATCGTCGAGTCCGGCATCGACATTTCCAACGCCAACACCCTGATCGTGGAGCGCGGCGACAACTTCGGCCTCTCGCAGCTCCACCAGCTGCGCGGCCGGGTCGGGCGCGGGCGCGAGCGCGGTTACGCCTACTTCCTGTACCCGCCGGAGAAGCCGCTGACCGAGACCGCGCACGAGCGGCTCGCGACGATCGCCCAGCACACCGAGATGGGCGCGGGCATGTACGTCGCCATGAAGGACCTGGAGATCCGCGGCGCGGGCAACCTGCTCGGCGGCGAGCAGTCCGGTCACATCGCGGGCGTCGGCTTCGACCTGTACATCCGGATGGTCGGCGAGGCGGTGGCCGACTTCCGGTCCGCGGTCGACGGCGGCGAGCAGGAAGAGGCCCCGCTGGACGTCAAGATCGAGCTGCCGGTGGACGCGCACGTCCCGCACGACTACGCGCCGGGCGAGGGGCTGCGCCTGCAGGCCTACCGGTCGATCGCCGCGGCCAGCTCCGAGGCGGACATCAAGGCGGTGCGGGAGGAACTGACCGACCGCTACGGCAAGTTGCCCGAGCCGGTGGAGAACCTGCTGCTGGTGGCGGGGCTGCGGATGCTGGCGCGGTCCTGTGGGGTCGGCGACGTCACCCTCGCGGGCGTCAACATTCGTTTCGGACCGGTGGAGTTGCGCGAATCGCAGGAGCTGCGCCTCAAGCGGCTCTACCCGGGGACGGTGCTCAAGCCGGCCACCTCGCAGGTGCTGGTACCGCGCCCGAAGACGGCCCGGGTCGGCGGCAAGCCGCTGATCGGGCGGGAACTGCTGGCCTGGACCGGGGAGTTCCTCACCACGATCCTGGGCTCCTGACGGCCCGAGGCCGCTTGGCCTCGCGCTTTCACGAGCGGGGCCGTCCATGGTGTGATCAAAAAGAAGAGGAGTGCCGTCCAGCGTTCGGACGGGAGTGTGCGGCGGGCGCTGTTACGGATTCTGCTCGGCCGACCGGGGCGCTGACGGGCTCAAGCCGCGCGCCTCCCTGAGCATGCCCAGCAACCATTCCGGGGTGTGCTCGGCGTCGCGGGCGCCCGAGCCCAGGCCGGGAAGGCCCACCGCCGCGGCGGACCTTCCCGGCCGGGGAACCAGCCGCGCTATCAGGCGGGCTGCTCCGGGGCCTTCGCCTTGATCACGGCGAAGCTGCCGCCCTGCGGGTCGGAGAGGACGGCCATCCGGCCCGCAGGCATGTCGAAGGCCGGAGCCATGACATTGCCACCGGCCCGCGTCGTCGCCGCCTGGATCTCGTCGACGTCGTCGACGCTGAAGTACGCCAGCCAGTGCGGCGGGACCCCCTCCGGCAGCGCGGACAGGCTCATCATGCCGCCGACCGAGCGGCCGCCCACCTTGAACTCGATGTACCCCTCGGCGCCCGGCATTTCCGTCGGGGCCGTGGTGATCGGCAGGACGGCCGAGTAGAACGCGGAGGCGGCGGCCGTGTCGCCGGTGTTCAGCTCGTTCCAGATGAGCGCGCCGTGCTCGTTGACGATGCCCGCGCCGTCGAAGGTGCCGGGCTGCCACAGGCCGACGACGGCGCCCGTCGGGTCGGTGATGACGGCCATCCGCCCGATGTCCATGACGTCCATCGGGCCCATCATGACGGTGCCGCCCGCGTCGGTGACCGACTTGAGGGTGGCGTCGATGGCGTCGGTGGACAGGTACGTCGTCCACACGGTCGGCGGCATCGGGTCCGGCACCGTCCCGTCGGGGTTCATCGCCTTCATGATCCCGGCGACCGGCTTGCCCTTGAGGGTGCAGACGGAGTACCCGCCCGTCTCGGCCGGGCCGATCTCGCCCTGCCAGCCGAACAGGTCGCGGTAGAAGTCGAGGGCCGCCTGCTGGTCGGGCACCATCAGGTCGATCCAACAGGGGGTGCCGGGCTTGTAGGGGCCGTTCATGTCGGGCACGGGTGGCTCCGGGGTGGGTGCTGGGGATGGACGGGCCGTCCCCTACCCGGCCCGAACACCCCGAACCGGGCCGAACGGGTGAACGATGAGGGCCGAGCGCGGCCGGTCTTGCCTCCGGCGGGCCCTCAAACGCCGGGCAGGCTGAAGTTGGCCGTGGGTTCGGTACAAGGAACGATTGCTTCCCAGTCCTTCGCGGAGTCTCCCGTGAGGAGGAATTCACTCAGGTACATGTCCGTCTCGTCGTGCACATCCTCTTCGTTCAGCCACAGGGATTCACACTCCGGACACATGAAGAAGATCTGGCCGGAATCCTTGCGCTTGTAACAGCGCACCCAATCCTGACTGCAATGGGCACACCGGCCCCTCATAGCGGACATCGCCCTCCCCGAGTCTCCCATGAGAATAAATTACGTCGGAGAATATTCGATCAACGCAGGCATAGTGCGGTGATCAGTTCCCTCCATCGTCACCACGACATTCTTGTGAGTCGAATCTCCGAGCCGTCGGACAAACGCTTCCAGGTGGGCGAAAGACTCAGGGTCCTCGACGTCGGCGGGGTCAAACGTGAACTCGATCTCATCGATATCGAAGAAATAGCAGGTGAACCAGATATCGCCTACCTGCACAGCCAAGCTAGCCGATTCCTCCGGCTCGCTCTCCAGTCGGTCAAACAAACTGCGGGCATCAGGAATCGTCCCATCGGTCGATTCGAAAAGGGTCCAAGAGAACTGGGCGGGCCAATCCGCAAGTGTCAGCCCCTCAAGGAGGTTCTGCCAGTCATTGATTGAGGCGTCCAAGACGCACACGTCGCGAAGCGCCCCGTCAGCCTCGAAGTCCTCGCTGCGATACCGCATGTCAACGCCGTCCAATCCGCCCATCACCGGAACCCTTCAAATGTGAGCTGGCCATTCCGCCAGCTCCATCGGGCGCCCCATCCACCTGGCACCCGGAAATCGCGAGTGATCCCACCATACTGCGCGATGGCCGAGGTGTTCACCGTTTCCACGACGTTGGGATCCGTCAGGATGTCGCGGATCATCTCGTTCGCGATCTCAGTCCTCTCGGTATTTGTCACCTTACCGAAATCGTAATTGTCCACATGGGCCTGTCCTCGCTTCTTGATGTTCCCCGGACTCGGATCGCCGTGCTTTTGCAGCGCTCTGCCGGCGGGCGACAACTGGCCCTTCTTTATATCGGCGGCTGACTTGTACAGGTCGTCTGTGCCGTAGTTGCAGGGTGAGAGGCCCAGTGGGTCAGTCCACGACTGGGGAGCATGTACATATGCGTGATGGTTATCTGCTGGCGTAAGTCCCAGTGGGTCCGGGCTGATGTACCGGGTGGTTTCGGGATCGTAGTACCGGAAGTAGTTGTAGTGCAGACCGGTTTCCGAGTCGGCGTACTGGCCGGGAAAGCGGAGCGGACAATCCGCGAACGTGACATCCGTCGCAGCCGGAAAACTCGTGCCCCACAGCGTGGTGCGGCGCTGCCAGGTCGGTTCCCCTTCGGGTGTGGCCAGCTCGGTCGGCGTGCCGACCGTGTCCGTGATGACGGCGTGGAAGCGGGTGGCGTAGTCCGCCGAGGTGTCCTGGGCCAGTTGGGCCAGCAGTGATGCGCCTTGCTCCCGGACCAGTGGTCTGTGGTCGGTCTGGGTGAGGGGGCGGTGGGTGCCCGGGGCGTAGTCCCAGGTGGTGACCTGGCCGTCGGACGTGTTCTGTTCGGCCAGGCGGGTGTCGTCCCAGGTGAAGTCCGTGCGGTCGGCGGTCGAGCCGTCTTCTGCCAAGCGCCGCTTTGATATTCGGCGGCCCAGTGGGTCGTACGTGTACTGCCAGTGTTCGCCGGCAGGTGTCACGGCCTCCGTCAGGCGGTCTTCCGCGTTCCAGGTGTACGTCCACGTCAGCTGCTGACCGTTGAGGAGCTTGCGGGTCTTGCGGATCAGGCGGCCCTGGGCGTCGTGTTCGTACGAGGTACGGCGGGCGCCGCGGATGAGGGTGCCGTTGAATGCGCGGTCGCCGGAGGTTTCGTGCGCGGGGGCGGTGGCATGGATGAGGTTGCCTGCCGCGTCGTAGGCGTACGTCTCGGTCCAGCCGTGGGCCCGGACCCCGGCGACCCCGCCCAGTCGGTCGAGGTCGAACCGACGGGTGCCTGAGGTCAGTTCGCGGATCTCGGCCAGGTAGCCGTCCTCGCGGTAGGCGTAGGTGCGGTGCTGGAGGAGGCGGTCGGCCTCGTCCACACGGCCCGAACCCGAAAGGGTCTGCTCGCAGGGGTGAACACGCGGCGATGGGTGGTTCGTTCAGCCTCCTGCACCCCAAAGGTCGCCAGCAGATCGCCTACACCGAGAACTAGGGCCGACCCAACCTCGTCACCGATCTGGAACAGGTGCGGATCTACGCCGAGCGCTATGGCATCATCCGGGCACAGGCGCTCACGCCGGACGAGTCCCTGACCTTGATCGAGAAGAGGCTGGGAGAGGCATGAACAGCACGGACCTGGCCTGGTTCAAGAGCAGCTACAGCAGTGGCGAGGGCGGCCAGTGCCTCGAAGTCGCCTTCGACTGGCGGAAGTCGAGCTACAGCGACGGCGAAGGCGGCCAGTGTGTCGAGGTCGCCGACTGTGAGACGGCCGTGCACATCCGGGACTCCAAGATCCCGGCCGGGCCCCGGCTGGCCGTCGCGCCCCGCGCATGGGCCGCGTTTCTCGGCGGAGTCGCCGGGGCGTAGGACGGCCGCGGTGGGGGACCTGGTGGTCCTCCCGTCGCGGCTGGACGCTGCCTACTTGTTCGGGTCGTCGTCAATGCCCAGGCGCTGTTCCGCCTGCTGCTGGGCCTTGTCGATCTGATCCGCGTGCTTGTTGCCGGACCTCTCGTTGGCCTCTTGTTCGAGGTTGTCGGAGATGTCCTTGCCCTTGGTCTTGGCCTGGTCCTTGAACCTGTCGAAAATTCCCATGCGGGGCTCCTTCCGTCATCCCGTTTGCGACGGTACGCGCGTTTGATCCGGATCGCTCGCCGGGGCGGGCGGGAGCGTGCGGTGACCCGGCGCGCCCGGGAGCCGCCCTCCCCTGCGAGGCGGCTTCCGGACGCGGCGGGCGTGCGGGGGTCGGGTTCAGCCGTCGGAGTCGATGACGTCGCCGGTCGGGGACTCGGCCCGGACCGGCTGGTCGAAGCCGGAGAAGGAGACCTCCGAGGGCTCCTTGCCCGTCTCGACGGCCTTGAGGAGGTACGGCTTGCCGGTGGTGGCGACGTACAGGTCCTCGGTCCCGTCGGTGGTCTTCGTGGAGAGCTTGGCCGCCTGCTGGCCGCCCAGCGGCACCACCCCTTCCTTTCGTGCCCCCGCGCTCTTCTCGAACTGCTTGAGCAGTTCGCCCAGGTCGCACAGCTGCGCCAGGTCCTTGGAATCCTGGGCGTTCGCCTTGGACTTCACCCAGTGGCCGGGCAGCTGCGCGAGCGCCGCGTCGGCCTGCTCCTTGGGGAGGTCCTTCATCTGGGTCCGGTAGAAGGCGGCGTCGGCCTTGAGGAAGACGTACTGGGAGTTGCGGATCAGCTCGAACGAGCCCTCGCCGTCGACCGTCATCGTGCCCCGGCAGTCCCCGCTCCTGCTGATCGCCATGTCCATCTTGATCGGCTTGCCCTGGTCCCGGACCGTGCCGGTGATGGTCAGCGAGGAGGCGCCGCGCAGGGTCTCGATGGACGTGTTGGCCACCTGGGAGCCGGACCGGCCGGGGAAGGGGCCGCCCTCGTCGCTCCCGCCGAAGGGGAAGCACCCGGTGAGCGTGAACAGGGCGGTGGCGGAGACGGCGATCGCGGAAGCGGTCATGCGGGCAGGTCGCACGGGGGCTCTCTTTACAGGGGAGGGGCACGGGTGAGGGGTGGGGCGGTGGTGCGCGGGAGCGGTGGCGGGTGGTGGTGCGGCGGGCCGCGGGCAAGCGCTTTTCCGGCCTGCTTGGTGCGACGTGTGTCATCACAGCAGATGGTGTGAACCGAGTCAACATGAAGCAGAAAGACGACTCCGTTCACACTGTGAAGGGATCTCTCGCCTGTGTACGTGTACGGGTATGCTCTGCGCATGCCGGAGAACCCCACAGAGGTGACCGCAGCCGAGATCGCCCGCCTCGCCGGGGTCGGCCGTGCCGCCGTGAGCAACTGGCGGCGCCGCCACGCCGACTTCCCTAGGCCGGTCGGCGGCACCGAGACCAGCCCCTCCTTCGCCCTCCCCGAGGTCGAGGACTGGCTGCGCGCCCAGGGCAAGCTCGCCGAGGTCCCGCTGCGCGAACGCGTCTGGCAGCAGATCGCCGGGCACCCCGCCGGAGCCGTCGCCGCGCTCGTCGAAGCGGGCTGCGCCCTGCTCGTCGTGCACGACCGGCCCACCGACTGGCTGGAGCTGAGCGCCGTCTCCGACGAGCGGATGGCCGCGCTGCTGCGCCCCGTCCTGGCCCAGGTGCTCACCGCCCGCCTCGGCCCCGGCCACGCGCTCGCCGCGCCCGCGCCCGCGTCCGTGCCGCTGCTGCGCGCCGCCGCCGAACTCGCCGCGGGCCTCGGGGCCCGCAACGCCTTCGAGTTCCTGCTGGGCCGCCACCTCGACGCGAACCCCCGCCAGTACACGCTCACCCCGCCCGGACCCGCCGAGCTGATGGCCGCCCTGGCCGGGCCCGGCGCGCGCACCGTCCTCGACCCGGCCTGCGGCACCGGCACCCTGCTGCGCGCCGTCGCCGCGGCCGCCGCCCTGTACGGCCAGGACTCCGCGCCCGAACTCGCCGCCCTCACCGCCCTCCGGCTCGCCCTGCACGGCAGCGCCGAGGTGCGCGCCGCGGCGGGCGACAGCCTGCGGGCCGACGCCTTCCCGCGGCCCTCCGTCGACGCCGTGCTCTGCCACCCGCCCTTCAACGAACGGGGCTGGGGCCACGAGGACCTCGCCTACGACCCACGCTGGGAGTACGGCTTCCCCGCCCGCACCGAGTCCGAACTCGCCTGGGTCCAGCACGCCCTGGCCCATCTGCGCGAGGGCGGCACCGCCGTCCTGCTGATGCCCCCGGCCGTCGCCGCCCGCCGCTCCGGCCGCCGCATCCGCGCCGACCTGCTGCGCCGCGGCGCGCTGCGGGCCGTCGTCGCCCTCCCGGCGGGCGCCGCGCCGCCGTACGGGATCCCCCTGCACCTGTGGGTGCTGCGCAAGCCCGCCGCGCACGCCCCCGCCCCGCCCGGCCTGCTGCTCGTCGACACCGCCGACCTCGGCGGCGGCGAGGGCCGCGACCGGGCCGCGTGGCCCGCCGTGCACGACGCGGTACTGGCCGCCTGGACGGCGTACGACGGCGCCGCGGGCCCGCAGGACATGCCCGGCACCCCCGGCCTGAGCCGCTGCGTGCCCGTCATCGAACTCCTCGACGACGACGTGGACCTCACCCCCGCACGCCACCTGCCCCCCGCGGCGGCGGGCGGCGGCCCGGCCGCGCTGAGCGCCGTACGCGAACGCCTCGACGAGACCCTCCAGCGCGTCGCCCGGCTCACCCCGCCCCCCGCCGGACCCGCCGCCGAGGCCGGCCGGCCGCCCAGCACCACCATCGGCGAACTCGCCCGCGCGGGCGCCCTGGTGCTGCGCTCCGGCACCGGCAGCGGGACCGGATCCGCCCCCGTCCTCACCGAACACGACGTGTACGCGGGCACCGCCCCCTCCGGCACCCTCGCCGACTCGCCCGACGAGCCCGTGCTGACCGAGTCCGGAGACATCGTCGTCCCCGTCGTCGGCGCCGCCGCCGTCGCCCGGGTGGTCGGCCCGGCCGACGCGGGCGCCGCGCTGGGCCGCAACCTCCAGCTGCTGCGCCCGGACCCGGCGGCCGTCGACCCCTGGTTCCTGGCCGGGTTCCTGCGCGGCACCGCCAACAACCGGCAGGCCTCCAGCTACGCCTCCACCGCCACCCGGCTCGACGTACGCCGTCTCCAGCTGCCCCGGCTGCCGCTCGCCGACCAGCGCCGGTACGGGGAACGCTTCCGCGCGCTCGCCGAGTTCGAGGAGGCGATGCGGCTCGCCGGGCGGCTCGGCGAACAGCTGGTGCAGGGGCTCTACGACGCTCTGGCGGACGGTACGGTCACGGCGGAGTGAGCCGGACGGCAACGGTTGGGTACATCCCCTGAACGGTCGGCCGGGCCGGTGTATACGCTCGCACCCGAGCACATCCGAATTCGCCCGTCAGGAGCAGCGATGCACGGCCCCGGCCTCCCGCCGCCGCGTCAGAGTCACGGCAATCAGCGCAGCCAGGTCTACGCGGTCACCCTGCGCGTGATCTTCACGCTGGTGCCGCTGCTCAGCTTCGGATTCCTGGCCTGGGTCACCATGCTGCGGCTCGCGATCGTCACCCGAGCACGCCGGGACTGGGTGCTGTTCGTGCTCTCCGCGGCCTGCGGCATCCTCGGCTTCGGGTTGGTCGGCGCCGACCCGGTTCCTAACGGCCGCGGCACCCAGACCGACATCGGGATGTTGCTGTCGCTCGCGACCGGCGTGGCCAGCCTGTCCTACTTCCTCTACGCCGACCTGCGTCGCCAGCAGCGGCCCGCGGCCACCGACTGGTACCCGCCGCCGATGCCGCAACAGCCGCGACACCAGCCGTACGGATACGGCTACCCCCCGCAGTCCGCTACACCCGCCCCGGCACCGCCGCGGCAGACCCGGCCCCTCCCGCAGTCCCAGCAGCCCGCGGCGCCCCCGTCGCCCCCGCGCATCGGCCAGGTCCGCGCCGAACTCGACGAGCTGAGCGAGCTGTTGCGGCAGCAGAAGAACGACGGCCAGGGACACGGCCAGGAACACGGCCGGGAGTCCGGCCGGTGACCGAGCGCATCCTCGGCGAGCGCTACCAGCTCGCCACCGTCCTGGGCCAGGGCGGCATGGGCCAGGTCTGGACGGCGTACGACCGGCGCCTCGACCGGCGGGTCGCCGTCAAACTGCTGCGCCCCGACAAGGTGGCGGGCCCCGGCACCGTCGCCGAGGAACTGCGCCGCCGCTTCGTGCGCGAGTGCCGGGTCACCGCGCAGGTCGACCACCCCGGCCTGGTCACGGTCCACGACGCGGGCAACGACGGCGACGAGCTGTACCTCGTCATGCAGTACGTCGAGGGCGCCGACCTCGCCGACCACCTGGCCGAGCACGACCCCTACCCCTGGCCGTGGGCGGTCTCGGTGGTCGCGCAGCTGTGCTCGGTGCTGTCCGCCGTGCACGCGGTGCCGATCGTGCACCGCGACCTCAAGCCGCGCAATGTGATGGTGCGCCCCGACGGCACCCTCACCGTCCTCGACCTCGGCGTCGCCTCCGTCATGGACACCGACACCACCCGTCTCACCCACACCGGTTCGCCGATCGGGAGCCCCGCCTACATGGCCCCCGAGCAGGCCATGGGCGGCGCGGTCGGCCCGTACACCGACCTGTACGCCCTGGGCGTGCTGCTCTACGAACTCCTCAGCGGCAACGTCCCCTTCGCCGGATCCACCGCCCTCGGCGTGCTCCACCGGCACCTGTACGAGCCCCCGCTCCCGGTCCGCCAGCTGCGCCCCGAGGTCCCCCACCAGCTCGAAGCGGTCCTGATGCACCTGCTCGCCAAGGACCCGCAGGACCGGCCCGGTTCCGCGCAGGAGGTGTACGAGGCGCTGGTGCCGCTGCTGCCCTCGCACGGCGTCCCCACCGGCCCCCTGGACCCCACCCGCCCCTTCCTGCGCCCGCAGGCGCCCTGGCCGGACCGGGTCACCACCCCGCCCGCGCCGCAGACCCCGCCCGCCCCGGCGCGCCCCGACATCCCGGCGGCCGTCGACGAGGCCCGCAAGCTCCTGGACGAGGGCCGCCTGACCCAGGCCGGGGACATCCTCGGGGACATCCTCCCGGCCGCCGTCGCCGAGCACGGGGAGCGCTCGCCGATCGTCCGCTCGCTGCGCAAGCAGTACGCCGCCACGCTGATGGACGACGGCCAGTACCGCCGCGCCCTGCCCGAACTGCGCCGTCTGGCCGACGAGTTCCCCGCGGGGGATCCGCAGTCCCCGCGCCTGCGCTATGACGCCGCCCAGTGCCTGGAGCAGCTCGGGGAACCGGCCGCCGCGCTCGCCGAGTACCGCTCGCTGCTGCCCCTGTTCGAGAACCACTACGCGAACCCGGACCCGGGCCTGCCGCTGGAGGTACGCCGCCGCATGGCGCACCTGCAGCTGTCCCTCGGTGACCGCGCGGCGGCCCACGACACCCTGGCCCGGCTCCTGTTCGACGCGGAGAACCTGCACGGACCGGCCCACCCCTTCCCCGCCGAGGTCCGCCGCACCCTGCACTGGCTCACCCAGGTCCGGGGCTGAGCCCTACCGGGCCCCCTCGTGCCCCCCGCGGCGCCGCGCGAACGCCGCACGCCCCAGGACCGCCAGCAGGAGCAGGGCCGCGGGGGCGGCGACCGCCAGGCCCGCGGTGAGGCCCGGCGGGCGGAACACGCACACGAGCGGGCGCCCGCCCCCGGGCACCGGGGCCGCGAGCAGGCCCAGGTACGCCCCCGCGGGGCGGCCGTCGCAGGTCCAGCCCGCGACGGCCGGGACCGACAGGACGGCCGTGCCGGCGCTGCCCGGCGCCAGGGCGGCCCGGACCGAGTGGGAGCCCACCGTCACCGAGACCGCCCCCTCGGCCCGCAGCCGCCCGGTGGCGGCGGCCAGCAGCGGCCGGTCCAGGCAGGCCAGGGTCCAGGCGGCCGGCGCGCCCTGATCGAAGGCCAGGGCGGAGGCGGCGCCCCGGGACACCCCCAGCGGCTGCACGGCGGCCCGGTTGCGCGGGGCGTTCCCGTTCAGCCGGAAGGGGGCGCCGTCGGCGAGGCGGGCCGTGCCGTGGTAGGCGGGCGCCCACAGGAACGCCCCGGTGCCCGCCCGGCACACCCCGGGCGCCACCGGGTCCTCGTAGACCCGGGCCCCCAGCAGGAGTTCCTGGTTCCGGAACGGCGAGGGCCCGTAGGCCGCGGGCGGTCGCGCCGGGCGGACGGTCACCAGCGGAGCCGCCTCGGCGCGCGCGACCGTGCCGTCCGGCCGCAACCGCGCGCCCACCGCGAACACCGCGTCCGTCACCGGGCTGTCCAGGCTCTGCACGCTGCGCCCCCGCGAGGTCCAGCCCGCGCCGAGCGTGGCCATCGTGCGGGTCAGCACGTCCGGGGTGTGACTGCTGTAGTACGAGCCGCCCTCCCCGCCCAGCAGCAGCGGATCGTTGCCGGTCAGCGCGGGCCGCCCCGGGTCCGTGCGGTACGCGGGCCAGCCGTCGGCCGCGGCGAGGGCCCCGGCCCGCGCGGTGTGCGCCGCGCCCCAGGAGGGGTAGTCGTCCAGCCCCCCGAGCGTGCCCTTGTGCCCCCACGCGGTGGTGGCCGCCGCCTGCACGACCAGGGTCAGGATGAGCAGGGCCCCCGCGGCCGGCGCGTACCGCCGGTGCCGGGCGAGCGCCCACCACCCCGCCCCGGCCGCCAGGATCCCGGCCGCGCCGAGCCCGTAGGCCACCGGGCCCGCCAGCGCGCTCCCGGCGGACGCCGCCAGCAGCGCGACGAGGACCGCCGCGCCCCCCGCCAGGGCCCGCGGCGCCGCAGGGCCCGCCGCCAGCGCCGTCCAGGCGGCCAGCACCAGGAGCCCGGCCAGCACGAAGGTCTGCCGGTACGGGCTGCCGTTGGGGGTGGCGAAGACGTGCCAGGCCAGATGCGTGGGGGTCCACTGGAAGGACAGCAGCACTGCCACCACCAGCCCGCCCGCCCACCACCGCTCCCGCCCCGGCACCCCCCGGTGCAGCGGCAGCGCCGCCGCCAGCAGCAGGGTCCCGGTGCCCACGAACAGGGCGGGGGAGGCGAAGCCGTACGTCGCGGGCAGCAGCCTGGCGAACAGGTCCGGCCACGGCACGGGAGCGAACTGCCGGGTCCACCCCGGGTGGGCCCGCCGCGAGCTGAGGAAGACGGGCAGCAGCACCGGCAGCGCCAGCGCCAGACCCAGCGCGGCGCTCCCGGCCGCCCGCAGCAGCACGCGCGCGCGGGCCCGTACGCCCTCGCGGGTCAGCACCACCCGCGACACCAGCACCAGCGCCGCGCCGATCGTCGCCATGTATCCGGTGTAGAAGTTCGCCGTCCAGCACAGCGCCACGACCAGCGGGGCGGCGACCGGCCTGCGCCCGCGCAGCGCCCATTCACCCGTCAGACACAGGAGCGGGAACGCGATCAGCCCGTCCAGCCACATGGTGTTGTAGGAGGCCTCGATGACGGACCAGCCGCACAGCGCGTACGAGGCCCCCAGCAGCCCGGCCCCCCACCACGGCCCGGGCCGCCGCGTCCGCAGCAGCCAGGCCATGGCCGCCGCCGCGGCCGTCATCTTGAGCACCGTGACCACGTACACGGCGAGGTCGATGTCCGCGCGCGGGAACAGCGCGACCAGCGGGGCGAAGGGACTGCTCAGATAGGTCCCGAAGTCGGGCAGGAAGCCCGTCCCGTACCCGGAGCGCCAGTTGAACAGCAGGTCACCCGGGTCCCGCCCGTGCAGCAGGTCCCACAGGTGGGCGTGGAAGGGGACGAACTGGTTGCCCAGGTCGTTGACGCTGCGGTGACGGTGCCCGTACGGGAAGACCCGCGCGGCGGCGTCTCCGGCGCACACGGCCACCGCGGTGACCAGCGCCGCCAGCGCCGAACCGGCCAGGCTGCGGGAGCGGTACGCGGCGCGCCGCGACGGGCGGCCGGGGGAGTGCGGTGTCGGCATGGTGGGCCGACCCTCGCAGCGACGGGAGACCACCGGATGGCCGAGGAGTGAACGCGCACCCCAACACCCTTGGAATCGTTGGTCGAAGCGGTAGCTGGGACGACCCGGACTGCATACTATCGATCACCGCAAGGCCCTTGTGCACCAAAGCACAATCCAGCCCGGCCCGGGAGGCTCCTTTGCACCGTCGCACAGCGCTCTCCGTTTCAGCCGCCCTCCTCGTGGCGGCCCCCCTCCTCTCCGCCTGCTCCTCCTCCCCGGTCCGCCCCGGCACGGCGGCCGTGGTCGGCGGCGAACGGATCACCACCGCAGCGCTCCAGGCGCAGGTCAAGGACGTCCGCACGGCCCAGAGCCGCGCGGAGCAGTCGGACCGGCTGATCGAGGGCAGTGCGGGCCTGGAACGGGTCAAGCTCGGAAAGATGATCCAGCTCCGCATCCTGGAGAAGGCCGCCGACGACGCCGGACTGTCGGTCAGCACCCGGGACATCGAGGACGCCCGCAAGGCGCAGACCGAGCAGGCCAAGGGCGCGGACCAGCTGGAACAGCTGGCCCTGCAGGCCCGCGTCCCGCTCGCGCCCGACCAGATCGACGGCGAGCTGCGCTTCCAGCTGCTCCTCGGCCTGCTCAGCCAGCGCTTCGGCGACGACAAGATCCTCGAACCCCTGGGCAAGGCCGCCGAGGAGCTGAAGATCGAGGTGAACCCGCGCTACGGCTCGTGGGACACCAAGAACATCGCGCTCGGCGGCTACCGGACCCCCTGGGTGAACCAGAAGACCGCCCCCGAGCAGGCCCCCGCGGGAGCCTGAGCCGCCGCCGGAGGTAGGTTCGAAGCGTGACCGACCACGCTTTCGCACCCGCCTCCGCAGCCGCCCCCGAGCCCACGGGCCGCATCGTCCTGCTGACCGCCAGCCACCGGGTCGCCCCCGGCCTGCTGTCCTGGCCCGCGTGGCAGACCCTGCACGCCGCCGACCGGGTGCTGTGCGCCGACCCCGGCCATCCGCAGCTGCCGTACCTGCGCGAGGCGGGCGTCGAGGTCGAGGGGGCCGTGCCGGACGCGCCCGAGCTGGTCGAGGCCTGCGCGGGCGGCCGCACCGTGGTGATCCTGCCCGGCGGCGAGGGCGACCAGCGGCTCACCGACGGGCTGGCCCGGCTGGCCGGCTCCGGCCGGGTCTCCATGCCCGACCTGGAACTGCTGCCCGGCTCCTACGACCTGCCCGGCGCCCGGCTGCTCGACCTGGTCCAGGTCATGGACCGGGTCCGCCGCGAGTGCCCCTGGACCTCCCGCCAGACCCACGAGGGCCTCGCGGCGTACGGCATCGAGGAAGCGTACGAACTCGTCGAGGCGATCGAGGACGGCGACCGCGACGATCTGCGGGAGGAGCTGGGCGACGTACTCCTCCAGGTCGTCTTCCACGCGCGGATCGCCGAAGAGGGCGGAGCGGGAGAAGAGGACGAGCCCTTCTCCATCGACGACGTGGCCGGAAGCATCGTCGAGAAGCTGATCCACCGCCACCCGCACGTCTTCGGCGACGAACGCGCGGACACGCCCGAGGACGTCCACGCGATCTGGCAGCGCACCAAGGCCGAGGAGAAGCGGCGCGCATCGGTGACCGACGGGGTCCCGCTGGCCCAGCCCGGCCTGGCGCTCGCGGCGAAGCTCGCGGGCCGGGTCCGTACGGGCGCGCTGGACGTGCCGCTGCCGGGCGGCGAGGGCATCGGGTACGAGCTGCTGGCCCTGGCGGTGCGCGCCGAGGCGGCGGGGACCGATCCCGAGACCGCGCTGCGCGCGGCGGCCCGCGTCTACCGGGACGCGATCCGCGCCGCCGAGGGCGTCCGCCCCGTCTGACACCCCTCTTCGGCGCCTCCCTCCGGCGCCTCCCTCCGGCCGTCCCGCTGGCCCTGCCTCAGGGGCGGGGGGCCCGGCCGCCGGGGTTGTGCCAGTGCGGTGCGGGACGGTTCAGGAACCACTCGCCGAAACCCAGCGGGCGGGGTGTGCCCGGTCCGGGGGGCGCGGGCACCGCGTCGTGGTGGACCCGGTCCGGGACGGCGCCCAGCTCCGCCAGCAGCGCCGCGGTCCGCTCGACGAACGGCGGCGGCCCGCTCAGGTACACGTCCTGGTCGGGCCAGAGCCCGCGGGTGCCGAGCGCGGTCGCGAGCCGGTCGGTGGCCTCCTCGCGGCGGCGCCCGGGCGCGGGCGTGATGTAGGTGACGGCGAGCCAGCGGTGCGCGGCCGCGCAGGCGTCGATCAGCGGCCGGTCGTACAGGTGCGCCGCGTCGCGCGCGACGACGAAGAGCCGTACGCCCTGATCCGGGGGGTGCGCCAGCAGCTGCTCCAGCATGGCGCGCACCGGGGCCCAGCCGGTGCCGGCCGCGATGAAGGTGGCGGGCCGGTCCGCGCGGCGCAGCGCGACCCGGCCGCCCGCCGCGCCGAGCCGCAGGCTCTCGCCGGGCCCGGTGTCCCGGACCAGGACGCCGCTGAGCCTGCCGCCCTCGATCCGGCTGACGTGGAGGTCGAGGGTGTGGTCGGCGCGGGGCGCGTTGCCGAGGGAGTACGTGCGCCAGGTGGCGGGCACCCGGGCGCTGCTCACGCTGACGTACTGGCCCGGCAGATAGGGGAGCGGGATGTGCGGGCGCAGGGTCAGGACGCCGATGTCCTGTCCGTAGCGCAGGTGGCGCACTACTTCCGCGTCCCACCAGGGCGGGTCCTCGCTCGCGGCGGCGCCCGAGGTCATCACGTCGGCGATGAACCGGTAGGCCTCGGCCCAGGCCCGCTCGACGGGCGGCGTCCAGGCGGGTCCGGAGGCCGCGGCGAGGGCGGCGAGCAGGCTGGTGCCGACGGCGGCGTAGTGCTCGGGTCCCGCGAGGAACTTGCGGTGGTCGCGGCCGAGGTCGCGGAGATAGGGGAGGAGGGCCTCGTCGTCGAGGCGGGCGATGACGTGGGTGAGGGCGGCGAAGAGCCGGTCCCGCTGGCGTTCCATGTCCTCGGTGGCGGGCGGGAACAGTTCGCGGATGCCGGGGTTGTGCCAGAAGAGGTGGGTGTAGAAGAACTTGGCCGCGTGCTCGGCCCGTCTCTCCACCACCGCGAAGCTGCTCTTCAAGATCGTCACATCCACAAGACCGACAGTAGGAACGGCGGGGAACCCGGGGTCAAGGGAAGGGCGATCTGCGGACAGCCGCGGAATAGCAGTCATATGGGATGAGCGGCCGGTTGCCGGGGTACGGTCACGTGGTGCACCAGCAGATCCCCGCCGAGACCCCCGCGGCAGCCCCCGCCGAAGAGCCCGCAGCGGCCTCCGCCGGGGCCGCTCCTCCCCTCTTCACCTGGGAGTTCGCGACCGACCCCTACCCGGCGTACGCCTGGCTGCGCGAGCACGCGCCCGTGCACCGCACCGAGCTTCCCAGCGGGGTCCAGGCCTGGCTGGTCACCCGGTACGCCGATGCCCGTCAGGCCCTCGCGGACCAGCGGCTGAGCAAGAACCCGGCGAACCACGCGGGGTCCGCGCACGCCAAGGGCAGGACGGGGATCCCGGGGGAGCGCAAGGCCGAGCTGATGACGCACCTGCTCAACATCGACCCGCCGGACCACACCCGGCTGCGCCGACTGGTCTCGAAGGCCTTCACCCCGGCCCGGGTCGCCGAGTTCGCCCCGCGGGTGCAGGAGCTGACCGACCAGCTCATCGACGCGTTCATCGAAAAGGCGAGGACCGCGGAGAAGGGGGAGGCGGAGAAGGGGGAGGCGGACCTCATCCACGACTTCGCGTTCCCGCTCCCCATCTACGCCATCTGCGAGCTGCTCGGCGTACCGCGCGAGGACCAGGACGACTTCCGGGACTGGGCCGGGATGATGATCCGGCACGGCGGCGGCCCGCGCGGCGGGGTCGCGCGCTCCGTGAAGAAGATGCGGAACTATCTGGTCGAGCTGATCCACCGTAAAAGGGACGAACCCGGCGACGACCTGATCTCGGGTCTGATCCGGGCCAGCGACCACGGCGAGCACCTGACGGAGAACGAGGCCGCCGCCATGGCCTTCATCCTGTTGTTCGCCGGGTTCGAGACCACGGTGAACCTCATCGGCAACGGGGTCCACTCCCTCTTCATGAATCCGGACCAGCGCGCCCGCCTCCAGGACTCCCTCGCGGCGGGCGAGAGCGGCCTGCTCGCCACCGGGGTCGAGGAACTGCTCCGCTACGACGGCCCGGTCGAGCTGGCCACCTGGCGCTTCGCCACCGAGGACCTGACCCTGGGCGGCCAGGACATCACGGCGGGCGATCCGGTGCTCGTGGTCCTCGCGGCGGCCGACCGCGACCCCGAGCGGTTCGCCGAGCCCGACACCCTGGACCTCTCGCGCGGTGACAACCAGCACCTCGGATACGGGCACGGCATCCACTACTGTCTGGGCGCTCCGCTTGCCCGGCTGGAGGGTCAGACGGCGCTCGCGACTTTGCTGACGCGTCTGCCCGATCTGGAACTCGCCATTCCCCCCGAGGAGCTGCGCTGGCGCGGCGGACTGATCATGCGTGGCCTGCGCACGCTTCCCGTCCGCTTCACACCCCCAAACGTTTCGGACGCGGGCTGAGGCTCTCCGACGGGTCTGCCGGGGGCCCCAGCTGATACACCGTCACATTTGTGACCTCGACGTGATCTGCGCATCATCGACTTGTGACAAGCGTTCGAACCCGGCTAGGTTCGCGTCGCCCCGCCGCCACGCGAAAGGTCCACGCTCATGCGCTCCGGGAACGGCCGCCACAGACGCCCCCGTCAGGTCCCCGCACTTGTCGTCACCGCCGGAGTCGCGGGCTCCGCACTCGCCCTGCCGCTGTTCGCCGCCACTGGCGCGAGCGCGGCGGAGACCACCACCTGGGACAAGGTGGCCGAGTGCGAGAGCGGCGGCACCTGGAGCGCCGACTTCGGCAGCGGGTCCTACGGCGGGCTCCAGTTCACCCTGGCGCAGTGGCGGAGTGCGGGCGGTCTGGAGTTCGCCGCACGGCCCGACCTGGCCAGCCGCTCGCAGCAGATCACCATCGCCGAGCGCGTGCTCGCCTCGCAGGGTCCGCAGGCCTGGCCGCTGTGCGGGGAGTCCTCCGGGCTCACCCGGCAGGGCCCCGCCGCCTCGGTGGATCCGGGGACGCCCGGAGGATCCGGTTCCATCGCGCCGACCCCGGTGCGGCCCGAGGAGTCCCCGGCCCCGGCCGCCGGTGCGCAGGCCCCCGCGCCCGTGACCCCGTCGCCCTCGACCGGCCGCATCCCCGGGGCCACCACCCCGCCCGGGTCGTACCCGTCGACGCCCGGCAGCCCGCTCACCTCCGGACTGCCCGTCATGCCCGAGCCGATTCCGGCCCCGCCGCAGACCACCGCCCCGGGCGCCGACGCCGGCAGCACCCCGGGCGGCCCGACGGGGACCACGGGATCGCCCACGCCGTCCGTACCGGGCAGCCCCGTGCCCACGTCCGACCCGACGTCACCCGCGCCCGCTCCGACCGCCGGAGGCCCGTCGGCCCTGACCCTCCCCGGTGGCGAAACGGGCGCAAGCGCCGGAAAGCACCGTGGAACGCCCGCCGAAGAGGCTCCCGTCACACCTGACGCCGCGTCCGATCCGACGTACACGGTGAAGGCGGGCGACAACCTGACGGCCATCGCGCACGCTCGGGGAGTCAAGGGTGGCTGGAATGCCCTTTACGAGGCGAATGAGCAGGTCATCGGGCATGACGCCGACCTCATCACGCCGGGTCAGAATCTCGATCTAAGCCAGAAATAGGGGCACTTCGGGCAGGCGTGCGCCTCGTATGTCCCATTCGTGCAAGTGAGACATGCATCTCTTCGGTTCAACTGGCGTGTCCTGTTCGGCGACTGCCGTAAACCCCGCCCTCACCTGCGCAAACACCCGTCTCGGGAGGGCAAGCAGGGGCCGTTTCTCCCCGATGTCCCTCGTTGAACATCGGGGAAAGACCTGTCTACCTTCTGAATCGCTCGCCACCGCGGGCTCCTTCGACCGCATCGCCGAATCCTGCCGGCGGACGGAGGGAAGTCGTCGCGCAAGCGCCGAAGGCAGGAGCGGGGGAACCAAGTAAGTGCCGGAACCGGCCATTGAGAGATGGTCACGGAACCGGCTTGGGGTTAAGCCGCGCACCTCGGTGCGCGACCGGGCAACTCATCCGCCCGAACCCGACAGCTCACTTCGCAGGCGTCGGTGAGGAGAAAACCATGCTGCTTTCCGGCAAGGGCAAGCACCGCCGCGCCTCCAAGGCCACCCGTGTCGTCACCCTCGTCGGTGTCGCCGGTGTCGCCGTGGCGGCTCCGCTGATGACCGCGGGCGCCGCGAGCGCCGCGACCGCCTCCCAGTGGGACGCCGTCGCCGCCTGCGAGTCCGGCGGCAACTGGTCCATCAACACGGGCAACGGCTACTACGGCGGCGTCCAGTTCTCGTCCTCCACCTGGGCCGCCTACGGCGGCAAGGCGTACGCCGCGCAGGCGAACCAGGCCAGCAAGTCCCAGCAGATAGCCATCGCCGAGAAGGTCCTCAAGGGCCAGGGCAAGGGCGCGTGGCCGAGCTGTGGCGTGGGCCTGTCGAACTCCGCCTACAGCGGCGGTTCGACCGAGACCTCCAAGCCGCAGTCCAAGCCGGAGAAGAAGGTCGAGAAGAAGGCCGAGTCGAAGTCGGAGACCAAGCGCCCCGAGGCCCCGGTCACCCGCTCCGAGCGCGCCGAGACCCCGGCCCCGACCAAGACCGCTCCGAAGACCGAGGCCCCCAAGACGGGCAACGGCTCCTACGAGGTCGCGTCGGGCGACACCCTCGGCACCATCGCCCAGGCGCAGGGCGTCAAGGGCGGCTGGCAGCACCTGTTCGAGCTGAACAAGGACATCGTCCAGGACGCCGACATGATCTTCCCGGGTCAGAAGCTGAAGGTCAGCTGAACCTTCCGCGAACGGACCCGTTCGCGCACCGCTCGACCCCCACCGCTTGATCCCATCGCCCGGCGCGTCTCCCCCGACGCGCCGGGCGATGGTGTGTGCGCGGGGCGAACGGCATCCCGCAGGGGGCTCCTTCCGTCTTGCCGTATGTCCCGGAAGGGGGGTATTCAGACCCTTTTTCGTCCCACGGACCGGGTGGTCGGCTGGCCGAGTGCCCGGAGCCGGTTAGGCTCTAGGCGGCAAGGCCATCCCACGGCCTGACGCCACCGCACACCCAGCGTCACATCCCAGAAGGAGATGCTCGTGCCGTCCATCGACGTCGTCGTAGCCCGGGAAATCCTGGACTCCCGAGGCAATCCCACGGTCGAGGTCGAGGTTGGCCTCGACGACGGCAGCACCGGCCGTGCTGCTGTTCCGTCCGGCGCCTCCACCGGTGCCTTCGAGGCCATCGAGCTCCGTGACGGTGACCCCAACCGTTACATGGGCAAGGGCGTGGAGAAGGCCGTCCTCGCCGTCATCGAGCAGATCGGGCCGGAGCTCGTCGGCTACGACGCCACCGAGCAGCGCCTGATCGACCAGGCGATGTTCGACCTGGACGGCACCGACAACAAGGGTTCGCTCGGCGCCAACGCGATCCTCGGTGTCTCCCTGGCCGTGGCCCACGCCGCGTCCGAGGCCTCGGACCTCCCGCTCTTCCGCTACCTCGGCGGCCCGAACGCGCACCTGCTGCCCGTTCCGATGATGAACATCCTCAACGGCGGGTCGCACGCCGACTCCAACGTCGACATCCAGGAGTTCATGATCGCCCCGATCGGCGCGGAGTCCTTCTCCGAAGCCCTTCGCTGGGGTGCCGAGGTCTACCACACCCTCAAGAAGGTCCTGCACACCAAGGGCCTCTCCACGGGTCTGGGCGACGAGGGCGGCTTCGCGCCGAACCTGGAGTCCAACCGCGCCGCGCTCGACCTCATCGTCGAGGCCATCAAGCAGGCCGGTTACGTCCCGGGCAAGGACATCGCGCTCGCGCTCGACGTCGCCGCGTCCGAGTTCTACAAGGACGGCAAGTACGAGTTCGAGGGCCAGTCCCGCTCGGCCGCCGAGATGACCGAGTACTACGAGGAGCTCGTCTCCGCGTACCCGATGGTCTCCATCGAGGACCCGCTGTACGAGGACGACTGGGCGGGCTGGAAGGTCCTCACCGACAAGCTGGGCGCCAAGGTCCAGATCGTCGGCGACGACCTCTTCGTCACCAACCCGGAGCGCCTCGCCCGCGGCATCGAGGAGGGCTCGGCGAACGCCCTGCTCGTCAAGGTGAACCAGATCGGTTCGCTGACCGAGACCCTGGACGCCGTCGAGATGGCCCAGCGCAACGGCTTCAAGTGCATGATGTCGCACCGTTCCGGTGAGACCGAGGACGTCACCATCGCCGACCTCGCCGTCGCCGTGAACTGCGGTCAGATCAAGACCGGCGCCCCGGCCCGCTCGGACCGCGTCGCCAAGTACAACCAGCTGCTGCGCATCGAGGAGATCCTCGACGACGCCGCCGTGTACGCGGGCCGTTCCGCCTTCCCGCGTTTCAAGGGTTAATCCCCGCAGGGCCTGACAGCCTCCGTACGTCCCCGCGCTCGGTCCCGTACCGTGTGCGGGGACGTATTGCTGTGTGAGTGGACCGGTACGCGTACAGAGGGGAGGCGGGTCAATGGCCGGGAACCGGGATCGGTTCTCCACCTTCTCGACCGCGACCAGGCTCAAGCAGCTCGGTGAGCGGACCGCCGCCCACGTCTACCGCTCGCAGTCGCGCCGCCAGGTGCGCCGCAGCAGGCTGACCGGCCGGGCCGCGCTGCTCGTCCTCGTCCTCTGTACCCTGGTCGTCGCCCTCGCCTATCCGATGCGCCAGTACGTCTCCCAGCGCTCGGAGATCGCGGACCAGCAGCGGGCCGCCGACCGGGCGGGCAAGCGACTGGACGAACTCCGCGACGAGAAGGCCCGTTGGCAGGACCCGGCGTACGCGGAACAGCAGGCGCGCAAGCACCTGCACTACGTCCGACCGGGGGAGATCGGCTACACCATGGTCGACTCCGAGGCCGAGGAGCGCCGCCGCACCGCGACGGCGACCACCGACCGGCCCTGGTACTCGAACGTCTGGGACGGCGTCGACAAGGCCGACCGCCCCGCCGACTGACGTTCACCGACCGACCTCTGACTGAAAGACTTCCTCCAGGCATGCAGACGCCCCCGCCCCAGACCGAACGGACCGAGCCGACCGACGCGGACATCGCCGCGTTCGAGCAGCAGCTCGGCCGCCCGCCGCGCGGACTGCGCGCCATCGCGCACCGCTGCCCCTGCGGTCAGCCGGACGTGGTCGAGACCGCCCCGCGGCTGCCCGACGGGACGCCGTTCCCCACGCTGTACTACCTGACCTGCCCGCGGGCCGCCGGTGCCATCGGCACGCTGGAGGCCAACGGCGTGATGAGGGAGATGCAGGCCCGGCTCGCCACGGACCCGGAACTCGCCGCCGCCTACCGGGCCGCGCACGAGGACTACATCACCCGGCGCGACGCGATCGAGGTCCTGGAGAACTTCCCGAGCGCGGGCGGCATGCCCGACCGCGTGAAGTGCCTGCACGTGCTGGTGGGCCACTCGCTGGCCGCCGGACCGGGCGTGAACCCGTTCGGCGACGAGGCGCTCGCGATGCTCCCCGAGTGGTGGGCCAAGGGCGCCTGCGTCACCCCCTGCGCCACCCCGGCGCGGCAGGAGCCGGTCGCGTGACCCGGGTCGCGGGCATCGACTGCGGTACGAACTCCATCCGCCTGCTGGTCGCCGATTGCGACCCGGCGACCGGAGAGCTGATCGAGCTGGACCGGCGGATGGCCATCGTCCGCCTCGGCCAGGGCGTGGACCGGACCGGCAGGCTGGCCCCGGAGGCCCTGGAGCGCACCTTCGCGGCCTGCCGTGAGTACGCCGTCGTGATCAAGGAGCTGGGCGCCGAGCGGGTCCGCTTCGTGGCCACCTCCGCCTCGCGCGACGCGGAGAACCGGGACGAGTTCGTCCAGGGGGTCCTGGACATCCTGGGCGTCGAGCCCGAGGTGATCAGCGGGGACCAGGAGGCGGAGTTCTCCTTCAACGGCGCCACCAAGGAGCTGAAGGGCCGCGACGACCTGGCGAAGCCCTACCTCGTGGTGGACATCGGCGGCGGCTCGACCGAGTTCGTGGTCGGCGACGACCGGGTGCGCGCCGCGCGCTCGGTGGACGTGGGCTGCGTCCGGATGACCGAACGCCACCTGGTCGTGGACGGGGTCGTCACCGACCCGCCGACCGGGGCGCAGGTCGCGGCGATGAGGGCCGACATCGAGGCGGCCCTGGACCTGGCGGCCGGGACGGTGCCGCTGGGTGAGGCGCGCACCCTGGTGGGCCTGGCGGGCTCCGTGACCACGGTCGCGGGCATCGCGCTGGGCCTGGCGGAGTACGACTCGCAGGCGATCCACCACAGCCGGATCCCGTACGCCGCGGTCCGTGAGATCAGCGAGCGGATGCTGACGCAGACGCACGCGGAGCGCTCGGCGATCGGCGTCATGCACCCCGGCCGGGTCGACGTGATCGGCGCGGGCGCGCTGGTCCTGCTGGCCGTGATGGAGCGTACGGGCGCCACGGAGGTCGTCGTCTCCGAGCACGACATCCTCGACGGGATCTGCTGGTCGGCGGCCTGACCGGAGGACCCGCCGGGGGCCCTGCGGAGGGTCCCGGCCGGGTCCCGCCGGGGTCCCTGGAGGGCCAATGGAGGGCCGCCGGGGGGCTGAAAGACCCCTCGTCCACACGAGGTTCGTGAAGTTCTTCACAAGGAAAAGGCGCTCGACGGGCCAACCTGATGCCCTCTGGTGGACTTCTTGAGGACTTCAGCCTTGTTTCGTGGACATGTTCGTGTGATTCGAAGGCATCCGCACGTCCTGACCGTAGGTATCCACGAGAGGCGTGGTCTACCCGGTCGATAGGCCGTCGGGCCAGTTCAGGGCGGGTGAACAACGTCCGCCGTCATGCGGTGGTTCCCCCCGCGCACCATGACCTCGGTCACGTGAGCCGCGCAGTGTAACAGAGGGGTGCATGCTGCTTGTGAAGGGGCTCACGAGCGCCCCCCCTTCAGGTGCTGGATACTCGTTCTCATGAGCACCACGGAGCGTCCCAGGATCCTCGTTGTAGGCGGTGGGTACGTAGGGCTGTACGCGGCCAAGCGCATTCTGAAGAAGATGCGCTACGGCGAGGCGACCGTCACGGTCGTCGACCCGCGCTCGTACATGACCTACCAGCCCTTCCTCCCCGAAGTGGCCGCAGGCAGCATCTCGCCTCGGCACGTCGTCGTACCACTGCGACGCGTGCTGCCCAAGGCAGAGGTTCTCACCGGCCGGGTCACCAGCATCGACCAGGACCGCAAGGTCGCCGTCGTCACGCCGCTCGTCGGCGAGGCGTACGAGCTGCCCTTCGACTACCTGGTGGTCGCGCTCGGCGCCGTTTCCCGCACCTTCCCGATCCCCGGCCTGGCCGAACAGGGCATCGGTATGAAGGGCGTCGAAGAAGGCATCGGCCTGCGCAACCACGTCCTCGAGCAGCTCGACAAGGCCGAGTCCACGACGGACGAGGACGTCCGCCGCAAGGCCCTCACCTTCGTCTTCGTCGGCGGCGGCTTCGCCGGCGCGGAGACCATAGGCGAGGTCGAGGACATGGCCCGCGACGCCGCGAAGTACTACACCACCATCAAGCGCGAGGACATGCGCTTCATCCTGGTGGACGCGGCCGACAAGATCCTTCCCGAGGTCGGTCCCAAGCTCGGCACCTGGGGCAAGGAGCACCTCGAGTCGCGCGGCATCGAGATCTACCTGAACACCTCCATGGACTCCTGCGTGGACGGCCACGTCGTGCTGAAGAACGGCCTCGAGGTCGACTCCAGCACCCTGGTGTGGACCGCGGGCGTCAAGCCCAACCCGGTGCTGGCCCGCTACGGCCTGCCGCTGGGCCCGCGCGGCCACGTGGACGCCGGCGCAAACCTCCAGGTCACCGGCACCGACTACATCTGGGCCGCGGGCGACAACGCCCAGGTCCCGGACATGGCGGCCCGCAAGGCCGGCGTCGAGAACGCCTGGTGCCCGCCGAACGCCCAGCACGCGCTGCGCCAGTCCAAGGTCCTCGCGGACAACGTCATCTCGGGCATGCGGGGCTTCCCGCAGGGCGAGTACTCGCACGCCAACAAGGGTGCGGTGGCGGGCCTCGGCCTCCACAAGGGCGTCGCGATGATCGTCATGGGCAAGATGAAGATCAAGCTCAAGGGCCGTCTGGCCTGGTACATGCACCGCGGCTACCACGGCATGGCCATGCCGACCTGGAACCGCAAGATCCGCGTCTTCGCCGACTGGACCCTCGCGATGTTCCTCAAGCGCGAGGTCGTCTCCCTCGGTGCGCTGGAGACCCCGCGCGAGGAGTTCTACGAGGCGGCCAAGCCCGCCCCGGCTCCCGCCGCCGTGGCCGCTCCGGCCGAGAAGGCCAAGGCCTCCTGACCCGGGCCTGACCGGTAGTACCCCAGCACGACCCCGAAGGGGCCTCCCGCCATCCGTGGTGCGGGCGGCCCCTTCGGCGTGTCCGGCCGCTTACTCGCTGTACGGACTGGGTAGAGGCAAAGGTCGGAGCCCTACTGGAGGTGTGCGCCATGACCGACGCCGCGCCGCGGCTGGCCGTTCTCGCCGAGACCCTGCTGGGAGATCCCCTGCCCGTCAAGATCCGTGCCTGGGACGGCAGCGAGGCGGGCCCGCCCGCCGGTCCCACCCTGGTGATCCACCACCGGCGCGCCCTGCGCCGGATGCTGTGGCGGCCGGGGGAGGTGGGCCTGGCCCGGGCCTGGGTCGCCGGCGACATCAGCGTCGAGGGTGACCTGTACCAGCTGCTGGACCGGATCTCCGGGCTGCTCTGGCAACGCCCCGCCGTGCCGCCGCCGAGAGCCGGGTCGGCGCCTTCCGCGGCCGCCGCCGCGCTGGGGCTCGTACGCGATCCGGCCCGGCGCGGAGCACTGCGGGAGCTGGCGGCGCTCGCCGGTCCGCTGCCGCCGCCCGCGCCGCCCGGCGAGGAGGTGCCCCACCGCTCGGGACGCCGCCACACCAAGGTCCGGGACCGGCGGGCCATCAGCCACCACTACGACGTCGGCAACGACTTCTACGCCCTGGTGCTCGGGCCCTCCATGGTCTACTCCTGCGCCTACTGGAGCCCCGGCGGCACCCTGGAACAGGCCCAGCACGACAAGCTCGACCTGGTCTGCCGCAAGCTCGGTCTGCGCCCCGGGGACCGGCTCCTCGACGTGGGCTGCGGCTGGGGCTCCATGGCCCTGCACGCGGCCCGTGAGTACGGGGCGCAGGTCACCGGCATCACCCTCTCCCGCGAACAGGCCGTCTTCGCCCGCAAGCGGATCGCGGAGGAGGGCCTGGCCGACCGGGTGGAGATCCGGGTCCAGGACTACCGGGACGTCGCCGACGGCCCGTACGACGCCATCTCCTCCATCGGCATGGCCGAACACGTCGGCTCCGAGCGGTACGGGGAGTACGCCCGCGACCTCTACGCCCTGCTGCGCCCCGGCGGAAGGCTGCTGAACCACCAGATCGCGCGGCGCCCCGAAGCCGACGCGGCGGCGGAGGCGGCGTACCGGATCGACCCGTTCATCGACGCGTACGTCTTCCCCGACGGGGAGTTGTCCCCGATCGCCGCCACCGTGGCCGAGCTGGAGCGGGCCGGCTTCGAGGTCCGCGACGTCGAGGCGCTGCGCGAGCACTACGCGCTGACCCTGCGGGCCTGGGTCACCCGGCTGGAGGGGAACTGGGACGAGGCGGTCCGGCTGACCTCGCCCGGCCGGGCCCGGGTCTGGCTCCTGTACATGGCGGCGTCCGCCCTGGGCTTCGAGCAGAACCGGCTCGGCGTGAACCAGGTGCTGGCGGTGCGGATCCCCGCGAACGGGAGCGCGGGGCTGGCGCCGCGCACCCGGGAGTGGCTGGCCTAGTGCCGCGTCGGGCCATGTCTGCCCGTTGAGGAGCGGCGTCCGGTGCGGCGAGGGTGCGTGCGGGGCGTCGCGAGGGGCGAACGCCGCCTGACGCGGCGCCAGCCCGTGGGCCGTACGCCGAAGGGCCCCGCGACCGGGTGGTCGCGGGGCCCCTCGGCTCGGTCCCTGCCGGAGCCGGCCGGGCTACTCGGTCTTGATGGCGGTCAGCATGTTCAGCCGGGCCGCGCTGCGCGCGGGCCACATGGCGGCCAGGACGCCGACCACGGCGGCCAGCAGGAGGAAGATCCCGATCCGGTCCCAGGGCAGGACCAGCGCGTACCCGGGGATGGTGTCGGTGAGCGTGCTGCCGACCGCCCAGGCGAGGAAGACACCGATGCCGACGCCGAGGATCGCGCCGAAGAGCGAGATCACCACGGCCTCCAGGCGGATCATGTTCTTGACCCGGCCGCGGTCCAGGCCGATCGCCCGCAGCATCCCGATCTCCTGGGTCCGCTCGAAGACGGACATCGCGAGGGTGTTGACGACACCGAGCACCGAGATGATGAGCGCCATGCCGAGCAGGCCGTACATGATGTTCAGGGCGATGTTGATCATGCCGCCCAGTTCGTCGCGCATGTCCTGCTGGGTGGCGACGGTCATGGCCGGGTTCTTGCCGAGCGCCTCGACGACCTTCTTCTCGCCCGCCGCGGACGCGCCGCCGTCGGTGTTGACGTAGACGTAGCGGACGTACGGCGCTTCGGTGTGGGCGCTCAGCACCTTGTTGTCGATCAGGTACGAGGAGACCAGGCCCTCGGCGTCCTTGTAGACCGCGCCGACCTTGAGCGAGGCCTTCTGGCCGTCGTCGAACCGGGCGTCGAGGGTGGAGCCGACCGAGAGGTTCCGCTGCTCGGCCTCCTTCTCGGCGACCGCGATCTCACCCGTGCCGAGGCCGTTCAGCGAACCGCTGACGGTCTCGATGCGGAGCACGTTCGCGAGGGTCGCCGAGTTGACGCCGGAAGCGCTGCGGAAGTCGTCCCCGACCCGGAAGGAGCCGTCCGCGACCGGGGTGACGTCCTTGATGCCGGGGGCCTTGGAGAGGGCCTCGGCCACGGACTTGTCCAGGCCGCCCGCACGCACGCCCTCGGACATGGAGACCCGGTAGTCGGCCTTGATCTTGTCCGTGCTCAGCCGGTCGATGGCCTTGCCCATGGTGATGCCGAGGACCGAGAGCGAGGTGACCAGGGTCAGGCCGATGGCCAGGGAGGCGGCGGTGACGGCGGTGCGGCGCGGGTTGCGCACGGCGTTCTGCGCGGCCAGCTTGCCGGGGACCCCGAAGACCTTCTCCAGCGGCGGCCGCAGGGCGCCGATGACCGGCCGGGACAGCAGCGGGAGCAGCACGATCAGGCCGAGGAGCAGGAAGAACGCGCCCCCGCCGATGCTCCAGCGGCCGTCGCCGCCGCCCTGGGAGACGCCGAGGAAGACGAGACCGAAGCCGAGGGCGCCGAGGATGCCTCCGAAGGTGTTGCGCAGCATCAGGGACTTGGAGGAGGCCGGGAGATGGGCGCTGCCCATGGCCGCGACCGGGGCGATCCGGCCGGTGCGCCAGGCGGGGAGCACCGCGGCGACCACGGTGACCACGACGCCGATGACCAGGGCCGCGACGATGGTGGCCGGGGCGATCACGAGGTCGCCGCCGGGCAGCTTGGCGTCGAAGGCGTTCATCGTGGAGCGCATGCCGATCGCCAGGCCGATGCCGGTGACCAGGCCGATGACGGCCGAGATCACGCCGATGACGAGGGCCTCGGCGAGCACGGAGCGCATGACCTGGCCGCGGGCGGCGCCGATGGCGCGCAGCAGGGCCAGTTCCCTGGTGCGCTGGCTGACCAGCATGGTGAAGGTGTTGTAGATCAGGAAGACGCCGACGAAGAGGGAGATGCCGGCGAAGGTCAGCAGCATGTTGCTCATGCCGCCGAGCTGCGTCTGGATGTCCTTGGCCTGCTGGTCGGCGAGCGCGGCGCCGGTCTGGGCGTGGGCGTTCTTGCCGAGGAGCGGCGTGATGTCGCTGAGCAGCTTGTCGGCCGAGGTGCCCGCCTTCGCGGCGACGGACAGCTCCTGGTAGAAGCCGGGCTTGAGGTACATCGCCTGCGCGGCGGGGGTGGTGAACAGTACGAGGCTGCCGCCCGCCTTGACCTCGCCGTCCTCGGTGGTGAAGACACCGCTGAGGGTGTACTCCTTCACCGGGCCGTTGGTGGCCACCCGGACCTTGTCGCCGACCCGGTACGCGCCCGCGGCCGCGGTCTCCTTGTCGAGGGCGATCTGGTCGGCCCCGGCCGGGCCGACGCCGTCGGTGAAGGTGGTGCGCGGGTCCTTGCCGTCCTTGCCGGGGGCGAAGTTGGAGCCCTTGTTCGACCAGCCCTGGCCGAGCAGCTTGCCGTTCTCGTCACCGACTCCGGCGAAGCCGGAGACCCGGCCCGCGACCGAGGCGACGCCCGCGGTCCCGCCGACCTTGTCGAGGGTCTGCTGGCTGATGCCGGGGTCGCCCTCCTTCTGGCCGTCGTCGTTGCGCGTCTGGCCGTAGGACTCGACGGAGACGGCGACGCCGTCGTAGCTCTTCGCGGCCTGGCCGCTCAGGGACTTCTTGAGGGTGTCGGTGAAGACGAGGGTGCCGGAGACGAACGCGACGCCGAGGGTGACGGCGAGCACCGTCATCAACAGCCTGGCCTTGTGCGCGAGGACGTTGCGCAGGGCGGTACGGAACATGGGTGTGTCAGTCCTGGTGCTGGAAGTCTGGGAGGTGGCTTCGGGAGGCCCGCCGGGGGGCCCGCGACCGGGTCAGCTCGTACGGCCCTTGGCGTCGAAGGCCTTCATGCGGTCCAGCACGCCGTCGGCGGAGGGGCTGACCATCTCGTCGACGATCCGGCCGTCGGCGAGGAAGATGACGCGGTCCGCGTAGGAGGCGGCGACCGGGTCGTGGGTGACCATGACGACGGTCTGGCCGAGTTCGCGGACGGAGTTGCGCAGGAAGCCGAGGACCTCGGCGCCCGAGCGGGAGTCCAGGTTTCCGGTCGGCTCGTCACCGAAGATGATCTCGGGGCGGCAGGCCAGGGCGCGGGCCACGGCCACGCGCTGCTGCTGGCCGCCGGAGAGTTGGGTGGGGCGGTGGCTCAGGCGGTCGGCGAGGCCGACCATGCTGATGACGGCGTCGAGCCACTGCTTGTCGGGCTTGCGGCCCGCGATGTCCATGGGGAGGGTGATGTTCTCCAGCGCCGTCAGCGTCGGCAGCAGGTTGAACGCCTGGAAGATGAAGCCGATCTTGTCCCGGCGGAGCTGGGTGAGCTGCTTGTCCTTGAGGCTGCCCAGCTCGGTCTCGCCGATCCGCACGGAGCCGCCGGAGAAGGTGTCCAGGCCCGCGACGCAGTGCATCAGCGTGGACTTGCCGGAACCGGAGGGGCCCATGATCGCGGTGAACTGGCCCTGGCCGAAGTCCACGGAGACGTTGTCGAGGGCGACCACCTGCGTCTCGCCCTGGCCGTACACCTTGGAGAGCTGAGTGGCGCGGGCGGCCACGGCCTGGGTGGTGTGCGGGGCGTAGTTCATGGTGGTCACGGGGGGCTCCTCCGAGGGGCGATCTGACGGACTGGCGGGACTTCTCCCATCCTCTCGGCGCGCACCCCCGCTCCGGATCAGCCGCCGAGCTTGTTCCTGGGGCCACCGGAGGCTGACCGCCGGACCGCCCGTGTCCTCCTCTGGTATGACAGTGCCCCTGACCCGAGGGCGGGGTGGCCGGGCCCGCGGGCGGCCGCCGGGCGGCCCCGCCAGGACCCCGCCGAGGCCCGGGCGGGATACGGGCGGCGCGAGGGCGGGGCGAGGGCGGGCGCCGGGGCGGGGTGGTCCGGGGTGGCGCGGGGGGTGGCGCGGGCCGTCGAAATCCCGTCATTCCCTCGGCGTGCGTGATCGTTGTCCGCAGGGCGGCGACCCCGTGTTCTTGGGTCTGACGACCCCTCAAGCGCCAATAAAATCAGACAACATCGGATAGAAGGCCATCCGGCCGCAAGGTCGTTCCGGGTTACGCTCGCCACTGCGCCCACGTGCTTTCCACGGGAGGCCGCACGGCACGACCTGCCCGGATGGTGGAATGCAGACACGGCGAGCTTAAACCTCGCTGGCCTTAGGGCCGTGCCGGTTCAAGTCCGGCTCCGGGCACTCCCGTCTCCGTCGTTTTCCTCTTATGCGCTTCGTCATGCCTTCTTCTAAGATCCTCCTTCAGCAGTAGGGTGATTTTTTTGCGAACGCATTACCCTTGACGCGTAGGCCGCGCAGCGTGGCCATGGAGGAGTGAAATGAGGAGCAGCAACCCGGTCTTCTCGCGACGGGGGTTCAGCCGCGACAACGGCGGCTACGCGGGCTTTGACGCGCAGCAGGCCGGGACCGCGACGAACCCGTACGCGACGAACCCGTACGCGACCGACCCGCAGAGCGGCATGCCCGTCGATCAGGCGGCCCACCGCAACGCGATGACGATCGACGACGTCGTGAGCCGTACGGCCATGACGCTCGGCACCGTCGTCGTGACGGCGGTCATCGCCTGGATCGCCCTTCCGGTCGACCCCGCGAACATCAACAAGTCGTACGGCATCGCCATCGGCGCCGCGCTCATCGCCTTCGTCCTGGCGATGGTGCAGTCGTTCAAGCGCAAGCCGGTCCCCGCGGTGATCCTGGCGTACGCCGCGTTCGAGGGCGTTTTCCTCGGCGTGATCAGCTCGGCCACCAGCACCTACATCGGCGACGGGGTGGTCGTCCAGGCCGTGCTCGGCACCATGTGCGTCTTCGCCGGTGTGCTGTTCGCGTACAAGATGCGCTGGATCCGCGTCACCCGCCGCTTCTACGGGTTCGTGATGGCCGCCGCGATGGGCTTCGTGCTCCTCATGGTCACCAACCTGCTGTTCTCGCTCTTCTCGGGCGGTGACGGCCTCGGCTTCCGCAGCGGCGGCCTCGGCATCCTCTTCGGTGTCATCGGCATCATCCTCGGCGCCTGCTTCCTCGCCCTCGACTTCAAGCAGGTCGAGGACGGCGTGCAGTACGGCGCTCCCCGCGAGGAGTCCTGGCTGGCGGCCTTCGGCCTCACCATGACCCTGGTGTGGATCTACCTGGAGATGCTGCGCCTGCTGTCGATCCTCAAGGGCGACTAGTACGTCCGCGGCACGACGCATGAAGGCCCCGCGAGCAGTGCTCGCGGGGCCTTCCCGCATGTCGGGGGCGTGCAGAAGTCGGGGACGAGGGGGAGGGGAGGGCTCAGCCGAATTTTCTGGCGGCCCGGCGCAGGTCGTACTCGTGGATGATCGCCTTTGC
This sequence comes from Streptomyces sp. G-G2, assembly GCF_030063135.1. Classification (GTDB taxonomy): domain Bacteria; phylum Actinomycetota; class Actinomycetes; order Streptomycetales; family Streptomycetaceae; genus Streptomyces. The sequence continues at coordinate 168,667 of NZ_JASISO010000006.1, forward strand.
CTGGCCGTACGACAGCTCGTGCGCGCCGAGCAGCCAGCTGACCCGCTCCTCGAACCGGACGAGGGAGGGGCCCTCGTCGACGGTGCGGAGCCAGTCGGGGAGTTCACGACCGGTGGTCTGCGGAATTCTGGAGATCATGTTCCGGTGGGTGGGCTCGGAGAACTCTACTGACATGGGCGCCTCCGGAGGTATCGCCGTGCTGTTCTCTTCATGTCACCGTGCCTGACCGTTCGCCCGTTGGCAATGGTGCCCGGGCGGCGCGTAGGGTCGCCGGGTGCTTGATACGTCGCTCCTGACCGCCGTCGTGGAACGCTTCGCCGACCGGCTCCGTTCCGCTCCGCAGAGCCGCCTCCAGCGCGGCGCCGCCGCCGAGGCGCTGGAACTGGCCCGGGAGCTGTCCGTACGGGCGCAGCGCCTGGAGGGCCCGTCCGGCGGAGCCCCGCCGCGCGAGATGCCGGACGCCGGGATCTTCGTCGTCGGCGATCAGCTGGTCGTGGCCGGGCTGGACCTGGCCGAAGCGCTGCGCGCCGCCGGGGACGGGGCCCGGGACGGCGCGGAGGCCCCGTCCGAGGTGCTGGACGAGGCCGTACGGCTGGTGGAGCGGGCGGAAGTCAGAGCGATGCGATGACGCGGTCCGCGAGGATGTAGACGTTGTCGTCGGGATCGCCCGCGTCACCGCAGGAGAAGGTGAGCGCGTAGGCGCCGGAGATGCCCGAGCCGCCCAGCAGGACCGGCGCGGTGCCCGAACGCAGGGCCTCGGCGAGGCGCTCCGCGGTCTCCCGGTGCCCCGGGGTCATGCACAGCGTGGTGCCGTCGGTGAAGACGTACACGTCGAGGGTGCCCAGCGGCCCGGGGCGGACGTCCGCCAGGGCCGTACGGGCCTCCGCCAGCTCTTCCAGCCGGTTGACGGTGCGCTCGTGGTCGGCGCCGGGCGCGGACGCCTGGACCGGTACGAAGTCCGGGTGCGAGGGGTGGCGCCGACGGGCCGCGGCCAGCTCGGCGGAGTCCTCGGGGTACCCGTAGTCGTCGGTGTCCTCGCCCAGGACGGACTCCAGGCCCACCATGTCGGCCTGCCGGGGCAGGAAGACGGGTACGGCGTCCTCGCCGAGCCCGGGCAGACCGCCCAGCAGCGAAGGGGCGTCGGCGGCGTCACGGGCCTCCTGCGCGGCCCAGAAGGCGCGCGCCTCGGCGAGCTCGCGCTCGCGCTCCTCGGCCAGGGCCTCGGCGACGGCGGCGCGTATCTCCGCGGCGGGGGACTCGACGGCGCTGCGGGCGTGCGGCACGGTCGCGGCCCGGGGGTGAGCCGAAACGACCAGCTCACCGCGCAGGGCCGTGACCTGCTTGCGCAGGCCGTGGACGGCGTGCAGCGCAGCAGTGCCCACGGCCGTGGCAGCGGCCGTGGTCAGCAGCAGGGCAAGAGACATGGCGCTCACTGACTAACTCCTGATGTATTCGATCCCCCGACTTCCTACATCAGCTTGTCCCGCCCTGGGAATCCCTTGCAGTGCATTACGTCATGAATTGGACAGGTCTTTCGGCCCGCCGCCGTTCGGGTGATGCCCCCTGACCTGCGGAAATGCCAAACCCCCAGGACATAGGTCACATCCTGGGGGAGATTCGGTCACAGGTCGGCCGCGACGGGGTTAGACCTGGCGTCAGTACGACGTACCGATGTCCCGGTTTTCCTTGCGGGGTCTGGGGAGTCCGCCGGCTGAGCCGCTCGCCTTCTTCATGTCGCGCTCGGCTTCGCCACCGCTGCGGGCAGGTGCCGTCCTCGTTCCTCGGACGACCCCTACCCTCCGCTACGGCTCAGCTGAGCCGCTCGCCTTCTTCATGTCGCGCTCGGCTTCGCCACCGCTGCGGGCAGGTGCCGTCCTCGTTCCTCGGACGACCCCTACCCTCCGCTACGGCTCAGCTGAGCCGCTCGATCACCATCGCCATGCCCTGGCCGCCGCCCACGCACATCGTTTCGAGACCGAACTGCTTGTCGTGGAACTGGAGGCTGTTGATCAGGGTGCCGGTGATGCGGGCGCCGGTCATCCCGAACGGGTGACCGACGGCGATGCCGCCGCCGTTGACGTTCAGCTTGTCCAGGTCCACGCCGAGGTCGCGGTAGGACGGGATGACCTGGGCCGCGAAGGCCTCGTTGATCTCGACGAGGTCGATGTCGCCGATGGTCAGGCCCGCCCGCTTGAGGGCCTGCTTCGACGCCTCGACCGGGCCGAGGCCCATGATCTCGGGGGACAGGCCGGTGACACCGGTGGAGACGATCCGGGCCAGCGGGGTCAGGCCCAGCTCGCGCGCCTTGGTGTCGCTCATGATGACCAGCGCCGCGGCGCCGTCGTTGAGCGGGCAGCAGTTGGCGGCCGTGATCAGGCCGTCGGGGCGGAAGACGGGCTTGAGGCCCTGCACGCCCTCCAGGGTGACCCCGGCGCGCGGGCCGTCGTCGGCGCTGACGACCGTACCGTCGGGGGTGGTGACCGGGGTGATCTCCCGCTCCCAGAAGCCGTTCTTGATGGCGGCCTCGGCGAGGTTCTGCGAGCGGACGCCGAACTCGTCCATGTCCGCGCGGGTCACGCCCTTGATCCGGGCCAGGTTCTCGGCGGTCTGGCCCATCGCGATGTACGCGTCGGGGATCAGGCCGTCCTCGCGCGGGTCGTGCCAGGAGGCGCCCTCGCTGGCGGCCACGGCGGCCGTACGGGCCTCCGCGTTGGCGAACAGCGGGTTGTGCGTGTCCGGCAGACCGTCCGAGGAGCCCTTCACGGAGCGGGAGACCATCTCGACGCCCGCCGAGATGAAGACGTCGCCCTCGCCCGCCTTGATGGCGTGCAGGGCCATCCGCGAGGTCTGGAGCGAGCTGGAACAGTAACGGGTGATCGTGCAGCCCGGCAGGTGGTCCATGCCCATCTGCACGGCCACGATCCGGCCCAGGTTGTGGCCCTGCTCGCCGCCCGGCAGACCGCAGCCGAGCATCAGGTCGTCGATCTCGCGCGGGTCCAGCCCGGGGATCTTCGCGAGGGCGGCCTGGATGATCGTGGCGGTCAGATCGTCCGGGCGGACGTCCTTGAGGGACCCCTTGAAGGCCCGGCCGATGGGGGAGCGGGCGGTGGAAACGATGACGGCTTCGGGCATCGGGACTCCAAGGGGGTGGGTTGCGGTGGTGCCGGGACCGCATGTGAAGTTACCGGCCCGTACCGTCGAGGTCACCGCCCTCGCCGTGTGACGAGCGCCGCACCCGGGCGCGACCGGGCGGCCGGGTCAGCCGACGGGCGTGTCCGGGAGGGTCCGGGTGCCCGGTCCGGGCCGGGTGCCGGGGCCCGGCTGGGTGGTGTCCGCCGGGTCGGCGCCCGGCAACCGCCGACGCCGCCGGTGCTTGAGCAGGGCCCAGGGCGCGCGGGCCGCCGTGACCTCGGTGCCCGCCTGGTTCGCGGCGGCCGAGGCGGCCTTGGCCACCGGGAGCATGTCCTCGTCGCGGGATACGTCGAGCCGGTCGGATTCCGGCCACAGCGCGAGGGTCGCGCACAAGGTGGGCAGGACGGCCATGGCGGCGGTCGCGTACCCCTCGGCGGACGGGTGGTAGGCGTCCGGGCCGAACATCTCGCGCGGATTCGCGGCGAACTCCGGGCCCAGCAGGTCGCCCATCGAGACGGTACGGCCGCCCTGGGCCACCACCCCGATGGTCTGCGCGGCGGCCAGCTGCCGGGACACCCGGCGGGCCACCCAGCGCAGCGGCTGGTACACCGGCTCGATCGTGCCGAGGTCGGGGCAGGTCCCCACCACCACCTCCGTGCCCGCCAGGCGCAGCCGCTTCACCGCCGCCGTCAGCAGCCGCACCGACTGGGTGGGCGGCATCCTGCGGGTCACGTCATTGGCCCCGATCATCACCACGGCCACGTCGGGGGCCTTCTCGCCGTGGTCCAGCAGCAGGGACACCTGCCGGTCGAGGTCGTCGGACATGGCCCCGGACAGCGCCACGTTCCGCAGCTGGACCGGCCGCTCCGCGATCGCCGCCAGACCCGAGGCGAGCAGCGCCGCCGGGGTCTGCCGGGCCCGCCGCACGCCGAGGCCCGCGGCCGTGGAGTCGCCCAGCATGGCGAGGCGCAGGGGGCCGGGGCTCATCTCCGGGCCGCCGAACTCGCTCCCGTACAGCCCGTCCGCACGCGGTGGATCGGTCAGCCCGGTGCCCACCGTCCGCTTCGCGAGCTGGACCTCGGCCACCACCAGTCCGACCGCCGCGGCCCCGAGCAGGCCGAGCCCGCCGCCGCCGTACGCCGCGCCCGCCGCGATCCGGCGGGCTGTTCTCGCCCTCGACACTTCAGGTCACCCTCCTTGCCTCTGCTGGCTTACCTGCCCCGTAGTGCCGCTTGTCCAATCTCTTTCCGCTTAGTCTGGCGGCACCTCCCGGAGAACCCGTGGAGTCCCCTCCTTGGAGAACATGGTGCAATTCCACGACTCGATGATCAGCCTCATCGGCAACACCCCGCTGGTGAAGCTCAACCGCGTGACCGAGGGCATCCAGGCCACCGTCCTGGCCAAGGTCGAGTACTTCAATCCGGGCGGATCCGTGAAGGACCGCATCGCCGTGCGCATGATCGAGGCGGCCGAGCAGAGCGGAGCGCTCAAGCCCGGTGGCACCATCGTGGAGCCGACCAGCGGCAACACCGGTGTAGGACTCGCCATCGTGGCCCAGCAGAAGGGCTACAAGTGCGTCTTCGTCTGTCCTGACAAGGTGTCGATGGACAAGATCAACGTGATGCGCGCGTACGGCGCCGAGGTCGTGGTCTGCCCGACCGCCGTCGACCCGGACCACCCGGACTCGTACTACAACGTGTCCGACCGCCTCGCGCGAGAGCCCGGCGCCTGGAAGCCCGACCAGTACAGCAACCCGAACAACCCGCGCTCGCACTACGAGACCACCGGCCCCGAGCTGTGGGAGCAGACGGACGGGAAGATCACCCACTTCGTCGCGGGCGTCGGCACCGGCGGCACGATCTCCGGCACCGGCGGGTACCTCAAGGAGGTGTCCGGGGGCAGCGTCAAGGTCATCGGCGCCGACCCCGAGGGCTCCGTGTACTCCGGCGGCTCGGGCCGCCCGTACCTCGTCGAGGGCGTCGGCGAGGACTTCTGGCCGAGCGCCTACGACCGCAACGTGACGGACGAGATCATCGCGGTGTCCGACAAGGACTCCTTCCAGATGACCCGCCGCCTCGCCAAGGAGGAGGGCCTGCTCGTCGGCGGCTCCTGCGGGATGGCCGTGGTGGCCGCGCTCAAGGCCGCCGAGGGTCTCGGGCCGGACGACGTGGTCGTCGTACTGCTTCCGGACAGCGGGCGCGGCTACCTCAGCAAGATCTTCAGTGACGAGTGGATGGCCGGGCACGGCTTCCTTGAGGAGGCGGGTACGGCCGCCCGCATCGGCCAGGTGCTCGCGGACAAGGAGGGCGGCATTCCGTCCCTCGTCCACATGCACCCGGAGGAGACCGTCGGCGAGGCGATCGAGGTGCTGCGCGAGTACGGCGTCTCGCAGATGCCGATCGTCAAGCCGGGCGCCGGTCACCCGGACGTGATGGCCGCAGAGGTCATCGGGTCGGTGGTGGAGAAGGAGCTGCTGTCGGCGCTGTTCGCGCAGCGGGCCTCGCTGAGCGACCCGCTGGAGAAGCACATGAGCGCGCCGCTGCCGCAGGTCGGGTCCGGCGAGCCGGTCTCCGAGCTGATGGCGGTGCTCGGTACGGCGGACGCGGCGATCGTCCTCGTCGAGGGCAAGCCGACCGGTGTGGTGAGCCGTCAGGACCTGCTGGCGTTCCTCGCGCGGGGCGCGAAGTAGTCGGCCGGTCGCTCTTCGCGGAACCGGTACGGGCCCGACATGTGGCGGCAGCACCGGCTTAACACTGCTCCGGCACAGTGGTGGTCGTCGGAAGGAACCGGGAGCGGAACCCGGACCGGTTCCACCGGCGCCACGAGCGGCGTTGCGCGACTCCGGAGCGGCTCCCGGACCGCGGGGCGTCACGGACGCGGACGGCCCTGACCCGGCCGTGTCCTTCGCGGGGGCCGCCGTCGTCCCGCCCCCCCGGGTAACCGGGGGTGCGGCGGTCCCCGCCAAATCCGTCCCCTCGCGGGGGGCGCTGGACCTGGGCGTGCGGTGACGACGTCTGCCTGTCGGCTTGTCGGCTTGTCGGGCTGTCCGCCGGTCCGCCTGGCCGCCTGTCCGCCTGCCTGTCGCCCCTGCCCCGTGGGCGCGCGTCTCCCCTGCCGGTGCGAGACCAGCCTGCCCGGCGTTCGATGCGCCGCCGGAGGCGAAGCGCGGGGCGGCGGCCGGGTGGCCTCAGGGTTCCGTCGCCCGCGGACGCGTGTCGCCTCCGGCGGCGCCTCAAAACGCCGGCGGGGCTGATTCGCCCCGGCGGGGCTTCGTGTCTCGGCGGGGCTGATGGCGCCGCGGGGGTTTTGGTCAGGGGGTCGTGGGGCGGGGTCTGGTGTGGGCGAAGGTGACGCCGAGGATGCCGGCCCAGGAGATCAGGAGGCCTGTCAGGCCCGCGTTGACCACCGCGACGGCCGACAACGGGATCGCCAGCACCAGCGTCACGATGGCGAAGCCGAACCGTTCTCCGAAACTACCGGCGCCCGGCACCGCCCCCGGCCCGCGGGCCTCCGCCAGGCGTTGTTCGGCCAGGCGCCGCCTGACCTGCGTGTCGACCTTCTCGACGAAGGAATCCACGAGCGCCGACTCGTACTCGGGCCCCAGCTCCCCGCGGGCCCTCAAGGTGGCGTCGAGATCCTTCTTCAGCTCTTGGGCGTGCAGGTGGGTGTGGGGTTCCATGCCCACCAGGCTAGGAAGGCCGACCGCCCCGGGCACTGGGGCTAGCCCCCGTATCCCGTTCCGGCCGGCGGACCAGGCTTGCTGTGCTGCATAACTGCATGCAAAGTGCTTGCAGGCTGAATAATCCAGGGGTCCACGGGACGGAGGGGGGCGGGATGAGCGACAGTCCGGCCGCACGGCTGCAGAAGCTGTTCGAGGGGCACAGGCTGACACCGACCCAGCGCCGGATCGCGCACTGCATGGTGCGCGGGGCGGCCGAGGTGCCGTTCCTGTCCAGCGTCGAGCTGGCCGAACTGGCGGGGGTCAGCCAGCCCTCGGTGACCCGCTTCGCGGTGGCGCTCGGCTTCGACGGCTATCCCGCGCTGCGCCGACACCTGCGCGAGGTGGCACCCGCCGACCGGTCGGGCGGCCCGCACGAGGACGCGTACAACGAGTACCAGCAGGCGGTCCAGGGCGAGATCGAGAACCTGCGCCGCCTCTCGGCGATGCTCGCCGACCCGGCGCCGGTGCAGGAGGCGGGCCGGCTGCTCGCCGGTTCGGCCCCGCTGCCCGTGCTCGGGCTGCGGGCCGCGTCCTCGCAGGCCCGCGGCTTCGCGTACTTCGCGATGAAGCTCCACCCCGACGTGCGGCTCCTCGACGAGGGCGGTTCGATGCTGGCCGACCGGATCGACGCGGCCGTCGCCTCCGGGGCCTCGGCGCTGCTCTGCTTCGCGCTGCCCCGGCATCCGCGCGAGGTGGTGGCGGCCCTGGAGTACGCCCGTACGGCGGGGCTGACCGTCGTCACCGTCGCCGACTCGGCCTTCGCGCCGGTGGCCCGCCACTCGGACCTGCTGATCCCGGCGCCGGTCGGCACCGGGCTGGCCTTCGACACGGCGTGTGCGCCGATGCTGCTGGGGCGGGTGCTGCTGGAGGCGATGGCGGACGCGCTGCCGGACGCGCAGGCCCGTCTGGAGGCCTTCGACGCCAAGGCGGCCGCCCGTTCCCTCTTCGTCGAGTAGGCCGAGCGGGCCGAGCGGCCGGACGGCGGCTCACAGCAGGGCGTCCCGGTGGCCCGCGCCCGCCTCCTCGGCGATCGACGCGAGCGTCTGCGCGGGGCGGGCCAGGGCGAAGCGGACCGTGCCGCCGCGCACCGCGAAGCCGTGGACGGCGGGGCGGGGCAGGCTGTTGTAGCCGTAGTGGGCCGTGAAGAAGTACGCGCCCGTGTCCGGTACGGCGATCAGGTCCCCGGGACCGAGCGGCGGCAGCGGCCGCGCCACGGCCAGCAGGTCGCCCGCGAAGCAGGCGGGCCCCGCGACGTCCTGGGCCACGGGCGCCCCGCGCTTGGGGACGCCGCGGCCGTCGTAGGCGAGGATCCGTACCGGCCAGGCGGCGGGCGCGTAGACGGTACGGGTGGCCAGCTGGACCCCCGCGTGGGTCAGCGCGATGGGGCGGGAGCCGGCGCTCTTCGTGTACTCGACCCGGGCCACCACCAGCCCGTGCTTGGCCAGCAGCGACCGGCCGAACTCGGTGACCAGGCCGTAGGAGCCGTCGAAGAGGGCCGGGACGGCGGCGCGCAGGGCGGCCGCGTACTCGGCGTACGTCGGGACCTCGGCGTCGGAGGCGAAGTTCACCGGCAGGCCGCCGCCGATGTCGAGGGTGTCGATCTGCCGCCGCCCGGCCGCCGCGTTGATCTCCTCGGCCAGCGCGTGCACCGCGCGCACCCCGTCCGCGATCAGCGGCAGGGGGACGCCCTGCGAGCCGGAGTGGGTGTGCAGGCGGGTGATCCAGGGGCGCTCGACGCAGGCGCGCACCAGCCACGCGCGCGCTCCCTCGTCGCGCAGCGCGAACCCGAACTTCGAGGTGGCGGTGGCGGTGGAGAGGGCCTCGATGGAGCCCGCGCCGGTCTGCGGGTTCACCCGCAGGCCCACCGGGGAGCGGGCCGGGCCCGGGGCCGCGGCGATCAGGGCGTCGAGGCGGGCCAGCTCCTGGGGGTTGTCGGCGTTGAGGGCGACGCCGTGGGCCAGCGCCTCGCGCAGCTCGGCGGTGGTCTTGGCGGGGGAGTCCAGCACGGTCCGGCCGGGGCCGACTCCGGCGGCCCGGCCCAGGGCCAGTTCCCCGGGGCTGGCCACCTCGCAGCCGAGGCCCGCGTCCGCGAGCAGCCGCAGCACCGGGACCAGTGGGCAGGCCTTGACGGCGAAGGCGTGCAGCACCGGGGTCCCCGGGGGCAGGGCGTGCGCGAAGGCGCTGGTCAGGGCGGCGGCGGAGGCCCGGATCCCGGCGGTGTCCAGCAGGCAGACCAGGGGCTCGTCCGCCTCGCCCGGTCCCACCAGCCCCTGCTCGACCGCGGCCCGTACGGCCTGGTCGCGGCGGGTACGGGCGCCTTCCGCGGCCGCCTCGGCGGCCACCACCGCCGCCGTACCGCCCGCCGGGCCCCGCGCCGTACCGCCCGCTGGATCCCGCGCCGTACCGCCCGCCGGGCCCCGCGCGGTACCGCCCGTCGTCCTGTCCGCCGTCATGTTCGTCAGCCAACCATCACCACGACTCGCCCGCAGCTGTTGACTGAACCTATTCAGCGCGCAAGTATGTGAATGGATTGACCAACATCGGAGGAGGCACCGCCATGTCAGGACCCCGCCCCGTACGGGCCGCGCGAGGCACCGGACTCAGCACCCTGGGATGGCAGCAGGAGGCCGCGCTGCGGATGCTGCAGAACAACCTCGACCCCGAGGTCGCCGAACACCCCGACAAGCTCGTCGTCTACGGCGGCACCGGCAAGGCGGCCCGCGACTGGCGCTCGTACGACGCCATGGTCCGCACGCTCCAGACCCTCAAGCAGGACGAGACCATGCTGGTCCAGTCCGGCCGCCCGGTCGGCGTGATGCAGACCCACGAGTGGGCCCCGCGCGTTCTGCTCGCCAACTCCAACCTGGTCGGCGACTGGGCCAACTGGGAGGAGTTCCGGCGCCTGGAGAACCTCGGCCTGACCATGTACGGGCAGATGACCGCCGGTTCCTGGATCTACATCGGCACCCAGGGCATCCTCCAGGGCACCTACGAGACCTTCGCCGCCGTCGCCGCGAAGAAGTTCGGGGGCACCCTGGCCGGGACGATCACCCTGACCGCCGGGCTCGGCGGCATGGGCGGCGCCCAGCCGCTCGCCGTGACTATGAACGACGGCGTCGCGATCTGCATCGACGTCGACCCGCGGGCCATCGACCGCCGCATCGAGCACCGCTTCCTCGACGTCAAGGCCGACAGCCTCCAGCACGCCCTCGCGCTCGCCGTCGAGGCGCGCGACGCCCGCAAGCCGCTCTCCATCGGCCTGCTCGGCAACGCCGCCGACCTCCTCCCGCAGATGCTCGCGGAAGGCGCGCCGATCGACATCGTGACGGACCAGACCTCCGCGCACGACCCGCTCGCCTACCTGCCGACCGGCGTCGACTTCGACGACATGGCCGCCTACGCCGCCAAGGACCCGGCGGGCTTCACCACCCGCGCCCGCGAGTCCATGGCCAAGCACGTCGAGGCCATGGTCGGCTTCATGGACGCGGGCTCCGAGGTCTTCGACTACGGCAACTCCATCCGCGGCGAGGCCCAGCTGGCCGGTTACGACCGCGCCTTCGCCTTCCCCGGCTTCGTCCCCGCCTACATCCGCCCGCTCTTCTGCGAGGGCAAGGGCCCCTTCCGCTGGGCGGCCCTGTCCGGCGAGGCCTCGGACATCCACAAGACCGACAAGGCGATGCTCGACCTCTTCCCGGAGAACGAGTCCCTGCACCGCTGGATCAAGATGGCGGGCGAGCGCGTCCACTTCCAGGGCCTGCCCGCGCGCATCTGCTGGCTCGGCTACGGCGAGCGCGACAAGGCGGGCGAGCGCTTCAACGAGATGGTCGCCGACGGCACCCTCGCCGCCCCGCTGGTCATCGGCCGCGACCACCTCGACTGCGGCTCGGTGGCCTCCCCGTACCGCGAGACCGAGGCGATGCTCGACGGCTCCGACGCGATCGCCGACTGGCCGCTGCTCAACGCCATGGTCAACGTCGCCTCCGGCGCATCCTGGGTCTCCATCCACCACGGCGGCGGCGTCGGCATGGGCCGCTCCATCCACGCGGGCCAGGTCACGGTCGCCGACGGCACCAAGCTCGCGGGCGAGAAGATCCGCCGCGTGCTCACCAACGACCCCGGCATGGGCGTCATCCGCCACGTCGACGCGGGCTACGACATCGCCGAGACGGTCGCCGAGGAGCGCGACGTCCGCATCCCCATGCGGGAGGGCTCCGCGTGAGCCAGGCTCCCGAGGCGCAGGCTCCGGGGGCACCGGCTCCCGGGGCGCCCGCCGCCCGGGCCGCGGGCGCCGCCTCCTTCCACACCCTGTGGAACGAGCTGGCGCCCGTCGGCCGGGACCAGGGGAGCGGCGGCTACCGCCGCTACGCCTGGACCGGTGCCGACGCCGACTGCCGGACCTGGTTCCAGGAGCAGGCGCAGGCCCGCGGCCTGGCGTACGAGACCGACCGCAACGGCAACCAGTGGGCCTGGCTCGGCGACCCCCTCGCGGGGGACGCCGTCGTCACCGGCTCCCACCTGGACTCCGTACCCGACGGCGGGGCCTTCGACGGCCCCCTCGGGGTGGTGTCCTCCTTCGCGGCCCTGGACGAACTCCGGGCCCGGGGAGCGGAGTTCACCAGGCCGCTGGCCATCACCAACTTCGGTGACGAGGAGGGCGCCCGCTTCGGGCTGGCCTGCGTCGGCTCCCGGCTCACCGCCGGACAGCTGACCAAGGAGAAGGCGTACGCACTCCGCGACGCGGACGGCATCAGCCTGCCCCGCGCCATGGAGAACGCCGGATACGACCCCGAGACCATCGGGGCCGACCCCGAACGCCTCGCCCGGATCGGCGCCTTCGTCGAACTCCACGTCGAGCAGGGCCGCGCCCTGGACCTGTCCGGCGACCGGGTCGGCCTCGCCTCCGCGATCTGGCCGCACGGCCGCTGGCGCTTCGACTTCCGCGGCGAGGCCAACCACGCGGGCACCACCCGCCTGGTGGACCGGCGCGACCCGATGCTCACCTACGCGGCGACCGTACTGGCCGCCCGCACCGAGGCCGCCCTCGCCGGGGCCGTCGCCACCTTCGGCAAGATCGCGGTCGAGCCCAACGGGGTCAACGCCATCCCCTCGCTGGTCCGCGGCTGGCTCGACTCCCGCGCCCCCGACCAGGCCGCTCTCGACACCGTGGTCACGGCCATCGAGAAGGCCGCCCGGGAGCGCGCCGACATCGAGGGCATCGACCTGAGCGTGGTCCGGGAGTCCTTCACCCCGGTCATCGAGTTCGAGCACGCCCTGCGTGACGAGCTGAACCGGATCCTGGGCGGGGCCCTCCCCGTCCTCGGTACGGGTGCGGGACACGACGCCGGAATCCTCTCCGGATCGGTCCCGACCGCGATGCTGTTCGTACGCAATCCCACCGGCGTCTCCCACTCCCCGGCCGAGTACGCCGCCGAGGACGACTGCGTCGCCGGAGTCCTCGCCCTCGCCGACGTCCTGGAAGGCCTCGCATGCAGTTGAAGGGGCACGTGCTGACCGCGCAGCAGACGACGTACTGGCTGGAACACGCCTGGCTCGGCACCCACGTCGAGCCGGGCGTCGCCCTGGACGTCCGGGACGGCCGGATCGCCGCCCTGCGCACCGAGGTGCCCGCCCCGCCCCCCGGCGCCGAAGTACTGCGCGGCCTGACCCTGCCGGGCCTCGCCAACGCGCACAGCCACGCCTTCCACCGGGCCCTGCGCGGCACCGTCCAGGTCGGCAGCGGCACCTTCTGGACCTGGCGCGACTTCATGTACAAGGTCGCCCAGAACCTCACCCCCGACTCCTACTTCGCCCTCGCCCGCGCCGTGTACGCGGAGATGGCGCTGGCCGGGATCACCGCCGTGGGGGAGTTCCACTACGTCCACCACGCGCCCGGCGGCACGCCCTACGCGGACCCCAACGCCATGGGAGAGGCCCTCATCGAGGCCGCCGCCGCGGCGGGCATCCGCATCACCCTGCTCGACACGGCCTACCTCTCCTCCGGCTTCGGCAAGGCTCCCGAACCGCACCAGCTGCGCTTCTCCGACGGCGCCGCCGACGCCTGGGCCGAACGGGCCGCCGCCCTCAAGCCCCGCGAACACGCCCTGATCGGAGCGGCGGTGCACTCCGTGCGCGCCGTTCCCGCCGACCAGCTGGCCACCGTCGCCGCCTGGGCCGCCGAGCGCCGGGCCCCGCTGCACGTGCACCTCTCCGAGCAGACCGCCGAGAACGACGCCTGCCGGGCGGCGCACGGGCGCACGCCCACCCAGCTGCTCGCCGACCACGGCGTCCTGGGCCCGCGCACCACCGGGGTCCACAACACGCACCTCACCGACGGGGACATCGCCCTCCTCGGCGGCACCTCCACCGGCACCTGCATGTGCCCCACCACCGAACGCGACCTCGCCGACGGCATCGGCCCGGCCACCCGGCTCCAGCACGCGGGCAGCCCGCTGTCCCTGGGCAGCGACAGCCACGCCGTCATCGACCTGCTCGAAGAGGCCCGCGCGATGGAGCTGAACGAGCGCCTGCGCAGCCGGACCCGGGGCCACTGGACGGCGAACGCGCTGCTGACCGCCGCCACCGGGGACGGCCACGCCGCCCTCGGCTGGAGCGAGGCGGGCCGGCTGGAGCGGGGCGCGCTCGCGGACTTCACCACGGTCGCGCTGGACTCCGTACGGACGGCGGGGACGCTGCCGCGGCTCGGCGCCGAGACGGCCGTGTTCGCGGCCTCCGCCGCCGACGTCCGCCATACGGTGGTGGGCGGTCGCCACATCGTCCGCGACGGTGCCCACGCCTTGGTCGGGGACGTCCCGTCCGCCCTGGCCGAGTCCATCGCGGCCCTGCGCGCCTAATCACACCGCGGCTCCGCCCCGTGCTCTCCGAGAGGAACCCGTGACCACCACCGTCATCACCCACATCGGCAGCCTCGTCACCAACGACCCCGCACAGGGCGACGGCACCCCCCTCGGCCTGATCGAGAACGCCGCCGTCGTCATCGAGGACGACAAGGTCGCCTGGGTCGGCCCCGCCGCCGACGCCCCCGCCGCCGACACCGCGTTCGACGCGACCGGCCGCGCCGTGATCCCCGGCTTCGTCGACTCCCACTCGCACCTGGTCTTCGCGGGCGACCGCACCGCCGAGTTCAACGCCCGGATGTCCGGCCGCGGCTACTCCGCCGGAGGCATCCGCACCACCGTCGCCGCCACCCGCGCCGCCTCCGACGCCGAGCTGGAGGCGAACCTGGTGCGCCACCTCGACGAGGCCCGCCGTCAGGGCACCACCACCTTCGAGACCAAGTCCGGCTACGGCCTCACCGTCGAGGACGAGGCCCGCGCCCTGCGCATCGCCGCCGCGCACACCGAGGAGGTCACCTACCTCGGCGCGCACATCGTCTCCCCGGACTACGCGGATGACCCGGCCGCCTACGTGTCCCTGGTCACCGGCGAGATGCTGGCCGCCTGCGCCCCGTACGCCCGCTGGGTGGACGTCTTCTGCGAGAAGGGCGCCTTCGACGGGGACCAGGCCCGCGCCGTCCTCACGGCGGGCGCCGCCGCCGGGCTGATCCCGCGCGTCCACGCCAACCAGCTCTCCCACGGTCCCGGCGTCCAGCTCGCCGTGGAGCTGGAGGCGGCCTCCGCCGACCACTGCACCCACCTCACGGACGCCGACGTGGACGCGCTCGGCCAGGCCGCCGCGACCACGGTCGCGACCCTGCTGCCGGGCGCCGAGTTCTCCACCCGTGCCCAGTGGCCCGACGCCCGGCGGCTGTTGAACGCGGGCGCCACGGTCGCGCTCTCCACCGACTGCAACCCCGGTTCCTCCTACACGAGTTCGATGCCCTTCTGCATCGCCCTCGCCGTCCGGGACATGGGCATGACCCCCGACGAGGCCCTGTGGTCCGCCACCGCGGGCGGTGCCCGCGCCCTGCGGCGCACCGACATCGGCACGCTCACGCCCGGCGCGCGCGCCGATCTGGCCGTCCTGGACGCCCCGAGCCACGTCCACCTGGCCTACCGGCCCGGTGTTCCCCTCGTTTCGGCCGTGTGGCAGCGGGGTGTCCGGGCCTCCTGATACCGGGGGGCCCTTGTCTCTTCCCTCCGTACGCCCCCCGGCGTACTTTGAGCCACCAATCTGATGTGCCGTCAGTAACTTGTGGTTCCACGGTCGAGGGGAAGACGAAGGTGTCCCACCGGAAACGCTCCACCGCGCTCGCGCTCGCCACCGCGCTGGCCGGATCGGCGGTCCTGCTGGCCGCCCCGGCCGCGCAGGCCGATGTGGTCGACGTCAAGTACGACTGCCAGACCCCGATCGGTCCCAAATCGGCGGTCTCGCCCATCGACATCAAGGCCGTCAAGGAGGGCGACGGCTACAAACTCACGATGTCCTTCCAAAAGGGCGTCTCCTCCAGCCCCATCGAACTCGGCCCGGGCGCCATGGTGCCCAGCGCCGTCATCGTGGTCGCCGGGGCCGAGACGGCCAGCGTGCCCGTCTCGGGGCCGCCCAACGCCGCGGCGGCCCCCGCCAACACCCCGATCAAGATCTCCGACCTCTCGGGCACCTACACCCCGAAGAAGAGCGGCAAGGTCACCTTCACCGCGGGCGTCCTGACCATCAAGGCGATGGGCACCACGACCACCTGCGAGACCGGCAACAGCCCCAAGCCGGCCCTGGAGATGGACGTGGCCGCCGCCGCGGGCGCCCCCAAGGCCCCCGCCACGGGCGGTTCCACCGGCGGCGACACCCTGCCGCAGACCGGTCCCGCCGACTCCGCGATCGCCCTCGGCACCCTGGGCGCGACCGTGCTGCTCTCCGGGGCCGCCGGAGTGCTCTGGCTGACCCGGCGCGGCCAGCGGGCCCGGTCCTGAACGGAGCGGCCCCGGCGATGCCCGTGCTCCGTGACCGTGACCACACCCCCCGGGGCCACCGCCCGCCCCGGGGCCACCGCCCGCCCTGCGGCCCGCGCGCGGCCGCGCTGTTCGGGGCCCTCCTCGGCGCGGTCCTGCTCGCCGCGGCCCCGCCCCGCGCCGCCGCGGCGCGGGCGGCGGACCCCGGCTGGACCGCCGAACCCGCCACCGGAGCGGGCGTCCGCCCCGGTGGCGCCCGCCCGTACTTCTACCTGGAAGGGATCCCCGGCACCGTGCTGGAGGACCGGCTGGCCCTGGCCAACCCCACCGACCGGGAGCACACCGTGACCCTGCGCGGGGCCGACGCCTACAACGCGGACGGCGGCGCCCTCGCGGTCCGCCCGGCCGCGGAGTCCACCGCGGCCGGGTCCTGGATCAGCTTCGGCGCGGGCGCCACGGTGAAGGTCCCGCCGCACACCCGCGCCGTGGTCCCCTTCACCGTCACCGTGCCGCCCGCCGCGGTTCCCGGCGACCACCCCGTCGCCGTCGTCGCCACCGAATCCGGTCACGAGGCGGGCGTACGGGTCCACTTGCGGGTCAGCGGTCCCATGCTGGCCGCCCTCACCGTCGAGCGTGCCTCGGTCAGCGGCCGGGGCCGGGCCGCCGTCATCCACTACACCCTGGTCAACCGGGGCAACGTGGCCCTCGCGCCCGACCTGTCGGTGGGCGCCGAGGGCCTGTTCGGTGCGCTGCCCGTCCCGGCGAAGCACCCCCTGCCGGTGGAACTGCTGCCCGGTCAGCGCGTCGAGCTGAACGAACCCTGGCCCGGCGCCCCGGACGCCGACGACGTCGGCCTCACCCTCACGGTCACCGCCCCCGGCGGCGCGCACGCGACGGCCACCGCCTCCGCGCGGCTCGTCCCGTGGGGCCCCGCCGGCTGGGCGGGCGCCGGGCTGCTCGGCCTCGGCGCCGCCGCCCTGGTGGCCCGGCCGCGCGTACGGGCCCGGCGGGCCTCCCGCGCACCGTCGCCCACCGACCGGGCGGAGCCCACCGGAGCGGCCGAACCAGCCCCGACGGAAGACGAGTTGACGGGAGCGTCCAGGTGAGCGCGCACTACGATCCGCACCCCGCGTCCGCCCGGGCCCGGCGCGGGCGGCTGCCCGCCGGGCTGCTCGGGCTCGCCGCCGCCGCGCTGGGAGCCGTACTCGTGCTGCTGGCCCTGGCGCCCGTACCGGCCTGGTCGGCGGCGCGGGACGACGGCAAGCCCGTCGCCGCGCTCTCCCTCCAGGAGGTCGCCAAGGGCACCGAGGTCACCGTCACCGGTACCGGCTGGCGGCCCAAGACCCTGGTGATGGTGCTGGTCTGCGGCCAGAACATGATCGGCGGCACCAACAGCTGCGCCAACGCCGACGGCACCGCCGTCTCCGTCGACGCGTCGGGCCGTTTCGCCGCCCAGTTGCCGGTGGTGGGACCGCCCAAGCCCTGTCCCTGTGTGGTCGACGTGGCCTCCGTCAACGGGGACCAGTCCAATGTGGCCCTCCCCGTCAAGATCACCGACCACCCGGTGGCGGAACTGCCCGCCGAGTCCGGCACGGGCCGCCTCGCCGTCCTCACCGGGGTGCGGCTGGAGGGCGACGACGGCGTACTGACCTGGTTCGGCGCTCCGCCCGCACGGACCTTCGTCGTCACCGTCGGCAACCTCGGCTCGGCCCCGGTCACCGACCCCGTCTTCCAGATCGGCACCGCCCACGGGGTGTTCGCGCCGACCTGGGAGGAGCACCAGTGGAAGGGCACGATCGCGCCCGGCCAGAAGGCGCGGGTCGCGATCGACGTCTCGCTGGGCGCGGGCGACTACGGCGACTACGCGCTCTCCCTCAAGTACGGCGAGAAGGTCCTGGCCACCCAGCCCTGGGGGGTGGACCGGCCGTACGGCGTCCTGCTGTTCTGGGTCCTGCTCTGCGTGGTGATCCCCGCCGGGATCTTCCGGATCGGCATGGCCGTCGTCGACCGGGTCCGCCCGCGCGTGCCCGGTACCGCCGGGCGCCACCGCGGCGCCGCGACCGCCGGAGCCGAGGCGGACCGGGACCCGGCGAACGCCGTCACCGCGCGGCTGCCGCGGATCCCGGCCGTACGCCGCCCCGCCGTACGCCGCCCGGGCGGCGGCCCGCTCCGGCCGCGGGCGGCCGAACCACCCGAGACCACCACGGCCGTACTGCCGTGGTTCACCCCGGACGGCACGGCCGCGCCGGGGGCAGCACCACCCGCACAGACATCCGCACCGTCAGAAGACCATCCGACAACGAAGGGACAGTCGTGAAGACCCAACGGAGGATGAGCGCGGCCGGGGTCGCGCTGATGCTCGGCGGAGCGGGGATCCTGCTGGCGGCGACCCCCGCCCAGGCCGCCGAGGTCACCTTCAAGACCGAGTGCATCCCGCCCGCGATCGCCAATCTCCCGCCCATCCAGGGCGAGACGACCGTGGAGATCACGGCGCCCGCGACGGCCAAGGTCGGCGACACCGTCGACATCACCTGGAAGACGGTGAAGGCGGCCTCGAAGAACCCGGACCTGCTGGACCTGAACAAGGACGTCGTCCAGCCCAGCGGGAACCTCACCGTGGGCGGGGCGCAGAGCGGCGCCGTCGCGATGCAGGGCCCGCGCCAGAACCCGCCCATCCCCAAGGGCGGCGCGATGGTGCTGCCGGAGATGAAGGGCAAGCTCACGATAGAGAAGGCGGGCGACATCACGCTCACGCCCGACAAGTACACGATCAACGTCAACCAGATCATGACGACCGAGACCAAGTGCTCGCCCAAGGAGACGGTGAAGACCGGGGCGACGATCAAGGTCGGCGGTGGCGGCACCACGGGCGGTACGACGACGGGCGGTACGACGACCACCGGCGGCGCGACCACCACGGGCGGTACGACCACCGGGGGCGCCACGACCACCGGCGGCGCGACCACGACCGGCGGCGCCACCACGGGCGGCGGCGCCACCACGGGCGGCAGCGGCGGCCAGACCGACTTCCCGGGCAAGCCCATCGAGGTCGCCTACGACTGCGGCGCGGTGGTCCCCGGCGGCATCAAGACCCCGGTCACCATCAGCGCCAAGAAGAACGGCGGCGCCTACGACCTCACCGTCAAGACGGCCAAGGGCGCCATGGCCAGCCCCATGGCCCTGCCCGCCGGGGCCCTCAAGCCCTCGATGAACATCAAGCTCGGCGGCGCCGACAGCGGGACGGTCAAGGTCGCGGGCCCGGCCAACGCCGAGCCGATCCCGGACAAGGCCCCGGTCAGCCTGAGCGACATGACCGGCACCTACACCCCCGGCAAGACCGGCAAGGTGACGCTCAGCCCCGACCAGCTGACCATCGACGTGACGATGGCCCCCGGCGCGACGCCCATCAACGTGCCCTGCAAGGCGACCAGCAGCGGTGTCTCGCTGGAGCTGGACACCGCGGCCCAGCCGGGTGGCTCCGGCACCTCGGGTTCGGCCAACGGCGGCGCGGCCGCGGCCGCGGGCGGCCTGGCCCAGACCGGCTCCTCCGACGACGGCGGCATCAAGGCCCTGGCGCTGGTCGCCGGGACCGTGGTGCTGCTCGGCGGCGCGGTCTTCACCTTCACCCCGTGGCGCCGCCTGCGCGGCACGAGGTAGCGGCCCGAGGCAGCCACCCGGGGCAGCGGCGCGAAGGAGCGCCACGAGGAGGCTCGTAGGCCAAGAACGGCGAACGGCCCGGCACACCTTCCGGTGTGCCGGGCCGTTCCGTGCGCGTGGGGGGCGTGCGTCAGTGCACGGTGCCCATCAGTGCCTGGACCTTCTTGCGGTACGAGTGGACCGCGATGCCGGCCAGGACGGCGGCGGCCGCCTGGAGGGCGATGATGCTCAGGCCGTTCAGGTCCACCCCGGCGATGGACAGGAGGCTGGTGGTGCAGTCACCGGCGGTGACGGCGAGGAACCAGACACCCATCATCTGGGAGGCGTACTTCTGCGGCGCCATCTTCGTGGTGACCGAGAGGCCGACCGGGGAGAGGCACAGCTCACCGATGGTCTGGATCATGTAGATCGAGACCAGCCACATCGGGGAGACCTTCGTGCCGTCGCCCGCCATGTTCATCGGGACGATGAAGACGAAGAACGAGGCACCGATCAGGACCAGACCCATCGAGAACTTCACGATGGTGTTCGGTTCCTGGTTCTTGCGCGCCAGCCACAGCCACAGCCAGGCGAAGACCGGAGCCAGCGCCATCACGAAGAGCGGGTTCAGCGACTGGTACCAGGTGGCCGAGAAGCCGAAGCCGAACATGCTGCTGGCGGTCTTGTCATCGGCGAACAGGGAGAGCGTGGAGCCACCCTGGTCGTAGATCATCCAGAAGACCGCGGCGGCCACGAAGAACCAGATGTAGGCCGACATCTTCGACTGTTCGGCCGACGACAGGTCCTTGTCGCGCTTGATGCGCGTCAGCACCGCGATCGGGATGATCAGACCGGCCAGCGTCAGCGGGACCAGCGCCCAGTTCAGCGTGTAGGCACCGAGGGCGATCACCGCGCCGTAGAAGACGGCGATGCCCAGGACCACGACGGCGACCTTGGTGAGGACGACCTTGCGCTCCTCGGCCGACAGCGGGTTCGGGACCAGGCTGCTCTTCGGGCTGAGGTGCTTGGTGCCGAGCAGGAACTGGGTCAGACCCAGGCCCATGCCGACCGCGGCGAGGGCGAAGCCCAGGTGCCAGTTGTATTCCTTGCCCAGCGTGCCGACGGCGAACGGGGCGATGAAGGCACCGAGGTTGATGCCGATGTAGAAGAGGGTGAAGCCACCGTCACGGCGCTTGTCCTCGGGACCCTCGTAGAGGTGGCCGACCATCGTGGAGATGTTGGCCTTCAGCAGACCCGAGCCGACCGCGACCAGGACCAGACCGACGAAGAACATCGCCTGGCCCGGCACCGCCAGCGAGAGGTGACCAGCCATGATCACGAAACCGGCGATGGCGACCGTCTTGCGGGCACCCCAGACGCGGTCACCGAACCAGCCGCCCGGCATGGCCATGAGGTAGACCATGGAGACGTAGACGGAGTAGATGGCCGTGGTGGTGGCCGCGGTCATCGCCAGGCCGCCACCCTGGCTTCCCGTTGCCGCGTCGGCGCCACCCGAGACCAGGTAGTACACGAGAAGGGCGCGCATGCCGTAGTAGGAGAAACGCTCCCACATCTCGGTCATGAACAGAGTGGCCAGGCCACGGGGGTGGCCGAAGAAGGTCTTATCGGTGGACGGGTCCACCGGCTCCTTCGTCAGGCTGGAAGCCATGGTCGATCCTTGCTTGATCGGGACGCTTCGCTTCGTGAGCGGTACAGCGCCCGGTGGGGGGTGGCCGGCACCGGCGACGTGCGTCCCACCCCACGCCCGGGGGTCTCGCAGCCTGCGCGGCGGCGAAGGGACATCCGTAACCGGGATCCACGCCCTGTCGCGCATCTTCGCGCGCAGGGCCCGGCCCACAGGTCATTCACTGTCATCAAGCCCGGAAAGGGCAGTCCGTACAGACTGCCTCGCCGGTCAGGACAGAAATAGCGACCTTTGGCTCGCTTTTCGGCACAAAGGTCACTGAGGTAGTGCATCAGGCGTCTCGACACCATACGACACGACACTGCGGCATATGAAAGTACTTGAGATATGGATCACAGGTGAGCAGGGAACCGATTGAGCATATTCGAAGGTGTCGTACCCCTCAACGCACGAGATCCACAGGGGTGTCCAGGTGCAGCCCTGAGCCTGCCCGCCGCGGACTACCATCACCCCCATGACGCGTGTACTGCTCGCCGAGGACGACGCATCCATCTCGGAACCCCTGGCCCGCGCCCTGCGCAGGGAGGGCTACGAGGTCGAGGTCCGCGAGGACGGACCGACCGCGCTGGACGCGGGACTGCAGGGCGGCGTCGATCTTGTCGTCCTGGACCTGGGCCTGCCCGGGATGGACGGGCTGGAGGTCGCCCGACGGCTGCGTGCCGAGGGTCACGGCTTCCCGATCCTGGTGCTGACCGCCCGGGCGGACGAGGTCGACACCGTGGTCGGACTGGATGCCGGAGCCGACGACTATGTGACCAAGCCCTTCCGGCTCGCCGAACTGCTCGCCCGGGTCCGGGCCCTGCTCCGGCGCGGCGCCGCCGAACCGGCCCAGCCCCCCGCCACCCACGGGGTGCGGATCGACGTCGAGTCGCACCGCGCCTGGATGGGGGAGGAGGAGCTCCAGCTGACGGCCAAGGAGTTCGACCTGCTGCGCGTCCTGGTCCGCGACGCGGGCCGGGTCGTCACCCGCGACCAGCTCATGCGCGAGGTCTGGGACACCACCTGGTGGTCCTCCACCAAGACCCTGGACATGCACATCTCCTGGCTGCGCAAGAAGCTGGGCGACGACGCCGCGAACCCGCGCTACATCGCCACGGTCCGGGGCGTCGGCTTCCGCTTCGAGAAGAGCTGAGCCGCGGAGCAGGGCGTCCTTAGGGCATCCTCTAGGGCATGCGCCGCCGCCTGATCAACTCCACGCTCGCCGTGGTGCTCGTAGTGATCGCCGTGTTCGGGATCTCCCTGGTGATCGTGGAGACCCGGACGATCACCAGCAGCGCCCAGGAGAGCGTCGAATCCGAGGCCCTGCGTCTCGTCGGCATCGTCGAGTCGAACGTGCTGGAGAAGAAGGCGGTCGACGCCCGGTCGCTCGGCGAACAGCTCGCCGCGGGCCGTCACGCCCGCATCATGGTCCCCGGCGAGATGCCGGTCGAGATCGGCGTGCCCATCGACGGCAGCTCCCTGCGCGGCACCGCCAAGGGCGAACAGGGCGAGAGCGTCGTCGTCGAGGAGTCCCGCTCCACGGTCACCAAGGAGGTCGGCCGCACCCTGGCGGTGGTCGGCGCGGTCGCGCTGCTGGCCGTCGTGGCGGCCGTACTCCTCGCCGTACGCCAGGCCAACCGGCTGGCCTCACCGCTCACCGACCTCGCCGAGACGGCCGAGCGCCTGGGCTCCGGGGACCCGCGCCCCCGGCACAAGCGGTACGGGGTCCCCGAGCTGGACCGGGTCGCGGACGTCCTGGACGCCAGCGCGGAGCGCATCGGGCGGATGCTGACCGCCGAGCGGCGCCTCGCCGCCGACGCCTCGCACCAGCTGCGGACCCCGCTGACCGCGCTGTCGATGCGGCTGGAGGAGATCACGGTCACGGACGACCTGGAGACCGTACGGGAGGAGGCGAGCATCGCCCTGACCCAGGTGGAGCGGCTCACGGACGTGGTGGAGCGGCTGCTGACCAACTCCCGCGACCCGCGCACGGGCTCGGCGGTCCCCTTCGACCTGGACGAGGTCGTCAAGCAGCAGGTCGAGGAGTGGCGCCCGGCCTACCGCAGCGCCGGACGGGCCGTGGTGCGCTCCGGGAAGCAGGGGATGCGGGCCGTGGGCACGCCGGGCGCGGTCTCCCAGGTGCTGGCCACGCTGATCGAGAACGCCCTGATGCACGGCGGCGGTACGGTCGCCCTGCGCACCCGGGTCACCGGGAACCAGGCGGTCATCGAGGTGACGGACGACGGCCCCGGCGTGCCCCCGGACCTCGGCAACCGGATCTTCGAGCGGGCGATCAGCGGACGGAACTCCACGGGCATCGGCCTCGCCGTGGCCCGTGACCTGGCGGAGGCGGACGGCGGGCGACTGGAGCTGCTCCAGGCGCAGCCGCCGGTGTTCGCCCTGTTCCTGAGCCGGACGGCGCCGGAGCGGGCCGAACTGGAACACACGGTCCGCTAGCGGGCCGCGAAGGGCGCGGGCCGGGGGGGCGGGCAGTCCCGGACTAGTGCCGCGTGGCGGGGCTGGCGGGCTCGGGGGCGAGGGTGTCGTCGTTGCCCTCGCGCTGCGCGGCGACCACGGTCGACGCGGGGGCGGGAGCGGCCTCCGGCAGCGCCCGGAACACCCAGGTGCGGTAGGACCAGAAGCGGAACACGGTCGCGACGCCCATGCCGAGGAACTTGAACAGGTTGCTCTGCAGGTTGCTGTCCCAGCCGAAGCCGTAGGTGGCCGCATAGAGCACGCCACTCTCGATGATCATGCCGATCAGGCTGAACGCCACGAAGAGCGTCATTTCGCGGCGTCGGCCGCCGCGGTCGCGGTCGCGGTAGGTGAAATACCGGAACCCGATGTAATTGCTGATGATCGCCACGATGATGGCTATGACGCTCGCGCGCACGACCGCCAGATCGGTGGTGTGCCGGAGCAGGTTGAAGACGCCGAAATTGACCAGGACGCCGAGGCCGCCGACCGCGCCGAATTTCAGGACTTCCCGGCCGATGGCGCGGAAGCGTCCGGACGGCGTGATGTGTTTCGGCGTACTCATGTGGCGGCTCAGTCCCTGACGGTCGACGGTTCGAACCTGTCCATGTTAAGTGTCGGCCCCATGAAACGCGTGTGCCTTCCGACACTCGCGCGGAGCAGCGGGCCGGACGCGCGTAGACCTCTTCGGGCCACCCGGCGGGGACCGGCCGGAGTCCGAATGGCGGAATCAGGCCGATACCCTGGAGGAGTGACGTTCCCGGTAGTCGGCATGGTCGGCGGCGGACAGCTCGCCCGCATGACCCACGAGGCGGGTATCCCCCTCGGCATCAAATTCAAGATCCTCAGTGACACCCCACAGGACTCGGCGGCCCAGGTCGTGCGCGATGTCGTCATCGGCGACTATCGCGATCTGGCGACGCTGCGCGCCTTCGCGCGCGGCTGCGACGTGATCACCTTCGATCACGAGCACGTACCCACCGAGCACCTGCGGGCCCTGGAAGCGGACGGCGTTCCCGTCCGCCCGGGGCCCGGCGCGTTGGTGCACGCACAAGACAAAGGGGTGATGCGCGCCAAACTCGACGAGATCGGCGCACCCAGCCCCCGCCACCGGATCGTGAGCGATCCGGCGGACGCGGTGGCCTTCGCGGCCGAGGTCGGCGGGTTCCCCGTGATCCTCAAGACCGTGCGCGGCGGGTACGACGGCAAGGGCGTGTGGTTCGTGCGCACCGAGGAGGACGCGCACGCGCCCTTCAAGGCGGGCGTGCCCGTACTGGCCGAGGAGAAGGTGGAGTACGTACGGGAGCTGGCGGCCAACATCGTCCGCTCCCCGCACGGCCAGGCCGTGGCGTACCCGGTCGTCGAGTCCGTCCAGGTCGACGGGGTCTGCGACACGGTGATCGCCCCGGCCCCGAACCTCTCGGAGGCCCTCGCGGGCGAGGCCCAGGCCCTCGCCCTGCGGATCGCCAAGGAACTCGACGTGACCGGCCACCTGGCGGTCGAGCTGTTCGAGACCACCGACGGCCGGATCCTGGTCAACGAACTGGCCATGCGCCCGCACAACTCCGGGCACTGGACCCAGGACGGCGCGATGACCTCGCAGTTCGCCAACCACGTACGGGCGGTCCTGGACCTCCCGCTCGGCGACCCGCGCCCGCGCGCCCGCTGGACGGTCATGGCCAACGTCCTGGGCGGCGACTACCCCGACATGTACGCGGCGTACCTGCACTGCATGGCGCACGATCCGCAGCTGAAGATCCACATGTACGGCAAGGACGTGAAGCCCGGACGCAAGGTGGGCCACGTCAACACCTACGGCGACGACCTGGACGACGTGCTGGAGCGCGCACGCCACGCTGCCGGATACCTCAGAGGAACGATCACCGAATGAGCACCACTGGTACCTCTTCCGCAGGGCCCGTCGTCGGCATCGTCATGGGCTCGGACTCCGACTGGCCGGTCATGGAGGCCGCGGCCAAGGCGCTGGACGAGTTCGAGGTCCCGTACGAGGTCGACGTGGTCTCGGCGCACCGGATGCCGCGCGAGATGATCGCGTACGGCGAGCAGGCCGCCGGGCGCGGGCTGAAGGCGGTCATCGCGGGCGCGGGCGGGGCCGCGCACCTGCCCGGGATGCTCGCTTCGGTGACCCCGCTGCCCGTGATCGGCGTACCGGTTCCGCTCAAGTACCTCGACGGCATGGACTCGCTGCTGTCGATCGTCCAGATGCCCGCCGGGGTTCCCGTCGCCACCGTCTCGGTCGGCGGCGCGCGCAACGCCGGGCTGCTGGCCGTACGGATCCTCGCCACCCAGGACGCGGAACTGATGACCCGGATGCGGGAGTTCCAGCAGGAGCTGAACGACCAGGCCACCGAGAAGGGCAAGCGGCTGCGGACCAAGATCGCGGGCGCCGGCTCCTTCGGGTTCGGCGCGTGAGCGCGGGGAGCGCGGGGGCCGCCGGGGACCGGCTCGCCGAGGCGCGGGAGCTGCTCGCCGAGCACCCGGTCGTCGACGGCCACAACGACCTCCCGTGGGCGCTGCGCAACCAGGTCCGCTACGACTTCGCCCGCCGGGACATCGCCGCCGACCAGTCGGCCCACCTGCACACCGACATCCCCCGGCTGCGCGCCGGCGGGGTCGGGGCGCAGTTCTGGTCCGTCTACGTCCGCTCCGACTTCGCGGGCGACGAGGCGGTCAGCGCCACCCTGGAGCAGATGGACGCGGTCGGCCAGCTGATCGAGCGCTACCCGCACGACCTGGTGCGGGCGCTGACGGCGGACGACATGGAGGCGGCGCGCGCGCAGGGCCGGATCGCCTCGCTGATGGGCGCCGAGGGCGGCCACTCCATCAATAACTCGCTCGCCACCCTGCGCTCCCTGCACCGCCTCGGCGTGCGGTACATGACGCTCACGCACAACGACACGATCGACTGGGCGGACTCGGCGACCGACGAGCCGCGCCACGGCGGGCTCACCGAGTTCGGCCGCGAGGTCGTGCGCGAGATGAACCGCGTCGGCATGCTGGTGGACCTCTCGCACGTGGCCGCCACGACGATGCGCGACGCGCTCGCCGTCTCGGTGGCGCCGGTGATCTTCTCGCACTCGTCCGCGCTGGCGGTCTGCGACCACCCGCGCAACATCCCGGACGACGTGCTCGCGCTGCTCCCGGCCAACGGGGGCGTGGCCATGGCCACCTTCGTGCCGAAGTTCATCCTCCCGGAGGCGGTGGCCTGGACGGCGTCCGCCGACGAGAACCTGCGCGCGCACGGGCTGCACCACCTGGACACCGGGGCCGAGGCGATGGCCCTGCACCGGGCCTTCGAGGCGGCGAACCCGCGGCCGGTCGCCACGGCCGCCACGGTGGCCGACCACCTGGACCACATGCGCGAGGTCGCGGGCGTGGACCACATCGGCATCGGCGGGGACTTCGACGGCACGGCCTTCACCCCGTCCGGGCTGGACGACGTGTCCGGTTACCCGAACCTGATCGCCGAGCTGCTGACGCGCGGCTGGTCGTCGGCCGACCTGGCGAAGCTGACGTGGTCGAACGCGGTACGGGCGCTGCGCGACGCGGAGGCGGTGGCGGCGGACCTCTCGGCGAGCCGGGGTCCGTCGAACGCGGTGCTGTAGCGGTGCCGTAGCGGTCGGCGCCCCTCCGGTGCGGCGGGCCGGAGGGCGGGTGGCGCGGGGGCCGGGGCTCCGCGCCACCCGAACGCCACATCCGCCGCGAACCCGCGCGCCCCTCATGTCACGGTGGCAACACTTCTCCCTCCCCGCTGCCGCCGAGACCGGAGCGAACGCCATGGCCGACCTGCAGGACGATCCCGCACACGTGGGTTCAGCCCCCGCCGCCCCCGGCTCCCTCGGAGCCGACCCCGGATCCGAGGCCGCTCCCGCCGCGGTGCTCGCCGGTGCCCTGGACCGCGCCGCCGCGCTGCTGGCCGTCCACCCCGTCGCGGACGGGTGCAACACCCTGCTGTGGACGCTGCGCCAGAGCCCGTACCACGACAACATCGACACCCCCGAGGGCGGTGTGGACACCGACATCCCCCGGCTGCGGGCCGGTGTGGTGGGGGCCCAGTTCTGGTCGCTGCTGACCCCGGGGCCGGACCGGGTGATCGAGGAGACCCTGGAGCAGCTCGACGTCGCGCACAGCCTGCTGCGCCGCTACCCCGACAGCCTGAGCCTCGCCCTGGCCGCCGACGACATGGCCGACGCGCGCAACCGGGGGCGGATCGCCTCGTTCCTGGGCCCCGCGCCCGGGCGGGCGCTGACCGACTCGCTCGGCACCCTGAGGGCCTTCCACGCCCTGGGCGTACGGAGCATGGCCCCGGCGGGCGCCGAATGGGCGGACCGGGGGCTGACGGCTTTCGGGCACGAGGTGGTGCGCGAGCTGAACCGGCTCGCGGTGCTGATCGACCTGACAGGGTGCGAGGACGCGGTGGCGGTGCAGATCACGGGTGCCTCGAAGGCGCCCGTTCTGATCTCCCACACGGCCTCGGCCGCGCTGACCCCGCACCCGGGCAACGTCTCGGACGAGGTGCTGCGCGCCCTGCGGGCCGCCAACGGGCTGTGCATGGTCACCTTCGCGACCGCCCGGACCGGGGACTCGCTGCACGCGGTGGCGGACCACCTGGACCACGTACGGGCGGTGGCGGGCCCGCACTGCGTCGGCCTCGGCGCGGCCTTCGGCGGGGAACCGCCCACCCCCCGCCCGGTGGGCCTGACCGACCCGTCCGGCTACCCTCGGCTGATCGCGGAACTCCTCGACCGGGGATGGCCGGAATCCGAGCTGGCGCTCCTGACCTGGGGCAACGCCCAACGGGTGCTGCGCGACGCGGAGTTCACCGCGCGCGCGGCCCAGCACCGCCGCGGCGGCTCCGCCTGACGCCACCGCGGCGCCGCACGGTCCGGCCCGGCGCGTCCGGCGCGTCCGCCCGCCGTCAGCAGGCGCAGAGGCACACCGGGTGGCCCGCCGGGTCGGCGTAGACCCGCCAGGTCCGGCCCGGCTCGCCCTGGTCCAGCGGCGTCGCGCCCAGGGCCAGGATCTCGGCCTCCGCCGCGTCCAGGTCGGTCACGGTCAGGTCCAGGTGGAACTGCTGGGGGGCCTCGGGCGAGGGCCACTGCGGCCGGACGTGGCCCGGGGCCAGCTGGAAGGCGAGGGGCGTGCCCTCGTGGCCGGTGAGGTCCACCCAGGACGCGTCGTCGTCCGGGCTGGGCGTGCCGCCGAGCAGGGCGGCGTAGAAACCGGCGAGGGCGAGCGGGTCGGGACAGTCGAGTACGACGGCACCGAGCGTGGCGAGGGCCATGATCTCTCCTGACAACGGGAGGGTTACCGGTAGCGGAGGTCTACCGGTAACCCCGACTCTACGCGTTACCCGTTGGCTGGTCCAAGGGGTAACGTCGCAGACATGAGTGGCGTACGAGCACCGGCACCGGGGGGCCTCGCGCTGGTGGAGGACCTCGTCAACACGCTGAGCGTGGACACGGGCGAGGACCGCCTCGCGGCGGAGTTCGGGCTGTCCGGGCGGGCCCTCGCCGGGGCGGTCACGCTGCGGGAGTGCCTGCGCGCCGCCTGCCGGGCCCACGCGGGCCACGCCGTGCCCCCGGGCCGCCTCGACACCCTGAACGAGCTGCTGGCCGGGGTCCCGCTGCTGGTCCGGATCGGCCCGGACGGCGCCGCGAGGGT
This sequence comes from Streptomyces sp. G-G2, assembly GCF_030063135.1. Lineage (GTDB taxonomy): Bacteria > Actinomycetota > Actinomycetes > Streptomycetales > Streptomycetaceae > Streptomyces. The sequence continues at coordinate 197,843 of NZ_JASISO010000006.1, forward strand.
GCTCCCGGCGCGGGAACCGACGGGGGAGTCCGGCCTGACCGCCCGGGTCGCGGACGCGATCGCCCGGGCGGCGGCCGACGGCACCTGGACCCGGCTCAAGGCCTGCGAGGCGCCGGACTGCCAGTGGGCCTACTACGACCGCAGCCCGGCGGGCCGGGGCCGCTGGTGCGTGATGGCGGTCTGCGGCTCCCGCGCCAAGATGCGCACCTACCGCGCGGCCCGCACCGCGTAGGCGCGCGGCAGGTGGGCCCGCACGGTGCGGACCCGCGGCGCTGGCCCGTACGGGGCGGGCCCGTACCGCCCACGGCGTGTCCCCGCCCCGCGCGGGACGAGGGGTCGGCTCGGGCGCGCGGGACGAGAGGTCGGGCTCAGGCGCGCGGGCGCCCCATCGCGCGGTAGGTCCAGCCCGCCGCCCGCCACCGTGCGGAGTCCAGCGCGTTGCGCCCGTCCAGGATCAGCCGGTCCGACACCAGCGGGCCCAGCGCCGCCGGGTCCAGCTCGCGGAACTCGCGCCATTCGGTGAGGTGCAGGACCACGTCCGCGCCCGTGACCGCCGCCACCGCGGAGTCGGCGTAGGCCAGGGTCGGGAAGACCCGACGGGCGTTGTCCATGCCCTTGGGGTCGTACACGGTGACCTGGCCGCCCTGGAGGTGGATCTGACCCGCCACGTTCAGCGCGGGCGAGTCCCGTACGTCGTCCGAGTCCGGCTTGAAGGTGGCCCCGAGCACGGCGACGCGCTTGCCGAGGAAGGAGCCGCCGACCGCGTCCCGGGCCAGCTCGACCATGTGCCCGCGGCGCCGCATGTTGATGGAGTCGACCTCGCGCAGGAAGGTCAGCGCCTGGTCGGCGCCCAGCTCGCCCGCCCGCGCCATGAAGGCCCGGATGTCCTTGGGCAGGCAGCCGCCGCCGAAGCCGATCCCGGCGCGCAGGAACTTCGCGCCGATCCGGTCGTCGTGCCCGATCGCCTCGGCCAGCTTGGCCACGTCGCCGCCCGCCGCCTCGCAGACCTCGGCCATCGCGTTGATGAAGGAGATCTTCGTGGCGAGGAAGGAGTTCGCGGCGGTCTTGACCAGTTCGGCCGTCGGGAAGTCGGTGACCACCAGCGGCGAACCCTCGCCGAGCGGGACCGCGTACACCTCGCGCAGCACCTTCTCCGCGGACTCGCCCTGGACGCCGATCACGATCCGGTCCGGGTGCAGGGTGTCCTGGACCGCGAAGCCCTCCCGCAGGAACTCCGGGTTCCAGGCCAGCTCCACGTCGGCGCCCGCCGGGGCCAGTTCGGCCAGCCGGGCCGCCAGCCGCTCGGCCGAGCCCACCGGCACGGTGGACTTGCCGACCACCAGCGCGGGCCGGGTCAGGTGCGGGGCCAGCGATTCCATCGCGGAGTCGACATAGGACATGTCGCAGGCGTACTCGCCGTGCTTCTGCGGGGTGTTCACACAGACGAAGTGGACGTCGCCGAAGGCGCCGACCTCCTCCCAGGAGGTGGTGAAGCGCAGTCGGCCGCTGGAGCCCGGCAGGCCGGCGACGTGCGCGCCGAGTAGTTCCTCCAGTCCGGGTTCGTACATCGGGACCCGGCCCGCGGCCAGCATCTCGATCTTCTCCGGGACGATGTCCAGCCCCAGCACCTCGAAGCCCAGTTCGGCCATGGCGGCGGCGTGGGTGGCGCCGAGATACCCGGTGCCGATCACGGTGATCTTGGGGGCCATACGTGCTCCAAAGGTGCGGGGCCGATTGCGGCCACCGAGCATAGTCGGGCCCGGACGGGGGGACGTTCCCCCGTGTCCCGCCCCTGCTGTCACGCAGCTCACGTGCGACTCACGTATGCGTGGAGGGGCCGGGACACTAAGCTCAGGGTTACTTAACGGTAGTTAGCATCACGCATCACCTTGGGGAGTGAGAGTCTTGGCGGGTTCTGCCGACTTCGACCTGTACCGCCCGGCCGAGGAGCACGACATGCTCCGCGAGTCGGTCCGCTCGCTCGCCGAGGCCAAGATCCTGCCGTTCGCGGCCGCCGTCGACGAGGAGTCCCGCTTCCCGCAGGAGGCCCTCGACGCGCTCGTCGCCAGCGACCTGCACGCCGTCCACGTTCCGGAGAGCTACGGCGGCGCGGGCGCCGACGCCCTCGCCACCGTGATCGTGATCGAGGAAGTGGCCCGCGTCTGCGCCTCCTCCTCGCTGATCCCGGCGGTCAACAAGCTCGGTTCGCTCCCGGTGATCCTCTCCGGCTCCGAGGAGCTGAAGGCGAAGTACCTCGGCCCGCTGGCCAAGGGCGACGCGATGTTCTCGTACGCCCTCTCCGAGCCCGACGCGGGCTCGGACGCGGCGGGCATGAAGACCCGCGCGGTGCGCGACGGCGACTTCTGGGTGCTCAACGGAGTCAAGCGCTGGATCACCAACGCGGGCGTCTCCGAGTACTACACCGTGATGGCCGTCACCGACCCGGAGAAGCGCTCCAAGGGCATCAGCGCCTTCGTCGTCGAGAAGAGCGACGAGGGCGTCTCCTTCGGCGCCCCGGAGAAGAAGCTCGGCATCAAGGGCTCGCCGACCCGCGAGGTCTACCTCGACAACGTGCGCATCCCGGCCGACCGCATGATCGGCGCCGAGGGCACCGGCTTCGCGACCGCCATGAAGACCCTGGACCACACCCGCATCACCATCGCGGCCCAGGCGATCGGCATCGCCCAGGGCGCCCTGGACTACGCCAAGGGCTACGTCCAGGAGCGCAAGCAGTTCGGCAAGCCGATCGGCGACTTCCAGGGCGTGCAGTTCATGCTCGCGGACATGGCCATGAAGCTGGAGGCCGCCCGCCAGCTGACGTACGCGGCCGCCGCCCGCTCCGAGCGCGTCTCCGCCGGAGGCCCCCACGAGGACCTCACGTTCTTCGGCGCGGCCGCCAAGTGCTTCGCCTCCGACGTGGCCATGGAGGTCACCACGGACGCCGTCCAACTGCTCGGCGGCTACGGCTACACCCGCGACTACCCGGTCGAGCGCATGATGCGCGACGCCAAGATCACCCAGATCTATGAGGGAACCAACCAGGTCCAGCGCATCGTCATGGCACGTAACCTGCCGTAACGCGCGCCACGGCCGGAGGGGGTCACGGACCTCCTCCGGCCTTCGCATGTCCCCGGGTGGGCTAAATTTGGTCCTTCGTGCGCCCGATTCTGCTGTGGAGAAGATATGACGCAAGCGATCCTGCTGGTCGGTGGGCAGGGGACGCGACTGCGCCCTGTCACGGTGAACACCCCGAAGCCGATGGTCGCGGCCGCCGGTGTGCCGTTCCTCGCCCATCAGATAGCCAGGGCCGCCGACGCGGGCGTCACGCACATCGTGATGGCCACCTGCTACCTGGCCGAGGTCTTCGAGCCCTACTTCGGTGACGGCTCCGCCTTCGGAGTCCACCTCGAATACGTCGTCGAGGACGAGCCCCTCGGCACCGGCGGCGCCATCCGCAACGCGGCCGAACTGCTCACCGGCGGCCCCGACGAGCCCGTCCTCGTCTTCAACGGCGACATCCTGACCGGCCTGGACATCCGCGGCCTGGTCGATTCCCACGTGGCCGCCGACGCCGACGTCTCCATGCACCTGGTGCGTGTCGAGGACCCGCGCGCGTTCGGTCTCGTGCCCACCGACTCCGAGGGGCGGGTGCTGGCCTTCACCGAGAAGCCGCAGACGCCCGAGGAGATCGTGACCGACCAGATCAACGCGGGCTGCTACGTCTTCCGCCGCTCGGTGATCGATTCGATCCCGGCCGGCCGCGCGGTCTCCGTCGAGCGCGAGACGTTCCCCGGACTGCTCGCCTCGGGCGCCAAGCTCCACGGCAAGACCGAGGACACCTACTGGCTGGACCTCGGCAAGCCCGAGTCCTTCGTCCAGGCCTCCGCCGATCTGGTCCGCGGCATCGTGAGCTCCCCGGCCGTTCCCGGCCCGCGCGGCGAGGCACTCGTTCTGCCCGGTGCACAGGTGGCGGACGACGCGAAGGTTTCGGGAGGTACCGTTGTAGGGGTCGGCGCCCGGATCGAGTCGGGTGCCGTCGTCCTGGGTTCCATCGTGCTGGACGGCGCCGTCATCGGTCCGGACACGCACGTGACCGCCAGCCTGATCGGGGCCGGCGCCGCCGTGGGCGCGCGCACGGTGCTGGACGGCGCGGTCATCGGGGACGGCGCACTGGTGGGGGCCGACAACGAACTTCGCGCGGGGGTGCGGGTGTGGTGCGGGGCTGAACTGCCCCCCGCCGCCGTGCGCTTCTCCTCGGACCGGTGACTCCGGGGCCGGTGGATACGCGTACCGACCGACTTCAGTGAGGCATAACCCTGTGATAAGCGAGCAGAAGACCCCCGGCGAGACCCCGGCCCAGGACGCCACCGCGTCCACCAAGCTCCCCGACGCGTGGGCGCACACCCCGTTGACCGTGGTCATGCCCACGTACAACGAGGCGGGCAACCTGCCGGGCATGGCCGAGCTGCTGATGGCCCTCGACCTGCCCGGCCTGCGCCTGCTGGTCGTCGACGACTCCTCGCCCGACGGCACCGGCCAGATCGCCGAGGACCTCGCCGAGGGCCACCTCGCCGAGGACGGCACCCCCCGCATGACGGTCCTGCACCGCACCACGAAGGACGGCCTCGGCCGCGCCTACGCCGCGGGCATGGCCAAGGCCGTCGAGGACGGCGCCCACTACGTCCTCCAGATGGACGCCGACGGCTCGCACCCCGCGGCCAAGATCGCCGAGATGCTGGGCGTGGCCATGTCCACCGGCGCCGGTCTCGTCGTCGGCAGCCGCTACGTTCCCGGCGGCACCCTCTCCGACGCCTGGGGCGCCCACCGCAAGCTGCTCTCCCGCTGGGCCAACGCCTACGCGAGCACCATCCTGGGCACCCGCGTCCGGGACATCACCGGCGGCTTCAACATGTGGAGCGCCGACGCGCTGCGCGCCATCGACCTGGCGTCGGTCGGCAGCGCGGGCTACAGCTTCCAGGTGGAGATGAAGTTCAAGGCGCTGCGCCGCGACTTCCAGGTCATGGAGGTCCCGATCCACTTCGAGGACCGCACCATCGGCGAGTCCAAGATGAACCTCGCGGTTCAGCTGGAGTCCATCGCCATGCCGTGGAAGCTGCGCGCCCGCGCCGGCAAGCGCTGACCTGACGGCCGGATGACGCGAAGGGCCCACCGGACGTCGTCCGGTGGGCCCTTCGCGTACGGTGCGCCCCGGTCACGGCACTAGTTGGCCGTCACGGTCACCTTCTGGTCGCCCTGGATCTGCTTGACCAGCTGCTGCATCTTCGTCTTGTCCCAGATCAGGTTGCCGCCGCGCTCGCCCGAGATCGGCATGTTCATCGAGACGCCGTCCCCGCCGCTGATGCCCTTCATCGCGAAGAACATCTCGCCCAGGTCGAACAGCCCCATGTCCTTGTCCACGATCAGCGTGTCCAGCCCCGCGCCCAGCGTCGGGTAGAGCCGGAACGGGTTCATGATCGTGCCCGGGGTGGCCGCCTGGTGCGCCAGCGTCGCCAGGAACTTCTGCTGGTTCTTGGTCCGCGCCAGGTCCGACTCGGCGAAGGCGTAGCGGGTGCGTACGAACGCCAGGGCCTGCTGACCGTTGAGGGTCTGCTCGCCCGCCTTGAAGTCGGCGCCCGACTTCTCGTCCTTGAAGCCCTTCTCGATGTTCATGTCCACACCGCCGAGCGCGTCCACGATGTTCGCGAAGCCCGCGAAGCCGATCTCGGCGTAGTGGTCGATGCGCAGGCCCGTGTTGAACTCCACGGTGCGCACCAGCAGTTCCGGACCGTCGTCGGCGTACGCCGCGTTCAGCTTCTCCCGCTTGCCCTTGCCCGGGAACTTCTTGCCGGACTGGGAGCCGATGAAGGACGGGATCTCCACGTCGGAGTCGCGCGGCAGCGAGACCATCGTGTTCCCGCTGGAGCAGGCCGCCAGGATCATCATCGAGTCGGTCCGCTTGCCCTCGGCCGAACCGGTGTGCAGCTTCTTCTTGTCCTCGTCGGTCATGCCCTCGCGGCTGTCGGAGCCGACGATGAGGTACGTCGTGCAGTCGCCCTCCTTGGGGCGCTCGATCACCTTGGAGAGGTCGACCTCGCGGCGCACCTTGGAGTCGGCCCAGAAGTAGGTGCCGACGGTGGTCACGACCAGCGCCGAGACCAGCACGATCGATCCGATCTTGATCCGTCTGCGCCAGTCCGGGGCCGGGCCCGGGGCGCGCCCCGGACGGCCCGGGCCGTCCCCGGGGCCACCGGGACCCGCGGGGCCGCCCGGGGCGCCGGGGGAACCGTAGACCTGGCCCGTGTTGTAGCCGGAGTCGTACGACTGCTGCTGGGGCGGTACGCCGTAGCCCGGCGGCGCCTGCGCGGGGCGGCCCTGCGGCGGCACGGGAGGCTGCCCGGACGGCCGTACCGGCGGCCGGGGCGGCTGCCGGCGCTGGACGTGCGGCATCCGCTGTGCGTCCTCGGGACGCGCCTGGGCGCCGCCGCGTCCGTACCGGTCGTCGCGGTTCTCGTTCCGCCGCCCATCAGGCCAGTCATTCATGTGGACAAGGATGCCTGGCCGGACGGGGTGCCCGACAGGGCGGGTGGAGCTTCGTTCCGGTGCTGTTGCAGAGCTGATGCATCCGCGACAGCTTTAAGGTGGCGGTATGACAGACACACCGGACGTGCGGGCGGCGGAGACGGCGGGCAAGCCCGTCTCGGCCTCGCGGACCACCCTCAGCCACATCATGACGGCCAACGACACCAATCTCCTCGGCACGGTCCACGGCGGTGTGATCATGAAGCTGGTGGACGACGCGGCGGGCGCCGTTGCCGGACGCCACTCGGGCGGCCCCGCCGTCACCGCCTCCATGGACGAGATGGCGTTCCTCGCCCCGGTCCGGGTGGGCGACCTGGTCCACGTGAAGGCCCAGTGCAACTGGACCGGCCGCTCCTCCATGGAGATCGGCGTACGGGTCCTGGCCGAGCGGTGGAACGAGTCCACCCCCGCCACCCAGGTCGGCAGCGCCTACCTCGTCTTCACCGGCGTGGACGCCGAGGGCAAGCCGCGCACGGTCCCCCCGGTGCTCCCGGAGACCGACCAGGACCGCCGCCGCTACCAGGAGGCCGAGATCCGCCGCACCCACCGCCTGGCCCGCCGCCGCGCGATCATGGCCCTGCGCGAGGAAAGAGCGGCCCAAGGCTTCGACGCCTGAACCGGAACTGGGTGTTCCCGGTCACTCCCGCCGTGCACGGCCTGTGGGTCCGTGGGGGATCCCCGTAAAGTGTCGCGGACGTCCGCGGCTCGCGCGGCGGACCGGAACTCGGCTCTCCTGCCCTCCTGCCTACAGTCGGCCTCGCCGCGGAGTTGTCCTCACATGTCGACCGTCACACCGCCCCCGCCCCTGCGGGAGGCCGTCCACGCCCAGCCGGACCGCGGCACGAGGGGACCCAGGCGTCCCCGTCTCTACGTGCTCGACGGACTGCGCCTGATCGCGGCGCTCTCCGTGGTCGCCTTCCACTGGACCGGCGTCAACATCCACCCCGAGGTCTGGGGCCAGCGGGCCCAGACGGTGATGCCGACGGTCCACCGGTTCGGCGCCTACGGCTGGATGGGCGTCCAGCTGTTCTTCCTCATCAGCGGCTTCGTCATCTGCATGTCCTGCTGGGGCCGGTCGCCCCGGGACTACTTCACCTCCCGCGTGGTGCGCCTCTACCCCGCCTACTGGGTGGGCATCGTCATCACCACCCTCGTGGTGAACTTCGCGGCCACGGTCCGCGCCGCCCGCAAGCCGATGAGCCTCAGCGACGTGCTGACCAACCTCACGATGCTGGAGCGCCCGCTCGGCGTCACCGAGGCGGACGGCGTCTACTGGACCCTCTGGATCGAGCTCCGGTTCTACCTGCTGTTCGCCATCGTCGCCGTGATGGGCCTGACCTACCGGCGGGTGCTCGCCTTCTGCGGCATCTGGACGATCCTGGCCGTCATCACGCCGGGTACGGGCAGCAAGCTGATGGACACCGTCTTCATGCCGCAGGACGCCCCGTACTTCATCGCGGGTGTGGCCATGTACCTGATCTACCGCTTCGGTGTGAACCCGATGCTGCTCGGAGTGGTCGCCTTCTCCTGGCTGTTCGCGCAGAACCGGCTGCACATCACGGTCGGCTCCTACGAGTACGAGGTCCACCACACCCTGTCCTGGCCGGTCATGGCCGTCATATCCGGCGCGAGCTTCCTGGTCATGCTCGCCGTTTCGATGGGCGCCCTCAACTGGATCCGCTGGAAGTGGCTGACGGTGGCGGGCGCGCTGACGTACCCCGTGTACCTGCTCCACCAGGAGCTGGGCTGGGCCATGATCCGCTGGGGCCGCGACCACGGCATCGCCCCCTGCCCGCTGCTCGCGATGTGCCTGGCCGCCATCCTCACGCTGGCCTGGCTCGTCCACCGGTACGCCGAGCGTCCGCTGTCCGCGCTGCTCAAGCGGCTGCTGGACGGGGCGCGGGGCCCCCGGGGAGCGCTGCCGAAGACCGACCCGCCCGTACGCGCCCGCCCCTGAGCGGCGTCGCCCACCCCCGGGATTGGGCTTCGGCTCCACCGCTCATTTACCCTGGATCATTGACCGATCCGGAAGGCATGAGCAGATGACCACCAGCAGGACGGCCGTCGTGCCCGAAGCCGGCTCCGGACGGGAGTCGTCGGGCCCCGGACGCGGAGGGGCGCCCCGCGCACAGCGCGCCTCCCGCGCGTCCCGCCTCGACTGGGTGTGGGCAGCGCTGCTGACCTTCGCGGTCACCACCATAGGCAGCGGCAACGCCCAGCCCTGGCGCGATGAGTTCGCCAGCTGGAACGCTGCCCTCCGTGACACCGACGACCTCGTCGCGATGCTCGGCCACGTCGACGCCGTCTCCGGTGCGTACTACCTGATCCTGCACGGCTGGGTCTGCGTCGTCGGCGACTCCGAGGCCATGCTCCGGATGCCGTCTGCCCTGGCCATGGCCGGAGCGGCGGCATTCGTCGTACTGGCGGCCCGTCACCTCTTCGACCGCCGCACCGCCGTCTTCGCCGGGCTGCTCTTCGCCCTGCTGCCCGCCGTCTCCAAGTACGGCCAGGAAGCGCGCTCGTACGCCTTCGTCGTCCTCGCGGTCGCCGCGGCCACCTGGCTGCTGCTGCGGGCGCTGGACCGGCCGACGGCGCCGCGCTGGCTGCCGTACTCCCTCGCGGTGGCCGCGGCGGGCCTCTTCCACGTGGTCTCCCTGCTCTTCCTGCTGCCCCACGCGATGATCGTGGTGCTGCGCTGGTGGCGCGCCCGCGCCTGGCGGCTGCCCGTCACCTTCACCGCCGCCGTCGTGGTCGGCCTGCTGCCGGTGATCCCGCTGGCCCTGCTCGGCCAGCGCCAGGTGGGCCGCCAGATCAGCTGGCTCAAGGTCCCGCACCTGCGCGGCATCGCGGACCTGTGGACCAACCTCTTCGCCTCCCCGATGGTCGCCCTCGGCATGGTCGCGGCCGCGTTGCTCCCGCTGGCCTGGAGCCGCGGACGGCGCCCCGCCGTCGAGGTGGGGCTGGTGGCCGCCGTCCCGATCGCGGTCGCCTGGGTGATCTCGCAGGGCAGCACCTCGTACTTCCTGGACCGCTACCTGCTCTTCACGCTGCCCGGCTGGGTGGTGCTCGCCGCGGCCGGTCTGGCGGCGCTGCGCCCGCGGGTGGTCGGCATGGCCGGCCTGGCCCTCCTGATCCTGCTCGGGGCCGCCGACCAGCGTCAGCTGCGGACGAAGTACGTGAAGGACCGCACCGACGGCCGGGCCGTGGCGGACATCATCGGCAAGGACTACAAGCCCGGCGACGGCTTCGCGCCGGTCCGGGGTTCCGACCGCGTCTACATGATCGACTTCACGGTCGAGTACTACCTGCCCCCGCGGATCCAGCTCAAGGACGTCTTCGCCCAGCGCTCCGCGATCGCGAGCGACGACCTCTTTCCCGTCGAGTGCGACAAGCCGGCCGTCTGCCTGGACGGGACGCGGCGGGTGTGGGTCGTCACCTGGAGCGGTACGAGCAACCCGTACCACAAGCTCCCCGAGCAGCAGGAGAAGGCGCTCAAGGACCACTACAAGGTGGTCCGGAGCACCAAGGCGGGCAACCTCCAGGTCACCCTGGTCGAGCGCAACCGCTGACCCGGCGGCCGGTGATGCGGCGGCCGGTGATCCGGCAACCGCTGACGCGGCGGCCTCGGGGTGCGGGCGGGCGGGCCGAGCGGCTCAGCCCCCGCACACCACCTGGTCGCCGGTCACCACGCCGAACTCGCCCTGGTACGGGTCCTCGGCGCGGACCGGGACCACCTTCTTGTAGTCCGCGCCCGCCGTCACGATCAGGGTCCGCCCCTGCCCGGCCACCGCCCGCAGCTCGATGCCCGGCAGCGCCGTCGCGATCGTCCGCGCCGAACGGTCCCAGCGCGGGTCGTACGTCACCACCGTGCGCTTGACCTCGCGGCTCGCGGCGTTCCCGGGCGTGCGGGTGGTGTCGAAGCCGGTGGCCCGCAGCGCCTCGTCGACGCGGCCGCCCATCCCGTCGATCCGGGTGCCGTTCTCCACCTGGATCCGGATCTGCTGGGGCGCCACGTCCACCGGTACGGCGGGCTGCGGAGCCTTGGCCCCGGCCTTCGCGGCCGGCCGGGCCGGAGCCAGCGGGCGGTCGTCGCGCAGCGCCGCGAAGACCTTCGCGGCCTTCGGCGCGTCCCACTTCACCGTGTCGCCCAGCCCCTTGACCGGGAACGACGCGTCGCCCACCGGTACGGACGCGAACTCCGACGAGGACGGGGTGAACCCCCGCATCGCCTGCCCCAGCGCCAGCATCTGCTCCGAGCCGAAGCCCCGGTCGGCCCGCACCGACCCCAGCAGGGTCGAGCTGACCTGCTTGAACTTCACCGGGTTCAGCAGTATCCCGCCACTGGTCGACTGCTTGATCAGCGCCGCGACGAACCGCTGCTGGCGCTGCATCCGGCCGAGGTCCGAGGCCCCGTCGACGTGGCGCGACCGTACGTACTGCAGGGCCTGGCCGCCGCCCAGCCGGTGGGTGCCGGGCTGGAGGTCCAGGCCCGTGTACGAGTCCTGCATGGCCTTGGCCGTGCAGATCTCCACCCCGCCGATCGCGTCGACCGTCTTCATGAAGCTGGTGAAGTCGACCTCCAGGTAGTGGTCGATCTTCACCCGGGTCATGTTCTCCACGGTCCGCACCGTCAGGTTCGGGCCGCCCTCGGCGTACGCGGCGTTCAGCTTCACCGGGTGCGCGTGGTGGGCCTTCCCGGTCGAGGCGTCGGTGTGCTCGGGCACCTCGGCGTAACTGTCGCGGGGCAGGCTCACCACGCTCGCCCGCTCCCGGTCCGCCGAGATGTGCACCAGCATGATCGTGTCGGTGCAGTGGCAGGGGGCCCCGCCGAGCCGGTAGTCGCGCTTCTCGTCCGGGCTGATCTTGTCCCGGCCGTCGGTGCCGACCAGCAGGAAGTTCATGCCGTGGCCCGCCTGCGGGCGGTTCTTCATGTCCTTGAACGGGTCCACCCGCTCGATCCCGGTGTCCAGACCGGTCATCACCGCGTGGCCGATCGCCCCGGAACCCAGCACCGCCACCGACACGGTCGCCGCCAGCCGTACCCCCCAGCGGGGTCTGCTCGGGCGCTTTACCGCACTGGCACCGCCCGCGCGCCGGGGTCGCTGCGGTGGTGCGGGACGGGGGGAGCGGTGCGGGTGTGGCACGGGGGACACGGGGGGCACCTCCGCGGCGTAAGTCACAAGCAGGGCAGATTCGTCAGAACAGTAGGCCCATACGATCAGCGACTGACCGTACCGATCGTCCGGCGCGCACCCGGTTCCCCCGTACGCGGTAACGTGACACCGATACCCGACCTTGAAGGACCACATGCCCACCCAGCAGCCCGCAGTCTCGGTGATCATGCCGGTGCTCAACGAGGAGCGCCATCTGCGCGACTCCGTCCGGCACATCCTGGGACAGGACTACGCAGGCGAGATGGAGGTGGTGATCGCCCTCGGCCCGTCCACGGACCGGACCGACGAGATCGCCGCCGAGCTCGTACGTGAAGACCCGCGCGTCCACACCGTCCCGAACCCCACCGGCCGCACCCCGGCCGCCCTCAACGCCGCCATCAAGGCCTCGCGCCACCCGATCGTGGTGCGGGTCGACGGGCACGGCATGCTCTCCCCGAACTACATCGCCACCGCCGTCCGCCTCCTGGAGGAGACGGGCGCGCAGAACGTCGGCGGCATCATGCACGCCGAGGGCGAGAACGCCTGGGAGGACGCCGTCGCCGCCGCGATGACGTCGAAGATCGGCGTCGGCAACGCCGCCTTCCACACCGGCGGCGAGGCGGGCCCCGCCGACACCGTCTACCTCGGCGTCTTCCGCCGCGAGGCGCTGGAACGCGCGGGCGGCTACAACGTGGAGTTCATCCGCGCCCAGGACTGGGAGCTGAACTTCCGCATCCGCGAGGCGGGCGGGCTGATCTGGTTCTCGCCCGAGCTGAAGGTCCAGTACCGGCCGCGCCCCTCCGTACGGGCGCTGGCCAAGCAGTACAAGGACTACGGCCGCTGGCGCCACGTGGTGGCCCGCTACCACGCCGGCTCGATCAACCTCCGCTACCTGGCTCCGCCGACCGCGCTCTGCGCGATCGCCGCCGCAGTGGTGGCGGGCGCGACGGTGACCCCGTGGGCCTTCGCGGTCCCGGCGGCGTACCTGGCCGCGATCACCGCGGGCTCCGTCCCCGCGGGCAGGGGCCTCTCCCTCAAGGCCCGCGCCCAGATCCCGGTGGCCCTGGCCACGATGCACATGTGCTGGGGCTTCGGCTTCCTGACCAGCCCCCGGGCCCTGGCGAACCGCGTCATCGCCAGCCGCCGCCCGTCGCTGCGCGAGGACAGCCCGGCGGCCCCGTAGTCACGCCACGCGGACCGGGGCCCGGCGGATTCTCATCCGCCGGGCCCCGGTCTCGTACGTACGTCTCTCGACGCGGCTACCAGGTGAAGCCCTCCTGGATCGCCATGCACTCCTTGTCGTTGTCGCCGTTCAGGGGGCGGGCCGAGTCCGGGGCCTTGTTCAGCGGCGGGGCCGCGGGGGCGGGGGCGGCGCCCGTGCGCCAGTCCTTGCCCACGAACAGGGTGATGCCCGTGACCTCCGTGGAGCGCTGCACCGAGCTTGCGGGCAGGCCCAGGGCGGTGGCCACGGCCTGGGCGTCGCCGGCCTGGTCCAGGCCCGCGTAGCGGATCACCGTGGTGTCCTCGGCCGCGGCCTGGTTGTCGACGACCGCCTTGGTGAAGCCCTTGTCCGCCAGCAGCGCGGCGACCTCGGTCGAGCGGCCCTTGACCTTGCTCTCCGGGCCGGCCTTGCCGCCGGTCGCGTTGCGGACCATGACCGGGATCTTGGCGGGCGGCGCGGCCGGGTCGGCGGCGGGCTGCGAGGGGGCGGCCGACGCGGGGGCGGAGGGGGCGCCGGACGTGGCCCCCGAGGGCTGTCCCTTGCCGTCGAGCGCGATGTCGTCGCGCACCATCTGGAAGAGCTCCTCGGCCTCGACCGGCTTCGGCTCGACGCGGCCCTCCTCGCGGGTGCTGTACACCCACGGCATGGTGGTCATGGTGATCCGGCCGGTCGGGACCTTCTTCAGCTCCATGCTGAGGTCGAAGAGCTTGTCGATCTTGTTCAGGCTGGTGTCCACGACCATGGCGTCGATGGCCGCCTGCGCCAGGCTGTTGAGCTTCACCGGGTTGGTGAGCTTGGCGTTCTTGCGGAACTCGCGGGCCATGGAGTTCATGTACATGTGCTGGGCGTGCGTACGGCCGATGTCGGTGCCGTCCTCGAAGCCGTAGCGGGTGCGCAGCCACTGCAGCGCCTGCTCGCCCTGGATGACGTTCTCGCCCTTGGGCAGCTTGAGGCCCGAGCCGTGGCCTTCGCTGGTGCGCGAGAGCACGTTCTGCTGGACGCAGACCGGGACGCCGCCGATGGCGTCCGCCATCTTCACCACGCCCTTGAAGTCGATGAGCATGAAGTGGTCGACGGGGATGCCGGTCAGCTCCTGCCAGGCCGCGACCGTGCAGCCCGGGCCGCCCCGGCCGAGCGACTCGTTGGTCTGCACGAGCCCCTTGCTGGCCTGGTAGACCTTGCCGTCCTTGTCGGTGCACTTGGGCATCTTGATCAAGGTGTCGCGCGGCATCGACACGACCGACATGTTGCTGCGGTCCGCGGACAGGTGCAGCAGCATCTGTACGTCCGCCAGCGGCGGCCCGTCGAAGGTGTCATGGGCCCCGCCGAGGGCCTGGTTCTCCTTGCCGTCGCGCGCGTCGGAGCCGATGAGCAGGATGTTCAGCGGGGTCTGCCCGAAGGCGTTGGGCTTGGACCCGCCGAGCTTGCTGTCACCGAGGTTCAGCACGTCCGTGTGGATGTTGCCGTTCATGTAGCGGTAGTACAGGTAACCGGCGCCGGCCGTCCCGAGTATGAGCAGGGCGAGCACGGACGACACCCACCGCAGCACCCGTCTGCGTCCCCGGCGCGGTTGCCCGGACGGACCGCCCGGTCCCGTCGCCGCGCCGTCGCCCGAGGCCCCCCGTGGGCGGGGCACCGCGCCGGACGCGCCACCGCCGCCGTCGCCGGATATGCCACCGGTGCTCCCCGAGGGCGCACCCTCCCCCCGCACGCTGCTACGCGTCACACGTACCCCCCTCAAGATCCTGATTCGTCAGGCATTGTGCCGGTCGTTCCTGTGTCGGCCCGCCGCCAGGGCCGGTTGTCCGGCACGGACCGCGATCCGACGCGTCCTGCTATTTGGCGCAGACCGCCTTGTCCGCCTCGACCCGCTGGACGCCCTCGGGCGCCTGCTGCGGCGCCGTGAGCGAGATCCCCGCCCCCTTGAAGTCCGCGCCGAGCGTGAGCTTCATCGGTGTCTTCGGCGGCGCGTCCGCCGATCCGGCCTTCAGGGCCGACGCGGGCAGGCCCATCATGTCGGCGAGCGCCCGGGCCTGGTCGGCCTGGTTGGGCGCGTACTCCAGCGTGGTGTGATCGAGCTTCGCGGGCGCGTTGCCCAGGTTGCTCGACTTCTCCACGCCCTTCGAATTCTGCAGCCACGCCAGGGTGGTGGAGGCGGAGCCCTGCGGCCCGCCGCCGTTGGAGACGGCCACCCGTACGTCGGCGGCCGGCGCGCGGTTGCCCTGGAGCAGCGCGTCCTGCTTGCTCTTGGCCTCCGCCGCCGCGGCCTTCTCCTTCTGCTCCACCGCCGTCAGCGAGACGTCCTCGCGGATCATCTGGAGCAGCGGATCGGACTGCGAGGGATTGAGCACCACGGTCACCTTGACCCGCTCCGCCGGATTGTCGAGCACCGGCAGGGTGGTGAAGGTGATGTTCTTCGGGTTGATCCCCTTCAACTCACCTGCCAGCGAGGTGAGTTGGCTGATGGAACCCATGCCCTTGTCCACGCTCAGCGCCTTCGTGGCCGCCTCCGCGAGCGCGAACACCTTCTTCGGGCTGGTCAGCGTGTCCTGCGACTTCATCTCACGGATCATGGAACTCAGGAACTGCTGCTGGGTCTTGATCCGGTCGAGGTCGCTCTCGTTGCCGAAGGAGTGCCGCGTCCGTACGAAGGCCAGCGCCTGCTCCCCGTCGAGCCGGTGCTCGCCCGCCGTCAGGTTCAGCTTCGAGTCGCGGTCGTTGACGGCCTTGTCCAGGCACACCGGGACCCCGCCGACGGCCTTGCTCAGGGTCTTGACCGCGTTGAAGTCCGCCATCAGGAAGTGGTCCACGGGGATGCCGGTCAGTTCCTGCACCGTGCGCATCGTGCAGCCCGGGTCCCGGCCCTCCTGCCCGAGGCTCGTGTTGAAGCGCACCCCGCGCTGCGCGGGGATGTTCTTCGTCGAGCCGTCGGGCTGCTTCGTCGGGCAGGTCGGGATGTCGGTGATCAGGTCGCGGGGGATGGACAGCGCCGTCGCGTTCGTCCGGTCCTTGGAGACGTGGAAGAGGAAAGTGGTGTCCGCGTGGCCGGGGCTGTCGGGGTCGCCGTAGCCCGCGTTGCCGTCACCGGTCCGCTTGTCCGTGCCGATGATCAGGATGTTGATCGGCTGGTCCTTCTGGAAGCCGTTGCGGCCCGCGCCCAGGGTGTCCGTGGTCTTGATGTTGCCGTTGAGGTGGTCGTAGTACAGGTACGCGGCGAGGGAGCCGCCCACCAGTACGAACGCCAGCGAGCCGCCCGCGATCGCCAGCCCCTTCCGGCGCCCCCGGCCGCCTTCTCCGCCCGGTCCGTGCCCTCCGGCGGTCCGCCGCCCGCCGCGCCGCCCGCCGCCGGGCCCGTCACCGCGCCGCGGCCCGGGCACCCCCGGAGAGGGAGTCGCGGGAGCCGCGGGGGACGTGGGGGAGGGGGCCGTGGAGGACTTCGAGGCCCGGCCCGACCTGGCGGCGGTGCCGGAGGGGGAGGGGGAGGCCGAGGGGAGCCGGCCGCGGGCTCTTCGGGGGGAGGTCACCGAGGGCCGCTGCGCAGCGGAGCGGTCCGGTCGCAGCTCGTAGTCGCCTGTGCGAGGGTCGAGGACCCATTGGTCTGCGGGGTCGGCTTCTTCTGCTCGCCCACGGCTGTGCGCATCCACGGTTGCTCGAGTCCTCCGTCGGTGCCTCGCGAGGCGCCTCCCCCCAGGCGCTCGGTCAACGATCGGGCTGCTGGTGCACGGCCTACGGCCTGCCTGCGCACCGGATCGCTCACCTTATCCGGCCAGTTCACCGCCAAACCATGCTGGTGACAAATTCCACTCACCTTATAACTGGGCAAACCCCTCATCCCACCCGGTTCGGACTCCGGCTTTTTGGATTGTTTTACCGGCAGGTAGCGGTACCCGCCGTGGTGCCCGTGAAAGTGGGGACGGGCGAGGGGGCGGGGGCGGTTCCCGCGCCTGCCGCCGGGGTGTGCTCGGCCTCGGCCCGCTGTTCGGGGGTGGCCTGTCCTTGCGGATCAAGGGCTGCGGGCGCGACCACCGTCACCGGCTCGTCCATCCGCAGCTGCTGGAAGAGCCGGGCCGCTTCCGGCTCCGCCAGTTCGTCCCGGTTCGGATCGGCGGCGTACGGCTTGCGCGGTACGGTCAGGAAGTTGATCCGATCGGTCGGGATGTTCCGTATGCCGCGCACCAGTTCGTACAGCCCGCGCAGCGAGGCCAGCCCCGGGTCCGCGGTCACCGAGGAAGTCGCCGCGTCCAGCAGGGGATAGAGCCGGGCCGGATTGAGCAGCACCCCGTCGCTCTGCACCTTCTTCACCAGCGAGCCCATGAACTCCTGCTGGCGTTCCATCCGTTCGGTGTCGCTGCCGTTGCCCAGGCTGTGCCGGACCCGGACGAAGCCGAGGGCCTGCTCGCCCTGGAGGGTCTGCCGTCCGGCGGGCAGCTTCAGCTTCGCATCGGTGTCGTCGATCGGCTGCTTGAGGCAGACCTCGACCCCGCCGACGGCGTCGACCACCCTCTTGAACCCGCCGAAGTCGATCACCATGTGGTGATCGACGCGGATCCCGGTCAGCTTCTCGACCGTACGGACCGTGCAGGCCGCGCCGCCCCACTCGAAGGCCCAGTTGAACTGGGCGTTCTGCGCGGTGGTCCGGCTCCCGTCCGCCTTCAGGCAGCTCGGTACGTCGGTCATCAGGTCTCGCGGTATCGACACCGCGGTCGCGCTCAGCCGGTTCGCGGGCAGGTGCAGCAGGATCGCGGTGTCCGAGCGCTGGGTGCCGACGTCCCGTCCGTACTTGGCGTTCTCCTTGCCGGAGCGCGAGTCCGAACCGATCAGCAGCACGTTCTGGGCGCCGTCCACGAAGTGCACCGGGCGCTCGCGGTCGTAGCGCCGCAGTTCGGCGGCGGCGGAGGTGTCCTCCTTGATGTTGCCCTCGAGCTTGCGGTAGACCCACCAGCCGGTCGCCGCCCCCGCCAGGACCAGCAGCACCACCCCGAGGCCGATCCAGCGCAGCGGCCGGCGCCGTCGGCGCGGGGGCGGCGTACCGCCCGTGCCCGCACCGGGGTGCTCGGGTATGCCGGCGCTGTCGGTCACGTCCGCGTCCGTCCCTCACCGCTAGGTGACAGCCCCGTACGGGTGGGTACGCGGCCTACGCCGATCCTGCCCCGGGGTCGGCGGAGCGGCCCGGGGCAGGGGTCCCTACTACGCCGTGTGGGTGACAAATAGCGTGTTCCCGCAGGGGGCGGCGCGGGCGCCGGGTACCGGGAACGACGCGAGCGACGCGGTGGCCGCGTCCGGTGGGTGACGCGGCCACTACGCGGTGTGGCCTGCCGTTACGCGCTGCCGTGGTCTGTCGCTACGCGCCGTGGCCTGCCGCTACGCGGTGTGGGTCACGCGTTCGCTCTCGGCCCGGGTGGCCAGGGCGGCCTCGGACAGCTGGTCCAGGTGACGGCAGAGCACCGCCGACCCGCCCGCCGCGAGCGGTGCGAACAGTCCGGCCGACAGTCCCTCCCAGGTGTCGAAGCCCAGCCCCGACAGCACCCGGGAGCCCCCGCTCAGCCCCCGCTCCGCCGCGTCCGCCCGCGCCCGGTCCACCAGCTGTACGTACGACAGCGCGCGGCCCCCGACCCGCAGCGCGGCCCCCTCGGGGTCCACCGGCACGAAGGGCGCGAACTGGTCGCCCTGCCCCGGCACCTCCACCGCGTAGTCCGCGAACCCGGCCGGGGGCTGCGGGAAGCGCCCGCCGAGCGGCCGCAGCGCCAGCGCGACCCGCTCGCCGGAGCAGGCCCGCGCCTCCTCCAGCGTGTCCGGCCCGCTGACCACGAGGTCCGCGTCGGCCGGGTCCCCGCCCACCTCGACCGTCACGCCGACCGAGGCGCAGGCGATCAGCCACACGGCGCTCTGCCAGTGGGCGGGCAGCAGCAGCGCGAGCCGGTCGCCGGGCTCGGCGCCGAGGTCGCCCTGGAGCAGGTTGGCGGTTTTGGCCACCCAATTGGCGAAGGTGGTGACGGACAATTCGATGCGCTCGCCCGTCGCGTCGTCGTAGAAGGTGACGAGGGGGCGGCCCGGATCGGCGGCGAGCGCGGATCGCAGCAGGTCGGCAGGGGTGCGGTCAGTGGTGTTCACCCGGCTCAGGCTACGCGGGGGCCTCCCTCGTACGGGGGCCGTACCGCTCCCCCGTACGGAGGAACGCCGGAGCGCAATTACCCGACGATCCGTCAGTTCTCCGATGGCGCCCGGCGGTGAACGCGTTCAGCATCCGTTTCATGCGTGGATTCCTTGCTTCCTCGATCGGCGTCGCGACCGCGGCCGCACTGTCCCTCCCGCTCGCCGTCGCCCTCCCCGTGGTGGCGACGGCCTCGACCGTGACCACGGCCGTCCCAGCGACCGGGGCGGCCGCGGCCGCCCCGGTGGTTCCGGACGCCCCGGCCGGGTCCACCCGGTCGCTGCCCCTCGTCCCGCTCACGTCCGCGGACCACCGGGACTCCGACGTCCCCGGCATGAGCGCCTCCCCCCGGCTCCCCGAGACCGAGGGCCTGCCCGCGCGCGACGTGGCGACCTTCTCCATGGTCGGCGTCGTCTGGGACGACGCGGCCGCCCCGCTCTCCGGGCGGGTGCAGGTCCGTACCCGCTCGGCCGCCACGGCCACGTGGTCCGGCTGGCAGGACATCGAGACCCACAACGGCGAGCACGCCGCCGACCCCGACGCGGCCGAACGCACCGGCGGCCGGGTCCGGGGCAGCACCGCGCCCCTGTGGGTCGGCGCGTCCGACGGCGTCGAGGTCCGGGTCCAGGCGGAACCGGGCGCCCGCGACCGTACGGGCGCGGCCCCCGGCACCCCGGCCACCACCCGGCTCCCCACCGGGATGCGGATCGAACTGGTCGACCCCGGCGCCGCGCCGCGGACCGTCCCGGTGGACGCCAAGAACGGCGCGGAGACGGGCGGCGCCCCGGCCGGACCGCCCGAGGACGACAAGGGGGAGACGGCGGTCGGCGCGCCCGGCCTGAGCATGGAGATGGCCGAGTCCTCGGCGCCGAACGTCCCGCTCGCGCCGCTCGGCGCCAGTGAGATCACGGAGCTGAACAAGGCCGACTCCACCGCAGACGCGATCCTCGCGAGCGAGGGCTCGCTCAGCCCGGCCGCCCGCCCGTACATCGGGCCGCGGCCCCGCATCGTCACCCGGCGGGGCTGGGGCGCGGACGAGAACCTGCGCGAACGGGGCTTCGTCTACACGAACACCGTCAAGGCGGCCTTCGTGCACCACACCGCCTCCGGCAACGGCTACGCCTGCGGGGACGCCCCGGCGGTCCTGCGCAGCCTGTACCGCTACCACGTGGTCAGCGAGGGCTGGCGGGACATCGGCTACAACTTCGCCGTCGACAAGTGCGGAACCGTCTACGAGGGCCGGGCGGGCGGCGTCGCCAAGCCGGTGCTCGGGGCGCACACCATGGGCTTCAACACGGACAGCATGGGCATCGCGGTGATCGGCACCTTCTCGAACGCGCAGCCGCCCGCGGCCGCCGTGAACGCGGTGGCGCGGCTGACGGCGTGGAAGCTCGGCCTGTTCGGGGCGAACCCGCTGTCGAAGACGACGCTGCGGTCGGGCGGGGGGAACCTGTACGCGAAGGGCCGCAACGTCCGGATGAACGTGATCTCCGGGCACCGGGACGGGTTCGCGACGGAATGCCCGGGCCGCCAGCTGTACGGCAAACTCCCCACCACCCGCACCTCCTCGGCCCACCTCCAGGGCCGCTGACCCCACCCCACCGGCGGCGGCGGGCCCATCTCAGCCTCGCCGGCGTTTGAGGCGCCGCCGGAGGCCGGGGTTGCCGCGCGGCCCTCGTTCGCCGGCTGGTTCCGGGTGTGCCTCCGGCGGGCCCTCAAACGCCGGGCAGGCTGAAGGGGGCGCCGCCGGAGGCCCGGGCTCTCGCCGGGCGAGCTGAAACGGCACCGCCGCAGGCAGGGGCGCCCACCCGCCGCCGCGGGCTACGCTCAAGGCATGGCCGGCCGCTTCGATCCCCCCACCCGCACCACGATCCGCGGCGGCCGCACCGACCTCCCCGCCCCCGGGCCCCAGCCCAAGGTCCGCCCCCTGCCCGGCCCCGCCCCCCTCGACCTCGGGCTGGTCCTCGGCCCGCTCCGCCGCGGCGCCGGCGACCCGACCTTCCGGGCCGCCCCGGACGGCGTCTGGCTCGGCCTGCGCACCCCCGCCGGCCCCGCCACCCTGCACGTCACCCAGAGCGGCGCCACCGCCTGGGGCCCCGGCGCGGACTGGGCGCTCGACGGCCTCCCCGCCCTGCTCGGAGCCCAGGACGCCCCGGCCGACTTCGTCCCCCGCCACCGTCTCGTGCACGCCAGCCACCGCCGCCGCCCCGGCCTGCGCCTCACCCGGACCGGCCTGGTCCTCCAGGCGCTGATCCCCACGGTCCTGGAGCAGAAGGTCACCACCGACGAGGCCTACCGCGCCTGGCGCCGCCTCGTACGCCAGTACGGCGAGCGCGCCCCCGGCCCGCACCCGGACCTGTACGTGATGCCCGACGCCCGCACCTGGGCCCTGATCCCCTCCTGGGACTGGCACAAGGCGGGCGTCGACATGAAGCGCTCGGCCACCATCGTCCGGGCGGCCCGCGTCGCGCCCCGCCTGGAGGAGGCCGCCGCGATGGACCTCCCGGCCGCCATGGCCCGCCTGGAGGCGGTCTCCGGCATCGGCCCCTGGACCTCCGCCGAGACCCTCCAGCGCAGCAATGGCGCCGCCGACGCCGTCACCACCGGCGACCTGCACCTGCCCGGCACCATCGGCTACGCCCTCATCGGCGACCGCGACGCCGACGACGCGGCGATGCTCGAACTCCTCGCCCCGTACGCCGACCAGGGCACCGGACAGCGCCACCGGGCGGCCCGGCTGATCCTGCTCGCGGGCCGCACCCCGCCCCGCCGCGTCCCGAAGATGCCCCGCACCGACATCGGAAGGCTGTAACCGGACGGGACCGGACCCGACCGGAACCGACCGGACGGGACCGCCCTCAGCGGACCTCGATGAAGTCCGCCGGATCCCGCTCCGCCCGCTCCCGCGGCGCCCCGGCCGCGTGGCCGACCGCCACCGCCCCCATCGGGTCCCAGTCCTCCGGCAGCGCCAGCACCTCCCGCACCACGTCCCGGCAGAACATCGTCGAGGACACCCACGCCGACCCGAGCCGTTCCCCGGCCAGCGCGACCAGGAAGTTCTGTACGCCCGCGCCCATCGCGACCACGAACATCTCCCGCTCGGCCGCGTCGCGCCGGGCGTGCCCGTAGTCGTGCGCCCCGTCCGTCACCAGGCAGGGCACCACCAGGTACGGCGCCGCGCGCAGCACGTCCCCGCGCCGCACCCGCTTGGCGATGGACTCCTCGGACTTGCCGTCGCGGCGCAGGTCCGCGATCCACGCGTCCCGCATCGCGTCCAGCAGCTCCAGCCGCGCCGACGCCGACTCCAGCAGGACGAACCGCCACGGTGTGGTGTGGTGCGGCGCGGGCGCGGTGACGGCCGCCGCGACGGCCCGGCGTACGGCGCCCGGGTCCACGGGGTCGGCGGTGAACGCCCGTACCGTCCGGCGCTGGGTCACGGCCTCCCGTACCGCCTCCGAGGTCCCCAGCCGGAACATGTCGTCGGCGGGGGAACGGACCAGCTCACGGGCCGATCCGCCCTCGGCCACCAGGTGGCCCAGCCCGCGTACGACGGCCACCGGCAGCCCGTCCGCCTTGCCCTTGACCAGGTCACCGGCCGCGGCCAGTTCGTCGGCGGTGGCCACCACGGTCGCGCTCAGCGGGTTGCCGTGGGCGTCGGCGTTGCCGCGCAGGTCCTCCAGGACCCTTACCCCGGCCGCGCCGATCGCGACATCCGTCAGCCCGGTGCGCCAGGGTCGCCCGAAGGTGTCGGTCACGAGGACGCCGACATCCACGGACAGGGCGGCCCGCAGCCCCGCGCGGATCGCCCGCGCCGAGGCGTCGGGATCCTCGGGCAGCAGCAGGACCGTGCCCGCGGCGGTGTTGGAGGCGTCGACCCCGGCGGCGGCCATGACCAGGCCCTGCCGGTTCTCCACGATGCGCAGCGGACCGCGGCGCGCGACCACCCGTACCGTCTCGGCGTCGATGGCCTCCTCGCGGGAGTCGGCGGTGACGATCCGGCCCTCCGCCTTGGAGACGATCTTCGAGGTGACGAGCAGGACGTCCCCGTCGCGCAGCTCCGGGGCGGCGGCCGCGATCAGCCGCGCCAGGTCGTCGCCCGGGCGGACCTCCGGGAGCCCGGCCACGGCCCGTACTCCGTACGAGGGGACGTCCCCGCTCACCGGGAGGCCTCCGCCAGGTCCAGCGCGGCCCGGGCCATGGCCGCGGTCGCGGCGAGGTCGGTCATCATCAGCGGCACCGCGCGGCAGGTGATCCCGACGGCCTCCACCTCGGCGGTCGCCTCCGCGTCGGAGGTGTCGACGAGCCAGCCGTCCAGCAGTCCGGTGCCGTAGTGGAGGGCGACGGCGGCGGCCGTGGACTCGACGCCGACGGCGGCCAGCACCTTGTCGGCCATGCCGCGCACGGGCGCGCCCCCGACGATGGGGGAGAGGCCGATCACCGGCGCCCCGGCGTCGGCCACGGCCTCGCGGATGCCGGGCACGGCGAGGATGGTGCCGATCGAGACGACTGGGTTGGACGGCGGGAAGATGATCACGTCGGCGGCCGCGATGGCCTCCAGCACGCCGGGCGCGGGCTTGGCCTGTTCGGCGCCGACCGGTACGACGGCCTCCGCGTCCACGGAGGCGCGCAGCCGCACCCAGTACTCCTGGAAGTGGATGACCTTCCGCTCACCGGTACCCGCCTCGGTGACGGCGATGTGGGTCTCGACCCGGTCGTCGGACATCGGCAGCAGCCGCACTCCGGGCTGCCAGCGGTCGCACAGGGCCTCGGTGACGGCGCTGAGCGGGTAGCCCGCGGCGAGCATCTGGGTGCGGACGATGTGGGTCGCGAAGTCGCGGTCGCCGAGGCCGAACCAGTCCGGTCCGACCCCGTAGGCCGCGAGTTCTTCCTTGACCTTGAAGGATTCGTCGGTGCGGCCCCAGCCCTGGTCCTCGTTGATGCCACCGCCGAGGGTGTACATCACCGTGTCCAAGTCGGGGCACACCTTGAGCCCGAACAGGTGAATGTCGTCACCGGTGTTGCCGATGACCGTGATGTCCGCGTCGGGCTCGGCCGACCTGAGTCCCCGGAGGAACCGGGCGCCGCCGATGCCGCCGGCCAGTACAACAATGCGCATGCAGCGCAGTGTGTCAGGCGGATACGGCGCTCTGGCGGGCCGGGGAGCAGGAGTGAGCGGCGTTACTCCGCCCGGCGTCCCGGGGTTCGTCGTGCAGGGGCATCTCGGTCAGGCCGGGGAAGTACACGTGCAGGCTGACCGCGCCGTCGAGGGAGTCGTTGACGACCTCGTGGGCGTAGCCGGGGGCGAAGACGCGCTGGCTGCCCGCGGCGAGGGCGCGGGGGCCGCGGGCGGTGTGCTCGGTGAGCTCGCCCTCCAGGACGGTGAGGACTCCGGAGGACGGGCCGTGGTCGTGGACCCCGCTGCCCTGGCCGGGGACCCAGCTGAGGAGCCAGACCTCGTAGCCGGGGCCGGTGCGCAGCCGGTGGTACCAGCGGGAGGAGGCGTCGTACTCGACGAGGTGCTCCCACTGGGAGCGGTCCTCGGCGAGGGAGCGGGCGAGCCCGGCGAACTCGGCGACGGTGGCCGGGTGCTCGCGGGCGGGCTGGAGGAGGTGCTGGACGGAGAGGATGTCGCCCGCGATCTGGAGGTCGCTCTCGGCGCCCCGGATCTGGACCTGGGGGGCGTGGAGCTGCGGGGCGTTCGGGGTGTTCGTCGCGTTCATTGCGGAAGTACCTCGACGGATGTCAGTGGCGCGGTCGCGCGGTCGGTTGCTGGGGGTGTGAAGCCGGTGCTCGGCGGAGCCGGAGCTCCGGAGGCATCAACAGCTGCAACAGCAACAGCGAACCTGGGCAGCGCGCAGGAACCCACGAATGGGGGTCCAGGTGGCGGCTGCGGGCGCTGACATGGCAACAAGGAGACCGGTTCGACGGGGCGACTGTCAACCCAATGTCCAGTTTGGTCGAAAAGTTTCACCTCATCCGGTTACAGGGTGCGGAGAAAGGTTTGTGCACTCCGAGGCCGGGCATGTGGCGGTGCAACCACGTCCGGATCACGTCGGCTCGTGACCGGAATGTGATCTGGGCCGCTTCTCCCGCCGGAGCGCAACCCCGCTCGAAGACGCCGCGTCGACCATGGACGGGGACCGCGATCCGTCGTGGTCCGTCCGTACGTGTTGCATGTGTCACGGTTTTTGGCGATTTGAACACTTTCTGCATACCCTTGGTTCCGCAGAGTGAATAAGGGGCCCAATAGCAGATCTCGGCTTGACTGCACAGGAGCAGCGCCTTGTAATTTCACTCGTGTCGTTCCGTAGCAATCGGTGACGGCCACACCACGGGGACGCGAAGACAGAGCGAGGGGCGCACATGACCGAGCTGTTTCAGGAACTGCTGGTCGAGGAGGCGGACGAGGAGCTCGGCTGGCAGGAGCGCGCACTCTGCGCCCAGACCGACCCCGAATCCTTCTTTCCCGAAAAGGGCGGCTCCACCCGCGAGGCCAAGAAGGTCTGCCTCGCCTGTGAAGTCCGCTCCGAATGCCTTGAGTACGCCCTTGCCAACGACGAGCGGTTCGGTATCTGGGGCGGACTGTCCGAGCGTGAACGCCGCCGCCTGAAAAAGGCAGCCGTCTGATTGCGCCGATACGTCCGGAACAGAGCAAACGGTCCGCCTCCTGCACCTTCCCCGCAGGAGGCGGACCGCTGTGTTTCCAGCCGTTAGTGTGGGGCGCTGTCCAGCAGCCTCCGAGGGCACACCACCCCCGGACCCCCGGCCGGAGGGCCCGTACCGCGATGTCCCTGCACAGCCACTCGACGGCCTCCCACCAGGGTCCGGCCGTCCCCGAGTTCCCCCGGCACGTCGTCACCGCGGTCGTCGTCGCCCACGACGGTGCCCGCTGGCTGCCCCAGACGCTCGCCGGGCTCCTCGGTCAGGAACGCCCCGCGCAGAGCCACGTCGCCGCCGACAACGGCAGCGCCGACGACTCCGCGCGCCTGCTCGCCGAAGCCCTCGGTGACGACCGGGTCCTGCACCTCGCCCGGCGCACCGGATTCGGCGCGGCCGTCGACGAGGCCGCCGCCGCGGCGGGCGTCCTCACCCCCGAGGACCTGCCCTACCTCAAGCGCCCCAGCGGCTGGGACCCCGTCAGCCGCACCTGGCAGGACGAGAACTACGACCTCCCCGACCTGCCCCACGGCGAACCCGTCCAGTGGCTCTGGCTGCTCCACGACGACTGCGCGCCCGCCCCCGACGCCCTCACCGAACTCCTGCGCGTCGCCGAGGAGAACCCCGAGGCCGCCGTCATCGGCCCCAAGCTGCGCGGCTGGTACGACGGCAAGCAGCTCCTCGAAGCCGGTGTCACCATCGCCCGCAGCGGCCGCCGCTGGACCGGCCTGGACCGCCGCGAACAGGACCAGGGCCAGCACGACCAGGTCCGCCCCGTGCTCTCCGTCTCCACCGCGGGCATGCTGGTGCGCCGTGACGTCTACGACGAGCTCGGCGGCTTCGACCGCCGGCTGCCCCTGATGCGCGACGACGTCGACCTGTGCTGGCGCGCCCTAAGCGCCGGGCACACCGTCCTCGTCGCCCCCGACGCCGTCCTGCGCCACGCCGAGGCCTCCGCCCGCGAGCGCCGCACCGTCGACTGCGCGGGCCGCTCCAGCGTCAGCCCCCACCGCGTCGACAAGGCGGGCGCCACCTACACGGTGCTCGCCAACTCCAGCGCCGGCGCCCTGCCCTATGTCATGCTCCGCATCCTCCTCGGCACCGTCCTGCGCACCCTCGGCTACCTCGTCGGCAAGGCCCCCGGCCAGGCCGTCGACGAGATCGGCGGCCTGCTCGGCACCCTGCTGCGGCCCGGCCGCGTCCTCGGCGCCCGCAGACGCCGCGGCCGCCCCGCCGTCCCCGCCAAGGAACTGCGCCCGCTCTTCCCGCCGCCCGGCGCCACCCTGCGCGCCAACGTCGAACAGCTCGCCGGGTACTTCGGCGCCGCCCAGGACACCGAACCCGGCGGCGCCAGCAGGCACGGCGGAGCCGTCGAATCCGGCCCCGGCGGCGACGACGCCGACTTCCTGGACATCGAGCAGTTCGCCCGGCTCAAGCGGATCGCCCGCAAGCCCGCCCCCGTCCTCTTCGCCCTCCTGCTCCTCGCCTCCCTCATCGCCTGCCGCGGCCTCCTCGGCGGCGGCTCCCTGATGGGCGGCGCCCTGCTCCCCGCGCCCGACGGCGCGCTCGCCCTCTGGCACGGGTACGCCGACGACTGGCACCCCGTCGGCACCGGCTCCACCGCCGACGCGCCCCCCTACCTCGCCGTCCTCGGCGCCCTCGCCGCCCTGCTGTTCGGCTCCACGCAGACCGCGCTCACCCTGCTGCTGGTCTGCTCCGTCCCGCTCGCCGGACTCACCGCCTACTTCGCCTCCCGGCCCCTGGTCGGCTCCCGGCTGCTGCGCGCCTGGGCCGCCGTCGCCTACGCCTTCCTGCCCGCCGTCACCGGAGCGCTGGCCACCGGCCGCCTCGGCACCGCCGTCCTCGCCGTCCTGCTGCCGCTCATCGCCCGCTCCGCCGTCAGGGCCTTCGGGTTCGCCGGAGCCGCCGACGGCAAGGGCGGCTGGCGCGCGGTGTGGACGTACACCCTGCTGCTGACCGCGGCCACCGCCTTCACCCCCGTCGTCTGGCCGCTCGCCGCGCTCCTCGGCGTCGCCGCGCTCGCCGTGCGCCGGGCCGCGTGGACGACGTACGCCCCCCGGCTCGCCGCCACCCTCGCCGTACCGCTGCTGGTCCTGGCCCCCTGGTCGCTGAGCCTGTTCGGCCACCCCGCCGCCCTCCTGCGCGAGGCGGGCCTGCCCCAGGGCCCCGGCACCGCCTCCGCCCTCGACCTGCTCGGCCTCAGCCCCGGCGGCCCCCGGGCCGCGGGCGGGCTGCTGCTCCTCGGCGTCGTCCTCGCCGCCCTGGCCGCCCTGCTGCGCGCCGAACGCCGCCTCGCCGTCACCACCGCCTGGGCCGCGGCGCTGGCCGCGCTGCTCCTCGCCACCCTGGTCAACCGCACCGTCTGGGCCGGCCCCGCCACCCTCGTCTACGGCCTGGCCCTGCTCGCCGCCGCCGCCATCGGCGCCGACGGAGCCAAGGAACGCGTCGCCGCCCGCAGCTTCGGCTGGCGCCAGCCGCTCGCCGCCCTCGTCGCCCTCGCCGCCGCCGCGGGCCCGCTGCTCGTCGCGGCGGGCTGGATGCTCGGCGGCGCCGACGGACCGCTGGAGCGCCGCGACCCCGTCCAGGTCCCCGCCTTCGTCGCCGAGGAGAGCGGCACCCGCGACCAGGCCCGCACCCTCGTCCTCGGCGGCGGCTCGCCCGCCGAGGTCGCCTACACCCTCGTACGGGGCTCCGGCGGCCGCCTCGGCGACGCCGAACTCGCCGCCGCCGCGGGCAGCGACACCCGCCTCGACAAGGTGGTCTCCAGCCTGGTCGCGGGCTCCGGCGCCGACCAGAGCAGCCAGCTCGGCGGCTTCGCCATCCGCTACGTCCTGGTCCGCGACGACGCCCCGCAGCAGTTCCGCCGGGTCCTCGACGCCACCCCGGGCCTCAGCCGCCTCAGCCAGCTGGACGGCGACGCGCTGTGGCGGGTGGACCGCCAGGTCGCCCGCGCCGTGATCGTCTCCGGGAAGCCCGGCGAGGACCCCGTCCCGGTCGCCTCCGGACCCGTCGAGGCCCATACGAAGATCCCCCCGGCCGAAGCCGGCGGCGCCGCCCGGGTGCTGCGCATCGCCGACCGGGCCGCCCCCGGCTGGCAGGCCACCCTCGACGGCAAGCCGCTGAAGGCGAAGACCGTCGACGGCTGGGCCCAGGGCTTCGAACTCCCCGCCCGGGGCGGCCGCCTCGACCTCGTCTACGCCGACTCCCTCGCCCGCACCGCCTGGCACTGGACCCAGGGCGCCCTCGCCGTCCTGCTGCTGGTCATGGCCCTGCCCGGGCGCCGCCGCAGCCTGGACGACGACCTGCCGGACGAGGAGGGCGCCGTACCCGCCCAGCCCGGCCCCGCCGAAGCGGGCGAGGGCCGCCGCGCCCGCCGCCTGCGCGCCGAGGCCGAGTCCCCCGCCGAGCCCCTGGAACCCCAGGGCCCGGTGGCCGATCCGTACGCCCAGATCCCGGCCCAGCAGGAGTACTACCCCCAGCAGCCGGACCCGGTGTACGCCGACCAGGGCCCCCCGCCCGGCTACGAGCAGACACCCGACCCCCAGTACGGCGACCCCCAGTACGGCGAACCCCGTTACGGCGACGGCCAGTACGGCGACGGCCAGTACGGCTACCCGCAACAGCAACAGCAGCCGCAGCCCCCGCAGCCGTACGACCCGTACGCGCAGCAGCCCTACCCCCCGCAGCCCCCGTACCCGTACGACGAGTACGGCCAGTACGACGCCTACGGACAGCCCCTCCAGCGTCCCGACGGGAGCCCCCAGCAGTGAAGCGCGCCCCCCTGACCCTCGCGGCCGTCACCGCCGCGCTCGCCGCCGTCACCGGCCTCGCCGTCCTCACCGCGCCCGCCGCCCCGGCCACCGCCGACGCCAAGGCCCGCCAGCGGTCCGCCGCCCGGCTCCCGGTCGAACGCACCACCCTGGTCTGCCCCGCGCCCAGCACCTCGGACATCGCCGACACCACCTACACGTCGATCACCCCGGGCTCGCCGAAGCCGCAGGCCAAGGGCACGGCCGGACTCGCGGGCGCGATCAAGGACGCCAAGCCCGTCCTGGAGTCCAAGACCCCCGGGGCCCCCGTCGGCGCCGCCTCCACCGGCGCCGAGGCCCCCGCCCTCACCGGCACCGCCGACGGGGTCCTCGCCCCCGGCTGGACCGCCCAGCAGACCACCAAGGTCGACGTCGGCCAGGCCCGCGGGCTGCTCGGGGTGGCCTGCACCGCCCCCGGCACCGACTTCTGGTTCCCCGGCGCCAGCACCGCCAAGGGCCGCCAGGACTACGTGCACCTCACCAACGCCGACGACACCCCCGCGGTGGTCGACATCCGGCTGTTCGGCCCCGACGGCGCCCTGAAGACCGACCCGGGCAGCGGCGAGAACATCAAGATCGGGCCGAGGTCCAGCGTCCCCGTCCTGCTGTCCACCATCGCGCCCAGTGCCCAGCTCGCCGACCTCACCGCGCACGTGACGACCCGTTCGGGCCGGATCGGCGCCTCGGTCCAGGTCAGCGAGGACGGCGTCGGCTCCGACTGGCTGCCCGCCTCCACCGACCCGGCGGGCACCCTGGTGCTGCCCGGGATCCCGGCCGACGCCACCTCCGTACGGCTGATCGCCCACGCACCCGGCGACGAGGACGCGGACCTCGGCCTGCGCCTCACCGGGCCCGGCGGCTCGATCACCCCGGCGGGCAATGAACAACTGCACGTCAAGGGCGGCATGTCGGCGGTCCTGGACCTCAAGGACGTCACCCGCGGCGAGGCCGGTTCACTCGTCCTGACCCCGTCCGGCGGCCACAAGGCGGTCCCCGTGGTCGCCGCGCTGCGGGTGGTCCGGGGCAGCGGGGCCAAGCAGGAACTCGGCTTCATCGCGGCCTCCGCCCCGGTCGGCGCCCGCGCCACCGTCGCCGACAACCGCACCGACAACGGCGCGACCACCCTCGCGCTGACCGTGCCCTCCGGTGCGGCGGACGCGAAGGTCCGGGTCACGGCCTCCCCGGGCACCCAGGGCGGCGAGGCGGCCGTCAAGGAGTTCACCGTCAAGGCGGGCACCACCCTGGCGGTCCCGCAGCCCCCCGCCCCGGCCGGCGGCAAGGGGCAGTACGCGCTGACCGTGGAAACCCTCTCGGGCGGCCCGGTCCACGCGGCCCGCACGCTGTCCCTGCCGCGCGAGGGCATCCCGATGTTCACGGTCCAGACCTTCCAGGACGACCGCGGCACGGTGGCCGTCCCCAAGGCCGTCCAGGACCTCTCGGTCCTGACGGACTGATCCCCTCCGCCACGGGCAGGGGGCCTACTCCTGCCCGTACCGGGGATCCACCGTCTCGGGTGACAGCCCCAGCAGCTCCGCCACCTGCTCCACCACGATCTCGTGCACCAGCACTGCCCGCTCGTCCCGTGACTTCGTCCTGATCTCCACGGGCCGCCGGTACACCACGATCCGCGCGGCCCGGTCGCCGTCCGCCGCGATCATCCCGCCCAGCGGTACCGCCTCGTCGTTCCAGCCGCCCTCCGGGCCCCCGGGCGGACTCGGTACCTCGCCCACCATGAACTCCACCTCCGCCAGCTGCGGCCAGCGCCGCTCCAGCCGCTCCACGGAGTCCCGCACCAGGTCCCCGAACAGCTCCCCGCGACTGGCGGACAGCGGCACCTGCGGGGGAGCGAGCGGTCCGCGCATCCCCCGGCCGTGCCGGTCGCGCCGTCGCGTCCGCGGTTCCTGGGGAAGTCCATCGGCAGGGGGAGTCAGCGGGGTGTCCATCACCCTCGCAGGGTAGCCCTCGCCGCCGGGACGGGGGCGACCCGCAACGGCCCACCGCCCGGGATCGGGTGACGACACGGCACCCGCCCCCGGGGGAGTCGTCGCGGCCCGGTCAAGAGTGCGGTACCGTCCAACGTCGTGAGCCCTGTACGTCGCTGTTCTCGCACCGCGTGCGGCCGCCCTGCCGTCGCGACGCTGACGTACGTCTACGCCGATTCGACCGCAGTCCTCGGCCCGCTCGCCACCTACGCCGAACCCCACTGCTACGACCTGTGCGCCGAGCACTCGGAGCGCCTCACCGCGCCCCGCGGCTGGGACGTCGTACGCCTGTCGGACGGTTCCGCGCCCTCGCGCCCCACCGGGGACGATCTCGAAGCCCTCGCCAACGCCGTCCGCGAGGCCGCCCGCCCGCACGAGCGCGCGGACCGCCCCGGCGTCGCCCAGAACGGCGGACCCGGCGCTTCCGGTACCACCGGGCAGGTCAACGGCCCCGCCCGGCGCGGCCACCTCCGGGTCCTGCGCTCGCCGGAGTCCTGAGACCCGGCCGTACCCGGCCCTTCATCTGATCGTCGGAAGAGCTGCCCGCCGTGCAGGGTAGGTTTGGTGCCCCGCACAGAACCCTCAGGAGGGCAGGCAGTGGCTGCTGATCTTTCGAACATCGTCAAGGCGTACGACGTCCGGGGCATCGTCCCGGACGAATGGGACGAGCCCTTGGCGGAGCTGTTCGGCGCGGCCTTCGTCGAGGTCACGAACGCCTCGGCGATCGTCGTCGGCCACGACATGCGCCCCTCCTCGCCCGGCCTCTCCAACGCCTTCGCCCGCGGCGCGGCGGCCCGCGGCGTCGACGTCACCCTGATCGGCCTGTGCTCCACCGACCAGCTCTACTACGCCTCCGGCCTGCTCGACCTGCCCGGCGCCATGTTCACGGCCTCGCACAACCCGGCCCAGTACAACGGCATCAAGATGTGCCGGGCGGGCGCCGCCCCCGTCGGCCAGGACACCGGCCTCGCGCAGATCCGCGCACTGGCCGAGAAGTGGTCCGAGGAGGGCGCCCCCGAGACCGCCCCCGTCGCCGCGGGCACCGTCACCGAACGCGACACCCTCACCGGCTACGCCGAGTACCTCAAGGGCCTGGTCGACCTCACCGCGATCCGCCCCCTGAAGGTCGTCGTCGACGCGGGCAACGGCATGGGCGGCCACACCGTCCCCACCGTCTTCGCCGGGCTCCCGCTGGACCTCGTACCGATGTACTTCGAACTGGACGGGACCTTCCCCAACCACGAGGCCAACCCCCTCGACCCGAAGAACATCATCGACCTCCAGGCCCGCGTCCTGGCCGAGGGCGCCGACCTCGGCCTCGCCTTCGACGGCGACGCCGACCGCTGCTTCGTCGTCGACGAACGCGGCGAGGGCGTCTCCCCGTCCGCGATCACCGCCCTCGTCGCGGCCCGCGAACTGGCCCGCAACGGCGGCTCCGGCATCGTCATCCACAACCTGATCACCTCCTGGTCCGTCCCCGAGGTCGTCCGCGAGAACGGCGGCACCCCCGTCCGCACCCGCGTCGGCCACTCCTTCATCAAGGAGGAGATGGCCAAGACCGGCGCCATCTTCGGCGGCGAGCACTCGGCGCACTACTACTTCAAGGACTTCTGGAACGCGGACACCGGCATGCTCGCCGCGCTCCACGTCCTCGCGGCCCTCGGCGGCCAGGACGGCCCGCTCTCCGGGCTCGTCGCCGCCTACGACCGCTACCAGGGCTCCGGCGAGATCAACTCCACCGTCGCCGACCAGAGCGGCCGGATGGCCGCCGTCAAGGAGGCGTACGCCGGCCAGGACGGCGTGAGCACCGACGCACTGGACGGCCTCACCGTGACCGGCGCCGACTGGTGGTTCAACCTGCGCCCCTCCAACACCGAGCCGCTGCTGCGCCTGAACGTGGAGGCCCGCGACAGCGCGACCCTGCACACGGTGCGCGACGAGGTCCTCGCGCTCGTCCGCGCGTAGGCCCTGTCGCCGCCGTCCCGTCCGGCTGGTGGCGTCCGGCACCACCAGCCCCGCCCGGCGGCCGGGCGACGCTCCTCGACGACGCTCCCCAGGAGCACCCCACCGCCGGGCCGCGCGAGCCGCGGCCCGGCGGTACGCTGACCGGGCCCAATCCACATGTTCGAAGGGACGCCCCCATGCCGCTCGAAGCCGGCCTTCTGGAGATCCTCGCCTGCCCCGTCTGCCACGCTCCCCTCCGGGACCGGTCGGCCGACGCGGACGCGCCCGAGCTGATCTGCACCGGCCAGGACTGCGGTCTCGCGTACCCCGTGCGCGACGGCATCCCGGTCCTCCTCGTGGACGAGGCCCGCCGCCCCGCCTAGGCCGTCCCTCGGATCGTGCCCGGCCCGCGCCGCCGGTACCGCACCTCGCCGCGATGTGTTGGCTTCGCCCGCTCCGCCCCGGACCCCCTTCGAGGGCCCCGGAGGCCGAGCGGGGTCGCACCGCCCGAGTACGTCCCGTGCTCGGGCGCTCCCGCGCCTCGCGGGGCACGGCACCGGACGACGCGGGGCACGGCACCGGACGACGTGGGCTCGACCGCCCAGATCCGAAAGAGACGGCCCAGGTTCTCCCTGGGCACTACGTTGGGCCCGAAACGCTCAACAGCCGACCGGAGGCCGCCATGCTCGACGACTCGCTGCTCGACGCACCCGAGGAGCTGGCCCGCGCAGACCGCCGCGGCCTGCTCCGCGGCGCCGCCGACGCCGGAGCCAGGGTCCGCACCGCTGTCCGGCACGCCGCCGAGGCCGGGCTGGACGACCTGCGCCCCGACGGCCGCCCCCGCGCCGTCATGATCGCGGGCCCCGGCACCGCCGCCGCCGGAGTCGCCGACCTGATCAGCGCCCTCGTGGGCGCCTCGGCCCCGGTCACCCGGCTGCACCCCACGGGCGTGGCCCCCGCAGCCGGAGCCATGCGCTGGACCCTCCCCGGCTGGGCCGGCCCCGTGGACCTGCTGCTCCTCACCACCACCGACGGCACCGAGCCCGGCCTCGAAGCCCTCGCCGAACTGGCCTACCGGCGCGGCTGCACCGTCGTCGCGGTCGCCCCCGAACGGTCCCCGCTCAGCGAGGCCGTCGCCGGCGCGCACGGGCTCTTCGTACCGATGGCCAAGGCCCCGTACCAGGAGTACGACGAGAGCGCCGCCGCCGGACCGGGCGCCCTCTGGGCCCTGCTGACCCCGCTGCTCGTCCTCCTCGACAAGCTCGGCCTGGTCCCCGCCGCCCCCGCCACCCTCCAGCTCGTCGCCGACCGCCTCGACCGCACCGCCGAACGCTGCGGGCCCGCCATCGCGACGTACGGCAACCCGGCCAAGACCCTCGCCTCCGAACTCGCCGACTCCCTCGCCCTGATCTGGAGCGAGGGCCCCGGCGCGGGACCCGCCGGACGGCGCTTCGCCGCGACCCTCGCCGAACTCGCGGGCCGCCCCGCCCTCGCCGCCGAACTGCCCGAGGCGCTGCCCGCCCACGGGACCCTGCTCGCGGGCGCCCTCGCCGCGGGCGCCGATCCCGACGAATTCTTCCGTGACCGGGTCGACGAGCCACAGGCTCTGCACGCCCGGGTCGTCCTGCTGCGTGACCGGCCCGCCGGCGGACTCACCGCCGCGCCCGCCGCACGCGAACTCGCCCACAGCCACGACACGGCCATCAGCGAGATCGAACCCGAGGAGGGCGGCGACCTCGAACAGCTCGCCGAGCTCCTCGCGGTCACGGACTTCGCCACCGCGTACCTCGCGCTGGCCACAAGGGGACGTACCTGAGGGCACGCACCTGTGCCCGCCCCTCTCTCCCAGGAAGACGAACACCGATGGACCGCCTCACGAACACGATCCGCCCCTACGCCTGGGGCTCGGCCACCGCCATCCCGGCCCTCCTCGGGGTCGCCCCGACCGGTGAACCCCAGGCCGAGATGTGGATGGGCGCCCACCCCGGCGCCCCCTCCCGGCTCGACCGGGGTGCGGGCGCGACCACCCTGTCCGCGGTCATCGAGGCCGACCCCGAAGGCGAACTGGGCGCGGCCGCCGTCGCCCGGTTCGGCCCCCGGCTGCCCTTCCTCCTCAAGCTCCTCGCCGCGGGCGCCCCGCTCTCCCTCCAGGTCCACCCCGACCTGGCCCAGGCGCGGGAAGGCTTCGCCGACGAGGAACGCCGAGGGGTCCCCATCGACGCCGGACACCGCAACTACAAGGACGCCAACCACAAGCCCGAGATGCTCTGCGCGCTCACCCCCTTCGACGGGCTCTGCGGTTTCCGCCCGCCGACGGAGGCCGCCGACCTGCTCGAAGGCCTGGACGTCGACAGCCTCAAGCCGTACGTCGACCTGCTGCGCGCCCAGCCGGAAGAAGCGGCCCTGCGCGAGGTGCTCACCGCCGTACTGGCCGCCGACCGCACCGAGATGGCCCGCACGGTCACCGAGGCGGGCGCCGCCGCCGAGCGGCTGGGAGGCCCGTACACGCCGTACGCCTCCCTGGTCCACGCGTACCCCGGCGACCCCGGCGTGATCGCGGCCATGCTGCTCAACCACTTCCGACTCCAGCCCGGTGAAGCCGTGTTCCTCGGCGCCGGAGTCCCGCACGCCTACCTCGACGGCCTCGGCGTGGAACTCCTCGCCAACTCCGACAACGTGCTGCGCGCCGGACTCACCCCCAAGCACGTGGACGTACCCGAACTGCTGAAGGTCGTCAGGTTCGAGTCCGGCGACCCGGGCGCACTGCGCCCCGAGGCCGGGGACGACGGTGAAGAGGTCTACCCGGCCCCCATCGACGAGTTCCGGCTCTCCCGCTTCGCCCTCGCCCCCGGCGGCGCCCCGCGCGCCCTCCCGGACACCGCCCCGCAGATCCTGCTGTGCACGGCGGGCGCCCCGCGCGCGGGCGAACTGACCCTGGCGCCGGGCGAATCGGTCTTCGTCCCGGCGGGCGAGCGGGCCGTGTTGTCGGGCGCCGGTACGGTCTTCCGCGCCACCCTGGCGGTCTGACGCACGACCCGGACCGTCCGGACCCTCCGCACCGTCAGCCGCAGAGGCTGCGACAATGTGCCGCCGTAGCGCGGCGCCCCGGCCAGGGCCGCCGCACCGAGGAAGGGAACTCCCAAAACCATGAGCGCGTCGGGCGGTACCAAGGCGATCGTGGCGGCACTCGCCGCCAACCTCGCCATCGCTGTAGCCAAGTTCGTGGCCTTCGTCTTCAGCGGCTCGTCGTCGATGCTCGCGGAAAGCGTCCACTCGCTGGCGGACTCCGGCAACCAGGGGCTGCTGCTCCTGGGCGGGAAGAAGGCCCAGCGCGAGGCGACCCCGCAACACCCCTTCGGTTACGGGCGCGAGCGCTACATCTACGCCTTCCTCGTCTCCATCGTGCTCTTCACCGTCGGTGGCATGTTCGCCATCTACGAGGGCATCGCGAAGATCAAGGAACCGCACGCCATCGAGCACTGGTACTGGCCGGTGGGCGTGCTGGTCTTCGCGATCGTCGCGGAATCCTTCTCCTTCCGCACCGCGATCAAGGAGTCGAACGAGATCCGCGGCTCGCTGTCCTGGGGCCAGTTCATCAAGCGCGCCAAGGCCCCCGAACTCCCCGTGGTCCTCCTGGAGGACTTCGGCGCGCTGATCGGCCTGGTCCTGGCCCTCGGCGGCGTCGGCATCGCCCTGGCGACCGGCGACGGCGTCTGGGACGGCATCGGCACCCTGTGCATCGGCGTCCTGCTCATCGCCATCGCGATCATCCTGGCCGCCGAGACCAAGTCCCTGCTGCTGGGCGAGGCCGCGGGCGTCGAACAGGTCGAGCAGATCAAGGCCGCGCTGGTCGACGGGGACACCGTCACCGGCGTCATCCACATGCGTACGCTCCACCTCGGCCCGGAGGAACTCCTGGTCGCGGCCAAGATCGCCGTACAGCACGACGACACCGCCACCGAGGTGGCGAACGCCATCAACGCGGCCGAGGAGCGGATCCGCGCGGCGGTCCCGATCGCCCGCGTGATCTATCTGGAGCCCGACATCTACAACGCGGCGGCGGCGGCCTCCGGCGCCAACCCGGCCACAACCCCGGGCGGCGACACCCACTGACGGCGCTGAACGCGCGAAGGCCCCCCGCACCGTCCGGTGCGGGGGGCCTTCGCGCGCGGGTGCAGGGGCTACTGGATCTACTGGATCTCGCGCAGCACGTCCAGGATCGCCGCCTCGTCGGGGGCCGAGCGGAGCCGGTCCCGGAAGCCCGAGTCCATCAGCTTGCGCGAGAGCAGGGCCAGGATCCGCAGGTGCTCGTCGCCCGCCGCGGCCTCCGGCACCGAGATCATGAAGACCAGCTGGGCCGTCGTCCCGTCCGGGGCGCCCCACTCGATGCCCTCCGTGGACCGGGCGAAGCCGACGGTGGGGCGGCTGACCGCGTCCGTCTTGGCGTGCGGGATGGCGATGGACTCGCCGAGCCCCGTGGTGCCCTGCGCCTCACGGGCCAGCGCGACCCGGACCAGCTCCTCGGTGTCCCGGACGTTGCCCGTGGTCGCCGGCATCGCCGCCATCTCGCGGATCGCGGCCTCCTTGCCGTCCGCGGCCAATTCGGTCCTCACCGTCCGCTCCGTCAGATAGCCGGAGAGCACCTCGGGCCTCCCGTCGGCGGCCGGGGAGGGAGCGGCGGAGGGAGTGGTGGAGGGAGGAGTGGAGGGAGCAGCGGCCGCGGGAACCGCCCGGGAGGCCCGTACGGCCGTCCCGGCACCCGCGCCCGCGCCCGTTCCGGCGCCCACCCCCGCGCCCACCAGCGCGGGCTGACAGCTCCGGCGGAAGGCCCTCATCCGGATCCGCGCCGCCACGAGCAGATCAGCAACCGACTGGGGCACGCTCCGCCGATCGGTGTAGATTCGTCATCAGTGTCAGGCGTCGCCGCTGATGGCGGTCGGGCGGTCCTCGTGACCGGCCGTGGGGAGAGAGGGCCTCCGACGGACTGTGCTCGGTGCGCCGTTCAGCGGTGCACGGCTCAGCCGTACCCACCTCTCGACCCACGAGGAGCAGCCCGCATGACTGCAGCATTCACCGACTTCAAGGTCGCCGACCTCTCCCTCGCCGCCTTCGGCCGCAAGGAGATCACCCTCGCCGAGCACGAGATGCCCGGCCTGATGTCGATCCGCGCCGAGTACGCCGCCACCCAGCCCCTCGCGGGCGCCCGCGTCACCGGCTCCCTGCACATGACCGTGCAGACCGCCGTGCTGATCGAGACCCTCGTCGCCCTCGGCGCCGACGTCCGCTGGGCCTCGTGCAACATCTTCTCCACCCAGGACCACGCCGCCGCCGCCATCGCGGTCGGCCCGACCGGCACCCCCGAGGCCCCGGCCGGCGTCCCCGTCTTCGCCTGGAAGGGCGAGACGTTGGAGGAGTACTGGTGGTGCACGGAGCAGGCCCTGACCTGGCCGAACACCCCCACCGGCGGCCCGAACATGATCCTCGACGACGGCGGTGACGCCACCCTCCTCGTCCACAAGGGCGTCGAGTTCGAGAAGGCCGGCGCGGCCCCGGACCCGTCGACGGCGGACTCCGAGGAGTACGCGCACATCCTCACCCTGCTGAACCGCACCCTCGGCGAGGCCCCGCAGAAGTGGACGCAGCTCGCGTCCGAGATCCGCGGCGTCACCGAGGAGACCACCACCGGTGTCCACCGCCTGTACGAGATGATGTCCGAGGGCACCCTGCTGTTCCCGGCGATCAACGTGAACGACGCCGTCACCAAGTCGAAGTTCGACAACAAGTACGGCTGCCGCCACTCCCTGATCGACGGCATCAACCGCGCCACCGACGTCCTCATCGGCGGCAAGGTCGCGGTCGTCTTCGGCTACGGCGATGTCGGCAAGGGCTGCGCCGAGTCGCTCCGCGGCCAGGGCGCGCGCGTCATCATCACCGAGATCGACCCGATCTGCGCGCTCCAGGCGGCGATGGACGGATTCCAGGTCGCGACCCTCGACGACGTCGTGGAGACCGCGGACATCTTCATCACCACGACCGGCAACAAGGACATCATCATGGCCGCCGACATGGCCAAGATGAAGCACCAGGCGATCGTGGGCAACATCGGTCAC
This sequence comes from Streptomyces sp. G-G2, assembly GCF_030063135.1. Taxonomy (GTDB): domain Bacteria; phylum Actinomycetota; class Actinomycetes; order Streptomycetales; family Streptomycetaceae; genus Streptomyces. The sequence continues at coordinate 237,471 of NZ_JASISO010000006.1, forward strand.
TTCGACAACGAGATCGACATGGCCGGTCTCGCGAAGATCGACGGCATCGTCAAGGACGAGGTCAAGCCCCAGGTCCACACCTGGAAGTTCCCCGACGGCAAGGTCCTGATCGTCCTCTCCGAGGGCCGTCTGCTGAACCTCGGCAACGCCACCGGTCACCCGTCCTTCGTCATGTCCAACTCCTTCGCGGACCAGACCCTGGCCCAGATCGAGCTGTTCACGAAGCAGTCCGAGTACCCGACCGACGTCTACGTGCTCCCCAAGCACCTCGACGAGAAGGTCGCCCGGCTCCACCTCGACGCCCTCGGCGTCAAGCTCACCACCCTGCGCCCCGAGCAGGCCTCCTACATCGGCGTCGACGTCGACGGCCCCTACAAGCCGGACCACTACCGCTACTGATCCTCACCGGATCCGCGGCACCACCGCACGTCAGACAGGCCCCCGGCAGCGATGCCGGGGGCCTGCCCCGTACCCACGCCGTACCCGTCCCGGAAAGGTGAACCATGCCCCGCGGCCGCTACTCGCTCCACGACACGCACGACCACACCCCGCTCGGCGAGGAGCACTTCCACTGCGCCCCGGGCCCCAGCGGCTGGCGGTACGTCGCTCAGCTCACCACCCCCGACGGCGGCCACCGCGGCTCCGTCGACCTGACCGTCGACGAGCTGGGCCGCCCCATCCGGATGGAGCTGAACGCGTCCAGCTGGCAGGTACGCGGCGCCGCCATCGACGGGGTCACCTGGGTCCGTACCGACCCCACCGGCACCGAGGCCAGCGAGGGCAACGTCCGCGCCTCCGGCTTCACCGGCGGCTCCCCGGCCTTCCTGGTCTCCACGGCCCGCCTGCTGCGCCTCGCGCCGGGCGCCCCCGCCACCCGGATCCGGCTGGTCGCCCTCACCGACCCGGTGCTCGCGCCCCGTACGGTCGACCAGGCCTGGGAGCTGACCGAGCGCGCGGAACACGCCACGGACAGCGGCCCGCTGATGGTGGACACGTACCGGATCAGCGCCCTCGACACGGGCGAGGTGCACACGGTCCACCTGGCCGGGGACGTGGTCCTCTCCGCCCCCGGCATCGAGCTGGAACACCTGGAGACCCCGCCCTCGGTCTTCCAGGACTGACCCCCGCCGACTCAGGCGGGCGGCGCGAACCCGCCGGAGCGCGGCTGCTCGGGCGCGACGGGAGCGACCGGCGCCGCAGGCACCGCGGGCGCCGGATACGGATGCGGATGCGGGGCCGGAGAAGGGGTCGGGGCCGGGGCCGCGTACGGCGCCGCGGGACCGAAGACCGCCGGGCGACCGCCCCCGTGAGCCTGCCCGCGGCCGAAGGCCCGCGCCGCGTCCCGCGACTGCCGTTCGTGCACCACGGCCGCCAGGTACGCCGCCGCGGGCACCCCCGGCGGCGGGGGCGTCCCCGTACGCGCCACCAGGTCGTCCGCCAGCCGGGCGGCCATCGCCGCACCCACGCGCGGGTCCAGCTGGTTCATCCGCGTCAGGTACTGGCGCACCGCCAGCCACAGCCCGTCCGGTACGCCCGACAGGTCGAGCCCCGTGAACCGCCCCGCCAGCCACGGCGGAGGCGGCGGCACCGGTACCACCCGGGCCCCCGGCACCCGCTCGCGGACCACCAGCGTCCCCGCGAAGACGTCGCCGAGCCGCCGCCCCCGCTCCGAGACCAGCGAGGCGACGCACGCCACGATCCCGGAGGTGCCAAGCAGCTCCACCGCGCCCATCGCCCCGCGCACCAGCGCGTGCCGGAACCGGATCGGCCCGCCGTCGTCCCGCACCACCCGCAGTCCGCAGGCGAGCTTCCCGAGGGACCGCCCGTGGCTCAGCGTCTCCACCGCGATCGGTATGCCGACCATGAACAACAGGAACCCGCCCACCGCGACGGCCGCGAAGGCCGCCTCGTCCAGCGAGGAGATGGCGAAGATCAGCCCGATATTGATCAATTGATAACCGGTGAAATACACGACGAGGTCGAGCACGAAGGCCAGCCCCCGGCTCGGCAGCCTCGCCGGCCTCAGTCCCAGGACGACCGCGTCCCCCGTCACCAGTTCACTCACCGACGCACACCCTTCACGTGACCTGCCCCGCCCCTCGTTCATCAAGTCTGCCAAGCTGACCACAGTAGGAGCAGGGAACCTGGGGCAGGGGAGCGGTTACCGGATGGATCTCGATGTCTTCGTGGCCGCGCACCGTGCGGAATGGGACCGGCTGGAGGTCCTGCTGCGGCGCGGCCGCCGCCTCACGGGAGCCGAGGCCGACGAACTCGTCGCGCTCTACCAGCGCACCTCGACCCATCTCTCGCTGATCCAGTCGAGCGCGCCCGACCCGATGCTCACGGGCCGCCTCACCCAGCTGGTCGCCCGCGCCCGCGCCTCGGTGACCGGCGCGCGCCGGGCCGGATGGCGCGACGTGGCCCGCTTCTTCACCGCCGGCTTCCCGGCCGCGGTCTACCGCAGCCGTCGCTGGTGGATACCGGTCGCGGTGCTCTCGACCGCGCTGGCCGCGCTCATCGGCTGGTGGATAGCCGTCCACCCGGAGGTGCGGGCCTCGATCGGAGCGCCGGACCACCTGCGGGAGCTGACCCGCCCCGGCGGCCAGTACGAGACGTACTATTCCAGCCACCCCGCGGCCTCGTTCGCCGCCCAGGTCTGGACGAACAACGCCCAGGCCGTCGCGATCTGCCTGGTCTTCGGCGCTTTCCTCGGCATCCCGGTGCTGTGGATCCTCTTCCAGAACATGCTCAACCTCGGGGTCGGCATCGGCCTGATGTCCTCGGCCGGGCGCCTCGACGTCTTCCTCGGCCTGATCCTCCCGCACGGCCTCCTCGAACTGACGGCGGTGTTCGTCGCCGCGGGTACGGGCCTGCGCCTCGGCTGGACGGTCATAGACCCGGGCCCCCGCAGCCGCCGCGAGGCCCTGGCCGAACAGGGCCGCGCCGCCCTCGGCATGGCGATCGGCCTCGCGGTGGTCCTGTTCGTCGCGGGCACCCTGGAAGGCTTCGTCACCCCCTCCGGCCTGCCGACCTGGGCACGCATCGCCATCGGTGTCGTGGTCGAGGCGCTGTTCCTGCTGTACGTCTATGTCCTGGGCGGCCGCGCCTCCCGTGCGGGCGAGGTGGGCGACGTGGAGTCAGCCGACCAGAGCGCGACCCTCCCGTCGGCCGCCTGATGTGCGGGCCGGTCGGCTGAGCTGCTAGTCTCCTCGTCTGTCCCGCAAACGCCGTTGACACGGTGGCTGTGGGGAGGTAGATTCGAACGGTTGCCTCGAACTGGACAAGTTCGGCAGCGATGGTTTAAAGTCTTGCTCGCCCCCCTCTAGGAATTCAATTTCTATATTCGGGGCACAGCCAGCTCATTTTCAGAAAATGAACGCCGGAAAAACCGGTGGAAAACTTCTGATAGAGTCGGACTCGCCGGAAAGGGAAACGCGAAAGCGAATACCTGGAAAGCGAAACCCGCTTCGACCGGGAATCGGACACGAGAGAGTCTGATAGAGTCGGAAACGAAGAACGAAGCCCGGAGGAAAACCCGCGAGGGTGAGTACAAAGGAAGCGTCCGTTCCTTGAGAACTCAACAGCGTGCCAAAAATCAACGCCAGAAGTTGATACCCCGTCCATTTCGGTGGATGAGGTTCCTTTGAGAAAGACCTGTGAGGCCTT